>NZ_QWGL01000099.1 GCF_003435375.1 Clostridium sp. AM34-11AC | reverse complement strand
GTTTCTTTATATTATTTTATCTAGCACAACAGGTTAAATTAATTCATAGTTTTCCGGTTTGATTGCATCAAAATTGTCCTTCGTAATACCCATACGCTTTAAAGACTCTGTACCCTCAAATCGCAGATGATTCAACTCCGGATTATGCTTCAATTGATAAATACCGTACTTGTCAGAGCTGCCGTACAAAAGCTGTGCTTCTTTATTTATTTGATTGTCCGAAAGTTCAGCCTGCATGGAACGAAGTTTTCTTTCATTTTCCCAATCACCTTTTTCAATGCCAAAAATTCCATCATGCTCCGTAATCTGTTTTCTATCTTCTACCGTGGTTTCCGAACCATCATTGTGTAACAGATACACGGGCAAATCGTGAACAAATAATTCCAATGCTTTCTCCTGCGTCAGTGGCAGCATTTCATTCCATGTATAACCGTACTCACGCATTTCAGACAAACCAATCATCAAGTCTGGAAGTGATTCAATCTCTGTCTGTGCATCTATGATAGTCAGACCCACATCCTGCTGTGCATACTCAAGCTGATATGCCAGTTTTTCTGCAAGATCCCTTGTCTTATTCATATCATCGAGCTTATAAGCATAATTTACAATCAAGTTACGCTCATCTGATGTAAATATGGTTTTCTCCGCTTCCAACTGATTGATAAGCTGCTCTGCCTGTTCCATAACCGAAAGATTACTGTCAATCTGCTCTGCAATTTTTGCTTTCACATCAATAATCTCATCTGTATCAAGATTGTAACGAACATCAAGATGATACTCCTCAAATTCTCTTGATTTCTCATTGCCAAGCTCTGTAGTCCATGCACCTTTACTTTCCAAGTATGCCTGTATGCTGAGTTTATCATCCTCACTCATGTTAGATAAAGTAGCCACAAGTTCCTGCCTATCCATTCCACGAACATTGACAAGGCTGAACTCCGTCAGATCTTCATTCTGTATCAGCAGGATACACTCTTTACTCTGTTCCTGTTCCATCTCACGATTTAGTTGCAATTCCCTTAATGCTCCCTCAATTCCTGTAATAAGTTCCGATGCCGTCTTTCGTATAGTATCTAGGGAAGATTTCAGTTCCTTCATATCCTTACCACTACTCCACCCTGCAATATAACCAAAGGAATAATCCGAGGTATCTATGCCAAAATGCTGGCATACCGTATAGGCAACGCTTTCAGCCTCAAATGGAAACATTAACATTTCAGGCCTTATACTCAGCAT
>NZ_QWGL01000098.1 GCF_003435375.1 Clostridium sp. AM34-11AC | reverse complement strand
CGAAGAAATACCATGTGGATTTTGCCTTGAAGAAGGACACCACTGCAGAGCAGCCTCGTTACCTGGTCTTTTTCAAAAGCCGGGACGCGGATGCCATCACAGCGGCATTTCAGGAGTTTGCCAGCCGGAAAATGAGCCGTGAGGAAAAGCCCTCCATCCGGGAGCGGCTGACCCAGGCGAAGGAACAGGCGGCGGAGAAAACGGAACACCGCACCATTGACCGGGAGAAAGTAAAGGTCAAAGATCGGAGCGTGCAGAGATGAACATGAAAAAACTGTTTTTGCTGAACCTTCCGTATCTTCTGTTCGTGTATCCCTTCGATAAGTTGGCACAGGCTTTCCGGCTTGCGCCCGGTGCTGACCTCTCCGGCAAGCTGCTCTCCATCGGGGACGGCTTCACGGCAGCATTTTCCTCACCGTGGCTCAGTTTCCATCCCACGGACCTGCTGATTGGCATAGCCGGTGCGGTGGTCCTTCGCATGGCGGTCTACCTGAAAGGCAAAAACGCCAAGAAATACCGCCACGGGATTGAGTATGGTTCTGCCCGCTGGGGTACGGCGGCAGATATCGCTCCCTACATGGACAAGGACTTTTTCCAGAACATCCCCATGACGCAGACGGAACGGATCACGATGGCGAGCCGCCCAAAGCAGCCGAAGTATGCCAGAAATAAAAACATTCTGGTGATTGGCGGTTCCGGCAGCGGCAAGACGCGGTTCTTCTGCAAGCCGTCGCTGCTGCAAGCTCATTCGTCCTATGTCTGCACTGATCCGAAAGGAACCTTGCTGCCGGAGATCGGCGCTTTCCTGGAACGGAAGAAATACCGTATCAAGTGCCTCAACCTGATAAACTTCCGAAAATCCATGAAATACAATCCGCTGGCTTATATCCGATCAGAGAAAGATATCTTAAAGCTGGTGAACGCCCTGATTATGAACACGAAGGGCGAAGGAGAAAAATCTTCGGAAGATTTCTGGGTCAAAGCAGAACGCCTCTATTATTCCGCACTGATCGGCTACATCTGGTATGAGGCCACGGAGGAAGAAAAGAACTTCATCACACTTCTGGACCTTATCAATGCCAGTGAAGCCAGAGAGGATGACGAAACTTATCAAAGCCCGGTGGACCTGCTTTTTTCTCAGTTGGAGGAACGGGAGCCGGACCACTTTGCTGTCAAGCAGTACCGCAAATTCAAGATGGCTGCCGGTGTTGTATGCTCTAAAAGACTTCTTAATCAAGCGGTTGG
>NZ_QWGL01000097.1 GCF_003435375.1 Clostridium sp. AM34-11AC | reverse complement strand
CACGAAAAACGCATGAGTAAATAAATTGTGAACATGCCCCTTTTCTGGTAAAATTAAAAGAAAAGGGGCGTTGGTATATGCAGGAATTATTAGATTGGCTGGAATACATAGAAGATGATCGCCAGCAAAGAAAAATTCGTCACACATTAAAAGATATTCTTGTTATTGTGTTGTTCGCAACGTTAGCGAATGCGGATGACTGGGTAGAAATGGCATTGTTTGCGGAAAATTATCAGGACTATCTTCGTAAGTATATCGAGTTAAAGAACGGGATTCCATCCCATGATACGATCAGACGTGTTATGGGGATGATATCACCAGAAATCTTACAACAACTCTATGGAAAATGGCAGGACCGATTAAATCAGGATGATGGAGAGCTGCTGAAAAAAATCATCTGTATTGATGGAAAAACCATGCGTTCCAATAAAAGGGGAGCTGGAAAGGCAGCTCACATTGTATCCGCGTGGAGTAAAGAGGATGGTTTTTGTCTTGGACAAAAAGCTGTTGAAGAAAAAAGCAATGAAATCGTAGTGATTCCAGAATTGTTGGATAAGATCCAGATAAAAGGCCAGACCGTAACGATTGATGCAATGGGAACACAGACTGCAATAGCGGAAAAAATAAAGAAAAAACGGGCAGATTATGTTCTTGCATTGAAGAGAAATCAAAACAGCCTGTATGAGGATGTGCAGGAATACTTTTCGGATGAAGAGTTTCAAAAAAGAATCCGTGCGAGCGGTAATTACAAAAAGACACAGGAAAAGGCACATGGTCAGGTTGAAATAAGGGAGTATTATCAAACAGAAGATATTAAATGGTTAAGTCAGAAAAAGAACTGGAAAGGGCTGTCCAGTATCGTGATGGAAAAGAAAACGATAGAGAAGGATGGAAAGAGAAGGATAGAGTATCGTTATTTTATCAGTAGTTTAAAGGCAGATATAGAGCAGATCAGTCGTGCAGTCAGAGGACATTGGAGTATAGAAAGTATGCACTGGCATTTGGATGTAACATTCCGGGAAGATGCAAACACAACGTTAGATAAAATGGCAGCACAAAATTTGAATATCATAAGAAAATGGAGCCTAAGTATTTTGAAGCCGGCACAAATGACAAGGCATAAGTTGTCGATGAGAAAGAAAAGGTTCGTAGTTAGCATGCGTCCAATTCAGTATCTGGAAGAACTTTTAGAAGCTTAAAAATAGCTGAAAACAGAATTGGTGGTAGACAATCATTCATGCGTTTGTCGT
>NZ_QWGL01000096.1 GCF_003435375.1 Clostridium sp. AM34-11AC | reverse complement strand
TGCATTTTACGGAGCTCAGCGGTCGCCATTCTGTTTTAGAACGGCCGCTTTCCGAAGTCAACGGCCGCCTATTTTTTAGTTAGAAGACCACCGCTTATCGTGTGTTGATCTTAACCGTGTAGTGCTTTGTAGCTCTCTTCATGATGGAATTGGCAGATACCTCATCGTTGAGGATCATCGCTTTCCAGTTATCCGGATCACGCTGTGAGCATACGATGGTGCTTTTCCTCTGCTCGTTCCGCTTCTCCAGAAGTTCAAAGAGGATTTTAATCTCTCTTTCGTCAGTGATTGTGTGAAGCAGGAAGTCATCCAGGATGATCAGTTCCCATTTGAGATACTTCTTCATCTTGCGAGCATATTTATCGTAATCCTGCTCTTTAAGAGCTACCATGCTTTCCAAAAGTTCCTCGCTGTGAAAGTAACCGACGTTATATCGGTTGCAGGCCTTTATGCCGATAGCTTTTGCAAGGTAAGACTTTCCGGCATCTGATTCTCCGAGAATACAGAGATTGTAGCCTCTTTCAATAAAGTCAAAAGAGGAAAGAACCTCTGTTATACCGGCAGGCAGATACTCCCGCTTGTCAGAGTCCACACAGTCTGACAATTCTTCAGGTGAGCCCTTCAGATGTGCCGCTGTTAAGCGATTCTTTAATGTCGTGCTGACCTTTTCCTGAAACTGTGGTCCGATCAGTTCTGCAATAAGCGTAAGCCGATCCATTTCCAGAAATCCGGGTTTGTGATACAGATCATCCAATGTAGCTGCCATAGTTGAAAGCTTAAGTTCGTTCAGTTCATCAACGAGTTCATTTATCAGTACAGTTCCTGTAAGCATTATTCATCGGCCCCCTCTCGTATCTGATCAGCAAGAGCCTTGCTGCGTGATAAAAGAGTGTCGATACTGGAAGCTTCCGGTGGCATTACATACCCTCCGCGTACCGGTTCTTTCTTTGCCGATGTGGGATGATGATAGCCTGCTTCTCCGAGATCATCTGCTACAACAGCTATCGTATTCTTGATAAAGGTATATTTCTGCTTATTCAGAGCAACCGCCTGCTTACAGCACTCTTCCAGAGTCTTATTGCTGTACTTCTTTGTAAAGTCCAGAATACCCAGACACATACGATAGGTCTGTACTTCGTATGGTCTGGATTTGAGGATCGTCCGGATAACAGTCTCTGTATTCTTGCCAATGAGTTGCGCTTTCTGAATAAAGTAAGGACCATTCCACTGAGTGAATCCTTTATAGTGATCTGGCAGGTGTTCAGGATTGGTTGACCACTGCCCCTTACGGGTAGCTCTGGGCCATTCACAAAGAAACTCTCCGGCAAGGGA
>NZ_QWGL01000095.1:0-555 GCF_003435375.1 Clostridium sp. AM34-11AC | reverse complement strand
CCTCCTTCGGGACAGAGGTGACAGGTGGTGCATGGTTGTCGTCAGCTCGTGTCGTGAGATGTTGGGTTAAGTCCCGCAACGAGCGCAACCCCTATTGTCAGTAGCCAGCAGGTAAAGCTGGGCACTCTGATGAGACTGCCAGGGATAACCTGGAGGAAGGTGGGGATGACGTCAAATCATCATGCCCCTTATGATTTGGGCTACACACGTGCTACAATGGCGTAAACAAAGAGAAGCGAGCCTGCGAGGGGGAGCAAATCTCAAAAATAACGTCTCAGTTCGGATTGTAGTCTGCAACTCGACTACATGAAGCTGGAATCGCTAGTAATCGCAGATCAGAATGCTGCGGTGAATACGTTCCCGGGTCTTGTACACACCGCCCGTCACACCATGGGAGTCGGAAATGCCCGAAGCCAGTGACCCAAGCGAAAGCAGGGAGCTGTCGAAGGCAGGTCTGATAACTGGGGTGAAGTCGTAACAAGGTAGCCGTATCGGAAGGTGCGGCTGGATCACCTCCTTTCTAAGGAAGAAGAAGTAAGGGTTTTATATACTGTT
>NZ_QWGL01000094.1 GCF_003435375.1 Clostridium sp. AM34-11AC | reverse complement strand
TTAGGGGTTTCTTTTTTCTAAAATATACCTCATAATAGTCTTATGAATATCTTACAGAAAATTTTTACAGACCATTACGAAGAAATTAAATATACTCTTCATCCCAGAAAAACTGAGATAGAAAATATCGACAAGATGATTAACTGTGGCGATTCATCATTCGGCGGCGCAATGTATGGCTGTCCTCACTGCGGAAAACTCAAATTCGTTCCTTTCCGCTGTCACAGTCGTTTCTGCCCTACCTGTGGCAGCAAATATGCCATAGAACGCACCACCAGTATGTCCTTTAAGCTGGTAAATGTCACACATCGCCATTGCGTTTTCACAATCGATGAAAATCTTCGCGAATCCTTTCTCAAGGATCGTTCTCTGCTCGATTGTCTGTTCCACTCTGTAAACAGCGTGATCTCTCGTATGTTCTACAAAATGAATAAGTCCAAAAACTTCACGCCCGGTTTCATTATGGTTTTACATACTTTTGGCAGAGACCTGAAATGGAATCCGCACATCCACTGCCTCTTATCTGAAGGCGGATACAGTGACGATGGTTTTTGGCGCCATGTCAAACACTTTAATTACACTTATTTACGTAATGCTTTCCGCACTGCTCTGCTTAATGAAATGGAGTCCAAAATCGGTCCTTCTTTCAAAAAAGTGAAAGCGGATTGCTATACGGAGCATAAGCACGGTTTTTACGTTTATGCCAAACCGAACAAATGTGACCCCAAAACAGTTGTCAAATATATCGGTCGATATCTGGGGCGTCCTGTCATCGCTACATCCAGAATTGATAAATACGATGGCGAAATGGTTACTTTCCATTACAACCGACATGAAGACGAACAATACATAGAAGAAACGGTTCCTGCCATGGAATTCATTCAACGATTGATCCGGCACATACCAGAAAAGCATTTCAAAATGATCCGTTATGGAGGTCTCTATGCCCGCCATCGGAAGATTGATTCCAAGCTCCATCGTGCCATTTCAAAAAGTAAACATCCTATTTATCGCAGCTTCAATCAGTGGAGAACTGCTATTCTTTCCTCTTTCGGTTATGACCCTCTGGAATGTCCAGACTGTAAACACAAGATGATGTTTCTTGAACTTTATTACAATCACAAACGCGTATCTCTCGAGGAACTTTACGAGAAAGCAATGTCCAAATCTCGTGGAAAGCGTTCTTCTGCATAAATTCCTCAGATTTTATGATATAATCCTCTGAAAGGAGGATAAACTACCATGAAACAAAACATCGAGGAATTACGCAAAAAATATATGGATAATCCCCCAGAAGGTATAACTTCCAAGGACATTCGCCTTATGAGCGAGGATGAACTTCTGGATATGGATTATTTCTTAAATGATGATGAACTTGATGACGATTTTGGTGAAGAAGGTTTTTATATCTTCTAAACCAACATTCGTCTGCTTGTTGTGCCCGCCTCTGTGCGGGCCCTTTTCAATTCAAGAGAGCGCCGCAGGCGGTCTTTCCTATAAAG
>NZ_QWGL01000093.1 GCF_003435375.1 Clostridium sp. AM34-11AC | reverse complement strand
GTGGAACGGATTTTACGGCTGGTGTCTCTGGCGTAGTATTCATTCATGATATTCAGAAATGGTGTAAAATCATTATCTGCCGGATTGGCACTGTCAACTCCGTTATTGACTGCAATAAAACGGACATTTTTCTTAGGAAACATCATTTCAGTATAGAAACCTACTTGCAGATAGTTTCTGCCAAATCGGGACATATCTTTGACGATCACTGTTCCCACCCTGCCAGCTTCAATCTCTGTCAGCAGAGAATTGAATGCCGGTCTGTTGAAGTTCGTTCCTGAATATCCATCATCACTGAAATGCTGAATATTATCAAATCCATGCTGTACTGCATAATCTTCCAGATACTTCTTCTGCAAGGACGATGCAAACCGCGCCATCAAAGTGGTGCACGATAAGTTCTTCGGCAACGAGGACTGACCGATCGGTCTTTCCTTTTTTGAAGCAGCGTGTTATACTATGGAAAATAGTGTAACGCGCTGCTTTTTTCAGCAGGCAGAAGGAGTTAGAAACGATGATTTATCACTGCGAGGATCACACCTGTAATTATTGGGATGAAGGCGAAAAGCTGCCGGAGCGCTGTCCGCAGTGCGGCCGGAAATTGCTGCGCGCCAACGAGGCCGATATGACCGGAGATGATTGGACGGCTTTAGGCAACACCCTTTGGGATGCAGAGGCATCGGATAAAAAGCGCATGGTGGATTGTTTTCGGAAAGCTGCATATCTCGGCAGCGCATGGGGCGTATGCAATCTGGGCATCTGCATGGAGCAGGGAAACGGCGTGGAGGCGGATCCGGTTCAGGCTTTTTGGCTTTATCAACAGGCGGTGGAAATGGGGAGCCTGAATGCGGTGTGCTGCTTGGGCGTGTGCTATCAATACGGCATTGGCACGGCTCCGGATGCGGAAAAGGCTGCCGAGTTATACTGCAAGGCGGCGGAATACGGTTCGCCCCGCGGACAGATGCTGCTCGCCCGCGCCTTCCACGACGGGATCGGCGTGGAAGCCGACGCTGCCGAGGCCGTGCACTGGGTGCGCGCGGCGGCGTATCAGCGCTACGGTGAAGGTATGTACCGGCTGGGCGTATGCTATGAATACGGCGACGGCGTGGAGCAAAACTGGGAGCAGGCTGTGCATTGGTTCCGCGAGGCGGCAGAGAGTGGCGTGAGCACGGCAATGACGGATCTGGGATACTGCTATGAAAAGGGCCGCGGCGTGGAGCAGAGTTGGGAGCAGGCCTTTTCCTGGTATCGCAGAGGTGCGGAGTGCGGCTATCCGGTTAGCATGAGCAATCTGGGCTTGTGCTATAAAAGGGGATATGGCGTGGATCAGAATTGGCAGGAAGCCATAAAATGGTATGAGCAGGGCGCACAGTGTGGCGATTTGCAATGCATGCATAATCTGGCATGCTGCTACGAGCGCGGCGAAGGCGTGGAACAGAACGAAGAAAGGGCGCTTTACTGGTATCGCCGCAGTGCCGAAGGCGGCAACGGCGATGCCATGTGCAATCTTGGCCGGTGCTATGAAAGGGGATATGGCGTGGAGCAGAATTGGCAGGAAGCCGCAAAATGGTATGAGCAGGGCGCACAGTGTGGCCATTTGCAAT
>NZ_QWGL01000092.1 GCF_003435375.1 Clostridium sp. AM34-11AC | reverse complement strand
CTGTACCATGAATCCCAAAATTGACCCATGTAGCCTAAACATCGCTCAACCAATCTCCAAAAAGGGTATAAAATCCCTGTGGCAGAGTTCTGAGCGGTTATTAAGCTGTCAAGGTTCGTTAATAGTTACTATTCCAGCTGTACATTCAGCTTACCGATATTTGAAAGTGTCTCATAGAATTCATTTTTATAAGGGCAGCTGCTACACAGCTTGAATGTGATATATCTTGCTGAATGAACTACTTTTGCAGCAATCTTCAGCAGTTTTAAACGGACGGTATCAATGCGTTGTTTGCGCATGTTTGCTGATAACGCCAATCGTCTAAACCAATTAAATATGTTATAAGCAAGAGCGTGTACCTGAAGCCTGTTTGCATTTACGATTCTGGTATGACTGCTTACGGAAGCAAAATCAAAACCGGATTTACTTTCTTTGATGAAGTTTTCCATCAGCCCTCGCTTGCAGTAAAACTTGATAAGATACCCTGGTGAGGAATCCATGTTTGTGACAACAAAGGTGTACATGTAAACCATCTGGTTTTCCGGCTTTTCAACCTTGCATACCACACGCCGTTCGTAAGGCCATGACTTTGCTTTGTACATGAATTCACCATAAACTACCGCATAATCCACTTTGTTATTCCTGGTGATTTCATCAAGCTCATCCACAAGATCGGATGCTTTTCCACGTAGGATGCCATTCTCCTTCAGCCGGATCACATAGCTTGTGCCGTTTTCCTCACACTGCTTATAAAGATCAGGCGTAGAAAAACCGCTATCACCACGAAGTAGAATAGGGATTTCCGGATAGTCATGCAGATATTCATCCAGTACCGGCTGCAAAAAATCAACTACTCCGGTGCAGGAATACTGTGTTCCATCACGCAGCTGGATCTTTATCAGATCCCCGGTCATTCCATCATAACAGACAAGTGGATGATAACCATTGCTCTGATAGTGAAAGTTAAAGGCTCTGCCTTCCTGCCTGCCGTATGCATCAAGAAGAGTGGAATCCAGATCCAGAATAACAGCCTGTGGCATCTGAATACTGTAAATTTTCCTCCGAAGTACTCTGGCAATCGCAAGGAACTGGTTTAAAGTGTCTTCATCCATACGGTTAAAGAATCTTGATACCGTAGGCTGTGATGCAAGCGCATCTTTTTCAAGTACAGACTTGAATACAGGATCATTTGTCAGTTCATCAGAGGCATCATCCTCGAAATAACCGGCAATAATCATATATATCATTTGGAGCAGGTTTTTTGGATCCGAATGATATCGGAATAAAGCAGGATCATTGGTTTTAAACGCTTTTTCTAAAAGCGTATCAATACCAAGTTTGCTTATGAATTCTTTGATAAGAAGCAAGCCTGCATCGGATGAGAGATCTCCTCCATCAAAATTTATTTTAATCTGTCTATTGCTTTCTAAGGCTAAGGTGTTTACAATACTCATAAAGGGCTCCTTTGTTTGGGATTGTTAAGACTTTGAACACCTTAATTTTACCACAAATGGATGCTCTTTTTTCATTCACTTGATAGGTGAAAAGCAATATTCAGCTAAAATACAGTAACTATGTGGCTTTCAGCCACTTTCACGGCTGAT
>NZ_QWGL01000091.1 GCF_003435375.1 Clostridium sp. AM34-11AC | reverse complement strand
CTTAACAAACTTCGAACTATGGCAGAAATGCCTGTAATCATGCTTTGATAATTATGCTGTTACGAAGTGTGTAAATCGTATATGAAAAACCTTGGCTGTTGAATTCGATGGAACGCCGTGTGCGGTGAAAGCTGCATGCACAGTGTGGAGCGGGGGAAAATCTGGAGATTACATCAAAAGATTACCTATCGCTATCTGGTGCCGTTGCTTTCTGGACTTTTTGGTTAAACTACGCTATTCTGAAACTAAAAGGAAACAGAATTCGACATAATTCGAAAAAGTCAGTGAGAATCAACATAATTGCGGTTTATAATCGCAAAACCTATTGATTTCTTTATGCGCTTGCGGTATCATGGAACCATGGAGGTGGTTCCTATGATAAACAGACCGCTCTATGTCGATAAGATTATGGCATACACCGACACACCTTTTGTAAAAGTGTTGACGGGTGTTCGCCGCTGCGGAAAATCCACTATTCTTAAAATGATTATGGAGAAGCTGCAACAGAAGCATGGCATTCCGTCTGAGCGGATTGTCAGTATGCGTTTCGATTCCATGGATTATGAGGATATGACAGCGAAGGATGTGTTCAAGGCTGTCAAAGAAAAGCTCAATCCAACTGGGAGAACGTATCTCTTTCTGGATGAGGTTCAGGAAATTGAAGGCTGGGAGAAAGTAGTAAACTCCCTAGCAACAGATTATGATGTTGACCTTTATGTGACAGGCTCCAATTCCAGAATGATGTCTTCGGAAATAGCGACTTACCTGACGGGACGATATGTTTCCTTCCGTATCTATACGCTTTCTTTTCAGGAATATCTGGAATTCAAAAAGCAGTATACACAGGTAAAGGATATCCATGCTGAATTGGCAGATTATATCCGCTTGGGCGGCTTCCCTGCAACACACCTGCGAGAGTATTCACAGGATGAGGTTTATACGATTGTCCGGGATATCTATAATTCCACGATTTTCTCAGATATCGTAAAGAGAAACCAGATTCGTAAGATCGACCAGCTGGAACGGGTGGTTCGGTACACATTTGCGAATGTGGGAAATTCATTCTCAGCAAAATCAATTTCTGATTATCTGAAATCAGAGCATCGTTCTATCGACAATGAAACGGTATACAGTTATCTGGAAAAGCTGGAGAAAGCATATCTTCTTCATCGCTGTTCTCGATACGATCTGCGCGGAAAGGAGATTCTGAAAACGCAGGAGAAGTTTTATCTTGCCGATACCGCTTTGCGTTACAGTGTGCTGGGCTACACACCAGACAGCGTCGCGTCCAGTCTGGAAAATGTGGTGTATCTGGAACTTTGCAGACGAGGATATACCGTGACGATTGGAAAAACGCCGGATGGTGAGGTCGATTTTGTGGCGCAGAAGCAGAATGACCGGTTGTATGTGCAGGTCACACAGGAGATTAAATCCGAAAAAACAGAAAAGCGCGAATATGAACGGCTGCTGGAAATCCGGGATAACTATCCGAAGTATGTTTTGAGAACCGATGAATTTGCCGGAGGCAATTACCAAGGCATTAAGAGTATGCACATTGCAGATTTTCTATTGAGCATAGAATATTAACAACGAGGACGGCGGTGAACCGCCCTTTTTACATAGCCAGGTTTCTGATTAAAATTGGAAACCTGACTATTTTTTGCTTTATAGGAAAGACCGCCTGCGGCGCTCTCTTGAATT
>NZ_QWGL01000090.1 GCF_003435375.1 Clostridium sp. AM34-11AC | reverse complement strand
TTATTAGCCACTACTGTTACAACGTTAGTATAGCACTTCATACAAAGGCTGAAAAACAAATCCTTTAAGCCACTTCCGTCACTGAGGGTATATATACCTAAAGGAAATGGAAAGAAACGACCATTAGGGATTGCTTCCTATGAAGATAAGATTGTACAAATGGCAGTGAAGAAAATACTGGGAGCTATTTATGAACCGAGATTCCTAAACTGCATGTATGGATTCAGACCGAATAGGGGGTGTCACGAAGCAATAAAAGAAGTATACCAACGGATAAGCTATGGAAAAATCAGCTATATCGTAGATGCCGATATTAAAGGTTTCTTTGACCATATCGACCATGATTGGATGATGAAGTTCCTTGAATGGAATATACAGGATAAGAACTTATTGTGGCTAATACGTAAATACCTTAAAGCAGGAATAATGGAGCAAGGAAAATTCGAGCCAACAGAGGAAGGTTCGGCACAAGGCTCAGTAATGAGTCCGATGCTTGCAAATATATACATGCATCATGTGCTGACGCTGTGGTTTAAGCTGGTGGTGCAAAGGGAAATGCAGGGAGAGTGTTTTCTCGTCAACTTTGCGGATGATTTTGTTGCAGGATTTCAATATAAGTCAGAAGCTGAAAGATACTATAAAGAGTTAAAGGAACGAATGGAAAAGTTTGGACTGGAGCTGGAAAGTAGTAAAAGCAGACTGATTGAATTTGGGAGATTTGCAGAGCAGAATCGTAGAGCAAGAGGAGAATGTAAGCCTGAAACATTTGATTTTCTGGGATTTCCCTTCTACTGTAGCAAAACTCGAAAGGGAGGTTTCGTGCCAAAGGTACAGACTTCAAGGAAGAAGTTTGAGCAAAAGGTCAGAGCATACAAGAACTGGATTTACGATAATCGAAATCGACCAATGCGAGAAATAATTAAAGAGTTGAATGTAAAACTAATTGGACACTATCAGTATTATGGTGTTACATGGAATTTTCGGAAGATAACAACATTCCTGCATAGAGTACAACAGTTTCTATTCAAAGCCATGAATCGGAGAGGTTGTAGACGGGCATACACATGGAATGGATTTGTGGAAATGCTCAAGTATTACCCGTTAGCAAAACCTAAAACGTACTATTGTTTATATTGAAGCAAATGTTACTATGAGGAGCCGTATGCGGGAAAGCCGCACGTACGGATCTGTGAGGGGCTAGGATTGAGAGGTCTTAGTCTACTCGACTGTCGAACTGATAAAATCCCTTTAGGAACTAAAGGGCGCACTTCTGTACTCTCCTATCGGGAGTATGTGCGTCCTGCGGAGCTTCATTCTCTGTCAGCAGAAGAAAGCCGCATGACCGAGAATGTTGCGTCACTTCGTTCCGGCAAGGTTGCTACACCCCCTTGCGCCGCTAATGCGGCTATCCCTCGTGGACTTGCCGTCTTCAAACAGCATGAAATGCTGTTCGCCGCCAGCAAGTTGCAAAAAAAGTATGATGGAGGTACTCAATTTGAAAAGAGCTGCAAAAATAGTTTTGATAGGAGTCTGCTTCGGCTTGATTTTGTTATTGCTTAAAATTAGTTTTGGGATTGATGATGCAGCTTTTATGCATGGTTATTGGATTGCAGCGGTTGCCATTGTATTAGGCGCTGTGTTAATCAATGCATATTACAATCTAATTTAACCTGTTGTGCTAGATAAAATAATATAAAGAAAC
>NZ_QWGL01000009.1 GCF_003435375.1 Clostridium sp. AM34-11AC | reverse complement strand
TCAGCCACTTTCACGGCTGATCCGTGAATAATCTAGGTTTATTTATGCTCTTTCCCGAAAAATTCAGAAAATTTACCGATTCACCTTTCTCTCCGCCGCCATCGCCAGATGCTTCGCCAGTACAGCCGTCGTCACAGCTCCGACGCCGCCCGGGACCGGGGTCGCCGCGGAGGCTTTTTCTTCCAGACCTTCCCAGAGGACGTCGCCGCAGAGCTTTCCGTTCTCATCCACGTTGATTCCAACGTCGATCAGCACAGCTCCTTCCTTTAAGAAGGACGCGTCTAACATCTTCGCCTTACCTGCCGCCGCGACGAGAATGTCCGCTTCCCGGCAGACTGCCTTTAAGTCCTTCGTCTTTGTATGGCACACAGTCACCGTCGCGTTTTCCTTCAACATCAACATGGACAGCGGACGTCCAACGACCATGCTGCGTCCGACGATCACCGCGCGCTTTCCTTCCATTGGAATATCAAATGCCTTTAACACCTCAATGACCGCCTCAGCCGTACACGGAGCAAAACCGTCCTTCTCTCCTGCAAACACCTTCGCCGTATTCACTGCACAGATTCCGTCGAGGTCCTTCTCCGGCCGGATCATCTGCTCCGCACGTTTTTCATTGATATACTTCGGCAGCGGGCGAAATAACAGAATTCCGTCGATGGCCTCGTCATCATTGATCTTCTGGAACTCCGCAAAGAACTCCTCCTCTGTGATATCCGCCGGATACACATATGACATTGTCTCCATTCCATATGCCGCAATACGTTTCATGACATTTCTCTCGTAGGAGAGATCATCCGGCCGCTCGCCGATCCGGACGATGGCCGCTGTCGGCACATATCCGCCTAATTTCCCGTTCATTGCGAGAACCTGTTCCTTGATTTTTGCAGAAACCTCTGCACCCTTTAATGTGATCATCCTCTTACCGCCTTTAACGCAATCTCATAGATCCGGTCTGCCTGTTCCGTTCCCTTTTTTATAAGAAGTTCTGCCTGACTATTCACTGTTTCGGCATACTCCCGGTCCTTCATCATCTTCGTATTGATATACACGCTCATGACAGCGCCGAGAAGCGCGGCCCGGATTCCCTGAATTCCGACACCAGCGTCGCTCACTGCAAGACGGCTTCCGTGGAGCGCCAGAAACTCCATATCATCCAACACGCTGACCGCCCGCTCCATGACTTCCACCGGAACCTTCGCGGCAGCCTTCAGGCATTCTTCCATCCGTTCGTCTTTTATCCTCTTCTCTTCCTCTGTCTCCGCCTTCATGCGGTAGACCTCCGACAGTGGCCGGAATGCCTGCTCATCCGCTTTTTCCAGCCGGATAAAATCCATTCTCGCCTCTCCCAGTCTCACAAGGATCCTCTGGACATCTTCCTCATATATCGCAAACTTTTTCTTACCCGCAGTCAGGTTCCCCTCCATCTCGCCGAGAGCTGTTCCGATCGCGCCGTAAACCGCTGCCGCGCTTCCTCCTCCCGGAGTCGGTGCCTTGGACGCCAACACTTCCAGATATTCGTTCCACTGTTCCATGAACATATTTCCTTCCAAATTTACTCTCTGCATATCGATTGAATCCCCGCATCCGGAAGTACCTGCCATTGGCTGCTGATCCATACCTGTGAATCCTTCTCTTCCTGCAGTCGATTTGCAGTCTTGAAAACTATTATCCATGATTTCACGACTCTTGTCAATCCTGGCTGTATATTTCCTACTATTTTTATAGGATTGCAGATCCGGCAGCTGCTCTCTTTTTCATTCCGATCCCCCTCCCAATACTTTTTGCCTCCAGACCCTTTCTTTACACAGACCGCTCAGACCATTTCCCTGTGATTCCTAATTTATACATGTAAAGAAGTACATGCTCAGCAATCCTCAAAACATTCGTTATTCGCCTATTTTCTTGAAAAATGACTGCCTGCTCGTGCTTCAAACGTATGCCTCCGACAGCATTTGTATTGCATATTATGCATTGTTTTTTATAAAAATACACTTTATGCTTGACATTATGCATCTTACGATGTATATTTATGACGCACAGAGAAATTAAACTTCTGATATAGATTGGAGGACATCATTATGAAAGAGAAAGTTATTTTAGCATATTCCGGCGGACTCGACACAACAGTTCTGATTCCGTGGTTAAAAGAAAATTATGATTACGATGTAGTCTGCGTCTGCATCGACGTAGGACAGGGAAATGAGTTAGATGGTCTGGAAGAGAGAGCAAAATACTGCGGAGCTTCCAAATTATATATCGAGCATGTTGTCGATGAATTCTGCGACGAATACATCGCTCCGTGCGTAAAAGCAAACGCTACCTACGAGAACAAATACCTTCTCGGTACCGCAATGGCCCGCCCGCTGATCGCGAAGATTCTTGTTGATATCGCGAAGAAGGAAGGCGCTGTTGCGATCTGCCACGGTGCTACCGGTAAAGGAAACGATCAGGTTCGTTTCGAGCTTGGCATCAAGGCCCTTGCCCCGGATATGAAGATCATCGCTCCGTGGAGAACCTGGAATATCCAGTCCCGTGAGGAAGAATTAGAGTACTGCGCAAAACACAACATCGATCTTCCGTTCAAGAAGAACGACAGCTACAGCCGTGACCGCAACATCTGGCACATCAGCCATGAAGGTCTTGAGCTGGAAGATCCGGCACAGGCTCCGAACTACGATCATATGCTCGTACTCGGCGTAACACCGGAGAAAGCACCGGATGAAGAGACTGAGATCTCCATCTCCTTCGAGAAGGGATTCCCGGTTGCATTAAATGGCGAGAAGATGAAATTCTCCGAGATCCTCACAAAATTAAATGAACTCGGCGGCAAGAACGGAATCGGCATCACCGATATCGTTGAGAACCGTATGGTCGGCATGAAGTCCCGTGGTGTTTATGAGACTCCTGGCGGAACCATCCTTCTCGAAGCTCACAAGCAGTTAGAGGAACTGATCTTAGACAAAGAGACATTAAAATATAAGAAGAACATCGACAACGAGTACGCTGATGTCGTTTACTCCGCAAAGTGGTTCAGCCCGTTACGGGAGGCATTACAGGCATTCGTTGAGTCCACTCAGGAATATGTGACCGGTGAGTGCAAGATGAAGCTCTACAAAGGCAACATCATCAAGCAGGGCACAACTTCCCCGTATTCCTTATACAACGAGAGCATCGCTTCCTTCACAACAGGCGATCTCTACGATCACCACGACGCTACCGGCTTCATCAACCTCTATGGTCTTTCCACAAAGGTTCGCGCAATGAAGAAGGCAGAGGTCGAGAAGAACCAGAAATAATAACTCTCTTTCATAAAAAACTTAGGCTTGATCCCGGCAGGACATGTTCCCGCCGGGATCTTTTCTTCAGCTGTTCAGATTCTTTACATTTCTGTCATTTTTCTTTCATTCTCTTCACAAAACCTCTTATATCTGACCGTATTCCTTCATTTTTTTTTGACAATTTGGTCACACTTTTTTGATTTAATATGGATCATAAAGAAAGAGAGAGATCCTTTGAAGCACCTGGATCTTTCATTTTTTCTCTTATATTTTCGATATTAGAAAGGAAGACTTAAATTATTATGAAAAAGAAATTACTTCTTACCACTTGCATCGCAGGTATCATCGCACTGGCAACCGCATGCTCTTCCCAGAGCACAACTGCTGCAACGACCGCTGCTTCTACAACGGCTGAGACAACAGCGGCTGCTGTGAAGGAGAATACAACTGCTGCTGAAAAGGAGACAACTGCCGCTGAAAAAGCAGAAGGCAAGAAAGAGGCTGATTCCAAAGCTTCCGAAAACAGCAGTGAAAAAAGCGACGAATCAAAAGAGTCTACAATAACTGGTACCATCAGTGACATAAAAGATTTCATGTTCACGGTAAGTGCTGATGGAAAGGATTACGCGTTCACCTTCGAAGCCGATAAAAAACCGGAAGGTCTCTCCGAAGTCAAGGACGGCGATAAAGTTACTGTAACTTACACCGGAACGGTCAATGAAGTAGACGCTTTTGATGGAACCATTCTTTCCGTGACAAAGGCTAAATAATATACACACGGGTGTGAAATGCGGCACCGCCAGGTCCCAAAAAAGGACCGGCGGTGCCGCGGCTAAAAGGCTGAAGGTAGTCAGCAGTTAGACTATTGACACACAACGATCTGGATCTTATCAAGCAATCGCTTAAGATTCTCATTTTCTTTCTGAAGTCTGGTGCAGCGCTCCCGGTACAGGTCCCGCTGCCTTTCAATGATACGGAAGTTAACGCAGATCTCTTTCATATCCTCGCTCTCTTCCCACGGCAGGTCAGAAAATTCTTTCCCTGCCGCTGGTTTCAGATTCTGCAGTATCTCCCCTGAACATATTTTCTTATTTGCTTCATCTGTTAATTTTTCTGCTGTTTTCATAATCTATCTCCCCTGACGATCATCCACATTTTCTATCCTATTTATTTCTGTTGTCCAGCCCTGCCCTTTTCATCCAAAACTGGAAAAGTTAAAATTTATCAAACAGCCTTTCTGGCTCTCACAATAAGATGCCAGATTGGAAGCAGATACAAGAACACCGCCGCCCCTATCGACACAAGCGGCGCCGACACAGACGCCAGCGGAACCGCACCCGCGATGGACCACGGAATGAGCGGAGCCGTAACGATTACCGAGTTTTCCATATCTATCGCAAATCTCTGCTGATCCGGCTCCAGATCCTTGCAGACCTGGTCCACCAGCATCGTTGCCAGTGTCTGGTTGCAGGCCACCATCCCCGCCACCATGGACGTCATAAGGATCGTACCAAATACGGTGATTTTTCTGCTCACCAAGCCCATCTTCGATTTTAAACCATTTAAAAGTCCGGTTCCCTCAAAGATACCCGAATAGGAGGACGAAATCGTGATGATCAGTGCCACCCGCACCATGGACATGATTCCGCCGCCGTCGATCATGGACGAGATTGATGGATCCGGAGATTGATAACCGTTGACCAGAATTCCAACGATCAGGAACAGGTCCGTGTGCTGCCAGAAAAGGCACACGCCGAGTGCCGTCATGATACTTGCCAGCATCGCCATCCGCACCTGTACCCGGAAAAGTGACAATACCATGATCACCACCGCCGGAAGAATTGGGATCAGTCCCAGATGGAATACGCCAGAAAAGCTCTCCGTCAGCGACAAATTTCCGGCTTCCGCCGCCGGAAATGCGATTCCGCAGACACCGTAAAAGGCACAGGTCAAAATTAGCGGCACGATGGCCGTCCTCACCATCAGACGGATATTGTCAAAAATATTTGTGTGGGTCAGCTCCGAGACCAGCAGCGCGCTGGTGGATACCGGCGAACACCGGTCCCCGAAGAACACGCCGGAGAGAATCGCGCCTCCCGTCAGGATCTCATTGCACCCCATCGCCTTCGCCATGGTCATGCAGATCACGCCCATGGTCGCCGCCGTTCCGAATGCTGTTCCTGTAAGGACGGACACCAGACAGTTTAAAAGAAATGCCATCAAAATCATTACCGACGGATTCATAAGCCCTGCACAGTAGGAGACAATCGCCGGGATCGTTCCTGCCGCCCGCCAGAGCGCCGTCAGCATCCCGATGAGTAAAAACGTAATTAAAATATTTTTCGCCGTCTTGATTCCCTTCCAGGACATCCCGAAAATATCTCTGACCGTATAACCGCGGTTCAAAGTGTACGCGAAAAAGATCAGATATCCAAGTGCCAACGCTGCCAGGATCGGGATTCCCGCAAGGATGCACCCGATCAGCGTCACCGCGAACACGACCAGAACAGCCGTCTCACTGGTTTGTACCTTCATAATGTTTACCTCTTCCCTGTTTTCTTTCGTGAACCATTCCCTCAGCCAGCTGTTCCCTGTTCAGATATCCTGATCCACCTTTATGATTCTAGTATACGCCTGGATTTTCCGCTTGTCTAACTGTATTTTCCGATATATAATACAGCTAAAAAACTGTATATAAGTTACAGATTTCATTCTTTTACACGATTTTCCCAGTTCATTCTGGCTGTCCCGTATCCTTTATGATCAGCACAGCTGATCCGAGACTCTGCACGACACTTACAAGTCAAGCGGATATTCGCAATCCGCTTCGCTACTTGCTCATAACCGAATAACTGCTCCGCAGTTTATCAGAAGGAGCTTGCACTCCTCCTGATACAAGCAAGTCCCCACCCACTGCTTATTGCTTTTCGCAATTGAAGCAGGGGACTTACTTGATTCGGTTAAACTTTCTTTTTTATATTCAGGAGGTTTTATATGAACTTTCTTTCCATGGACTACTTTCTCATGACCGCCGAGAAGCGCAGCTTCACAAAAGCCGCCGATGCTCTCCACATCACCCAGCAGACCCTGAGCACCCACATCGCCAATCTGGAACAGGAGCTGGACTGCAAGCTCTTCGTCC
The DNA here is from genome assembly GCF_003435375.1 of Clostridium sp. AM34-11AC. GTDB lineage: Bacteria > Bacillota > Clostridia > Lachnospirales > Lachnospiraceae > Pilosibacter > Pilosibacter fragilis. The sequence continues at coordinate 103,299 of NZ_QWGL01000009.1, read as the reverse complement.
GCCATGTTCCCCTGGAGCTCACCTATGCCGGAGAGATCTTTTGGCAGTACGCCGCAGACTTCCAGAAAAAATACCGGGCAATGCAGCACGAATTTGCCGACCTGACTAAAAATGAGCAGGGCATCCTGCGGATCGGCATCTCCTTTACCCGCTGCCACGCCATCATGCCTGCGATCATCACGGAATACCAACGCCGCTACCCGCATATGGAGATCCAGGTCATCGAAAATGCGAACTCTGGACTACAAAAAGACCTGATGGAACATAAGATCGATCTCGCCATCGCGAAGTTCCCGGATTTTCTGCCAGGGATCACTCTGAGCGATTTCTATGAGGAGGAGGTCGTCCTTCTGCTTGCTGATTCTCTGTTTCATGAGGTCATTTCCGATGCCGCCCCAGCAGATGCCCTATTTTTACATCTTCCAAAAACTATCTGCTGCTCCGGCTCTGATTTCACTCATGGCACCGCTGGCACTGTCTCCTTTTCTGTCCAGGATCTCCCTGCACTGACAGATTCACAGCCAGAACCGTTAATGTTAAGAAGCCCGGAAGACTTCTCGATCTTCGAACACTGCCCATTCCTTCTAAACTACGCCACAGACATCGCCGGTCAGCTCGGAAGACACTTCATCACCATGGGCAATTTCAAACCAATCGTAAAGACCCAGTCCGACAATATGGGAATGCTTCTGGAACTCTGCGCCGCCGGAAAAGGCGCCTGCATCTCCCCGCTGAACCTTGCCATGAGCTCCCTCTCCCCTGAGCAGCGCAAAAAAATGCGGATCATCCATCTCGGACGATCCGCAAAATATAAGATCCGCTTCGGTTCTCTGGAACAACCTTACCAGTGGAAGGCGATCCGGAACTTTATGGATGCCGCGAACGCTGCACTCACCAGAACCGGCACAACCACCTAGCTTTCCGTTCTCTATCGCATGCGGTGTGCCATTTTTCAAATGAACAAAAATTTCTATCTCTTCTCCTAACTGAAAACGATCGACCTGCCCGGGCCCTCTCACCCTGCCAGATAACACCAGACTGGCAGGGTCAGCATGGACATTAGCGTCGTCATAACCACACATCTCGTTGCAAACAGGGCGTCACTGTCATATCTTGCCGCAAAGATCGCCGCCGTAGCTCCGGCAGGCATGCCGGTCATCAGAACGCTGATTCCCAGTGATATGGCATCAAGTCCAAGTCCAACGACCAGTGCTGCTGCCGGGAGAATGATCAGACGGAATACAGAAAACATGGCTGTATCTTTATTAAAGATCGTTGTAATTTTTACATCCGCCAAAATCGTTCCCACGATCAGCATCGTGAGGGCGCTGTTGCAATCCCCAAGATACTTCACTGTCGCCGTGATGACGGCTGGAAGCTTCACCTGCGTCACCATGCAGATCAAGCCCAGATAAATTGCAACCAGACATGGATGTGTCAGCACGTTCTTCGCGACTTTCTTCTTATCCACCTTCTCATCCGCCACAAAATAAGATTTCAAAAAAGTCCCCCAATCGTCGGTCTTTATTACAGCCAACAACCGGGGAACTTCCAGGACTCTATTTTTCTTTACTATACAGCGCCTCTTATAAAAAGCGATTCCAAAACACAGCACCTCATCTTCGATCTTCTGGCTGATATAACCTCCAGACATCAGTATCTCCAGATGAGGAAAAGGTACTTTACTTTGCCCGTAAGAAAAAAGGACATGAAGGCGTAAAGATATCTTGTGATGGTTTTCCAATGCAAAAAGAACACCTGTAAAACAGACGCCGGCACTTTCTTCCGACTATATAGACGCAAAAATCCCCGCCCGGAAACCCGGACGGGGATCATCACCTGTTGTGACACTACCGGCAGAATCACTCTGCTTACTTTATATACATTTACAATTCACGCAAATTAGTTAGCTGCTGCAGCTTTCGCTTCTTTGATCTTCTCTGTCAGCATCGGAACGATCTTGTTTAAGTCGCCTACGATACCGTAGTCAGCTACATCGAAGATCGGAGCAGACTCATCTTTGTTGATCGCAATGATGATGTCAGACTCTTCCATACCAGCTACGTGCTGGATCGCACCGGAGATACCGATTGCGAAGTATACGTGCGGACGAACAGTCTTACCAGTCTGTCCAACCTGAAGATCTTTCGGCTTCCAGCCGGAATCTACAACTGCACGAGAGCAGCTTACGGTACCGCCAATAGCCTCAGCAAGGTCATCAAGAAGCTTGAAGTTCTCTGCGCTTCCAACTCCACGACCACCGGAAACAAGGATCTTTGCATCCATGATATCAGCTACGTCAGATACTGCCTTAACGATCTCAAGAATCTCAACGTACTTGTTGTCCGGAGTGAATCCCGGGTTGAACTCGATAACTTCTGCTCTTCTGCCAGCCTCACGGTCAAGCTTCTGCATAACGCCTGGACGTACTGTAGCCATCTGCGGACGGAATTCCGGGCAAGCGATTGTAGCGATCGTGTTGCCGCCGAATGCCGGACGGGTCATAAGGAGCTGACCATGTTTCTGCTCTTTACCCGGCATAGCAACAAGCGGGAAATCTCCGATATCAAGCTGTGTACAGTCAGCTGTAAGACCTGTATGGATACGTGCGCAAACACGCGGGCCAAGGTCACGACCGATTGCTGTAGCACCGATTAAGAAGATGTCCGGCTTGAACTCGTTGATAACAGATGTGATCGCATGAGTATACGGCTCAGTTCTGTAATCCTTTAATTCCGGATCGTCAACAACGATAACTTTGTCTGCACCGTACTCACCGAGTTCGTCTGCAAGACCTTTTACGTTGGAACCAACTAAAACTGCTGTTACAGTTGTTCCTAAATCTTTTGCCAGGTCTTTACCTTTACCGATCAGCTCCAGAGCGATGCTGCTGATCTGATTGTCTACCTGCTGTGCAAAGACATATACACCCTTATATTCTGCTAAATTCATCACTTTTCACCACACTTTTCTTTTTTTGAATTAAAGTACATGTTTCTCAGTAAGTTTCTCAACAATGTAATTTGCAGCTGCGGACGGATCAAGGTTTGTCTCCTTAACGCCTGCACCCTTTCTTACTTTGTCGGAAGCCTTAGCGATCTGAGTCGGGGATCCCTTAAGACCAAGGTTGGAATCAAGGACATCTTTCAGATCTTTTCTGCCCCAAACGGTGATCTCTTTCTTGTATGCATCGAAGATTCCGCCCGGAGTCATGTAACGCGGCTCATTTAATTCAGAAAGTGCTGTAATTAAGCACGGCATTTTAGCCTTTAACATCATGTATCTATCATCGAACTGACGCTTAACGATTACGGAATCGCCATCGATCTCGATGCCCTCAGCATAGCTGATTACCGGAAGACCAAGGTGCTCGGAGATCTGCGGACCTACCTGAGCTGTATCACCATCGATAGCCTGACGGCCTGTGATGATGAGGTCATAGTCAAGGTTTCTTAAAGCACCAGCGATTGTCTGGGATGTAGCCCATGTATCAGCACCGCCGAGAACACGGTCTGTAACAAGGATACCGTTATCAGCGCCCATAGCCATAGCCTCACGAAGAACTTCCTCAGCCTTCGGAAGACCCATTGTAACTACTGTAACTTCTGCACCATACTGATCTTTTAAGCGAAGAGCTGCCTCCAGACCAGCTTTATCATCCGGGTTCATGATTGTGAGCATAGCTGCTCTGTCAAGTGTTCCATCCGGTTTGAACTTTACGCCGCCCTTAGTATCCGGCACCTGTTTTACACAAACAACGATTTTCACTGTATTTCACTCCTTATTTTCATTTATAGTTATGATCTTCCAGCTGTTAAATTATTATTTTAACAGTGCGCCGGAGATAACCATTCTCTGAACTTCACTTGTTCCTTCGTAGATCTCGGTGATCTTAGCATCACGCATCATACGCTCTACGTCGTACTCTCTGATGTAACCATAACCACCATGGAGCTGAACAGCCTTTGTTGTTACTTCCATAGCAACCTCTGCTGCATACAGTTTAGCCATTGCTGCCTCTACGCCGTAGGACTTCTGAGTAGCCTTAGCCATTGCTGCACGGTAAACCATCATCTGAGCAGCTTTTACCTTTGTTGCCATATCAGCAAGCTGGAACTGTGTGTTCTGGAACTGACCGATTGTGCGGCCGAACTGCTTTCTCTCTTTTACGTAAGCAACTGTTCTGTCAAGGGCGCCCTCTGCAAGACCAAGAGCCTGAGCAGCGATACCGATACGTCCGCCGTCAAGAGTATGCATAGCGATCTTGAAGCCCTCACCCTTCTTACCTAAGAGGTTGTCCTTCGGGATGCGGCAGTCTGTGAAAATAAGTTCATATGTTGCAGATCCGCGGATACCCATCTTCTTCTCTTTTGTACCAAAAGTGAAGCCCGGTGTACCTTTCTCTACGATAAATGCGGAGATCTCTTTCTGCATTTTGCCACGTTTCTCAACTGTGCCTGTAACAGCGATAACGATGTATGTATCAGCATACTTACCGTTCGTGATGAAGCACTTGGAACCGTTTAATACCCACTCGTCGCCGTCTAAAACTGCCTTTGTCTGCTGACCCTGAGCGTCTGTACCAGCGCCCGGCTCAGTTAAACCGAATGCGCCTAACTTCTCGCCTTTTGCAAGCGGAACAAGGAATTTCTGCTTCTGCTCTTCTGTTCCGAATGTCATGATCGGATCCATGCAAAGGGATGTATGTGCGGAAACGATAACGCCTGTAGTACCGCAAACTTTGGAAAGCTCCTCAACGCACATAGCGTATGTAAGCGGATCACAGCCCTGTCCACCATACTCCTTCGGTACCGGAATACCGAGGAAACCGTTTTTAGCCATCTTCTCTACGGTTTCAACCGGGAATCTCTCTTCCTCGTCAACCTCCTGAGCAAGGGGTTTGACTTCCTTCTCGGCGAAATCGTGGAACAGTGTTCTCGCCATCTCATGCTCTTTACCTAATGTAAAATCCATGTTTTTAGTTCCTCCTTGTGAATTGTATCATGTATAACATAGGGAAATGTGGATGCTTCATTTCTCCGATGTACCTATCCATTGGACAAACGTGGTTTCCGCCCGCGTTTATCCTGTCCCGCATTTTGCGGATTCAAAATTCCCGGCATATAACCCAACATATATGCCCAGAATTCCGATTGTGAAAAAAAACACAATCTTAGTTAAAAAATAAATTTAGCGTTTTCTTTACCTCATAAACCTGCTTTCGCTGATATTTAGTGGAAAAAGTAAACGCTATCGGGTTATCTGCCTGACGGGATCAGATCCCCGTCAGGCATTTCCCATACCGGTAACTATCTCCGGATTATTTTGTGTAATCGTAGAAACCCTTGCCGGTCTTTCTTCCAAGAAGGCCGCCGCGAACCATCTTCTTAAGAAGCGGATGCGGACGATACTTCGGATCGCCTGTCTCTGTCTCAAGAACATTCATGATTGCAAGAACAACATCAAGACCAATCAGATCACCGAGAGCTAACGGTCCCATCGGATGGTTAGCGCCAAGCTTCATGGCAGTATCGATACCCTCTACGGAAGCAACGCCCTCAGCATAAATGCCGACTGCTTCGTTGACCATCGGAATAAGGATTCTGTTTACAACGAAACCTGCAGCCTCTTCTACCTGTACCGGAGTCTTGCCGATCTCTTCAGAGATCTTCTTAACAGCTTCAACATCTTCCGGCTTTGTGTTTAAGCCAGCGATAACCTCAACCAGCTTCATAACCGGTGCCGGGTTGAAGAAATGCATACCGATTACATGTCTCTCAACAGCGCTGCCGATCTCTGTAATGGAAAGAGAGGAAGTGTTTGTTGCAAAGATGCAGCTCGGTTTGCAGATCGCGTCGAGCTCTTTAAATGTCTGCTTTTTGATCTCCATGTTCTCGATCGCAGCCTCTACAACGAGGTCACAATCGCCGCAGATATCTTTCACACCAGTTGTGATCTTGTTAAGGATCTTGTCAGCCTCTTCCTGAGTCATTTTGCCTTTTGCGATTCTCTTCTCGAATCCAGCGGCAATCTTCTTCTTTCCGTTCGCTGCAAATGTTTCATTGATGTCGCAGAGCATTACCTCATAGCCTTCAGTCTGTGCGAATGCCTGTGCAATACCGGAACCCATGGTTCCTGCGCCGATAATACCAACTTTCATGATTTTATCTCCTTATATATGCAACAATGTTATGTAATCTTATCGATTTTTGAAGCCGTCCACTTTTCTCTTCTCGAGGAACGCCTTCATTCCTTCCTTCTGATCCTCAGTCTCAAAGCACTCGGAGAAATATTTCTCTTCGATAGAGATTGCGTGGTCAAGGTCGGAAAGGTAACCATCTGTCAGGGACTCCTTGGAATTTCTGACAGCGATCGGTGCGTTGGAGGCGATCTTCTTTGCCAGCTTCATAACTGTCGGAATAAGCTCTTCCTTCGCACATACACCGTTTACAAGGCCGATCCGGTATGCCTCGTCAGCTTTGATATTGACAGCGGCATATACCATTTCCTTTGCCTTTCCGGTTCCGATCAGTCTTGCGAGACGCTGGGTTCCGCCGAATCCCGGAGTAATACCAAGACCAACCTCCGGCTGTCCGAATATAGCGTTTTCGGAGCAGTAACGGATATCGCAGCTCATTGCAAGCTCATTTCCACCGCCAAGTGCAAAGCCGTTGACAGCAGCGATCGACGGGATCGGAAGTGTCTCCAGCTTACGGAAAACATCGTTTCCAGCTTTACTGAATTCACGTGCTTCCTGTACAGTCATCGTGCTCATTGCAGCAATGTCCGCACCGGCAACAAAGGATTTCTCACCTGCGCCGGTCACAACCAGCACTCTTGTTGTACCAAGATCAATGCTGTCAAGAACAGCATCAAGGTCCTGAATAACCTCTGTATTTAACGCATTTAAAGCCTCCGGACGGTTGATGGTGATAACACCAACAAAACCGTCCTGCTCATATTTTACAAAACCCATATCGTTGTTCTCCTCAGATTTTGTCTATGCCCCAGATCAGATTAGTCTCTCTCTACGATTGTAGCACAGCCCATTCCGCCGCCGATGCAAAGAGTTGCAAGACCCTTCTTAGCATCTGCCTTCTCCATCTCATGAAGAAGTGTAACGAGAATACGGCATCCGGAAGCTCCTACCGGGTGTCCGAGAGCGATCGCGCCGCCGTTCGGGTTTAACTTGTTAAGGTCAAAGCCAAGCTCTTTGCCTACTGCTACAGACTGTGCAGCGAATGCCTCGTTAGCCTCGATGATATCGAAGTCTTTGATCTCCATGCCTGTTCTCTTGAGAACTTTTCTTGTAGCTGCAACCGGTCCGATACCCATGATCTTCGGATCTACGCCGCCGAGAGCACCGGCAACCCATGTAGCCATCGGCTTAACACCGAGCTCTTTAGCTTTCTCTTCGCTCATAACAACAACTGCTGCTGCACCGTCGTTGATTCCTGAAGAGTTACCAGCTGTAACTAAGCCGCCGTCTTTCTTGAATGCCGGTTTTAACTTGCCGAGTGTCTCAACCGTTGTTCCGTGACGCGGGCCTTCATCTGTATCTACGATAACTGTCTCTTTTTTCTTCTTAACTTCTACCGGAACGATCTCGTCCTTGAATGCGCCGGACTTCTGAGCAGCCTCTGCCTTCTGCTGGCTTACTGCAGCGAACTTGTCCAGTTCTTCTCTTGTAAGACCCCACTGATCGCAGATGTTCTCAGCTGTGATACCCATGTGGTAGTTGTTGAATGCATCCCAGAGAGCATCGTTAACCATTGTATCAACTAAGGTAGCATTGCCCATACGGTATCCGTAACGGCCTTTCATCATAGCATACGGAGCCATGGACATGTTCTCCATACCACCTGCAACAACGATATCAGCGTCACCGGAAAGGATCATCTCAGCTGCCATGTTAACAGCCTCAAGACCGGAACCGCAAACTACGTTGATCGTAACTGCCGGAACTTCGATCGGGAGACCAGCTTTTAATGTAGCCTGACGAGCTACGTTCTGTCCCTGACCAGCCTGGATTACACAACCCATGTAAACCTGATCAACAGCTTCCGGAGCTACACCAGCTCTCTTTAAAGCCTCTTTAATTACGATTGCGCCAAGTTCCGGAGCCGGGATTGTACTTAATTCGCCACCCATTGTTCCGATTGCGGTACGGCATGCACCTGCCAGTACAATTTTCTTTGCCATTTTCTTTTCCTCCTCATTATACCGCTGCCATGCTCTACACCATATAATTTTTCACAAGCAAGGCAGTATATTATGTATAACTAATAATATCACCAAACCGTTTTTGTGTCAAATAATTCTCAAAAGCTTTTTATATAATTTTTCTAAACAAATTAGAAAGTTTCCTTATCCTTTCGTACAAAAGTTACTTTTTTGCTTTGATGCGGTGTTTTGGCGCTTCGTCATGTTTTGCGAACATTTACGAAGCTTTTTCCCGGAATTATTGACCTTACACCCGGAAAATGTTAAAATAATCTCATAGTCTGTCCGTGCGGCGGTCTATATGGAAACAAGTGCTGCGGATCCGTTTGCATAAGCCTTTCCATATGTGCCGGCATAGGGCGAGCGCCCTGTGCTTCCTGCTTTCGTGTCAACGAAAACAGAAAACTCGCGCGATATATTGCTACTATATTTTTATGGTTACAAAGAGAGGGTATTGAAAATGGATTTCAAACAGATGTATCAGGAAAAGCTGGTTTCCGCAGAGAAGGCAGCTTCTGTAATCAAGTCCGGTGACTGGGTCGATTATGGCTGGACAACAGCGACACCGGTTGCTGTCGACAAGGCGATTGCGAAAAGACTTCCGGAATTAACAGACGTAAACTTCCGCGGCGGTATCTTAATGTGGGTGCCGGAGATCTTCAAGATTGAGAATCCGGCAGAACATATGACCTGGAACTCCTGGCATATGGGCGGTATCGAGAGAAAAGCGATCGCGCAGGGCTTCAGCTACTATGCTCCGATCCGTTACTCTGAGCTTCCAAGATATTACAGAGAATCCCAGACTAAGCCGGACGTAGCTGTATTCCAGGTTTCCCCGATGGACGAGCACGGTTTCTTCAATTTCGGACCGAACGCTTCCCATATGGCGGCTGTCTGCGAGACTTCCAAGGTCGTTATCGTGGAAGTGAACGAGAATATGCCGGTATGCTTCGGCGGCACTGAAGAGGGCGTTCATATCTCTCACGTTGACATGATCGTGGAAGGTGACAACCCGGCGATCGCTGAGATGGGCGGCGCTGCTGCTGCAAGCGATGTCGATGAGGCTGTCGCAAAGCTGATCCTTGAGGAGATCCCGGACGGCGCATGCTTACAGCTTGGTATCGGTGGAATGCCGAACGCGGTCGGCGCTCTGATCGCGAAATCTGACTTAAAGGATCTCGGCGTTCATACTGAGATGTATGTTGACGCATTCGTGGATATCGCAAACGCCGGAAAGATCACTGGCGCAAGAAAGAATATCGACAAAGGCCGTCAGGTATACGCATTCGGCGCAGGTACAAAGAAATTATATGACTATTTAAATAAGAACCCGGAGTGTATGTCCGCACCGGTAGACTACACGAACGATGTCCGCACGATCTCTGCTCTTGACAACTTCATGTCCATCAATAACGCTGTTGACCTTGACCTCTTCGGTCAGGTAAACGCAGAGTCCGCAGGAATCAAGCACATCAGCGGAGCCGGCGGACAGCTCGACTTCGTTCTGGGCGCTTACCTTTCCAGGGGCGGAAAGAGCTTCATCTGCTGCTCCTCCACTTTCAAGAAGAAGGACGGCACCTTAGAGTCCAGAATCGTTCCGACTCTGGCTCCTGGCTCCATCGTAACCGATACCCGTGCGAATATCCACTATCTCGTTACTGAGTACGGTAAAGTAAACTTAAAAGGTCTCTCCACATGGCAGAAGACCGAAGCGATCATCTCCGTAGCGCACCCGCAGTTCCGCGACCAGCTGATCGCAGAGGCTGAGAAGATGCATATCTGGAGAGCAAGCAACAAGCGCTGATCATAAATAAAATGCACAACAGGGGCTGTCAATGGCAGCCCCTGTTGTTGTATAATATGATCATGCATTCAGGATCGGATCCATCAATGTGATCCCCTTTTCATTTGCAAGCTTCCGTCTGCATATTTCCAGAAGAGGCTTCTGATATGGGGACTGGTCCTCCGTCCGGTACAGATAGTAGAGCGTTCTGCTTGGCGGCTCCACATCGAGTTCATGGATCGATACCGGCGTCGTCTTTAAGATGCTTTTTGCGACAGAGATCGGAAGAAACGCCCAGTTATCACCGTTCTGGGTGAAATACTGTAAAAATCCCATCTCATCCAGATAAACCTGTGGAACTGCCGCGCTGTTGAAATAATAGTTATGCCAGGTGTCAAAATTCTGATCCCACTGTGTCCGGATTTCCCGGCGCGGATCCAGCTCTGAGACTTTGATGTTGTGGGGAAGATTCAGATCTTTTCCCACTATCAGGCACAGTTTTTCCTTAAATAATACCTCCGTCTTTACCTGTGACGAATACATCGGATCCGTGATAAAGGCGATGTCCACCGTCTTGTTGTTTACATAGCTGTAAGCTTCACTCGAATGAAGTGTCGTCACATGGAGGCTGCATTCCGGCGTATTCCTTATAAATTCCTGAAACACCGTTGGCAGCATGAATGCAAGGAGGCTTCCGACACTGGCCACATAAAAACTCTTCTCATTGCTCAGCAATGCTTCCTCCTGAGTCTCATTCCAAAGTGCCTGCCAGCGGTGTGCAATTCCAACAAAGGCTCTCCCCTGTCTTGTCAGCTCCACATGACGGACTCCTTTATTCCGGATAAACAGGGAATAGCCCAGTTCTTCCTCCAGTGCGCGGATCCGACGGCCGAGAGCCGGCTGTGTGATATATAATTTTTCTGCCGCCGCAGAAAAGCTTCCGCACTGGGCGATCTTCAAAAACGCTTCAATTTCAAGAAACGTCATGTTCGATTCTCCTTTCTGTGCCGCAACACCAACATGTTCGATATCTTTTTTGCGTGAGCATCTTCATTTCATGCTGTTTCGTTCCAAAATGTTAATATTTATATTTATTATATCAAAACAGGGACGCTTTTACAATTCTATCAAACCATCTTACGATTTTGGGCACAAACGGTATTTTGCGCCCTATATGCCTGGACGTTCCAAAATATTAAGTTTTATTAATATTTAATATTATAATTTGTCACTTTTTATTTACTCATAACCATTTTACTTTCCTGACAAACCATGTTATAATACTCTAATGGAAGGAAGAGCCGCACCAACTCTTCCCGAAACTTTCTTCTCATTATATTATAACGCGATATTTAAAACGCACAGCCGCCTTGGAACGATATTTGGGGTATCGTCCTTGGCGGCTGTGTTCGTTATTCTGATTTGTTGACATTGCAGAAAAAGGCTCTCAAACCACTGAGAAAATGTAAACATTTTTCAGTGGTCCGAAAGCCTTTTTCTGCAATGTCAACTTTAAGCGTTCAGTTCTTTCTTATAAACCTCAATGACTTTCTTCATCGCCTCCGCACCCGGAGCGCCGATGGTCACGCGTTTCTCCACGCATGTCTTCATGGAGATCGCATCGTAAATATCTTCCTCGAATACCGGGCTGATGGACTTGAACTGCTCCAGAGTCAGGTCATCCAATGCCTTGTTCTCGTTGATGCAGAGAAGCACCAGCTGTCCGATGATCCCGTGGGCATCACGGAACGGAACGCCGTGGTTTACAAGGTAGTCCGCAGCATCTGTGGCATTCGTAAAGCCGTTCTTTGCGCTGGCTTCCATCACATCTTTGCGGAATGTCATCGTAGATACCATACCTGTGAAGAGTAAGAGGCAGCCTTTTACGGTGTCGATGGCATCAAAGGTCAGCTCTTTGTCTTCCTGAAGGTCCTTATCGTATGCCAGCGGGATTCCCTTCATGACTGTCAGCATGGACATCAGGGCACCATAGACACGGCCGGCCTTTCCACGGATCAGCTCCGCGATATCCGGATTCTTTTTCTGCGGCATAATGCTGCTTCCGGTGCTGTAAGAATCATCCATCTCAACAAAACGGTACTCGTTACTGTTCCAGATGATGATCTCCTCGGAGAAACGGCTTAAATGCATGGCGATCGTGGAGAGCGCTGCCAGAAGCTCAATGAGGTAATCCCGGTCGGATACGGAATCCATGCTGTTTAAGGTCGGTCCGTCAAAGTCTAAAAGCTCTGCTGTGTACTCGCGGTCTAACGGGTACGTGGTTCCTGCAAGGGCACCGGATCCTAACGGGCAGTAATTCATACGCTTTCTGATATCTGCAAGACGTCCCCTGTCACGGCGGAACATCTCGTAGTAAGCGCCTACATGGTGAGCCAGAGTTACCGGCTGTGCTTTCTGAAGGTGGGTAAATCCCGGCATGTAGGTGTGGAGATTGTCCTCCATAAGCTTTAAGAGAACTTCCAGAAGTCCCTTTAACAGGGCATCTGTCTCATCGATCTCGTCTCTTGTGTAGAGCTTCATATCGAGAGCGACCTGATCATTTCTGCTTCGCCCGGTGTGGAGTCTCTTTCCGGCATCTCCGATCCGTTCGATCAGGTTCGCCTCAACGAAGGAATGGATATCCTCGGATTCCGTTGTGATTTTTAAGGTTCCGTTGTCGATATCTTCACGAATACTCTTTAAGCCGGCAATGATCGCGTCACGGTCTTCCTCTGTGAGGATCCCCTGTTTCGCGAGCATCGTCACATGGGCGATGCTGCCTGCGATATCCTGTCTGTAAAATTTCTGATCGAAGGAGATGGATTCATTAAAATTGTGCACTAACTGGTTCTCTTCCTTCGTAAATCTTCCGCCCCAAAGTTTCATGTCTGTTCCTCCGTTGTCTGTTTTTCATGATTTATATGTTTCTCCGGTTCCGGCATGTCGGGAATTTCGGAATCCGGTTCCTCCATTTCATCTGAGCTCTCTTCCGTTTCTTCATCGAGCTCCGGAATTTCTTCAAATTCATCTTCATCCGCATGTTCTTCTTCTTCTTCTTCTGCTTCCCGTTGCATTCTCCGGATCCTGAGCATCCGCGCTCTATCTCTCCGCCTCTCCATCTCTCTGCGCAAAAACCATAAAAAGATCAGGATCACGATCGATCCGCCTGTGATCAGGACGCCGGGCTTTAATCCCTCCGGGAAATAAGAAAAATCGATCACATGGTCCCCTGCGCCCACATCGATGGCGAGGAATGCGCCGAACGCTTTCCTCGTCTCCACCTTCTGCCCGTCTACCTTCACAGTCCAGCCCTTATCGAAGGGGATCGATGTGAAGAGCATTCCAGCCCGGTCAGCAGTTACAGTTCCGGAAAGCTTCGTATCCTTCCAGCTCGTCAGATGCATCGGCATCCGGTTCAGACGGTCATAGACCTGAATCATGGCATCCTCGGAGAACCGATAGGCAATGGCATTCAACTGCTCCCCCGCCTCATCTGCCGTGAGCTTCACTTCATATCCCGGAGACAGGGTTCCGAGTTCCAGAAGATATCCGCGGTCTACATTGCCAAATGACTTTGAACCCGACGGCAGATCCGCTTTCACGTTCTTCACCTTCTTATTCAGAACGAACACATAGTATTCCCCGGTCATATCCGGTGTGAAGGTGAACGTATTTTTATTCACTGTTCCGCCTGTATCTACAAGAACTTCGTCTGCCCCTGTGACCAGACACAGATCATTCTGTACTTCCGCGGGATTATCCATCTCATACTGCCAGTTCTCCTCAATATCCGAAGGAAGAACAAAGCCTAGCGGCAGTGTATACAGGTTCTCATAGAGATATGTCCCGCCGCTCTCCCTCAAATACATCATAAGCTCCGTGTTGGACACTGCATCGGAATAGAGCGCATATTTTACGGAAAAGATGCTGTCCACAAGCGGTGTGCTGCCCGTGATGCTGTAGGCGTTCGTGGAGGACTCGCATCCAAGCTTCTTAAAGATCTTCGAAAGATCCGCGTTTGCCGTTGAGGAGAACAGGGATACCGACGGGAAATTCATCCATGCGCCGTCGTTTTTCGTCTTCCTCGTCTTTTTCTCCACCCGGTAGAAATCCGATGCCGGTTCCAGAGAATCCTTCAAGATCCGGGCCTCTTCGTTATCCGCAGTGTAGGATTCACGGCTCGTGGTCGTGACACTCGTCACGGTTGTATTGATGGCTGCCTCCATGGAGACCAGCGCCAGTGCCAGAAAGCCGGCTAAGGCCCGCCTTCCTCCTTTATAAATGTAGATCAGTCCCGCGTAAGCCGCAAGGAAGATGATAGACACATAGTAGACAATAAAGTGGAAATGTTCCTGTGTCACCAGCTTTTCTGCCAGAAGTACAAAACAGATGCTTCCCCAGAACGCGACAGCAACATACTTTTTCGGTGTCTCATCCAGATGCGCATAAGCCCGGAAGCAGATAAACAGCATCAGGAAGATATAGATGAAGGACTGTCGGCATGGAAGGCTGTTCGGATAGTGGAATCCATGCCAGATAAAATTCAGCACATTCATGGAAAAGCTTGCAAAAAAGAGCAGCAGCAGTCCGCAGTACACAGCCTTTTCCTTCACGGAGATCTTCTTACATGCCAGATACAGCAAAAAGAAGAGAAATACCGCGACGCCGCAGTAAATATTCGGCCAATGGTCCAGACCGATCTCCGTCTCCACATTTCCGATATGGCGGGCGATCATGTCGAAGATCGGGAAATAGGAAGTCCACGCCTTTGGGAAATCAAAGTTGCCGGATGCCGTGCTCTGGAGCGCACAGATCTCCGGCAGCAGAACTCCCGCCGCGAGTCCGCCGGAAAGCAGGGAGTAGATTCCAAATCTCACGCAGCTCTCCACGTATTTTCTCACCGGACCCGGCTCTTCTAAAATAAGAAGCGCGATGAAATAAAGCACCAGAAACAGGCAGGTCATGATGGAGATATAGTAGTTGGACAGGATGGAAAGCCCAAGGGTCACGCAGTAAAGCATTCCCTTCTGCTCCCTCACAAGACGCTCCAGTCCGTAAACGATCAGCGGGAAGAGGAGAATGCAGTCCAGCCACATGATGTTCCAGCTGTACGCCGCCATATATCCGGACAACGCATAAAAAATCCCGAAAAATCCGACACCCAGAATACAGTTTTTACTGTGCTGCTTTAAATACCAGGCAAAGCTGAGTCCCGAAAGTCCGATCTTTATGACGATCATGATCGTCATGAATTCGATGATGAATTTTTTCGGGCAGAGCAGGATCAGCCAGTTTAAAGGGCTTGCGAGATAATATGCGTAAAGCGCCGCAAAATTAACACCCATTCCCACATCCCAGCTGTACAGAAGACTTCCGCCTGTCCGCAGCTTATGCTGGAATTCTGAGAAGAACGGGGCGTACTGATGATACATGTCCGTCCTCAGAAAGCACCTCTCGCCGAACGGGAAGATCCCTCTCTGGGCAAATATGCAGATCATAACGAGTACCGGGACAAAAAACGCGATCATAAGACCGTCTCTCGACTTTAACACCGGCACCGTTCGTCGTTTCTTCTTACGCGCTTCCGGGATTCTTTCTGGTATTTCTTCCCGGACTGCATCATCAATTTCTTTTATTTCTGTCATACCGTAAAACTCCTCCGTCTACGCAAAAGGTATTTCGCACTCCAAGATCTGATCCGGTCATTTCTTTTTGTCATTCGTAAAAATCAGGATCTTGCTAAACACATAATTCAGTATCACGACCACGACTGAGATCAGAAGCTTGCAGAGAAAGAACTCCATCTTCATGAGATCCACCATAACAAACAGTGCCGCGAGATTAAACAGGAAGGTCGCTACCCGGCAGAGAACAAATGAAACAAATTCTCTCCATACCTTCCCCGGATTCAGCGTATGGCTCTCAAACACCCACCACTTATTCGTCACAAAAGCGAACAGCACCGCAGCCACCCACGCAATGGTCTGAGCAGGAACCGGATCCATCTTCCATATATAATATAGAAGATTTGAGATCGCATAGTCGATCACTGTTGTCAGGACACCGAAGATCAGGTAAGCGATCCCCTCGCGGGCCAGACCGGACTTTCTCTTTCCTGTCTCCTGCTCCGCCGGATCATCCGGTTTCTTTTTCTGATTTATATCTTTTTCTTCCATAAATAATTCCATCCCTCTATCTTTCTCGATAGTCTTTTTCATTTTAGTATACCAACGCAAAAAAGTAAAGGACTGACAGCCGGTAATTCGGCTGTCAGTCCCTCTTTTTTTACGATCATTTCAGTTTTTATTTCTCCGGCAGCCTGTCTGCCGTTTTTCCCACTTTATTCAGCAAGAAGCTTGTCGATACTTACAAGTTTTACGCATACACAGAAAATCTCAGCTGCAAGCTTCAGATCTTCCAGTGTCGGGAAGGACGGAGCAATACGGATATTGGAGTCATGCGGATCCTTGCCGTATGGGTAGGTTGCACCTGCGCCTGTCATAACAACACCGGCATCCTTACACTTTGCAACGATCGCCTTCGCGCATCCATCAAGAGAATCGAAAGAAACGAAATATCCTCCGTTCGGTTTTGTCCACTTACCGATCTCAAGTCCGGCGAGCTCCTTATTTAAGATCTCGTCAACCGCCTCGAATTTCGGGCAGAGGATCGCGGCATGTTTTGCCATCTGAGCCTTGATTCCATCAAGGTTCTTGAAGAAGCGCACATGACGGAGCTGGTTGATCTTATCATGGCTGATAAACTGTACGTTCATCTGTTTCTTCATATCTTCGATATTCGCCTTGGATGTAGCGATTGCGGAGATAGCGGAGCCCGGGAATGTGATCTTCGCTGTGGAACCGATCTTATATACCATATCCGGATTTCCGGCTTTTGCACACTCGGAGAGGATATCAAGGATATGATCCGGATGATCCGGGTGTAAATGATGTACGCAGTAAGCGTTATCCCAGATGATTCTGAAGTCTTTTGCTGCCGGCTTTAAGTTTGCGAATCTCTTTACTGTTTCGTCGGAATAAGACTGTCCGGACGGGTTCGAATAAAGCGGAACGCACCAGATGCCTTTTACGGTCTCATCGTTATTTACATATTTTTCAACAAGATCCATATCCGGACCATCAGCTGTCATCGGAATATTGATCATTTCGATACCGAAGTACTGGGTGATCGCAAAGTGTCTGTCATATCCCGGAACCGGGCAGAGGAATTTTACTTTGTCGAGTTTGCACCACGGAGTGCTTCCGCAAACACCATGTGTCCAGGCACGGCTTACCGTATCAAACATCAATGTCAGGCTGGCATTTCCGTACATAACGATATTTTCAGCCGGAGCATCCATCATAGCTCCCATCAGCTCTTTTGCTTCCTGAATACCGGTCAGGATTCCATAGTTTCTTACATCGCCGTCAGCGGAGATATAGTCGCTGGAGCTGTTTAAGACATCCATCATCGGAAGGGAAAGGTCGAGCTGCTCCTTACATGGCTTGCCACGTGCCATATTCAGGCTTAAATTTTTTCCCTGATACTCTTTGTACACAGCCTCAAGCTGCTCCTTTAAAGATGCAAGTTCTTCCTTTGACATTTCGCGGTATGGTTTCATGTCAGTATCCTCCTCATTTTTTCGTTTTTTACAGCACCGAAAACCCCTTACGGTGTCTGTCCCCTATGACTATATTATAATCGAAGACCGAAAATCTTACAACACAAAAAATAAAGTTTCGCCCTATTTTTCTCACAATTTTGAGCCTTCTTACAAAAATATCTTAACCCTCGCTCCGTTGACTTTTTTTTAACAATAACGTATCATTATATTATTGATTTTTATCGAACAGCCACAGAGGGGGATGCCGAATGATAAATGAAAATAAGAGCGTCAGGGATCTGAAACGCATGGTTCTGATCGGAGCGATCGTCGCCCTCGTATCCCAGCTCTACTGGAATCTTTTTGTATATAATTTCCGTATCTCTTCTTCCGTTATCGTGCTCCCGGTCCTCTTAATGACGCTGGGAAAAAATCTTTCCACGACGATGACCTGTTCGGTAACTGCAGTGATCGTTTTTCTGTTCCGACTGATTGCAGCGGTAAACGGTGGTGCTGATCTCATAACATCCGCGGAAAATTTATTTCCAAACGCGGTCTTCTATTTCTGCTACGGGATCATCTTTAACGCCATGATCCCCGGAAAACATACCGTGTCCTTCAGCCGGTTATTTCCGGCGGTCTTTTTTGCAGATTTTGGATCGAATCTGGTGGAACTCTGTATCTCAGAGAGCTCACTCCACACTATGACACCGGAAAAGGCCGGATACCTTCTCCTGATCGCCCTGTTCCGGACTTTCCTCACAAGCCTGATCTTAATGGCGGAAAGTCACTACCGGACTCTTTTAAAAAACGAAGAGCACGAGAACCGTTACCGCCGCTTGTTCTTAATGACTACAGGCTTAAAGAATGAGATCTACTTCATGCGGAAGAATTCCGAGGAGATCGAATCCGTCATGGCGAACGCCTATAAGCTCTACGAGAAGTTAAACGAGATGGACGTGCCGGATGATATGAAGCACATGTCACTCTCCATCGCGCGGGATGTCCACGAGATCAAGAAAGACTATATCCGGATCATTCAGGGAATTGAGGAGGAGATCTCCGAGGAATACGATGAGAAACGGATGAGCTTTCAGGATATCTTAAAGATCCTTGAAGACACCACCTACCATATGCTGGAGGCGAAAAATGTCCATATCCAGCTGGAGTTCCGATGCTCGGACAACTTTATGACCGAGGAGCACTACGAACTCATGGCCGTGTTAAAAAATCTTGTCAACAATGCCATTGAGGCCATCGAATCCGACCGGAAGATCGGCACGATCTGCATCGAAGAGCACCTTCGTAACGGGAACTACATCTTCTGTGTCACAGATGACGGACCGGGAATCTCACCGCGCCATCTGCCGAACATTTTTAAAATGGGATATTCAACGAAATTTGACCATAAGACCGGAAATATCTTCCGCGGTGTCGGCCTTTATGGGGTAAAAATGACCGTGGAGGAACAGTTTAAGGGAACCATCGAAGTGAGATCGGAGCAGGGCAGCGGAACTGCCTTTACCGTTGTGATTCCGGCGGCTTCCCTTGTGGAGGAAGAATTATGAGAATCTATATAGTAGAAGACGACCTGTCCGTCATCAACATTTTAGAAGACATCATCGAGACACAGGGACTCGGAGAAATCTGCGGCGATTGCGGCGGAGAGCCGGCAAACCTGTCCGACGTGCTGCGGGCAAAGCCTGATGTTGTCCTCGTCGACTTTTTCATGCCGGTAAAGGACGGCGTTGAATTTGTAAAGGAGCTGCGGGCTGTGAACACCACGGTCAAATGTATTATGATCTCCCAGGTGTCCGCCAAGGAGCTGATCAGCAAGGCCTACAGCGCCGGGATCGACTTCTTTATCAGCAAGCCGATCAACCTGATCGAGGTCCGTTCCGTATTAAAAAATGTGGAACAGCAGATCACAAATGAACACACTCTGGCGAATATCCGCCGGATGTTCATGAATGAGATCGACCATATGCCAAAGGGAACGAAGCCGGAATCAGATGACTACGGCAGGAAATTAAAATACATCTTAAACCGCGTCGGCATGTCCGGAGAAAAAGGATGTCCGGATATCATAAAGATCTGCGAATATCTTCACGAGAATCATATTCCTGTATCCAATTTAAGTGTGTCGCAGATGTGCGAGGCGGTCAGTGATTCCCCGAAAAATATGGAGCAGCGGATCCGCCGTACCATCGCAGCCGGAATGTCCAATATCGCCCATATGGGAATCGAGGATTTCATGAACGAGACCTACACCCTGTACTCCGGAACCCTGTTCTCCTTTGAGGATGTGAAGGCGGAGATGGACTATCTCAGAGGAAAGCGCTCCTCAGGAGGGAAGGTCAGCATCAAAAAGTTTATTGACGGACTGATGCTGGAAGCAGAGCGCTAAAACATATTAATTTCTATACGCCGGAATATCTTTTTTCGGCGTATTTTTTGTGGGTTCAGAACTTTTCACATGTTTTCAACTATTACATGTAGAAATCTTGTTAAGAATTTACAATTTTTTGTTAAGTAATTTTTGTAACTTTTTGTAACTTTATGATTTTTTTTGAAGGAACATTCTTATACTCTGACCATAAAAGGTATGGAGGTATAAAAAACTATGTTACAAATTGAACTTAACATGTATCAGGCAGTCGCAGTTGCTGCTCTCGTTCTGCTTCTTGGACGTTTCCTTGTAAGCAAGATCCCATTCTTAACAAAATACTGTATTCCTGAGCCGGTTGTCGGCGGCGTTGTTTACGCAGTTGTTCACCTGATTTTAAGATCCGCAGGAATCCTCGAAATCTCTTTCGACAACACTTTACAGTCCTTCTTCATGACTGTATTCTTCTGTAGTGTTGGTTACACCGCATGTTTCCGTCTCTTAAAGAAGGGCGGCGTTCAGGTACTCTTATTCCTGTTAGTTTCCATTATCATGGTTGCTCTTCAGAATGGCCTTGGCGCTGTACTTGCCGGTGCTTTCCATCTCGACCCGAGACTTGGTCTTGCGGTTGGTTCCATCCCGATGGTCGGCGGACATGGTACCGCAGGTGCATTCGGACCGGTTCTTGAGGAAGCTGGTGTTGCAGGCGCTAACGCGGTTGCGATCGCATCCGCAACCTTCGGTCTTGTTGCCGGCTGTATGATCGGCGGACCGCTCGCTTACCGTCGTATCCATTCCCTGAACTTAAAGTCCACAGAGACTGCTACCGGCAGTGATGAGGTTACAGTTGATAAGAACGAAGTTACCGGCGCGATCGATTCCAGAAGATTCCTGGACAGCGCATTATACCTTGCAATCGCAATCGGTGCCGGCACGATCGTTTCTTTATTCCTTAACAAGTTAATGACATTCCCGAGCTACATCGGAGCAATGGTTGTTGCTGCTATCATCCGTAACATTGTTGACGCAACCCACAAAGATATGCCGATGGAAGAGATCAGCACGATCGGAAGCTTCTCTCTTTCCTTATTCCTTGGTCTCGCAATGATGGGATTAAAGTTATGGCAGCTTGCAGAGCTTGCACTTCCGATGATCGTAATGCTTGCGGCACAGACAGTTCTCATGGCAATCTTCGCTTACTTCGTAGTATTCAACCTTCTCGGAAAGAACTACGACGCAGCCGTTATGACATCCGGCTTCTGTGGATTTGGTATGGGCGCTACACCGAACGCTATGGCAAACATGCAGGCGATCACCGCAAAGTATGGTCCGGCTCCGACCGCATACTTCGTAGTGCCGTTAGTAGGAAGTCTGTTCATCGATTTCTTCAATGCACTTATTATTACGACATTTATGAACTTCCTGTAAGATCCAATTTGGGATCATAGATTGTAACTCTTGAAAAAGGGCCCGCACCGGAATCCTGGGGTATGTTCCGGTGTCCGGGCTCTTTTTCCTGTCTGAAATTTAATTGTAAATTTTTCTGAACGACCAGAATCTCTCTTTATCTTCCTGAAAACAGTTCTATCCCATCGATCATCTGCAGTTCTTCTCTCACACACTGAAAAAATCTTCGGATCTGATCATCCATCCGATTCTCTTTTGTGAGTCCATAGATCGTCATGTCCTCCGGTCCGCCTTCCATCGGACAGATCCACACGTCTTGTCTCTTGAATCGCCTTGCAACAAGAAGCGGGATCACCGCCCATTTTTTTCCATTCAGAAAGTATTCCAGAAATTCCATCTTATCCGCTGTGAGACTCGGATTTGCATCCAGCGGAAACCATCGGCTGTGCCAGATATCATATTCCGGATTCCACGGCAGCCGGATCTGTTCTTCCGGATCCAGCATATCCGGAGTCACTCGCCCCGTTTCTCTCCAGCTCTCACCACCGGCAAACACGAACGGCTCCCTGAACACCGGGAACGGAACTATTCTTCTGGAATTTAAAAGATCCGAGACCAGAGCCACATCAACACTTCCATTTTCCACATACCCATAAATATCAGAAGAACGCCCCGTCTTAAATTCAATGCTGCAGGTGTCCCGAGCGGACATCATTTCTTTCAATACAGCCGGCATCAGATAAAAAGCAATGCTGTTCACTGTGCTGACCCGCAGAAGCGGACTTTTCTTTCTTCTCGGTATCTCCTCCGCCTCCCTGTAAAGTGTCAACAGGCGTTCCGCGACCGGAACGAATTCTTTTCCATTCTCTGTAAGTTCCACGCTTCTCTGACCGCGTCCACGCTCAAAAAGGCTGTATCCCAGTTCCTCTTCCATCGATTTCATTCTGCGGCTCATAGCCGGCTGTGTGATAAAAAGCCGTTCTGCCGCTGCTGAGATACTGCCATACTGGAGAACTGCCAGGAATGCCTCCAACTCTGTTTTTGTCATAATGATCTCCGTTTTCTCCGATTTTCTTTACTGCAAATATTTTATCCTGTTCAAAATATATCATTTTGATTATATTTTACTTTTTAATTATTCATTTTTCAATTAATATTTTCTGTGATACACTGATTTCTGTGAAGGTACTGAACCATCAGATTTCGCACCAGCCGGAGCAGCGCATAGAATTTGGAGTACGCAGTGCGGAACATCCGGTATCAGAAGATTATATTTCAGGAGTACATAACCATGAACCAGACCTCTTTACTTTCCGGCAATATCCGACAGCAGATCTTAACCCTCGCCGTTCCACTGCTGCTTGGAAACATTTTACAACAGCTTTACAACACTGCCGACTCACTGATCGTGGGCAGATTTCTCGGCACCAACGCCTTTGCCTCTGTGGGAATCTC
This sequence comes from Clostridium sp. AM34-11AC, assembly GCF_003435375.1. Taxonomy (GTDB): domain Bacteria; phylum Bacillota; class Clostridia; order Lachnospirales; family Lachnospiraceae; genus Pilosibacter; species Pilosibacter fragilis. The sequence continues at coordinate 80,442 of NZ_QWGL01000009.1, read as the reverse complement.
CGGCAGTCTTATGAACCTTTTTATCTTCATCCTCGACGGCTTCTGCGCCGGGATCACGGTAATCCTCGGTCAGTTCTACGGAAGCGGTGACAGAAAAAAATACCGCGAGGAAGTCTTCACCGCTCTTCTTCTCGGCATGATCATCGCCCTTATCATCAGCGGTGTGTGTACCGTCTTTCTGGATCCGATCTTAAACCTGATCCACACCCCGGACGAACTCATTCCTTACGCTGAATCCTACCTTTTCATTATCCTCGCAGGGCTTCCTTTTACCTGTCTTTATAACCTTTTATCCGGAATCCTGCGGTCTATCGGCAACACCAGAGTTGCCCTGTCTTTTCTCGCCGCCGCCATCACAGTGAACATCGCTCTGGACTTTCTCTTTATCGGCATTCTGAGACTTGGAACCGGCGGTGCTGCCGCGGCCACGATCCTGTCACAGTTTTTCTCCGCAATCTGCTGTTTTCTGTATCTGCGGGATACTTATCCGGGACTGCTCTGCCGCAGAGAAGATATTGGTGCTCATAAGGATCTTATGATCCACACTCTGCGCTACGGTCTCATCTCGGCGCTTCAGGCCTCCAGCCTGTATATCGGAAAGATTCTTGTTCAGGGCAGTGTCAATACACTCGGAACACCGGGAATCGCTGCCTATACGGCAGCGACCCGCATTGAGGGATTCGCGAATTCCTTCGGTGACAGCGGAGGAAATGCGGTCTCCGTCATGGTCTCCCAGAATCTTGGGGCTGGAAATCATGACCGGGTGAAAAAAAGTCTATTTTGGGGGCTGATGTTAAACTGGACGGTCTGTGTGGTGATCTCCCTTTTCATGTTCTTTGGTTCCAATCCTGCACTCCGGCTGTTTTTGAGTTCTTCAGACGAGCTGGCTCTCTATTACGGAAACAGTTATATAAGACTGATCTCTGTTTTCTATATATTCTGCTTTACAGGAAGTGCTTACATGGGATACTTTAAAGGACAGGGTTACATGGTCATCGCCTTCTGCGGAACAACCCTACACATTATTTTCCGTGCGATCTGTTCCGCCATCATGATCGGAAAGATGGGGCTCACCGCGGTTGCTCTCTTTTCCGGTCTCGGCTGGATACTCTGTGTGACATTCCTGACGATCAATTTTATCCGAATCGCAGGGAAAAACGCAAACATTCCATTCTCCCATGATCCGAACTGACGCCGGGTCCTTGTTCCCGTGCAGGGAGGCGGGCAAATTCTGAACTGAAAGGGTTGTATAATACAGTGGCCGTGGCAGAATCGTATCATTTCCCCTTGCATTCTCCCTCCTACAGTGCTATAATGTTCAATATCTTGATAAATATTTAATTTTTGAACATCGTAGGAGGTTTCAAATTATGAGTTCCAAAAATTCCGAAACACCATTAAAAGACCGGATCGACTGGGTCACTGTGATCGTACCGTTTCTTGCAATCCTGGCGCTCTGTGTCTGCTTCATCCTGATGCCGGATGCATCAAAGAGCGTTCTCGACACGATCCGTTTTATCCTTGGCGATACCTTCGGCCTGTTCTATCTTGCCGTCGGTCTCTTTGTCTTCCTGCTATCCCTGTATCTGGCATTTTCCAGATTCGGTACGATCCGCCTCGGGAAACCGGATGAAAAGCCAAAATATCCCCTCTTCGTCTGGGCGAGCATGATGTTCACCTCCGGACTCGCAGCCGATATCCTGTTTTACTCCTTCTGTGAATGGATCCTTTACGCGAACGATCCGCATATCGCAGAGCTCGGTTCCATGCAGACCTGGTCCAGCACCTACCCGTTGTTCCACTGGGGTCCGATCCCGTGGGCATTCTATCTGGTACTCGCCGTCTCCTTCGGCTTTATGCTTCATGTGAGAGGCTGTCATAAGCAGAAATATTCAGAAGCCTGCCGCGCGCTGCTCGGAAACAAGGTAGATGGGATTTCCGGAAAGCTCATCGACCTTCTGGCGCTCTTTGCGCTCCTCGCAGGAACCACAACGACATTTGCACTGGCGACTCCGTTGATGTCCCAGGTACTGACGACCCTGTTCCACCTTCCATCCTCCAAATGGATAACGATCGCGATCTTAGGCGTCACCTGCGTCTTCTACACATATGCCCTGCTCCACGGCATGAAGGGGATCTCCCTTCTTGCAAAGTCCTGCATGTATCTGTTCTTTGCCCTGCTCGCATATGTGCTGTTCCTCGGCGGTGAGACACGGTATATTCTGGAGACAGGCTTTGCGGCTGTCGGAAATCTTGCTCAGAATTTCCTCGGCCTCGCAACCTTCACAGACCCGCAGCGGACCACTTCCTTCCCGCAGACATGGACGATCTTCTACTGGGCCTACTGGATGGTGTGGTGCGTGGCATCTCCGTTCTTTATCGGATCCATCTCCCGCGGAAGAACGGTGCGGCAGACGATCCTCGGCGGATATGCCTGCTGCGTCAGCGCCACCTGCCTGAGCTTCATTATTTTAGGAAACTACAGCCTCGGACTCCAGGTGAGCGGAAAACTTGACGTGATGGCGATCTACGCCGCCGGAAATGATCTCTACACAACGATCATCTCCATCATCCAGACACTGCCGCTTGCGCCACTTGTCCTTGTGCTTCTGATCGTTGCCATGGTAGCCTTCTACGCCACCAGCTTCGACTCCATCGCCCTTGTGGCTTCCTCCTACACCTACCGCCAGATCACAGGCGATGAGGAGCCCCACAACGCCGTAAAGGCCTTCTGGGCGATCATGCTGATCCTGCTGCCAATGGCGCTTGTATTTTCCGACAGCTCCATGGCGAACCTGCAGAGCGTGTCCATCATCGCGGCGTTCCCGGTAGCGTTCGTGATCCTGCTGATCATCGCCAGCTTCTTAAAGGACGCGTCGGATTACCTGAAATCATAAAATAGGAGCTACGAAACGTACGGATCGATCACTTTCATCATAAAGTTTGATCCGTACGTTTTTCTTAAACAATTTGTAATTCCCCTGCCACACATTTACCACAAGTTGAAGGGAAAATACCATTGTCATAAATCGGAATTCTGGTATAATAGAATATGTAAACAATTTGAGAATTTTCAGCAGCCGTGAAAACAACGATCTGGCTGCTGTTACAATTTCTATGAGGAGGAAAATTAAATGAGAAAGAAAAATTTCTGCCTGGCAGTACTTTCCGCATCCGCAGTTCTCGCTCTGGGTGCTTCATTCAGTTCTTTTGCTGCTTGGAAGTCCGTAAACAGCGAATGGGTCTACACTGATAATAATGGCAACAACGTGACAAGCGCGTGGAGATCTGACAACGGCGAGTCTTACTATCTCGGCTCTGACGGATATATGGTCCGCAACACACTTCTTGAGGACAACGGAAACTACTACTACTTAAGAAACGGCGGCCAGATGTTAAAGAACGGCTGGCGTTTCCTTGAAAACCCGAGTTGGCAGGGTGACGATAAAGTCGGCGACGCAAGCTGGTACTACTTCGACAATAATGGACGTGCGCTCCGCACAACAGGCGATACTGTAAAGATCGCTGATATCGGCGGAAAGAAGTTCGCGTTTGATATGTATGGAAGAATGCTCACAGGCTGGATCACAGCTGCCGGTGAGAATATCTCCGATGATTCCGACTGGGCAACAGCTACATACTACGGTGACTCGGAAGGCGACGGAAGTCTCGTTACAAACGCCTGGGTATACATCAGCGTTAAGGACGATGACAACGAGGACGATAACGAGCCGACTTACCACTTCTACTTTGCTTCCAACGGTAAGAAGACCGTCAGCACAGAGAAGACCATCGGCAATGTAAAATACACCTTCGATGACAGAGGTGTTGCTCAGGATTCCTGGGTACACAACAGCGACAAGGGTACTTGGAAATATTACGGTGATGAAGAGGAACCGAAGCTTCATACCGGTTGGTTCCAGGCTGTTCCGTCTAAAGAGTTAAACAGCAATGACCATGAAAATGGTACGACTCATTGGTATTATGCAAACTCCAAGGGCGAGATCACTATTCCTACTGCCGACGGCGAAGTTGGAGTTGCTAAAACAATCGATGGAAAATCCTACTTATTCAACGAGGACGGAGAGATGCTCACGGGATTAAGAATTCTTACATACGATGGTTCTAAAATCACCAAGATTTCTTCTGAAGTTGATTCCATCGATACCATCAAAAATATGGATTCCGACACCAAAAAATTATTATACCTTTCCGACAGTGGCGCTGCAAAAACAGGTACAACTACCATCAGCCTTGATGGTTCCACATATACCTTCAGCTTTAAGTCTAATGGTTCTCCAAGAGGTGTCGGCGAAACCGGTATCTCAGACGGATATATCTATATGAACGGTTTACGTCTGACAGCTGATGAGGATACAAAGTACCAAGCCGTTACATACAAGGATCAGGAATACCTTATCAACGAAAACGGTACGATCCAGAAAAATAAAAAGAACATAAAAGACGCTGACGATTACTATTATTGCACAGATAGTAAGGGTGTTTTACGCCATGAGCGGAGCACTGAGAAGTGTACGATTAAGCATTAACCTTCCACCTAAATACACCGCAGATGTTGACAATATGTTTTTAGTATTTACTATAAGCTTCTACAATCTGCAATTGAGGGCATCTTCACTGACTTGGCGAAGGTGCCTTTTCTTTTTCTACATATTGCAATTTCCTGTCAACAAAATTTTCTCTTCCTGCACCTTTACCATTTCACCTCTCCCTGCCTGATTTTCCTCTTCTTCTTGACACACCTCCGCCACAGATTCCTCAAGGTTTCACCACAAAGTATTCACAGCTTAATCACATTTCACTGATATACTTATTTTATCAAAAGGAAAACATAACCAACCAAAAAATTCAGGAGGTTTCACTATGAAAAAGAAGATTATGACTCTCGCGCTTACCGCAGCAATGGCTGCTTCTATGGGAATGACCGCTTTCGCAGGACAATGGGTACAGAACACCACAGGCTGGTGGTGGCAGGAAGACAACGGCTCCTACCCGGTATCCCAGTGGAAATGGCTGGATGGAAATAAAGATGGCATCTACGAATGCTACGCATTTGATTCAAACGGATATATGTACGCGGATACAACAACCCCGGACGGCTATACAGTAAACAAAGAAGGCGCCTGGACCATCGGCAATTCCGTACAGTTAAAATTTGCGAAAGATATGCAGAATGAATCCGGTTCCAACGACAATACCGCTGCTGATAACAGCACATCTGACAATACTGTTTACACAAACGAGGATATGGTCGGAACCTTCCGGATCAACGACGAGAACAGAGAAGATTACTTTGAGTTTATGCTCGGTGCCGGCGATTCTATTGCGGCATTCTACTATGATACCGACGGAGATACCCATATATACAACTTCTCTAAAGTCAGCAATACAAAATACCGCGATTCCTCCAATTCACGTAATCTGACGATCGTAGATTATGATACGATTATTGTAAACGACAGAACCTATATCAGGGACTAATCGCTAATAGCGAGCTGACCACTCCATTCCTTGAAGACATGAAGCTTTCTTCCTGTCGACTATAATTTCTATACCCGTTCCCAGCCCTCGGCATGAAATATTCCTGCCGGGGGCATCTATGATACAGAAGCATATAGAAAAAGCGTATCAACCGATGTATTATCACATCTTTTGATACGCTTTTTTCATGATAACAGTTCCGCCTCACGGCATTCCCGTCTCTTTCTATTCTACATCCTGTCCGCCCTTTACCTGCGGCCGTCCAAGACTTTCCCACTTTAAGAAGGCGCTGATAAATCCGTCGAGTCCGCCGTCAAGAACAGCGTTTACGTTTCCGCTCTCAAAACCGGTACGGTGGTCTTTTACCATCGTGTACGGCTGGAGTACATAGGAACGGATCTGGCTTCCCCATCCGATATCTTTGATATCGCCGCGGATGTCGGAGAGCTTCTCCGCGTTTGCCTGCTGCTTTAACATATACAGCTTTGCCTTTAACATCTGCATCGCCTTGTCCTTGTTCTGGAACTGGGAACGCTCATTCTGGCACTGTACAACAACGCCAGTCGGGATATGGGTGATACGGACCGCGGAGGATGTCTTGTTGATGTGCTGTCCACCGGCACCGCTGGAACGGTAGGTATCAATCCTTAAATCATCCGGATTGATCTCGATATCAAGGTCTTCCTCGATATCCGGCATTACATCGCAGGATACGAAGGATGTCTGTCTCTTTCCGTTGGCGTTGAACGGAGAGATCCTTACAAGGCGGTGTACACCTCTCTCGGACTTTAAGTAACCGAACGCATTCTCTCCGTTGATCTGGATCGTAACCGACTTGATTCCGGCTTCCTCGCCGTCCAGGAAGTCGAGTACCTCCACCTGGTACCCTTTTCTCTCTGCCCAGCGGCAGTACATACGGTATAACATGCTGCACCAGTCACAGGACTCTGTTCCGCCCGCTCCGGCATTCAGTCTTAAGATCGCGTTGTTGTTATCGTACTCCCCTGTGAGAAGTGTGCGGAGACGGAGTGCGTCGAGCTCAGATGTGAACTCGTCGAGCATCTCCTGGATCTCCGGAACGATCTCCGGATCATTTTCCTCATACCCCATCTCGATCATCAGACCGATCTCTTCGTACTGATTCTGGAGCTTGTTGTACTCTGCGACCGTATCTTTCAGGTTTTTCGCTTCCTTCACGAGTCTCGTGGATTTCTCCGCATCCTCCCAGAAGCTCGGCTCCTCCATGGTCTTGTCCAACTCGTCGATCCTTCTGATCTTCGCTTCCAGATTCAGGGAGTCCCTGACCTCCTTCAGTGGAGTTTCATATGTGGATAATGTATATTTAAACTGGTCTAACTCAACCATAGAATCTGTCCTTTCTAATAACATTTCACCAAGGCCGCCTGTTCCCTGTGCGGACCATACGGAATGTTACCTTTCTTATAATGATTTAACAAGGTCAGCGCAGAGGTTCCGCGCTGACCATCATTTCATAAAACAATTGGTATTGATCCTATGCTAACGGTTTTCTTCCGCAGCACTGTTTATATTTCTTGCCGGATCCGCACGGACACGGATCATTCGGGTAGATTTTCTGTGTCTGACGTCTCTGCGGAGCTCTCGCCGCGGAATCGTCACGGTTTGTACCTGTAACCTTGGCAGCCGGCTCTCTCTCCACCTTCTCCTCTACACGGATATGGCAGAGAATACGGATCGTATCTTCACGGATCGCCGCAGTCATATCATCGAACATCTCGTAAGCGTTCATCTTGTACTCTACGAGCGGATCACGGTTGCCGTAAGCCTGTAAACCGATACCTTCACGGAGCTGATCCATATCGTCGATATGGGACATCCACTTGTTGTCGATCACCTTTAAGAGAACGACACGCTCGATCTCACGCACCTGCTCTGCATCCGGGAATTCTGCCTCCTTGGATTCGTAGAACTTCGTTGCCAGTTCTTTTAACATGTGCTTGAATTCGTCCTTGCTCATCTTGCTGATCTCGTCAGTCAGCTCGATCGGCTTTAACGGGATGATCGGAAGAAGAAGATCATTTAATTCCTTGAAGCCCCAGTTCTCCGGAGTCTGCTCGTCACTGACGGACATATCCACAGCGCCCTCAACGATATCGTTGAGCATCTTCATGATCAGCTCACGCATGTTCTCACCGTCGAGTACCTGACGGCGCTCAGCATATACGACCTCACGCTGCTCGTTGTTGACCTCATCGTACTTTAAGAGGTTCTCACGGATACCATAGTTGTTCGTCTCGATCTTCTGCTGTGCTTTTTCGATCGCGGAAGATAACATCTTGTGCTCGATCTGCTCGTTCTCCGGAACGCCGAGGGCATTGAACATGCTCATTAACTTGTCGGAACCGAAGAGGCGCATCAGATCGTCCTCAAGGGAGATATAGAAGCGGGACTCACCCGGATCGCCCTGACGTCCTGCACGTCCGCGGAGCTGATTATCGATACGTCTGGACTCATGACGCTCTGTACCAATGATCTTTAAGCCGCCGAGAGCCTTTGACTCGTCGTCAAGCTTGATATCGGTACCACGGCCTGCCATGTTCGTCGCGATAGTCACCGCGCCGTGAATACCGGCCTGAGCTACGATCTCAGCCTCCAGCTCATGGTACTTTGCGTTTAAGACTTTATGCGGAACCCCGCGCTTCTTTAACATCTGGCTTAACATCTCAGATGTCTCGATGGTGATCGTACCGACGAGGACCGGCTGTCCTTTCTCGTGGGCCTTTACGATCTCCTCAACAACTGCATGGAATTTCTCTTTCTTTGTCTTATATACCGCGTCATTTAAGTCTTTACGGATAACCGGACGGTTTGTCGGGATCACGATAACGTCCATACCGTAGATATTGCGGAACTCTTTCTCCTCCGTCTGGGCTGTACCGGTCATACCGCCTTTTTTCGCATACTTATTAAAGAAGTTCTGGAATGTGATCGTCGCGAGGGTTCTGGACTCTCTCTTAACGTTTACATGCTCCTTCGCCTCGATGGCCTGATGGAGACCATCGGAGTAACGGCGGCCCGGCATGATACGTCCTGTGAACTCATCAACGATCAGGACCTCGTCGTCCTTGACCACATAGTCCTTATCGCGGAACATGAGGTTGTGGGCGCGGAGTGCAAGGATAATGTTGTGCTGGATCTCCAGGTTCTCCGCATCCGCGAGGTTGTCGATATGGAAGAATGCCTCGACCTTCTTAACACCCTGTTCTGTCAGGTTTACGACTTTCTCTTTCTCATTTACGATGAAATCACCGGTCTCGGTGATCTCCTCGCCCATGATGGCGTTGAGCTTGTTAAACTCGCCGGATTCCTCACCGCGGACTAACTGCTTTGCGAGAACATCACAAACCTCATAGAGCTTTGTGGATTTTCCACTCTGTCCGGAAATGATAAGCGGGGTTCTCGCCTCATCGATCAATACGGAGTCCACCTCATCGATGATACAGTAGTCGAGATCACGGAGTACCATCTGCTCTTTGTAGATCGCCATATTGTCACGAAGGTAATCGAAACCGAGCTCGTTGTTTGTCACATAAGTGATGTCACACTGGTAAGCGGCTTTTCTCTCCTCGGAGGTCATGGAGTTTAATACCACACCGACCTTTAAGCCGAGAAACTCATGAACCTGTCCCATCCACTCGGCATCACGTTTTGCCAGATAGTCGTTGACTGTTACGATCTGAACGCCTTTTCCGGCGAGGGCATTTAAGTATGCCGGACAGGTAGAAACAAGAGTTTTACCTTCACCTGTCTTCATCTCAGCGATACGTCCCTGGTGAAGGACGATACCACCGATGAGCTGTACCGGATAGTGCTCCATCTTTAAAACTCTCTTGGCTGCCTCCCTGACGGTTGCGAATGCCTCCGGCAGAAGATCATCCAGAGTCTCCCCCTGTGCGAGGCGCTCTTTGAATTTTCTTGTCTGATCCTTTAATTCTTCATCAGACATCGCCTGCATGGTCGGACGCATTTTTTCGATCTTATCGACGATCGGGTAAATATACTTTAATTCCCGGTCACTGTGCGTACCAAATACTTTTTCAACAAAATTCATTCTGCTTGTTCTCCTACATAAATAAATATACACATGCAGCGATACCCTTTTATCCATCTCGCGGGAGTTATCCACGGATACACGGTCTTTCAAACGCCGGAGCCGGATTTTATCCACATGACGCATGGTTCATCTCACATCAGGCCACTGCATACAAGTTTCTATATCTGAATCGTTTTTGATGTCCGCTGCTCCGTCCTGCGGGATTTTACCGCATAACCGCATACGTCTGCATCGTACAATCCTTAATATTTTAACACCTTCCGGGTTTTTATTCAATGACTTCATGTAATTTTAACATTTCGTACATAAATCCTTATCTCTGCCTGCGCAATTCCCGATAAAACTCCCTGCTACATCTTCTCGCAGCCGCATCGTCCATCTGCGCCGCATCCCTGCTGTTTTTTCTAAAACCGTTTTGACAATTTTTCGACAATTCAATTTTTTCCTCTTCGACATCTCCCTGACTCCTTCCCCCGGCTTCTCCCTCACTTCTGTCTATTTTTCTCTCTTCCTGCCGCTTTTCCCCTTTAAATGTACAACTTGCACAAACCATACATTCGATTGTCTGGTTATCCACTTTATCCACACTCATCCACCGAAATTATGTGGAAAGTTGTCCACCTCGAGAAATGCCGATTTCACGCCATTTCGCAGTTATACACCAAGTTATCCACATTATCCACAAGTTTTTTCCTCCCCATCGGTGGATTTTACGGTTCCTTAATATTTGTTTTATTTTTGTGAACATCTTATAAAATTTACATTTCCGACAACTTTTTTGCCCAATCCCATTGACAAACTGGGAAGGCTTCATATAGTTTTTGAGCTTTTATACACCTTTTTTTACCTTTTTAAATTTTCTCATTTTTTATGTATTTTGGTTGTCTTTTACAGAATTTTGTGCTATACTTAAGTCATCCCAAACAAAGGAGTTGATTTTATGCGTTACACGATCAGCGGAAAAAATATCAACATTACACCAGGCTTAAAAGATGCCGTGGAAAGTAAATTAGGAAAACTGGAGCGCTATTTTTCTCCTGATACTGAAGTACAGGTTACATTGAGCGTAGAGAAAGGACGTCAGAAAATAGAGGTTACGATTCCTGTTAAAGGCAGCATTATCCGAGCTGAGCAGGATTCCAGCGATATGTATGTATCTGTTGATCTCGTTGAAGAAATTATCGAGCGTCAGATCAAGAAATATAAGACAAAGATCGTTGACAAAAAGCAGAACGCCTTAGCATTTAACGAAGCCTTCCTTCAGGAAGAATCCGAGCCGGAGGAGACCGTTAATATCGTAAAGACAAAACGTTTCGCAATGAAACCGATGGATGCCGAGGAGGCTTGCGTACAGATGGAACTCTTAGGACACAACTTCTTTATGTTCCTCAACGCTGATACAAACGAAGTCAATGTAGTTTATAAGAGAAAAGGAAACTCTTACGGACTCATTGAACCGGAGTTCTAAAGAATCCTGAAACTTAATAAGAATGAATAGCCGGGCGGCAGCGTTGATGTGGGAAACCGCACAGTGACTGAAATGCCAGGCAGCAAAAATACAGGCGGTACTTGATTTTAGATTAAGTACCGCCTGTTTATTATGTTTAGATGCCCTTTATCAGTTGCCAACTATTCTTTTCTTCATTTTTGAGTTTCCTTTGCACATGCCGCGCAAGCCTCACATGCGCTCTTCGCGACCGCCATACCGCCCATGGAAGTCTCCCTGAGTTCTGACGGAATCGACCGTCCCACCGCATACATGACACCGATGGTCTCGTCAATCGGGGTGATGCTCTTGATTCCCGCCATAGAAAGTTCCGCGGAAATCAGGGCATTTGACGCCCCCATGGCATTCCGGTTCTGACATGGATTTTCCACAAGTCCGCCGATGGGATCACAAACAAGTCCCAGAATATTCACGATCGCGAAGGATGCCGCGTCGAGACACTGCGCCGGTGTTCCGCCGAAAAGCTCCACAGCCGCTGACGCTGCCATGGCACTGGCCGCTCCCACCTCCGCCTGACATCCGCCCTCTGCTCCGGCTGTCGTGGCATTTCTCGTAATGAGGTATCCCACTGCCGCCGCGTTAAATAACGCCTGGCAGATCTCCTCATCCGTAAATCCGTAGTTTTCCTGCAGGGAACAGCAGACTCCCGGAATTACACCAGAAGAGCCAGCCGTCGGTGCCGCAACGATGAGTCCCATGGACGCGTTGACCTCGAGAACGCCCACCGCATAGGCGATCGCCTTTGAAACCACATCCCCACAGAGATTCTTCTTATTTTCCCTCAGCGTGTGGAGCTTTCTGCTCTCCCCGCCGATCATGCCGCCCATGCTGACGATATTTTCCTTTAACGGCTTCTTCGCCGACGCCTGCATGATGGACCATGCTTTCTTCATTTTCGCCCTTGTCTTCTCCGGATCCTGCTCCAGAAACGTGGTTTCCCGCTCGAACATGGCCTCAGAGATCTTTTTATTTTCCTTTTCGCAGTACTCTAAAAGTTCTGCACCATTTATAAAATTCATCGTTTCTCCCCCCATCAGTCCAGATTGATCGCCGGAACCAAAAGAACGTTTTTCACAGCCTCAAACCCCCGCAGCGCGTTAATCACCTGGCTGGAGACCATAGTATCCACCTCGATGATCGCGTAGGCCATCTTGCCCTTGCTCTCGCGGTAAAGGCGCAGGGAACCGATATTTAAGTCGTAAGCGCTCAAAACGGCCGTCACGAACGCCAGCGTACCCTTTTTGTCGATGTGCTGGACAACAATGGTGCTGTAATTTCCGGTAAGATCAACATCGACGCCGTTTAACCGCGTGATGACCGCATTTCCGCCGCCAATGGACTTTCCGCGCAGGGACATCTCATTTCCATTTTCGTCCTTTACATAGATGTCCACCGTATTCGGATAGATCTCCTTATCTGTGAAGTTTTCCTCGAAGGTAAAGTCAAGTCCTGCCTCTTTCGCGTGCTCAAAGGAATCGCGGATCCTTTCATCATCCGGGTGATATCCAAGGATTCCGCCGACTAATGCACGGTCTGTTCCGTGTCCATGGTAGGTACGGGCGAAGGATCCGTAGAGCACAAAGCGCACCGCCGCCGGCTTCTCCACCATTTTTCCGGCAATAAAAGCGATCCTCAGTGCCCCAGCCGTGTGGGAGCTTGATGGTCCGATCATGTTCGGCCCCAGAATGTCGAACGTTCCGATCTCATTCATACGTGTTTCCTCACTTTTACATATTGTATTTTGTTGTTCCGCAGGTCTGCGCACCTGCCGCGCTGACCATAAAAACATAAGCTGAATGGCAAAAATTCCTATCTAAAATGAATTTTTACATACCACTTTAAAGGCTCTGAGAAGTTATATCTTCTGCCTTCATATTTTGGATTTGTATCCGGCATTTTCCCGGAACCCGCATAAATGCTTGCGAAGCGCGTATTTAAGCCATTTTTCGCATATGCAGTAACTTCTCATATCGTGGCATAAAGTGGCATATTTTGAAAAATTTTGTCGTAAATCTGTCGTAAAAAATCCATCATTTCTGACTATGAAAGTCTCAGTTTTCCTTCCAGATTTGCAAAAGAATTTTTCTATGCCGTTGCTTCCGCATAGATATTCATCGTGGTCGAGATATCCGAATGCCCCATGATTTCCTGAATGACTTTCAGATTGGTTTCATTTTCGCAGAAGCGGGTACAGAACGTGTGCCTCAGATTGTGAACTGAAAAATCCCGAATCAGCAGTGGCTCCCGTTTTTCCTTTTCAGCCAGTTTCACTTCATCCCGATTGTGATCTCTTATAATCCGTTTAATTGCACGATTTATAGTCATCGGGTTATGAAGATTCTGCTCCCTGTTCAGAAAAACAAAATTGGAAAGTCCATCTATCGTCGGAGATTTCAGCTTGAACCGTTTCTGATTCTCACGTTCCTGAAGCAACGCTTCCCTCACCTCTGACAGCATCGGAACTACACGATTGCCAGCGTTCGTTTTGGGCGTTGTAAGACGGAACCGCCAACCATCGTAGTCACGGAAACGGTAAATAACATTATGGTTGATGAAAATCTCATTATTCTCAAAATCACAATCATTCCATCGAAGACCAATCGTTTCACCAATCCTACATCCCGTTCCAAGCAGAAATGTAAACAGTGGCATCCAGTGGCTATAAATCGGCGAGGTTGAAACAAACTGAACAAATGCTGCCTGTTCTGCCTCTGTCAGTGCATGCCTTTGTGGCTTCTCCCAACAATGGCTTTTCTTGATATCACCCTTAAGCCCGTCTGATGGATTACAGCGAATATAACCATCTCTCACCGCCAGTGTAAATGTCGGATGCAGCAATGAATGGATAATCTCCAGGCTGTTCGGTTTAAAACTCAGGTCATTGATCAAGTAATTATAAAATTCCCGAATATCAGAATACTTAATCAAGCTGATTTTCCGCATTCCAAATTTCATACGTACGAACTTATCGTACATATACTTATAATTCGATCTGGTGGATTCTTTCAGTTCCGTCTTGCCACTGAAATAGATATCAAAAACATCATTTAAAAGGATGTTCTGATTTACAAAAAGGATTCCATCCTCCACGTTTTTCTCGGCCTGTTTCCGCTTCTCCCGAAGTTCCTTTAACGTTCCAGCATACACACTATGCCTGCGGTCATCTGCACCTTTATATTCGTAGCTGCCATCATCTAATGTAAACTGCAGCAGCTTCTTGGATTTTTCACTGCAACACAGTCTTTTACTTTTACCACTCTCATATCTGATTTGCAGAATGTATCAAAATCGATATCTGCTGCATCATAAGGCTCTACTACAACCTTTTCTGTATCTTCTGTGGAAGTCTCAGCGGTTACTTCCTCTTTCTCTGCCATTTTATCCATTTCCGTTGGCTTTGTCTCCTTTTCTCGTCTTCTCAAACAATATTTTACACTAAGGCGGTATGATCGTAAACAAGTTCGATTGATCCTATGAATTTTGAATTTTTCGTTACAACAATAAACATACTATGATTCATCGTGTAGCAACCATGTACCCTTTTTGGAAGGACCTACATGTTCCACCAAACCATCTTTCTTCATTTTATTGATATGATACCTGACTCCGGCCACTGATAATCGCATCTGATCTGCGATTTTCTTCACAGTAATCGTTGGCTGTTCTCGCATGATTTCCAGAATCCTGGTTGCGGTTTCCGCATTAGCTTTTTGTTTTTTAATGTTAGTATTGGTTTTTGTGTTAGTGTTAGTGACTTTTTCTGTGTTAGTTTTTATGTTAGTGTTAGTGACTTTTTTTGTGTTAGTCTTTATGTCCGTATCTCTTTTCCGATACATGTTTACCCTAAAATCCCCATCAAAATCAATCAGTTCTGGTTCAGGCAAACCATATTCCGCACAGGCCTCAAACAATCTCGGTATTCCGGTTCCCCATTTCTCAATAATTTTCATATAGGCAAAGGCTCTTGCAATTGCAGGATTTCTCGGTTTTGAATACCCCACCATCATTTTAGAAATGGTGACATTATTTAGGAGCATCCCAGGCGAAGTTACTTCCAGTCTATCATCAAACAATGCCACCTGAATACTCCCCTGTTCGAGATAGCTACGATGTGCTACAGCATTTGCAATAATCTCGCGAATGCTGTCTGTTGGCAATTCATACACATCCTGTCTGTACATACCCTTTATCGTCATTCCCATATTGATTTTTTCAAGGACATACCGATATGCAGCTTCCATCTGTTCCTGAATGGGACCCTCAAATTCTCTCCTGTCAACAAAATACGCACGGTTTGTTCCTTTAAACACACCACACTGGATAGTAGGCTGCTGTGGCATTCTTCCAGTTAAAAGAGCATATGCATTTGTGGGATATATACCACCTTCAGACTCCTTCAGTACACCCCAGGAAATCAATGTGTTCTTGGTTACCTCTTTTATCTTCGCCTTCTCACTATCCTGCCATGTGTTGGCAAGAGCAGTTTCTTTCATACTTTTGCAAAGTTCATTGATGTCACTATCTGAAACCGTCATGTTCTGGCATATTTCACTATCAAAGTGGCGATTCTGCCCTTCTAAAATCAGTTCCTTTAGCATATACCCTTCCACATGTCTGGTTGTGCCAGATACTCTTACATAAGTACCATCAATCATCCCCTGTGATTTTATATAATATGGACGCTGTGCACCTGGTAAAATTTCTACAACAATCACCGTTTTATCTTTAACTGTCTGTAAAGCCACATCCGGTCTGATGGCTGGTTCACACGCATCAGAAATTGCGTTGGTAATGGCATCCATGGTTTTATAAATATTTTCCGTATTCATTCCCACAATTTCTAATGTCTTATCGTCTACTCCGAAAACAATCTTGCCACCTTTACCATTGGCAAAAGCCACCACTGTTTTCATATATTTTTCGCTCTTATCAGGTACCGTCACCTTATACTCGATATTCTTTGATTCGCCAGAAAACAGCATGTTTTCTTTCATAGCAATTACCTCTTAGAGTTCTATGTTTACAATGCTTCTCATCAATTCTATCCTTAATCAGTTTATTTATTCTTTATCATCTTTTCTGCATCTTCTCTTCTAATACAATAATATATATAATATACAGGGGGTGGTAATCATACCTTAGCCAAGCGCTTCCCAGGTTTTTCAATATCCTTTTTTATACTTTTGTCGTAAATCTGTCGTAAATGACCAATTTTTCATCATCGAAACACCCTGCAAAGTCTTATTTTAAGCTATTCTAACTTATCAACAGACTTCATTGTCGGGATTTTTACACACTGCACTATTTCTTATTATACACAATAAGGAGCTGTTTTTCCACAGCTCCTTATTTTTTCTTTATGATCTTTTCTTTTATCTTTTACCCAGTTATCCTGAAGATCAATGGACATCTGCTGCTGGAACAGATTGCTGCATAATAAATTCCTGCAGCTCTTAATCTAAGAAGGTAACCGCTTTCGCCGGAGTACGGTAGTACGCCGTAGAAATAATAATGCCGGTCTTTGATGTGCTGGCGTGGATGATCTTTCCGTCGCCGATGTAGAGGGCAACGTGGTTGATCGTCTTTCCGCTTGCGTAGAATAACAGGTCGCCCGGCTGGATCTGGTCGAGGGAGATTTCCTTGCCGTTTGCCGCCTGGTCTCTTGAGGTACGTCCGGTCGTCACACCGAAATGCTCAAAGATACGCATCGTAAATCCGGAGCAGTCAGCTCCGTTCGTTAAGCTTGTCCCACCGTATACATACGGATTGCCAAGGAACTGTTTCGCATATGCAACGATCGCGGTGCGGACTGCGGAATTGTAGACTGCGCTTCCCGGACCGTTCTGGGTACTCTGATATGAGCCGGAGGTTCCTGTGCTGCTGCCGGTGGAAGTTCCGCTTCCGCCGGGTCCTGCGGTACTGCCGGTATCCTGATTTCCGGTATTCTGGCTTGTGCCGGTCTGGGTGCTCTGGCTGCCCTGACTATTCTGTTCTTTCGTCGTTCCGTTATCCGCGTTCGGATTCTGGGCAATCATTCCGATCGTGGAGGACGGGGTGTCCTTATTTGCAGACGCAGTCTCCTGTCCTGCTTCTTTCTTTAACGCTTCGACCTTCGCGATAGCGTCCTCCGCCTCTTTCCTAATCCTTGCGTCCTCTTCCGCTTTATGGCGCTCTTCCTCGACGCTCACGGCCTGCTTGAACTCCACGCGCTGGGTGACATAATCTTTATGTACATATCCGCTCAGGGATTCATCGACCTGGATCTCGATGAAGTCTCCCTCTTCCTTCACTTCCAGGTACTCAGCGTCCTTGGAAAGTGTGGTGAGTACCGCACTGTCGGTGCTCGGCTGCTCGCGGAGTCTTAAGCTGTCAGCGCTTACCGTCACATAAACCGTACCTATATCTTTCGCGATCCTCTCCGCATCAGCGCCGGTAATAAAGTATTCGGATTTTATGTAACCGGTCACGGTACCGGACTTGATCTGATACCAGGTTCCGCCTTCTCCGTCCACTGTAGCTAAGATCGTTGCTGCGCAGTTGTTGTAGATCTTACCTACAATGCTGCTGGAGATATTCGCCTCGGAGCGGATATTTACGTAATTGCTCACGTGGGAGATCGCCACATTGTCGTATGCCGACTGTTTATTTCCGACGGTGGTAAGTCCCGTTCTCTCACTCACCTGCACCGAAAGGGTTTCCGCCGCATAAGCGATCTGCGGCATCATGAGCGCCACGCTCAGACCGCAGACCGCGATAATTCTTCCTGCTCTGTTCATAGATCGTTTTTTCTCCTGTCTATCTGTCGCCTGAAAACTGCTTGTAAACCATTTTCAAGTGACATTTCCTGATCGATGTCTTGTTTTCTTCGCCTGTTCCCAGGAAATTTCTTTCCTGTTATATCCAGATGGCTCAGGCTTTTATTCTAAAGATTCATGTACCTAAACTCAGACACATGACTTTTGATTTTCTGATTCCTGTCCGTTCAAATATTACTGCCTCTACCGTATCATACGGAATTTTCAGTTCAGGAAATTCCTACTCTATACCGTACAGGTACTGTTCTACAGACGCAACGCAATTTGCCCCGTCTGCCACTGCCGTAACGACCTGGCGGAGCGCCTTTGTACGGACGTCTCCTGCCGCGAAGATTCCCGGAACATTCGTCTTTCCGTCCTCCCCGGCCGCAATATATCCTGCCGGATCCATATCTACGGATCCCTTAAATTCTTCACTGTTCGGGGTGATTCCCACTGCGACGAACACGCCGTCCACAGCCAGATCTCTCTTTTCCCCGGTCTTTTTATTGAGAAGCTTCAGTGTCTCCACTTTTTCCGTTCCACAGATCTCCTCCGGCACAGTATCCCAGAGAATTTCCACGTTTGGAAGCTCCATCAGGCGCTTCTGCAGGCTTTTCGCTCCACGGAATTCGTCTCTCCTGTGGATCACATAGACCTTCTCACAGAGTCTCGCAAGGAAGATCGCGTCCTCAAGGGCAACATCCCCGCCTCCGACCACCGCCGTTATCTTTTTCCGGAAGAACGCGCCGTCGCAGGTCGCACAGTAGGAAACGCCTTTTCCCGTAAGCTCTGCCTCCCCCGGGATGCCAAGCTTTCTGTGGTGGGCACCGGAAGCGATAATGACCGCTTTCGCGAGTCTCGTCTCCTTTTTTCCCACTACCTGACGGATCACAGGCGGGTGTCCCGCTCCCGCTTCTGCCGCCTCTAAGACTTCGTTCTCATCCGCAAGGTCCGCGGTCTCAATTTTTAAGACCGTATCCTTCGCAAACTCCACGCCCAGCTTATCGGCATGCTCCCGGAATTTCATTCCCAGATCGAAGCCGCCGATCCCCGGAAGTCCCGCATAGTTGTCTACCTCATATGTTGTAAGCACCTGTCCGCCGCTCATCATCTCTCTTTCAATCACGAGGGTCTTTAACTCCGCACGTTTTGCGTAGATCGCAGCCCCGAGTCCCGCCGGACCGGAACCGATAATGATCAAGTCATAGATCTGTTCCATGATGCCTCCAATCTCAGTATTTACACCTGTTTCCTATCGTCTTCTGTCCGCACCACGCGGTCAGTCAGCACACAATGCGGCTTCTATAGTATAGCACCATACATATCTATTATACAATCAATTTTCCCGGAATTTAAGTGGCATTCCTGTGGCAAAATCTGCCATCGAACAGCTACGAGAAAACGCAGCCATACGAGGGAGTATGACTGCGTTTTCTGCATCCTAATACATTCACTTGAGGGGTTGGGGTATTGAAGGTATTTATCTGTAACAGTTAAGCCCGTATCTGTATAGAGAGGGTATTTTGGGCTAAACTATTGCATTTTATTTTGCTGCTTCCGCTGCTAATTGCTTCTTTAAGAAGGATAACTGGCCTCCGCTAAGTACAACTGCGATCTCATTGTCTGTGAGATCCAGGCGGGCGCGGAAGGTGAAGTCTTTTGTCTTATCCTTGATGAGAATGGATCTTGTCGGGATCTGGTCGAGGAGATTCTCGAACTCCAGCTCGTCATTCTGGTCAAGGCGGTCATAGTCGGCCGGATCCTCGAATAACATCGGGATCACACCGTGGTTTACAAGGTTTCCTTTGTGGATACGGGCGATGCTCTTTGCGATAACAGCTTTAACACCGAGATACATCGGGTTGATCGCCGCATGTTCACGGGAAGATCCCTGTCCGTAATTCTCGCCGCCAATGATGATACTCTTACCCATGGCTTTCGCCCGTGCTGCGAACTCCGGATCATAGCGGTGGTAGCAGTACTGGGACATCAGCGGGATGTTGGAGCGCATGCTGGAGAACTCAGCGCTGGCCGGGGTGATGTCATCGGTAGAGATATTGTCGCGTCCCTTTAAGCTGATCGGAGCGCAAAGATACTGGGTCGGAGCTTCCGGAACTGGAAGGAACTTGATGTTCGGTCCGCGGACGATCTCGACCTTCTTCGCTTCCTCCTCGGAGAGCGGCGGGATGATCATGGAATCGTCAACAAGATACTGATCCGGCTCCTTGATATCGCCAAGGATCTTTACGTTATCACCCAAAATGTCTTCTGCCGTCGCGAATGTTCCGACGATGGCGGTCGCAGCGGCACTCTCCGGGCTTACAAGATAGATCTTCGCGGTCGGGTTACCGGCACGTCCCTTGAAGTTACGGTTGGAAGTGCGAACAGCAACACCGTCGGTTGCCGGTGTCTGGCCGATGGCACAGCACGGACCACATGCGATCTCAAGAATGCGGACACCTGCAGCGAGCAGCATATCGATGTAACCGTCACGCAGCAGCTCACGGTATGTCTGCTTTGAGGCAATGGCACATGTACAGCTCACATCCTCGTTGACATGACGACCGTTAAATACAAGAGCGGCTTTTGCGATATCCGTGTAACTCGCGTTTGTGCAGCTTCCGATAAATACCTGCTGAACACGTTTCTTTTCTGCATCCTTTAACGGAATCACGTTGTCCGGCTGATGCGGACATGAGATCAGAGGCTCAAGTTCACTCAAGTTGATATCGATGCACTCGTCGTACTCGGCGTCCTCGTCCGGAAGCATCTCAACGTACTTGTCGCCGCGGCCCTGTGCGGTCATGAACTTTTTCACCTGCGCGTCAGCCGGGAAGATCGATGTAGTCGCGCCCATCTCAGCGCCCATGTTCGCGATGGTTGCCCTCGCCGGAACCTCCAGAGCGGCCGCACCAGGTCCTACATATTCATATACATTTCCGAGTCCGCCCTTGATGGTGACAAGCTGAAGCATTTTTAAGATAACTTCCTTCGGGTTGCACCCCGGCTTTAAAGAACCGGTGAGGTTCACTTTTACGACACGCGGCATGGTCAGACGCATCGGAACTCCGGTCATGGCTGTCGCAACATCCATTCCGCCGACTCCGATACAGAGCATTCCGATCGCTCCGCCGTGCGGAGTATGGCTGTCACCGCCCATGCTGATCTTGCCCGGGATACCGAATCTTGCAACATGGACCGCATGGCAGATACCGTTACCCGGTCTGGAAACATGGACACCAAAGCGTTTTGCGGCGGACTGTAAATAAATATGATCATCCGGGGTCTTGTTGTCGACATAGAGCAGGTTGTGGTCTAAGTAGCTGACACTGCACTCGGTGCGGATCCGGTCGAGGCCGATGGCCTCGAATGCAAGGTATGTCATAACGGCATTGATGTCGTGGGTCAATGTCTGGTCAACTTTAATGAAAACTTCCTCGCCCGGAGTCATGCTGCCGGACACGTAGTGGGACTCAATAATTTTTCTGGTCAATGATTTTCCCATGATAAAACCTCCATCATCATCTTCATAGCTGCTGTTTTCGCTTCTTTATTTTCTTTTTCATCTGCACGCTCTGCCGCCTCTGACTTTCCGAAATTTTGCGGCGTCGATCGCGCTCAAATTATCTTTGATCTGGACTCATCATATCATCGGCATCCGGGAAAATAAAATTGAAAGGTGGAATGAAATGATTCAAAAGTGGAATGGGGTACTTTCAAAACCAAATTTTTTCTCTAAAAAACGGGACAAGCTGCCGATTCTGTCGTAAAATAGTACTACAAATCCATGAAACGATTCCGTAGGTCTCCGTATTTCTCGCCCCGGAATCGTTACCATGACTTAAGGGATGTGATTTTTCCATGAAAGACTCCGACTGGAGAATTCTTTATGAACTGCATAAAACATCAAATCTGACGAAAACGGCAAATCTCCTTTTTATGACGCAGCCAACGCTGACAAAGCGTTTAAAACAGATGGAGACGGAGTGGGGCTGTACCATTGTGGACCGGACGCCAAAAGGCCTGACATTTACCGCGGAAGGAAATTTTCTTGCGACACAGGCGGAAAAATATCTGGATCTGTTCCGCGACACAAAGGATGAATTAAAAAAACTGCAGGAGGCCGCACTGACGGAGATCGTGATCGGCGCTTCCTATACTTACAGCAAATACTCGCTCGCGGATGTGCTTGTTCCGTACCAGGTAAAACATCCGAATGTAAAATTCCGGATCGTCAATGATTCCAGTGATGCACTTTACCGCCAGGTTCTCGATGGTTCTGTGGACGTAGGATTTCTGCGCGGGGACTATGAGGGACCGGTAAACCGGACTCTCTTAGGTGAGACACGGGGTTTTCTTGTCTCAAAAACGCCTGTGGAACTGTCCGCGCTTCCCGGAATGCACCGGCTGGAATATAAGACAAATGAAAAAACGACCGGGATCCTGACCAGGTGGTGGGAAATGTGTTTTGCGAACGCTTACCCGTCCGGAATGATGGTCGGGCACATTGACGGAGCATGGAAGCTGATCGATGAGGGGATGGGCTATGCCCTGAGCTTTCTGCCGGAAAACTTTGAGAACCGGTATCAACTGACACTCACGCCGCTTACATGGCCGGACGGAACTCCTGTGACCAGAAGAACCTGGTTTGTGTATCCAAAGGAGAAACGGCTGCCTGAGAAGCTTGCCGATTTTATAAAATATACGGAATCACTTTCTGCGAAAGTTTCCGAATGACCGTCCGATCTGGCTCCGTAATCGTCTAATCACCGCAAGATGAAAAACGCCTGACATGCGCGCATTGTCCAGAGAACAACGTACCTGCACTGACAGCCAAACTTCCCCTTGCTGCTTCATTTTCGTCTTTTATCGGAAGAAGGAATTTCTATGAAAAACATTGACTGGAAAATTTTAAAAGTATTATATGAAAAACGAAGCATCACAAAAGCCGCCGAATCCCTCTTTATGACCCAGTCTGCCCTGACAAAACGGCTGCAGTCCATCGAGAGCGAGTGGGGACGCCAGCTCGTGGAGCGGACAAGCCGGGGTGTGATCTTTACGGATGATGGAAAATATCTGGTCCAGAAAGCGAATATCATGCTGGATTTCCTTCAGGAGATCGAGGACCATTTCGCGGACCGCCATACAAAGACAGAGCTGCTGAAGCTCGGTGTTCCGAACTCGTTCGCAAAGCGCCACTTGCCAAAATTACTTGCCGCCTATCAGAAAAGCGGAGCGAATCTCTATATTAAAACAATTTCAAATTCCAGTGACGTGATCTTAAAGGACCTGATCGACGACACCATCGACATCGGGCTCGTCTGCGGCGATTTCCCGTATCTCGGCGATCAGGTCTGCCTGTTTGAGGAAGAGCTCTACATCGTTGCCCCGAAAGACGCTACGTTGGACTCTATCGAACAGATGCCGCTTATTGAGACCTTCTACAATCCCATGGTCCGCATGATCATCAATCAGTGGTGGAAAAGCCAGTTTGGAAGCAGCCCCCACGAAAAACAGCAGGTTCCATACTTTGATATTGCCATTGAGATGGCAGAGAATGGGCTTGGGATCTGCTTTGTGTTTGGAGATGACTGGAAGATCGATGAAGAAAAGCTGCAGCTGATCCCCGCCTATGACCGGGACGGAAATCCGGTCTCCAGAAAGGTTTCCATGCTGATCTCGGATCACTGCTATAAAAGCGAGGGAATTTCCGATTTTATCCGGTTTGTGGAAAACTATTACGGGGTGAACTGACTCTTGATCCGTCCGCACGGAAAATCTGTATTTCCCGATAACTATTTTGCTCGTAATTGTAAATGTGCGGAACCGTTCCATTTCCGGTTCGTGATCCGGCGCGATATTCCATAATGGAATACCGCGCCTATTCTTTTCCTGAATTTCCATTTGACATGTTAATAATTTATCATATAGGTATCACCAGACAGAATCCCCCGATTTTTCTCTGAAACCGTCATCAGGTTATAGAGAACCCCCACATCGGTACGCAGGATTCCGGAACGTGATCAAGTGGGTATCTTTGATCGAATTATATATTTATCTCAGGAGGAAAAGGAAATGAGCTACGCTTATGTGGGCTGCAGAACAACAAAAGAACGAAACGCAAGGGGAAAAGGATTAAAAGTTTTCGAGATCAACGATAAGACCGGAGACTGGAACCTGATCCAGTGTTTAAAGACGGAGGAGGAAAATCCGTCCTACCAGACACTCGACAATGAAGGAAAATTCCTCTACTCCGTACACGGCGACAAGACAAAAGTCTCCAGCTACAGGATCCTTGAGGACGGAACCTTGTCCCCGTTAAATATGATCGATATCGGCGGAAAGAATCCGGTATTCATCACCGCTGACAAGACAAATCACTATCTGATCGTTGCTGCTCTTCAGGGCGGCGCTGTCTATGTGATCCGAAGAAACGGTGACGGCAGTCTCGGCGATATCGTCTCTGAGACACATCTTCCTGGCAGAAAAGAGGGATCCGTCTCCTTCGCGCACCAGTGCATCTGGGATCAGACAAAGACATTCCTCTTCGTTGTAACTCAGGGAAGGATTCAGGGATACGGACAGGTTCTCGTATACCGCTTCGACGCAGAAAACGGCACTCTCACCGAGACAGACTGCTTCCGCTCCAGAGAGTACGATGAACCGCGCCACATCGCGATCCATCCGAACAACCGGTATGCGTACCTGATCAATGAAAAGGGCAACAAGATGACATACTTCGGCTTTGATGACGTGAACGGAAAGCTTCTTCCGCGCCAGAACCTGCCGACACTTCCCGAGACATATACCGGAGAAGGACAGGCCAGCGCCTCTCTCCTTGACAAAAACGGTGAGATCCTCATCGGTTCCAACCGCATCCACGAATCCATCGTTCTCTACCGCATCGATCAGGAGACAGGTTATATGAAGGAGCTCGGCTACTATCCGGCAATGGGACTCACCCCGCGTTTTATTACCTTCAACCCGGATTACAGCCGTTTCTATATGGCAAATGAAGACAGTGATACCATTATCGAGATGAAACTTGACTCTGAACAGGGCCGCATGGAATACACCGGCCGCGTGATCGCAGCCGAAAGTCCGGTCTGCATCACATTCCGATAGGGAGGTGCACATTTGAATCTTGGTCTTATTTCACTGATCGCTCTTTTAGCAGCCATCGTCATCGGCTTCGTCCGCAAGGCGAACGTCGGAATTTTATGTATCGGCTTCTCCATGATCCTCGGTCTCGTCTACGGGATCAAGGCCGGAGACATCATCAAGGGCTTCAGTTCCTCCCTCTGCATGCAGATGATCGGTATCACATATCTGTTTGCCATCATCAATGAAAACGGAACTCTGGAGCTTCTCGCAAAAAAAATGGTAGCCCTTGTCGGACCGCACAAGGCGCTGATCCCGTTCGTCATGTACCTGCTCGGATTCCTGATCTGTGCGGTGGGACCGGGAGCCATCCCGTCTCTCGCGATCGTTCCGGTCATCGCGATCCCGGTTGCGATATCCGCAGGTGTGAACCCGATCATGACGGCGATCATCGGTGATCTCGGCGTTATGTCCGGACGTATGAGCCCTCTGACTCCGGAGAGTGCCGTTGTCCGTGAGCTTATGGAAGCACAGGGACTTACCGGAAATACTGTTCCGATCATGATGTGTCTCACTGTGACCGCTCTTGTCGTGGCTGTCTTCGTATACATCTACTACAAAGGGTGGAAGGTCGCTCCGCACACAGATCATGAGGACGTTCTTCCGAAATTCTGCAAAAATCAGTGGCTCTCCCTCGCGGGACTTGCCGCTCTCGCCATCGGTGCCCTGTTCTTTTCATGGAATGTCGGCCTCACAGGATTTACCGTCGGTTCCGTTCTGATCGTGCTCGGATGCGGCGATGAAAAGACTGCGTTTAAGATGATCCCGTGGAACGTGATCATCATGGTTCTCGGTGTCGGCATCTTAATGAATGTCATCTCCCTCTCCGGTGGTATCGACATCATGGTCGACGGTCTGGAATCCGTTATGGGACCGAAGACAGCCGCAACGATCATAGCGATCGCAGCAGGCCTCATGTCCTTCTTCAGCTCCGGACTCGGCGTTGTATTCCCGACCTTGATCCCGACAGCCAGCGGGCTCGCTGCGAGCATCGGAGGTGTAACCGCATTAGAGCTTGTCTCCGTGATCGTTATCGGAGGAACTGTTTCCGGCTTCACACCGATCTCCACCACCGGTGCCCTCATCATGGCAGGTGTTGCGCAGCAGGAGGAGGCAGACGAAAAATTCCCACAGAACAGACTGTTCGTCGAGCTGTTCGCGGTATCCTTCATCGCGCTTGCGGTGTTGGCAGTATTCGCTTTTATCGGAATTTACAAGATTATTGCTTAAATTTAGATAATTATGGCCTTTTAAATAACAAGCGGAATGCCTGGTGAGTTTTCATCGGGCATTTTTCTTAAGGGGTTACCGATAAATTTCAGGAATTGACTTGCATAATATTTTGGCATAGTGAATTGTCCTGAATTTATAAAACTCTTGATCTCTTTCTGTTATAATTGAGATACTGTCAGCAAATCAAATGATAGCTACATAGGAAGAGCCGTGTCCGTTTTCTCGCGAGAATGCGCAGTGATTCTGTGAAGAAATATGTCAGCTTACGCTGATCAGGATCATGCGCCAAGTCTCACGGATGTTCGACTTAAATTTTTGAAAGGAGAATCGCAGTTGCACATATCTATCCAGCTGCGGAACACATCATGATTTTCAACAAAGAAGAAAGAACCTACTGGATCGAAAACTACAAGAAATTCCCAACCTCAAATATTTCAGACGCGATGGATAACCTCGGTCTCCGCTCCGGAATCGTCCTTGGACTCCGCCCGTTAGACGTTTACCAGCCGAGAACCGCAGGTTTCGCGAAGACACTCCGCCAGATGCGCAGAAAGACAGCTTTTGACGGAAAGTCCCTGACAAAACAGGCATCCATCATCGACAGCCAGACCGAGTACGGTGACCTTCTCGTCATTGAGGCAACAGGGCTCACCGACGTTGCTACCGGAGGCGCTATGCTCGCCACAAGAGCCCAGATGCGCGGGGTCATGGGAGAACTCACAAACGGAAGTCTCCGTGACATCGACGAGATCGCAGACCTCAAATTCCCGGTCTACCTCGGCGGCACAAGCCCGGTAAAGAGCGCCCGCATCATGGAGACGGTTGACGTGGATGTACCGGTATTCCTCGGCGGTGTCCAGATCTGTCCGGAGGATCTGGTTTTAATGGACCGCACCGGAGTTGCCGTCGTCCCGAGCGCTCACTTAAAGGAAGTCCTTCTGGAAGCAGAGAAGATCAAGGCAAAAGAGGACCGCATCGAGAGCAAGGTCCGCAGCGGAATGAGCTTAAATGAGGCCAGACAGCAGAAATAACCATATCGAAACCGAAAGCCGTGACTGCATCGATCCTGATGTGGTCACGGCTTTCTTGTTGAGCTCCTTTGAAATATGACAATCCATACGCTGACCGAACTACAACGGATTTTTCCGCTATCCTATTGTAATTCCGGTGTTATTCCCTTAAAATATGCATATCTGCCGTTTTCATCAATCCTCGGAATTCTTATAGTCCGATCATATCCGGCAGCTGTGATCTCATCAAAAGAGCAACGTAACTATTCAGTACCTTCATAGTTACGTGCAAAAATCCATTCCAGATCAGCTTCGCTGATGGGATTTTTGCCTTCCAGCCTATGTTTTCTTACGGTCAGCGCAGCAAGTGCGCAGACCTACTGAACAGTTACAAAGCAACAAAATTTTATACGCAAATAGGAGTTCATTATGAAAGAAACAGTTCTCGTCACCGGCTCATCCCGCGGGATCGGGCGGGCCGTGGCTTTAAAATTTGCTTCCTGCGGATACCATGTCGTGATCAACTGTGCCAGAAGCATCGAACGGATGGAAAAAGTGAAAAAAGAAGTGGAGGCCTTGGGCGCAGAGTGCCTCGCGGTACAGGCGGACGTCGGAAATCCGGATGACTGTAAACGTCTATTTAAAGAGATCGAGTCCCGCGTCGGCCATGTGGATGTCCTCGTAAACAACGCCGGGATCTCCATCATCGGCCTTTTACAGGACTTAAGCTTTGAGGACTGGAACCGGATCCTCTCCGCAAATCTTTCCTCCGTCTTCCACTGCGCGAAGTTTGCGATTCCGGGAATGATCCACAACCACAGCGGAAAGATCATCAATATCTCTTCCGTCTGGGGTGTCTGCGGTGCCTCCTGCGAAGCGGCCTACTCTGCCACAAAAGGCGGCGTTAACGGTCTCACCATGGCCCTCGCCAAAGAACTTGCTCCGTCCGGCATCCAGGTGAACGCTATCGCCTGCGGGGCCATTGATACAGAGATGAACGGATTCCTCTCTGATGAGGAGCATGAAATGCTCTTGGAGGAAATCCCCGCTGGACGCATGGGAAAGCCGGAGGAAGTCGCAGACCTCGTCATGAAACTCGTAGAAGCACCGGATTACCTGACCGGACAAGTTATAAAAATGGATGGTGGCTGGATCTGATCCAGTCACCATCCACTCAGGCCTTCTTCTCTTCTCTCTCCTCGCGCTCCCGCTCCGCCTGGGACTTTCTCAGGTAGTCCGGCTTATGCTCCATGGCAGTCTCCGTCTTTCCCTCCGCAAAATAGACAGCACCGAGAGCGGCCACAGATGCGGCTCTCTGGCGGTTTACATGCGCCGGGGCAAGATCATAAGGCACGGTCATCTTCTCCGCGATCTGCTTCTCATAAACAGGCACACCGTCACCTAAGAAGATCACGCGCTCGCCCATCGCGTTCAGTTTTTCGATCAGCTCACCCATATCCATCGCATCCTGATCCATCACGGTCTCAAATTTCTTCTCAAAGCGATAGATTCCCGTGTAGACCTGGTTTCTTCTCGCATCCATGATCGGACAGATCAGTCCGGATGCACCGAACAGGTTGTACGCTGTCGCGTCAAGCGTCGGAACATGGATCAGCGGCTTATTTAATGCCAGTCCAAGTCCCTTCGCCGTCGCAGACCCGATTCTGAGGCCCGTAAAGGATCCCGGACCGCCGGATACTGCGATGGCGTCGATCGTATTCAGATCGATCCCCACAAGTTTTACCATCTCATCGATCATCGGCAGCAGGGTCTGCGAATGGGTCATCTTAAAATCCACCGTATATTCCGCCATCGTGATCCCGTCCTCATAGATGGCCGCCGATGCCACCAGTGAGGAACTTTCAATTCCTAAAATCCGCATCTATTTTTCCTCCACCGTGATCTTTCTGTAATCGAAGCCCTTTTCCAGGTTCTTCTCGATGGTGACAGTCTTCACATGCTCCGGCAGGATCTCCTCGATCATGTTGGACCACTCAATAAGAGTCACGCCTTCCCCGTAAAAGCAGTCTTCATATCCGACTTCATCCATCTCGCTGATGTCACCGATCCGGTACACATCAAAATGGTACAACGGCATTCTTCCGCTGTCATACTGCTGGACGATCGTGAAGGTAGGGCTGTTTACCGGCTCCGTGATCCCGAGTCCCTCAGCAAAGCCCTTCGTAAAAACTGTTTTTCCGACGCCGAGATCGCCGTTCAGGCAGATCACTTCGCCTGGCTTTGCCTGTTCCCCAAGCATTTTTCCAAAGGCGAAGGTCTCCTCCGGTGCGTTTGTTTCTTTTATCATGCCTTTAATCCTTTCGTCTTCTTCGGCGGAAGATTCCGCTTGCAGAAATCGACAAACTCCTGTTTTCTCCCTTCAATAGACCGGAATGGCACAAGATATCCGTTTGTCGGTCCGACCTTGATAATATACATGTTCGGGATCCGAACGACTTTCCAGATCTGATCCCATTTCAATTCTCCGGTCACACCGGCCTGTTCGACCCCGATCTGCTCATCCGAAACGTCAAGATTGATCGGCGTTGAGTATCCGGTCGTTTTCGCATGCGCCTTTGCCTTCATCCAGATCATGATCGGCTGGACAAACACAAAAAGGATGATACAGCCCAAAAGCATGACTCTCTGCATCACTGCCACTGAGCTCCATGCGTATCCGAGGATCCCGATGACCAGGATCAGGAACACGAATGTAAAGATCCCGGCAAATCCCGAATACGCGCTGTACATGGAGAAATCAAAAATATCTCTCGCTGTCATTTTTACCTGAATTTTCATACCAGTTTTTCCTCTTCAAATGCCGTCCGGATCCGGTTCATACACTCCTCGATGACGCTGCGCGGGGAAGCGACGTTGATACGCTCAAATCCGCGTCCCTCCTCACCGAAGATATATCCCTCATCCAGAGCGACCTTTGCTTTCTTCTGCATCAGTTCTTCCAGTTTTTTCTCATCCCGGTCAACGTATCCGTTGAGATCAAGCCACGCGAGGTAGGTTCCCTCCGCCTTGACGAGATGGGCCTTCGGAAGGTATTTCTTTAAATATTCGTCGATATACGCGAAGTTTCCATCCAGATAGTCCTTCAGCTGCTCCAGCCACTCTTCCCCCTCTGTGTAGGCCGCGATCATCGCCGTCATACCCAGAGCGGAAGCGCCATCCATGGACAGGCTGCCATTCACATAGTCTTTCCATTTTTTCTGAAGCTCTTTATTGTGGATCACAATGTTGGAGGTCTTCATTCCAGCAAGGTTAAAGGTCTTGCTCGGCGCCGTGCAGACAACGATCCGGTCCGCATACTCCGAAGCCACATTCATGATCGGTGTAAACGTCACGCCACGGCGGATCAGGTCGCAGTGGATCTCATCGCAGATGATCCATTTGTCGTACTTTTTACAGATCTCTACCGTCTTTTTAAGCTCGTCCTCCGTCCAGACACGACCTGTCGGGTTATGCGGACTGCACACCACGAGAACCTTGTTTGACGGGTCCGCCATCTTCTTATCGAGATCCTCAAAGTCGATCCGGTAAGCACCGTTCTCATAGATCAGCGCGTTGTCCACCGGAACACGGCCATTGCTGTTGGCTTTATTTGTAAATGGATAGTAGATTGGCCGCTGGAGAACGATCCCGTCCCCCGGCTCCGTGAGGAGGTTGATGAGTGCCGCATAGGCAGCCACAATGCCCGGACAGAAAAACAGGTTCTCTCTGCTCTCATTCCAGCCGTAGCGCTTTTTCATCCAGCCTGTCACCGCATCCATGCACTCGTCCGCATCGTACATGGTGTATCCGAAGATTTTCCGGTCGATCCGCTCATGGAGAGCCTTTAAGATCGGTTCTGCGCAGGCAAAATCCATATCCGCGATCCAGAGGGAGAGTGAATCCTTGTCCGCTCCCTTTGGCAGGCGCTCAACCTTCACTGCATGGGTTCCTTTACGGTCGATCACTTCATCAAAATTATACTTCATGACTGACTCCTCCATTTCTTCGGCTCGCCGGAATATTCACCGTCTGGCCCGTGTATTCCTTTTTTATCTGGTTCGTCTCCTTAAAAGCCTTATATCTCTGGCATTCCTACGCTGAAATCAGCTTCTTCCTGCCACAGGGATTTTATGACTTTTCCGTCAACTAAACGTTCCTTCGTATCGATAGTTTAGAATTTATTCCTCGTCCAATATCATAGATAAGGAAATCCTTTTCTTCGCCATATCCACTCCGAGAACCTTCACCTCAACGATATCCCCTACGCTGACCGCCTCAAGCGGATGCTTGATGTACTTCCTGGAAAGCTGGGAAATATGCACCAGACCATCCTGATGGACACCGATATCCACGAAAGCACCGAAATCGATGACGTTTCTTACAGTTCCCTTCAAGATCATTCCCGGCTTTAAATCCTTCATATCAAGGACATCGGTCCTTAAGATCGGTTTCTGCATCTCCTCACGCGGATCCCTCGCCGGTTTTTCCAGCTCTTTTACAATATCCTTCAAGGTCTCCTCACCGGCTTCAAGCTCCTCGGAAAGTTTCTTGTAATCTGTGATCTTTTTGCTGATTCCGGCCGCGCCGCCCTTCGCGATCTCCTCCGGTTCAATCTTTGCACGCTTTAATAACTCCAGCGCTGCCTTATAAGACTCCGGATGTACAGAGGTTCCGTCAAGCGGATTGTCCCCGCCTGCAATTCTCATAAATCCGGCACACTGCTCAAATGCCTTCGGGCCAAGCTTTGCGACCTTTAAGAGCTGGCGGCGGTTCGTAAACGCGCCGTTCTCCTCACGGTATGCGACGATGTTCTTCGCGATCACCTTGGAGATACCGGAAATATACTCTAAAAGAGATGCGGACGCCGTATTTAAGTCGACACCCACCTTATTTACGCAGTCCTCAACAACGTTTCCAAGAGCCTCGCTCAGATGTTTCTGGTTCATATCATGCTGATACTGGCCGACACCGATGGACTTCGGATCGATTTTTACGAGCTCCGCAAGCGGGTCCTGGAGACGTCGTGCGATGGAGACGGCACTTCTCTGTCCCACGTCGAATTTCGGGAATTCCTCTGTGGCAAGCTTGCTGGCAGAATATACGGAAGCTCCTGCCTCATTTACGATCACGTACTGGACGTGTTCCGGGATCTCCTTGATAAACTCCGCGATGATCTGCTCGGACTCTCTGGAAGCCGTTCCATTTCCGACGGAGATCAGGGAGATATTGTATTTCTCGATGAGCTTTTTTAAGGTCTTCTTCGCGTCCTCCACCTTGTTCTGCGGTGCGGTCGGGTAGATGACCACGGTATCCAGGACTTTTCCTGTGGCGTCAACGACTGCTAACTTACAGCCGGTACGGAACGCCGGATCCCATCCCAATACCACGCGGCCTGCGATCGGAGGCTGCATGAGAAGCTGCTCTAAGTTCTTTCCGAAGATCTTGATGGCACCGTCCTCCGCCTTCTCGGTCATGAGATTTCTCACCTCACGCTCAATTGCCGGGGCGATGAGACGGTTGTAGCTGTCTGCGATCACTTCCTGTAAGACCGGAGTTGTCACCGGGTTCTCTCTGGTGATGACCATCTTATTTAAGTAGCGTAAGATCTTCTCCTCCGGAGCCGCGATCTTTACAGTCAGGATCTTTTCCTTCTCACCGCGGTTTAAGGCGAGAATCCTGTGTCCAGCGCACTTTCTTACAAGCTCCTCGTGATGATAGTACATCTCGTAAACGGACTCTGTCTTCTCGTCCTTCGCCGCGGAGACGATAGAACCTTCCTCTTTTGTCACATTGCGGATGTATGCACGGTATTTTGCCACCTCGGAGATGCGCTCCGCAAGGATATCCTTTGCGCCGTCAATGGCCGCTTTCGCGTCTGCAACGCCTTTTTCCTCGGAGACATACTGGGTAGCCAGTGTTTCAATCGGTTCTTTTGTCACCTGCAGCAGGATCGTATCGGCCAGCGGCTCCAGGCCTCTCTCCTTCGCCATGCTGGCTCTTGTCTTTCTCTTCGGGCGGAACGGCAGGTATAAATCCTCCACCGCCACCATAGTCTCGGCTTCCTCGATCTTCTTCTTTAAATCAGCCGTCAGTTTTCCCTGATCCTCGATCGATGCGAGGATCTGAGTCTTGCGGTCTTCAAGACCTCTCAGATATTTTAATCGTTCATCCAGGTTTCTTAATACCTCATCGTTTAAGGAACCGGTTACTTCCTTCCGGTATCTGGCAATAAACGGAATCGTGTTTCCCTCGTCAATGAGCTTCACAGCCGCCTCGACCTGGCTCATTTTCACTCCCAATTCCGCAGTCAGTACGCCTAAAATGTCCATGTTCTTTCTCCTTCTAGTTCTACCCCGGAAAGCATAAAGCCGCCGGAGATGTCATTCTCCATTATAATTCAATCCATGCTCTTATGCAACTTAAATGTGGACATGGACGGCGTTTCATGTTAAACTATACGGTAACTGTTCCGTATTATTTTTCTTAACCATCGAGGGGCTGACCGGCCTTTTTTATCAGGGAACAGTGCTATGAGCATTTTGGCGGCAGCGCCGCAGAATTACAACAGGAGGAATTTTCATGGCAGATTACGAAGATCAGAATTCATCTGAATATAAAGATATGAACCAGGAAACACAGGCTGCTGATCCGAATCCGCACAGCGCCGGAAACGTTCCGCAGGCTCCAGATCCGGCACAGCCGGACCAGCAGAATCCACCCCAGAATAACGGACAGGATCCGTATTGGCATAATCCACAGAACGGACAGCCGATCCCGCCTCAGAATAACGGACAGGATCCATACTGGCAGAGTCCGCACAACGGTCAGCAAGTCCCGCCTCAGAATCCTGGACAGGATCCATACTGGCAGAATCAGCAGAACAGCGGGCAGTTCCCGCATCAGAACGGTCAGCCACCATATTGGCAGAATCAGTACAATAACGGACAGCCGCCCTGCTGGCAGAACCAGCCGCAGCGCCCGAGACGCGAGAAAAACTCCTTCGCAACGATCTCTCTGATCAGCGG
Organism: Clostridium sp. AM34-11AC; assembly: GCF_003435375.1. Lineage (GTDB taxonomy): Bacteria > Bacillota > Clostridia > Lachnospirales > Lachnospiraceae > Pilosibacter > Pilosibacter fragilis. The sequence goes on along the minus strand of NZ_QWGL01000009.1, from coordinate 46,114 downwards.
AATCTTCGCCCTCTTAACGCTCTGCTGCTTCGCCTTCCCGGTCGCTATCATCTGCGGCGTCGGCGCAGTCTGCTTCGCCATTATTTCAAAAAAAGGCCAGCCCTTCAGAGGCACTGCAGTAGCCGGAATCATCCTTGGCGTCATCGCCGTTCTTCTCGGCATCGGCGAGTTCTTCTATGTGCTGACTATCACAAACCTAATGAAAGACCCGGCAAATGCTGCTGCATTCAACGAGTTCTTTGAGCAGTTCCAGAGACAGCTCGGAATAAACTAAACACGAAAGTCACAAAGACCATAGACACATTATTTATCAGATAGTGTCTATGGTCTTATTTTGTACTATGAGTCCGCTCAACCTGGGCACCCCCCACTGGCAAACTCGCGCTGCACGCTCTGCTGCCTGCGAAGTTCGTTGGCCACCCGCTCACTCGCAAACTCGCGATTACGCGCTCTATTGCCTGCTTCGCAGGCTGTTTGCACGTTAGTAGCGCAGGGAAAGTAAATCTCTGCTTCGCAGCCGCTTGTATTTCCTCTGCGCTCACTAAAAGAAGACCGACAGAACACGCTCACACGTATTCTACCGGTCTTCAGCGATTTCGTATTAAATTAGAATTAAACGAGCTCGATCAGAACTGCCATAGCACCGTCGCCCTTACGCTGACCGATCTTGATGATTCTTGTGTAACCACCGTTACGGGAAGCGTACTTCGGAGCGATCTCGTTGAACAGCTTGTTTGTAAGATCAACTTTCTTTGTGTTTTTCTTCTTACCAGCTGCTGCTGTCGGAACCTCTGTTACGTCATAAAGAGCTTTTACCATCTGTCTTCTTGCATGAAGTCTGGACGGCATGTCCTTCTTGATTTCCTTCTCAACTTCGTCGTATACAGTAACTTTCTTACCGTCAACAACTTCTTTTACTCTCTTGCCGTCAGCGTCCTTGCGGGCAACCTTAGCTGTAACTTTAACAGTCTCGAAGTTATCTTTCTCTTTTACTGCAAGAGCGATCAGGCTCTCAACGATCTTTCTTACTTCTTTAGCTCTTGCCTCAGTTGTAACGATCTTTCCATGATATAAAAGGTTTGTAGCCTGAATTCTAAGTAATGCTTTTCTCTGACTGGAAGTTCTTCCGAGTTTTCTATAACCTGCCATGATTTAATTTCCTCCATTTGTGGAACAGCCGCCCACGCTTCTTTGGACTTACTGGACCGCCGCCTTTTTTTCCATAATGAGTCGCTCTACGCCCTTCTGCGCCCTTCGGACTTACCTTCCGGGTGAATGTATCACAACCAAAATTTACTGTTCGTCGCTGGAATTGAGCTGTAAGCCCAGTTCTTTTAACTTTGCAAGTACTTCCTCGAGGGACTTGCGACCAAGGTTTCTAACCTTCATCATGTCCTCAGAAGTGCGGCTGCAAAGCTCTTCAACGGTATTGATACCTGCTCTCTTGAGACAGTTGTAGGAACGAACGGATAACTCCAGCTCGTCGATGTTCATCTCAAGAACTTTTTCTTTCTCGTTGTTCTCCTTTTCAACCATAACCTCTGCAGTCTTTGCATTCTCAGAGAGGTCGATGAAGAGATTCAGATGCTCGCTTAAAACTTTAGCAGCAAGGCTGACTGCCTCGTCCGGATCCAGTGTTCCGTTTGTGTAGATCTCAAGTGTGAGCTTATCGTAGTCTGTCTGCTGACCAACACGGGTGTTCTCAACAGACATATTGACACGCTCAACCGGTGTATAAATGGAATCTACAGCGAGAACTCCGATCGGAAGATCGTCGCTCTTGTTCTTATCAGCGCTTACGTAGCCACGGCCGTTGGTGATCGTAAGTTCCATGTAGAACTTGCTGTCTGCGCCGCCGCTTAAGGTTGCGATAACCTGATCCGGATTCAGGATCTCGATATCAGCATCTGTCTGAATGTCAGAAGCGTGGATCACACCCTCACCCTCGAACTCGATGTACGCAGTCTTCGGCTCGTTTGTATCACTGTTGTTCTTAATTGCTAAGCTCTTGATGTTCATAATGATCTCAGTCACATCTTCCTTAACGCCGGCGATGGAACTGAACTCATGAAGTACACCATCAATTTTCACCTGGCTGACAGCAGAACCCGGTAAAGAAGAAAGCATGATTCTTCTCAGGGAATTTCCCAGAGTTGTGCCGTAACCCCTCTCAAGCGGTTCTACGACAAACTTTCCGTATCTTTTATCTTCGGAAATCTCAGCAATCTCAATGTTTGGTTTCTCAAAATCGAACACAAAAAGCCCCTCCTTTTGGGTATGCTTTGACAAATGCCACGAAGCGTTCTTTTAGAACACAAAGCATCCGGCCGGAAATGGCCAGATACTTTGTAAAAACCGCTCCGGTGAATTATTTGGAGTATAACTCGACGATGAGCATCTCGTTTACAGGAACGTCGATCTCTTCTCTTGTCGGAAGAGTTTTGATCTCGCCCTTTAAGTTCTCATGGTCAGACTCTAACCATGCCGGAACAAGACGGCCAGCTGTGGTCTCGAGAACCAGCTTGTAGTGGTTGTCGCCTTTGTTCTTTTCTCTGATCTCAACAACATCGCCAGCCTTTACAAGGTAAGACGGGATGTTTACGCACTTGCCGTTTACAAGAACGTGCTTGTGGTCAACGATCTGTCTAGCTTCCTTTCTTGTTCTTGCGAAACCAAGACGGAAGATAACGTTGTCAAGTCTGCGCTCAAGAAGGATCATAAGGTTTTCACCTGTCTGTCCGTTTAAACGCTCAGCCTTATCGTAGTAGTTACGGAACGGCTTCTCCAGAACGCCATAGATGAACTTAGCTTTCTGTTTTTCTCTTAACTGAAGACCATACTCACTGATCTTCTTGTTTGCTCTTTTAGATTCTCTGTTGGATTTTTTATCTATTCCTAAATAAATGGGATCAAGGTCAAGGGATCTGCATCTTTTAAGAACAGGAACTCTATCAACTGCCATTTTACTTCCTCCTAATTAGACTCTTCTACGCTTTGGCGGACGGCATCCGTTGTGCGGAACCGGTGTTACGTCCTTAATGCTTGTTACTTCAAGACCACATGCCTGAAGGGCACGGATAGCAGCCTCACGGCCAGATCCCGGTCCTTTAACCATAACGTCTACGGATTTTAAACCATGTACAAGAGCTGCCTTAGTTGCAGTTTCTGCAGCCATCTGTGCTGCATATGGAGTAGATTTCCTTGAACCTCTAAATCCCAGACCGCCTGCACTTGCCCAAGATAAGGCATTACCCTGTGCATCTGTTAATGTCACGATTGTGTTGTTAAAAGATGACTGGATGTGCGCCTGTCCGCGTTCAACGTTTTTCTTTACACGCTTTTTTGTCACTTTTTTAGCAGTGGACACTTTTTTAGCCATTTTAAACTAACCTACTTTCTCATTTACTGAACCCTGTTTCCTGTCTTTAAAACATGCAACGTGATTCAAAACATTTGTTACTGATAATTATTTCTTCTTGTTTGCAACAGTCTTTCTCGGACCCTTGCATGTTCTTGCGTTTGTCTTGGTCTTCTGACCACGGCAAGGAAGACTCTTTCTGTGACGAATACCTCTGTAGCATCCGATCTCCTGAAGTCTCTTGATGTTTAAAGCGATCTCACGACGTAAGTCACCTTCAACAGTCTGAGTCTCAGCGATTACTGCTGCAATGTTCTTTACTTCGTCATCGGTTAAATCCTTTACACGTGTGTCAGGATTTACACCAGCCGCAGCAAGAATACGGTCTGCACTTGCTCTACCGATACCGTAGATATAAGTTAAGCCGATTTCGACACGTTTTTCCCTTGGTAAATCAACACCTGAAATACGAGCCATGAGTGGTACCTCCATTTAAATATTGTAGAAATAGTTATTGCCGACACAACAACGCACTCTCGCGTTTCATGTCAAAGCCGCGCGAAAAAATACAGGCAAATTGCGGCATCAGCCCTGTCTCTGTTTGTGCTTAGGATTTTCACAGATAATTCTGATACTGCCTTTTCTCTTAATAACCTTGCACTTCTCGCAAATCGGTTTTACTGATGATCTTACTTTCACAGTAATTCTCCTTTCCTTCGTAGTCCGCTTCCCTTTACTGCCGGAAACACACCGATTCCGTGCCATCTGGGAACGGCATTACGGGTTGCTATACCTGTATAAAAAGCACCTGAAAATGGGCATAATACAAGCGTTCCAACAAAGTTCGCTTGAGCATTATAACACTTCCTTGCCGGAAAATCAAGCGTTTTTATTGGTTTTCTTCAACTTTTTTAGCCCTTTGTCAAGGATACTATTTATCTCTCCAAATAATACGTCCCTTGGATAAATCGTAAGGGGACATCTCTAATGTTACCTTATCACCCGGAAGAATACGGATGTAGTTCATACGCAGTTTTCCACTGATGGTAGCTAATACCTTGTGACCATTCTCAAGTTCAACCTGGAACATAGCGTTCGGCAGCTTCTCAACAACGACGCCTTCGATTTCGATTACGTCAGCCTTAGACATAAAATTTACCTCCTGTTTCGTTTCTTAATGATCTGGACATGCTTTTTATTTTTCCGGAGGACCCGGCCGTTTTCTGCAAGCAGAGAAACGTATGTTCCAAGATCCTCCGATATGACATAAATTTTATCCTTGTCATTTCCGGCAATCGATCTTGCCAGGAATCCCGGGGTCATTTCCATGCTGGACCCTCCTATTCAAGGCCCGGGCGCAGGGAAAGGATCTCCGGCTCGCCCTCAGTGATGAGGATCGTATTCTCATAGTGAGCGGACAGGGCATGATCTGCTGTAACAACGGTCCAGTCATCGTCCATCCAGATTACATCCGGTGTGCCGGCATTGATCATCGGTTCAATGGCCAGAGTCATACCCGGCTGTAAAAGGATTCCCCTTCTCTTTGTCGCAAAGTTCGGGACCTCCGGATCTTCATGAAGGTGGGTACCAATTCCATGTCCAACCAACTCGCGGACAACGCCATAGCCGAATTTTTCGGCGTATGCCTGGATTGCCGTGGAGATATCATTCAGATGATTGCCTGCTTTCGCAAATTTAATACCTTCGTAAAAGCACTGTTTTGTGACATCCATCAGTTTCTGTGCTTCCGGGGAGACGTTTCCTACTGCCCAGGTGCGGGCTGCGTCGGAATGGTATCCCTTATAGATCGTCCCCGCATCAAGGCTGACGATATCGCCATCCTTTAAAATACGGTGCTTATTCGGGATTCCATGTACGATCTCATCATTTACGGACACGCAGATGGATGCAGGATATCCATTGTAATTTTTAAAGGAAGGAATACATCCATGGCTGCGGATCAGACGCTCTCCCAGCTTATCGATGTCCAGAGTGGACATTCCCGGGTGAACAGCTGCATGCAGCTCCTCGTGCACCTGCGCCAGAATTTCTCCGGCTTTTCGCATCAGTTCGATCTCTCTCGGCGATTTAATTGTTACTGCCATTATTTTAAGCTCCTAAAATCTTTGTGATAGCCTCAAATACCTGTTCCATATTCTGCGTTCCGTCTACGGTGTAGAGGACGTGCTTATCCGCATAGAAGCTGATGAGCGGGCGCGTCTGCTCATGATAAACAGAAAGACGTTTTGTAACAGTCTCCGGCTTATCATCGTCTCTTAAAATGAGTTCAGCGCCGCACTTGTCGCAGATGCCTTCCTTCTTCGGAGCAGCATATACGATGTGATAAGTCATTCCGCACTTTACGCATGCACGGCGGCCTGCCATACGGGTAACGATCTTTTCGTCCGGTACGTCAACATCGATCGCGAAATCGATCGCCTCTCCCTTTTTGGCAAGAGCCTCTGTGAGGGCCTCTGCCTGCGGGATCGTACGCGGGAAACCATCGAGAATGTATCCCTTTTCGCAGTCCGGCTGGCTGATTCTGTCCATAACAAGATCAACCGTCAGTTCGTCCGGAACAAGAAGTCCCTGGTCCATGAATGCTTTTGCCTTCTTGCCAAGCTCTGTTCCGTTCTTAATGTTTGCCCGGAAGATGTCTCCGGTGGAAATGTGCGGGATTCCGTACTTTTCCGCGATTCTCTGTGCCTGGGTGCCTTTTCCGGCTCCCGGCGCGCCCAACATAATGATTTTCATAATTGTAATTTCCTCCACTCGTCCTAAAAAACCGAAAAAGCGGGCGAAAAGCATCTTTCCGCCCGCTCCGATTTTCAGCACGCAGCTGCTGCTATTTCTCTATTTGATCAATCATTTAAGAATCCCTTGTAATTTCTTACAAGCATCATAGACTCCACAGCCTTGATCGTCTCGAGGATTACACCTGCAATAATGATCAGGGATGTGCCGCCGAAGGAAAGATTGCCGACAGAGAAGAGACCGGATGCGATGATCGGGATAATGCACACGATCACCAATCCGCAGGCACCGATAAATACAATATAGTTTAAGATATTGTTGAGGTAGTCTGAGGTTGGCTTACCTGGGCGGATGCCCGGGATAAAGCCGCCGGACTTCTTCATATTATTAGCAACTTCCAGTGGGTTAAACGTAATGGACGTATAGAAATACGCGAACAGTACGACTAATACGATATATACGAGCATACCAATGGAGTAAGCCGGAGCTTCCGGTTTAAACCAGTTGGATGAGCTCAACGCTAACAGGATCTTTCCAGCGATGGTTGAATAATCAACGTGGAAGAACTGAGCGATCATAACCGGCATTGACATGATGGAAGAAGCGAAGATGACCGGAATAACGTTCGCGGTGTTTACCTTCAACGGAATGTAGGTAGACTGTCCGCCGATCATTCTGCGGCCCTGCATCTTCTTGCTGTACTGTACCGGGATCCGGCGCTCTGCATCGTTTAAAACGAGGACAAAGACAACGATCGCAACGATAATTGCCAGTACAATGATGCCTGATACAGTTGCGACTGCAACTGATCTGCCTGCCATAAAGCGCTCATATAATGTCATCATATCCTGCGGAGTACCAGATACGATATTGATCAGAAGTACGATGGAAATACCGTTTCCTACTCCATTGTCTGTAATCCTCTCGCCAATCCACATCAGAAGAGCAGAACCTGCGGTCATAGCGGCTACGACCGTAAGATATCCCCAGATGTTACGGTGGTCTTCGAGAAGAAGTCCCTTTCCGCCAAGGCCAACTGCCATTGCGCAGGACTCAAAGAGAGCCAGGCCGACGGTAAGATATCTGGTGTACTCTGCAATCTTCTTTCTTCCATCCTCACCGTCCTTCTGCATTTCCTCAAGCTTCGGAATTGCAATTGTGAGTAACTGCATAATGATGGAAGATGTGATATACGGGGTGATACTCAATGCGAAGATAGACATGGAGGAGAAAGATCCTCCTGTGATCGCATTAAAGAATCCCATTCCAGAGTTCTGCAGATTTGAAAAGAAATCATGCAGATAGCTCGGATCAACGCCCGGTATCGGAAGACAGCAGCCGATTCGGATGACTACAAGCATCATAAAGGTGTAAAGAAGTCTGTCGCGGACTTCTTTCACCTTAAATGCTTTCTGTAAGGATTTTAACATATTAGATCACCTCGCAGGTTCCACCTACTGCCTCAATTTTAGCTTTTGCGCCTTCACTGAAAGCATTGGCTTTAACGACAAGTTTCTTTGTTAACTCTCCGTTACCAAGAATCTTAACGCCGTCCTGCGGGTTTTTGATCACACCTGTCTCCAGTAATGTCTCAACGGATACTACGGAGTCATTCTCAAATCTCTCTAATACACTTACATTAATTCCAACGATCTCCTTGGAGTTGATGTTTGTAAATCCTCTCTTCGGAAGACGTCTGTATAACGGCATCTGGCCGCCCTCGAAACCAGGTCTCGGTGCGCCGGAACGTGCCTTCTGGCCCTTATGTCCCTTACCAGCTGTCTTACCATTTCCAGAAGCGTGACCACGGCCTCTTCTGAAACTATCACTATGCTTAGATCCTTCAGCAGGATGTAAATTAGATAAGTTCATCACTGCACCTCCTTACTTTATATCAATTAGATTTCTTCAACTTTAACCAGATGTCTGACATTCTGGATCATGCCTCTAACTGCACCATTATCCGGCATCTCGACAGTCTTGTGCATCTTCTTTAAACCAAGTGCTTCGATTGTCGCTCTCTGCTTCGGAACAGCGCCGATAGGGGATTTTACTAATGTGATTTTTAACTTCTCTGCCATTTTATTATCCTCCTATTAGCAAACAACGTCTTCAACAGATTTGCCGCGGTTCTTAGCAACCTCTTCTGGAGTCTTTAACTTTGTAAGACCTTCGATTGTTGCGAGAACTACGTTTGTCTTGTTGTTGGAACCTAAAGACTTTGTACGGATGTTCTTGATGCCTGCAAGCTCTACTACGGAACGAACCGGACCACCAGCGATGATACCAGTACCTTCCGGAGCTCTCTTGATCAGTACGGAAGCGCTTCCGAACTCGCCAAGGAAGTCGTGCGGGATGCTCTTGTTCTCATCCATCGGGATCTCTACAAGGTTCTTCATAGCAGCTTCTTTACCTTTACGGATAGCTTCCGGAACCTCACCTGCTTTACCAAGGCCTGCGCCTACGTGACCATTGCCGTCTCCTACTACTACCAGAGCGGAAAATCTCATGGTACGTCCACCTTTAACAGTCTTGGATACGCGCTTAATGGCAACAACTTTGTCATTTAACTCTAACTGACTTGCGTCAATGATTGTACGCTTCATGCTGTTTTCTCCTCTCTATTAGAATACGAGACCAGCCTCACGGGCTGCATCTGCTAATGCCTGAATCTTACCCTGATAAATGAAACCGCCTCTATCGAAAACGACCTCTTTGATGCCTTTCTCGATTGCTCTCTTAGCTACTACGGTTCCGATATATGCAGCTGCATCAACGGTATCTGTGTTCTCTAACTCTGCTTTGATCTCTTTCTCAAGAGTGGAAGCAGATACTAAAGTATGTCCAACGGAATCGTCGATGATCTGAGCATACATATGATTATTGCTTCTGAACACTGCTAAACGCGGTCTCTCTGCTGTACCAGCAAAGCGATTGCGTAATCTATAGTGTTTTTTTCTGCGGATTTCGCTTCTTGACTGCTTGCTAACCATTTTTACACTCTCCTTAAATTATTTCTTACCAGTCTTACCAACTTTGCGTCTGATAACCTCATCAGCGTACTTGATACCTTTGCCCTTATACGGCTCCGGTCTTCTCTTCTCTCTGATTTCAGCTGCATACTGGCCGACTTTCTCTTTGCTGATGCCCTTAACGATGATGATGTTCTGTCCATCAAGAACAGTCTCGATACCTTCCGGATCTTCCATCTCTACCGGATGGGAGTAACCAAGGGAAAGTGTGAGCTTCTTGCCCTGCTTCTGAGCTCTGTAACCAACACCGTTTACCTCAAGCTTCTTCTCGTAGCCTTCAGTAACACCCTGGATCATGTTATGGATTAGCGTTCTTGTAAGACCGTGTAAAGATTTCATCTTCTTTAAATCGTTCGGTCTTGTTACGACGATGTGTCCATCTTCTTCTTTGATTTCCATCTCTACCGGTAAATCTCTTACCAGTGTTCCCTTCGGACCTTTAACGGTCACATTGTTGTTCTCTGCGATTGTTACAGTTACGCCTGCTGGAATCGCTACCGGCATTCTACCAATACGTGACATGCCTTTTACCTCCTACTTAGATTCTCGGAAAGTGCTTTTACACTTTCTGTTTTCAGTTTCTATGTTATATCTGGTCTGAAGTTGCCTCCAGACGCACGCAAACTCCGCCCTGCTGGATCAATGTTCAGCTTTGCAGGCGGGGTGCGATAACATCAATGGGAATAATTACCAAACAAATGCAAGAACTTCGCCGCCGACACCAAGCTGTCTAGCCTGCTTGTCAGTGATTACGCCCTGGTTTGTGGATACGATAGCGATACCAAGTCCGCCAAGTACCTTCGGCATATCTTCCTTGCCAGCGTATACACGTAAGCCCGGCTTGGAGATCTTCTTGATTCCGGAGATGATCTTCTCGTTCTTGTCAGCGCCATACTTTAAGGAGATGCGGATTGTCTGGAATGCACCGTCCTCAACGATGTCATATTTCTTGATGTAGCCTTCTCTTACAAGGATATCAGCGATAGCTAATTTCATCTTGGAAGCCGGAACATCTACTGTATCATGTTTAGCAGTGTTTGCGTTACGAATTCTTGTAAGCATATCTGCAATCGGATCGCTCATTGTCATGATTATATTTCCTCCTAATGGATTGTTGGTTTGTCACTGTGGTTCGCGAATCATTCGCGCTGCACAGGAGTGTTGTTCGGCCTGGGGAAAACAAGTTTTCCTTATAGGCGTTGTTACGATGTATAGGGAAGTTCTTTTCCCTGTGGTCGAAGAACGGGACCAGTCAGCCTATTAAGCGCTTCTCTGCACGGCCAGGCGGGGAAACACGATGTTCCCACCTGACTTCTGACGCTTTTCTAAGCAGCTAAATCCTACCAGCTTGCCTTCTTTACGCCCGGGATCTCGCCCTTGTAAGCGAGCTCACGGAAGCAGATACGGCAAATGCCATATTTTCTCAGATATGCATGTGGACGACCACAGATTCTGCAGCGGTTGTATTCTCTTGTGGAGAACTTTGCCGGACGCTGCTGTTTAATCTTCATTGAAGTTTTAGCCATGGATAAATCCTCCTAATTACTTTGCAAACGGCATGTTGAATAATGTTAACAGTTCACGAGCTTCCTCGTCAGTCTTAGCGGTTGTAACGAAGATGATGTCCATACCTCTGACCTTGTCAACTTTATCATATTCAATTTCCGGGAAAATTAACTGTTCCTTGATGCCGAGTGCGTAGTTACCTCTGCCGTCGAATGCGTTAGCGTTAACGCCGCGGAAGTCACGTACACGCGGAAGAGCGAGGTTGATCAGACGATCAGCGAACTCATACATCTTCTCGCCGCGAAGGGTAACTTTGCATCCAATAGCCATGCCCTCTCTGAGTTTGAAGTTTGCGACAGACTTCTTAGCCTTTGTAAGGACTGCCTTCTGACCTGTGATGATCTCAAGGTCACGAACTGCAGAGTCAAGGACTTTCGCGTTGTCTTTTGCTTCGCCTACGCCCATGTTGATAACGATCTTATCGAGCTTCGGCACTTCCATGATATTCTTATAACCAAATTTCTTGATCATTGCTTCAACGATCTCGTTCTGGTACATTTCTTTTAATCTAGCCAACTTGTGTTTCCTCCTCTCTGCTATTAGTCAATTACTTTACCGGTTGCCTTAGCAACGCGGACTTTCTTACCGTCTTTAACTTCAAAGCCAACTCTTGTAGCTTTTCCGTCAACGAACAGCATTACGTTGGAGATGTCGATCGGAGCTTCCTGATGAACAATTCCGCCGTTCTGGTTTGTCTGGCTCGGTTTGGTATGCTTTGTTACCATGTTGCAGCCTTCAACGACAACTTCGTTCTTCTTGGTGTCTACGCTCAGAACTTTACCAGTTTTATCTTTATCTTTACCTGCGATGATCTTTACCATATCATCTTTTTTGATTTTATGCATTACCTGGCACCTCCTTATAATACTTCCGGAGCCAGAGATACGATCTTCATGAACTGTTTCTCACGAAGCTCTCTTGCGACCGGCCCAAAAATACGGGTTCCTCTTGGAGTCTTGTCATCTTTGATGATAACTGCTGCGTTCTCATCAAATTTAATATAAGAACCGTCTTTACGACGTGCGCCTTTTACAGAACGAACTACAACGGCTTTGACTACATCGCCCTTCTTAACAACGCCGCCTGGTGTTGCTTCTTTAACGGAGGCTACGATTACATCACCGATGTTAGCATATCTTCTTGTAGAACCGCCCATAACGCGGATACAAAGCAGTTCTCTTGCACCTGTATTATCGGCAACCTTTAATCTGGATTCCTGCTGAATCATGCCTGATACTCCTTCCTCGAATCAATTATCTTGCTTTCTCGACGATTTCAACAAGTCTCCATCTCTTATCCTTGGATAACGGTCTTGTCTCCATCACTTTAACTGTATCGCCGATATTGCACTCATTCTTCTCATCATGAGCTTTTAACTTATATGTCTTCTTAACGATCTTTCCGATTAACGGATGTTTTACGTGGTTCTCGATAGCAACGACGATTGTCTTGTCCATCTTGTTGCTAACTACCTTACCAGTACGTGTTTTTCTAAGATTTCTTTCCACGACGGATAATCTCCTTTCAAAATCGATTTGTTACACGCATCGGCGTGTGTCATAATGACAACTAATCAACCCGCAAGCATGCCTTGGGGTTCTTCACCGATACGGGATTAGTTAGCAACTCTTGCCTTCTCTGTGATAACAGTCTGAATTCTTGCGATGTTCTTGCGAACCTCTTTGATTCTGCTTGTGTTATCTAACTGGTTGGTTGCGTTCTGGAATCTCAGGTTGAAGAGCTCCTTCTTTGCTGCAACTAATTCTTCATTTAACTCTGCAGCGGTTTTCGCTTTTAATTCTTCTACATACTTATTAGTTTTCACTGTTATCACCGCCTTCTAAATCTGCCTTGGAAGCAATTTTACACTTACACGGGAGTTTGTGCATAGCAAGACGAAGAGCTTCCTTTGCTGTTTCCTCCGGAACGCCAGCGATTTCGAACATAACACGGCCCGGTTTAACTACTGCTACCCAGTACTCAAGAGCGCCCTTACCGGAACCCATACGAGTCTCAGCCGGTTTAGCTGTTACCGGTTTGTCCGGGAAAATCTTGATCCAAACTTTACCACCACGTTTGATGTAACGAGTCATGGCAACACGGGCTGCCTCGATCTGATTAGATTTGATCCAGCACGGCTCAAGGGCAACAAGGCCATATTCACCGTTGGAGATTGTATTTCCTCTTAAAGCTTTACCGGCCATAGTTCCACGGAACTGTTTGCGGCGCTTTACTCTTTTCGGCATTAACATTATTTATCGCTCCCTTCCTTATTTCCCTTAGTCGGAAGAACCTCGCCTTTGTAGATCCAAACTTTAACGCCAAGCTTGCCGTAAGTTGTATCTGCCTCTGCGAAACCATAGTCAATATCTGCTCTTAATGTCTGAAGCGGGATTGTTCCCTCGCTGTAAAACTCTGTACGTGCGATATCAGCACCGCCAAGACGTCCGCCAACAGCTGTCTTGATACCAAGAACGCCAGCCTTCATGGATCTGGACATTGTGGACTTCATAGCACGACGGAAGGAAACACGGTTCTCAAGCTGCTGAGCGATGGACTCTGCAACAAGCTGAGCTTCACGGTCCGGTCTCTTAACTTCCTTGATGTCTACAAATACCTTCTTAGCAGTCATCTTCTGAACTTCAGCTTTGACCTTCTCGATCTCAGATCCGCCCTTACCGATAACTACGCCCGGTTTTGCTGTGAAAACGATAATTTTAACTCTATCAGATGCGCGCTCGATCTCGATCTTGGAAACGCCAGCGCTGTATAATCTCTTCTTAAGGTAAGTTCTGATTTTATGATCCTCGATGAGGTTGTCAGCGAAATCAGCTTCAGCGTACCATCTGGAATCCCAGTCTTTGATAACGCCGACTCTCATGCCGTGTGGATTAACTTTCTGTCCCATAACTGCCTCCTATTATTTCTCGTTCAGCACGATGGTGATGTGGCTCATTCTCTTTTCGATTCTGTAAGCTCTACCCTGTGCTCTCGGTTTTACTCTCTTCATAATCGGTCCCTGAGATGCGTAGCACTCCTCCACATACAGGTTCTCTGCGTTCATGCCGTTGTTGTTCTCAGCATTTGCGATTGCAGATTTTAATAATTTCTCGATTAAGCTGGAAGCATATCTAGGATTGTAAGTTACAATACCAAGTGCTGTCTGAACATCTTTGCCTCTGATGGCATCTAATACGAAACAAGCCTTCTGAACGGATACTCTTGCGTAAGACAGCTTTGCAGACGGTCTTGTATCCTTCTGGGCATTTCTCTCTCTCTTAATCTGACTTCTATGTCCCTTAGCCATTACTGGAACCTCCTTTCAAAGCGTATCTATTATTTACGTCCGGACTTTTTCTCGTCTTTGCCGTGGCCTCTGTAAGTTCTTGTAGCAACGAACTCACCAAGTTTGTGACCAACCATATCTTCTGTTACGTATACCGGTACATGCTTTCTGCCGTCATGTACTGCGATTGTATGACCAACCATCTGCGGGAAGATTGTAGAACGGCGGGACCAGGTCTTGATAACCTGTTTCTGTCCTGCCTCGTTCATAGCGTCTACCTTCTTCAGTAAGCTAGCGTCTGCAAATGGTCCTTTTTTAAGTGAACGAGCCATCGTTTTACCTCCTATCGATTATGAAATCGCCTTACCATTTCTTCTTCTTACGATTAACTTGTTAGACTGTTTGTTTTTCTTTCTAGTCTTAAGACCAAGAGCAGGCTTGCCCCACGGTGTGCACGGACCCGGACGGCCGATACCAGTCTTACCTTCACCACCACCATGCGGATGGTCATTCGGGTTCATAACGGAACCACGGACTGTCGGGCGGATACCCATGTGACGTTTTCTACCTGCTTTACCAATCTTAACAAGGTTGTGGTCGCCGTTGCCTACAACACCGATTGTTGCGCGGCACTCGATCGGAACCATTCTCATCTCGCCGGACGGTAAACGAAGTGTAGCGTATTTTCCTTCTTTAGCCATTAACTGTGCAGCGTTTCCTGCAGAACGAACCATCTGGCCGCCCTTGCCCGGGAAAAGCTCGATATTGTGAACCTGTGCACCAACCGGAATTAAGGATAACGGTAAGCAGTTGCCGACCTTAGCCTCTGCGTGCTCGCCGCTCATAACCTTCATGCCGTTTGTAAGGCCCTGCGGTGCAAGGATATAGGACTTCTCACCATCTGCGTAGCAGATTAAAGCGATGTTAGCGCTTCTGTTCGGATCGTACTCGATACCGATTACAGTTGCCTGAATTCCGTCTTTGGAATTTCTCTTGAAGTCAACGATTCTGTATTTCTGTCTGTTTCCACCGCCCTGATGTCTAACGGTGATCTTACCCTGGTTATTACGACCAGCGTTCTTCTTTAAAGAAACTACTAAGGACTTCTCCGGAGTTGTCTTTGTGATCTCGGAGAAATCAGAACCTGTCATATTTCTTCTGGAAGGTGTATATGGGTTATAGGTTTTGATTCCCATTTCTGACTCCTTTCAACGCCTTCTGGCGTTTCTATTTTTCGTATCGCGGCTTTGGTTGCCGCATAGTTTCAAAAATTACAGACCCTGGAAGATTTCGATATCTTTGCTGTCTGCTGTAAGCTTAACGATTGCTTTCTTAGTCTTAGCAGTCTTGCCTACTACCATGCCACGTCTGCGGTTCTTACCGTCAGCGTTCATTGTGTTTACGCTGTCAACCTTTGTTCCTGGGAACATTTTCTCAACAGCTTCTTTGATCATGGTCTTGTTTGCTTCCGGATGTACGAGGAATGTGTATTTCTTCTCGCTCATAGCGTTCATGCTCTTCTCAGTTACAACCGGTTTGAGGATTACGTCGTAGTACTGTACGTTTGCCATTATGCGTATACCTCCTCGATAGATGCTACAGCAGCCTTAGTAGCTACTACAGTGTTGTATTTCAGAATGTCGAATACATTGATTGTATTAACAAGGGAAGTCTTAACTTCCGGGATATTTCTTGCGGAAAGAACTGTGTTCTGATCGTTGTCAGCAAGAACAACAAGAGCCTTGGAAACTTTGAGGTTGTTCATAACAGCCTTGAAGTTCTTTGTCTTGATCTCGTCGAACTTTAACTCGTCAACAACTACAAACTTGTTCTCGTTTACTCTGCTTGTAAGAGCGGACTTAAGAGCAGCTCTCTTCTCTTTCTTGTTAAGAGTGATTGTGTAATCTCTCGGAGTCGGAGCGAATACCATTCCGCCGCCTGTCCACTGCGGAGATCTTGTGGAACCCTGTCTAGCGTGACCTGTTCCTTTCTGTCTCCACGGCTTTCTGCCGCCACCGGAAACCTCAGAACGTGTTTTTGCTTTCTGTGTTCCCTGACGTTTATTTGCAAGCTGTGCAACAACAGCCATGTGTACGAGATGCTCGTTCACTTCAACACCAAATACAGCGTCGTTCAGCTCGATTGTGCCAACTTCTTTACCTTCCATATTGTATACGGATACGTTTGCCATTTCTGTTTCCTCCTTTCCTGTAAAAGCTTATTTGTTAGCCTTTACTGTTTCCTTTAATGTTACTAAGGACTTCTTCGGTCCCGGTACAGCGCCTTTAACAAGGATCAGGTTGTTCTCAACGTCAACCTTGACAATCTCGAGGTTCTGAGTGGTAATCTTCTTGTTACCCATCTGACCCGGCATGCCTTTGCCCTTGAATACGCGGCCCGGAGTTGTTGCGGAACCATTGGAACCCTGATGACGATGGAATTTAGAACCATGAGCCATCGGTCCTCTGCTCTGTCCAAGTCTCTTAATAGCGCCCTGGAAACCTTTACCTTTGGAGATAGCAGTTGCATCAACCTTATCGCCAGTAGCGAAGATATCAGCTTTGATTTCGTCTTTTACGTTATACTCTTCAGAATTCTCAAAACGGAACTCTCTAACGAATCTCTTGTAAGATACGCCAGCCTTGTCGAAGTGACCCTTTACCGGCTTGTTTACAAGTTTCTCTCTCTTATCTACAAAGCCAACCTGTACAGCTTTGTATCCATCGTTCTCCTCTGTCTTAACCTGTGTTACTACACACGGACCAGCCTGAAGAACAGTTACCGGAACAAGAACGCCTTCATCGTTGAAGATCTGAGTCATTCCGACTTTTGTAGCTAAAATCGCTTTCTTCATTGTTTTTACCTCCTGTTACTAATCTACAGCGGAACGCAAAACAGAATTTACTGTGCGTTCATCCTAGAGCAGCCCAACATAGGTGGAACACTATGACATTACATATTGTAATGATGTTGATTCCCTTTCAGGATGAGTAGTGTTGCTTTTATATCAGAACCATTCAGGATTTCTAATTTTAGTGGCTACATTTCAGTAGCATGAAAAGTAAATATTTTTCAATTATTTATTTTTCATTTTGATGTCGATATAAACACCAGCCGGCATTTCCAGTCTGGACAGTGCATCTACTGTCTTCTGGCTCGGGCTTGCGATATCGATGAGTCTCTTATGAGTTCTCTGCTCGAACTGCTCTCTGGAATCTTTGTACTTATGAACAGCTCTTAAGATTGTTACAACCTCTTTCTTTGTCGGCAGCGGAACCGGACCACTCACCTGTGCTCCTGTTTTCTTTACTGTCTCGATGATCTTTCCAGCGGACTGGTCGATCAGCTGATGGTCGTAAGCCTTTAATGTGATTCTCATAACCTGACTTGCCATAAAAAAAGTCGCCTCCTTTTCGCACTTTTAATCGAAGTACGACAAGCGGTGACTGTACACGGTCTCGTGTGTATCATGCCGATTCACACGTTGTTACTGCCCCTTACCCTGAGCAGCTGTTAATTTGGTACAGTGACTTGTCGCCAGTTTCCTAACTTGACATTCGCTCCACGGAACACCTGCCATTCTCAGGCAGCAACCTCTCGTTTCAACGCTATCATGTCACAGCCAGATAAGAATAACACATCGAAATCGAAAAATCAAGCTTTTTTTGCTTATTTTTCAAGGGTTTTTTCAATTTGTGGATAACCGGCAGGAGCATGTTCAAATCATGGTTTTCCATGCACAGATTGAAACGAAAAAGAGGAAAAAGTACACTTCATATTAATTTTCAAGTGTCTTTTTCCTCTTTGATGAGCTGTATAATGCACTGTTTCTTCTATATATAATATAGTAGAAACGCAAATTTATCTGCCGGGCAGATTCTACTGCGCAGCCCCTGCTTCTTTCTCGATCTCCAGATTCTCCTTCACCTTCGCCTCAAAATCATCGTCCGCGGTCGCTGTCTCCCCGTTCTCTGCGGAGATCTTTTCATTTACGGCATCCACGCCTTCATCGAAGACCTCCAGAGCTGTCTGAAGCTGGTTGTCCTCATCCTTCGGGATCTCGATCTTTGACTTTAAGTCTTCGTCGAGAGCTACGGTCACATCCGGCTCAATGCCAAGTTTGTGGATGCACTCGCCTGACGGGGTGTAGTAGTATGCCGTTGTGAGCTTCAGACCGCTGCCGTCCGGCAGGTTGAAGATGCCCTGAGCGATTCCTTTTCCGAAGGTCTTCTCGCCTACAATCGTTGCCCAGGCATTGTCCTTTAAGGCACCTGTCAGAACCTCGGACGCACTGGCGCTTTCACCGTTTACAAGAAGAATGATCGGGACATCTACCTCATGTCCGTCATCGGAAGTATAGACGCTGTCATCGATTCCTTTTCCCTTGAAGCTTACAATGGTCTTTCCATCCGGAAGCAGGTAGTCCGCAATATCCTTCGCCGCCTGAACAACGCCGCCGCCGTTGTTTCGAAGATCGATGATCAGCTTGTCCATTCCCTTGGATGCCAGATCATCCACAGCGCTCTTAAACTGTTCAGAGCTTACCTCCTCAAAGGAAGAAAGTGAAATGTAGCCGGCATGATTATCCAGCAGTTCATACTCTACTGTTGGGTTCTCCACCATACGGCGCTCCACGTCCATCTCTACATACTCATCCGTGGACTGGCGGTACACAGTCAGATGAACCTTCGTCCCCTCCTCACCTCGGATGTGGTCACTGACGAGAAGAGACAGGTCCTCTCCGGTAGCCTCGATATCTTCTACTTTATAGAGGATATCTCCCGGCAGCATTCCGGCTTCCTGGGCCGGGGAGTTCTTGAACACCTTGACCGCTGTGATGATTCCTGTGTATACATTCTGGCTCACTTGTACACCAATTCCGCAGTAAGTTCCGGAAGTCTCCTCATTCAGGCTTGTGTACTCGTCCTTATCGTAATATACGGAATACGGATCGTTCAACGAGGACATGTAACCGCGGTAGATCCAGTCTTCCGCCGTTCCGTTCTTTGCCTGTTCTTCCTCCGTCATGTTCTCATCGAACAGGAAGTACTTATCGATCAGTGCCTCCATATACTGAAGCTTCGGCGTGATCTTGTTCATATCCAGCTGAGTGCCGGATGTCTCCGCGGTCTGTGTGCTCTGGCTCTCAGATGCACGCCTTCCTACGGTCCAGATCCCCGTTGCAACACCTACGACTGCAAGTCCGGAGAATGCTGTCACAAGGACTCCGACAAGGACGCCTTTCCAAAATTTATTTTTTGTCTCTTTCTCTTCCAATGTCTTTTCTCCTTCATCCCAGGGCAGCCAGATCTCATCCGATAAAAACTGTGCCAGGATCTTTATGTAAAAAGTCTACAGGTCATATTTCCCTGCATTCAGCACCGCAGGCTCTCTTTTCTGCCTGTCAGTCCCTACGGGCTCACATATTTCGTCGGATTCACATAGGACCCGTTCACCCGGACTCCGAAGTGGAGATGAGACCCGGTGGAGTATCCCGTCGAACCGACCTTCGCGATGGTCTGTCCCTTTTTCACACTCTGCCCCTGTGATACAAGCAGGCTCGATGCATGCATATAAACTGTATACACGCCGCCGCCATGGCTTATCATCACATAATTTCCTGCAGAAGAACTGTAAGTCGCGATCACGACCTCACCCGCAGCAGCAGCCACGATCGATGTTCCCGTCGGCGCGCTGATATCAATTCCCTGATGGTTCGAGGACGCGCCCTTCGTCGGGGATTTTCGCCCTCCAAAGCCGGAAGTAATCCGCCCACTGGCAGGACACGGCCATGTAAAGCTAATGTCCCCAAGACTCACGGTTTTATACGTCTGTGCCGCCTTGTTTGCCGCTGCGGCCTTTTTCTTTTCTTCCTCGGCTTTCTTTCTCGCTTCCTCTTCCTTCCGCTTGATCTCTGCCTCGATGGACTTGATCTGGTTCTCCTGGGCCTCGATGGACTTCGCGTACTCGGAGATCTGTCCCTCCGCGGAGGCGATCTTCGTCTCGTAGTTCTGAAGCTCCGTCTGTTTTGCAGCCAGAAGCTTCTCCACGGACGCCTGTTTTGCCTCCGTCTCGTCCTGAAGCATCAGGAGCTCGGCATGTTCACTCTCTAAACTCTTTTCCTTCTCCGCGATTTTCTCCTTCGTAGCGGCATATTCATCGAGCTTCTGCCGGTCGTAGGACGAGATCTTTGTGATGTACTCCGCCTTGCTCAAGAGCTCCGAGAGGGAGCCGGACTCCATGAGTAGGTCCACATAGGTGCTGTCGCCCTTCTCATACATATATTTTATCCGCAGCTTCATGGATTCATACTGGCTTTTCTCTGTCTCCTTCGCCTCGGATAATTCCTGTTTCGTCGTATCGATCTGTTTTTCCTTCGCGTCTATGTCATCGCCAAGCTTTGAAAGCTCATTTCCGATGGACTCCAGGCTGGAATCCAGCTTTTTGACATAGGCCGTCGTATCGCTTTTAAGGTCTTCCAGGTTCTTTAGCTCCTGTTCCGTCTTCTTTTTTTCCGCCTCCAGCGCCGTCTTTTTGCTCTTCGCGTCACTCAATCCGCTCTTTGTCGCCTGGGCAGAAAGCGGTGTCGCAAGAACCAGGGCAAAGGACAGGACCGCAGCCAGAAATCTTCCTGATTTTCTCATATGCTGTCCCCTCCTACACGCGCAGCTCTTTGCGGATCGTAAAGAAGCTTACAAAAAATCCAAGTCCGCCGCCCAGCGCCAGGGCGATCGCCGCCATCATCGGATAGAAGGTTCCAAGCGGCAGGAACTGGATGATTCCGGAAAGAAGTTCAAACCGGTTCATCACATACTCCACCGTCTGTCGGTAGACAAAAATAATGACCCCCAGCGGGATCGCCGCTCCGACAAGCCCCAGGATCGTTCCTTCTACCACAAATGGGGCCCGGATCATAAAGTTCGTCGCTCCGATAAGACGCATGATCCTGTTCTCGTTCTTCCGGAATTCAGCCGCAACAGAGATCGTATTGCTGATCAGGAATACCGCAACAGCCAACAGCATGGCGATCAGGACGCCGAACAGCAGGCCCAGGATCTTATTGAAGCTTGCAAGTCCCGTAGCCGCACTGTTGGAATAGTTTACTTTCCGCACACCATCAATACTTTCCAGGTATGCCACCATTCCATCCTGATCCGTAATATTGTTCAGGCGGATCTCGTAGGAAGAGGAGCCTGCAAGCGGGTTGTCATCCGCAAAACCTTCCGCTAAGGCTTCATCCTCACCGAAATACTCTGTCTTAAAGCCGTCCCACGCCTCCTCAGCGGAGACGAATTTTATCTCTTTTATCATTCCCGACTTGTCCGACTCGATCTTCGCGCCGATGTCTTTGATCTCGTCCTCCGTCAGGTTCTCATCAAAAAATACCGTGATTCCCATTGTGGTCTCCGCCGTGCGGACCATATATTCGATGTTGGTGATCACGGAGAAAAATACGCAGAATAAAAAAATACATGCAGAAATGATCGCGGTCGACGCAAGGGAAAACCAGATATTTCTGCATATATTTACCAGTCCCTGCTTCATGCAGAACCAGAATGTACTAATCCTCATAACGGTACCCACTTTCCTCCTCATCACAGACCACCATTCCGCGGTCGATCGTGATGACGCGTTTCTTCATCAGGTCCACGATCTCATGGCTGTGTGTGACAACGATCACCGTTGTTCCACGCCGGTTGATCTTCTCCAGGAGTCCCATGATCTCCATCGCATTGTGGGGATCCAGGTTTCCTGTGGGCTCATCGGCAAGCAGGATCTCCGGGCGATTGATCAGTGCCCGGGCAATCGCCACGCGCTGCTGTTCTCCGCCGGAGAGCTGATGCGGGAAAAACTTATACTTGGAAGAAAGGCCTACCATCTTTAACATCTGCGGAACCGATTCCCGGATCGTCCGGCTGGACTCCCCGATCACCCGCTGGGCAAATGCCACATTCTCATAGACCGTCTTGTCCTTTAAAAGACGGAAATCCTGGAATACGACACCGAGACGCCGGCGATACTTCGGAACATATCTTCGCGGCATCTTTCTGAGGTCCATGTCATTAACGACAACACGACCGGAGGTCGGCTCCACTTCCTTCAAGAGGATCTTGATCAGTGTAGATTTTCCGGAACCGCTCCGGCCGGTTATGAAGACAAATTCCCCGTCATCGATGGTGATGTTCACGTCCTTCAGGGCTTTCGTACCCCTGTCATAGGTCTTTGTCAGTTTTGAAATTTCTATCATAATTTAGTAGTCCAGATTCTCCATGTACTTCATGTACTTTACAACCATCAGGGCAATTTTGAAGGTGATCGCATCCTCAAATACTCGCAGATCCAGTCCGGTGCTCTTCTGGAGCTTATCCAGACGATAAACAAGCGTATTTCTATGGATGTAGAGCTGTCTTGATGTCTCGGAGACATTCAGGCTGTTCTCAAAGAATTTGTTGATCGTTGTGAGTGTTTCCTCGTCGAACTCATCCGGGTTCTTTCCATCAAAAATTTCTTTGATAAACATCCGGCAGAGTGGAAGCGGAAGCTGATAGATCAGACGGCCAATACCGAGGTTGGAGTACGCTACAACGTTCTTGCTGCTGTAGAAGATCTTTCCGACATCGAGAGCCATCTTTGCTTCCTTGTAGGAACGGGAAACATCCTTGATCTCGCCAACGATGGTACCGAACGCGATGCGCACTTTGGACATCGCCTCTGTGTTCAGCATATCTAAAATCGTATTTGCTGTCTTCTCGAGATCTTCATAGGTCTCACCCGGTTTCACCTCACGGACAAGAATGATATTCTTCTCGTCGACTGCGGTGATAAAGTCTTTTGTCTTTGTGGAGAACAGGCTGCGCATGGTCTCCAGGGCATTCGTATCTTTCTCATTCTTTGTCTCGATCAGGAATACGACACGTTTTACATTTGTCTCGATATGAAGTTTCTTCGCCCGGTTGTAGATATCAACGAGCAGAAGATTATCAAGAAGCAGGTTCTTGATGAAATTATCTTTATCGAATCTTTCTTTGTAGGCCACCAGAAGATTCTGGATCTGGAATGCTGCCAGTTTGCCTACCATATACACGTCATCGCTGCCGCCTTTTGCAAGCAGGATGTACTCAAGCTGATGTTCATCAAATACTTTAAAGAACTGATAACCGGAAATCACCTGGCTGTCCGCCGGAGAATCCACAAACGCAAGTATGGAACTTTCATACTCTTCCGCATGCTCGAATGTGGAAGCCAGGACCTTTCCCTCCACATCACAGACGCACAGGTCAATTCTTGTAATCTCTTTCAGTCCTTCGATATTCGACTGTAAAATCTGATTTGAAATCATAGCGCCCTCTCCTTTTCACAGTATGGACATATCCACATTTATTCTAATGCAAAATCACAAAAAAGAAAAGAATTTTTTTGTATTTTTTACTAAAAAACATGCAAAAAGGCAGACCGAGTTCCCCTTCCGGAACCGGTCTGCCTGATATTTTGGTTATTCATAACTATTCAGCATCTTCATAGTCACACGCAAAAATCCATTCCTGATCAGCTTCGCTGATGGGATTTTTTGCCTTCCTGCCTATGTTCCCTTACGGTCAGCGCGGCAAGTGCGCAGACCTTCTGGACAGTTATGGTTATTCTTTAATGATTTTTTCTGTTTCTTTGTCGAAAAGGTACACATCGTCGCCGGAAATCGCAAAGGACATTTTCTTTCCGGATGGCTTTTCGCCGTCGGATGCTTTTGCAAGAAATTCGTTTTCTCCAACACGGAAACGGATGTATGTGGCATCCTCAATCTCCTCGCTGCCAAGAATCTCTCCGGTGATCTCACCCTTTCCATCCTTCGCCGGAACAATTTTTTCCGGTCGAACGCCTGTGAAGACTTCTTTTCCGACATAGTCGAGTTTCTTTAACTGTTCAGCCTTTTCTCCGGAAAGCCGGATCTTTCCTGACGCAAACTCCAAAACAATATTTCCGTTCTCCTCCAACACCCTGGCAATAGAGAGATCCATTCTCGGTGTTCCGAAGAATCCCGCCACAAACAGACTCTCCGGATGGTCATAGATATTCTGTGCGGAGTCTTCCTGGCAGATCTCGCCCTCGTTCATAACGATCGTTCTCGTTCCTAATGCCATTGCAGTCTTCTGGTTGTCCGTTGCGTAGATCACGGTAATTCCAAGCTCACGGTTGATATTTGCGAACTCTTTTCTCATCAGTTCCTGGACATCCGGATCTGCTTCCGCGATAGTGCGGTCCAAAAGCAGGATCCCCGGGCGGCGCATCAGGGCACGTCCGAGAAGAACGCGGTATGTATCAGCTGCTGAAAGCTCCTCCGGCATTTTTTCAAGGATTCCCTCGATTTTCAGGATTCCCACGGTCTCATCCACTCTTCTCGCGATCTCTGCAGCCGGCATCTTTGCCATTCTGAGGGAGAATGTAAGGTTGTCCTCCACGCTCATTCCCGGATAGAGCACACTGTTCTTGAAAAGCATTGCGACATTTCTCTCTTTCGGATCTGCATCCGTCATATCCATTCCATCGATCATCAGGCTGCCGGAGGTGATCTCCTCCAGACCGCCGATCATCCGGAGCAGCGTCGATTTTCCGCACGCCGTCGGACCCACCAGGATCAAAAACTCCCTGTCCTTCACTTCCAGGTTGAAATCCCGGATCGCCTGCTGATCACCCGGGAACGTCTTGTTGATATTCCTTAACACTAAACCGGACATTGATTTCCTCCTGATCTGTATTCTCACGGTTAACTGCAGAATTGCAGACTTAACCTATTTTTATATCTGTTGCATCCATCATACACAATTAGT
Source organism: Clostridium sp. AM34-11AC (assembly GCF_003435375.1). GTDB lineage: Bacteria > Bacillota > Clostridia > Lachnospirales > Lachnospiraceae > Pilosibacter > Pilosibacter fragilis. The sequence goes on along the minus strand of NZ_QWGL01000009.1, from coordinate 21,295 downwards.
ACTTGTTTTTCCATATGGTTATTCCACAAAAAAATTTCGTTTTTTCCATGCATATTCCATATAGTGGATTTAAGTTTTTGACAAATATACCCTTTTTTCATAAAAACAGGCAGGAAGATAGTTAAATCATTATCAAAATTGCCAAAAAAAGCAGCGGCCGTCATTTTCTGACAGCCGCTGCTCAGGTTCCAAAAATTTTATAACTGCTCAGTCCATTCACAGTCACACAAAAAATCCATTCCAGCCCTGCTTATTTTACAGCAATTGCCTCCATCTCAAGCAGAACATCCTTCGGAAGTCTTGCAATCTCCACACAGGAACGCGCCGGGCAGTCTTTTTCGAAATATTTCGCGTAGATGCCGTTGATGGTTGCGAAATCATCCATATTTTTGATAAATACGCTTGTCTTTACAACCTGGTCGATGGATGTTCCTGCTGCCTCGAGAAGATTCTTCATGTTCTTCATAACCTGCTCCGCCTGTGCTTCGATCCCCTCCGGGATCTCACCTGTCTCCGGATCTACCGGGATCTGTCCTGACGCGAATACAAAGCCGTTTGCCTCGATTGCCTGAGAGTACGGTCCGATTGCTGCCGGTGCTTTTGTTGTGCTGATTACTTTCTTCATGTGATTGTCCTCCATTTTTTCCTTATTTATCGATTTTTCGGATGCTCTTCTCCGCGATCTCGATCTTTCCTTCTTTTAATAAGTGGCCCACCGCGCGCTTGAAGGCATTCTTGCTGAGTTTAAATTCTCTCGCGATGACTTCCGGTGATGCCTTATCATTAAACGGCAAAACACCGTCAAATTCTTCGATGACCTTCATGACAAGATCGGAGTCAGAAAAGATCTGGCTGCCCGCCTTGTCGCGTGTTGTGAGGTCAACCTTTCCATCCCCACGCACTCTCGTCACACGGACGCGGATCTCGTCTCCTACCTTGTAGCCGGAAAACAGCTCCTTTTTCGGGATCATTCCCTGGTAGATCCCATCCACTGCAACGAATGCGCCCATATCTGGATTGATCTCAAATACAAATCCATCCGCCTCGTCTCCGGTGTGGTACGGGGAATCACATCTCAGATACTGGTACGCCTTCATGGTCGCCGCGAGACGTTTGCTCTTATCGACATAGAGGGCAACCAAGCATTTCTCCCCTTTGCGGACCTGGTGGGTCTGCTCCTTAAACGGGAGCAGGAGATCTTTCTCCAGTCCCATATCGAGAAACGCGCCGATCTTTGAGACTTCTTTCACCTCAAGGACCGCTGTCTCACCCAGAGTAACCTTCGGGCGGGATGTCGTCGCGATCAGGCGGTCCTCAGAATCCTTGTAGAGGAACACCTCCAGCTCATCACCGATCTTTGTTCCTTCCGGCACCTGTTTTTTGGGGAGAAGAACACCCTGGGCATCCGCCTTGTCCCCGTCAGAAAGGTAAATTCCGAAGTCTTTCTCCTTGATCACCTTCAGTTTCTGAATTTTTCCGATTTCCATCATGTCTTTCGTCCTCCCGCAGCCGGACACTTTTACGGCTGCGTCCTCTCTTTTAACTCAATATTTGCGAACACATCACCATTTGTATTGCAAAGAGATACGAGATGCGATCTCCCCTCTCTTGCGCTCTTGACAACGATCTCATCCCCGAGTACCGCCGCCTTCCGGTACTCCGCCCGGATCTCGCCGATCTCGATTCCCGCAGGGACAAGTTCTCTCGCGATATCCACATACTGGGCATTATTTACATGGAGATTTGTATCCAGAAGATGCTTCATGACCACCAGACGTCCAGTCTCTTCCATCTCCTTCGGCACGGCGATCTTTCGTCCCGCGTCCTCCATCTCGATCTTCGGATTAAATTCGCCGTACGGATCAGTATCCGCATCCGTAATCCTCATAGGCCGGCCAGTCTCCGTATTCATCAGGAACCAGTAGGAATTGGCTTTTACCAGATATTCTCCTTTTTCATCGAGGATTGCGAAATTTCTCAGCGCATAAAGTCCCTTCACCGCATATGGCCATGTCACTACCTTGATCCGTTCTCCAAGTACCGGACGGCGTCCGATCACGATCTGCCAGGAAGATAAAAGCCACGCCTTCTTCTCCCGTCCAAGATATCCGATCCCGACTCCGGCATCCTCAGACTGCATCGTCGAGCAGTCCTGCATATAATTCATAATTCCGGTCAGGGACAGCTTCGCGTCAATATCCGTCTCGCTGTACCGGACCCGGCTGTTTAATTCGTACATAGTCTAACCTCATGTTGTTGTCTCAATCTGTCTCGAACTTCCCGCTCATAAACACGGGCCTTCAATGCTCAGATGTCTGTCAATGCAAACCGTCCTTTCGCACCACTACCTTAACACAAATGCCTGCCAAGCGCAAGAAAAAAAGACCATTAAGCCTTGCATTCACAAAGATTAACAGCCTTTCGTTAGCTGGGCTACAAGGATTCGAACCTTGAAAATGACGGAGTCAGAGTCCGTTGCCTTACCATTTGGCGATAGCCCAATAATATGTATCTGAAACACTTGGACAATATTTAGTTTTTAAACTGGGCTACAAGGATTCGAACCTTGAAAATGACGGAGTCAGAGTCCGTTGCCTTACCATTTGGCGATAGCCCAATGCATCAACAGGTTGTATTATAACGCAACGACTCTGATCCGTCAACTGTTTTTTTAATTTTTTTACTTTTTTAATTCTAATTTTTCGGATTATCCGGATCTTCAAATCCCGGTCCCCTTAAGTACGCCGGTGTTTTCGTCTCCGGCGTCAGCATTCCGGACGCGGCGGTAGTCTCTGTAACCGCTGCTGTTGTCTCCGGGGCTGTCGGCGGTGCAGTTTCCGGCGGCACAGTTTCCGATGCTGTAGTTCCCGGTTCCGCAGTTTCCGGTTCCGCAGTTTTCGGTTCCTCAGTTTTCGGCTCCGTAGTTTTCGGCTCCGCAGTTTTCTGCGGCACAGTCTCTGTCGGAGAGGTCCGGGAATTCGATGAATGCCGGTCTTTCTCATCCGGATCGCCCAGCTCCCTGTTCGTCTCCTGATCCACCCAGTCCACGCTCTCCCCGGCCTCCAGAGCTTTTCTCCGTCTCTGCATCTCGGAAAGTCCGTCATTTTTCGTGGATTCTCTCTCGTCACCCGTATCCAAAGCCGCAGATTTCTGTTCCGACACAGCTTCTGTTGTCTCTAAAGCTGCTGTCTCCTCCGTGGTCTCTTCGCTTGCTTTTTCGAAAGTTGTCTTTACGACCACCGGTTTTAAGGATATCTGATATTCCTGCTCATTGATCTCCCGGATCAGGCGTTTTGAGGAATGCCCGGCAAGTTCTTCCTGCTTTCCTATCGTGATCCCCGGATTTTCCGAAAAAAGATGCTTTAAAAATTCTGCCTTCGTCACCGTGATCCCATATTTTTCCGCAATCTCCCGGGTTTTTGTGTCCTCTTCTGACTCAAACACATAGACCGTCGCCCTGGACTCCTTTTTCTGAAGCTCGGATTCCGTCTGCTTTTGCAGCTCTTTTACGATCTTTTCCGGTGACGCCTTTACTTCCGCGCCGGACTTCCGGACGGAGATCAGGATTCCCCCATCCTCTCCGAGACTGTTGTTATCCGCAAGCCTGTCAAAGATCTTCCCCACTGCGATTCCAAGGCTTTTCCCCTCAAACACGGTCATGGAGACTGCCTCATTTGATCTGGCCATCATTCCCTTTGCAGATAACACGGATCCCCGCCGGTTCATGGTAAATTCCATCATAATATCCGAATTTACTTCCATGATCAGTGACTCCTTCCGGTTCTTCCCCATCATCAGCACCGCCATCAGGCATACTGCTGCCGCGCAGATTGACAGAGCTCCTCCGGCCCGTCTGAACCACTTTTTCAGGGAGTCCATAGAGAATTCACCGTTTACGTCCATCCCGGCTTCCCGTAACTCCTGCTTCTTTTTCTTTTCCTTAACTGGCATGTCCTCATATTCTTTGTTCTGATTCATCATACCGTTTCCCTTTCGCCCTCATAGCCCACGTGGAGAAGGAATAATCCCTCGGGCGGAGCTGTTCTTCCCGCCATATCACGGTTTTTCGCTGCAATGATCTCTTTCATTTTCTCCGGTCTCCGCGTTCCACTGCCGACCTCCAAAAGCGTTCCCGTTAAGATCCGCACCATGTTATAGAGAAAGCCGTTTCCTGTATACAGGAATTCGAGCTTCGTTCCATGTTCCACGATCCGGATCTCATCGATCCGGCGCACCGTGCTTTTTTTCATTCTGCGGTTCGCGCAGAAGCTTTTGAAGTCATGTTCGCCGATAAGAAATTCCGCCGCCTGTCTCATCGCTTTCACATCCAGCTTCTTCCCGCAGCCATAGACATATTTTCGTTCGAATACGTTTTTCTTATCCCCGGTCTCCACATAATATCCATATGTCTTTGATGTGGCAGACAGGCGGCTGTGAAACCGTTCCGGCACAATCTTCGCAGAGAGGACCCTGATATCATCCGGAAGATACCAGTTCAGATATTCCCGTGCTGACTCTCCGTCCGGACAGATTTCCGCATTAATATGGAAATTAGCTACCTGACCTCTCGCATGGACCCCCGCATCCGTTCTTCCGGAGCCATGGACCTCTATCTCTTCTCCAGCCATTCTGAAAAGCACGTTTTCCAGTTTTCCCTGAATCGTATTGTCGGTATTTCCCTGTTTCTGCCACCCATCATACCGGCTTCCGTCGTATTCCAGAGTAATGCGGATATTATTCTTCATGATTGTTCCTTCCTGATCTCCAACTGAATGCGGCCCGTCACATTCAGATGTCCCCGCGGCCGCTTATTTTCTTTTAAACAAAAATTCCCGGCAGAAATTACTCCTTATCCGCCGGGAATGTCTGGCTCATCTGCCTGTTACCGTCTGAAAAAGACTACTGATCTTCCAGAACCGATGTACAATGCGGACAGCGTGTCGCATGAATATTGATTTTCGTTTTGCAGTACGGGCATTCTTTTTCCGCAGATTTCACCATTATTTTACCAATTTTTTTCTCTGTTGGGAATACCCGGAGACCGTTTTTTTATCTCTGTGCCTGTTTTTTATCATTCCGCCGTTTTAGACGGGTTGAATATATGTGTCAGGAAAATAAACATCTCATGGGCGAACAGCGGCATGGCCGCAAGCACGAGCAAAGTTTTCCATTCCCCGGCATTCAAACGCACCGTCTGAAATGCCGCAACCAGAGCCGGCTGTTCCGTCACCATAAGCTGCAGAGCAAATCCAATGAATACTGCAGCGATCATCAGAGGGTTCCCTCCATGATCCATCCGAAATACAGATTTTTCCACATCACGCATTCCGATCGCATGAAAAAGCTGTGACAATCCAAGAACCGTAAATGCGTATGTCTGGCAGCATGCAAGAAGCTTTGGAGACTGTAAGACGTCCGCCACCGCTGCCGGGGTCAGCTGCCGTCCGCTGCTTACAAGAAGCTTTGCAGGAACGATCAGAAACGCGGTCAGACTGATCAATGCGATCAGGAAACCGTAAAACAACGTACAGACTCCGCCGCCATGCGCAAACAGGCTCTCTCCTTGCTTTCTCGGTTTTTCTTTCATCAGTTCTCTCCCGTCACATACATCTGTCCCCAGGGCCAGAGCCGGCAACGAATCCGTGATCAGATTGATCCACAGGATATGACTTGCCTTAAGAGGTGCCGGAAAGGAAAAAAGGATCGCAAAAAACATGGTCATGATCTCACCAAAATTCGATGATAAAAGAAAAATGACCGTCTTTTTAATATTGGCATAGATCTCTCTTCCTTCCCGGACAGCTTCCCGGATCGTTGCAAAATTGTCGTCTGTCAATACTATATCTGCTGCCTGCTTTGCCACATCCGTTCCGCTCATTCCCATCGCGATCCCGACATCCGCCGCTTTTAAAGATGGGGCATCATTGACTCCATCCCCGGTCATCGCCACGATTCCGCCGTTTTTTTTCAATGCCCGGACGATCCGTACCTTATGATCCGGAGAAACTCGTGCAAATACCCGGATCTCCGAAATCTTATCAGCAAGCTCCCCATCGCCCAGGCAATCCAGCTCTGACCCTGTCATGCACTGAGAGGGAGAATCCGCGATCTTAAGCGTTCTTGCGGTCGCAAGTGCCGTATCCTTATGATCCCCTGTAATCATGACGGTCGTAACACCTGCATGGCGGAATTCTTCCACTGTTCCGGAAACCTCCGGACGGACCGGGTCCTCAAGCACTGCCATTCCCAGAAAGGTCATTCCCTTCTCGGAAAGATCCTTTCCCTCCTTTACCGCCGCCCCAAGAACACGCCCACCGGACGCAGACATTTTTTCTGCCCGCCTCATGTACCATGTTCGTTTCGATGCTCCCATCGGATGAACTCCCATTTCGTCCCGGTAGGAGGTGCAATTTCCAAGAATCATGTCCGGTGCACCTTTCGTGAACGAAACTGTCCGCATTCCGTTTTGATGCACCGTCGTCATACACTTTCTCTCCGAGTCAAACGGACGCTCCGCAATTCTTTTCCACGCATCCCGGATCTGTTCGGACTGTTTTTCCCCATTCCTTGCATTTTTATCCGCATATAAAAGAAAAGCTGCTTCTGTAGGATCTCCGATGATTCCGTGCTTTCCCCATCTTGCATCATTGCAGAGTAAAAATGTTCGTAAAAGCCACTCTCTGTCCCCATCCAGATTCCGCACCGTCATCTGATTTTTTGTCAATGTCCCCGTTTTGTCCGAGCAAACCACATTAACCGCTCCAAGAGTTTCCACAGAAGGAAGACGTCTCACGATCGTATGTACCTTCGCCATCCTCGAAACAGAAAGCGCAAGGACGATCGTCACCACAGCCGGAAGTCCTTCCGGAACTGCTGCCACAGCCAAAGAGATCGCTGTCAGAAACATCTCCCCAACATCCCGCTTCTGCCAGACTGCCGCCAGAAAAAGGATCGTACAGAGACCCACAGCCAGAATACTAAGAAATGTTCCCAACTCTCCCAACCGTTTCTGAAGCGGTGTAATCTCTTCCGGTGTTTCATGGATCATTTTCGCGATTCGTCCGATCTCAGTTTGCATCCCGGTATCTGTAACAATCCCTTCACCGCGTCCGGCAGTCACAAAGGTTGACATATATGCCATATTTTTTCGATCACCGAGAGGTGTTCCGGTCGAAGCCACATACTGCGCATCCTTTTCCACCGGTACAGACTCTCCGGTAAGTGATGCCTCCTGTACCTTCATATTTTCCGAACGGATCAGTCGGAGATCCGCCGGTACCTGCTGACCGGCATTTAAAAGCACCCTGTCGCCCGGCACCAGCTCCGCCGCGTCCATCTCCAAAAGCTTTCCGTCCCGCCGGACAAGCGCCTTCCTTGTTGTCAGCTTTTTTAATGACTCCAGCGCTTTCTGGGCCTTTCCCTCCTGAATCACACCAACCGTTGCATTGAGCAGCACAACTGCTGCAATGATCACCGCATCTCCTCGTTCTCCAAGAAATACAGAAATTCCTCCTGCCGCCAAAAGTACATAGATCAGCGGATCCATCAATTGCGAAAGCATCCGTTCTGCCACAGACGGAGGCCTTTTCTCCTCCAGCTCGTTCCGCCCATACTCCCGAAGCCGCTTTGTCGCTTCCTTCCCACTCAATCCCCCGTCATCCGACGATCCCAGCAGCATTTTTGTCTCAAAAACAGAGCACCGTTCAAAATCCCCCGGCTTTTCCATAAAAAAATTCTCTCCATCCTCTTTTGCTCAAAGCAAGTTTATGAGGATGGAGAGGAAATCATGCCTGCATTCCCATTCTCCGACTGACCGATCAACGAAATTTATAATTTTTTATGATCGCCTGCAAGGTACGTGTCCCATTATATTCATTTACATCCGGATAATAGATCATGTCGATCGTATTCTGCCCTGTCTGCTCTTCCAAAAAACGATCTCCATCTGCAAACAGCAGACCATCGAACGGATGTCCAGTGTTCGTCACAAGATTCATTTTCACGACATTTCGATTTTTTCCAAGAACACGTACATTTCGAATCGTCAGACTTTTCTGGGCAAACAACGGTTTTTCATTTCCCTGCCCGAATGGTTCCAGACCTTTGAGCTCATCCACGATTTTTTCATTCACATACTCAAACGGCATCGGAACATCGATCCAGATCTGCGGAACGAAATCATCTTCCGTAAGCTTTGCATTTTCATTCAGTCTTCTCCTGAACTCATCAATATCACTTTCCTCAATGGAAAGTCCCGCTGCCATTGGATGCCCGCCAAATTTCACCAGCAGATCCGACACCTCGCAAAGCCCCTGGTACATATGGTATGCCTCTATGGAACGTCCGGATCCCTTCGCACTCTGCTCGCCTCTCGTCAGCACAAAGGATGGCTTATGGAAATGCTCCCGGAGTCTTCCGGCTATGATCCCGGCAAGTGATTCATGGCACTCCGGCAAGAACACCACCAGCACCTTATCCGACATGTAGAAACGTTCTACCTGTTCGATAGCCTCTGTTTCTCCCTTTGCCGTCATATCCTTTCTCACATCATTGAGTTCCTTTAATTCATCCGCCAGCCCACTGACCCGGTCCGGATCCTGTTCTAACAACATCCGGAGCGCAACCTTCGCACTTTTCAACCGTCCACCTGCATTTAAGCACGGTCCGATCACAAAACCAATGTGATATGCGCTCAGATTGTTTATATCCAGATTATTTTTCTCTACAAGCATTCTGAGACCGGTGTTCTTCGTCGAACCGATCTTTTTCAGTCCATATTTGACGATCAGACGGTTTTCATCCTGCAGCTTCATGACATCTCCCACGGTCGCAATGGCCGCAAACTCCAGAAGCTCCATCCACTCATGCTCCGGAATTCCAAGATCCTCATAGATCACGTTTATAAGCTTCCATGCTACGACCGCACCGCAAATTTCATGGTACGGATACGTCTCCCCGTCCTGCTTCGGATCAACCACTGCATCTGCCGGCGGCAGAATCTGTCCATAAGCATCTACCGGTACTTCATGATGATCGGTCACCACAACCGTCATGCCAAGCTGCTTTGCGATGCTGATTTCCTTTAATGCCGCGATTCCATTATCACAGGTCACAAGTGTATCGATCCCGTCCTCTGCTGCCTGACGGATGATGGATTCATTGATCCCGTAGCCATCCCGGATCCGGTCCGGTATCTCATAATCAATCTGCCCATTTCCGGCAGCACGGTGAAAGCCCTTGAGAAGAATATATGTTGAACAAACACCATCAATATCGTAGTCGCCGATGATCCGGATTTTTTTCCCTTCTATCAACTTCTTTTCAATGATCCCCGCAGCGGTCTCCATTCCCTTCATCTGTCGCGGATCATAAAGATCATCCAGTGTCCCGTAAAGATACTTTCTCATCTCACGTTCATCCAAAAGACCTCGGTTTCGCATGATCCGAACAGCCACCGGACTCACCCCCAGACGCATCGCAAGCCCGTTAAAATCTGCCCGTTTTGTCTGAAGCATCCAGATTTCTTTCTTTTTCTGCATCGTTTCTCTCCCTCTTTGCGCTTCCTCATTCCGGCACGTTCAATACTTCTGGCCATTTTCCTTCAGCCATTGCCGCCGTTTTCGATAGTCCGGCAGAATCTTCTCCACTTCATCCCAGAATTCCGTGCTATGGTTCATCTGGAGCCGATGGGCAAGCTCATGGACCACAACATAGTCCAGAATCTCCTCCGGCATCAGAACCAGCTTCCAATTAAAATTCAGGTTTCCCTTTGCACTGCAGCTCCCCCAGCGCGTCTTTTGCTCCCGGACCGTGATCGATCCATAGGAAACGCCCATGAGCCCTGCGTAATAACAGCATCGTTCTTTTAACACGTTTTCCGCTCGTTTTTTTCCTTCAAGACGTTCCGTTTCTGTGTAGGACGGACGCACTGCAAGGATCTGTTCTCCGGCACGGAGCCTTACCTCGATCCAATCCCGATGACTCTCCACAAACCAATCCGCAGTCTCCGGCGGTGTCCGGAAAGGAGCACGCACCGTAATCGTTCCGTCAAGCTCCACCTTCAAAGACATGGAACGGCGCCTGGACCGGACCAGCTCATATGTAAAATGTTCCGTTCTTCTTTTCATGATTTCCTCCAGAAGCTTCTTCCTTTTTCACTGCACAAGTTTCACAGAAAGTTCCATCAAAAGTTCCCATGAAATCGAAAAAAGGCATCTGCAATTGCAGATGCCTTAATCAGCGCGCCAGAGAAGATTCGAACTCCCGACACTACGGTCCGTAGCCGTATGCTCTATCCAGCTGAGCTACTGACGCACGCTCTCTGAGTTTCAGATGTCTGTCACTCAACAAAAAATATTCTACTATATATTTTCTTCTTTGTCAACACTTTTTAAATTTTTTTCAATTTTTTTCTTTTCCCTTACATCAATATCATAAGCCGCAAAAAAGCTTTGGGGCCATCACGCCAAAGCGTAACAGCCCCGTCCTTTTTTACTTCTCGTAATAGCAATCTCCCAAATAATGGAAGGACGTATTTTTGTTAAATTTGAATCCCTTAAGGTCTGATCTTCTTCCTACCATGCTATATTTGTAATACAGAGGTACCCACGGACAGAGCTCATTTAAGCGAACCTGAAGGTCTTTATATATCTGGAGGCGTTTTTCTTGATTTGTTTCCACCGCTGCAGCATCGATCATTTCATCTACCTTATCATCTTTGAGATATGCACGATTGCCGCTCATTCCACAGTTTCTTGAATGGAATAACTGAGTTACACTATATGCCGGATCACAAGTAGTATTTACCCAGCCAAGAATCAGGAGATCATGTTCTCCGGCATTGATCGCATCCTGAAATGCTCCCCATTCATACACATTGATGTCTACATTAATGCCAACCTGAGCTAACTGAGCCTGAACTACCTGTGCAGCACGACTTCGTACTTCTCCGGATACGTACATCTTAAGATCCAGTCCATTTTCATATCCTGCTTCTGCAAGAAGTTCTTTGGCTTTTTCCAGATCCTGAGGATATGGCTTTACGTCCTCATTCCACCCAGGCACAGTCTTTGCAACAACGGAGGTGGCTACTTCGCCGCGACCTTCTACAATCGTATCTACGAATTCCTGACGATTCGTGGCATAATTGATCGCCTGACGTACCCGGACATCATCCAATCCTTTTTTAGTTGTGTTCATAGCCATAAATTCTACAGAAGGTGCCGGCCAGCTTTCCAGAACAAGATCTTTACAGTTCTCAATATTGACAGCATCCACCGGATCTACGGCTAAGATCACATCAATCTCCCCTGTTTCCAGTGCGATTGTACGAGCACTTCCTTCCGGAATGATCCGGGTTGTAATCGAAGTGGCTGTAGCAGGTCCATCAAAGTAGTCATCAAACCGGACCAACGTCCAGTGGTCATTCGGAACCCACTCTTTAAACATAAACGGACCTGTTCCGATCGGAGCTTCTCCATATGTATCGCCAGCCTCTGTTACTGCCTTCTCTGATAAGATCTTCATACTGGTATCATTAAGGATATACAGGAATGCTGGACACGGATTTGAAAGATGGATCGTCACCTCGTAATCCCCGTCAACAGAAACATGATCAATGGCTGATGCATTAGACATTGCTTTTGGCATGGTCTTGGCACGCTCTAAACTGAATTTCACATCGCTGGCCTTCAGTTCATCTCCATTGTGAAACTTTACGCCTTTCCGCAGTTTAAATTTGTACTTTGTGTCATCCACAATCTCAAAACTCTCTGCCAGATCCCCTACAGGCTCACGGTTATCATCAATTTTGATCAAACCATTATAAATATGGAAATTCAGCGTTGCAGATGGTGAATCCACCCCCACCTGTGGATCCATAGACCGGATATCGCTGCTATTCGCCGAAATAATGTCTGTCCGTCCAATGGACTCTGGTTTTTTCTCTGACGATGTTTCCGCACCGGATGAAGCCGATGTCTCCGCCTTTGAATCCGCTGTCGATGTACCGGAGTTTCCCCCACTCTGTCCGCAGCCCGACAATACCATAGCCCCGGCCAATGCCAATGCCGTCAGTTTTCCATACATCCTTTTTCTCATGCACATGTCCTCCTTGTTATTATATTGTTACATAATTTTTTCCTTCTCGCTTTATTTCCCCCATCCAGAGATCCATTTCCGGCAATTCTCCGCAACTACGTTCATCTGTCCTGTAAGCCGGTTTCTCTGACGCACAAATCTTGTCTGGACTGCCAAATAATAATCTGCTTCTGTATTTTCCCTTGTCAGACCCTCTGCCATAGCAAGTCCGGCAAACACCGTTCCCTTTACCGCCGGATCCTGATGGTATGGGCTGGATGTCGTGTACATGATCCTTGCCAATTCTCCCGCTATTTCCATGATGACATCGTCTGTATGTTTCTGATTCTCCATAGCGTTTTCAAGATCTGCAACCGCTTCCTTCAGGCTGCCGATCGCCCTCCAGACCGGAGAAAGATCAAATTCCGCACTAAGCTTCTGTTCTATAGAACGAAGCTCGTTTTCCATAAAGCTGACAAACCCGCTCATCTCTGCAGGAAGCTTCTCACAATTAGCGAAAATGGCGGTCAACTTTGTAATGACTCTTGTATCTCGCAGTGTCACCTCCGGATCTACCTTATCAAAGGTATCCTCTTTCGTATGCCACCAGGAAAATATTTTATGATCCTGTTTTATAAACTGCGGCATCATAGCAAACGGAATATCCGCTCCCCAGAAGGTCTGATCTGCGAATCGTACCATCGGCGTCGGTGCCTCCGGTTCTTTATCATTAAACTCCCTTAAAAACTCTCGGTCAAAGGCTTCGCCCTCCAGCATAGATGTCCGCATTCCAACCACATCCGAACCTTTACAGCCGCAAATATCCATATTAATGTGGGCCACACAATTTTCTTTCAGATCTTCCCAATGGTGATCATAATACCAGGTCGATCCGGAATAACGGGCATCTGAATGACCGGACCACCAGGCAAGCACTACAGACCGCTCCAGATGTTCCTGATTTTCTTGAAATACCCTGGCAATCTCCATCATAGCAGCATTGGCAACGCCATTATCCGTTATCCCCTCATACCAGGAATCATAATGACCGGAAACCAACACATACTTATCCGATCTTCCCTGAATACGTGCTACCGGCATGGTACTGGAAACGATTGACTGACACATTTCAACGTTAAGGCATGCCGTCAGTGGACTTTCTTCCAGTTTTTTCTGCAATTCCTTTCCTGCACTTTTTGTGATTTCCACAAACGGAATTCTCGGATAATGACAAGCCAGATCCTCCGGCTCAGGTGTTCCCCATACACCTCCAAGCGTTCCATGGTGTGCCAGATCCGCATGCCAGATTGTGATCACGCCCAAAACTCCGGCACGTTTTGCCTCACATGCAAACGCAAAGCTGTTCTCATATGTCAGAACGATCTTTCCGGCAAATTCTGCCATTCTCGCTCTCTGCTCCTTCTGGCTGCAGCCTCCGGTTGCGCTGATCCGGTCGAAAACCAGTTCAGCTTCCAGATTTTCCGCTGTTCCACTATACACATACGGAGTCAGAGGCACGATTGCTTCCGAAGAATCCCCTTGGATCCGTATGGATGCTTCTCCCGGAAGGCTTCTATATACCTGATAAATTTCCCGCTCTACCGGGATTCCCAGTTCTTCCATTCGTTTTGCGATTCGTTCTGCCGCTTTCTCTCCATCCTCAGAACCTGTATAGCGGTCCAGGTAACTGAAACACTCTACATCCTTCATGATTCTGGATATTTCTAAGGCTTTGTCAATTTTTTCAATAAGCTTATTTCCTTCCGATGAACAAAGACTCATACCCTGCATGTTCTAATTTTCCCTTCTTCTTTCCCCATTCATTTGGGCACGATCCATTTCTTGTGTATTTGTCTGTTTTGTTGTAAAATAATTATTTTTGTCCTCAGTATTTAAGCATATTATACAATATCAATTTTTATATCGTCTAATGCTTAATTCGAATATTATATATAATTTTTGCGAATACGATATAATATACTGAAATTATATTCAATTTGTACTATATGCAAAAAGCCCCCGGAGAATCCATATCTGATTCTCCTGGAGCTTTTTCCTAACGCTAAAATATCTAAAAAATGACTATGTTTTTACCAGAGTTCCGGTTTTGCATCCTTCGGAAGCGGATTCGGATATGTTTCACCGTCCAGCTCTTCCAACCAGTCCTTATGAGCCTTTTTGATGAGCTCCGGATTTTCCAGAAGATCCGCTCCTGTGCATGCCATGACTTTTGCCGCCGTCAGCATGCCCTTATGGGCAACACTTGCCTTTCCCTGAGCAACAGCCTGCCAGGAATGAAGTGCTGTTCCTGCCGCATAGCAGCACACATTTGTCTGCACCGTCGGAACCACCCAGCTCACATCACCGACATCGGTAGAGCCACCACCGCCATATGATTCGCTCCGGTCCAGTTTAAAATCCAACAGTGGCATATCCAGGACTTCCTTCCGCTTGTCCTTTTCAACGACATGAGCGATCATGTCCTTTAAGCCCTCTTTGTCTAACTCCGTAACGACCTCTTTGAATTTTCCCGCGTACGCCAGCTCCTCTTCCGTATATCCGATCGGAATAAAATGGTCAAGATTTTTGTCCATGACCTCTTCCAGAACATCATTTCCGATCACGTTGGAATAAGCGGCAACCTGACGAATATCCACAGTCGTTCCCGTGATCAGCGCCGCGCCCTTCGCGATATCGCACATCCGCTCATAAAGCTTTTTGACCTGAGTTACCTTTGGTGCGCGGATCGCATAGAGTACCTGTGCCTCCGCTGGAATCACATTCGGGGCAATTCCACCGGTGTTTGTGATCGCACCATGAACTCTCGCTGCGTCGATCATATGCTCTCGCATATAATTCACGCCAATGTCCATGATCTCCACTGCATCCAGCGCAGAACGTCCAAGCTCCGGCGCTCCCGCCGCATGGGAGGAGATTCCATGGAAGGTAAAGAACACACGGAAATTGGCAAGGAATTTATCGTCTCCCATTGTTTTGTTCGTCGTGCTTGGATGCCAGGTGATAGCGATATCACAGTCATTGAAATATCCGTCCCGGACCAGATATGCCTTTCCGCCCGCATTCTCCTCCGCCGGACAGCCATAGTAGCGGATCGTTCCCTTCAGGTCTTTTTCTTCCATATAGGACTTTAGTGCATCGACAGCCGCCACAGATGCCGTTCCGAGAAGATGGTGGCCACAGCCATGTCCATCTGTTTTTCCTGCGATCGGACGACGCTCCGTGCAGTCTGCTTCCTGCTGAAGACTGGAAAGAGCGTCAAACTCACCAAGAAATGCGAGGACCGGCTTTCCGCTTCCCCACTCGGCAATAAACGCTGTCTTCTCTCCGGCAAGGTCAGCCCGGATTGAAAATCCGCGAGACGCAAGGTATTCCTGTTGTACCCTCGAAGATTCATATTCCTGAAAACGAGGTTCCGCATATCCCCAGATCTCATCCGCCATAGATGTATATGTGTCCTTCTGTTTCTCCACCAGTTCAGAAATTCTATCTTGATTCTTTGTTTCCATGCTGTCCACTCCTTCCTGTGTAATCCTTGTTCCTGCCACACACATTTCCATCAACAGGCACTATGTGCAACACTTCCATAAGCAGAAGCTTGTTATACCTATTTTTTTAGGCAGTCTTCTGAAAACCATCGCCCTTGATGGTTCTCATTCCGACTGCCTGATCTATCCTATTACCAGATCGATGGTTTTAAATCTGCCGGAAGCGGATTCGGATATGTCTCTCCGTCGAGCTCTTCCTTCCAGTCTGCCTTTGCCTTCTCAATTAATTCCGGATTCAGAAGAAGTTCCGCGCCGACATACGCCATAACCTTCGCTGCCGCCAACATCCCTTTATGAGCAATCGAAGATTTTCCCTGTGCAACAGCCTGCCAGGAATGAAGCGCTGTACCTGCTGCGTAACAGCTGGTATAGACCTGTGCTGTCGGAACGACCCAGCTGACATCTCCGACGTCCGTGGAGCCGCCACCGCCGTAAGCACTGTTTTTATCGACAATAAGATCCCACATCGGCTGCTCTAAGAGCTCCTGTTTATGCTCTTTTCCTCCGATCACTGCCGCCTGATCCTTCATTCCTTCTTTATCCAGCTCTGTGATCACACCCTGGAATTTCTTTGCATATGCAAGCTCTTCCTCCGTATAGCCGATCGGAACCACATGCTCCAGATTCTCCTGAACAAGATCCGCCAGTGTATCATTATTGATCAGGTTGGAATATGCTGCAACCTGCTTGATATCAACGGTCGTGCCTGTGATCAGAGCCGCGCCCTTTGCAATATCGCACATCCGCTCATAAAGCTTCTTGACCTGTGTTACCTTTGGTGCACGGATCGCATAGAGGATCTGTGCCTCAGCCGGGATCACGTTCGGAGCGATTCCGCCGGAGTTTGTGATCGCGCCGTGAACTCTCGCTGCATCGATCATATGCTCTCTCATATAGTTCACACCGATATCCATGATCTCAACGGCATCCAGCGCGGAACGTCCAAGCTCCGGCGCCCCGGCCGCATGGGATGAGATTCCGTGGAAGGTAAAGAATGCCCGGAAGTTTGCCAGATGGAATCCGCCCTTCATAACTTTATTCATTGTGTATGGATGCCAGGTAATCGCGATATCACAATCATCAAAATATCCATCCCGGACCAGATATGCCTTTCCACCCGCATTTTCCTCCGCCGGACAGCCATAGTAACGGATCGTTCCGCTCATGCGATTCTCTTCCATATAAGTTTTTAACGCATCAACAGCCGCTACCGACGCTGTTCCGAGAAGGTGATGACCACAGCCATGTCCGTTTGTCTTTCCCTCGATCGGGTGACGTTCTGTGCAGTCTGCCTCCTGCTGAAGGCTGGAAAGTGCGTCA
The DNA here is from genome assembly GCF_003435375.1 of Clostridium sp. AM34-11AC. GTDB lineage: Bacteria > Bacillota > Clostridia > Lachnospirales > Lachnospiraceae > Pilosibacter > Pilosibacter fragilis. The sequence continues at coordinate 4,331 of NZ_QWGL01000009.1, read as the reverse complement.
AACTCACCTAAAAATGCGAGGATCGGCTTTCCGCTTCCCCATTCCGCGATAAATGCGGTCTCTTCTCCTGCGAGATCTGCCTTGACGGAAAATCCTCTCGCTTTTAAGAACTCCTGCTGAAGCTTCGTGGACTCGTACTCCTGAAATCTCGGCTCCGCAAAACCCCAGATCGCGTCACTGATTTTTGTATATTCATCGCGTCTCTGATCGATCGTCGTGCCGATCTCTTTTCTAAAATCTGTTCCCATATGTATATGCTCCTTTCTATGTTTCCCTTATCCATCAGAACCGTACAGGCACGTTTCCGGCTCTCTTCACCTCTTTGTCCCACATGGGCTTCCGTTCGTGCACACACCCGCCCCTCATGTTATTCATGTCTTTTTCCAGTGACGTTCTCAGTTACGATCTTCCAGACCGTCACTGCGTTCACCATTGCCTCCGCGAACGAGTTCTCTTCGAATGCCTTCTTCTGACTCATCTGATTCATGAGGCTCGCCAAAGCTTTTTTCTTCGATGTGAGATCTTCCACGAAATATGCAGTTCCGTTTCCGCAGATGCTCTCAAAGCTTGTCGTCGACTTGCAGGCTGCGTCATAATCGATCTTCAGGCTATTTTTCCCGTAAATACAATATGAAACCTGAGGATTCTCTCTGATCTTATCAATCTTCGTCCCTTCCTTCGCTCCGTGAAAATACAGAACCAGCTTTCCTTCTTCCACTTCTGCACCATAATTCAATGGAATTAAATAAGGACATGACTCATCGTGGAACGCAACGGTGCACACAGTCTCCCGTTTCGCGATCGCCACAATATCAGCCATGTCCTTCAATTCTCTGTCACTTCGTCTCATCCAGACCTCCATTCCAGTCATAAAGATCCTACACTTTTGCCATTCTCCATTTCGATCCTTCAGGATTTTCATCGAAATTCCGCATTCAGTGCCATCCGCCAGACTTCCCGTAAGATGAGACTATCATATCATAATTTTTTTAATATCTCAAGTAATATACCGTTATCTTGTTCCTTCTGTCTGAAATTATCCCTCAATTCAGAATACTAAATTGCAGTTCCAGCACCACCGCAGACTGATCATGACCCATGATCACAATTCCAGAGCTTTCTCCTCTTATCCTAAAATACGGCCTGAATCAAAAACATATAAAGTACAGTTCCTGCCGCAATACTGAGCAGTGTATTCCTCTTCCATACATGCAGCCCGACAACCACTGCGGAAGCTGCAATCTCCGGAATTCCATGAGATCCCGCAAAAAAGCTCACATTTTTCAGGCAGTACACCACCAGCATCCCCATGATCGCATACGGAAGAACTCCCGATAAATATGTAATGTATCCGGGGATCTCCTTCTTCCTGCCGAATATCACAAACGGAAGAAATCTTAAAACAATCGTTACTGCAACGCATACCGCGATCAGTGTGACCGCCCTCAAATCCATCCTCTCTATTCCTCCTAAATCAAGCAAAATCCACTGCTACCGCTGTATTGTACGGAATTTTCAGTTCGGAAATTTCCTACCCGTGTGCAGCAACCTGGGCACTGTTTTCATACTATTTCCTGTCCTTCGGAAAATGTCATGAATTATGCCGTCATCTGGCTGCTCTCAGTTTTCTTACTCCCACGCATCAGCGTCAAAATCACCGTGATAGAGATCATCGACGGGATCAGAAAGGCTGATGCCCCAAAGATCAACAGACAGATCACGGATGCAGCAACACCTGCAACGGCGCTTCTGTGATCCTTCGTGCTCATCCACTGTTCCGTAAATACCACCAGAAACAGAGCTGTCATCGAGAAATCGATCCCTTCCGTATTGATATTCAATACACTCCCGAGCACCGATCCCATCACGCTTCCAATTACCCAGTAAATCTGGTTCAACAGCGAGACAAGGAAGAAATATTTCTTCTCCTCGACCCCCTCCGGTACATCTCCACTGCACACCAGCGAATACGTCTCATCCGTAAGCGCAAAGATCAAATACGGCTTATATGGTTTTGTGTCCTTATATCGTTCCAGCATGGAGATTCCATAAAATAAATGTCTTGCGTTGACCATCAGTGTCATAAGCGCCGCTGAGATCAGCGATGCGCCACCTGTTATCAGATCAATTGCCACATACTGCATTGACCCCGCATAAATGAACACACTCATCGCGAGCGCCCAGGTGATGCCGTAGCCCTTCGCTCCCAGCAGCATTCCAAATCCGATTCCCAGAACGATATATCCCGCCATTACCGGAATTGATCGTTTCAACGCATATCGAAATGTCATATCTGTTCTCCTATCCATATTATTTCGAGATCTCTCCTGTTCATCTCCATCACGCTCCCATAATTCGGGTTTTTCGTTAAACAAAAAAAGAGCTTGCAAAACAAGCTCTTTTCATGCCGGTGACCGGACTTGAACCGGTACGGGGTTGCCCCCGAGGGATTTTAAGTCCCTTGCGTCTGCCTATTCCGCCACACCGGCAGACATATAAATATGTCGATGATGGTTTCCCATCAAATGGGACCTATAGGGCTCGAACCTATGACCCTCTGCTTGTAAGGCAGATGCTCTCCCAGCTGAGCTAAGATCCCAGATATGAAATTAATAATCCTTATTTCCAAGGAAACGACCCGGATGGGATTCGAACCCACGACCTCCGCCGTGACAGGGCGGCGCTCTAACCAGCTGAGCCACCGGGCCAAATATTTTATCAGTTGTATGAACCTTTTACCAGGTAGAGTGGACCTTCAGGGACTTGAACCCGGGACCGACCGGTTATGAGCCGGTTGCTCTAACCAACTGAGCTAAAGGTCCATAAGTTTAGGACTAAAAGCCGATGATCGGACTCGAACCGATAACCTGCTGATTACAAATCAGCTGCTCTGCCAATTGAGCCACATCGGCACATCAATGACCCCAAGGGGATTCGGACCCCTGTTACCGCCGTGAAAGGGCGATGTCTTAACCGCTTGACCATGGGGCCGCGTTCATTATTTGTACCAGAAGCTCATATCCATGAAACTGGCAAAATAAAAACTCCCCGAGTAGGACTCGAACCTACGACAGCGCGGTTAACAGCCGCGTGCTCTACCGACTGAGCTATCGAGGAATATTTCCTTTGTTCTTAGCTGTTCCTTAAGAACAGTGCTATTATATAATATGTTTTCGCATCTGTCAACCCGTTTTTTATATTTTTTGAAAAATTTCTACACTTTATTTTCCGGTATGTTTTATCCTTATTTTATCAGTATTCTCACCCGTTCATGCCTTGCTTTGAACTTCCAGCAACTATTCAGTACCTTCATAGTTACAAGCAAAAATCCATTTCAGATCGGCTGCACCGATGGGATTTTTGTCTTCCAGATTATGTTTTCTTACGGTCTGCGCAGCAAGTGCGCAGATCTACGGAACAGTTACAATTCCCATTCTAAAAAACCGCTGTACTTTTCTCTCATAAATTGGTAGGATAAACTCATCAATCCTCTGGACTCATCAAAAAACACACCCTATAGGTCAATTTACATATCGGGAGGCAAACATTCATGGATAAACGTTTAAAACAACAGTTAGATTTTGTACTTGAGATTGATAAAGAAAAGAATATCCTGCGCCAGACACATCTCTCCGGCCATGGCCGCCGGGAAAATGACGCAGAACATGCCTGGCATATGGCCATCATGTCCTACCTTCTCCGTGAGTATTCCAATGAATCCGTAGATATCGCAAAGGTCATGCTGATGTGCCTGATCCACGATATCGTGGAGATTGATGCAGGTGACACCTTCGCCTACGACGAGGAAGGTCGCAAGACCCAAAAGGCCCGCGAAGACGCTGCTAAAGAGCGTATCTTCTCCATCCTACCGGAGGATCAGAAAAATGAGCTCATCGCTCTCTTCGACGAGTTTGAGGACTGCGAAACATCTGAATCCAAATATGCCCATGCCATGGACAATCTTCAACCGCTTCTCTTAAATCACAGCAATAACGGTGATGACTGGAAGCAGCACCAGATCACCTCCAAGCAGGTCTACGGCCGCCAGAGCAAGACGAAACTCGGCTCCGAGCGTCTCTACGAAATTACGGATCATCTGATCCAGGATGCAATCAAGAAAGGTTTTGTGAAAGAATAATAAAAAGAGTCCTCATAATAACACTTCAAATCAATTTAAAGCTACTACTATGAGGACTCTTGCGTCAATCCAATTTAAAGCTACTACTATGAGGACTCTTGTGTCAATTTGCGCTTTGCAAAAAAAGACCAGACATCTCTGCCTGGTCTACTCACACATACCTTCAAAACCACATATTGAAATCCATCTTTAC
>NZ_QWGL01000089.1 GCF_003435375.1 Clostridium sp. AM34-11AC | reverse complement strand
CGCTGATTGTCAAGGTAGTTGTCAGTAAAAATTTATATTCTTGTTTCGACAGGTTATCAGATATTGTTCTGTACCTGACGTGAGTATCAATGAATACCCCATTTTTATTGACAATCACGTCAGGCACAGAGCTTTTATCTGAGCATGTCCATTTGAATCATCAGATTTTTATGAAACAGCTGTCTCCTCAACAGCAGTTTCTGCTTCTTCGCTTATTTTCTCCGGATTCAGATACACTGTGTCCGGAAGGCTCCAGTCACGGGTCAAACGTCCGTTCCAACGCTCGGGATGCTCTGTTTTGGCTGCTTCATAAACTTCCTTGCGTTTGGCAAGTATCTTGTCAGATAAACCACTGCGGCGCTGATATGGGGTAAGAAACTTTAATCCACTATGATGATGGTCATGGTTATACCACTTTACAAACAGACTTACCCATTCCCTTGCTTCTTCCAGTGTTGCAAACCCTTTAGGCTGATAATTCGGACGGTATTTTAATGTTTTAAAGAGACTTTCCGCATATGGATTATCATTGCTTACACGCGGTCTGCTGTTTGAAGGTGTTATGCCAAGCTGATACAGCGTTGCAAGCATCGTTGCACCTTTCATGGGAGAACCATTATCAGAATGTAATACTAATGGCTCTGTAGTAAGGCGTCCCTGCTTTAAACAAATCCTTTTGATCAGGCTGCTGGCATAATCGGCATTTTCTGTCTCATAGACCTCCCAGCCCACGATACTCCGGTCATAGAGATCCGAAAAAAGATACAGATAGTAAAACATTCCTTTATGTGGGCCATTCAGATACGTAATATCCCACATATACACCTGATTGGGTGCTGTTGCACTGTATGTAGACGGACGGTTATGCTTTGGTGCTTCACTGCGTCCACGATGGTTCAACATTTTTTCTTCCCGTAAAACACGGTAAAAGGTTGATTCAGAGGCGATATAGATGCCTTCATCGGCTAGTGTTGGAACGATCTCACATGGCGCCATGCTGGCGTATTCAGGCTTGTTACAGATATTTATGATTTCCTTTCGGGTTTCTGTCGGGATCTTATTTGCCGGCTCTGAATGATCCGCTGTGGGACGTCCATCTTCATAGGAATTTATATCTGATTTCCTTTTTTTCCAGCGGTAAAAAGTCCTTTCTGTAATTCCGAGACGGTAACAGGCTTTTTTGCAGGATGCACCAGATGCAATAGCTTCATTGATTAGCAGTACAGCATTTTCGCGGTCTGAGGCGCTAATCATTCGTCCTCGGGATCCCCCCAGATCGCATTTGCTTTTTTTGACAATACAAGTAAAGCTGCAGCTTCGGCAAGAGCTTTTTCCTTGCGTTGTAATTCCTTTTCAAGTTTTCTGCGTTCTTTTTCAGAATCCTTGAGTTCCCGGTTTAGTCGGGAGGCCTCTTTAGCGATGCCGCCATTTGCATTCATGCAGGCATCTTTCCAATCCTTAATCTGCTCAACATAAAGTCCTTTTTTACGGGCATATTCAGCAAGTTCCGTTTCATTCATGCTCGCTGTTTCAACAACAACTAAGAATTTATCCTGTGTGCTCCAATTGTCTGGGATGGCATCTGTACCAGGAGTGGCATAGCCTTCCTTTCTGGCTTTGTCCCGCCAGTTACGCAATGTCTGTTCGGAAATACCTTCTTCTCTGGAAATTTTTGTAATGGATTCATTGTTTGGTGGAAGCATCCTCCTGAGGAGTGCATCCTTTAACTCTGGACTATAGTTCATAATGAAAGCTCCCTTCCTGCGATAGCTCTATACTACCACAAATGTAATTATCTTTCACTGACAACTATCCTAACACACAGGG
>NZ_QWGL01000088.1:1134-1845 GCF_003435375.1 Clostridium sp. AM34-11AC | reverse complement strand
CTTCAACGCTTCATAGGTGTAATCGTCTGCGTCAGCCCCCAAAAAGTGCCGCAGGCAGAAGCGGATTCGCTCTGTCCCATCCCACACAAGGGTATTGAGATAATCCCGGATGGGATGGTACTTGTTTTCATTCGCCACAATCCCGATGGCGTTATCAATCTTTTTCTCATTGGTAAGCCCGTAGGTTTCTTCCAGATAGAGAAGCAGATACTTCATGTCCGTATCGTTTAAGGCGGTGCTTTCCCTGTGGAAACCGATGGGCTTTATGATGTCTTTGCGGTCGGTCAGGATGTTGTAGGCGATAGCCCCGGAAAGCAGCGGGTCACGCTGGAATACGGTCAGGCAGTTCCGTATGCTCTGACGGACACCGCCTTTCTCGGTAGTTTCCAGCCCCGCCTTGATTTCCTCAACGCTCTGGGGCGGCTGCATGGCGTTCATGGTGTTTTTTAGTTCTTGCTGCGTCTGCGGCTGCAAGCTCTGCCATTCGCTGTTCAAGCTGTACCACATCCTTTCCGTAGTCCGTAATTAAAGCCGCTTTTTCCTCTGTCTCCCCGAACAGCAGCATATCCAGCAGATATTCCACTTGGTCTTGCTTCTGTAAGGCTTCCACAAACCGGGGATGAAAGGCTTCCTCCGGGGAGTGCGGGGCGTAGTCCGTTCTCCATGCCCGGAGCAGGTGGAGATAGTCGGCAAGAATACGAAAGCAGCGGC
>NZ_QWGL01000088.1:0-1124 GCF_003435375.1 Clostridium sp. AM34-11AC | reverse complement strand
AGTCGGCAAGAATACGAAAGCAGCGGCTCTTTGCTTCCTGAAACTGTTCCTCCGGGGATTTCTGCCGGGGCTTGGGCTTTTTTGCCTTTCCCGGCGGCTTCCAGTCCTCATAGGAAAGCCCGAAGTCCTGTGCCAGTTGTACGGCGGCTTCTTTCTTTCCCAGCCCATACAGGGCGGCGACAAAATCAATCACATCCCCATCCGCACCGCAGCCGAAGCAGTGGTAACGCTGATCCAGCTTCATGCTTGGGGTTTTATCGTTATGGAACGGGCAGCAAGCCATCCCGTTCCTGTTTACATGGATTCCATAATGCTCCGCAGCCTGTCTTGTTGTGACGGACTGCTTTACAGCTTCAAATACATTCAAATCTATCCCTCCTTGAAAATAAGAAAAGCACCTGACATTCTCTGATTGAAAATGGCAAGTGCCTGTTAAAGTTCCATATCCTGTTGTTTGTGTTTCGTCTGTGCCGGGACAGTTCTTTGTGCTTTTTTCTCGTCAGCCTTATCCTGCAAGACTTCTTTGATGGGCTGCTTCTTGGGCGGCTCTTTGCTTTCCTCTGTGCCGGGTGTGGCTTTCCGTACCCAGTAGCGGATGTCCCGCAGCTTCTTCAAATCAGCCTGTACCTCGGTCAAAGGTTCTTTCAGCTCTGCGATTTCGCTGAGAAGTTTTTCCTGCTCCTCTTGCAGCTCCTTTTGGGTACTGTCCTTATCATCCGGGTGCTTGGCAAGGTAGGCGGCGGCTTTCGCATACCGGGCAACCTCCGGGTGTTCCTGTTTGAATTTCTCCTTTGTTTTCTTAAAAAATATCTTCTGGTACTTCTCATAGACAGGCTTACATTCCTTGCAGTCTGTCCGGCTGGCAAGAATCCCGTCAATCACTTTGCTGCGTGCTTCCTTTGGCTTCATCTGATTGCGGTAATCGGCGGCTGATTTCCCGGAAGATTCCAGAAATGCTTCTAAGTCCTCCACAGTGGAAAGCCCCTTTTGCCGGAGATAGGACAGGGCTTCGCTGACTGCCTTTAAGTCCTGTGAAGTCCCCCGGTTCTGTCCAGCCCTTGTCCAGTCCTTCCGTTCTTCCTTTCGTATCTCCATATACTTCATCAGCAGATTGGGAAGAAGTG
>NZ_QWGL01000087.1:875-2002 GCF_003435375.1 Clostridium sp. AM34-11AC | reverse complement strand
GGTTCTTTCTGAGTTTTGGGTATTTCAAGAAAAAGTAGATATGAAAGTATCTGCTTTTTCTTTTACTACATCACTTCTCGTATTTGGGTATTTATGATATAATAAAGTTATCAAAAGATGAAAGAAGATGAAAAGATTGAAGTATTTCCCGACACAAGATTATTCTTTTCTGTTAGATGAAAATCACTACGTTTATGACCATGTTGAAAATGAGGATAGCTTACATATCTATATCAAATCAAGAGAACATGGCTGTTGCTGCCCCGTTTGCGGAAAAATGAGTCACAAGCTTCATGCTACTTACAGGAGAAAATTTCAGGATACCCCTATCCGATGTAAACAGACTTTCTTACATGCAAACGTATATAAATATGATTGTGAGAATCCTGAGTGCGAATGCAAAGTCTTTATGGAAGATCTCCCGTTTGCGAAAGCTTCTCAGGTGCGCACAGATGCATTAAATACATTGGTTCTCGCCGTTTCAATGTTTCTGAGTAATGAGGGGGCAAGCAAAGTTTTGTCGCTACTCGGTGTCCAGATCAGTAATGACACGATACAACGTCTGTATGACAGGATCGAATTCATAGATAATCCGGATGTGGAAGAAATTGGAGTTGATGATGTGGCAATCCGAAAAGGGCAGACATATGCTACTGCCATTTACGATTTAAGGGATCACCATCTGATCGCATTACTGGACGGACGTGATGGCGAACCTCTAAAAGAATGGTTGAAATCACATAATAAAGTGCGCCTTGTTGCCAGAGACCGGGCAAGTGCATATGCTTCTGCTATCAACGAAATACTGCCGGATTGTATGCAAGTAGCTGACCGGTTTCATTTATTGCAAAACCTTCTTGAATATATGAAAGACATTTTCAAAGAAGAAATGCCCGCTAAATTATACATTCAAAATGGAAAAGTGTCTGAGAGCGCACCAGATAAGATATTGAAAGAAAAGACACCAGATAATGCCATACTTGACAGTCTGCACTATGATAATACTTCTCCGAGAGATCCGGATGGTAACGAGTTGTTTTATGATAATAAGAAACACAATTTAAACTCAGCACAATACCAGCATCACGAAGAGATGCGAAAAAAAAACAGCAATTGATCCGGAACAT
>NZ_QWGL01000087.1:0-865 GCF_003435375.1 Clostridium sp. AM34-11AC | reverse complement strand
CGAAAAAAAAACAGCAATTGATCCGGAACATACAGGAGTATTGGGCGAAACAAAAGAAACCGCGGCTAAAAGGCGCAGCAGATGCATTTGGAATATCGTCAGTGACAGCAAAGAGGTATCTGTCCATGACGCAGGAAGACATTTCCCGTCTGGATCATCCCAATCATTATAAAAAGCGGGAATCACCGATGAATGCGTGGCTAAATGTCATTTATAAGATGATGGCTGATGGTTGCAGCAATGAACTGATTTATTTTTATATAAAGCGCCAAAAAGCATTTCACGAATCTGAGCGCAACCTTGCAGACTATATTTATCTTATCGGAAAAAATAATTTTCCAGACAGAACCCCGTTCAATGCAAAAACGGTTATGGAATGGGTGTTACCACCTGAAGTGATAATAATCACCAGGACAGATTTGCTCAAATATATCCTGACCTGTAATCCTAAAACGAAACGTGACCCCAATATTGAAAAATATATTGATCAGATAAAAAGCCAATATCCTGTTGTAGAAAAAGTTGAATCTATGTTCAAAGAATTTCATGCATTATTAATGGGGAAAGACGAAGCAAAACTGGATGAATATTTGGGAAAGTATGGTGCGAGTGAGATAGAATCTTTTTGCAATGGAATAAAAAGGGATATCACTCCGGTCAAGAATGCGATATCCCTTTCTGTAAGCTCTGGATTTGTTGAAGGAAACAACAACAAATTCAAAGTCCTCAAACGTATTGTATATGGTAGAAGCGGATTAGTCAATCTGGAGAAAAAATGTAAATTGGCTTTCCTTCCTAAGAATCAGGATTTTTCACTTTCTTCCTTGTTGTAAAACAAGCTGGTATCGAATTGATACCAGCTAAT
>NZ_QWGL01000086.1 GCF_003435375.1 Clostridium sp. AM34-11AC | reverse complement strand
TGAATTGCTCTGTCGGCTGTTCTGTTGTGCAAGGGCAAGTGGAACGCTGTGGGCGGTGCTGTGGTGGCTTCGGTCTGTCCCTCGCCGTTTTCGCCTGTCAACATCTGGACAGCTTCGGGAAAGGACTTGCCGTAAAACTCCATGACGAAATCAATGGGATAGCCGCCCTTGCTCTGGCTGTGGCGAAACCATTTGTTTCCCCGGACGGTCAGGCTGTCATGTTCTTTCCAGCGGTATTCCCGTCCGCTTTTGATAAGTGTCTCTCCCTGTGTGCGGAGAAAATCTTCCAGACTGACGGCGTTTGCCCGGTCAATCTGCGCTTGGGTGTACTGCATGGGCGTCCTCCTTACTTCTTGAAAACAGCGCATCGTCTGCAAATGCCATGCTCACGCTCGTCCAGCGTGTAGGGGCAGTTCGCACATTCCTCGCCGTACTGTCTCATGATAACAGGCAGATAGCCCAGCTCCTGCAACATATCAATCTGGCGGTCGGTGAGGGTGGCTTCAAAGGCAAGGCATTTCCGGGTGTGTTCGTCCAGCTCGATCAGGTCGGAAAGCGGTCTGCCATCGGTCAAAGCTTCTCCGCTCAAAAGGCGTTTTGCCGTTCTGCGGATGGGGTTGTACTCGTTCTTCCAGTCGTATTTTTTCATCGTGTCATATCCTCCTTTTTCTGTCGTGTTTGGGGTCGATTTTGGAGCTTTTGTTCCTCTGTACGCTCGTTAAATCGGGCGGCAGTATCTACGCATGACTTGACCTTCCAAAGGCGGTGTAAATCGTCTCTGACAGCCTTAAACTCGCCATAGGTGCTTTCGTGCGCCTGTTCCAGCTCGTCATACTCGTCGGACAGCTTTTTCATATCCACCTTGCCGTCCGGGAACTCCCCGGTCAGCTTTCGTCTGGCGGCGTAGAACTGTATCAGTTCCGCTTCATGCTCTGCCTTGTACTTGGCTCTGGGCTTCTCAAACTTGATTTTCTGCAAGCCGTCATAGACAGGCTTCAAGTTCTGGAAAGCAGCGGAGCTGTCATAGAGCTGCTTAATTGCTTTCATTCGGGCGGTCTGTTCGTCCAGCGTTTTCTTCAAGCTCTCTGTGGTGGAGCTGTGTTCATTGACATGGCTTTCCAAATCTTCAAGGGTGTAAATGCCGTTTGCCCGGAGATAATTGAAAGTCTCGTTCATCTCCTTTAGGTTGCTGATTTTGCCTTTCTGCGAATACGCCCCGGCTCTGCGCTGGGTGTAATAGGCGTTCAGCAGAGAAACAAGGTCGGGTGCCTGCGGCTTGGCAAGCTCCGCTTTTGCTTCGGCAATCCAATCAAACAGGAGAGCGATTTTCTTCTTGATGTCCCGGATAACGGCATTGGTGGCTTTGATCCAGCGGTTGAACTCGCCTTTCTCGGTGCGTATGCCTTTCTTCTCCATTGCCCGGACGGTTGCGCCCTCATGGACGGTGGGAAGAAGCTCCACGCCCTGACGCTCATAGCTTCGGTGGTCGATGCGAACGTCAAGCCCTTTTTCCGCAAACTTGCCATTGCATAGCTCCGCCCATGTCTGCCGCCAGTATTCCAGCGTTTCGGGACTGCCCCAGTCGGTAGTGGGAACGGCGTTGAAAACATACTCGCCGTTCTGGTCTCGGATACGGTTGCCGTTCTCGTCCAGCTCATACACCCGGCGTTGCTTTAGTCCCCATTCGCCGTTCTGCTCGATGGGGCGGATGGGGCAAAGCACATGAAAATGCGGGTTTGGTATGCCGCCGTCCTCCCGGTCTGGCTGGTGTACGGCGAAGTCAACTACCATGCCCCGGCTCACAAAGTTCTCCAACAAAAATTGCCTTGCAAGAGCGATGTTTTCCTCAAGGGAAAATTCATTCTGCAAGGCAATGTCAAAGCTGTATGCAAGCTGGGCGTTCTTTCCACGCTCGGCTTTTTCCACGGCGTTCCATAGGGTCTGGCGGTCTGCGTATTCGGGCGGTGCATGGGACGGCAGGAGAATGTTGGAGCAGATCACGCCGCCCTTTCTGGTGTAGTCGCTGTATTCGCCGTAATACTCGCTATACAATC
>NZ_QWGL01000085.1 GCF_003435375.1 Clostridium sp. AM34-11AC | reverse complement strand
TGTAATTATCTTTCACTGACAACTATCCTAACACACAGGGCCAGAGCGTTTCATAAGTCGGCAGATAAGATACAAACTGTACTTCACCCCAATCATTCAATTCTACATCAAAGGATTGTTCAGTTATAACCCGGCTTTCATCTAATCTCTCTCCTGATGGATATTCTACTTCAATATCTGCTACATCTGTCAATTGCTGTATTTCTTTCGTACCATCGAAATATAAAATGACTTGTTCATCAAATTGTTCTTCACCTGATAGAATTATTTCTACATAATCCTCATGCCAGGTAACCTTCCAACAGCTGCTACTGATGCTTGCACCGTCATTGTGCAATTCAAAATCTGTTTGCGATATCTTATCTTCGCCTTCTTTAAGGACTAACCGTCCACTTGCTGAACCAAAAGGCCAGTCTGGTTCTCCGACTGCCTGAAGTGTCAATTCGTATTTTCCATCCGGCGAAACAGATGTATCGCAAGTTGTCTTCTTGTAATTTACCGTATACGAAATGCTAAACCAAAATGCTACAATTACTGCAAGAAGCGAACCCATAATACATAGCATAATTTTCAAAAATTTCTTCATTGTTATAACACTCCTTTTAATGTCCACGTATATCCAGTTCTTCCAATAGAGAATTTCCGCTTCCCCATGAATATAGAATGTAATAACCGCTATCCTTTATTTCTTCCGAAAATTGTAGTGTCTCGTGATCAATCACCTCAATGGACTGCCCTTCCTGAGTTTCCACCAAACATTCCCATTCATTACTTCTGTAACCTGAATAGTAAGCATCCAATTCTTCCAAAGACAAATCACTTCGAATTAAAATTGCACCAAAATATTGCATCCCGTTTCCGTTACCTGTCAGCTTCCCTGCCCGTGATATTGACTCTATCAGTTCCGTTTTCTCTGGCAGTGGTGTTTCACATAATTCCTTTTCCACTTTATAGGCAATGTTATTATTTATGAATGAAATGGATATTACTCCGCCTATCAATACAACTGCTGCCAGCATTCCAGCTAATTTTAATTTCTTCATGTGTCCTCCTTTCTTTTCTTACATCTGTAAGATTACCATGGAACACCATTATTATCAAATCATTCTTTAATCCGGTATTGGTAATCGGGTATCTGCATAATTTCGTCATTTAGGATTTCATTCCCCAAATACTGAAAACTGCCATCCTCTGCAAATCTTACCGTAAGTTCATGGGTAATGACTGCATCATCGCAAATGACCATGTCGCAAACTGCCTCCACCGTTAACGTAACCGTCCCATCCACATTTTCTTTGATGGCGACAACCTCTGGCAGAGAAGTTCCAAAAAAGGTAGGGGCATAATTGAAACACCCAAGTCTCGCCCAAAGATAGGTCTGATTTTCCTCATCAAATACTGCGTACTCTCGTATCTGCTCCGCTGTTATGGGAAGATACTCCATAATCAGATTTTCGAATTCTTCTTTCGGAATGCCATTTGGATAATCTTCAGAATTGAACTTTTTGCCATATTTCATTCCATACAGATATTCAAACATTCCGTTATAATCCAACTCACTCATATTTTCTACATTCCAATTGGAACACAAAAGGTTCTGTCCCTGATATCCAAGCCCCCGAACACAACGTTCAGACATTTCACGCTGTTCCTCTGTCATAGGTTTTATTCTGATCAGGCAGCTTCCGTCCATAATTTCACTGACTTCCGGCGGCTCCGGCACACATAACTCATAACCGAACCACCCTTTCTCCGTGTACTTCCATTCTTTGATTCTGGTATAGGAAATATAGGACATTCCCGGCTTGTTATTGTCATTCCATATACCTCCTGCGCTTACAACATACATCTCTGTTCCGTCAAAAATAAATTTCATTCTCCCTATACCGCCATCACCATGTATCTCGTAAATTACAACAGAACCACTTTTCCCATCCGTACACTCTTCAAGAAACCGATCCACGCTTTCATAATTTTCCATATTGGAGTATGTTACCAAAGTGGAAACTGGACATCCTGTTTCCATTAACCTTTTCTGCATTTCCAGAATCGTTTCATCATTCAGAACCACATTGGATGCTGTCCCTTTATCTGCATCCTTATAAATGTCAAAAATAAGTTCCATCATTTTTTTGCAGTCATTCGCAGCTTCCTTTTCCTCCTGTTCATCCACTGGAAGTCCATAGCCCTTTTCCCACTGCTCTGCAGCTTCTTTTGAAGTGCTATACTAACGTTGTAACAGTAGTGGCTAATA
>NZ_QWGL01000084.1 GCF_003435375.1 Clostridium sp. AM34-11AC | reverse complement strand
GAAACCATACAGAAGCGGGTAACGGACGCTTACTATTCCCGTAGCCAGCGAGGCTTCAAGATGGGCGGGAAAGCCCCTTACGGCTTCCATACAGAGCCAATCAAGATGGACGGTATCAACACAAAGAAGCTGGTGGTAAACCCAGACGAAGCGGCAAATATCCGGCTGATGTTCGAGATGTACGCCCAGCCCACAACCTCCTACGGGGATATTACCCGGTACTTTGCCGAACAGGGAATTTTATTCAACGGCAAGGAACTAATACGCCCCACGCTGGCGCAGATGTTACGCAATCCTGTCTATGTGCAGGCAGACCTTGATGTGTACGAATTTTTCAAAAGTCAAGGGACAATCATTGTCAATGACGCTGCCGATTTTACCGGCATGAATGGCTGCTATCTGTATCAAGGGCGGGATGTGAAGCCCAGCAAAAAGAACGACTTGAAAGACCAAATGCTGGTGCTGGCTCCCCATGAGGGCATTGTCCCCTCCGACATCTGGCTGACCTGCCGCAAGAAGCTGATGAACAACATGAAAATCCAGTCTGCCCGGAAAGCCACCCATACATGGCTGGCGGGAAAAATCAAGTGCGGAAACTGCGGGTATGCCCTTATGAGCATTAACAATCCTGTGGGAAAGCAATATCTCCGCTGCACAAAACGGCTGGACAATAAAAGCTGTGCCGGGTGCGGGAAAATCATCACTTCGGAACTGGAAACGGTTGTTTATCAGCAGATGGTAAAGAAACTGGCAAGCTACAAGACGCTGACAGGCAGAAAGAAAGCGGCAAAGGCAAACCCGAAAATTGCCGCCCTGCAAGTGGAACTTGCCCATGTGGACGGCGAGATTGAAAAACTGGTGGACAGTCTGACGAGCGCAAACAATGTGCTGCTCTCCTATGTGAATGTGAAGATAGCAGAACTGGACGGACGCAAGCAGGAACTTCTGGCGAGGATAGCGGAACTAACGGTGGAAGCCATCAGCCCGGAACAGGTCAGCCAGATTTCCGGCTACCTCGACACTTGGGAGAATGTATCCTTTGACGACAAACGGCGGGTGGTGGACTTGATGATTACCACCATAGCCGCCACAAGCGACAGCTTGAATATCACATGGAAAATCTGACGGGCGGAACCCCTCCCGTCAGATACCTACCCTGTGTAGTCCCTTGTAAACTGTACTTTTGTGCTCCATAAATATACCGTGATGGTTTCTGCATCTTCTTTTTTCTCACTTTTTCCGCCGCAGGCCGACAGAAGTGATATACTCATCACCATCATTAAAAGTACAGCCAAAGCCCTGTTCCATCTTTTCTTTTTCATTACGGATCCCCCTCTGGGATTGTTTCCCATTTTCTTTCTTCTATCCCTGCTGCTCTGTTGTATTTTCTTCTTTAACAATATCAAAGTATCCGACAATTCCTATAAATCCGTCTTTTTTCAGAGGAGACCATAGAGTATGAAGTTTCAGATCATACATCTGTTTTTTGTTTTCCATCTTTGCCATTACCTGCAATGAGATTTCTTTATTTTGCTCAGATGCCTGAGCCAGCAAATCTCTGACATGTCCTATATCTTCGCCGCTTACTTCGAATATATTGAATACATCGTACTTTGGATCATCTCTTTGACATATTATCTGCTTTTTTTCGTTCATTATAGTCAGCTGGCCTGAAATTGCATTATACTCAATGGAATTTTTGCCGCTATTCATTTTAAAAAACTCTATTTTTTCCTGCATAAGCTTAATGGCATACTGGGAATAATTTTTACGGGGCAAAGACTTTTCCCGTAATATTTCATTAGAGAGCCTCTGCGCCTCATAGTACTGTTTATCATCATCTATTTTGTCAGTAAGCATTTTAGAAAGCTGAAGCCTGAGTTCTTTTAAGCATTTAAGAAGAACCGGATTGAACTGTCCACACTGTCCTTCCAGGATCATTTTAACCGCTGTATCATGATCAAATGCTTTCTTATAGCATCTTTCACTGGTAAGTGCATCATAAACATCGACTATCGATACGACCTGTGCTGAAATTGGTATCTCTTCACCCTTCAGTCCATCCGGATAGCCTTTTCCATCCCATCTTTCATGATGCCATCTGCAGATTTCCCATGCGGTATGCACCAATGGTTTATCCTTTGGAAAAGGCATATCCTGGATCAGGATCGCACCTATTTCACTGTGCGTTTTCATGATCCTAAATTCTTCATCGGTCAGTCTGCCCGGTTTAGTTATCAACCACCACTTCAAGTCAACATCATAAACTTAAG
>NZ_QWGL01000083.1 GCF_003435375.1 Clostridium sp. AM34-11AC | reverse complement strand
ATCTACTTTTTCTTGAAATACCCAAAACTCAGAAAGAACCTGACTTCCATGTAGCAGCGGTTTTTGCTGGGATTATTCAGTTGAATTTTTAGAACGACAAACTGAAATTGCTGCTAATAACTGAGAATCTATCTTTTATTTTATAGAAATCTCACTCTTTACTGAATCTACAATACTCTACAAAGCTTTTTACGGAAAAATGCTTCGGATTAAGATACTTAATACCAGTATCTATCAACTCAAATTTTTCATAATCAAACTCAAGTTTTTCATTGTTTAAGAAATCATCATCTATCCATAAAGCAGGTAAAATATGCTCACAATAATCAAAGTATCTTCTGCATTCAATACATTCTTCGTCTAAAGACTCTACACCAACATAATGAATATTATAATCTACAGTATCGTTTATAAATCTTTCAAGGAAACTGTTCAAAACAAAGGCTACTCTATCATCACAATATACATAACCAATTAAATTTTTATCTGTGATTTCTACACATTCATTATACCCGTCTACTGATGAGTCGTAGTATATAGCATACCAATATGCTCCTGGATTTCCTGATTGTGAAAGAAAATAATTTCCAATAACAACTTCCAAATGTCCACATAATGAAATCCATTGATGTTTTGTACTACTACTTATCGAAAAAATACCACTAATATCCGTCATGTCATCACACTCTCTATTGTATATCTTCAAATTCTTATTTATCTTTTTATATTTTCGTCATCACATCACAATACATCAATCACGATTTCCGGCTGCATACTCGCCCATGCAAACATCCATGACTATCCTCGCTGGCTGAATCAGTGCATCCTCATACTGACACTTCCACTGGATGTCCTGCACGATCATTCCGTTCCGAATGCCGTCGATGGTATCCCCATCCTTCATAGGCTTTTCATTGTTCAGCAAATAGGATGCCAAATTGTAGGCGTGATTTACTACCCAGTTTGGATCCATGTCACGGAAGTGATACTGCAAATCTTCTATATACAAAAGACTCAGACCAAGCGTGTCCACTACACTGTCCTCCGTCCCCTGAACATTAAAAAAACGAACGTTTACTGCGTACCGGATAAAGCGGTCAACGCCGGGGATTTCATTTTTCCGGATATCATCAGCCAGGATCAGCTTTCCTGAGTTAAGGTTGTAAACCGCCTCACACTGAGGATATAATTCCACCAGTGCCTCCAGATAATCCATAAGCATATTTGCACGTTTTCTTGCAGGTAGCCCGCCGCCCAACATATCATTAGCAAAAATCTGATATTTGCACTCAGAGAGAATACGGTCACGGTCACTCATACAATCCCACATCTGGCTGCGTCTGAAAGCATCAATGGAATCCCGCACAAATTCCTCACAGTCAGAAATCATCAATGTTACCGGAATGCTGGCATCCTTCATCTCAGAGATGTAATCATGGGCGGCAAATTTCACACCCGCCTTGCGACTACCATACTGCTCCACTTTTCCCAGATGCTTCGACAATATCTCTATAAACCTCTCATTGGAAGGCATCTCGTATTTCTCTTTCATCAGAAGCTGTATCATGAACACGCCGCCTGGGCGTATTTGGGAATCAGTCTTTTGTGACAAATCCTGCTGAAACTGCTGCTCCTGATGCTGTTTTTCTTCTGACTCCCTCTTTTCTTTTCTTTTTTTCAACTTATCCAATAACCCCATCTACATTCTCCTTTGTGTTGACTTTACGATTTGTTGCTCAAGTTCATCTTAAAATTATACCATAAAACTTGTGAACAATTCTACCGTCATTTTGGAACATATGAGAAAAGTCCGAACAGTTTTCTGCCCGGACTTTCTCACTCAATCATAAATCAATTCCGCTTTCACAATCTCATCTGCCTGTGCCTTGCAAGCGTTCATCTGCCGCACCCATTCCATTTGGTTTTCGGCTTTCAGCTGTTCGGTCACACCGTTTTGCTCTGCCAGTGACCACACGATCAGCTCCATGCGGCTTCATGCCGCTTCGTCAATCTCGGCGCAATGCTCAAAGAGCTTGTCGGATAGTACCAGCTCATTGAACAGTATCGGGCGGTGCATTTCCAGATACGCCTTGCGAAGTCTGCCGTAGTGTCCGAGGGGCTTGGTCTTGCGGATAACGATGTTCGGGATAAGATAATCGCCGTTCTGTGTGTAAGTGATATTCATGCTGTTTGTACTCCTTTCATCGGCTCTCTCTGCGGTAAACTGCTGACCGGGACGAACACGCCCTTTGCAATATCCTCCGCACGAATGGCGGCTTTCTTGGCTTCGATTTCTGCCTTTTTTCTCCCCTTGATTTTGTCCTCGTATCGCTTCTGCGCTCCGCTGGCTTTCCGCTTCAAGTAGTTCTGATGAAGCCTGTCTTTGCGTTCCTCACGCTTGCGGATTTCTTCTAATTCCTCTGGGGTAAGCTCCACTTCTCCAAACGCCGGAGGAACGAATCGCCCGACAAAATTGAAGTAAATCTCGACCTCCTGTGTGGTCTGTATACTGCCTTTGCGGTCACGCTCATGCACAAGGATTTTCTCGATAAACTCGTTGAGCATAGCAATGGTCAGCTTGTCGAAGTTCTCATACTTGTCAATCAGAGCGATAAAACGGTCAGCGTCCTTTTCGTGCTTCTCATAGCTCTTGACAGCCTTTTCCAGAGTAGAGATTTCGGCGTTAAGCTCGGACTGTTCCTTTTCGTATTGAGCGTCCAGAGTGGCGTATCTGCTGTC
>NZ_QWGL01000082.1 GCF_003435375.1 Clostridium sp. AM34-11AC | reverse complement strand
GTGACGCAACATTCTCGGTCATGCAGTTTTCTTCTGCTGACGGAGAATGAAGCTCCGCAGGACGCACTACTCTCGACAGAGAGTATAGAAGTGCGCCCTTTAGTTCCTAAAGGGATTTGCTCCGGCTTAACTTCTCGACAAACTTGAAGTTATTTTACTTGCGTTCCATAAATCCTATGATTGAAAAAATCAATCCTACAATCCCAATTCCGATAACGAGCAGCCCCATTCCTGATGAGCAAAGAGAAATTATAATGGCAAAGAGTAGTATTGCAATACCTAATCCAATTTTCTTCATTGTAAATCCTCCTTTACAAATGCCGATTTGTTTCTCAATTTCGTATTCAAATTATACCATAAAACTTGTGAACAATTCTACCGCAACTTTGGACTGTATGAGAAAAGTCCGGACGGTTTTCTGCCCGGACTTTCTCACTCAATCATAAATCAATTCCGCTTTCACAATCTCATCTGCCTGTGCCTTGCAAGCGTTCATCTGCCGCACCCATTCCATTTGGTTTTCGGCTTTCAGCTGTTCGGTCACGCCGTACTGCTTTGCCAGTGACCGCACGATCAGCTCCATGCGGTTTCGTGCCGCTTCGTCAATCTCGGCGCAATGCTCAAAGAGCTTGTCGGATAGCACCAGCTCATTGAACAGTATCGGGCGGCGCATTTCCAAATATGCTTTGCGAAGTCTGCCGTGGTGTCCGAGGGGCTTTGTCTTGCGGATAACGATGTTCGGGATAAGATAATCTCCGTTCTGTGTGTAAGTGATATTCATGCTGATTGCACTCCTTTCATCGGCTCTCTCTGCGGTAAACTGCTGACAGGGACGAACACTCCCTTTGCAATGTCCTCCGCACGAATGGCGGCTTTCTTGGCTTCGATTTCTGCCTTTTTTCTCCCCTTGATTTTGTCCTCGTATCGCTTCTGCGCTCCGCTGGCTTTCCGCTTCAAGTAGTTCTGATGAAGCCTGTCCTTGCGTTCCTCACGCTTGCGGATTTCCTCTAATTCTTCCGGGGTCAGCTCCACTTCTCCAAACGCCGGGGGAACGAATCGCCCAACAAAATTGAAGTAAATCTCGACCTCCTATGTGGTCTGTATACTGCCTTTGCTGTCACGCTCATGCACAAGGATTTTCTCGATAAACTCGTTGAGCATGGCAATGGTCAGCTTGTCGAAGTTCTCATATTTATCAATCAGAGCGATAAAACGGTCAGCGTCCTTTTCGTGCGTTTCATAGCTCTTGACAGCCTTTTCCAGAGCAGAGATTTCAGCGGTAAGCTCGGCTTGCTCCTTTGCGTATTGAGCGTCCAGAGTGGCGTATCTGCTGTCGGACAGCTTTCCTAAAATGTTGTCCTCATAGATTTTGCAGAGCAGGACTTCCAGCTCGGAAACTCTCTGCTTTGCTGTGGCAAGGCGTGTCCGCTGTTTCCTGACCTCTGTGGTCTGCTGGCTGGACTGCGCTTCCTGCACCACACGGACAAACTCGGCTCGGTCATGCTTCGCATACTCGGCAATGGCTTTGAGCATTTCCGAGACAAGGGACAGTACCACATCTTCATTGATACGGTGCTGGGTCTTGCAGAGCGTTCCGCAAGGAACTTTGGTGTACTGTGAGCAGGTGTATTGAGAAATGCGCTTGCCGTTGTTGGTGCGGTGGACATACATCTTGCCGCCGCAATCGGCACAATAAAGCAAGCCTGTGAGGGGAGCTGCTTCGCCCCAGCCGTCCGGGTAGCGTCTGACATTCCCACGGATTTTCTGCACAAGGTCAAAGGTCTGCTGGTCAATGATAGCTTCATGGGTATTCTCGAAAATCGTCCATTCGTCCTCCGGGACATAATGGCTTTTCTTGTCCTTGAAGTGCTTTCGGGTCTTGAAGTTGATGGTGTGTCCCAGATATTCACGCTTTTCAAGAATGTTGCAGATGGTGGAAGAACCCCAGCCGTACACATCTTTGAAAGTCTTGTTTTTATTCACACCCTCGCCGTGCCGGGCAAGGTAAGCGGACGGAATGAGGATTTTTTCTTCTTTCAGCTTGCTGGCGATCTGATACGGACCGTAGCCGTCAATCGTCATGGAAAAGATACGCTTTACCACTTCGGCGGCTTCGGGGTCAACCAACCATTGGTCTCTGGCTTCGTTCCAGAGATAGCCGTAAATAACCGTGCCTGTGAGGTGCTTGCCGGACTTGCCTTTGGATTGAAAAGTGGAACGGATTTTACGGCTGGTGTCTCTGGCGTAGTATTCGTTCATAATGTTGCGGAAAGGGGTAAAATCATCGTCCCCTCTGGCGCTGTCCACGCCGTCATTGATGGCGATAAGGCGCACGCCACGCTGACGCAGGATTTCCATAATCTGACCGACTTTCAGATAGTCACGACCCATGCGGCTCATGTCCTTGATACACAGGTACTCCACATTCCCGGCTTCCACTTCTTTCATCATTGCCAGAAATCCGGGACGGTCAAAGCAAGTACCACTAATGCCATCGTCCGTGAAATGGACAATGTTCGTAAACCCCTGCCGTGCGGCGAACTCCTCCAACATAGCCTTTTGATTGGAAATGGAATTGCTCTCACGCTGCTGGTCATCATCTTTGCCAAAGTCATCACGGCTCAATCGCTCGTAAAGAGCTGTGATTTTCTCGTTTTTTCTCATAACTTGCGCTCCTTTCTTCGGTTTTAGGTTGTGTGTTCTAAGAGACTTCCCAACCGCTTGATTAAGAAGTCTTTTAGAGCATACAACACC
>NZ_QWGL01000081.1 GCF_003435375.1 Clostridium sp. AM34-11AC | reverse complement strand
TTTTAGCCACAAGTGTTACAAAAAAGCTTGACCACAACAGTACTAAATCCTCGATATTTCTGTCAAGGTTCTTCCCATACTCATCTTTGATTACCTTGTCGATTCCGACTGCTTTGCTCCCATCTAATTCCTTATGGCATTGCTTTAGCATATCTTCATTTATCAAATGGTACACGGATGTAAATATAGGATGTTTTGATTTTGCCGATATCTCAGCTATTCTTACTAATTTCGTTTCCATTATTTCCTCCGTCCCTGAGTACGGATCATGTGCCCTCAGTAAGACCTTTACTATGCAATCCCCTTCCCTCCATCGGCATTGCCCGATTTCTACAGTACTATGGGATTGTCCGACCACCTACCATTCATTTGAAATCCTCCGTTTTCAGTTGCAATTTCATACTCTTCTTCGAGAAATGGCAGGTTCTCCCCAGTTGATGTGTATTCACAATGTAAAACATGATTGGTTCTCTGACTCCGCAGTGCCACATAACACTCGCCATATCGCATTACATGATATTGTCTTCCGCACCAGTTAAGACGTCGACCGACTGAAGTTAACGTTTCGAAGCTCAATCACTATTCAACCCTGCTTTCTTGCTGTCTACGCTTGTCAGATGCCGTTACCGGCATCATCTCAAGACTCGCTATTATCTGGTTGGCTAAACCTTGGATAAACCGGATTTCCACCGGCTTGACTACACACCCTTAGCTGGGCGCACAACTGGAACTGGTTAATTTATATTATTTATGAGCGGAAATGTAGTCAAGCACAATTTTCCACCCATTATTTTCACTGGCATATCCCCATAAAGGCTCTGTGTCCATATTATATAAATCAACGCTTATCATTCACCTTATATTCTACTTTTGATAAATTTTTTTGATATGCTTCCTTTATATAATTTATCATTTCTTTGGCCGTTTTTACACACCATTCCGCAAATGAAGGGTTAAGTATTCTCAACGGCCATGAATGAGGTATATCATTTAACTCTACATCTTTAGGTATTCTCTTTAAAGCTTCAGCTGCTTGTTCTGGTCGAGGTACAACTTGTTCAAATTCACTAACCTTAAAATGAACCAATTCATTTCGGATAAATATTAAATTTATAAAATTATTCCATAGTTTCGCACATGGCTTCCATTCTGATTCACACAAAATTTCACCTATAATATTCCACTTCAATGTTAATTCAGTATTACGTTGAAATCCGAAAGAATCATCTTTTATTCCTTGGTGTTTTTCTGGAATAACAATCTCACTTACACTAATAAAATAAATTGCCTGATTAATAAATGCTTCCAACGCACAACAAGAGAGCATAATACATGCAAGTGGTTTTTCTGCATAATTTCCCACTTCTTTTGCTTCTTTTGCCAACTTCTCTGCTGAAACTAAATATAGATTGGCCATATCGACAAGTTCTTTCATTTCTATCCATCCATTATGTATTTCTATATTAGTCCACGCTAACCTTACATCATTCTCTTTTATTTTTCTTAATAAATAATCAATATGAGATGCTACTCTTCCCCGTTTCGCAACTTGTTGCTGAATTACTTCAATATCTTCTGAAATATTATCTATTTTGAACCCTAACTCTTCCGGCTCAAAATCAGCTTTACCACAACATTCCTTATATGACAATCCTTTTCCACACTTACATAACGCTGCTGGTCCCATCTTCTCACCATTCATACCAGCTATTTTAGCTTTGTGATTAACAACTTCCAAATTCTTAGAAGCAATTACTATGGCTTGCATATCACCTAATGTTTCGCTTATCTTTTTTGCCTCTATTAGTACACCTCTTGCTTTACTAAATTGATTCAAATCTGTATATATAACCGCCAAATTGTTAAGTGATGAAACAATAGCTCGTTTATCACCTGCTTTTCTCGATAATGCTAAATCTTTTCTAGTATATGCTATTGCAGAATCATACTTTTTTTCTCTCCAATAATACATACCTAATTGACAATATATATTGCAAATTCCTTCCACATCGCCTTCTTGTATTTTAACTTTCAGACAGTCATCTAATAACTTTACCCCCTGTTCCTTTTCTTCTTTTTCTTTACTATTTAATAAAATGAATGCCTTATTAGATTTAATTCTCGCAATTTGACCAATATTTTTATCATTTTTAGGTATTTTTTTTAAAGCTTTATTTAATATTTCTAAGGCTTTCTCTGTACCCTGATCTAATCTCATTACAGCTTTGCTTAATTCAAGCGCAACTCCTGCATATGTAATATCACTTACGTTCTTCTCTTCTACTATTGTTAATATATCATCAAGAATTTCTTTAGCATCCTCCACTAATCCCAGTTCATTTAATGATGCAGCATATATTATATAACAAAATAATATTAATTCTAACTCCGTTTCATTTTCAAAATCTAAATATTGCCTTAGCTTTTCAAATGTTGATATCACATTATTATGTTCACCATGATTTTTATATGCCTGAAGCAAATAAATATATATACCTCTCTTCTGTTCTTTTGATATATGACTTACCGCTAATAATTCATTTAGTCTTTTTATTCCCTTTTCAATCTTCTCTTCATCAAAAGAAAATACAAGTTCTCCCATATTATTTAACTCTTTTTCAACTTCAGTATTCTTTTTCAAACAACAATTCTTATATTTTCTTCCACTTCCACATGGACACTTATCATTTCTCCCTATTTTCATATCTACGCTCCCCATCTATCCTATTAATTCTATATCTTCACCGTTACTTTTAATCTATGTAGCATAAACTTCAAATTCGTCTCTCAGATAAACGCACCAGCTTACTGAAAGTTTCACCTCTATGACTTAGTTTATTTCTCATAG
>NZ_QWGL01000080.1 GCF_003435375.1 Clostridium sp. AM34-11AC | reverse complement strand
GTGACGCAACATTCTCGGTCATGCAGTTTTCTTCTGCTGACAGAGAATGAAGCTCCGCAGGACGCACGATACTCCCGATAGGAGAGTATAGAAGTGCGCCCTTAGAGTTCTAAGGGTATTTTTAGATAATTGGGAATGTTTCTTTGTCAAACTGCGTAACATTGAACAAGATACGCCACTCGACATCATCACCAACCGGTTCAAAGTGCAGAGCAGAACAAGCAGCATGAAGTTTTTCTTGTGAATTTGTTCCATATATAACTGCTGTCGGACCATCTGCACCACCAATAACACCAACAACAAAACAGGAACTACTGCCAACTGGACGGAACGAATGATCGTCTGGTGTAACTTCTATCGGTCTATCGCCTTCATCACAGTCAAAAACCGAAATGTTCTCCATCGGTTCAGGGGTAAGTGTATAACTCATGGCAATATAATGTGTCGGATAAATCCAGCGATCAGAACCAAAACTATTTTGAGGAACTGTCTGCTGTTCTATTTCCTGCACGGTCAGTGTATGGGTTATTCCGCTAACAGGATGGGAAAACATAAATGAATCTCCGGGTGCGTGAACTTTGAAATGTGAGCCTGGAACTTGTCCTGGTTGCTGCTCCATTGTAAGAAAAAGTTTATTGATTTCAGGGTGATGCTTGGTTCCCCAAGGAAATACGTCTCTGCATATGACCCAGCCATAAGTACTATCCAGCCCATAATGGTCGATTGCCCATTTTGCTTCCAACTCATTGATAACGCCATCTGGCAGACAAGGATTAAAGCTCACAGCGCAGCCATGGGTTGTCTGTAATATTTTCTCGTTTAACTTCAAGCAAGGTTTGAAGTTAAAACAAAGTGGGTTTTCCCATTCCATCTGCATCTGTTGCTCACGGGTAAAATTTTCACATGAGTCATTTTCCCAGTCCAGATTCCATTTTTTCATGAAGTCACGGATGCTTTCTGAATCAACTCGCATACAAAAATCAACGACAAGTCCTTTGCTACATGAATAAGCTGCCGGAATTACCCAATGATATCCAGCCCAATCGAATTGTTTATCCAGCTTGATCTCTTTTCCGGCACGGTCTTTACCTCGATGTCCCCAGAAATCTCCATCAAAATAGACCTTCCATTCAGGGGCAACCAATTCTGCTTCTGAAGTCATATCATTATCGTAATAATCTTCTGTGTATTTAATCTGACTGTAATCAAAGGAAGATTGCAGGTTTTTGATATATGTCCACGGTTGTTCCATAGGCAACAAATTCATCTTCTCTGAAATTTCCGATAAAGTTTGCTGTTGTTCCTGGGTTGTAGGGTTTTCATTGAGAAAGGCTTCAAACTGTGCTTCGTTCCACATCCACGCTTGTTCCACTGCCGCCACATCACCACAAGCCAGTATAAGCCGCAGAAAGTCGGTAAAATTTTCAGCTACTGGATGAACATAATCAGGAGAAGTATTCATGGGGCTGACAGAGAAAACCATCTCTCCAAATCCACGAATGAAACAGAAGTGGATACCATCTATCCCTGCCCATCCAAAAACCGATGCCCCTTTTGGGGTACAAAAATAATTTGTATTATCCTCACGGAGTTCAACTCCCACAGGACTTAAATCGACACCCCGCTGTAAAAATTTTTTCAAAATTCTATTCATTAAGCATCCCCCCATAAAATTAGTGCTATCACGCTCTTGATTGTAGTAAATTTTATCACAAGAGTGTGAATAAATCTACTGGCGAATGCTGAAACCGCCCGAACAGTTTCTTTCTGCTCAGGCGGCTTTCTTCATCCATTTTTCTTTCTTCTGCTGCACTTGTTCATGGGCTTCCTGCTGAACATCAGCCCAGCGGAAAAGCCATACTTGAAGTGACTTTCACTTTCTTCACATTGGGCGATTGCTGTCTGCGCCCGGAGTTCCTGCACCAGCTCATAGTCCTCTTTGCTGAGCCGCTGGGACAATTGCTTCATGAGCTTTTCACAGGCTATGACTGCCTTTCGGTATTCCGGTGATGTAGGTACAACTGTCTCGCAGGGATAAAACTCCCCATTATACATGGCTTCCAAAATCATAGCTTTACCTCTCTCAACAGTAGATTAGTTCCGTCTTGATGATTTCCTCTGCCCGGCAGCGGATGGAGTTCATTGACTGCACCCATAACATCTGATTTTCCGCTTTCATGGCTTCGGTCACGCCCTCGGCTTTCATCATCTGCCGGATAATCAAGTCCAGCCTGTCTGCCGCCTGCTCGTTCAGATCGGCAACGACGGTGTGGAGGCTGCCGGACAAAATTAGCTCGTTGTAAAGCATGGGACGGTGCAATTTCAGATAGGACTGGTGCAAGCGTCCCCAATGCCCAATAGGTCGGCGTTCCTCCGGCAGCTTCAAGTCCGGCACATAGTAGTCGCCCACCAACACATAGTCCATACCGTTCTCATGGATTCTCGGTTTCAACTCTTTCATAAAATCACGCTCCCTTTCTCGGTCCCAGCTGCGGCAAACTGCTCACCGGGATAAATACCCCTCTGGCAATATCCTCGGTGCGGATTGCCTGTTTTCTGGCTTCAATCTCCGCTTTTTTCTTGGCTTTCGTGCGCTCCTCATACTCTTTCTGTTTACCATTGGCTTTCCGCTTCAAGTAGTTCTGGTGGAGCCTGTCCTTGCGTTCCTCACGCCTGCGGATTTCCTCTAATTCCTCCGGGGTAAGCTCCGCTTCTCCAAACGCCGGGGGAACGAATCGCCCAACAAAATTGAAGTAAATCTCGACCTCCTGTGTGGTCTGTATACTGCCTTTGCGGTCACGCTCATGCACAAGGATTTTCTCGATAAACTCGTTGAGCATAGCAATGGTCAGCTTGTCGAAGTTCTCATACTTGTCAATCAGAGCGATAAAACGGTCAGCGTCCTTTTCGTGCTTCTCATAGCTCTTGACTGCCTTTTCCAGAGCAGAGATTTCAGCGGTAAGCTCGGTCTGCTCCTTTTCGTATTGAGCGTCCAGAGTGGCGTATCTGCTGTC
>NZ_QWGL01000008.1:230-113848 GCF_003435375.1 Clostridium sp. AM34-11AC | reverse complement strand
GGCATGTTCACAATTTATTTACTCATGCGTTTTTCGTGGTAAATCAAAAGATTTATGAACGGGGACCTTATGAACAGGAAAACACCCCGGAGATCCGATCGAAGCTCCGGGGTGTTTGAAAAGAGGGTAGTTTGCAGCCGTCTGTGGGGTAAGAAGAGCGGCCGCTCAATTCTATCTGAATTCAAGAAAATTGTCGTTTATAACGGAAGGATTCCGATCAGTACTGCAAACAGCATGCAAAGGATCGAGAAGATCCATACATAACTGAAGCTGGACTTGATGTGATCCTTGATGTCCACATCGGCAAGTCCGATACCAAGCAGAGTTGCCGGTACCATCGGGCTGATGAAGGTTGCGCAGTTACGGCAAACAACCATTGCAACGGCGATCGGGAATGCCTCAACTCCGAAGGAAGCACCGATTGCGATCATGACCGGAAGCATTCCATAGAAATAGGAATCGGTATCAAAGCAAAGTGCAAGCGGAACGGAAAGGATACCGATCACAAGCGGTAAGTGCTGTCCAAGTGCTGCTGGGAGGATCATGGAAATGATGCTGGCCATGTTGGATACAACGGAGGTCTTCATCATCTCTACGCCCGGCTTTGCGATCGCAGCGGCACCGCTTGCGTTAAAGCCATATACAAGGACACCCATAAGGACTGCAGCGCCCATCAGAGTGGAACACATCATAAGTGCCGGACCTGCATGACGGTTGATCATCTTCTTCTGAAGCTTGATCGGTGTATAATTTACAAGAAGAGCTGCCGCTACACCGAGCATGAACGGGAAATAGCTTGGGAACTGATCCCATACAAGCATAGCGATAACTGCGATGGTCAGGCAGATATTGAAAGCGAAAAGCTTCGGTCTTGCGTACTCATTCTCGTCCTTCTGATGCTGTACTTCTTCTGCAGCGTCCTCAGAAGCTGCTTCCATTGCAAGCTTTCCGTTCAGACCGGCGCCTCTTTTTTTCTCCTGAATACCTGCAAACACCGCATGTGCCAGGCAGAGAATGATTCCAAAGATCTGGATCGGGATCAGACCGCCCCAGAGCTGTCCTGCTTCCATACCGAGTACGGATGCTGCACGCATGGTCGGACCGGCCCATGGCATCAGGTTTAATACACCCATTGCAAGAACGGCTACGCGAAGGAGTGTTGTCGGTCTCATGTGCATCTTTTTGTAGACCGGAAGCATGGACGGGACAACGATCAGGAATGTGGATGCTCCACCGCCGTCAAGATGACCGATCAGGGCAATAACCGCTGTCATGACGGTCACACCGATCACATTGTCACCGACGAACTTCATAAGCTTGTCGATAATTACATCAAACATACCGGCATCTGTCATGATTCCGAAGAACAGGACAGAGAACACAAACAGTGCTGCGGTCGGGCCTGTGCTTTTAAATCCGCCTTTGATCAGATCTCCGATCTCTCCGATGGTATAATATCCACCAAGGACAAGAATGAGACCAAGGATCGACGGGAAAATGATAAATGCCATACTTGGCATGGTCTTGCTCTTAAAAAGGGTTATAACGATCGCAACGATACAGACAAACCCCAATATACCTACTGTTAATTCTGACATATATGTGATCCCCTATACTATTATTATTTGTCCGGCCGGAATCTGAAGCTTCCGGCCGATGTTCCACAGGCTGCAAAGTGTTCCCCTACGCTTTCCAGTCAGAGCAAGCTGACAGATCGCTCTCTGAGTCACTCTACATCTGTTGTAAACTCATAATCCTTGATCTTTCTGACTACATCAATGATGGTGCCGTCACGTGCCTCGATGACACCGACAATGCGGTCATCAAACTGTACCGGATCCGGTGTTCCGACCATGGCGTATGCCTTGTCACGAAGCTCCTCGATCGTACAGAACGGAAGATCAACATCCTTCATGCACTCGATGAGGTCCTGTCTTCTCGGGTTGATGGCGATTCCGTAGTCTGTGATTACCACGTCAACAGACTCACCCGGTGTTGTAACAGTCGTAACATTTGTACAGATTGCCGGGATTCTTCCCTGAAGCAGCGGAGCAATGACGATCGTACACTTCGCTCCTGCTGCCGTATCCGGATGTCCGCCCTGGGCACCTGTGATCATGCCGTCGGAACCGACAACGACGTTACAGTTAAAGTTTACGTCAACCTCAAGAGATGCAAGGATCACGAAATCCAGCTTATTGACATAAGCGCCCTTGTTGAACGGGTTCGCGTACTCGGACGCAGAGATCTCGAAGTGGTTCGGATTTGTCTTGATGGACTCGATGGCACCCTGATCGAAATCCTGGGTATCAACGAGCTTATTTACGAGGCCTTTCGCCAACAGCTCACACATCGGAGTTGTGATTCCGCCGAGGCCAAGTCCCATATGGATGCCTCTCTCTTCCATGATCTTTCCGAGGGAGATCGTGGAGGCGATGGAAGCTCCGCCGACACCTGTCTGGTAGGAGAAACCTTCCTTAAAATATGGGGTATTGACAACAAACTTTGTGCAGTAATCCGCCATCATGATCTTTCTGACATCCGTCGTCGGTTTTGCAGCACCTGTCGCGATCTTTGCCGGATTTCCAATCTCATCTACGACACAAACGTAATCCACATCTACCATGGAGATGCTTGCCGGAATGTTCGGGAACGGAACGAGACAGTCTGTCACGGCAACAACCTTATCTGCATACTGGGCATCGACCATCGCATAAGATAAGACACCGCAATCACTCTTTCCGCCGTTTGCGCGCATGTTTCCGTACTCATCACATGTCGGAGCGCCGATGAAGGCGATATCGATATGGACTTCGCCGGACTCGATGGCGCGGACGCGTCCGCCGTGGGAGCGCATGATCGCAAGGTTTTTTAACCGTCCTGTGGAGATCGCCTCACCGATCTTTCCGCGGACACCGGAGGACTGGATTCCTGTGATGGTGCCATCCTCAATGTACGGAACGATCGGATCGTGAGCTTTTCCTAAGGAGCTTGCACAGATCGTGATGTCCTTGATGCCCATCTTATGGACCTCTTCCATGACCATATTTACCACATAGTCACCCTCACGGAAATGATGGTGGAAGGAAAGGACCATGCCGTCCTTAATGCCGCATTTTACGAGGGCATCATGAATGTTCTCGACAAGCTTGCTTCTTGTCGGATCGTTTAATGTACGGACGGTCGGAGCCGCCTTTGTATATTCGTAATTATCGTAGGCATAGACACCCTTAAACGGCTCCTTGCCTGTTGCTTTTAAGACCTCTTCGGGAATTTCTCTTCCAACTGCATTGATCATCTTATAAATCCCCCTTATAAACGCCTGCTGCTTTCGCCATGGCGAGTGTTCTCTTTGCTCCGTCGTAGAATGCGATGTCGATCATCTTTCCGTCAACGGTGAAGACTCCGATTCCCTTTGCCTTCTTGTCATCGATCTCGCGGACAACCTTCTCCGCAAAGATGATCTCTTTTTCCGACGGTGTGAAGACCTTATGGACGATGGCGATCTGTCTCGGGTTTACGAGAGACTTTCCGTCGAAGCCCATCATCTTGATCATTCTTGTCTCATTCTCGAAACCTTCCATGTCGTCAAGGTTTGTGAACACTGTATCCCAGCACTGAACGCCTGCCGCTCTCGCCGCCATGATCATGTGCTGTCTCGCTCCCATGAGCTCCACTCCGGTTCCTGTGATCGTTGTCTGGAGGTCCTTTGTGTAATCTCCGCCGGATAAAGCGATTCCGATAAGTCTGTCAGAAGACTGACATACCTCCAAGGCATTTAAAACACCTTTGCAGGACTCTAAGGCTGCCATTAAGAGCGTGCTTCCCTCCGGGCGTCCAAACTCTTTCTCTGCCGCAAGGACATGCTCCTCAACGGTCTTAACATCCTGTGCTGTCTCGGTCTTTGCGATACGGATCGTATCAGCACCTCCGGCAACACAGACACGGATATCCTCTTTCCAGTGCGGGGTATCAAGACCATTGATTCTTACGACTCTCTCAACACCGCGGTAATCGATCTCCTGAAGTGCATGATATAAGGAATATCTCGCTGCGTCCTTCTGGTTCTCGGCAACTGCGTCCTCAAGGTCCAACATGATGGAGTCCGGTTTATAGATATACGGATCCTTGATGAGACCCGGTTTCTGGCAGTTTAAAAACATCATGGATCTTCTTAAGCGTTTTTTATTCGGATGCATTATTTGATGACACCTCCCCACGGAAGATTTTCGGTGATGCCGTTGGAACGGTAGACCGCACACTCAACTCTCGCCTTTAAGGTACAGTCGAGAGCTCCCTTATCGAAGATCGTGACCTTCGCGTTGTCAACACCGAGACGGTCCAGCGTCTCTAATGTGACTTTTCTGATCTGTCTGCCGTACTGATGGATCACGCTGCTCTCGATGGTGAGCTCGATCGTTCCATCGCCCGGTTCAACAGTGACCTGGGCATCGCTGGATTCCAGTGTGCCGGCCATGGCTGTCTTCTTGATTTCCATTTAATCCCCTCCTGTGATCATTCACGGTCGGCAGCCATTTTTCAGGCGGCCGCATGGTCCGCTGTTGTCATTCCTATGTATATCCCGCCTGCCGGACCTTCCGTTTTTCTTTTTATGCAGGATACACAAAATCACTTTTGTTTCCTGCCTTAGTTCTATAACTTTCAATGGCTTTACTATATCACTTGTATTTTTTTTAATCCAATACATATCCGTCTATGGGGAATATAGGAGAATTCTTATGGGGAGATACGTGTCTTTTTCCGTGCGTTGAATTTTTAAGGAAGATATGTTAAAATATAGGGACGCAAACGATCCCGTATCGTTCCGGTTCTGGAAAGGAGTGCCCCACATGAATGAAAAACATATGCAGTACGTACTGACCGTCTTAAAAGAAGGCAGCTTTACGAATGCGGCAAAGAAGCTCTATGTCTCCCAGCCCTCTTTGAGCCAGATCATAAAGACGGCAGAAAGCAATCTCGGCGCTCCGATCTTTAACCGTTCTACCGATCCGATCACCCTGACGCCCGCGGGACAGCTCTATGTGGAAGCAGCAAGACAGGTCACAACGATCTCCACGAATCTTGTAAAGCAGGTGGAAGAACTCAGTAATGAGGAATTCGGAAAGATCCGTCTTGGTATCTCTGTTCAGCGCGGCATGGAGCTTTTACCGGAATTATATCCGCGTTTTAAAAAACGATTCCCCCATGTGGAGATCGAGCTTCACGAGCAGGGGTCCGCGACGATGGAAAAAAGTGTTCTGGAGGGGGAGGTCGGAATCGCACTCCTGACCACGTTTCCGAAGCATGCGGATCTATATTATGACCTGATCCAGGAGGAAGAGCTCGTTCTCATCGTGAACAGAGACTGCGCACTCGCAAAACGGATCCGGCCCGGAACGCCTATCGATATTTTAGAGGCAAAGGATGAGACCTTTGTCTCCAGCCGCCCCGGACACTCCGTCCGGTCGATTCAGGACGCTCTCTTCATCACAAGAGATATGAAGCCGAAGATCGATCTTGAGACGATCAGCATTGAGATCGGAAAACATGTAGTAGCGTCGAGCCCTGTTGTTATGGCGTGTCCGGACGCCTATGTGGATACCTCTAACTCCGCGGAATCCCCTTACTTTTCCTATCCGATCCTCGGTGTAGAGAACCCGCGGCACTTTTATGCCTGCTACCGGAAGGACATGTATCTGACAAAATATATGAAGGGATTTCTTGAGATCCTGCATGCGCTCCGCAATCCGGCCAAAAACACTTAACGGATCCTGCACGGAGTCTCCGTATTTTCAGAATTCGAGGTTTTTATGGAACATTTTTTATTGAGTGATACAGAAAAAGAAGAATTAAAACAGTTTATCGGTGCGGAGGCAGAACTGCCAGATATGCTCAATGCCAGAGAGCGACGTGTCTGGGTACAGGAGAAACTTCTCGCGGAATATCCCGGAGTTCTCGTCTCCTTCACCCTGAATATTCCGGGACCGGTGAAGGTCCTGCCCTATATACCGGAGGCCTTTGCTCTTGCGCTGAAGGAGATCTTACAGGCGTTATCCGATTCCGGTATCCCGGTCTTAAAGCGCAGTCTGATCCTGGATCGAACAGGTCCGGAGGCATTCTTATGCGTGGACGCGGATGCCCTTGATGTAAAGCGCCTGCTGGTGCCGTTGGAGGATGCGTCAAAGCTTGGACGTCTTTACGATATCGACATCATCGGACGGGATGGAAAAAAGATCGCACGGAGCGATATCGGAAAACCGGGCCGAACCTGTCTGCTCTGCGGACGCCCTGCGAGAGAGTGCTCCAGAAGCCGGACACATTCCGTGGCGGAACTGACATCCGCGATCGAGAAGATTTTTAAGGAAAACTTTGCCGGATAATGTTCCACCGGAAATCGGTTAAGGCCTTATCTCCTTCCTTGTCCGGCATTCCATATTTTGTACAAAATCGTAACTATTCAGTACCTTCATAGTTACACGCAAAAATCCATTCCAGATCAGCTTCGCTGATGGGATTTTTGCCCTCCAGCCTATGTTTTCTTACGGTCAGCGCAGCAAGTGCGCAGACCTACTGAACAGTTACACAAAATCTATATAGAGACAGCAGATTCCACAGTCACGGTTTTTGACATTTCAGACGGAGCTGTTGTCAGAAAGGAACCACCACAACAATGGCATTTGACGGAATTGTGATCGCGAATCTGGTCCGCGATCTGAACGATAAGATCGTCTCCGGCAGGATCTCAAAGATCGCCCAGCCGGAAAAGGACGAATTACTTTTTACGATAAAAGGAAACCGGGAGAACGTGCGGCTGCTCGTCTCAGCCAACGCCAGTCTCCCGCTTCTCTATTTTACGGCAAACAATAAACCGAGCCCGATGACGGCCCCGAACTTCTGTATGCTCTTAAGAAAGCATATCGCAAATGGCAGGATTATCTCTGTCACCCAGCCGGGGCTGGAGCGGATCGTCCGGATCGAGGTGGAGCATCTTGATGAGATGGGCGACCTCAGAAGAAAGTTCATCGTGATCGAGCTCATGGGAAAACACAGCAATATCATCTTCTGCGATGAGAATAACGTGATCTTAGACAGCATCAAACATATCTCGGCTCAGGTAAGCTCTGTCCGGGAAGTCCTCCCGGGAAGAGATTATTTTATCCCCCACTCCGGTGAGAAGAAGAATCCGCTTACGATCACGGAAACGGAATTTAAAGAGCTTCTGCACAGCACACCGCAGAATCTTTCCAAAGCGCTCTACATGGATCTTACCGGCTTAAGTCCCGTGGTTGCCGCTGAGATCTGCCATCTGGCATCCTTAGACGGGGATATCTCCGCAAAAGAATTTTCCGACGCGGAACTCACCCACCTCTTCCACGCGTTCAACTGGATCATGGACGATATCCGCGAGGGCAATTTCACCCCGAATATTATCTACGAGGGAGAAAAACCCATCGAATTTGCCGCTGTCCCGCTGACGATGATGGAAGGCGGAAATTACAGGACTGTGAAGTTTGATTCCATCAGTGAGCTCCTCGAGCGGTACTACGCGGAAAAAAATACGGTATCACGGATCCACCAGAAGTCCACGGATCTTAGAAAGATCATCTCCAATGCACTGGAGCGCAGTGTGAGAAAGCTGGATCTTCAGACAAAGCAGCTCAAAGATACCGAAAAACGGGAAAAATACCGGATCTACGGAGAACTATTGAATACCTACGGATATGGTCTCTCCGGCGGTGAAAAAAGTTTCAAATGTTTAAATTATTACGACAATGCAGAAATTACGATCCCTCTGGATCCGACGATGACAGCCCAGGAGAACGCAAAGCGGTATTTCGATAAGTACAATAAACAAAAACGGACCTACGAGGCCGTCACGGAACAGCTCGCGCAGACAAAGGCGGAGATCGACCATCTGGAATCCATCAGTACCTCCATGGATATCGCAAGGCTGGAGGAGGATCTTGTACAGATCAAGGAAGAGCTTACGGAATACGGCTATATCAAACGCCATTATACCGGAGGAAAAAAGGTAAAGATCACAAGCCGCCCGTTCCACTACCTTTCCAGCGACGGATTCCATATCTATGTCGGAAAAAACAACTACCAGAACGAAGAACTCGACTTCAAGTTTGCCAACGGCGGTGACTGGTGGTTTCACGCAAAGGGGATCCCGGGTTCCCACGTGATCGTAAAGACCGAGGGAAAGGAGCTGCCTGACCGCGTCTTTGAGGAAGCCGGAGCGCTGGCTGCCTATTACTCCAAGGGACGGGGGAACGAGAAGGTGGAAGTTGATTATATCCAGAGAAAGAATCTGAAAAAAGTTCCCGGCGCTGCTCCCGGTTTCGTTGTGTATCACACGAACTACTCCCTGATGGCTGTACCGGGGATCACGGTGCAGGAAGTGTAATTTTATCGTACAAATAGAAAATGCCCCAGAGCAGCACCGAATGTGCAAAGCTCTGAGGCATTTTTCTATATCTGTATTCCATCGTATATTCTTTTATCTTCCACCAGCTTCATATAATAACGCATTGCAGATCGCCGCCGCGATATTACTGCCGCCTTTCCGTCCTCTTGCGACGATGGCCGGAACATCTGTCCTTAAGATCAACTCTTTTGCTTCCACCACATTTACAAATCCCACCGGGACTCCGATAATGAGCGCCGGGCGGATCTTCTTCTCTTCGATCAGCTCATAAAGGCGCATCAGGGCTGTCGGTGCGTTGCCCACCGCGTAGATGCATTCCGGATAACATCCTGCGGCTTTTTCGACACTGACCGCCGATCTCGTCATGCCGCTCTCCTTCGCTTTTACCTTCACATCCTCATCTCCGATAAAACAGTGCACCTCGATCCCAAATTTTCCTGCCGCCGTTTTATTGATCCCAGATGCAGCCATCGTGGTGTCCGTGATGATCGGAAGTCCGCGTCGGATTGCTTCCTTTGCCTTTTCGACAGCTCCGTCGGTGATCGTCAGAGTGTCCCTGTAGGAAAAGTCCGCCGTCGTGTGGATCACCCGGCAGAGAACCGGGAGCGCCTCCGCCGGATAAGAGGAAACGAACTCGTCCCCCAGCTCTCCCTTTATGATCTCAAAGCTCTTCTTTTCGATCTCCATCGGGCGGGTCGTCAGAAAATCGATGCCCGTCCGCTTTTTTAATTCTTCTGTCCAGTCGAGTCCGCTCATCCTCTCACATCCTTTCGCTCTAAGATCCGGTAGATCATATCCATATCGAGATTTTCCCGAATGATTTTTGCCATTTTATCGTACTGTTCCTCTTTGTATTTCGCCATGGAAAAGGTCACTCCGCTCTCGTATTCGTCCGGACGGACACCTTTCTGTTTTGCAAGGAAGTTACGAACCGCTGTCTGCATCTCTTCCGTATCGAAAACGCCATGGACGTAGGTTCCGAATATATTTTTGTATACACAGCCGTCCTCTTTTGTATCGGCTGTATGTCCGCCAGTTCCATCACTGCAACAGATTTCCGAGAAATTCCTTCCACCATCCCGGATCGTCTCACCCATATGGATCTCGTAGCCGGAGATTTTAACCGGTTCGCCGTCCTCCGAAAATCTCGCCGTGCCGGTTACTCTCGTTCTCGTCTTCTTCTCCGCGAAGATCGTCCGGATCGGTAAGAGCTCCATTCCCCGCATGGTTCCGCCCTCCTCGACCCCATAGGGATCGTCGAGACTCGTTCCGAGCATCTGGAATCCACCGCACACACCGATAACAGGCGTTCCCTTTCCTGCCATCCGTGTGATCACTGCCTCCAGCCCGTTCTGGCGGAGCCATTTGAGATCCCCCATCGTATTCTTTGTTCCGGGTATGATAATGAGATCGGATCCTGTCAGTTCTTCGGGCCGGCTCACATAGGAAAGAGCAATTCCCGGAAGGCGCTCAAGGGAATTGAAGTCCGTGAAGTTTGAGATCCGCGGAAGTTTTACGACCGTGACCTTTGCAAACGCCTCATGACCGGATCGGTCGAGCAGCGGCCCTGAACCGTGTTTTCCGGTCAGGCGCTCCGAGAGACTGTCCTCATCGTCCACATCCACATCCATATATGGGATCACACCCGCGAACGGGATCCGGATCCGCTCATAGAGCATGGCAAGCCCCGGTTTTAAGATCTCCTTATCGCCGCGGAATTTGTTGATCACAAAGGCGCGGATCCGCCTTCTCTCCGCCTCTGTCAAAAGTGCCGCGGTTCCGTAAAGCTGGGCGAAGACCCCGCCCCGGTCGATATCTCCCGCAAGAAGGACCGGTGCATCGAGCATCTCTGCCAGTCCCATGTTCACGATATCATTTTCCCGGAGATTGATCTCAGCAGGACTTCCGGCCCCTTCCACTACGATCACGTCATACCGGGATGCAAGGGAATTGTAGGCATCCATGATATCCGGGATCAGGCTCTTTTTCATCTTAAAATATTCCACCGCCGGATAATTTCCACGAACCTCCCCGTTTACGATGAGCTGGGAGCCCATGTTCGAGGTGGGCTTTAGGAGGATCGGGTTCATCGCCGCCTCGGGTTCGATTCCCGCCGCCTCCGCCTGCATGACCTGAGCACGGCCCATCTCAAGACCGTCCTTTGTGATATAGGAATTTAATGCCATATTCTGGGATTTGAACGGGGCGGTCTTGAGCCCGTCCTGTTTAAAGATCCGGCAGAGCCCCGCCGCGAGAAAGCTTTTCCCAGCATTCGACATCGTTCCCTGGATCATGATTACTTTTGCCAATTTGATTCCTCCGTAGTGCTGCAGCCGTTTTAACACAATTTATAATCGTATATACTCTGCATTACGACTGCTGCCATATCCTGTTTTTATGCCTCTAAACCATCTTTACAATAAATTGAGAACCATTTCCACCACCGCACAGAGTCCCATAAGGATCCATGATGTCCGGTAAAGAAGCTTATTCGCCCGCGGAATATCCTCGATCTCTACCGGCCTCAGATCATCCCCAATGTATTTCTTCTTCACAAGTTTTCCAAAATACCAGGCATCTCCCGCAAGGCGGATCCTGAGTGATCCGGCGCAGACCGATTCCGTCTGGGCGGAATTTGGGCTCGCGTGGTTGAAACGGTCCCTTAAAAAGATCTCCTTCGCATGGGAACCGTCAAATTCATGATCTTTTGATGGCAGATAGGAGGCGAAGATCATGACGCAGGCGCAGAGTCTCGCCGGTATGAAGTTCAGGAGATCGTCAAGCTTTGCCGCCGCCCTTCCAAGATAAAGATACTTGTCGTTCTTGTATCCCACCATGGAATCCATGGTGTTAACTGCCTTATATATCCAGCCGAGGACCGGGCCGCCAAGAGTCATATAAAAAAGCGGGGCTGCGACACCGTCCGAAGTATTTTCCGCTACAGTTTCCACCGCCGCTTTCGTGACTCCCGTCATGTCGAGACGTTCCGTATCACGGCCCACGATCATGGAGACCGCGTACCGGGCTGCCGGTAAATCATCTTTTTTCAATTCCCGGTAGACCTTCATGCTCTCATCTTTTAAGGATCTCACCGCAAATAGCTGATAGCAGAGGATCACCGAGACCAGAAATTTAAGCCCTGGGGAAATCCGCCCGCAGGCATAAAGAATGCCGCCGGATACGACCGCCGTCGTTCCCGTCACAAAAAGGACAAGGACGACGCCGCCCGCAAGCAGCGCCCGTTCCCCGTCTCCGAATATCTTCCGTATTCCTTTTTCCAGAAAACTGATATATGTCCCGATCAGCCGCACTGGGTGATACAGCCAGTGCGGATCGCCGAGGACCTGATCCAGCAGAAAACCAAGCGCGATCACCGCCAGAAGTTCCACTCTGTCTATCATGTAAATTCATCCTTATCTGCCGTAATTTTTCCTGTTTTCAGCTGCACAAACGAAACTATGTTTCCATACGCATATGAGCCTGTCGCCCTTTTCCCCGCGGACAAAAAATTCAGGAATCCTTTACGGACTCTATTTCAAATATTTTCCGTTATTCTTATATGCCATGATGATAATAACCACCGTCAGTACAAGAAATGCCGCCAGCCATAAAACTGCCGGAAATACGCTGCATCGGTACATGACAAAGAATGCCAGATCCAGCCCCCAGAGCATCTTTGTGACTCCCTCTGTGTGGCACCATTTTGCCCGCTCTTCGTCCTCCACAAGGATCTTTGAGCTGATCGGCGTGTAGATGCCGCTTACAACCAACGCACCGTAGATCAGAAATCCGATGCTGCATACAGATAATAAAAGTATCATGTTTTTGTTCTCCCTTCATCTTTTCCTTTACACGTTTCGTTATCGATCATTTAGCTTTAATGATCCGCGCGTTGCGGATCTGTCCATCTGACGCATCCATTTTTCCCAAAACGCCTTCCCCGTTCCCAACCTGCCAGTCATAGTAACTTTTCTTTTCCTCCGAAAATGCCTCCATGACTGCCATGATCGTTCCTCCATGAACGACAAAAACGAGCGTCCGGTCAGTCCCCTGTTCAGCCTGAGAAGAAATTTCCTTCCATATTTCCTGAAATGCCTTCACTGTCCGGGCTTTAAACGCCTCCGTGGTCTCCCCGCCGGGAAATCCCTCTCTCCCCAGCGTGTCGATAAAATGCTGATACTCCGCATCCCCGGAAAGTTCCAGATAATTCTTATACTCAAAGGTTCCGAAATCACACTCGGAGAGTCCGGCTTTCTGGATTCTCGGAACATGTTCATATAGCTTCTCCGGGAACAGAATTTCTGCCGTCTCAAGACACCGCTTCATCGGGCTTGTGATGATCGCTGCCACGTTTCCTGAAATCTCCCGAAGCTTCAGTGCTTCTTCCCGCAGAAAGAACACTGCCTGCTCCGTCAGTCCCTCATCAGTCCGGCCCACATACCGTTTTTCCAGATTCCCGGCCGTTGCCCCATGCCGGATCATGAAAAGTTTCATCCGATCACCGCCTTCCCGATCACGGCCGCAAGGAGGATCCCAAGCTCACAGATCTGCAGGAAAAATCCCGCCAGATCTCCTGTGACCCCACCGAACTCCTTCACTGCCATATGCCGGTAGTAGAAAAAGATCAGGATCGATGCTGATAGAATGATTCCCCCAATTCTGCCGCCCAGAAAAAGTTCCAGAACTGCTGCCGCAAGGAACAGGATGACCATCCAGACCGCCACCGTCTTCTTTTTCGCGTCCTTCATAAAATCTGCCAGCATCCCATGTTTTCTCGCCTCCGGGAATGTCACCGTGGAGAGTCCGCTTAAGGATCTTGAAATCACAAAACCGATCGAGACAAGCACCGCCGTCTCCCGGTCAAGCTCCAGACATGCCGCCGCATAAAGGATCAGATACAGTGCGCCGAAGATCACAGCGAACGCCCCCGTGTGGGTATCCTTTAAGATCGCGAGTTTCTTCTCCCTGTCTCCGTAGGACGCCCTTGCATCACACGTGTCCATAAATCCATCCATGTGGATTCCGCCTGTGATGAAGATCGGAACTGCGAGAAGGATTCCCGCTGCCAGAAAGCTTCCCGGAAGAAGCCATGAGAGCAGCAGAAACATCCCGTAAAATACTGCCCCGATCACCATGCCGATGGCCGGGAAGAAACACATGGCATATTTCATGTCCTCCTCTTTCCACTCGAACATCGGCATCGGTATTCTGGAATACATGGAAAAAGCGATAAATGCCGCCCTCATGGCCGCTCTCCTTTCTCCTGATAGTCCACGTACTGTTCCACAGAGATATCAGAAAATGTGCTCATCTCCTCATATACCTTTGCACCCATCCTGAGAAGCGGGATCATGGCAACCGCCCCGCTTCCCTCGCCGAGATGCATTCCCATGTGAAGAGGTGCCGGAAGATCCAGCATCTGAAGGACCGCCGCCCCGGCAGGTTCTGTGGAGATATGGGACGCGAGCATATAGTCCTTCGCCTCTTTCCTGATGAGAACCGCCAGAAGGCCAGAGACGGTGGAGAGGAATCCATCCGTCAAAACCGGGATCTTTGCCGCCGCTCCGCCGAGGAATAGCCCCGTCATTCCAGCGAGATCAAAACCGCCAAGCTCTGCAAGCACCGTCGCAGCGGACAGCTCTCCACTCTCATATTGTTCTTTTGTTCCATTCCGGTATTCCGGATATTTCTCATAGAAACGGGAAACTGCCATCTCCACTGCCTTTTTTTTCTTCTCAAGTCCCGCGTCAGAGAGTCCGGCGCCCCGGCCGGTCGCCTCTTCAGGAGAGAGCCCCGTGAGCACCGCGCTCATGGCGGCAGCAGGGGTCGTATTTCCGATTCCCATCTCCCCGGCGGCAAGAATTTCGTATCCCATCTCTTTCAACCGGAATGCGAGATCTATGCCGGAAAGAAGTGCCTGAAGACACCCGGTTCTGCTCATCGCCGGTTCCCTCGCGATATTTCCGGATCCTCTTGCCACTTTCCGGTCCAAAATCCGGTGCATGTCAGGCTCTTTCTGCCCGGTCGGCTCACAATCCATTCCCATATCCACCGGATAGAGGTCAGTTCCAGAGATCCGGCACATCTTGGAGGTGGATGTCTCGCCTTTCGTGAAGTTTTCCGCAACGATCCTCGTCACATCTTTACCTGTCTGGGAAACCCCTTCCGCAACGACACCATGATCCGCGCACATGACTGCCAGTGCGGACCGGTCCAGTTTCATTCCCGATGCGTTCCCGCGGATCCCCGCGATCTTTATAATATCCTCCTCCAGAATTCCGAGACTTCCGATGGGTTTTGCCACAGAATTCCAACGCTTTTTCGCAAGCTCCATGGCAGTTCGATCTGCCGGTTCAATCTTATTCAGATATGCTTTCCAGGTCTTTTCTACTGAAGTTTTTTCTGTCATATTTATTTTCATTCTGCTGTCATATTTCATTTCACTACTAGATTTTTCTTTTTCCACGTTTCTGCACATTTAATAAAATTCTCAGCAATTTTCACATTACTGTAAAAATACAAGTGCGGGAAG
Source organism: Clostridium sp. AM34-11AC (assembly GCF_003435375.1). Taxonomy (GTDB): domain Bacteria; phylum Bacillota; class Clostridia; order Lachnospirales; family Lachnospiraceae; genus Pilosibacter; species Pilosibacter fragilis. The sequence continues at coordinate 98,885 of NZ_QWGL01000008.1, read as the reverse complement.
CCTGCATAAAAGCTCTCCGTTGTATATCCGCAGTCCCAGCCCCGTGTTCCCACCGGCTTTTTTGCTGCGAAATCCGTCCCGTTCTCCTCCGAATCCCAGTGGTGGAACTCATGGGCGCGGAATTCAATTCCCGCAGGTCCTAACAGTCCCTCTTTCTTTGAGGTAACAGTAATATACCCAAATCTCCCAAGCTTCCCCGTGTCACGGCTGCTGCCCGGCAGCACACCTGCCATTGGCCATTCCACGCCGTCCGGATCCACGATCGAATCCTTCAGATACAGATATCCGCCGCACTCCGCGATACACGGCACCTCTTCCATCACCGCCTGACGGATCGCATTCCACATACTGATATTTTCTGAAAGTGCTTTCGCATGAAGCTCCGGATAACCGCCGCCAAGATAGACTGCGCAGGTTTCCACCGGAAGGTTTCTGTCGTGGATCGGGGAAAAATACTGTATTTCCGCTCCAAGTTTTCTCAGAATATCCAGATTATCCTCGTAATAAAAGCAAAAAGCTTCATCTTTGGCGACTGCAACTACTGTTTTCTTAATACCTGTCCCGCAATCCACATTACAAAACTGCCTTACAGCTTCTGGCAATTTCACTTCTATCTCTGCCGCTCTCCCAGCCTCCTCAATAATCCCATCCAGATTGATTCCCACTCGAACCTTTTCTTTGATCAGATCCAGCCGTTCCCGGATCCCTGGAATCTCTTCCGGCATCACAAGCCCCAGATGGCGGGACTCCAGCGTCATATCCTTTAATTCCGGCACATACCCGAATACCCGGATTCCAAGCTCCCGCTCTGCCCGCTCTTTTAATCTCGGATACAACATCGGTGACAGCCGGTTAAAGACTACCCCTGTCACATGGCTCTTCTCCTTGTAATCAAGAAATCCCTTGATCGACGCTAAAGCAGAAAGACTCCGCCCCATCATATCCACCAGAAGGATCACCGGCGTATCCGTGAGATCCGCCACCTCCCAGGCACTGGACCGCTCCGAGACACCGCCAAGTCCATCGTAAAAGCCCATGACGCCCTCCAGTACAGCGATTCGGCTTTCCGGGAATTTCTCCATTTCGAGGACTTCCCTGCCGAGCAGATATCTCAGCGTATCCCCGTCCGCAAAAAAGCTGTCCAGATTTCTCGACGGGATCTCCAGCACCGTCCGGTGAAACATCGGATCGATATAATCCGGCCCGCACTTAAACGCGCGAACCTCCTGAATTTTCTCTTTCAAAAGAGAAAGCAGCGCACAGGTAAACAACGTCTTCCCCCCACCGCTCTTCTCCGCGGCAATCATGATCCGGGGAAAGCGGACGGAAACTGCCTGAGAATCCTGAACCAAACACTTCATCCGCTCCTTATCCATATTTCCAGCTCCTTCATAATCATTAAATTCCGCTGATGCAGGTTTTTCCCTCAAACGTCACGATCCATACCGGATTCTGCCCCATCATCAGATGGCTGGAACCGACTTTTTTGGACCTTGCGGCAGTAAGCGTCACAAGATCCGGTTCTGTCACCGGGAGAGTCTTTGCGGCTTCAAGGACTGCTGCCAGAGACTCAGGAGTGATGAGGTTTACAACAAATCGTGTTTTAGGATTTTTCTTAAGGCATAATGCGATAACCTCTTCCATCTGTCCTCCGCTTCCGCCAATGAAGACATGGGTTGGCGCCGGAAGATCTTCTAACGCTTCCGGCGCTGTTCCCGCTATGATCTCCAGATTTGTGAGGGCGAATTTTTTCCGGTTTTCATAGAGAAGCTCCACGGCCTCCGAATTCTTCTCGATAGCATAGACTTTCACCGAATCGGAAAGGCCTGCGCACTCCACAGAGACGGATCCTGTTCCGGCTCCGACATCGTAGAGAACGGAATTTTCCGTGAGTTCCAGCTTTGCCACGGACACGGTGCGGACTTCCATCTTCGTCATCGGAACCTTCCCGCGGGTGAACGCCTCATCGGAAATACCGTGGGATAAAGGTCTTCGGGGCCCGGTCCATTCCGCATAGAGGACGGCCAGTGAAGGGGCTTTCCTGCCCTTTATTTCCTCTGGAGTGGAGGTGAAGATCTGTTCGTCTTCAAGTGTCAGGTTTTCCCCGGCAAAGAGCTTTGTCTCCTGCATCCCAAGATCGATGAGCTGTCCGCAGATCGTTTCATAGAAATCCGAGCCGCCGCCAAGGATAAAGGCACTGCCGGAGCGCTTTAATTCCAAAGCGAAGTTTGCCGCCTGCCCGTGCATGCTGAAGAGTTTCGCGTGATCCCAGGGACGCCGGATCTTCGCGAAAAAATATCCAACGGAAGAGATCCCCGGAATTACTTCCACGGTATAGTTTCCGCGGCGTTCCAGCACTGCACCGAGTTTTTCCGCTGCGCTGTAAAATCCGGTATCACCGGACATGGCTCCACAGATCACCTGTACCTCCGGGTGGGCATCCAGATAGTCCGCAATTTTTTCCGGCTGGTATGCCTCAAATACAGGTTTGTGGAAACTTTCCAGCTGTCTCACACAGCGGCTTGCGCCGACGATCAGATCACATTTGTCGAGGCGTTTTTTTGCCTCACCGGTTAGATAGGATTCGCTTCCGGGTCCTGTGCCGATAAGGAATACCTGGCGTTTCCCGGAATTTTTAACTGACCTTCCCAGAGCAAAATGCTCCTCCAGATAAGCAATTCCTTCTTCTAACGAGATTCCTTCTTCCACCGGTCTTCCGATCACGACAAGACCGACACCTGCTTTTTTCGCCGCACTGACCTTTTCCTCGAATCCGCCCGCCTTCCCGGACTCCTTCGTCACCATCCACTTCGCATGGACCGCTTTCATCATTGCAACATTTAAGTCTTCCGCAAAGGGCCCCTGCATTGCGATCAGATGGCTGCCGTAAAAGCCCATATCGGCACAGGTCTTTACCACCTCCGGCATGGAAAGGACTCTCGCGTAGACTCTCGTCTCCCAGTCCGGGAGAGCTAAAAATGCGGAGAGCTCCTTACTTCCCGTCGTGACGAATACCGGACCTTCCGTGGTCTTTAAAAAGTCCACTGCCGCCTGAATATTCTCCACCGTGATGATCCGGCAGTCTGAACCGTCTGAAATGCCTTCCGTTTCTGTCCAAGCACTTTCTCCGGGCATTTCCATATCTGTTTTTGTGTTCTTTTTTTTCTGGTTGTCATCTTCAAAAGTACGGGGTCCGTTTTCAGAAGTGAAAACATTTGTTCTCTCACCGTTTTTATCCCGCAGGATCCTTAAAAGCGGGGTCCCTGTCTTTTCTGCCGCCTCCCTGATATTTGCCGTGACCACCACCGCAAAAGGATGGGTTGCATCAAGGATCAAGTCATACTTCTTTTCCTGAAACAGTTTCTCCATCTGGATCTCATCGACACGCCCGTCATGGACCTGAAGATTCTCAGCCTTCGGGATCTCCTCTTTTCCATATTCCGTCGCAACAAACACATCAGCCGCTACCTGACTTCCGGCAAGGCGGGATGCCAGAACCCGTCCTTCCGTTGTCCCCGCAAAAACCGCAATTTTCCCTTCCGCTATCTTCATATCCGGTATCCTCTCGGTGTGACCATCCAGTTCTGCCCGCCAAGGACGGACTTTTCGGTCCGGCTGTTTCCAATAAACACGGTGGTGAACATGTCCGCCTCGTAATCTTTCAATTCCGCTAACGTCATGACCTTCTTCGTCTCCCCGTCTCTTCCGATGTTCTTTACAATGCCGCAGACGGTATTCGAGCTCTTGTACCGTAAAAAGATCTCACACGCACGCTTTAAATAGTCCGCCCGCTTCCTGCTGGACGGATTATAGAGGCAGATGGAAAAATCAGTCTTCGCCGCCGCGTCCAGGCGATTCTCAATGGTCTCCCAGGGTGTTAAAAGATCACTTAAGCTGATCACCGCAAAATCATGCATCAGCGGTGCCCCGAGGACAGCGCCGCCGGAGAGAGCCGCCGTGATCCCCGGGATCACCTCGATCTCCACCTCCGGGTGCTTCTCCCCGAGTTCCAGGATCGGTCCCGCCATTCCGTAGATTCCTGCGTCCCCGCTGCAGATCATCACGACAGATCTTCCTTTTTCCGCCTCCGCAAAAGCCATCTCGCAGCGCTCGATCTCCCGTTTCATGGGGGTCGTCAGAAATTCCTTATCTGGAAAGTACGGCTTCGCGAGATCCACATAGACCGTGTATCCCACGATCACATCGCAGGTGTTAAGCGCCTTTACGGCACGGAGCGTCATGGATTCATATTCTCCAGGTCCCATGCCGACCACTGTCAGCTTCTTCATATGTCCGTCCCCTTTCTGAATTCCGTGGAGAAGTCCGGCGCATAGAGTCTTGACTCCTCGTAACCGTTTGCCTCTCTCGTGCCGAATACATCACCGATAAAGATCATTGCCGTCTTCTTAATTCCGTTCTCCTCTGCGGACTTCGCCAGCGTAGAGACGGTGCAGCGGACGATCTTCTCCTCCGGCCATGTCGCCTTGTAGATGATCACCGCCGGCGTGTCCGACTCATATCCGGCTTCCGCAAGTTCCTTTTCCATCTGTGACAACAGTCCCGTGCTTAAGAACACCGCCATGGTCGCATGGTGAACCGCCAAGGAACGGAAACTCTCCCGCTCCGGGACTCCGGTCCGCCCCGCCATTCTCGTGATGATCACGGACTGGGACACGCCAGGCAGCGTGAGTTCCGCATGGAGACTCGATGCAGCGCCGCAGAAGGAGCTGACCCCCGGGCATACATCGTAAGCAATCTTTTTCTCATCCAGCCGGTCCATCTGCTCCCGGATCGCGCCGTAGATCGCCGGATCACCGGTATGAAGCCGCACCGTCATTTTTCCCTCACGCTCCGCTTTCTCCATGGCACGGATCACCTCGTCAAGAGTCATGTAGGCACTGTTTAAGATCTCACACCCCGGCTTCGTCTCCTTTAAAAGCTCCGGATTCACAAGGGATCCCGCATAGATCACCACGTCCGCCTCCCGAAGGAATTTCTGTCCCCGGACCGTGATCAAGTCCGGCGCTCCGCTTCCGGCTCCCACAAAATGTATCATGATGGTTTTCCTCCTGTTTTTCGAATCTTCATGACCGTCCATGCATGGTCTCTCATGTCATACTCCCGCTTGCAGTACGGGCAGTGACGGATCTTCATCGCGTCAAAGCTTGCCCCGCAGCTTTCACAGGAGACCTGATGGATCGAGTATCCCGGGTCCTGCGGGATCTGGATATTCTTTCCGACGATCATCCGGATCCTGTCGTTTTTCTCCTTCATCGAACTTCCCCTGTCATATGTATCGCAGAAGTACAGATCGATATCCGCATACACATACGGGCCTTCCTGCCAGCAGTTCCCCACCGACATAGCTCCCCTGTATACAATGTCCGTGATGTTCTGGAAACTTTCCCCATCCCAGGGACCGCGGATAATAGAAAGGTCCTCTCCCGGCTCGGAAAAGATAATATTTTTTGCCAGAGCAATGACCTGGTTTGCAAAGTTTTCATAGCCAAAATCCGGCTCGTAATTCTTCATGAACCGGATCAGCCTGTTTTTGCTGCCAGAAGTGGCAAACAGAAGTCCAAGGCTCTGCATCGCCCGCCAGAAAATATACCCAAGTGTTTTTAAGGCAAACAGCATATATCCGCCGAAGGCTCCGATTACTGGATACCCGATCAGCGGGCAGATCATGGAATATAGTGTCAGAGGATCACCGGTCTTTGCCCTCTCCCATGCCAGGTATGCCAGCATGAACACCGTGAAGATGACTGCCCCTCCGCCGCACCAGGGAGTTAATGTTCTTTTGATCTCTTCCTTGGAATAGCTGAGGTCTTCAATGGAATAAAAATTCGCGACCTTCGGATACAGATCCTGCATCAGAAATCTTGTGTGGCAGTATGGGCAGCCTTCAAACAGCGCCTTGATCTGGCTCACCGCTCCGCAGGACGGGCAGGTACATGGCTCCGTTCCGTCTACCGTCGCCTCATTCGCGAAGGTGATCGTCTGGTATAAGATCTCTTTCTTCCGGAATTTTCCGATGATCCGTCCACCCCTGGAATATGTCGTATTTCTCTGCGCCGTGCGGAATTCTGTCACATTCGTATATTTCTTTCCGACCTTCGGCGGGATCGCGCCGGCTGAGGCCAGAAGACCCCGGAGTTCTATGGATGACTCTCTGTGAAGTCCGCGTTTTTCCAACCGCTTCCGCTGCTGGCCCAGAAAATACTTTGTATCCTGATTCCCGGTATCCGGGATCGGTCCGCCGGAAAGCCACTCGTTGTATTGTTTCAGGAAGCGGTTATACATCATGGATGCCTTTGTGTCATGGACGCTCCCGTAATTTTTCTGCCTGTTTTCCATAGTGTTTCCTTTAATTTCGATGAATGATCAGAGACCGTAACTTTCATGCGTTGTTCCAAAACTTATTGTTTCAGTTCTTTCAGCGCTAAGTGGAAGCTTATTGATCCAGCTCTTTCAACGCTGACCGCAGAATCGCATCCGCGCCTTCCGTCTCTCCCAGATACTCCCCCTTTGTCCCGAAGACGATCATTCCCGTCCTCACCTCGTCCCTGGATCGATGGGTAAGGTGCCAATCGGCACGCTTTAAGAATACGTTTATCGTGTCCTCTATGATTCCCGCCTGTTTTAAGTGATCCATCGCCTCATCCGTCGTGTTGGATCTCTGGATCTTTCTAAGGAGTTCCAGGTCCTCGGTTCCGGCAGATAACGCGCAGGACAGCATCGTGTCCATGCGACCATCCGCCTCCCTGGAGTGGGTGTTCATGATCCCGTTTCCGATCTTCACGAGTTTTCCCATGTGACCGGCGATCAGGATACCGGAAAAGCCCAGTTCCGCGGCAAGGTCAATGGTCTTGCCGACGAAGTTGCTCATGGTGACGAGGGAATTCATAAATCCTTCCAGAAGTGATGGTTCTGTTTCCGTTGATAATTCTCCATAAGCCATCTGTTCCGCCTCAACAGCAGCATCCGTGTCCGCCGCGTTACTCCCTTGATGAGCATCGGTACAGAATTTACCATGTTCTACGAGATACCTCTCTAAAAATCCCGCGCCCATATTTCCAGGCACTGCGATCACCCATTTTCTGCCCTCTGCCTTTAAGACATTTAGATGGGTACGGATCGTCTCGACAAGCGCTTCCTCACTCATGGGCTCCACAATCCCGCTGGTCCCGAGAACGGAGATCCCGCCCTCGATTCCCAGGACCGGGTTGAAGGTCTTCTTCGCGGCTTCTACGCCTGCAGGAACCGATATTGTGATCGATACCAGGCGAAGCTCTCCGGCTTCCTCCAAAAGCTCGTAGACAGCGTCCCGGATCATCTTACGCGGCACAGAATTGATCGCTGCAGCGCCTATTGGCTGATCCAGACCGGATTTTGTGATGCGACCGATGCCGATGCCGCCGTCGATTCTGACAAGCGACTCAGGAAGTGCCTCTTTCTGATGAGCGGCATTCGCTTTTTTCTGTTGTTTCTGGTTTTCTGGACTCAGACCAGGTTTTTCTCCTGCAACTCCGAACCCGGAACTTTCCAGATGTGACATCTGAACCTTTTCATAAAAGTTTTTATCTTTCACAAACTCCGCCCGCGCATACACCAGGATCCCGTTCGTCACATCATAATCGTCCCCTGCGTCCTTCCTGACCGCGCACTCCGCCCAACTATCCCCGGAAGTTTTCTCTTCCAGCGATACGCACACCGGAATCCCCTTCGGGGTCATGATCTCCTCCGTCTCTTTCCAGGACCCTGTGAGCAGAAATCGCACCGCCCCCTGGGCCGCTATGGCCGCACAGGTCCCTGTGGTGTATCCGCATCTTAACTTTTTATGATCTTTGTATACAAAGGTATCCATGTTTACCTCGTGATCTCGTTTCTGTCCGTCAGCAGCACCTCTAAAATTCCGTCCGCTGTATAGTCGGAAGCTGTCAGGGCATTCTTCACTCCGTATTCCGCAAGGACTGCCGCTGTCACCTTTCCGATGCAGACTGGTCTCACCGTCTCAAACAGAGATACCGCTTCCGCCTCACGTCCCGCGAAGAATCCTCGGACGCCGGAGCCGCTCTCAAACGTGATATAGTCGGCAGTTTTAAGTCTCGCAAGCTCCGTCTGCTCCACCAGGATATCATAGATTGGAATATCATCAAACGCATATCCCTGTTCCGCCAGTGTCTCCGTGAGGACCTTCGAGCCCTGCTTTGCCCGCGGGATCAGAAATTTTCCTGCCTCAGCACACGGACAAACATTTTCTGAACTGGAAATGCTGTAGGCTATATTGGCGGCAGCAGTTTTTGCCCCAGAAGTCTCTCCATTCTCCTTCAGGTATTTGACAAGTCCATCTGCCAGCGCCTTCGTTGTATATTCCTCCGGGATAAAGTCCGGCGTGATTCCGACGCTCTCCAGATACTCCCCTGTTCCGCGCCCGACAACCGCAAATTTTAATCCGCCAAGTTTTCTGATATCTACATGTTTCTCCCGCATCCGGTCAAAGAAGATCCGGACTGCATTCCGGCTCGTAAAAATCACCCATCTGTAACGGGAAAGGTCCGCAAACGCCTGATCCAGCCGTTCCATGGACTCCCGTACCACAAGGGATTCCCCCGCGCGGACCGTCTTCGCACCCTCATCGGACAGGCGGCTTATGATCCGTCCTCTAACGGCCTCTGTTCCGGTGACTCCCACCGTGATTCCAGTAAGCACGCCCGGCACCATAGATGTAAAGTGGAAGGCACAGACCTCACCCACAGCGATGATTCCGGGAGGCGTAAGTCCCGCTTTTCTTACAGCCTCAGGCAGATCCTTTAAGGATGCCCGGACAACGCGCATTCGGGACAGTGTTCCGTCCGTCACAACGGCTGCAGGCGTCTCCCCGTCTTTTCCGCCATCTATGAGACGTTTCACGATCTCCTCAAGGTTTGAGAGTCCCATAAGGAAGATCAGAGTTCCCGGAAGCTTCGCGTACAGGCTGTAATCCCCGGAAAGTCCCTCGCCGCCCTCGTGGGAGATATGTCCCGTGAAAACATGGAAATCTCTCGCGATATTCCGGTGGGTGACAGGGATTCCAGCCGCCTCCAGTGCCCCGATGGCTGAGGTAACGCCGGGGATCACTTCATAGGGGATTCCTGCTTCTGTGAGCGCCTGGATCTCCTCTCCGCCGCGCCCGAACACAAAGGGATCTCCACCCTTTAACCGGACGACGCGCTTTCCTTCCAGTGCCTTCTCCACCAGGATCCGGTTGATCTCCGACTGCTTTTTGATGTGGTGTCCTGCCTCTTTTCCCACATAGATCTGCTCGCAGTCCTCCGGCACCAGGGAGAGCAGTTCCTCGGAGCCAAGTCGATCATAGACAAGGACCTCCGCTGCCTTTAAGATCTGCTGTCCTTTTACCGTGATAAGTCCGCCGTTTCCGGGGCCTGCTCCCACAAGATAAGCTTTCCCTGCCGGAAGCTCCCCTTCGGTCCCCTTCTTTACGAGAAGCTCCGCGAGTTTCATGGAATCCTCCGGCGCTCCGGAGATCTTCCTGCGGATAAGTCCATTTTTTGTCTCCCGCATGAGTCCCATCCAAAATGTTCCATTCTCTTCCTTCGCGTACACGCCTACCGCTGCGGTACAGCCGGCACCTAAAAGGCGCAGCACTTTTCTCTCCGCGAACAATGCCCGCTCCGCTTCTTTATCATTCAGTTTTTTGAGGATCTTTAATACCTCACTGCCCTTTTTCGCTTCCACTGCGATGATCCCCTGACCTCCTGCCGGGATAAACATTTCCGGTTCCAGAAACTCAAAGGAAAATCTCGGATCATTAAAAAGGCCCAGACGATTAAGACCCGCCGCAGCCAGGATGATCCCGTCGTACTCCTTCTGGTACAGTTTTTCCAGTCTCGTGTCGACATTTCCGCGAAGCAGACGGCATTCCACATCCCCGCGCTCCATGATCTGCACCTGGCGTCTCGGACTTCCCGTTCCGATAATCCTGGGACTCCGCTCCGGAGTACGACCCTTTACCGTCACAAAGACATCCCTCGGATCTTCCCGCTTTAAGACGGCCCCAATACAGAGCCCGTCGCTCAAGTCCATTGGCATGTCTTTCGCGCTGTGGACCGCAAGATCAATGTCCCCGTTTAAGAGGGACTGCTCAAACTCCTCCACGAAAGCTCCTTTTCCTCCGAATGCCACCAGGGATGTCTTTAAGATCTTGTCGCCCTTTGTCATTAGGGGAACCAGCTCACACTTCACCTCCGGACATACGGCCTCGATTGCCTCCGCCACCATGTTTGTCTGCACAAGCGCCAGCCTGCTCTTTCGTGTTCCGATCCGGACCGTTCGGCGTTTTATTGCTCCCATCCTTTACTGTTCCTCCCTGTCTTTTGCGATAATAAGGGAATAATATCCCGCGTCCTCCGGGATGTCGGCTGCACTTCGTATCAGCCGCTCACCCTCCATCCCGCAGTTTTCCACCATCCAGGCAGGACACTCCGTGAGAAGAAGCTCCCGCTTCACATCCGCGATCTTTTTCCCGGATTTCATCAAGATCTTTGTCCCTGAAAGCTTCAGCCCATCCTTCACCGGATAGGAGCCCGGCAGGATATGGATGGACTCCGCCTTCTCCCCAAGGGAGATCCCGAGCTTTGCCGCCGCCGCGCAGAAAGACGGGACTCCGTTAATCAGGACAGACTCGTATCCCAGAGCCAGAAGCTTTTTATGGACATAGCCATATGTGGAATAGACCGTCACATCCCCCAGTGTCAAAAACGCCACGGTCTTTCCCTGATCCATGAGGGCAGCCAGACTCTTCACCGCTGCCTCATGGCTCTCCTTCAGCACCGCCTCGTCCTTCGTCATCGGGAACACCACAGGGATGATCTCCTTCTCCTCGATCTCCGGAACCGCCCCCAGAGCGATCTGATATGCGGTACATGTCTCTTTTTCTTTTCCCGGAATCGCGATCGCATCCGCCTCCCGGATCAGGCGCAGCGCCTTCAATGTCATGAGTTCCGGATCCCCCGGTCCCACTCCGATTCCATAGATCTTTCCCTGCATGTTGTTCTCCTTTATGTTCTATTTCTTCAATTCTGTGCAACCTTTCCAGTCTTTCCGGCTGACATGCAATCTGCCTTCAATTTCTGCCACATCTCTATTCGCCGTTAAAATTCCCCTGAAAGATTTCCGGCATCGGTCCTTTTCCCCTCAGGTATGTAAGCAGATCGCTTAAAAGTTCTGCTCCTTTAGGGACTGTCTCATGAAATTCACGCTCCAGGTGGTCTGTGATGGCCTCACAGCCCGGCGTTGGCTGTTTCCTCATAAACATGCCGTGAATGACCCCATAGCTTCCCGTAAAACGCAGGAGGAAGCAGCAGAACCGTTTCGTCCACTCGCTGGAGTTGATGAACAGCCGGTTCATAGTACGGAAGCTCATGATCGCCTTTGCCACCTTGATGGGATCCTCATCGAAAAGCCTCGATGATGCCCGCACGGTCTGGGCTGTGATCTTCAAATGGCAGGTGAGGTTCGAATGCAGCGGACGCATATGTTCCCGCTCCAAAAGTCTCCGTTCTAACTCCGTCTCGATCTCCGCGTGGGTGATTCCGGTCCGCTTCTCCTCTGCGTTCACGTAAGCGTGGACGCGATTGTCGAGACAGAAATGGCAGGCAACACCCATGAGATACGCAATCATCTCGTCTCTCTCGTCCTTTGTCTCAGCCTCACGTACCAACATCCGGCCACGTTCCATGAGCTTTGCAGCGGGTTCGCCGTGCATCCGAACGCCTTTCTGGTTTACCTTGTTTTTTCCAAGTGCCTTGTAAAAGAACAGGATATCCGGCCCGTGAACCCCTAAAAGAAAGCAGTACCGCTCCTTCTTTATGATCCGTTTAATGACCGGATCGGCCTCCATATATACTTTTCTCCCGTATAGATCATGCGCAAATGCTGCCGGCATGGATCTCATCTCCTTCGTAATATGCTCTGCATAACAAAAAATCCCGGTTATTCTGACAGTTCCCGGAGCTGTCCTGCAACTGAAAAAGCTGTGACAAAATGAATCGCCACAGCTTTATAAATCCTTATTTATTTGATTTCTGTCTTTCCGCCCATATACGGTCTTAAAACTTCCGGAATTCTTACAGAACCATCTGCCTGTAAGTTGTTCTCAAGGAAGGCGATCAGCATTCTCGGCGGAGCTACAACTGTGTTATTTAAGGTATGTGCGAAATATTTCTTTCCGTCCGGTCCGTTTACACGGATTCTTAAACGTCTAGCCTGAGCGTCACCAAGGTTGGAACAGCTTCCTACCTCGAAGTACTTTTTCTGTCTCGGGGACCATGCCTCAACATCGACAGATTTTACCTTCAGGTCAGCAAGGTCACCGGAGCAGCACTCTAAGGTACGAACCGGGATGTCCATGGAACGGAACAGATCTACGGTGTTCTGCCATAACTTGTCGAACCACATCTTGGATTCTTCCGGCTTGCAGACAACGATCATCTCCTGCTTCTCGAACTGATGGATACGGTATACGCCGCGCTCCTCGATGCCGTGTGCGCCTTTCTCCTTACGGAAGCACGGAGAATAGCTTGTTAAGGTCTTCGGAAGCTCCTCTTCCGGAATGATCTGGTCGATGAATTTGCCGATCATGGAATGCTCACTTGTACCGATCAGGTAGAGATCCTCACCCTCGATCTTGTACATCATAGCGTCCATCTCAGCGAAGCTCATAACGCCTGTGACAACGTCACTGCGGATCATAAACGGCGGTACGCAGTATGTGAATCCACGGTCGATCATGAAATCTCTTGCGTATGCGATCACTGCGGAGTGAAGTCTCGCGATATCACCCATTAAATAGTAGAAACCATTGCCGGCAACTCTTCTTGCGGAATCAAGATCGATGCCGTTAAATTTCTCCATGATCTCTGTGTGGTACGGGATCTCAAAATCCGGAACGACCGGATCACCGTACTTCTGGACTTCTACGTTCTCGCTGTCATCTTTACCGATCGGTACGGACGGGTCGATGATATTCGGGATCGTCATCATGATCTTCTTGATGCGCTCCTCGAGATCTTTTTCCTTCTCCTCCAACTCAGCAAGGTGGTCGGAAGCTGCTGTAACCTGTTTCTTAACTTCCTCAGCTTCTTCCTTCTTGCCCTGTCCCATCAACGCGCCGATCTGCTTGGAGATCTTATTTCTGCTCGCGCGGAGGTCATCAGCCTCCTTCTTTACTTTTCTGTTCTCCTCGTCCAGTTCGATCACTTCGTCTACTAACGGAAGCTTCGCGTCCTGGAATTTATTCCGGATATTCTGCTTTACGATTTCCGGATTTTCTCTTACAAATCTTAAATCTAACATGAGCTTTTCTCCTTATTGCCGTGTAAAAACACGCTTTGGTAAAAATATATCATATTTTGCTGAGAAAAGGAAGGGTATTTCTCCTACTTTTTTATCAGTTTACCAAGAATCTTCTCAAAACAAACACCGTTCGCGTGAGGGATCTGCTCCTCATCGGAGACTTTTATGCACTCTTTTACGAATCCTGCTGCCTGGCTCACCGCCTCCGGGAGGGACTTCCCGTTTAATAACGCGCCCGCCACAACAGAGGAAAATACATCTCCGGTTCCCGGACGCTCTCCACCGGAGGACCTTGTCCAGATAAATTTTGCATCGTACTGTCCCTGCTCCAGAACCACATTGGTGTAGCAGCTTCCCTCCCGCACTCCTGTGATGACCACAGATTTCGCGCCCATGAGCCGCAGCATCATCGCCATATTTAAGAGTTCTTTTCTCGCCCAGTTTTCCTCCCTGTATGGAGTATCCGTGAGGATACAGCACTCCGTCACATTCGGAAGAACAACATCCGCCATGCAGACAAGTTCCTTCATCTGCTCGCACATCTCCGGTGTATAAGTCTCATAGGCATGTCCATGGTCTCCCATCACCGGATCCACAACAACAAACGTTTTCTCTGCCTTTAATTTCTGAACGATCTCCATGACGATCCCGATCTGGGCCTCCGACCCAAGAAATCCCGTTGCGATCGCGTCAAAGGAAAGTCCAAGTTCTTTCCATTTGTCCGTATATGTGGTCATTTTTTCCGTATAGTCATCGAAAAAGTAAACCGGAAATTCCGTATGGTTTGAAAGGATCGCCGTCGGTATCGGACAGCACTGATGACCCATCGCGGATAAAACAGGAATAGCCACTGTTAATGAACAGCGGCCATAACCTGAAAGATCATTGATCACAGCAATCTTCTTCTGCATGAATTTATCTTCCAATCTTCCTGCTTCCGCAGTATATTTGCTGCTCGCAAGTAGAATTTTTTATTGTCCACATCCGATACAGCAACATCTATGTTACACTGCAGAATTTATTTTTCTTAGTTTTAAAATCCATCCCAAATCGACTGCGTCGATGGGATTTTTGACTTCCAGCCTATTCTTTTTTACGGTCAGCGCAACAAGTGTGCAGACCTACTGAGCAGCTAAAAAGCCAGCTCGTTTTAACGCCGGGCGAAGCGCCGCATAAAGGACGACTGCGATCACGGAGTTGATCACCGCGTTGATGATCGTGGTGTACGTTGTGATCGCTATCAGCGCTTTGATCGCAGATGCTGCTTTATCAGCGTTCGGGAATAATAAGGTATACCATACATACTTTAATGCCGGCTCAAAGAAGCAGTTAAAACCGAGACCACAGACAGCCGCGATCGCAGACCAGCGGATCACATAGGCATGGTCATGTTCATCGGAAAGCTTTGCGATCCTGTGGGAAACGAAGCCTACGATGAGACCGATCACAAGCTTTGTGATAAAAGTTCTCGGTGCAGATGCCGCATAGCCGCCAACGATATCAGCAATGGATAAGCCAACAGCACCGGAAAGTCCACCGTAAACGCCGCCGAGAAGGTATGCGGAAAGCACGACAAATGCGTTTCCGATATGAATCTTCGTTCCGCTGGCTGAGATCGCCGGGAACACAGCATATCCGATATAGCAGAGCGCCGCCATCAGGCCAGCCTGCGCAATTTTCATTAACTGCCCATTCTTTTCTTTCATAAGTAAAATCCCCCCTCGTGTGTTATTGACAGGCAGAACCGTTCATATTTTCATAATCGGTTCAAGGATTTCTGAATGGATCATCCGGAAAGCCTTTCTGTCATCCTGATACCCATGGTAGCATGCGAGTGGATTGTATGAAATGTCCAGTTTTGTTTTTTTTATACAGTCCAGTCTGTTTTCCTCGCCGCAACATTGTAGACTGCAACGTATATTATCCTTCTTTTTCGCTTTTTCACGCTGATATTTTCACGCGGTGTTCTCTTTAATCTCTTGACTCCACGCAGATCAGGATCCCTTTCCGGAACGTGATCTTTGCCCGCTCCCCTGGAATCTCATTGCTGACACAGAGACTGGGATCCTCTAAGATCGAGATGTCCTTATTGTGCAGCAGATATTTAAATCCATCCAGCGTGATTCCAAGAACGGTCTCCGTAAGCGGAAGAAAGGAGACATATTTCCCGTAGATCCGGTCTTTCAAAAAAACGGAATGTTCCTCATCATCCGGTGTCAGGAGAAAGATACGGTTTTTTGCATCATAGATCTCCATGAAAAGTCCTGCATCCTTCGCCGCCCGCATCAGATGGATATTGGAAAGCTCATGATCCAGCCTGCCCCCTGTGGCCCCCAGAACATGGGCGGTATGAAACCCTGCCCGGAGTGCGGAGCGGACCGCAAGATCCGTGTCCGTCTCATCCTTCTCCGGCTTATGGACATCCGTCGCCCATCCCTCTTTCTTTCTGAGTTCTTCCATCCGTTCCAGCCCGAAGGTATCAAAATCGCCCACCGCAAGGTCCGGCACAAGCCCCAGGTCCTCACAGACGGCGAGCCCCGCGTCCACAGCGATCACATAGGGATACTTCCGCTCCTTCACAAATTCTGCTGCAAATTTCCGGTCCGTCGGCCCGCCCGACACGATCAGGCAGGTATCCGTCATTTCTCTTCTGTC
Source organism: Clostridium sp. AM34-11AC (assembly GCF_003435375.1). Taxonomy (GTDB): domain Bacteria; phylum Bacillota; class Clostridia; order Lachnospirales; family Lachnospiraceae; genus Pilosibacter; species Pilosibacter fragilis. The sequence goes on along the minus strand of NZ_QWGL01000008.1, from coordinate 82,874 downwards.
TGCATTCATATTAGCTGCCTCTCCCCTATCCATGGCACATCCTCACGCCGGGTGCGGCCCCTTATCTTGCGGAATACTCCTCAAAGATCTTCAGGAACTCCTTTGTATTCGCTGCCGCATCGTTCTTAAACACCGCGGAACCCGCAACGATCACGTTCGCGCCTGCATCGAGAACCTCTCTGACATTTGCCGCATTCACGCCGCCGTCCACCTCAATATCGGTGGTGAGTCCGGCCTCATCTAACATGCCGCGGAGCTTTTTGATCTTCTCTAACGTATACGGGATAAACTTCTGTCCTCCGAATCCCGGATTTACGGACATAATCAGAAACATATCTGCTTCTTTTAAGATACAGGAAAGTGTCTCGACCGGAGTTGCCGGGTTTAACGCAACAGCTGCTCTGGCACCGGTCTCCTTGATCTGGTTGATGGTACGGTCCAGATGAAGACAGGCTTCCTGATGGACACAGATGATATCCGCGCCGGCCTTTCTGACATCATTTACATATCTTCCCGGCTCCTCCACCATCATATGGACATCAAACACACGGTCTGTTGTCTTTCTGAGGGATGAGATCACCGGCATACCGAAGGAAATGCTCGGGACAAACGCTCCGTCCATCACATCCAGATGGATGTACTGCGCTCCCGCGTCAGAAACTGTCTTTACATCTTCACCAAGTTTTGAAAAGTCTGCTGAAAGAATCGATGGCGCTAATATATACATGATCTTAATATCTCCTTTTACTCTTCAGTTCTTCATAGATCAGCCGGTAATTTTCATACCGGGAATCCGCAATCTTTCCTGCTTTTACGGCCTCCTTGACGCCGCACTCCCGTTCTCCCACATGGACACAGCCCAAAAACCGGCATTCCGGCTCGTAGGCCTCAAATTCCGGAAAGAAATCCTTTAACTCTTCCGGCTTCATATTGTCGACAAAGATGGAGCTGAAGCCCGGCGTGTCCATCACGAAGGTCTCCTTCTCGACGAAGAACAGCTCCGAATGTCTTGTGGTATGGCGACCCCTGCGGATCTTCTCACTGACGGCCCCCGTCTCCATCTCCGCCTCCGGCTGGATCCTGTTTGTCAGGGATGATTTTCCAACACCGGACGGGCCGGCAAGTGCCGTTGTCTTCCCCCTTAAGAGGTCATGGATCGCCTCGATCCCTTCCCCCGCCAGAGCACAGGACAGATGGACATCATATCCGGCATCCCGATAGATTCCAGCAAGTCGTTCTGCCTCACCCTCTTTTCCGAGATCTGTCTTATTAAAGCAGATCACCACCGGAACATTCTGGGCTTCCATCGTAACCAGAAAGCGGTCCAGAAGGTTTAAATTCGGTTCCGGGTCAGCGACGGCAAACACGATCATTGCCTGATCGATGTTCGCCACTGCCGGACGGATCAGGGAGTTCTCCCTCGGAAGGATCTCCGCGATGTTTCCGAGGCTCTGCTCCTCAGAAAGCACGTCGAACTCCACATTGTCGCCCACAAGAGGCTTGATCTTCCGGTTCCGGAATACGCCCTTTGCCTTACACTCGTATACTTTGGAAACGCCGTCATGTACGTAATAGAATCCGGCAATTCCCTTTATGATCTTTCCAGTCAACCGTCAACCTCCGTAAATGTCACATTATAGGATGTCAGTACCACGTTGTTCGTGAGGTCCACGATCTCCACCTCACCGGTCTGTACGCCGTCCGCGCCGCGGATCCTGTCTAACTTGATATTCAGGGTTGTGTCCGCGCTGTAAGACTTTGGCTCCGCAAGCTTCGTATAGGTCACTTTGCCGTTCACCGTCTGCTTTAAACGGATCAGGATCTGGATCTCGGAGGACGCTGCCCCCGGTCCATAGGAGACCTGAAGCGGATAGCTTGCATCCAGAGATGCAATAAACTGTTTTTTCGGAGCTTCCGGCCCAAGACTCAGAGTGTAATCCACGGTATCCCCAGGTGCTACCTGAGTTCCTGCCTCAACGCCCTGACTGATGACGTGACCGGCCGAGATCGTGCTGTCGTACTCCTTTGAAACCTCTCCGGTCACAAGTCCTGCCGCGGAAAGAAGTGCTGCCGCCTCCGCGTCCGTCTTTCCATAAAGATTCGGTACAGGAACGAATTCCTCCTCCGGTCCCGTACTCACATATAAGGTTACGGTACTTCCGAGGGCCACTTTTTCCTCCGGTTCATAGCGGATGATCGTTCCGGAAGCCACCTCCTCGCTGGCTTCCTCCCGAACATCTGCTTTTAAATTCTTTCCCTCCAACAGGCGGACCGCCGTTTCCAGTGTCATTCCGGAAAGGCCAAGTTCTGAGAGATCAACCTTATCAGAACCCGCGCTGATGACAACAGTTACCTTGGAGAAACGCGGAATCACGGTATCGGGCTCTTCCTTCTGTGAGATGACTATGCCTTTTTCCACTTCATCCGAGTTTTTCTGCTCTACCTGCATGGTGAGATCGAGTCCCTGTAAGATCTTCTCGGCTTCCTCCTCGGAGTGGCCCACAAGCTTCGGCATATAGACTTCCTTCTGGCTGATAACAGTCTCCGATGCCGCAGTTGTCTTCGCTTCTTCCGTCATAGCTTCCTCAGAAACGGTTTTTGTCGGATCCTCCGGAGTGCTGCTTCTGAACAGACCGCCAAGCTTCAGGACAAACACGATCACAACCGCGACAATGACGATGGCTGCCGCCACGCCTAAGCCTGTCAGGATCTTTTCCAGTCCTGTGGCTTCATCATCCACTTTATTCTTTTTCGGTTTCTTCTTCGCGTTCTCCGGCTGATCATACCGCTTTTCCAGATCCCGCCGTTCCCTGCGCTCACGGATCTCTTTTACCGGCTTTGACTCCCGGATCCGTTCCCCACTTCTCGTCTTGATCAGATTCAGTTCTTTTGGGCTGATGACGATGGTATCGGAGCTGTGGTCTTCCTCTTTAACGGCGCCGATAGTCGGGTCATCATCATTTAAAAGTGCTCTTCTCAGGTCACTGATCACGGCCGCCGCGTTCGGGTATCGGCGCTCCGGTCTCTTTTCCGTACATTTTAAGATGATCCTCGCAAGACTTGGGGACACATCCGGATTCAACATTCTGGGATCCGGCATTGGTTCTTCCAGATGTGCCAGCGCGACCGTCACCGTGTTGTCCCCCTCAAACGGAACATGGCCGGTGACCATCTCAAACATGGTGATACCTAAGGAATACAGGTCGCTCCGCTCATCGCTGTATCCGCCTCTCGCCTGTTCGGGGGAGATATAGTGGACAGATCCCACAACTGTCGCCGCATTCATGGTCTGGGACGACACAGCTCTCGCAATTCCGAAGTCCGCTACCTTCACCTTTCCATCCATGGAGATCAGCATATTCTGAGGCTTGATATCACGGTGAATGATATGCTGTTCATGGGCTGCTTCGATTCCGGAGGCTACCTGGATCGCGATCCCGATGGCTTCCTTTACATCCAGATGACCTTTTTTCGTGATATAGCTCTTTAAGGTGATTCCCTCTACGAGCTCCATAACGATAAAGTGGATGTCTCCCTCATCCACGACATCATATATATTGACAATATTCGGGTGTGAAAGTCCGGCCGCTGCCTGAGCTTCCATCTTAAATTTACTGACAAAGGTCGCGTCGGAAGTAAACTCCGATTTCAGTACCTTGATCGCGACCAGACGGTTTAATTTATGGCATTTTGCTTTATAGACCTCTGACATTCCGCCGGAACCTATCTTTTCCAGAATCTCATATCGGTCCTGCAGCATCGTTCCAGGGTATAAAATCATAGCTTCACCTCACTTATCTGAGGTTCTACAAGGACAATCGCAATGTTGTCCTTTCCTCCGTTCCGGTTTGCCTCGTCAACCAACGCTTCCGTCTTCTCTTTCAGCGTATCCGTTGTCTTTAAGACCCGGCTGATCTCGGCATCATCCACCATGTTCGTCAATCCGTCAGAGCAGAGCAGAATACAGTCACACTCAAGAAGCGGCACTTCAAAGAAATCCGCCTCCACCCGGTTTCCGATTCCCATGGCGCGGGTAATAATGTTCTTCTGACTTCGGTAGGACTCGCTGTCCCGCTCCATTTTTCCTCTCGCGACCATCTCTTCCACAAGGGAATGGTCTCTCGTGATCTGTGCAAGACTGTCCCGCAAAAGATAAAGTCTGCTGTCCCCCACATTTGCCACGTACATCATGTCGTCCTCGATCGTAGCGGCAACCAGAGTGGACCCCATTCCTTCCCGGTCCGGGTTTCCCTGAGCTTCCTCAAAGAGCCCCTGATTCGTCTTCTCCAGAGCTTTTCTGAGGATCATCACAGGACTGGCCAGATCAGAATTTTCAATATATTCTTTCATATGTTCCACGACATACCGGGACGCGAAATCCCCGGCCTTATGTCCGCCCATTCCGTCTGCCACGATGAACAGATTCGGAAGCGGTCCCACCGGCTGATCCGCTGCAAACAGGAAATCCTGATTGGATCTTCTCACAAGACCGGTGTCTGTCTTCGCGTAAGAGATCATGACGATTCCTCCTCACTCAGATAGCTCTTTCTAAGCTGTCCGCAGGCACCGCCGATATCGCGGCCCATCTCCCTGCGGATCGTAACGTTGATGCCGTGTTTTTCAAGATAACCCCTGAACGCGTCAATGGCATCCCGATTGGACTGTTTGAAGTCGCGTTCCTTGATCGGGTTTACCGGAATCAGGTTCACGTGCCCCTGCATATCCTTTAAAAGCGCAGTCAGGCGCTTTGCCTCGTCAAGGTTATCATTGACGCCCTGTACAAGACTGTACTCAAAGGTCAGGCGTCTTCCTGTCTTTTTATAATATTCCTTACATGCCGGAAGCACCTCCGATAAGGAGTAGCTGTTGGCGATGGGCATCAGAGTCTTTCTCGTCTCATCGTCCGGCGCATGAAGGGAAAGTGCCAGAGTAATGGAAAGACCTTCTTCCGCAAGCTTTAAGATCTTTGGTACGATCCCGCAGGTGGATACCGTGATATTTCTCTGACTGATATTCAGACCGTTTTCATCGGAAAGAAGCCTGATAAACCGGATCAGGTTATCATAGTTATCCATCGGCTCACCACTTCCCATGACCACAACGTTGGAGACACGCTCTCCCGTGGATCTCTGGATCCGGTAGATCTGATCCAGCATCTCCGAAGGACGTAAGTTTCTTGTGAGTCCGTCCAGAGTGGACGCACAGAACCGGCAGCCCATGCGGCAGCCCACCTGAGAGGAAATACACACAGAATTTCCGTGGTGATATTTCATCAGGACGCTCTCGATCACGTTTCCGTCATCGAGACCGAACAGATACTTTCTTGTCCCGTCGATCCCCGATTCCAGCATCTTTACGGTCTTAAGGGACGTGTATGTACTGTATTCCGAAAGCTTTTCCTTAAGCGACTTCGGAAGGTTCGTACATTCGTCTAAAGACTCGGCTAATTTTACATGCATCCACTGGTATAACTGTTTTGCCCGGAACGATTTTTCACCCAGCTCCTTCACGAACTCTGTCAGTTCTTCCAGTGTCATTGATTTCAGGTCTTTCTTTTCCATTCTCGATTCTCCAAAAGCCTTGGTTCTGTCATGTTTCCACATAAATCCGTTTTTAACGGATCCGCAGGCAGTCATGTCCGCGGATTCAGAACCTGCACAGTATTATTTCTTCTTTTTGAACACAGAGATAAAGAAGCCGTCGCAGGGATGGAGTCCCGGAAGAAGCTGGATCCTGTTCTCCTCGCAGGAACTCTTAAGAGCCTCCGGCAGGAGATCTGCGATCCTCTTCTTTTCAAACGCCAGATGCTTCTCGATCCAGTCCGCGTTTTCTTCATTCTCTTCCTCAGTGATCGTACAGGTACTGTAAACAAGCGTTCCACCAGGTTTTACATACTGAGTCACCACAGAAAGGATCTCCCTCTGCAGCTTTGCGAGATTTTTGATCTCATCTCTCGTCATCCGCTCTTTGATATCCGGTTTCTTTCCGATAATTCCGAGACCGGAACATGGGAGATCTGCCAGAACCACATCTGCCTGCTCCACCATAGACGGATCCAGAACTGTCGCGTCCCAAACGTTCGTGCGAATGTTCCGGAAGCCGCAGCGCATGATGTTCTCCTCAATAAGATCCGTCTTTCTCCCGCTCACATCTCTCGCTTCCACCATACCGGTACCTTTTAAAAGATCTGCTGCATGCATGGCCTTTCCTCCCGGAGCTCCGCACACGTCAAGAACGAAATCTCCCGGGGCAATAGATGCCATCTGTGCCGCAAGGGAGGAGCTTGGATCCTGAACTGTGATCTTTCCTTCCGTGAACGCGCACACCCGGTCTAAGTAGTCGAAGCCACGGATCGAAGCGATCCCCGGAAATATCCCGGACTCCTCCACCGTAATGCCATGATCTCTCAACTCTCCGATCGTTTTCTCCGCCGGGGAGATGCTCTCATTAAAGCGCACCGTAAGGGGGCGTTCTTCTAAAAATGACGCAGCAATGGTTTCAGAAGTCTCTTTTCCATACATCTCCTCCCACATGGATAACATCCACCGGGGGATCGAATAGCGCTCCGAAGCGTCCTTCCAGACAAGTTTCCCTTTTTCTCTGGAGACCGTCCGCAGGACACCGTTCACAAAGCCGGAAAGCCCCTGGAATTTTCGTTTCTTTGCAAGCTTTACCGCCTCATTGCAGACCGCGGAGTCCGGTACACGCTCCATATACAGAATCTGGTAGACCGACATTCTGAGGATCTCCCGGATCACCGGCTTCATTTTTGCGGTCTTCACCTTCGAAAAGCGGTCAAGCACTGCATCGATCTGGATCCGGTACTCCAGAGTTCCCTCCACGCATCTTGTGATAAACGCGCGGTCCTGACGTTCCAGAAACAGGTACTTTTCCAGTGCCTGCTTTAAAACAATATGGCTCAAATTATGGTTTTCGAGGACTTCCAGAAGGACGTCAAGGACGACCTCCCGGATATTTGTCGTATTATCTGTCACGTCTGTTTCTTCCTCCAAAGAGAATTATGAGACGGAGAAGCTGCAGGATCGAAGTCGCTGCTGCCGCCACATAGGTCAGTGCCGCCGCGTTCAGTACTTTTCTCGTCCCGTTTACTTCCTCGCCCGCGAGAATGCCCTGTGCATCCAGAAGTCTTACCGCACGGGCAGACGCATTGTACTCTACCGGAAGTGTCACAAGCTGGAACAGCACCGCCAGAGAGAACATTAAGATTCCGATCTCCACCAGCGGAGAACCAAGTCCGCCGAACACAAGTCCTAAAAGGATCAGCGGCCAGGAAAGACTGGAGCCGAAGTTTGCCACCGGAACGAGAGCACTTCTGAACCGTAACGGCGCATATCCCTCATTGTCCTGCATCGCGTGGCCGCATTCGTGGGCGGCAACACCGATAGCCGCAACGGAAGTCGCTCCGTAAACGGACTGGGACAGGTTTACGGTCTTCGTCCGCGGATCATAGTGATCGGTAAGTTCACCGGCGATCTGCTGGACCGTCACATCGTAGATTCCCTGCGCATTTAAAAGGCGTCTCGCCGCCTCTGCCCCTGTCATGCCAGTCATGCTGCGGACTCTGGAATATCTCGAGAACGTGGAATTTACACGTCCCTGAGCCCAGAGAGAAAGGGCAACTCCGATCAATACAAGGATGATCGTCGGATCAAGGCCATAACCATAACCGTAACCATACATTCCGTACATAAAACATCTCTCCTTTCGATCTCGTTTCTGTCGTCCCGGCAGCCGGCTTTTCAGCCGGATTTTTCAGGACCGCCCGCGGCATCACCCGCGAAGCTTACCCGCAGAAACTTCCGTCTTCCATCTGGAAACCGCGCAGGAAGGAAGCTGTATCCATCCGCTTCTTTCCCTCAAGCTGAAGCTCCTTTACATCAAGGACACCCTCTCCGGTCTCAAAAAAAAGCCGGTCCTTTGTCACATGAATCTTTCCCGGAGCTCTTTCTCCCGGAAGATCCGTAACCTCTGCTGACCAGATTTTCATCGTCTTTCCGGCATATGATGTATATGCGCTTGGCCACGGATTTAAGCCGCGGACAAGACGCTCAATGGACACCGCGTCCTTCGTCCAGTCGATATGTCCCATTTCTTTCGTGAGCATCTTCGCGTAGGAAGTACCGGACTCTCCCTGCGGAGTTCTCGTGATCGTTCCGTTTTCCAGTCCCTTTAGAGTGGATAAGATCATGGATCCACCGAGAGCAGAGAGCTTGTCAAACAGGCTTCCGCCAGTCTCTTTCTCATCTAACGGGATCGCTTTCTGTTCCAGCATATCGCCGGTATCCAGCCCCACATCCATCATCATGGTCGTCACTCCGCTCTCCTTCTCACCGTCAATGACCGCCCACTGGATCGGGGCAGCCCCGCGGTATTTCGGAAGCAGGGACGCGTGTACATTCACGCAGCCGTATTTCGGAAGATCCAGAATGGACTTCGGAAGGATCTGGCCAAATGCGACGACAACGATGGCATCCGGTGCCATCGTTTTTAAAAGCTCCACAAATTCCGGATCCCGCACCTTTACCGGCTGGTATACCGGGATTTCATACTCGATCGCTTTTTCCTTTACAGGAGTCATAAGGACGGCTTTTCCGCGCCCCTTCGGCTTATCCGGCTGTGTCACCACAGCCACAACTTCATGTCCGCCCTCAATGAGAGCAGTCAGCGTCGGAACCGCAAAGTCCGGCGTTCCCATAAAAACAATACGCATACTATTCCTCATCCTCTCCGGCTGTATCCTGAAGTTCGCCTTCTACGAGATCGACGTAAAGTTTTCCATCCAGATGGTCGCACTCGTGGAGAATGCATCTCGCAAGAAGTCCGTCTGCCTCGATCACATACTCTTCCATATTCTCATTGAGAGCTTTTGCCTTTACATGATCCGCGCGGGTCACCTGTCCGCATTTTCCCGGAACACTTAAGCAGCCTTCCTGACCGGTCTGGCTTCCGCTCGTCTCGAGGATCTCCGGGTTGATCAGCACATACTGGTTTCCGTCCTCCACATCGATAACCACGACGCGCTTGCGGACACCCACCTGCGGTGCGGCAAGGCCGACGCCGTTATTCTCATACATTGTCTCAAACATATCTTCGATGAGCTCAAGGGTCCTCTCATTCATTTCCTTTACCGGCTTACACTCTTTTGTAAGGATCTCATCTCCGATGGTTCTGATCTGTCTGATTGCCATTTTATCTTATTTCCTCTCAATTTTTTATCGAAAACTACTAAGTCAGATCGTACTGGACGAACACATTCCGGAAAAGATCCGGGATGTTCTCCCGCTTCCGGGCGCAATTTCTGACTTTTAATAGTATATCATAACTTTCATGTTTCATATATAAAATTTTTCTGTAATTATCATTAAGTTTGTAGGGGGAATCCTCCACCGGACCGATGACCTTCAGTCCATCCAGTGCATATTCCCTCAGAATGACCCGTTTCATATCCTCTGACGCACGGATCACATCCGCCTCCCTCTTTGAGGAAAGACTGATAGTCAGAAGCCTCACAAGGGGCGGATATCCCATCATCTTCCGGTACAGAAGCTCCTGCCGGTAAAACTGCAGATAGTCCTGCTCTGCCGCGGAGGATACTGCATAATGGTCCGGCGCATATGTCTGGATCACCACATCTCCCTGAAGCTCCCCGCGCCCGGCCCGCCCGGATGCCTGAGTCAGGAGCTCAAAGGTACGCTCTGCGCTCTTATAGTCCGGTGCATAGAGGGAGAGATCCGCTGCCATGACACCCACAAGGGTCACACTCGCGAAGTCATGACCCTTTACGATCATCTGGGTCCCAATGAGAATATCCGCCCCGCCCTCTGCGAAGGTGGTGAGGATTTCTTCATGAGCCCCTTTTTTTGCCGTGGTGTCCGCATCCATCCTTAAGATCCGGGCCTTTGGAAATTCCCTCTTTGTAAATTCTTCCAGTTTCTGGGTCCCCGTCCCAAAGGGCGCGATAAACGGGGAACCGCAGGACGGACATCGATCCGGCAGCGGCCGTTCAAATCCGCAGTAGTGGCATTTTAACCGTCCGTTTTTGTGGTATGTAAGACTCACATCACAGTGTGGGCATTTCATCGCCTTTCCGCAGGAGCGGCAGGACACAAAGCCCGCATATCCCCGCCGGTTCATGAACAGCATCACCTGCTGCCTGTTCGCCAGCCGGTCCTCGATCAGCCCTTTTAATCTCCGGCTGAAGATCGAGCGGTTTCCCTCTGCGAGTTCTTCTCTCAGATCCACAATATGGACCCCCGCCAGACGGCTGTTCTCCTTTGCCCTCTTTGTGAGGGTCAAAAGCTTATACTCGCCCTGTTCTGCCAGATAATAGCTCTCCACGGACGGTGTCGCAGAGCCTAAGACTACGGCTGCCCGGCTCATATCTGCCCGGACCTTTGCAACCTCCCTGGCATCGTACCGCGGTGCTGTCTCACTCTTGTAAGCTCCCTCATGTTCCTCGTCGATGATGATGAGCCCCAGATCCGGAAACGGTGTGAAAAGAGCGGAACGCGGACCGATCATAATATCGATCTCCCCGTTTGCCGCCCTCTCCGACTGCTCATAGCGCTCTCCCGCCGAAAGTCTGGAATTCATGATACCAACCCGGTTTCCAAATCGCCGGTAAAAACGCATCACGGTCTGGTAAGTCAGGGAGATCTCCGGGATCAGGACGATGGCCTGCCGGCCTTTCCGAAGGACGTAGTCGATGAGCTCCATGTAGACCTCCGTCTTACCGCTTCCCGTGATTCCGTAGAGCAGATAGGTATTACGCTGTCCGGAATCATAGTCCCGGATCACGGTCTCCGCCGCGTTCTTCTGTTCCTGATTCAGGGCAACAGGTCCGGTCTCTGGAAATCTGTTTCCTGCTCCCGGTTCTTTTTTGACTGTTTTCAGGTCCACGATCTCTTTTTCTACTAACGGTTTCAGCATCGCAGCCGTGATGCCGAGCTTTTCGGAAGTCAGCTTCAAAGGCAGCTCCCCGTTTTCAAGAAGTGCCCGGTAAAGCCTTATCCGTGCCCGGTATTTCTTCTTTTCCGCTTCTATAAGCAGCGTTTCGATCTCATTCTTCGGTTTTAAGGAAACGATCACACGTTCTTCCCTCGGCATCACCTTCGCCTTTACGGGAAGAACCGTCTTCAGTGCCTGATTCATCGTGGTGGAATAGCGGTCCTTCATCCAGAAGGCGAGGCAGATCATCTGAGTACGGATCGGGACAGCGCCTGTCTCCACATCCAGGAGCTCTTTCATTTTTTCAGGGTCATAATCTGTCTCTTTTGAGAGACCTACCACGATCCCTTTCCGTTCGGTATTTCCCTTTCCGAAAGGGATATTCACCTGAACTCCGGGCTTTACAAGCTCTTTCAGATGGTCAGGGATCCGGTATTGGAAGATCCGGTCCACATTTTTTACGGAAAGATCAATGATGACATCTGCATACGGTTCCATTTCGGATCCCTCCCTTCTCAAAACTTCCGGCCATTCCTACCTTCCGGCCATCTCCACGAATTGATCTGCCACAGCAGACAATCCCATGGAGTTGGATCCCTTAAAGAGAACGCAGTCTCCGTCCCGGATCTCCGCTTCCAGATATTTCACCATCTCCCCGCAGTCTGAAAATTCCACCACCGGAATCTCCTTTACCGCACGGGCGCCTTCTGCCAGACTCCTGCATGCCTCGCCCAGCGTCACAACAAGATCCACGCCGGAATTGGCCGCGTACTCGCCCACCTCCCTGTGGTAGGCCAGATAATTCCCGCCAAGCTCCTTCATATCCGCAAGGACAGCAATATGGCGTTTTCCCGTGAGTCCCTGAAACACATCGAGAGCCGCCTTCATGGATGCCGGACTCGCGTTGTAAGAGTCATCCATCACCGTAAATCTTCCGTCGGCATAGACCTGCTGGCGGTGTTTGAATCCATGGAAAGTCAGAAGACCCTCCGCGGCTTCTTCCATCGTCATACCGCGTTCACAGCAGACCGCAATGGCTGCCAGAGCGTTCATCACATTGTGTGTGCCCATGACGTTCAAGAGGACTTCCTGGGTTTTTCCCGCATGAACAGCCGTAAACTCCGTTTTTCCGTCCATGAGGACGATGTCCACTGCGCGGTAATCACAGGTTTCCCCGGTGCCATAGTAGACTGTCTTCACACCGGCCTTTCCCCTGGTCCTGCAAAGCATATCATCGTCGCCGTTTAAGATGAGGATGCCGCCATCGGAAAGTCCGTCCTGGATCGTCAGCTTCTCCCTGTAAATATTCTCGCGGGATCCAAGCTGCTCGATGTGGGTGATCCCGATGTTTGTGATCACTGCCACATCCGGCTTCGCGATCCGTGCGATCACGGTAAGTTCACCCGGCTCGCTCATTCCAAGCTCCAGAACACCCACTTCATCTTCTTTTGTGATCTCGGACACGGTAATCGGAACTCCTACCTGACTGTTGCTGTTGCCCGGAGTCTTGTATACATGAAACCGCGCAGAGAGTGCCGCCGCGATCATTTCCCGCGTTGTGGTCTTTCCGACGCTCCCTGTGATACCGACAATGGGCAGTGTCAGACGTTTTCTGAGGTAACGGCCTACGGCCTGAAGTGCTTTTTTCGTGTCATCCACAGCGATCCAGGCACAGGAGGTCTCCGCCATTTCTTCCGTTTTTTCCTTATGCTCACTTGTAAGCACCGCACCGGCTCCCTTTTCGGCAACCTGTTCCAGAAATTTATGTGCATCTACTTTCTCGCCGATGATCGGCACGAAAAGATCTCCGGTCTCAACCTGTCTGGAATCCAGGCGGATCTTGTTTAACATGACACCGTCATCTCCGGAGAGCAGTACGCCTCCGGTGGCAAGGACGATATCCTGAACGCTTACGTTCTCCATTCCTTTCCAATCTCCTTTACTGCTGCAGTCTGCGTCCCTCTGCGGACGATCATACATTATTTACCGCCTCTTCCACGACTTCCCGATCCAGAAAATGATGTTTCACACCTTCGATCTCCTGATAATCCTCATGGCCTTTTCCGATAATGGCGATCATGTCACCCTCCTCGGCGTTCCTGATCGCGTAAAAGATTGCTTCCCGTCTGTCCGGGATCACAAGATATGTTCCGTCCGTCTTCGCAAGGCCCACCTCGATGTCCTTGATGATGTCCTCGTTTTTCTCAAAACGCGGATTGTCGGCCGTAATGATACAGAAATCCGCCATCTTTCCACCGATCTCCCCCATTGAATATCTGCGATCTCTGGCGCGGTTTCCACCACAGCCGAATACACATACGAGACGCTTCGGATGATAATCCCGGAGTGTTGTGAGCAGACTTTCCATGCTGACCGCATTGTGGGCGTAATCCACGATCACACTGCACTTTTTCGATACGTGCGCGATCTCCATGCGACCATCCACGCGGACCTTCACGAGGGATCCAAGGATTGCCTGTTTTGTATGATCATCAAGCACCCCGCTTCCACCGGAAAGCGCCAGAGTGCAGACCGCCAACGCCGCCAGAGCATTATCCGCGTTGAATTTTCCCGGCATCCCTACGCGGACTCTTCCGTCAAGCATGCCGTGGATTGTGAATTCAATTCCCACAAAATCGTGATTTGATGCATAGTGAATGTCATCACCCATGAAATCCGCGTTTCCATTCAGGGCATATGTAAGAAGTCTGCAGGTCGCATCCTTTACGACCTCATCGTAGTGGTCTGTCAGACGATTCACGATCCCCGTTTTGCAGACAGTAAGAAGCCTTGACTTATAAAAAAGATACTCTTCAAAGCTCTTGTGTTCCTTCGGCCCGATATGGTCCGGAGAAATATTTGTGAACAGACCGTAGTCGAACATGATCCCGCCGACCCTGTGAAGCATTAAAGCCTGAGAGGAGACCTCCATCACACAGCACTCACAGCCAGCTTCCACCATTTTATGGAAATAATCCTGCACCACATAGGATTCCGGTGTCGTATTGGAGGTCGGGAATTTCACATCCCCGATGACTGCGCCATTCGTTCCGATGAGACCGGTCTTCTTTCCGGCTGCCTCAAGGACCGCCTTGATCATATAGCTCGTCGTGGTCTTTCCCTTCGTGCCGGTGATCCCGATGGTGATCAGTTTCTCTGCCGGATAACCGAATCGCGCCGCAGAAAGCTCCGCCAGCGCGAGTCGTCCGCTCTCAACCCGGATCACAGTCACATCCGCCGGTACTTCCACTTCTTTTTCTACCACAAGAACTTTACAGCCAGCCCTTAATACGTCCGGAATAAACTCGTGGGAATCCCTGGTGCTGCCCTGAATGCACACGAATACGGAATCCGGTCTTGCCTTTCTCGAATCATAGATCACTTCATCTACGTTCTGGTCCAGACTGCCGCAAACCAGATCGTATTTCATGCGTTTTAACCAATCTCCAATTACCACTGTCGTCATCCTTTCTCATAACCCACACAGGCGGGAACATATGCGCCCGCCTGTGAGTTTTCTTACTTCTTTTTTAGAATAATCCTGTGATCTTTCCGTTCTCGTCCACGTCAATATTGTCCGCTGCCGGTTTCTTCGGAAGTCCCGGCATAGTCATGATGGAACCGGTAAGCGCAACCACAAAGCCTGCGCCCGCGCACACATACGCATCGCGCACAGTCAGGTCAAATCCTTCCGGACGGCCAAGCTTCTTCTGGTCATCGGATAAGGAATACTGGGTCTTCGCCATGCAGACCGGAAGATCGCCAAAGCCCATCTCTGTGATCTTCGCGATCGCCTTTTTTGCCGCCGGTGAGTAGCTTACGCTGCCCGCGCCGTAGATCTCCTTCGCAATGGTCTCGATCTTATCGGAGATTCCCATCTCATCCGGATATAACGGAGCGAAATCACTCGTCTTTTTCTCCAGGGTGTTTATTACCTTCTCTGCGAGTTCAATTCCGCCGTCTCCGCCTTTTGCCCATACCTCGGACAGCGCAAACTCACAGCCTCTCTCCTCGCAGAAGTTCCGGATAAATTCATACTCTGCCTCTGTGTCCGTGAGGAAAGAGTTTAAAGTAACGACAACCGGCACATGGTATTTCTGGATGTTCTCGATGTGTTTCTCAAGGTTTACGATACCTTTCTTCAATGCCTCAAGATTCTCCTCGGAGAGCTGGTCCTTCGGAACACCGCCGTTGTACTTTAACGCGCGGACAGTAGCCACGAGAACAACGGCATCCGGATGGATCCCCGCCTTGCGGCACTTAATATCAAAGAATTTCTCTGCGCCGAGATCTGCGCCGAATCCTGCCTCTGTGATCGCCACATCCGCAAGCTTTAATGCGGTTCTTGTCGCCATAACGCTGTTGCAGCCGTGGGCGATATTCGCAAACGGTCCGCCATGTACAAGAGCTCCCGTGTGCTCTAAGGTCTGTACCAGATTCGGTTTGATGGCATCCTTTAAGAGAGCTGCCATGGAGCCGACCGCGTTGAGATCCTTCGCTGTCACCGGCTCACCCGCAAAATTATACGCTACAATGATCCTTCCGAGGCGCTCCTTCAAGTCCTTCATATCCGTTGCCAGACAGAGGATCGCCATGATCTCGGAGGCAACCGTGATCACAAAATGGTCTTCGCGGACGAAACCGTCTGCCTTTGCGCCGAGTCCCACTACAATGTTTCTCAGCACACGGTCGTTCATGTCAAGACATCTCTTCCAGAGGATCTGTCTCGGGT
Source organism: Clostridium sp. AM34-11AC (assembly GCF_003435375.1). Taxonomy (GTDB): domain Bacteria; phylum Bacillota; class Clostridia; order Lachnospirales; family Lachnospiraceae; genus Pilosibacter; species Pilosibacter fragilis. The sequence goes on along the minus strand of NZ_QWGL01000008.1, from coordinate 67,174 downwards.
CGATTCCAAGAGTATTTCCCTGCTGAATATGGTTGTCAAGAAGTGCTGCCAACAGGTTGTTCGCTGTCGTGATCGCATGGAAATCACCGGTAAAATGAAGGTTTAAGTCCTCCATCGGAACGACCTGCGCATATCCGCCGCCGGCTGCTCCGCCCTTGATTCCAAAGCACGGTCCGAGGGATGGCTCACGGAGAGCAAGCATTGCTTTCTTTCCGCACTTTGTCATCGCCTGTGCAAGTCCGATACTGGTTGTGGTCTTTCCCTCTCCTGCCGGAGTCGGGTTGATCGCTGTCACCAGAACGAGTTTTCCATCCGGTCTGTCCTTGATCTCCTGCCAGAGCTCATTGGAGATCTTTGCCTTGTACTTTCCGTAAAGTTCCAAATCGTCCTCAGTAATTCCATATTGGGACGCAACGGTGGTAATCGGGAGCATCTTCGTCTCCTGTGCAATCTCGATATCGGTCTTCATAATCGGTATCCTCCTTTTGTAGTAGCATATCATTTCTGTGGATCTGCGGATTCCGCAGCCGGCAGCCATTTCAATTTCAACAGCCGCAGGCTTTAGTACCCCGCTTCCAGGAATTCTTCGAACTCTTCCATGGACATCAGGATCTTCCTTGGCTTCGTTCCTTCCTCTTCCCCTACAACACCGGCCTCGGCAAGCTGATCCATGATCCGGGCAGCACGGTTAAAGCCGATCTTGAACATTCTCTGAAGCATGCCGATCGACGCTTTATCCTTCTCGATAATGAACTTGCCCGCATCGGTAAACAATGCGTCCCGCTCATTCTGTCCGCCCGCTCCTCCGGCTAAGGAGGACTGGGTCAGTTTTTTCTCGATTTCCGTGTTATATCCTGTATCCTCGTTCTGTTCTTTTAAGAACTCGGTTACATTTGACACCTCGCCGTCCGATACAAAAGCGCCCTGCACACGGAGCGGCTTCGGATAACCGGACGGGTAAAACAGCATATCGCCGTTTCCTAACAGTTTCTCTGCGCCGTTCATGTCGAGGATCGTTCTCGAATCCACGCCGGACGCAACAGAGAACGCGATCCGTGACGGCACGTTCGCTTTGATCACACCTGTGATGACATTGACGGACGGACGCTGGGTCGCGATAACAAGATGAATTCCCGCTGCCCGGGCAAGCTGTGCCAGACGGCAGATCGCGTCCTCCACCTCGTTTGAGGCAACCATCATGAGATCCGCCAGCTCGTCGATAATGATCACGAGCTGCGGCAGTTTCTTCGGAATCTGGTCCGCAGGGATATCCCCGCTCTCCGCCAGAGTCTGCACCTTCGCGTTATACCCTTTCAGGTCGCGGACATTCGAGGAAGCGAACTTATTGTATCGTTCCATCATCTCTGCAACTGCCCAGTTGAGGGCACCGGCCGCCTTCTTCGGGTCGGTGACTACCGGGATCAGCAGATGTGGGATTCCGTTATAGACGGAAAGTTCAACCACCTTCGGATCGATCATAATGAGCTTCACATCATCCGGGGATGAGCGGTAGATCAGGCTCATGATCATCGTGTTGATCCCTACTGATTTACCGGAACCAGTCTGCCCGGCGATCAGAAGGTGCGGCATCTTTGCGAGGTCTGCAATGACTACCTGTCCGCCGATGTCCTTACCCACCGCAAAAGCCAGTGTCGATTTATGATTTTTAAATTCCGGGCTCTCTAAAAGGTCACGCAGATAGACCATGCTGTTGACCTTGTTCGGCACCTCGATTCCCACAGCTGCTTTTCCGGGGATCGGCGCCTCGATACGGATATCTGCCGCCGCAAGGTTTAACTTGATATCGTCCGCCAGCGACAGGATCCGGCTCACTTTTACCCCCTGCTCCGGGTGAAGTTCGTACCGGGTAACGGTCGGCCCACAGCTGATATTCGTAACAGTGACTCCGACACCAAAGTTTCTTAATGTCTGCTGGAGCTTGATCGCCGTATCCTTAAATTCCTGTTCCGACTGCCCCGTCACGGGAGCGCCTTTCTTTAAGAGGTCAAGCGGCGGGATCATATAAGGTTTCTTCGGTTTTTCTTCCGTCTGCCGGATCTCCTTTAATACCTCGTTTCCTGCCTCTTCCCTCTCGGCTGCTTCCCGCTTTCTTATTTCCGCCTTTTTCTTTATAATCTCTTCTGTATCTGTTTCAATGACTTTTCCGGACGCGGTCACGACCTGACGGTGTTGGTGTTCTTCGGACGGTTCCTTAGCGGCAGGAGGTTCAGGGGATTTCACGTTGCTGCCGTGTGTCACCGCATACGCGCGGCTTCCCGGCTCTGCTGCCTGAATCCAGTAGTCCTCATTTTCCACATAAGGTTCTGTGTCGAGAAATTCGTCATCTGAAAGATCGCTCATGGATCCTTCTCCGGATACAGGAATTCCGGCCGTCTTTTCATTTTCTTCCGTCTCCGGGAACTCGGTTTTTTCCTCCTCTGCCGTCTTCGAAGTCTCTGCAGTTTCGTCTGGCTCTGCAATTTTGTCTGGTTTGGCATTCTCTGCACGGAGTCCGTCCGCTCTTCTCTCCGTGTCCCTTCTCATGGACTCAAAGATCTCGTCATCGTCCGCCGCGGGCTCATCTAACGGGATATCCGGGATATTGGATAAGACGGACACCTTCGGTTTTTTCTCCCAGGCCTTTGTCTCCCTTTTCTTTTCGTCCGGGAACATATCCTCATCATCAAAGGCACTCTCCCCATGACTGATAAACACGTCCTCATCCTCATGGATTCCGGCCGGGACAGCATCTTCCTCAAACGGAACGCGTTCCACATCCTTCATCGCGTCTTCTCCGGACCGGCCTTCCTTACTCTGATCCTCACTGGAAGACTCCGGATTTTCTACCGGCCTGCCTCCCATCGTGATCTTTCCTTTAAAGATATCTGCAGGATCCGGCTGCATACTTCCTGTCTCCGCCTTCGGATCCGCCGTTTCTTCTTTATATGTATCGGAAACATCTATTTCCTGTTTCGTCTCATCTGCCTCGGACACAGCCTCAGCATCCACAACGCCCATATAGCCACCGGCAATTCCACCGAAATCCGGAGTTCTCGAGAGATCGGTCGCAGCAAGATCCACGCCCTGAACGCGCTGCTCTTCCCGGAGTCTGCGTTTTTCCTCCTGACGTTCCTCGTGGAGCTCTTTTCTTCTGCTGTAGTCTTCCTTTGCATACCGATATGCCTTTCCACTTCCGCTCTTAACAGCGGACACGAAGGATTTTTCCGTGATGCACACCAGTGAGATGATCATAAATACGAGAAGGACCACATAGGCCCCGATGGTTCCCACCGCTGTGTGGAGAACCATAACAAGGACACCGCCGATCACGCCGCCGCCAAGTCCACTTACTCCGGCGGACTTATAGATGTCGAGGATCGTCTGACCTTCCCGGTATCCGCCGCCGAACACAAGCTGCGCAAGACCACAGAGCACGATCAGAAGGACTTCCACCGCGATCATCTTGTAGACTGCCCGGATATTTCCCTTATTCGAAGCGTAGAATAACAGTTCTGTGAACAACAATAACGGAGCCAGATAACCGATACAGCCGAACACGCCCAGCATGATCCGGCTGAAAAAGTCACCGAGGAATCCGCAGATATGGAAGTTGCTCAAGAATAACAGCACACATACCGCGAAGGTGCCGAGGATCACTGCCTCAGACTGTAAGAATCCGGTATCTTCCTCATACTGCGGTTTCGTTTCTCTTCTCTTTTCGGAAGCTCTCGCCCCTGTCCTTGTTGTCTTATTCTTAGGCGTCTGTGCAGATTTCTGCGTTGTCTTTGATGTGGTTTTTGTTCTCGCAGACGCCTGTGATTGTTTTGTCGTTTCTTTTTGTTTTCTGGTTCCAGCCAAGTGCTTTTCCCCCTTTAACTTTACGGGGCAAGTACCCCAAAATATAGTATACAAAAAAAAATGCCAAAATGCAACCGTAAGAAATTATAAATCGAACATATTTTCGGTCAGTCGTTTTTTATCAGCACATTCAGCTTTTCGATGGCGTCCCTGATTCCGCCTTCTCCGTCGATCAGTCCGCACTCCACCGCCTCTTTTCCGACCAGAACCGTCCCGAGATCCTTCGTCAGCATCTTCGTATTGTGCATGAGCCGTTTCATTTTTTCCCGATCGATCCTGCTGTGCTCTGATACAAAGCTTATGATCCGTTCCTCGATCATTTCAAAATATTCGTAGGTCTGTGCCGTCCCGATCACCACCCCGCTCATCCGTACCGGATGAACCAGCATGGTCCCGGTGGGTACGATGAAGGAATAATCTGACGCCACCGCCAACGGCACACCGATGGAGTGGCTGTCCCCGATGACTAAGGAAACCGTCGGCTTGCTGAGGGATGCGATCATCTCCGCCAGTGCAAGCCCGCAGCTCACATCCCCGCCGATGGTATTCACAAGGATCAGGACCCCTCCGATCTTCTCATCGCTCTCCACCTTCGCAAGTTCCGGCAGAATATGTTCATACTTTGTAGTCTTCGTACTCCCGGATAGATTGTCATGCCCTTCGATCTCCCCGATGATAGATAAGAGATGGATCCTCTTACCATTCTCTTCCAGCGTCACCTGTCCGTTCTCCCGGATCCGCTCCTCCTCCGCCTTTGTCTCCTTCTGTTCCTTTTCATTCATAACAAAAAAACTCCTTTCTGACATGCCAGGTACACCCAGTATGTCCAGAAAGGAGTTCTCATATCCATTTTTATCACAATTTACCCGATCAGGACCTGTTTCCAATTACATCCACGATGCACACCGGAGTTCTGTAGTTCCAGGTAGAGATCTTGATTCCGCTTCTTCGGCTCGCTGCGTGGATGATCTGTCCATTGCCGATGTACATGGCAACATGGTTGATCCTTCCGCGGCTGCTTCCGTAGAAGATCAGGTCGCCCGGCTTCATCTGGCTCGACTTGATCCGTTTTCCGCTGTTCGCCTGGGAACCGGAGTAATGCGGAAGAGAAATCCCGAAGTTTTTCATAACCGACATGGTAAATCCGGAACAGTCAGCGCCTCTTGTAAGGCTCGTACCACCCCAGACATATGGATTGCCCAGGAACTTCATCGCGTAGTTTACGATCCGGCTTCTTAAGGAAGCACTTTCTTCCGTCGGTGAGAATTTGATCGCCTCAGACAGGGCATATCGTACTTCCACAAATTCTGAAGAAACATACGCGGAAGAAATCTCATCATTTCCATCGCCTTCTCCGCCCTCATCAAATTCGATCTTTACCCATCCGTCAAGCTGCTCCGCGACATGATACCGCTCATTCTCGGAGATCTGGGTCCAGATTTTCGCGTCGGTGGACGGCTCTGTTCTCGCGTTTAAGCGGTCCGCATGGACGATCGCCATAAGCTCCGCATGGCTCATGGCTGCTTCCTTCGCTGCGTCACCGGTCAGGATATATTCACTCTTTACATATCCGGTAATTCCACCGGAACTGATCTTATACCAGCCGTTGGCGTCCTCTAAGATCTCACATCCGGCATAGCTCGGGAGCTTTCCGATGATCTTTTCGCTCTCACCGGCGCCCGCACGGATATTTAAATAATTGGAAACATTGGATACGCCCGGGCGGTCATAGAAATTTAAGACCATCGCCTTCATATCCAGCTTGTTTGCCTCGTTCATACAGAACCGTTTTTCCGCGTAATCCGCAGAGATATAACCGCCGGAGATCTGATACCATCCATCCGTCTCCCCAAGAAGTTCATGAAGCTCGCCCTGAAGGCACTTTCCAACGATGTTTCCGTCCATAGAAGGTGTCTCACGGATATTTAAATTGTCTGCGGTAATATATACACGTTCCTTTACAAGGTCTTTCGCCGCGGTCTTTGCTTCATCCCCGGTCAGGATATATTCCGCGCTGGCATATCCCTCGACCTCGCCGGAGCTGATCTTATACCAGCCCTCCAGAGTCTCCAGGATCTCGCAGGCACTTCCATCGGAAAGTGTTCCGATCACATTCGCTGCCTCATTCGGGTCTTTCCGGATATTTAAGTAGCCTGTGACCTTCGCGATACCAAGATTCGAGTAGGAATCGATCACTTCTTTAATCTTTGCATCCGTTTCCGCCGACTCGGATTCGATCTCTGCACGGCTCTCCTCCTCTGCCTGAAGAGAAGCTTCCTCCGCACTCTCGCTCTCCGAGGCGGACTCAGATGCAGCCTGCGCCGCCGCCATTTTTCCTTTTACGGCGTTCACGGCCTTTCCGCCAAATACCACCGCCACAACGATCACTGCAAGAACAGCCGCTCCGATCACAAGGATTCCGTACTGTTCCCAGAAAGACGGTTTCCTTCTCCGCTTTCTGCTCGCCTTGTTGATAGAATCCATATAGTTTACTGTATCTTTATCATCATTCATGTGTTTATCTCCATTACTGTTTTCCGTCTTCCTGTACGATACATACGAACAATAGTGTAACATATTTGTAATAAAAAATCAAAATTTTTTCTATTAAAAAAGTATGAACGGATCCGGGGCGATTTTGTATTTTATTTAACACAATTTCAATTCATAATTGATAATATTGCCGGTTTTCTGTATAATATTTTTAAATATTTGTCCATATTGCTGTAGTTTTCCACCACCTGCAGCACGTTTCAAGACAAAGCAGCAACCCGTCCACCTCTGCATAAGTCACCAAGACTTCTCTATACCCCGGGAGGTACCAGCTCATGAAGCACTACACAAGTCCCCGCATCCAGAGAGCGCAGCTATTCCTTATGAAAGTCTCCTCCTATCTGGAGATTGTCTGCGCCCTGATCCTGATCGTCGCGATCCTGATCGCCTTTGTGCCGGTTCCCCACAACCTGTACAGCCTGTATCTCGACAATGGCTTCGATCTTTCCGATTTCATGAAGAAAAGCTTCGATCTCGTCATTGGCGTAGAGCTTTTAAAAATGTTCTGCCGCCATGACATCGACTCCATCGTCGAAGTCCTTCTCTTCTCCGTGGCAAGACAGATGGTCATCGACCACCTTGCCATCAAAGAAGCTCTTATCGGCTGTGTTGCCGTTGCGATCCTCTTCGCTGTCCGCAGGTTTCTCTTCGTACCCATTCTGGATAATCCGGATGAGCAGGAAAGAAAATTAGAAAAAGACCAGTACATCAAAGAACGGATCGCGGACGCGATCGCAGCCTACAAAAAGGAGATTGGCGCAACCTCTTTACGGGAACGCGCAGAATCATCCATCAACACAGCCGCTGCCGACCCGCTGAACGAGAAGGAAGGAAGCGAGTAGAGGAAATTCTCCTCTGCCCGCTTCCTTTTCTTTTTCTGTATGATGCCATCCGGTTCTTTCCCCGCAAGGCCGTTTTTCTCCTGCGTTCTCCCTACATCAACGGTGCGATCAGCCGCATCGCCTTTCCGCAGAACTTATGCAGTGCCGGAAGCGCCTCTACGCTCTCTTTTGTCATCCGCACGCATTTCGGCAGTGTCTCATCAAAATCTTTTTTGATCTGCTCTACCACCGGATTCTCATAAATATAAACCCCGCACTCAAAATTCAGATACTGGCTTCTGAAATCCATATTGACGGATCCAACCACAGCTTTCTCCCCATCGCTGACAAACGTCTTTGAGTGGACAAACCCCGGCAGGTACTCGTAAATCTTTACCCCCGCCTCTATCAGCTCCGTATAGTAAGAATGGGCCAGCATGAACGCTGACTTTTTATCGGGAATATGAGGCATGATGATGACCGTGTCCACCCCGCGCTTTGCCGCATAGGTCAGGGCTGTGATCATATCATCATCGAGCACCAGATAAGGGGTCATAATGTACACATATTTCTTTGCCTGATAGATAATATCCAGATAAAGCTGGTGTCCCACCGCTTCCCCGTCGATCGGGCTGTCAGAAAACGGGATCGAAAATCCGTCCATGTCAAGCTCCGGAGAATGGAAATAATCCCCGGTATCAAGATATGGGCTGTAATCAAAATCCGAATCCGGCTTTTTTGAGCAGACATCCCACATCTGGAGGAACATCACCGTAAAGTTCTTCACGGCTTCTCCCTTCAGGCGGATCGCATTGTCTTTCCAGTGGCCAAACCGGACTTTCCGGTTGATATACTCATCCGCGAGGTTCACGCCGCCGGTGTAGGCGGTATGACCATCGATCACAAGGATCTTTCTGTGATCACGGTTATTCTGGCTTGTAGAGATCGCCGGGCGGATCGGATTGAAGATCCGGCAGCGGATTCCCTTTGCCTCCAGCTCCTTCGGATAGTCGTGGGGCAGGTTGGAAAAGGAGTTCATGCCATCATAGAGGATTCTTACCTCTACGCCCTCTTTCGCCTTCTGCTCAAGGATCTTCAGGATCGAATCCCACAGGATCCCTTTTGAAATAATGAAATATTCGACAAAAATATATCTTCTGGCCTTTTGGAGCTCCTGAAGGACATCCGTATAGAACTCATCTCCCAGCGGAAAATATTTGAAGTTCGTGCGGTCCCAGGTAGGATAGCCGCCGCTTTTCTTCATATAATGGCTGAGATTCGCATTTCTCCGGCTCCTGCGGCTAAGCCGTTCATAGACAGCCGTGTCCTGCTCCAGAAAGTGGTCCGTCCTCTTCTGAACCTCGGCGATCCGTTTGGCGAAGATCTTCGTCTCCATCTGAAGCTGGACAAACACGTAGAACAAGGTTCCGAATACCGGAAACAACAGGACAGGGATCAGCCACGCCATTTTAAAGCTGGCGTTCTGCTTTTCGTTCAGAATATGGATCGTGAGGATCGCACTGATCAAAGCGAAAGAACCGTATCCCCAGGCCTGATATTTGTTATCCAGCCATACATAGATCCAGAAGAAAAACGCCAGCTGCAGCGCGATAAACAGCAGGAAGAACATAGTTCGTCCGAATACGACTCTTAAAAGACCACGCTTTCCTCTTCCCTTCATTTCATCCATTTCGATCATAAATTATGCCTCATATCTTCTGTTAGGCCTCCAGAGACTGTTTCCCCGGCGGCTTCTTGTCATCTGGTCCTCAACACAGCCTGCACATCAGGAGCATTTAATCTTCCAGTGCCTGTCTTAAATCTTCAATAATGTCATCCGCATCCTCAATTCCAACGCTGAGCCGGATCAGGGACGGATCAACTCCCGCCTCCACGAGCTGCTCATCGGTAAGCTGGCGATGGGTATGGCTTGCCGGATGGAGAATACAGGTTCTCGCATCGGCAACATGTGTGACGATGGCAACGAATTTCAGTTTGTCCATGAACTCTCCTGCCGCCCGTCTTCCGCCCTTTAATCCAAAAGAGATCACGCCGCAGCTTCCGTCCGGCATATATTTTTCAGCCAGAGCATGGTACTTATTCTCCTTTAAGCCCGGATAATTGACCCATGCCACGTCCTCTCTCGCAAGCAGCCACTCCGCAACCCTCTGGGCGTTCTCGCAATGCTTCGGCATTCTCAGGTGCAGGGTCTCAAGACCAACATTTAAAAGGAAGGAGTTCATCGGGGACGGGATCGATCCGAGATCGCGCATAAGCTGCGCGGTCGCCTTTGTGATATAGGCTTTCTTACCGAAGCGCTCGGTATACACGATTCCATGATAGGATTCATCCGGTGTGGTAAGTCCCGGAAATTTATCCGCATGGGCATTCCAGTCGAAGTTTCCGCTGTCAACGATGCAGCCTCCGACAGTCATCGCATGTCCGTCCATATATTTTGTGGTAGAATGGGTCACGATATCCGCGCCCCACTCGAACGGCCGGCAGTTGATCGGTGTCGCAAACGTGTTATCCACGATAAGCGGCACCCCATGTCTGTGGGCAAGCCGCGCAAATTTCTCAATATCGAGAACGACAAGAGCCGGGTTCGCGATCGTCTCACCGAATACCATTTTTGTATTCGGACGGAACGCCTTCTCGATCTCCTCCTCCGGTGCGTCCGGATCCACCAGAGTCACATCAATCCCCTGTTTTTTCATTGTCACTGTAAACAGGTTGGAGGTTCCGCCGTAGATCGTCGCTGCGCTGATAATATGGTCACCCGCATTGCAGATATTAAAAGCCGCATAGTAGTTCGCCGCCTGTCCGGAAGATGTGAGCATCGCAGCCACTCCGCCTTCCAGCTCACAGATCTTTTCCGCTACCGCATCATTCGTCGGGTTCGCAAGTCTTGTATAGAAATAGCCATCTTCCTCCAGATCGAACAGTCTTCCCATCTGCTCGCTCGTCTCATATTTAAAAGTTGTGCTCTGATAAATCGGAAGAACTCTCGGCTCTCCGTTCTTTGGTTTCCATCCGCTCTGGATACAGATCGTTGCCGGTTTTCTCTTTTCTCCCATGATCGTTTCCTCCATTATGTCTGACATATGGACTGCGCAGGAAGCGCAGACCTGCTGAATGCTTCTATCATAGCACACTTTATCTTTCGCATCAACCTACTAAAGTCCTATAATTGTTCTGCGGTTACTGTATGCGGGCAGGAATTTTCCGATCTGAAAATTCTGTACAATACAGCGGTGGCATTGGATTTTTCCGCCGCTTCATGAATCTGGCATTGGAAATTGACTTTTTCTTCTAAAAAGATTAAAATAGAGACAATATATCGCCGCCTTTTAAGGCGGCCGTACCAATCCACTTTCGAAAGGAGTTTATTGCAATGGCATTTTTTACAGATATGAAACGCAGCCTCACCGAAACCGGGAAACAGGTTGCCCAGAAGACAAAGGAGCTTTCTGACACGGTCCAGTTAAAGACGCAGCTCTCAAGGGAGAAGGAGGCGCTGAACCGCCAGTATGCGCAGATCGGCAAAAAGGTATTCGAAGCCGCAAATGAAGCAGATGAGGAGGCATACACTGCAGAATTCACCCTGATCCGCGAAAGCTTAAAGACCATCGACGAGCTTCAGGACAAGCTCTCCACCTTAGAAGGATTTATCCACTGTCCGGAATGCGGTGCAAAGATTGAAAAGACCTCTGCTTTCTGCAGCAAGTGCGGCGCAAAGATCGCGGAGGCAAAACCGGAGGGCGACGATATCGATGTTGTCGATACAGCCGAAGCGTCTGAAACCGCCGGAGAAGAAACGACTGCTGAGACCTGCACCTGCGAGGCAGTACCGGATGAGAAGTTTGAGACCGAAGCTGCTGAGACAACTGTGAACGTTACAGAGGATCAGGAATAAGCTATTTCGCAATGGCGGGACCGGTCCTGTGGGACCGGAACTAATAAATCGAGTAAAAAGACCGTCTGTGGGCATAGGATATCTTTCCTATCATTTCCCGCAGACGGTCTTTTTTATTTACCGCTCGCCCACAAATACCGTAATGAAAGCCCCGGCAGCCATGAGGACGATTCCAAATAAGATCTCCCACAGTGACAGGGAGCCGAGCTTCGATACAAGTCCCGTGTTGATAAAGATTGCGATCGGGGACGAGATCACGAGGCCTAAGATCGCGCAGAATGTCTGCACGCCGTACTTTTCAAAGAGGAACGTGATCAGCTTTGCGATCAGAACGATTCCCAAAACCACGCCGATCCCGAACGGCGCCAGGAGCAGGATCCCCTCCTTCATGCCCGCAAGGTCAAAGGCGCGGAGATTGTCAAGGAATGTCTTGATCGTATTGATGATCGCGTAATAATAGCCGAAGATCATCAGCATCATGGAGCCGGAAACACCCGGAATTACCATTGTGGCAGAAGCCACAATACCGAGGATAAATAAGATCACCATATTTCCCGGAGTCACCGCAATCACCGTGAGGGCGTCCTTGCTCTCCTTTAAAAGCGGCATGCCGCCGGAGATCGCAAAGGCGATCACAAAGGCAAGGATTCCAAACACACCGACCCCGCCCGAAGATACCTTTGCCCTCATGGACGAAAAGATCGCCGGAAGTCCACCGAGGATCAGGCCCACAAATGCCATACAGGTAACGAAGGTATGCTTATCGAGCAGGTATTCGATGGCGTAGGTAAAACCCACAATGCCGATTCCGGCGCCGATAATGATCGGGATCAGAAACAGGATACTCTTTTTGAATTCCCGAAACAGGCCGGAGATCGAACCGATGAGCCGGTCATAGATACCGAGAGACACCGCCATTGTTCCTCCGGAAACGCCCGGAATGATGTTCGCGATGCCGATCATGATCCCCTTTATGATATTTCCAAAAAATTCCATGATAAACCTCCGATTTTTCTATCCATATTTCAGATTCAGGAAACGGCAAAACCCGGCAGTTCCCTGCCAGGTTTTTCCTCTCCTATTCAGACTTGTTCGATTATACATGATATTCGTTGATCTATCAATCGTTTTTCATCACTCCGATGCCTTTTCTAACATATTTTGTACTGATTTTACTGTAATTTAACGCTTTCTCAATACACTCCGGAACCGTATCTCCCATGATCCGGTAGACCCGTTCATCCACAGTTCCATTTCCGAAGGAAAAGGCGCTGTCGGGTTTTATGGACACATCGATCTCGATTCCCATCTCATAGGTGCAGAGGCGGTTTCTGTCAAGCATGATCTCCGGCGCACTGGCGAAAAGAATCTCCTCGATCTTCCTTCGGTTCTCCTCCGACCCGTCATTTACGATGGTGAGCATCTTCTGACCGCCATAAGAAACAGCCTTCAATTCCGTTTCTGCCGTCACTCCCCCGCTTTTTTCGCTGATCGGGACGTCCTCTCCTGTGACCGCATTCTCCCCGGCTGCAGTACTCTCATACTCCGTCGGATACAGGATCTTTACCTGTGTGACATCATCCGCAGAGAGCTTCGCTGTCACATCCGTGCCCGCCTGCTTTAAGAGGGCAATCGTCTTTGTAAAGGACGGATAGACCGGAACAAAGTTCACTATCTGCATATCTTCCATCTGGAATCCCTGGGAAGTATAGCCTCTCTGGCTGCTGATCGCGCCGAGATACTCATTCTCCGCCTTTGTGAGAAATCTCAGTGCTGCCACCGGAACCTCGACGGCTCTCTCATTGATGGTGAGCCCTGCCAATTCCTCCTGATACGCCGCGAGGATCTCCGCGCGAAGTGTGTCATCCGCACTCACTTCAAGGATACCACGGTCTGACAGCCAGTAGATCCCCGTGATATTCTCCGGCTGATAGGACATCACCGGATATGTGCCGTCCTTGTACTCCTTCGTCGCATAGATCTCATCCAGGGTACTGCCAAGAACGGAACGGGTGATCCGGTAAGAACGATAAACCGTCTTTCCGTTTTTCTGCCGGTAGCCTGCCTTAACATAGATCATATAGCCGCCGTCATCGCGGTAGCTGTAGGAGCCGTCGCCTTTTATCTGCTGGTTTCTCTGCTGCTTCGCGTTCTCTACCGCCTTTTCCGCAAAGGCACGGACTACAGCGTAATCGGTAAGCTTCATATTTGCGTCCGCGTAATCACTTGAATTCATATAGCGCCAATTATAAGAATCACCGCTCCGGTACGGAAGCCCGCAGTCCGGCTCATTGTCAAGGTTCAGGTCGATGGATGCGGATACGAAGTCCTTTTCGTCCGGAATATAGGAATCATATCCAAAAACGTCCATCCAGAAGGCCCCCACCACCAGAATAGCTATGGCACCTCCGATCACCGTCTGGACCGGATTTGCAAAAAGCTTCGTGAAATCAAAATGATAAATGATCTCGATGAGGCAGCTCGTAAGTACAAGTCCAAGTACAAAGCCGACCGCTGCCCATACGCCGCTGTAGTAGATGCTCCATAAGAATACCGTCGTGGTCACGGTCATCGGAATGAGAAGCAGAATCTTGATCGGCGCCTGAGTCTTCTTAAATGACATGGCCTTTCCCGCCGCCTCCGACGGTCGGATCCTATAGAGGACCAGTGCGATCCCGGTGAGGATCACCGCCGCAAAGATCCCGAGCCCGCAAAGCTTTAAGAGCTCTGCGCCGCTGTCAGCGGTACTCTGCAGCTCCATCTGGATCCTGGAAAATCCATAGTCGATATCGTCATAAAACTGGTCTGAGTGGAACGCATCAAGCCCCGCGCCTGCCAGTTTTGTGAAATAGCCGATGGGGGAACCGTATTTTGCAAGCCAATACACATCGCCTTCTCTTCCCCGTGTCACAAAGAACAGGGATTTTAAGCCCTCGATCAGCAGGGAGACCGCCGGCAAATATCCGTACAGGACGCCTGCGCCGAGGATCGAGATAAAGAGATTCCCTGTGAGAAGCACCGCGATCACCATCACCACATAGATCAGGAGAAATCCGATCATATTGACCGCGAAGGAAGCAAACATCACCTTGAAAAGATCGCCCGCCGCGATCCCGTTTCCGCAGAAAACTCCAAACGCCGCAAACATATTGATCAGGTAAGCGGCCAGGATGATCAGAAATCCGTCAAAGAATTTCACGGTAAACAGCATCTCCCTCTTCACAGGGAGGCTGTTGTAAAAATCGATCTGTTTCTTTGAGTGGAGATACAAAAATCCTGTGAGTCCGAGAATCATCGCCGCGGCTCCGACCACCATGAAGAGGGCATAATTTTCAAAACCCAGGATCTCACCGGCAAGCCGCAGGATCTTCGTCTGACGCAGTGCCTCCGGCACCATATTCTCGTATCCGGTTCCGGAGATCAGCCATTGCTTGTACTGGTTTCCGATCTCTCCGATCCCCATGGCTGCCGCCATCGGCATCGCAAAAAACAGCGCCAGAACCGAAAAACCAATGGCCCAGAGTCGCCGCTTCAGGTCCTCCTTCATAAGTTTAAAAAATAAGTTTCTTGATGTCATATCCTGCCACCTCCGTTTCACTGATAAAGATCTCCTCCAAAGACAGCGGGATCAGCTCGAAGAACAGCGGTTCGCACGCCGCCATCTGCCGTTCTACATTCTCCCTCGAACCGCGGACGGTGATCGTCGCAAGACTTCCCCTGTATTCTGTCTTTAAGATATCAAGCTCCGTAAGATCTTCCACTTTTATGCCGGGTTTTAAGACACACTGGATCTTGTGAATGTTTAACTTCATATCGTCCAGATCCTTAGAGAGCAGGATCCCGCCTTTGTGTAAAAGGCCGACATGATCACAGATATCCTCCAGCTCTCTCAGGTTGTGGGAGGCGATGATCGGAGTCAGATTCCGCTCCGCCATATCGCTCGCGAACAGGCTCTTTACCGCCTGACGCATCACCGGATCCAGACCGTCAAAGGTCTCGTCGCAGAAGATATAGTCCGTTCCCGCGCAGATTCCGTAAATGATGGAAAGCTGTTTTTTCATTCCCTTTGAGAATGTGGAGATCTTTCTCTTTTTGTCCAGATCAAAGGACTGTAAGAGATGGAAAAATCTTGGCTCATCAAAAGCCGGGTAGATAGACTTATAAAATTTCATAAGCTCCAACGGGGTTCCGTTGGCGAAAAAATACTGGTCATCTGAGATATAAAAGAATCTCGATTTCACCGCCGGGTTCTCGTACACGTTTTCACCATCGATCAGCACTGCTCCCTCATCCGGTTTTAAGATTCCGCTGACCATGCGCAGAAATGTACTTTTTCCGGCACCGTTCGTTCCGATCAGTCCGAACACACTGCCGTCCCTGATCTTCGCGCTGATGTGATCGACCGCCAGAATATCATCAAACCGTTTTGTCAATCCACTTGTCTCAATCATGCTTCTCCACCTCCGTTCCTCTTTGCCGCTTTATACTGGATCTCTACCATATTTTTGATCTCATCGCCGGGAATTCCCACCCGGATCGCCTCATCGATCATGTCACTCACCTGAAGGAGAACTTCCTTCTTCCTGTTTTCCTTCATCACTGTATTATCTGCCACAAAACTTCCCTTCCCCTTCACTGTGTAAATATACCCCTGCCGCTCCAGTTCCACATAGGCGCGCTGGATCGTATTCGGGTTGATGGACAGGTCCATCGCAAGAGCCCGCACCGATGGCAGCGGTTCATTCTCTTTCATGACACCGAGCAGCATCAGCTCCTCGAGCTTTGAAACCACCTGTTCGTAGATCGGGCGGCGGTCTTTGTAATCTAATAGAATCATAGGCATCCTCCTTTCTATGCAGCTTGCGACTTTGATGTGCAGCCCTGTACAAAAAGCGCTTATGCAAGCAAGCTTACAGCACACTTTTTCGCACATGTCCGTTCATGTCTCAACTGTATGAATACTCTTAATACACTTAATATAGTAAAAAAGACCCGTAATGTCAATGAACATCACCGGTCTTTTCTCTTACGGAATTCTTACGATACAGTACAGTCTCGTACATGCACAAATTTTCACCAGCTGCCCACCGGCAGTTTCTTCCGGGCACACCGCAGCGCAAAAAGACCCCGGCCACAGCTGAAGCTGTTCCGGGGTCTTTCATGATTCTGTTAATTATTTCTCATCGTAGAGTGTAACTAACTTCTCAAGGTAAGCGTACTTATCCTTAGCATTCTGCTCTGCCTTAGCAAACAGCTTCTCAGCTCTTGCCGGGTTCTTAAGTGCGAGGGATGTGTAACGAACCTCACCCTTGATGAACTCCTGGTAGTCAACGGTAGCCGGCTTGCAGTCAAGGCTGAACTTCTTGCCCTCAGCTGCCGGGTTGAATCTGAAGAGGTTCCAGTAACCGGACTGAACAGCAAGTTTCTCCTCTGTCTGAGCCTTTGCCATACCTTTCTTGATACCGTGGTTGATACACGGAGCGTAAGCGATGATCAGGGACGGTCCCGGATATGCCTCAGCCTCAGCGATTGCCTTGATGGTCTGGTTCATATCAGCGCCCATGGAGATCTGTGCAACGTATACATAGCCGTAGCTCATAGCGATTGCAGCAAGGTCTTTCTGCTTAACTTCTTTACCGCCTGCAGCGAACTGAGCAACAGCACCTGTCGGAGTAGCCTTGGAGGACTGTCCGCCTGTGTTGGAGTAAACCTCAGTGTTGAATACCATGATGTTGATATCCTTGCCGCTTGCAAGTACGTGGTCAACGCCGTTGAATCCGATATCGTAAGCCCAACCGTCACCACCGAAGATCCACTGGGACTTCTTAGCCAGGAAATCTTTGTTCTTGACGATGTCCTTACATGTCGGGCAGTCAACGTTCTCAAGAGCAGCTACGAGTTTGTCAGTTGCAGCACCGTTTGTAGCACCGACACCGAATGTGTCTAACCACTCCTGGCATGCAGCTTTTACTTCTGCTGTAGCGTTCTCGTTTGCAGCAACTTCCTCAACTTTAGCCTTTAAGCCATCGCGGATTGCCTGCTGAGCGAGTAACATACCATAACCAAACTCAGCGTTATCCTCGAACAGGGAGTTAGACCAAGCCGGTCCTTTGCCTGCCTTGTTTGCTGTGTAAGGTGTGGACGGTGAAGAGTTACCCCAGATAGAAGTACATCCTGTTGCGTTTGCGATGTACATTCTGTCACCGAATAACTGTGTGATCAGTTTTGCGTACGGCGGCTCACCACAACCAGCACATGCGCCGGAGAACTCAAGGAGCGGCTGTTTGAACTGGCTGCCCTTTACAGTTGTCTCTTTGAATTTATCGATTACATCCTGCTTGATGTCAAGTTTCTGACCGTAGTTGAATACTTCCTGCTCTGCTGCGTTGCCTTCAAGCGGAACCATGGTAAGAGCCTTCTCACCCTTCTTGCCCGGGCAGACGTTAGCACAGGAACCACAACCGGTACAGTCAAGTGCGGAGATCGTCATAGCGAACTTGTACTCCGGCATACCTGTCATCGGGATTGTCTTTGTACCAGCCGGTGCGTTAGCAGCCTCAGCCTCTGTCATAGCTACCGGACGGATTACTGCGTGCGGGCAGACATAAGAACAGAAGTTACACTGGATACAGTTGTCCGGATTCCAAACCGGTACGTTTACTGCGATACCACGTTTCTCGTATGCAGCAGAACCGGACGGAGTTGTACCGTCA
This sequence comes from Clostridium sp. AM34-11AC, assembly GCF_003435375.1. Lineage (GTDB taxonomy): Bacteria > Bacillota > Clostridia > Lachnospirales > Lachnospiraceae > Pilosibacter > Pilosibacter fragilis. Next base: position 49,313 of record NZ_QWGL01000008.1, on the reverse strand, counting down.
ACATACTCTTTGAATGCGGATACCGGGAGGTTGTTACCTTCCTGAGCGTTTACAGCAGCCTGGATGTTGTTTACGAAGTTGATAACATCCTCGCGGCCCTCTGTAGCGTGAACCATGTCAAGACCTTCGTCTGCGCAGTTCTTCCAGCTCTCCGGAACTTTCACTTCTACAAGTCCCTTAGCGCCTGCATCGATCGCTGCCCAGTTCTTCATAACAACGTCTTCACCCTTACGACCGTAAGTAGCCTTTGCAGCTGCTTTCATAAGCTCGTTTGCTTTGTCAGCCGGGATGATCTTTGTCAGCTCGAAGAATGCGGACTGAAGGATCGTGTTGATACGGGTCGGGCCCATGCCTGTCTCGATACCAAGTTTAACACCGTCGATGGTGTAGAATTTGATGTTGTGATCAGCGATGAACTTCTTAACCTGTCCCGGTAAGTGTTTCTCAAGACCCTCAGCATCCCACGGGCAGTTGAGGAGGAATGTACCGCCGTCAACAAGCTCCTGAACCATGTTGTACTTGCGGATGTATGCCGGGTTGTGGCATGCAACGAAGTTTGCTTTGTGGATCAGGTATGTGGACTTGATCGGAGTATGTCCGAAACGTAAGTGGGACATTGTAACACCGCCGGATTTCTTGGAGTCATAATCGAAGTAAGCCTGAGCGTACATGTCTGTGTTGTCACCGATGATCTTGATGGAGTTCTTGTTGGCACCTACAGTACCATCAGCACCAAGACCCCAGAACTTACAGTTTGTTGTTCCTTCCGGAGTTGTAACGAGCGGAGCACCTAACTGTAAGGAAAGGTATGTCACATCATCGTTGATACCGATTGTGAATCTCTTCTTCTCTGTGTTCTCGTATACAGCAACGATCTGTGCCGGTGTTGTATCCTTGGAACCAAGACCATAACGGCCTGTGAATACCGGAACCTTATCGAACTTGGAGCCCTTTAATGCTGCAACAACATCAAGGTATAACGGCTCGCCGATGGAACCCGGCTCTTTTGTTCTGTCGAGTACGGAGATCTGCTTAACGGTATCCGGGATTGTGTTGATAAGAGCCTCTGTGCAGAACGGTCTGTACAGACGAACCTTAACAACGCCGACCTTCTTGCCCTGTTTTGCAAGGTAGTCGATCGTCTCTTCGATTGTATCGTTTACGGAACCCATAGCGATGATAACGTGCTCAGCATCAGCAGCTCCGTAGTAGTTGAACAGTTTGTAATCTGTGCCGATCTTAGCGTTTACTTTGTCCATGTACTCCTGTACGATTGCCGGAAGAGCATCGTAGTACGGGTTACATGCCTCTCTTGCCTGGAAGAAGATATCCGGGTTCTGAGCGGAACCTCTCTGTACCGGATGGTTCGGGTTCAGAGCGTTCTTACGGAATGCATCAATGGCGTCCATATCAGCCATTTCTTTTAAATCCTCGTAATCCCATGTCTCGATCTTCTGGATCTCGTGGGAAGTACGGAAACCATCAAAGAAGTTGATGAACGGAACTTTACCCTTTAATGCTGCAAGGTGTGCAACCGGTGTTAAGTCCATAACCTCCTGTACGCTGGATTCGCAAAGCATTGCGCATCCGGTCTGACGACAGGCGTAAACGTCGGAGTGGTCACCGAAGATATTTAAAGCGTGAGTTGCTACACAACGAGCGGATACGTTGAATACGCCCGGGAGCTGCTCACCAGCGATCTTATAGAGATCCGGGATCATAAGAAGAAGACCCTGAGAAGCTGTATAAGTTGTTGTTAATGCACCTGCTGCAAGGGAGCCATGTACGGCGCCGGCAGCACCTGCCTCGGACTGCATCTCGGTGATCTGTACCGGCTGTCCGAACATGTTTGTTCTTCCATCAGTTGCCCATTCATCGGTAGCTTCCGCCATCGGAGAAGAAGGGGTAATCGGGTAGATGGCTGCTACATCCGTAAATGCATAGGAAGCATGAGCGGCTGCATGGTTACCATCCATGGTTTTCATTTTTCTTGCCATAGTTGATTTCCTCCTGTAAAGTGTATAAATATGTAAATATTTATTAAACTTATGTGTTCCGCGTTTATCAGAACATCTATAAATTATTATAGCAATTTTTCCCTAAAATGCAAATCAAAAACGGCAGAATCATGTACCAAATCATAAACAATATTAAAATTTCCGTACCATCTTTCCACATTGTGGAATATTATCCGCATTGTGAGAATAGTTATTTGGTTAGTTCTAAGAAACTAATATTTCAGCTCCGAGTTAGCTTTGGCAAACCAATACATCAATAAAGACCTTTCATTTTGATATGTATTTCCTTTAAATAAAAAGTGGCGATCCAGGAAATGTATTTTATTCCTGTTCACCACTTTTTTATATAAAGTAAGGATTTAATTTTCCATGCACTCAGCTGACCAGTTTTTTCAGCCACGGATAATCCGTTCTATGTGACAGACTCGGTCTCTTACCGGCAAGTGAAATCCTCTTCTGTCTCTTACTGCCCATTCGGAGAAATCAGCCCCATGTCAGATGGTGCCTGGTTCGTCTCCGCCGCAGCCGCAGCCGCCGTCGTGGCCTCGTTCACATATCCTGGACCATAATTCTCGCCCGGGGATGGCACTGCCGTTGTCGGCGCAGCTGTTGTCTCCAGTGCCGTCGTCGCCGCCGCTGTTGTCTCTGCAGGTGCTGCTGCCGTTGTCTCTCCCGCTGCCTCAGAGGACGCAGCCGATGCATCGGCAGATGCAGATTCTGTCGCTGCCACAGTACCGGAAGTGTTGCGCTTGATGGTCGCCGCCTTTCCGGTGTAGGTGCTGTTGTGGAGAAGCACATCGCTCACAACCTGTCCGTTCTTCTTCGTGATCAGCTTTGTCTGCCATCTGCTGCCCGGAGTTGCCGCTTTCGCAACGACCTCTACACCCGGCTCCAGTGTTGGATCCTCGACGTAGGTCGGTGTCGGCGGATCCAGCTCCTTAATCTTCTCAGAATGCATGGAAACAGTCACGCCGTCCTCCAGAATCGGATTTCCGTAGATGGATACCGTCAGTGTCTGGTTGGAGTATGCCGCCTTGATTCCCACTGCAGTCTTTGAGTTGTTTACAAACCGCAGATCCGGACCGGCATAGCCGTCGTAGCTGACCATTGCATCCTCACCGGGAGTTACATAGGACGGCTCATAGGTGTGGGCATGCCGCTCAGTTGTCTTAAGTCCCGCGAATACGACCGCGTTATAAAGCGTCGAAGATACCTGGCAGACACCACCGCCCGGCTCCTGCACCAAAACACCGTTCGAATAGGCTCCCGCCGGCTTGTAGCCTTTTTCCGTGGTACGGTTTCCCGTCATCTTATTAAAGGAGAATTCCTCGCCGGGCTTAATGATCGCTCCGTTGATTGCCGCGCAGGCAAGGCGGATATTCTCATTTCGGTCTTTGTCGGTAGTCGTCTTTGTCGTGTAGGTTCCGATGCGCTTGAAGTTCTCTCTCGCCTGGGCCTCGGTGATCTCCGGCTGGACTTCATTTGCCGTCGCCGTGATCGTCTTCGTGTACTCTCCCGCTTTCATTGCGGAGATGATATCGGATACCAGCTTCTCCTGGTCGATCTTCTTTCCGACCTGGGCACCGGCGAATGTAAATTTATCGGATGCCTTATCATAAGTAGAGATCGATCCATTCTTCGGCTCCACATCCCATTTTGCGGCAAGCGCTTTTACTTCCACCTGAACCGCGTCATCGAGACCGTCAGTCTCCACGGTATAATCCCCGGATTCCTTCTTCGCAAATGCTTTTTCGATTACAGCGTCCACATTCGCTTCCATCAGGTTCGGGAGATCCGCGGTCTCATCGCCGAAGGAGACCTTCATCTCCCAGCCCATATCTTCCAGGACCTTCTTGATCGCCTCTGTTTTTGTCAGACCATGGACCTGGACTCCGTTCACAGTGATCTCCGCTGCCATCTCTGTCTCAGGCTCTGTCGTCTCTGTCTCCGATTCACTTTCCACGCTGGTTTTATCGTCTTCGGACCGCGCGCAGCTCTGGAAGCCCACTGCCGCACAGATCAGTAAGATCAGTACTCCGATCACGATCAGTACGATCTTTGCCATATCTGGTCCCTGGCGTCTTCCGCGCCGTCTTCCGGAACCTCCTCTTCTGGATCCGGTTCCCCGGCTTCTCGCATTCTGGACTGCCATGATGCGGTCCGCGCTGCTTGACTGGCGGGAACGTCTTCCGCCCGCTCTGCTGTTTCTGTATGTGTCACTCATTTCTTCTCACCTTTTATCTTAAACCATTGATGTTCTCTGCTCCGTCAGTTCAGTATTTCAAGGGTGCAGATATGCAGGTACTAGTATAGCATAATTTATAGAAAATGGAATAACAGAAATCTTAAATTTTATTCACAATTTTGTCTCAAATATGTTAAACTAGGTAACAGTTGGAAATTATTTCGGAAAGGATATTTATTATGAAATTAATAGATCTTCACATACACTCCACCGCCTCCGACGGCTCCTTAACTCCCACGGAGGTCGTAAACCGCGCCAACGATCTCGGTCTCACCGCAATGGCCCTCACGGACCATGATACCGTCGCAGGAATCGACGAGGCCCTTGAAGCCGCAAAAGATCTTGACATGGAGGTCATCCCGGGAATTGAGGTCTCTTGTATCTATAAAGGAAAAGAGATCCATATCCTGGGGCTCTACATTGATCATAAGGATCCGAAGCTGCTCTCCTTTCTAAAGGAAGCGTCCAGAAAACGCTATGACCGCAATATGGAAATGTTGGCCGCATTTAATAAGGATGGATTTGAGATCACTGAGGAAGATCTCCTCTGCGGAAATCCCGGAACCGTCATCACCCGTGCTCATTTTGCGAGAGCGCTCTTAAAGAACGGATATGTAACTTCCGTTGACCAGGCTTTTAAAAAATATTTAAACCCGGACCGCCCATATTACCGCTCCAGGGAACTTATCACCCCGGAGGAAGTTCTCGCGACACTTCTCGGCTCCGGCGGTTTCCCGGTTCTCGCCCATCCGCTCCAGTATAAGCTCGGCTGGGCCGGCACGGAGGAACTCGTCTCCATGCTCACTGACCATGGTCTCCGCGGTCTCGAGTGTTTCCACTCTTCCAATAATCAGGATGAGAGCGGAAAGCTCCGCAAACTCGCAAAAAAATACTCCCTCGCCCTCACTGGCGGCTCTGACTTTCACGGTGCCGCAAAACCCGATATCGAGATCGGTTCCGGTCGCGGTGGGCTTCGGGTTTCGGCGCTTTACCTGGATGATATCAAACTTTCTATGTTCATGGCTGGAGTGGGCAGAAGCTAAACAGCTATTGTTCTCAATATTTGCCGTACCGCCGCAGAGATCTTCGCCGCCAGCCTATGATCTCCCCCGCCGGAAGTTATTCCGACAACCGTATCGCCGTCTTTCGCGATTCCCGGAAAATAAAAATCACATTGATCCCGGTTTGACGCATTGTTTACCGGGATCTTTTTTTTGCGGCAGTCACAGACTATCTTTTCATTTACCTCCGGGGCTGCTGCTGCAAGAACAAATACAAATCGAGAAGCTTCTCCCACATTTCCCAGACTTTCAAGGTCCGTCTCATCATATCGTTTTTTCTTCCAGAGAACCTTTTCCCGCAGTTCCTCACATACTTCCGGAGATACAACAGTGATCTCGCACCCGAACTCCAAAAGCGTCCGCACCCTCCTCATCGCGATCTTTCCGCCGCCGACTACAAGCACTTGCCGCCCCTCAAGGTCCACAAACAATGGAAAATATGCCATTTTTTTCGATCCTTTCCCGGTTTTTGGTACATTTTCGACAGTCCGCCCTGCCTCCGCCAGATCTTTCCCATAAATTCCATAAAAATCCAGTTTAGATTGTTAAAATTTTATCTATTCCGTCGATTGTTTTTTCCTTACCCATCTGGTAGAATTCAAATCGTTAAAAGAAAAACGAAGTGACAAAGCAAAACAAGCGTAACTGGAATGAAAACAGGATTCGTAACAGCTGCCATGTATCCGCCCGGAGAACTGTCGGAGACAGCTTTCACAGGCAATGGCACTAAGAAGTTACAGCCAGTTACAATCACCTTTTAAGGAGGTAACGAATTATGAAATTAAAAATGAGAAACATTTCCAATCTTGATACATTTTTCAAAGTCATCAACCAGTGTGACGGCGCTGTTGAGTTAAGTCTTCCGGAGGGCGGAAGCGTAAACTTAAAATCCAAGCTCAGCCAGTACTTCTCAATGGCTACCGTATTTTCTAACGGCAGTATCAAGGAGTTAAGCCTCACCACTCACAACGATGAAGATTCCAAGCGCCTGATCCAGTACATGGTTCAGGGCTGCTAAGCAGATCACAATAAAGCTGTCCCCACCGCGCCAAAAGGCAGCGGCAGGTTTAGCCCGCCGCTAGTCGGCCATAACAAACCCTCTGGCGGCCAGACTGGAGAGCAATTCTTCCTTCCTTGCGAAGAAAGTTCCCTGTGCCATCTGGCTGCTGCCCCCGCCTCTCCCGGAGAGTTCCCCATTTAATTCCTTCGAGAGAGCGCGCATATCCTCGCTCTGGCTCCCCAGAACATAAGAGAATCCCCCATTCACACTTTCTGACAGAGCGAGGACAATCCCCCCCTTCTTACCTTCCAGCGCGAAATTCACAAAATGGCGGAGTTCCGTCATATCGAGTCCGTCTTCTATCCAGCAGATCTTGCTATTTCCACCGTTTAACTGATCCGCATAGATCTTCATGAGTTTTCTTGACATCTCCGAGCACTTTGCCTGCGTCATCGTCAGCTCATTTTTTACCTTTTCCACAGCATCCGCAGTCTTTCCAGCCTTTGCGGATAAAAGAACAGAGATCTTCTGAAGCTCTTCTCTCTTTTTCTCATAATCCATAACTGCAGCCTCACCACAGAGCAGGGAAATTCTCACGCCGCCCTTGTAGTGGATCATGGTCAGGAACTTTACAAGTCCGATCTCCCCCGTCGTCTTCACATGGGTACCACAGCAGGCACAGGTATCACCGCCAGGGATGCTGACGATACGGATAGCACCGGTGAGTTCTTTTTTGCTCCGATAATCCATATGGGCAAGTTCCTCAGCAGACGGGAATCCCGCATATATCTCCCGATCTTCCCAGATAATTCTGTTTGCCTTCTTCTCAATCTCCATGAGATCTTCCCACTCTAACAGGCCATTGAGATCGATGGTGATCTCCTCAGTCCCCATATGGAATCCCACATTGTCATACCCATACTTCGCGTGAATCAGCCCGGACACAAGATGTTCGCCAGAATGTCCCTGCATATTCTGGTATCTTCTGTCCCAGTTGATCTCACCTGTCACAGTCTCACCGACCGCAAGCGGCGCATCCGTATAGTGGACGATCTCTCCCTTTACATCATGGACTGCCGTTACATGCGCTCCGCCAAGAATTCCTGTATCATATGGCTGTCCGCCGCCTTCCGGATAGAATGCGGTCTGGTCCAGAGCCACCTCATATCCCTTTTTCCCTTTTTCGCAGGAAAGTACTTTCGCCTCGAATGTGCGGATATATGCGGAATCATAGAATAATTTTTTCATAATTCGTTTCTCCTCTTATATTTCTGCTAGTGTACCCAGGCACCGCTGCCGTCCACACGATATCCATCCGGAGTCACCGTGTTGGTCAGCAGGCTGCCATTTTCATCTGAAAAGTACCACTGGTCTCCAATTTCAAACCATCCTGTCGCCGCATAGCCGTCCGCGTTCAGATAGCTCCAGCCGGCACTGTCCGATCCTTTCCATTTATATAGACAGAAAGCTGCTGGATCGTCATCGTGTTTTTCATACTTTCTTCCCATCTCTTATAAAAATTGCTGCGGGTATCTTTGCTGACTTTTCACTTTCCCATCATACCACATGAAGCAGCAAAAGTACACTCACGTTCGGTCCATATAGAATTTTTCCTTCAGCAACTGCTTCTGCCGGGAATGAACTGCAACATTTTTCATCTTCAGAGTGAAAGTCTGACATGCCATGATGCATATACTGGAAGTGTAAAGATAATTCCGGAGGAATTAACATGAGTGATTTAGCTGCTACAAACTGTGGATGTGGATGCGATGCTCCGGCATCAGGATGCGGCGGATGCGGCAACAACATGATCTGGATCATCCTGCTCCTGTGCTGCTGCGGCGGATACGGACATAACGGCGGTGGATGCGGATGCGGCAACGGCTGCGACAACAGCTGTATCTGGATCATTCTCCTTCTCTGCTGCTGCGGCGGATGGGGAAATGGATGCGGTTTCGGCTGCTGACCGAATCGGCATCTCAAAAGACTGCGGGGCGGCTAACGGCCGCCCTTTCTGTTCGTTCTCTCTGTATTTTCTCCTTTCTGAGGTCTGTTTTCCTTTTTTCTCCTCTCGCACTCCTCATCGATCTCGTAGACAGCATTTCCATCTATGACAAGTCTTCCCACGTTTTCTCCTCCCTGGGCTGGAGCCCCTTTCCCTATATTTTATTCCCCTGTCCTCTTTTCCGTGCATTTTTCGCATGAATCCGCCGGTCCTCTCATATATTGTCACATGCAGGAGGTCCCAATATGAGTGAAAAAGATTTAAAGCTGACCGACCTGGACTATGCCACAGGTGATCATCACTTACAGATGATGAAGGCCGCTCTTCCCTATCTGGATATCAGACGGCAGCGGTCTCTCTCCATGTTCATCCGTGCCAGGGAGATGATGCACACCATGGAATTTTTCCGGGAGAACGATGACGGGATGATGAGCGTATGTTCCCTGGAGTCCCCGAACCCATCCGTCGAAGATATGCTGAGTGCAGTCCGCCCATATGCAAATAAGGCGGAACAGGATACCATCGATATGATCTCTCGCTTTCTTGCCAGCCGCCGCGGACGATCCGGTTCCGGGCTCACTCCGGAACAGCTGTTTTCCATTTTTCCCCCGGATATGCAGGCACAATACGAAACCCTGCAGTTAGTCATGCAGAGTTTTGCCCCAGGAGGATCTGCCCATGGAACAACATGATCAGGAAAGATCCTGGAAATCAGATCCGCGGCTCCATCACATGGATGCGAAAAAGATCGCTTTACTGGCTTCCTTCGCCGATGAACTGGCCGCAGCCCCAGAAGCTCAAAGAATGAATCTATTTTTAGATCTGCACAGGAAGATGCGGCAGTCCAATCTGGTTTTTTCCAGCGAGGAGCGGGATCTGCTCTTTTCCATCCTGACAGAAAATCTGTCGCCGGATGGCAGAAAGAAGGCAGAAATGATCCGTCGCCTTGCCGGACAGTTCCCGCCAAAATAAGGCGTATCCTGTTCCAGCAAAATTTTGAAAAGTCTGCTGCGGGCAAAGCCATCAGGTGCATATAGTCAAAAAGATCCCTGGAATTTCGTCACCAGTGTGTGTGATTCCAGGGATCTTTTAAATTTCGTTTTACTGAAGCATAACTCCGGCCATATCCGCAGGTCCCTCTGCGAAACGGTACGTCGTTCCATCTATCTTCCGCTCTCCTGTCACCATCGCTCCGGAGGCGTCGAGATAATACCATCTGCCTGTGCCTGCATCCTGATACCAGCCGGTGATCATATATCCACCTTTGTCAAACCGGTACCAGATTCCGCCTTATATGCCACAGTCCACTTCGCGGTTCCATCCGCAGTCCACACAGGGTCTAATGGAACACAGATGCTGCGGTTTAGCGGAGCCATATCCACGCAGAGCCAGATCACTTCTTTATCGTCGTAATCGCTGGACTCATAACGGTAAAAATCGGAACCTTTAAGGTCAAAATACGATTTTCCTTTTTTGCGGAATTCTTAACCGTCATCAGCCGTCAGTTCGATCTGGAGGCGGGCACAGTAGGAAGAATTCCAGTTGTCGGTATCACTGTCGTTGATAATCTCGCAATCTCCCACAGAATATCCGGTTCCAAGATTCGTGATCTTCACATATCCATCTTTCGGACGAAACGACTCAAATTTCAGCTTTACACGTTCGATCTTCACCGGATCGCTCTCTGCCGCCAATGCGGTAAATGACCAGATCGCACAGAGACATACAGCCATTAAAAGCCTTTTCCATATCTTCATCAGAAATCCACCTCTATGCTAGTTTTTCCTTCTTTGACAATAAATTTAAAAAATAGTGAAAGACTCCCCGCGGGGAATCTTTCACCTTACTTTTACATTCCTTCCAGTTCTTCCACCTCACCGGCAATCATGATTCTCGTTCCGGAATCCATAGACTGAATCAGCATTCTCACATAGGACTGGGCAAGCTGAATCCCGCAGAAAGACTTATTCTTTGCGCCGGATTGCTGGCAGTTGACCACAAGAGCCGGGTATCCTTCAGAACCTTCCTCCGGTTTCAGGATCATGCCAAAGTTTGAGAACGCTCGCATCTCCTCCAGATTCACATACTGGTTCGACAACAAGCCAGACGGCTTCTTTGCGGTGATAACACCGAATCCATCCGCTTCCGGATCTGTGATCCAGTAATCGTCCGATGTCAGTTTATGATACGGGACAAGACTTCCCGGATCATTTTCGTTTCCAAAGGTGCTCTCCAGGCGGTAAACGCCGTAAATATCGGAATCTTCTCCCTGTGCGCCGGAAATATAACAGTTGACAGAGAAATTCTCCTGCCAAACCCCGTTTTCCGTTCTGGAGAGGTAGAGCATTCTCGAATTCCCCGGCAGCTGTTTTCTTTTCACTTTTACAACTTTATCGCTGGAACCATTTCCTGTATTTGTCTTTACCGTGTCGGTATCATCTTCTATATTATTTATGATCAGAACCAGGCTGTTCACATCATCTGCGATTCCCATCTTGTCGATCCAGCGTCCCTTGTCCTGCTGAGTCTTCCATCCAAGATCCACCGCAACCTCGTCATCTGCCGTCTGTGTCTCCAATGTGATTGTATCTACCTGGGTAGTTTTTGCCGCACCAAACACCGTTCCGCCGGAAATTCCGATCGCCGCTGTCAGCGCAAGAAATATCGCATATAAGCGTTTTCGCATGCAAAAATCTCCTTTTAAAATCAAATTCCGCACATAGGTCAAAAAGACCCACGCTTATATGTATAGTACCATACTTTACACCGCTTGTCACCGAAAAATGCATACTGACGAAGTTTTGCCACAAAAATCCCCCGGTCAGCCGCATTTCTGCTGCCAGCCGGGGAACTTCTTATATCTTTAGTCTGCAGGTGCTGCCGCGCCCTGCCTTCTCTTTACTTCAAATACTTATCAAACCACTCCATCATCTCCGTCATTCTGCGGATTCTGTGTTTCGGTTTACCGCTTCTTGAGAGTTCGTGGTTCTCGCCATGGAAGAGGCACATGCGGGCTTCAACGCCGAAGTATTTTAACGCGGAGAACATCTGGATCGCGTCGCCCATCCAGCAGCGGTAGTCTTCGTCTGACTGGATAAAGAGGGTCGGAGTTTTCGCCATGTTCGCGTATTTGAGCGGTGAGTGCTGCCACATCTTCTCCTGGCTGTTCCACGGATCTGCCTTGATCTGATCCATATTGAAGTAATAGCCAATATCGGTGGTCATGCACTTGGATACCCAGTTGGAGATACTTCTCTGGGAGCAGGCCGCTGCGAATCGCGTGGTGTTTCCGATCACCCAGTTTGTCATAAATCCGCCGTAGCTTCCGCCCATAACGCCCAGGTGCTTCTCGTCAACCTGCGGATAGCGCTTCAATACCTCATCTGTGAGTGCCATGCAGCATTCAAAGTCGATTCCGCCGTGCTTTCCGGTAATGTCAGCGAACTCATTTCCGCGTCCGTCGCTTCCTAACGGGTTTGTAAAGAATACAAAGTATCCGGCATTCGCGAATACCTCACTCTCGTGGAAGAAGGTCGGTCCAAAGGTTGCCCGCGGGCCGCCATGGATCGTTAAGATACCAGGATATGTCTTATTCGGGTCGAAGTTCACCGGTTTGATCACATAGCCGTCCAGCTCCAGATCTTTATATGTAAAGATAAACTCCTCAACCGGGCAAACACTTCTCTCCGCCATCACCGCGTCGTTAAAGGAAGTGAGCTTCGTCTCCTCTTTTCCGTCAAAGGCGTAGCACTCGGTGAGCCCCATATCACGCATTCCTGTAAAGTAAATGGTATCGCCGGACTTCGCCAGTGTGTGGACGCTTCCCTGGCGGTCCAGGATCGTCTCCATATGTCCCTTGGCATCAAAGGTGCGGATCACACTCTGTTTTCTTAATGTAGCGATAAAGTAGATCTTATCCTCGTCATGAACTGCGGAGACACCGTCCGCGAACTTGCAGTCACAGCAGATGGAGTTGTGGACGCTGTCATCGTAATCGGAAAGAAGCTCCACTTTGCCGTCCTCTACTGTATACAGCTTGTCATTCTCGTTGAAACCGTATTCCTTCATGTAGGAACCGAAGAAGGTCACTTTGCCTTTCAGGATGCACGCGTAGTCGATGCTCATATCCTTCTGCTCCACAAGCGTCTCAAGCTCACCGGTGGAGACCGTATACTGCTTTAATCCCTGGTAAACATCCTTCTTGTCGGTATAAAGACTGGAAACATAGAGGATTGTATCGTCTCCCTCTACCCAGGAAGCCTCAACATTCTCATAATCCGGTGTCACGATCTCGCAGGAACCATTATCCGGATCGTAAACCGCCAGTCTCGTTCTCTTCTTGTTTACGATTCCCTGACCGTTCGCCCAGAACGGAAGCTCATCGAATACTTCGTAATCTTTCTCTTCCTTCCAGGCCTTGAGAGAGGCCTTCTTCTCCTCGCCCTCTTCCATATGGGAGAGATCCGGTTTATTGTAATCATATTTTACCGTGAGGACAAGTTTCTTTCCGGCCTTTTTCATCTTCACTGCCTTATATGGAACAGCGAACGCAAACTGCGCTTCACCGCCGTGGATATTTAAGGTATAGAAGCAGGTCCAGTCCTCCTCGTTCTTCGCTTTTTCCTGATATGTCTTCTCGCGGTCCGCAATAAAAAGGACCGTCTCGGAATCCATCCAGATAAACGTGCGCTCTTTCTTTCCGCTCGTCAGTCTGGACGTTTTCTTTGTCTCCATATCATAGAGCCATAAGCAGGACTCATAGCAGTTGTCCTTCTCGCTGGCATCCACCACCGCCATCACCGCGTGCTTTCCATCCGGTGCCGGGGTAAAGATCGTGGGATAATGATAATTTGTAAAGTCTCTGATATCGATCTGTTTCATGGTTCCAGGTCCTCTCTTTCCTTTTTATATATGTAGTTTTATCGCAGGATCATTTCCCTGTCAAATTTATTATGCTTACAAAAGAAGCTGCCCTCACAGCCCTGCACAGCATCCACTGCATCCATTTCTGTCGGCATTTCCTATTACACAAAATACCCCCGCCAGAATACCGGCGGGGGCATACGAATGTCTCCTTATTTGCCTTCCGTCAGATGGCATGCCACGAAATGATTCGGTTCGATCTCGCGGAGTACCGGTTCCTCGCTTCTGCAACGGTCTGTCGCATACGGACAGCGGGCAGCAAAACGGCAGCCTGGCTTCGGGTTGATCGGGGAAGTGATCTCACCCTTTAAGATGATACGCTCTCTCTTCTTTTTCAGGCTTGGTACCGGAATTGCAGAGAGCAGAGCCTGTGTATACGGATGAGTCGGCTTATCGAAAAGCTGTTCAGACGGAGCTTTCTCGATGAGCTGTCCAAGATACATAACCGCGATATCATCCGCAAAGTGGTTGACAACGGAAAGGTCGTGTGTGATGAAGATATAGGTCAATCCCATCTGTTCCTGAAGATCCTGCATCAGGTTTAAGATCTGTGCCTGAATGGATACGTCAAGGGCAGAAACCGGCTCGTCGCATACAATAAGCTTCGGTTTCATCGCAAGCGCTCTCGCGATACCGATACGCTGGCGGCGGCCGCCGTCAAGCTCATGCGGATATGTATTGATCAGGCGGTCCGCAAGACCTACGACCTGCATCAGCTCACGCACACGGTCCATACGGGCTTTCGGGTCCGTAATAAGCTTCTGGAGCTTTAACGGCTCAGCAATGATCTCACTGACTGTTTTTCTCGGGTCAAGGGACGCGTACGGGTCCTGAAAGATCAACTGCATGTCACGTCTTAAGAGACGGAGTTCATTTTTATTCTTTTTACATACATCCTCACCGTCGAAGATGACCTCACCGGAGGTCGGCTCGATGAGACGTAAGATCGAACGTCCTGTGGTGGACTTACCGCATCCGGACTCACCTACGATACCGAGGGTCTTTCCACGTTCCAGAGTGAAGTTCACGTCATCGACCGCATGGAGCAGTCCCTTTGGAGTGTTGAAATATTTTTTCAGGTGTTTTACTTCAAGGATCGTATCTGCCATTACTGCTCACTCCTTTCAATGGAAAATCCCGGCTCTTCGTAGCGGACGCAGCGCACATAATGCGTATCGCTCGCCCACTTCTTTTCCGGTCTGTCTTTTTTGCACGCTTCTGTGCAGTACTTACATCTCGGGGAGAACGGGCAGCCTTTCGGAAGGTTTGTCGGATCCGGCATCAGGCCCGGAATCGGCTGAAGTCTCGCCTTGCGGTCCTCAATGTTCGGAAGAGAACCGAAAAGACCTTCTGTGTATGGGTGCATGGTATGGTTGAAGATATCTTCCAGAGTTCCATGCTCAACGATCTGTCCGGCATATACAACGGAGACCTCATCACAGACCTCTGCGATAATTCCCAGATCATGGGTGATCATGATCATCGCGGATCCAAATTTCTTTCTTAAATCCTTCATCGTCTCGAGAACCTGTGCCTGAATTGTCACATCGAGAGCGGTTGTCGGCTCATCGGCAAGAAGGAGCTTCGGGTTGCAGGCAAGAGCCATAGCGATCACGACACGCTGCTTCATACCACCGGAGAACTGGTGCGGATACTCGCCGAAACGTTCTCTCGGGATACCTACCACTTCCAGCATATCGCCGGCTTTCTGTTCAGCCTCTTTCTCACTGATCTTATCATGGAGCTTGATAACCTCGGCGATCTGGTCACCGACGGTGAGCACCGGGTTTAAGGATGTCATCGGATCCTGGAAGATCATGGAAACGGTATTTCCACGGATCGCCTCCAGCTCCTTCTGCGGCATATTTAAGATATCTTTTCCGTCAAGAAAGATGGAACCGTTTTTAATAACTCCCGGCGGGTCCGGAACGAGACGCAGGATTGAAAGAGCGGTTGTTGTCTTTCCGGATCCGGTCTCTCCTACCAGTCCTAATGTTTTTCCGTGCTCTAACTGGATATCGATGCCGTTTACCGCCTCTACAACGCCGTCATCGGTCTCATAATGGATCACAAGATCCTTAATATCAAGAATTAAGTTTTTGTTATCTTCCAATATTTTGTCCTCCCTACTTCTTCAGTTTCGGGTCTAACGCATCACGAAGACCATCGCCTAACAGGTTCAGGGAAAGGATCGTAATGATGATCGCAATACCCGGGAATACGGTCAGGTGCGGAGCGTTTCTTAAGTAAGCACGTCCGCCGGAAAGCATTGCGCCCCACTCCGGTGTCGGAGCCTTTACGCCGAGGCCCAGGAAGCTTAAACCGGATGTGGAAAGGATCGCGGATGCAACCTTTAAAGATACCTGAACGATGATCGGTGCCATACAGTTCGGGAGAATATGGGAGGAAATGATCTCGAAGTTGTTTGCTCCGATACATTTCGCCGCCTCTACAAATTCCTGATCCTTTACGGTAAGGACGGAAGCCCGGACGATTCGCGCGTAGCCAGGCACGGAAGAGATCGCGATGGCAAGCATTAAGTTGAAGATGCTCGGTCCAAGTGCGGATACAATCGTGATGGAAAGAAGAAGGCTCGGCACTGCAAGGAAGATATCCATGATACGCATGATCACGTTATCGATCTTTCCGCCGTAGAAGCCTGCGATCGCTCCTAAGGATCCGCCGATCAGAAGTGCGATGGATACGGCTACAACGCCGACGCTTAAGGATACTCTTGATCCGTGAACGAGACGTGCCAGAATATCACGTCCGAACTCATCTGTTCCGAGCCAGTGAGCCGCGCTCGGGGTCTGGAGACGGATAGCTGTGTTCTGTTTGATAACAACGGTATTGTAATCGAACAGGAAATCCGCAAAGATAGAGATCAGTACGAGGAGAGCGACGATTCCAAGACCGATCATTGCCATTTTATTCTTTTTTAAGCGGCGCCAGATCTCTTTAAACTGACCGCGCTTCTTTACAGCCGCGCCGGATGCCGCTTCCTGATTCTTTGATGTTCCCATACGCTTTCCTCCTTATTTTTTCTTATACTGCGCTTTGATACGCGGATCAATGAAAGCGTAGAGAATGTCCACGCAAAGGTTTACGATACTGAAGGTAATGGTCATCATGATAACGCCGCCGAGGACTAACGGGGCATCTTTACTCTTGATGGAGTCTACCAGGAGACGGCCAACGCCAGGCCATGCAAATACGGTCTCGGTAAGAGTCGCGCCGCCAAGAAGGGAACCGAACTGAAGGCCGATAACGGTAACGACCGGGATCAGTGCATTCTTTAATGCGTGTTTCCGGATCACCATTTTCTCCGGCACACCCTTCGCTCTCGCGGTACGGATATAATCCTGACGGATGACCTCAAGCATGGAGGAACGCGTCATACGGCAGATCAGCGCTGCGTCGCCGGTACCAAGGGTGATCGCCGGCATAATGTAGTTCTTCCAGGATCCCATACCGCCGGATGGAAGCCATCCAAGGTTTAAGGAGAATACGATAATGAGCATCAGGCCCAGCCAGAAGTTTGGCGTCGCGACACCCAATAGGGCGGCGACCATACCCACATTATCGATCATACTGTACTGCCTCGTGGCACTGATGATACCGATCGGAAGCGCGATGGCTACTGCCACCAGGATTGACCAGAACGCAAGCTTTGCTGTATTCGGGAATGCAGCCATGATCGTCGGGAAAACATCACGTTTTGTCTTGTAGGATTTACCCATATCGCCGTGAAGAAGGTTCAACATATATTTTCCGTACTGAACGATAACCGGCTGGTCAAGTCCGAGGTCTTTTCTTGTCGCTTCGATCGTCTCTGCGTCTGCCGACTCACCTGCGATCATCGCTGCTGTATCACCTGGCGAAAGGCTTAAGATGAAATAAACCATGAATGTCACGCCGATCAATACCGGGATCAGCATCGCAAGTCTCTTTAACACATATTTGCTCATGCACACCATCCAATCTACCGCATCCCGCGGCTGTTTTTTTGTGTTTCCGAAACCCGTCTATCGGGCCGAAGTTCCGGATCCTTGTCTCAGGGTTTCTGGAATGTTTTCCGGGCTTTCACCGGATTCTGGAAATAGGTACGGATCCCTTTCGTGATCCGTACCCTGTCTTTGCATGGACTCTGTCCTTTTTGGGGATCAGATATTATTTTTCGTAATGGCAGTTGCCAAGGTAATGCTGTGCGCCTTTGTGAAGCTTGAAGCCCTTTAAGTCTGCGCGGACACCGACGTTATCGTATTTGTAGTATAACGGGCACCACGGGGAGATCTCGTGGAGACGATCCTGAAGCTCCTTGTAGAGTCCCATACGCTTGGTATCATCGCTTTCCTCCTGAGCGGCGATAATGAGTTCGTCGACCTTCTCATCTGTTAAGAATGCACGGTTGCCGGTTGCACCATGGTTCTCAGAGTAGAATAACTGGTAGGTGCTTCCGTCTGCGTCAAAGCTTGTGTTGGACCATCCGAGGATGAACATCTCGTGATCACCTGCATTTAAGGAATCAAGCAATGCGCCCCACTCATAGGTAGAAATATCAACGGTGATTCCAACTTCAGCGAGCTGTGCCTGAACGATCTGCGCGGAACGTGTACGAACGTCACCGTTTACATAGAGACTGCACTCAAATCCATTCGGATAACCTGCTTCCGCAAGGAGCTCTTTTGCCTTTTCCGGATCGTACGGATAAGCTTCCTCCTCTTCAGACCAGCCCGGGATCGTGGAGTTGATATAGCTGTTTGCCACAGTACCGCGTCCCTCAATGATCGTATCAACGAAGGTCTGTTTATCCAGCGCGTAGTTGACTGCCTGACGGACTCTCTCGTCGGAGAACTTCTCTTTTGTCGTATTCATTCCGAGATACTCAATGGAAGAAGACGGCTGGGAAAGAAGCGCTACGTCGGAGTTTGCTTCCACATTCGCACAGTCTGTCGGGTCAACGTTCCATACAAGATCGACTTCTCCTGCCTCAAGAGCGATCGTTCTTGCACTTCCCTCCGGGATTACGCGGACAGTAATGGAAGTTGCGATCGGTTCTGTACCCCAGTATTTTTCGTTTTTTGTGAGGGTGTAGTGATCGTTCGGAACCCACTCCGTAACCGTGAACTCACCGGATCCGAGTACATTCTCCACATCGCCGTAAGCATCGCCTGCTGCTGTGACAGCTGCCTCAGAAACGATACTTAAGTTTGTCTGGGTAACGATTGTCTTGAACGCTGCGTATGGCTGTGTGAGTTTGAAGGTTACGTGGTAATCATCGTCAGCGATAACCTCTGCGATCTTTGAAGTATTGGACTTTGTCTTCGGCATATCCTTCGCACGGTCATACGTAAACTTTACATCCTTCGCTGTTACCGGTGTTCCGTCTGAGAAGCATGCATCCTCACGGAGCTTGAAGGTATACTCTGTATCACTCTTCATCTCATAGCTCTCAGCCAGATCAGGAACAAGGTTACCGTCATCGTCGATATCCATCAGTGTGCTGTATACGTGATGGATCAGTACTCCGGATGTGGTATCCTGCTGTCCTGCCGGATCCAGTGTGACAACATCTGCGCCCATAGCCACAACGATATCTGTCTTTGTGATCTCGCCGCTTCCGCCGTTATCGGTAGTTGTCTGCGCGCTGCCGCCCGCCGGTGCGTTTGTAGACTGATCAGTGTTTCCACCTCCGCAGGCTGTAAGGATCATAGCTGCTGCCATTGCCATTGCTGTTGTTCTTGCAATACCCCTTCTTTTCATTCACAAATTCCTCCTGTTTTTTTCTACCGCTCCCCACAGCGGTCGCACTTCATAACGGTAACATATGTCAGTATTCACTATACTCGTCATGCAGTACTTAGTTCGTTCTCATGAAGCAATGATAACAGTATTGAACATATTTGTCAATAATTTTCAATTTACAAGGGGTTAATTTAGCAATTTTCACAAATTATTGTGATCTTTTTTGTATTGTATTTACTGTACTCCTATTATACTGATAGGTTGTCCCTTTCGAAGATCCGCTGCCTATAAACCGTCTTTAACGAAGTCGGTGCTGCCGATCGCACTTCTCACTTCCGAGAGGCGCCCACGGCGTTTATTCGTCTCCTCCGGGTTATCCATGGCGGCGAAATATATCAGGGCGTTCGCCACAGACATATATCCCATCACGGAGTTATAAAAGAACAGGTCGTGGTTATTGCAGGTAAAAACGGTCGTTCCGTAGGCCGCGATCGGTGAAGTTCTCTGATCCGTGACGGCGATCTGCGGGATCTTTTTCTTATCGAGATATCTTGCGGTATTCACGATATGTTTCGCGTATCCGGGTACAGAAAAGATGATCGCGCAGTCCTCAGGCGTAGCGTGGGCCAGGTAATTATTGTAGAGAGCCCGGCTCAGATTCGAGAGATCGAGCGCCTCCAGCCCCAATGTCAGGAGTCTTCTCGTCGTGTAGGCACAGATTCCTGTCACCAGCTCGCTTCCCACCACATAGATCTTCCGGGACTGCCTGATGATGGCCACTGCGGAGAGGATATCCTTTAAGGAGACCTGTTCAAAGGTCTTCGCGATCACATTCTTCTCGTTCGCGACGAACTCCTGAAACATCTCCTCCTTGTCGTGATCACCGAACCGGATCCCGCCCACATGGTCCGCGATCCTGTTTAAACCGTCCCCATGGACCAGTCTCGTCTGTAAATGTTCCCGCAGACGATTCTTCATCTCCACGAAGCTCTGGGCCCCAATCTTCTTTGTGAACCTTAATATGGTCACCTCCGTCACACCCAATGTCTCTGAAAGCTCTTTCAGGGAGTAAAAGCAGACTTGATCCGGATATTTGAAGATAAAATCCGCGATCCTTTTCTGAACCGGGCTGAGTTTTTCATAGCTTGCGTTTACTTCTTCGAGAATTCCCATGCTCATCTCCTCCTGTTTTACTATTCAGCCCTATCCCTATTTTATCAGCGAATTCTCTGAATAGTTATAATTCACTATACATCGTACTATACATGATAGTGACATTATAACCGAACATTCCATGCATTTCCAGTATTTTTTGTATAATTTTCAAAGAATGGGTTCTTACACCTCCGGGCATCCCGTGTGGCCGCTTGCGGCGATCTGCGTCTTCGCACGGTTGCGTGTCGTTGAAAAGGGGGCAGACACCTTCATGTCTGCCCCCGTCTTTCACATTTTAAATATTATCAATCTTCATAGTGGCAGTTGCCAAGGTAGTGCGTTGCGCCCTTGTGAAGCTTGAATCCCTTTAAGTCTGCGCGGACACCGACATTGTCATTTTTGTAGTATAACGGACACCACGGGGAGATCTCATGGAGATATACCTGAAGCTCTTTGTATAACTCCATACGCTTGGTGTCGTCACTCTCTTTCTGCGCGTTGATGATCAGCTCATCGACTTTATCATCAGTTAAGAATGCACGGTTACCGGTTGCTCCATGGTTTCCGGAATAGAATAACTGGTAAGTACTTCCATCCGCGTCGAAGCTTGAATTCGACCATCCGAGGAGGAACATCTCATGCTCACCTGCATTTAAGGAATCGAGAAGAGCGCCCCACTCATAGGTAGAGATATCAACCGTGATTCCAACCTCTGCAAGCTGGGCCTGAATGATCTGGGCGGAACGGGTACGAACGTCGCCGTTTACATAGATCTTGCATTCGAATCCGTTCGGATAGCCGGCTTCCGCAAGAAGCTCCTTCGCCTTCGCCGGATCATACGGATAAGCTTCCACCTCGTCGGTCCAGCCCGGGATCATCGAGTTGATGTAGCTGTTTGCTACAGTTCCACGACCCTCAATGATCGTATCAACAAATGTCTGTTTATCCAGCGCGTAATTGATCGCCTGTCTGACTCTCACATCCTTGAATTTCTCTTTTGTCGTATTCATACCGAGATATTCGATGGAAGAAGACGTCTGGCTCAACAGCGTCACATCCGGATTTGCCTCGATGTTCGCACAGTCTGTCGCGTCAACGTTCCATACAAGATCGACCTCTCCTGCCTCAAGGGCAATGGCGCGGGCGCTTCCCTCCGGGATCACACGGCAGGTGATCGTTGTCGTGATCGGCATCTCACCCCAATATTTTTCGTTTCTTGCAAGGGTGTAGTGATCATTCGGAACCCACTCGGTAACTGTGAACTCACCGGATCCGAGAATATTGTCAACATCACCGTAGGACTCTCCCGCCGCTGTGACCGCTGCCTCGGAGACGATGCTTAAGTTGCTGTTTGTAATGATCGTCTTAAAAGCTGCATACGGCTGTGTCAGCTTGAAGGTAACATGGTGATCGTCGTCCGCGATAACCTCCTCGATCTTGGAGGTATTGGATTTCGTCTTCGGCATATCCTTCGCGCGGTCAAATGTAAACTTTACATCCTTCGCTGTAACCGGCGTGCCATCGGAGAAGCATGCGTCCTGTCTCAGGGTGAAGGTATATTCCGTATCACTCTTCATCTCGTAGCTCTCTGCCAGATCCGGAACAAGGTTGCCATCATCATCGATATCCATCAAGGTACTGTACACATGTTTCATAAGTACAGATGATGTGGTATCCTGCTGTCCTGCCGGATCCAGGGTCACGACGTCAGAGGCCTGGGCAAAGACGATATCTGTCTTTGTGATATTTCCGCCTCCGGAGCTTTCCGCTGTCGCCTGAGTCTCACTGCCGCCTGCCGCCGCGGTCGTTGCCGCCGCATTGTTTCCGCCTCCGCACGCTGTCAGCACCATTGCTGCTCCGACAACGGCTGCCATCGATCTCGCTGCTGTTCTTTTTTTCATTCACATGCCCTCCTTCAAGTTATTTCTGTTTCGTCAGAGTGTTATTGGTAATCCGTGAATGTAAATATTTACTATACCCATATATACACTCTTTTCTGAATTTCATGATTAAAGGATATCATTTTCTAATATTTTTGTCAATAAAGTTTTCCTTTCTGCGCATTTTTTGTTTAATTTGTTTATTTTATTTGGTTTCAGCAATTCTATAGCCATAATCTGTTTACAATTTGTTCAAAATTAACAAAGCTGGATTTCTGCTATGTATAGTAAACGCTAACACTTTCCGGTTCTCAGATCTCCAGATGGATCATTTTCCCCTCTATTTTCTCAAAAGGGCGGGATCAAAAAGACCCCGCCCCAAATTTCTCTGAATATTTATATTATCAGAAATTTATTAAACGATTTGAATGCTCCTGATTTCGCTGTATCTATTCTTCGTAATGGCAGTTACCAAGATAATGCTGTGCGCCTGCATGAAGAGTAAATCCCTTTAAGTCTGCGCGCACACCAACGTTATTCTCTTTGTAGTATAACGGACACCACGGAGATTCTTCATGAAGTACAAACTGGAGTTCTTTGTAAAGTTCCATACGTTTTGACTCTTCGCTCTCCCGCTGTGCAGAAAGGATCAGCTCATCAACCTTGTCATTTGAGAAGAATGCGCGGTTTCCGGTTGCACCATGATTTCCAGAATAGAATAACTGATAGGTACTTCCGTCCGGATCAAAGCTCGTGTTGGACCAGCCAAGAAGAAACATTTCGTGTTCGCCTGCATTTAAAGTATCAAGAAGGGCACCCCACTCATATGTGGAAATGTCAACCTTGATTCCTACATCCGCAAGCTGAGCCTGAAGAATCTGTGCAGAACGGGTACGGAGATCGCCATTTACAAAAATCGAGCATTCAAATCCATCCGGATATCCGGCTTCCGCTAACAATTCTTTCGCTTTTTCCGGATCATACGGATAAGCTTCCACTTCATCGGTCCATCCCGGGATTGCTGCATTGATATAGCTGTTTGCTACAAGACCGCGTCCTTCAATGATCGTGTCAACAAAGGCCTGCTTGTCAAGGGCGTAGTTGATAGCCTGACGGACTCTTTTATCAGAAAACTTTTCTTTCTGGGTGTTCATTCCCACGTAGTCAATACCTGTTGACGGCTGTGAAAGAAGTTTTACGTCGGGATTTGACTCTACATTTGCGCAGTCTGTCGGATCTACGCTCCAGACAACATCAATCTCTCCTGCTTCAAGAGCGATCGTGCGGGCACTTCCCTCCGGGATCACACGACAGGTAATAGAGGTTGCGATCGGCATCTCCCCCCAATAATTATCGTTTCTTACAAGAGTATAATGATCGTTTGGCACCCACTCTGTTACTTTAAATGGCCCTGATCCGAGAAGATTATCCACATCACCATATGAATCTCCCGCTTCCGTCACGGCTTTCTCTGAAAGGATACTCAGGTTGTGCTGTGTTACGATTGTTTTAAATGCTGCATACGGCTCTGTCAGTTTAATCGTTACCTCATGATCCCCATTTACGGTAACCTCCTCGATCTTTGAGGTATTCGACTTTGTCTTCGGCATTCCCTTCGCGCGATCCAGAGAAAATTTAACATCCTGAGCTGTCACCGGAGTGCCGTCCCAGAAGCAGGCATCCTCGCGGAGTTTAAACACATACTCCGTGTCGCTCTTCATCTCATAGCTTTCTGCCAGATCCGGAACCACCTTTCCTTCATTATCAACGTCTAAAAGCGTACTGTACGCATGTTTCATCAGCACACCCGAAGTCGTATCCTGTTGTCCCGCAGGATCAAGCGTAACAATATCCGACGCCTGACCGACAACGATATCTGTTTTTGTGATCTTCCCGCTTTCTGCACTCTCAGAAGCCGTCTGAGTCTCTCCTCCGGAAGAGGCACCTGTCGTAGGCGTTGTAGTGTTTCCGCCTCCACAGGCTGTGAGCACCATTGCTGCTCCCATAAGTGCCGCCATCGACCTCGCTGCTGTTCGTTTTTTCATTCGCATATCCTCCCTCTTATTTTCAGACAGGTATCTCATTTACACTGTCCTTCTCAAAATTTATGAAATAAGAATATCACCATTTGTTACTTATTGTCAATTAAATTCGTTATTTCACGATTGTTTTGGTGATTTTGTATATTTTACTTCCTATTTTTCGACATTATGTACACGTGCAAGGAACATATGTCTTTATTGACTCGCAGAAGCAAAAAAGGCACTGAAAGCCGTTTCTGCTTAGGAAGCGACTTTCAATGCCTCAATCTGACGCAGCAGATGCGCAGACCTGCTGAATCATTACTTTTTATTTTACAACAATATTTACGATCTTCTTCGGAACATAGATCTCCTTCACGATATTTCCGGTGATCTTTCCTTCTACCGCAGCTTTACCTGCAGCGATCGCATCCTCTTTTGCGATGTCAGCCGGAACCATGATGACAGCTTTTACCTTACCGTTTACCTGTACGGCAACCTCGATCTCATCGTCCTTCATGGCTTCCTCATCGCACTCCGGCCAGGTTGCGTGGAATACGCTGTCTGTGCCTCCAAGCTCTCTCCAGAGCTCCTCGCCAAGGTGCGGAGTAAACGGAGCCAGTAAGATCACGAAGGTCTTTAAGGTCTCCTTATCGATTCCGCCCTCTTTCTTCGCAACATCTGTCAGCTTATTGCAGTACTCCATGAATCCGGATACGACCGTATTCAAGCTGAACTGGTTGAAACGTGTCTCGATATCGTAGACAAGCTTGTGGCGAAGCTTCACCATCTCCTTTGTCTCCTTGATATCCTTGTCCTTGCTGTCCATCACAAGGTTGTAGAAACGATTTAAGAATCTGGCAACGCCCTCGATTCCTCTGTCGTCCCACTCGGCATCGAGTTCCGGCGGACCAACGAAGAGCTCGTACATTCTCAACGCGTCACAGCCGTAATCTCTTACGAGATCATCCGGGGAAACGACATTTCCTTTGGACTTACTCATCTTGATACCGTTCTTACCGGTGATCATGCCCTGGTTGAACAGCTTCTTGAACGGCTCATCAAAATCAACCACTCCGATATCATATAAGAACTTCGTGTAGAATCTGGAGTACAGGAGGTGAAGAACGGCATGCTCAACACCGCCGATATACATATCTACCGGAAGGTACTTGTCTGCTTTCTCTTTGGATACGAGTTCCTGATCGTTCTTGTTATCGACATAACGTAAGAAGTACCAGGAGGAACCGGCCCACTGAGGCATTGTGTTTGTCTCACGTTTTGCCGGAGCGCCACAGCACGGGCAGGTGGTGTTTACCCAGGAGTCGATCGCCGCAAGCGGGGACTCACCGGTACCGGTCGGCTGATAGCTCTCAACCTCCGGAAGTTTTAACGGAAGCTGGTCTTCCGGAACCGGAACATTGCCGCACTTCGGGCAGTGAACGATCGGGATCGGCTCGCCCCAGTAACGCTGACGGGAGAATACCCAGTCACGGAGCTTGTAGTTGACAGTCTTTTTACCGATACCCATCTTCTCGATGATGTGCGGAGCTTCTTTCTTTAATACGGAGGATTCCATGCCGTTCCACTCGCCGGAGTTGATCATGATTCCCTTCGCGTCTGTGTAAGCTTCTGTCATATTCTCGATCTCTTTGCCATCCTGAGCGATAACCTGGATGATCGGGAGACCGAATTTCTTTGCGAACTCGAAGTCACGGTCATCATGGGCCGGTACGCACATGATGGCACCGGTACCGTAATCAGCAAGTACATAGTCGGACAGCCAGATCGGAACCTCTTTACCGTTTAATGGGTTGATGGCGTAGGAGCCCGTAAATACGCCTGTCTTTTCCTTGCCCTGGAGACGGTCTACGTTGGACTTCATGGAAGCATCGAAGATGTACTTCTCTACTGCTTCTCTTGTCTCGTCTGTTGCCAGCTCTTTTGCGAGCTTGTGCTCCGGGGAGAGAACCATAAAGGTCGCGCCGTGGAGCGTATCCGGTCTTGTCGTGTAGACGGTGATCTTCTCATCACGTCCTTTAACCGGGAAATCCACCTCTGCACCGTAGGATTTACCGATCCAGTCTGTCTGCATCTTTTTAACCTTCTCCGGCCAGTCGAGCTTGTTGAGGTCATCTAAGAGACGGTCTGCGTACGCTGTGATCTTCAACATCCACTGGCGGAGGTTCTTCTTTGTAACCGGTGTACCGCAGCGCTCGCAGCAGCCGTTTACAACTTCCTCGTTCGCAAGGCCTGTCTTACAGGACGGGCACCAGTTGATCGGGAATTCCTTCTCGTATGCAAGACCTTTTTTGAACATCTGTACGAAGATCCACTGGGTCCATTTGTAGAAGGACGGATCTGTCGTGTTTACTTCCATATCCCAGTCATAGAGCGCTGCGATCTGGTTGATCTGGCGTTTGATATTTTTGATATTTGACGCTGTGGAGATTGCCGGATGAACGCCCATCTTGATCGCGTAGTTCTCAGCCGGAAGACCAAACGCGTCCCAGCCCATCGGGTGGATCACATATTTTCCCTTTAATAACTGATAACGGCTCCATACATCGGAGATTACATAACCTCTCCAGTGACCTACATGAAGTCCGCTGCCGGACGGATACGGGAACATATCCAGGCAGTAATATTTTTCTTTCTTTCCATCATTGACATTGATCGGATTCTTTTCCCAGTTCTCACGCCACTTGCTCTCAATGGCGGTGTGGTTGTACTGTGCCATGACGCTTTTCTCCTCCATTTCATATCGTTGAAGGCGGTACAAAAATACGCTCCGCGGATTTCGACCGCCGCCGCTGCATTTACCAGAATCCGGGAACTGCCCGGTCCTGTTCGATTGCCTGACCGCTTTTCCGGCTGTCGGGCAACAAAAAAGTCCCTCTATCTCTATCATAATTTTATAGAGACGTGGGGGACTTAGATTCTCACGCGGTACCACTCTATTTCATACAGGGCTTTCACCCGTATGCACTCATTTTCCGATAACGGCGGAAACCGGCAATGCCTATCTGAGGATATCCGCAGACAGCGTTTCATTTTCCCGCTGCCCTGCCCGCTCTTTCAGCATGCTGCTCCGAGGCGAGTTCGGAAAGCTTCTGGACTCTGCCTCGCACCGCCCGGCAGTTCTCTGTACTCCGTCTTCTCTCTTACTGTTCCTCTTCGACGCATTTTAACTCAATAAATTTACCATATAATCCCGGTTCTGTCAAGGTGTCATGCATGGTTCGATTCTGCCAGAGATGCGCTCTGCAGCACAAAGAAGCGCTCCTGCAGGAAAACCGATTGACTTTTTGAGAGTTCTTATATAGTATGGAAGGACAGGTCTCTGCCTGAATTTTATCAGAAAAAGCGGTATTGCGGCATTTTTCTGCCCGCCGCCAAAATACAAGGGGGATATCCATGGAATACATCCATAATCTGATCTGGCTCTGCCCGCTCCTCTTCATTGCGGGATTTATCGACTCTATCGCCGGAGGAGGCGGCCTGATCGCGCTTCCGGCTTATATGATGTGCGGAATGCCGATCTACTATGTTTACGGCTGCAACAAGTTCCAGTGCGCCTTCGGAAGCACCGTTGCGGCATGGAAATACTTTAAAAACGGCTGTCTCGACCTTAAGATCACGCTGATCAGCGCAGTGACCTCGTTCCTCTGCTCCATGCTCGGAACCAGAATCATCTTTTACCTCAAAGAGGAACAGATCCGCTCGATGTTAATGGTACTGCTTCCACTCACCGCGGTCCTCGTGATCTTTATGAAGAACGCCTGGAACTATACCGATACGAAAAAGCCGCTGATCCTACCGAATGTGCTCCGCGCCCTTTTCATCGGAATGACCATCGGTCTTTACGACAGTCTCTACGGGCCGGGCGGCGGTACGATCGCCATGCTGCTCTTCACGTTTCTTTTAAAATACGATGTCCGCACGGCCTCCGGAAACGCGAAGCTCACGTTGATCGTTTCCAACTACACAGCGCTTCTCTCCTATATCCTTTCCGGAAATGTGTTCTACATGATCGCGATCCCATGTGCCGTAAGCAACGTTCTCGGAAACTATATCGGTGCCGGCTTCGCCATCAAAAACGGCGCGAAGATCATCCGGCCGGTGATGATCTGCGTGGTGACGGTGCTGATCGTGAAAATTGTTCTTGGAAAGTAAACTGATACGAGCGTGCTTATTTTACATAGGCACGCTCGTTTACTATCATCCATTCACCCGTATCCGTTTTCCCGCTATTTCCCTCTTACCAAGCCGGAAACTACCTGCGCTTTCCATCCCAGCTTCCGTCCGGGATCGGGTTGAAATAGTACCATTTTTCATTGATCTCGATCTCCCGGCACTTAGTTAAATCCGAAGAACTTCTGCGCGATCTTATATCCCGCGATGGAGAGGGATCTTCCGCCTTTTCCCGGAAGGTTCATGCCCTGTCCCAGGAAGCCCCAGCGGAGGCGCAGGTAGAGCGCCGGATTGGATTTCTTTAACTCTTCCCACAACGCTTTTTTCTTTTCCATATTCTCCTCACTGCCGGACTTGATCGCAAGGATCGAGCAGATGACCATCATGATCTCCAGATAGCGGACCATATAGTGGCGGAGCTTCCGGTTCTGGATCTTTGTCACATCGTAGTAGCCAAGCATCAGCTTCGTCACACGGATCTGCTGATCGATCCTTCCGATCATGACCTGTTCGTTGACAGACTGGTCCGAGCGGCCGATAAAATAGCGGTAGAAGTTCACATTAAGATAGTACATCGTATGTACATGCGGGAGTGGCTCGTAGACAAAGATATTGTCCACATAGAACGTGTGCTCCGGGAGTTCCAGCTTACAGTCCCTTAAGAGCTCGGTGCGGTAGATCACGGAGTGCATCAGGATATACTGTCCTGCTACGAATACCTTCACATCGTTCCAGCTAAAGAGCTCATCTTTCGGAAGTGCCAGCTTGTAGCTCATGACCTTCTTGTGTCTTGCGCCCTGTTTCTCATAGACAAAGTTTGTGATCAGCATATCGAGGGTATCTTTTCCATAGACGAAGCGGCGCAGGGTGTCAAGCACCTGTCTGTATGCCTGCTCATTGACCCAGTCATCACTGTCCACGACCTTAAAATAGATCCCGGTAGCGGCCTTTAATCCCGCGTTTACCGCAGCGCCGTGTCCGCCGTTCTCCTGATGGATCGCTTTGCAGATCCCCGGATATTCTTTCTCGTAGCGGTCAGCGATCTCGGCCGTATTGTCTTTTGTGGAACCGTCGTCCACGATCAGGATCTCCACCTCATTTCCGCCCGGAAGCAGAGACTTGATACAATTTTCCATATACGCCGCTGAATTGTAGCACGGAATTGCTATCGATAACAGCTTCAAAATTGTTTCCTCCTTAAATTCCCCCTGTCGGGGATCTTTCGCTGCTGTCTGTGCCAGGCACAGACAGGAACGTTTTTCGACTCAGTTGTTCTCATTTTATCATAAATTATCTGAAAAAGCAAAAAATTATTTCTTTCGATTCTCTTTCGTTCCAGTACAGGATTCATTCGCTAAACTTCTGCTTCCGAAGAACTATGCGAAATTTTCAATTCAAAATTTTTCTACCTGGGTCCCATCATAAAACTTTGAGTTTTTTCTTCCATAATCACTTAAAATATGGTAAAATATCTGAAAATACATAAAAGCAGGCCGCTTTCTACCGATCCGCGGAGAAAACTTATCCGCGGCTCCCACTTAAGCAGATCTGCCCCAACGATATCGGTATGAAATAGAAATGAGGGATTCGATATGGCAAAGAAAAGACTTGTTTTAGCACTTGGACATGACGCTCTCGGAACGAACCTTCCGGAGCAGAAGACCGCCGTTACAAAGACGGCGAAAGCCATCGCTGATTTTATCCAGGACGGCTGGCAGGTTGTGATCACCCACGGAAATACTCCGCAGCTCGGTATGATCCACACCGCGTTAAATGAATTTGCGAAAAACCATGAAGGTTACACTCCGGCTCCGATGTCTGTCTGCTCCGCAATGAGCCAGGGATATATCGGCTACGATCTCCAGAACGCTCTCCGCTCCGAGCTTATCAAACGCGGCATTTACAAAGCTGTATCTACGATCTTAACACAGGTTACAGTTGACCCGTACGATGAGTCCTCCTACACTCCAATGAAGGTGGTTGGACGTGTGATGAACGCCGAGGAGGCAAAAGAGGAAGAGGCAAAGGGCAACTTCGTTGTGAAGGAAGGCGAAGGCTATCGCCGTATCGTTGCGGCTCCGAAGCCGGTCGCAATCGTTGAGATCGACGCGATCCGCGCCCTCGCCGACGCGGACCAGCCGGTGATCGCTGCAGGCGGCGGCGGAATCCCGGTTATGGAACAGGGCTCCCACCTAAAGGGTGCCAGCGCTGTGATCGAGAAAGACCGCGCAGCCGGACTTCTCGCGAAGGAGCTTGACGCTGATGTCCTGATGTTCATCACAGGTGTTCCGAATGTCGTATTAAACTACGGCAGTGACCATCCGATCAACATCGATAAGATGACAACGGCTGAGGCAGCCCGCTATGCCGGGGAAGGCCACTTTAAGACAGGGTCGATGCTGCCGAAGGTTGAAAGCTCCATCGACTTCATCAACGCAGGAAAAGGTCGACGCGCGATCATCACTTCCCTTGATGGTGCAAAGAGTGCTTTAGCAGGTAAAGGCGGCACGACGATCCAGTAGGCAATACATTCTGATTTGACTTAGGTCAATCTTATTTAAATCTGGAACAAACAAGAATATGATCCCAGGGAGTTCTATACAGGCACTTCTCTGGGATCTTTTTTCAAATAATCTTCTCCCAACTGTTCTAATCATCCAAATCTCTTTAGTGAAAATAATAAAGAATGCACCTTGGCGTATTCTCGCGCGGTCGCTTGCGACAATCTACATCTTCGCGCGAGTATGTATCATTGTCACGTTAGTGCCTTTTGTGTAATAGGAAATTCCTTGTAATCTCCTATTACACAAAAAAGACCCGCCAGAAAGCATTTCTGCCTTCCGCGGGTCTTTCATTTTTCTACAAGTTGTTATCCAATCAGATAATAACATGTGCCGGACACTTCGCCGCGCACTTGCCGCAGCCGGTACACTTTGTGTAATCGATCACAGCAACGTTGTTATCCATATGGATCGCATCGAACTCACACTGCTTTGTGCAGAGTGTACATCCGATACAGCCTGCCTCGCAGACCTTCTTGACAGCCGGTCCTTTGTCGTGGGAGCTGCACTGTACGAGGTGGTTTGCCTTGTACGGAACAAGCTCGATCAGGTGACGCGGACAAGCCTCCGCACACTTACCACAGGCAACGCACTTCTCCTTATCGACAACGGCAACACCGTTTACAACATGGATCGCGTCAAACTGACATGCCTTTACACAGCTTCCGGAACCGAGACATCCGTAGTTACAGCCCTTGGAGCCGCCGCCCGGAACTGCATCTGCGATCTTGTGACAGTCGTCAATACCATAATAGTTGTATTTCACGGTTGCCTTATCGCAGGTACCTTTACATTTTACAAATGCAACCTTCTTCTCAGCGGAACCAGCCTCAACGCCCATGATCGCAGCGATCTTTTCTCCTACCGGAGCGCCGCCGACCGGACACTGGTCAACCTTTGCCTTGCCCTCTGCAATTGCTTTTGCAAGAGCGTCACAGCCTGCGTAACCGCAGCCGCCGCAGTTGTTGCCCGGAAGCTCTGCACGAACCAGAATTTCCTTCTCGTCTACTTCTACTTTAAACTTCTCGCTGGCGATTCCAAGGAGTACGCCGATGACGATACCGACGATACCGACAACCGCAGCAGCGATGATAATGCCTGTCATGTTCATCTCTCGTTCCTCCTTAAATCATTCCGGAAAATCCGAAGAGAGCGATCGACATTAAGCTTGCTGTGATCAGGACGATCGGGGATCCCTGAAAAGCGTGCGGCACATCATTGTGCTCGATCTTCTCACGGATACCTGCAAGCAGGACGATGGCGATCAGGAATCCAACGGAAATACCGATACCGTTTACGACACTCTGAATGAAGTTGTAGCTCTTCTGTACGTTTGTCAGCGCAACACCGAGAACCGCACAGTTTGTTGTAATTAACGGAAGGTATACGCCGAGTGCCTCATAAAGGCTTACCATGTTCTTCTTTAAGAACATCTCAACGAACTGAACCAGAGCCGCGATTACAAGGATAAATACGATCGTCTGTAAATACTCGATATGGAGCTTTACGAGAACGAAATCGTAAACAAGGCTTGTGCAGGCAGATGCGATCGTAATAACGAATACGACTGCAGCGCCCATACCAGCTGCTGTCTCTGTTTTCTTGGATACACCAAGGAACGGGCAAAGACCGAGGAACTGGCTTAAAACAACGTTATTCACCAGGGCAGAACCGATGGCGATCAATAAAAGTTCTTTCATTTCTCCATTTCCTCCTTAATTTTCTTTGCCGGCATCTGCTGCTTCAGTCTTAGCTGCCTCTGCTGCTTTTGCAGCCTCAGCTGCCTTCTTAGCTGCGAGAGCCTTCTCTGCTGCTGCCTTCTTTGCTGCCGCTGCGGCTGCTGCTTCCTCTGCCTTCTTCTCAGCAAGAGCAGCATGGTTTGTCATGCTGACACAGCCTGCACAGCTTGCACAGTTACCGCCGCATACAAGATCAGACTTCGGTGCGTCACCGTTGGTCGCGCATGGAAGACGGAGCTTGTTCTGGATCGCGGAAAGCATAGCCAGAGTGAACAGAGCACCCGGTGCAAGGATGATGATGGAAATGTGGTAAGCTTCCGGAATGATGGTGTGTCCGAAGATCGCACCTGCACCGAAGAGCTCACGGCACATACCGATGACGGTAAGAGAAAGAGAGAATCCAAGTCCCATACCAAGACCATCGAAGAAAGATTCAACCGGACCGTTCTTGCAGGCATATGCCTCTGCACGACCAAGGATGATACAGTTAACAACGATAAGCGGGATATAAATACCCAGGGATGCATACAGGGACGGAACGTAGCCCTGCATTAAGAGCTGTACGACTGTAACCAGGCTGGCTACGACTACGATGAATGCCGGAATACGGACTCTGTCCGGAATGATCTTACGCAGTGCGGAGATCAGCAGGTTGGAAAACATCAGTACGGCTGTTGTGGAAAGTCCCATGCCGAGACCGTTGATGGCAGATGTTGTCGTCGCAAGAGTCGGACACATACCTAACATCAGGATGAAGGTTGGGTTTTCCTTGATAATACCGTTATATAAACGTTCTACGCATTTATTCATGAATGCCCACCTCCTAGTTTAAGCAGTTATGCAGATAGTATAAAGCTGCATTGACTGCGTTTGTTGTAGCGTTTGATGTGATGGTGGCACCGCTGATGGCATTGATCTCAGTGTCAGACGCAGAACCGGATTTTGTTACGCTTAAGCTCTCGCAGTTCTTGCCAACGTACTGATTTCTGTAGTCATCATCTTTTGCCTTTAAGCCAAGACCAGGAGTATCACTTGTCTCACGGATACCAACACCTGTGATAGTGCCGTCTGCATCAAAGCCGATGGAGAGCTTGACAGCTCCGCCGTAGGAGTCGTTGGACAGGGAGTTGATCACATGTCCTACTACTTCGCCGCTTGCGTCCTTTGCCTCGAGAACGGACTCGATCGCAACGCCGCCGAAGCCGAGGTTTGCGATCTCATCAGCTGTCTCAGCGATCTTTTCTGTGGAACCTTCCACATCATCGAAGCTCTCTGCCTCCGGAAGGACCTGTTTATAAGTTGCGTTGTTGGCTGCGATGGTAGCCGCCTCGATCGGAGCTTTTGTCACATCATAGACAACACCGAGACATAAACCGGAAACCAGGGTGATCGCAAAAAGGATCAGGGCATCTTTCATAAATCCAGACTTACTTGCTGCCATTTTTCTTACCCCCTTTTCCGAATGCTGTCGGGAGAGTTACCTTCTCAATCAACGGAACAAGCATGTTGCAGAAGATAATTGCGTAGGAAACGCCCTCTGCACCGCTTCCGAAGATACGGAACAGTCCTGTTAAAATACCAAGGCAGATACCGAATACGATCTGTCCTTTTGCAGTGATCGGGCTTGTTACATAGTCGGTAGCCATGAAGAATGCACCGAAGATCAGTCCGCCGCCGCAAACCTCTGCGAGCACGTAGTTAATATTGTGCTGGCCGAAGATAAATGCGAATACTGCGAAGGAAAGGATGTATGCTGCCGGGATGCGGATCGTAATTACTTTCTTAACGAGCAGGTAAGCTGCACCGATTAAAAGGGCAATTACGGAAACCTCACCGATGGTTCCCGGAATCTTACCAATGAACATAGCTGCAAGATCATATGTATCACCGGCTTTGATCGCCGCAAGAGGAGTTGCACTCGCAACTGCGTCTGTTACCGGATCTGTGAACTTTGTCATAGCCTGTGCAAAGGAGATCAGCATAAAGCATCTCGCTGCCAGAGCCGGGTTCATCCAGTTCTGACCAAGTCCGCCGTAAAGCTGTTTTACGACGATGATTGCGAATACACCGCCAAGGATCGGCATCCATAACGGAATTGCCGGCGGCATATTTAAGCCTAAGATCATACCTGTGACAAGGGCACTGCCGTCACTGATGGTAACCGGCTTGTGCATCAATGTCTCAAAAAGGTACTCACTGAGTACACAGGAAAGAACCGTTGCAACAACAACGATAAGGGAATAGATACCGAACTGCATCACGCCCCAGATCGTAGCCGGAAGCATTGCGATCGCCACATCGTACATTAAGTTCTTTGTGGAAACACCGCAGCGTACGTGAGGGGATGATGATACGTTTAATAATTTACTCATTTGTCACACCTCCTACGCTTTCTTTCTTCTGGCTGCCATGACAGCTTTACGCATCTCTTTGAATGCCTGTGTCAGCGGTCTGTGTGCAGGGCAGATGAAAGTACAGGAGCCGCATTCGCAGCACTCCATACCATTTAACTTTTCAAATAAGGCAAGATCATTTCTCTCAGCAGCGCCCATCATGATCTGCGGAACGATATGTTCCGGACATACGTCGATGCAGCGTCCGCAGCGGATACACGGAGACTCCGGATTTGCCGCAACCTGGTCTTTTGTGAAGCAGGTAAGCGCAGAGGAGTTCTTCATAACCGGAATGTCCAGAGAGAACAATGCCTGTCCCATCATAGGACCACCAGAGATCATCTTCTCCGGCTCTTCCTTAAAGCCGCCTGCAGCTTCAAGGATCTCGCGGTAGCACATGCCAAGCGGAACCTGGAAGTTCTGCGGGTTCTTAACCGCATCACCGGTAACCGTGATGATCTTACGAATTAACGGTGTGCTCTCACAGACTGCATTATAAATGGAAATAACGGTGTCTACGTTATCTACGATACAGCCAGCGTCTGCCGGAAGCATCGTGGAGCTGATCTCACGTCCGCCTGTTACGGCGTAGATCAGGAAACGCTCGCCGCCCTGCGGGTACTTTGTCTTTAACGGACATACCGAGATCTTCGGCTCATCCTTTACGAGACCTTCCAGAAGCTTGATCGCCTCCGGCTTGTTCTCCTCGATTCCGATCACGCCTTTCGCGTTCGGGAACATGCTTAACATGACTTTGATGCCGCCGATCAGTCTCTCCGGCTGCTCCATCATCAGGCGATAGTCACTTGTCAGATACGGCTCACACTCGGCCGCATTTACGATAATGTGATCGATCGCATTGTCATCCTTCGGTGCAAGTTTTACGTTGGTCGGGAAACCTGCGCCGCCGAGACCTACGATACCGGCTTCTTTTACGATATTCCGGATCTCTTCCTTGGAAAGTTTTGTGTAATCGCGTTTTTCGCCAAAACCTTCGATTGCTGTGTACTCGTTATCGTTCTCAACGATAATGGACTGTACGATTGCTCCGTTCGCAACCAGACGCGGTTCGATTCCCTTTACTGTACCGGATACGGAACAGATAACATTTGCGGAAATGAAGCCGCCTGCTTCAGCGATCTTCTGGCCAACCAGAACCTTGTCACCCTTGGCAACAAGTGGTTTCGCCGGAGCACCGATATGCTGGGAGAGAGGATAAACCAGCTCACCCTTCGGCTGGATCACCTGAATCGGCTTATCTGCGGACAGTTCTTTTCCCTCATAAGGATGAACGCCGCCTATAAATGTGCTCAGACCCATTTAACAAACCTTCTTTCTATAAAATTTCATAGTACCCATCACCTCGTAGTATAGCATATTTGGAATTTTTCTACAATTAGAAATCGGTTAACTTTTTAACGGAAATGGCCATTTTCGGCGTTTGTATCAAAAAAAAAACAAAAATAAGGTGGGAAACCGCTTAAGAAAATGAAGTTTTCAACAAAAAAAGCGGACAGGAACCGCGATTCCGTCCACTTTTTTCCATTTTCTGTTAGTTTTTACTAATTTAATTCAGCCATACCTGTATACAATCGGTAATAACGCCCTTTTTCTTTCAGAAGATCCTCATGATCACCGCGCTCGATGATCTCTCCGTTCTCCAGAACCATGATGGCGTTGGCGTTGCGCACGGTGGAGAGGCGGTGGGCGATCACAAAGGTGGTCCGTTCTGCCATCAGACGGTCCATGCCCTGCTCGATGTGCTTTTCCGTTCTCGTATCGACGGAGCTCGTCGCTTCATCGAGGATCAGGATCGGTGCCCTGGATACCGCTGCTCTCGCGATATTAAGAAGCTGTCTCTGGCCCTGACTCAAGTTCGCGCCATCGCTCTCAAGAACGGTGTCATAGCCCCTGGGAAGCCGCATGATAAAGGAATGGGCAGATGCCATCTTCGCCGCCTGAATGACCTCTTCATCGGTGGCATCCAATCTTCCGTAACGGATATTTTCCATGACCGTCCCCGTAAACAGATGGGTGTCCTGAAGCACCATGGCGATATGGCGGCGCAGCTCGTCCCGCTTAATATGGCAGATATCAACGCCGTCGATGGTGATGGTCCCGCTCTGGATATCGTAGAAGCGGTTGATGAGGTTCGTGATCGTCGTCTTCCCGGCTCCCGTGGAACCCACGAAGGCGATCTTCTGTCCCGGCTTTGCGTAAAGGCTGATATCCTTTAAGATGACCTTGTCCGGGTTGTAACCGAAGGTCACATGATTTAATACCACTTCCCCGCTCATACCGTCCATGGATACTGCGTCCTTATCATCCGCCGCCTCCGGCTCCTCATCCATCACGGAGAACACGCGCTCCGCTCCGGCGAGGGCTGAGAACACGTTGGAGACCTGCATGGAGATCTCGTTGATCGGCCTTGAGAACTGTCTCGAAAAGTTCAAAAATACCGTGAGCCCGCCGACATCGAAGTTTTTCACCACACAGAGGATCCCGCCGATGCACGCCGTCAGGGAATAGTTTATCTGGCTTAAGTTGTTCATCACAGGTCCCATCATGCCCCCAAGGAATTGGGCGCGGATCTGTTTTTCGCGGAGATCCCTGTTTAATATATCAAATTCTTCCTCCACGATCTCCTCATGGCAGAAGACTTTTACTACCTTCTGTCCGGTGATGGTCTCCTCGATGTATCCATTTAAGGCACCGAGAGCCGACTGCTGGGCGCTGAAGTATTTCTGACTCCGCTTCGCGACCGCTCCACCAGCCCGCAGCATGAGCGGAATCATGATCAGGGTCACAGCTGTCAGCCAGATGTTCGTGTAAAGCATGAGGAGCAAGGTTCCGATGATACTTAAGGTTCCGGAAAAGAGCTGCACGAGAGTACTGCTCAGCATATTTCCGATGGTGTCCACGTCGTTTGTGAAGCGGCTCATCAGATCCCCATTGGAATTTGTATCGTAAAATCTCACCGGAAGCTTCTGCATCTTTGTAAAGAGGTCTGTCCGGATCCGCACAAGGGCGCTCTGGGCAACCTCTAACATCAGTCTTGACTGGAGATAATTTGCGATAACCCCCAGAAGATAGACGCACGCCATCATGGTCAGCCCTTTAAAAAGTCCCGCCACATTTCCGGGACTTCCGTCCGGCGGTGCGATAAAGCGGTTGATGATCGGGCGCAGCATATAGGAACCGGTCAGTGTCGCCACCGTGTTTACAATGACACAAAAAAATGCGATTCCCATCCGGAGCCTGTCCGCTTCCAGATAGGACATCAGGCGCTTTAAGGCCGCTCCCGTGCTCTTTGGGCGTCCTCCGCCTCTGGGAGCACCCGGTCCTCTTCCCATTCCTCTCCTTTTCGGTGCGGCTGCCACGCGTCCTGCATATCGTTTTTTCAGACTCGCTTCGCGGTCTGCTCTCGTGACGCTCATACTGCCGCCTCCTCTCCTGCCCCGATGGACTGATTTCCGATCTGGGTCATATAGATCTCGCTGTATGCCTCACAGGTCTTTAAAAGTTCCTCGTGGGTTCCATGACCAATGATCTTTCCGTCCTCCAGTACCAGGATCTGGTCCGCCTCCTGAACGGAGGAGATCCTCTGGGCGATGATGATCTTTGTGGTATCCCCAAGATCATGATAGAGACTCTCCCGGATTTTCGCCTCCGTTGCCGTGTCAACAGCGCTGGTGGAGTCATCCAGGATCAGAATCTTCGGGCGCTTTAAAAGTGCTCTCGCAATACAGAGACGCTGCTTCTGACCTCCTGAGACATTGACGCCGCCCTGCCCCATCTCGGTGTCATATCCGTTTTTGAATGTCTTAACGAAGGGATCTGCCTGGGCGCTCTCCGAGAACCGGATCACATCCTCCATCGGCGCGTCCTCATTTCCCCATCGGAGATTTTCCTCGATCGTTCCCGAAAAGAGGATATTTTTCTGGAGGACCATGCCGACGCCCTCACGAAGGTGTTTTAAAGAGTACTCTTTGACGTTCACGCCGTCGACAAGGACTTCGCCTCCGGTCACATCATAGAGTCTCGGGATCAGCTGCACGAGGGAGGTCTTTCCGCTTCCCGTGGAGCCGATGATCCCGATCGTCTGTCCCGGTTCTGCCGTAAAGGAGATCCCTTCCAGAACGAGATCCTTTCTCCCGTTCTCTCCGCTGTAGCCAAAGCTTACATTCTTAAACTCCACACGGCCTTCCGTGACTTTTTTATCCTTATTTTCCGCGTTGTCATCATTTAAGCCGATCTCTGTGTCGAAGATCTCATTGATCCGCTTCATGGACGCGCTGGCGCGGGAGCTCTGTAAGAATACCATGGAAAGCATCATGAGGGACATCAGGATCTGCACGATATACGTCGTAAACGCAGTGAGATCCCCCACCGGCATCTTTCCGGCAATGATGATATTTCCTCCATACCAGACGACAGCCAGTGTCGTCACGTTCATGGCAAACATCATCACCGGCATCGTGGCGATCACGATCCGGAGCGCACGGAGGCTGCTCTCCTTTAAGTCGTCATTTAATTTACTGAATTTTTCGATCTCATGATCCTCCCGGACGAAGGATTTCACTACCCGGACATTCGTCAGGGATTCCTGGATCCCGGAATTCAAACGGTCCAGTTTCCTCTGCATCTCCCCAAAGCGCGGGAATGCGGTCTTTAAGATCAGAAGGATCGCCGCGAGAAGAAGCGGGATCACGATGAGGATGATGACCGCAAGCTGACGGTTCATCATAAACGCCATGATCAGGGCGCCGAGGAACATTCCGGGCGCTCTGAGCGCCATACGGAGCCCCATCATCAGGACGTTCTGCACCTGCTGGACATCGTTCGTAAGCCTCGTGACGAGAGAACCGGTGCTGTAGCCGTCGATGTTCTCAAAGGAGAACTGCTGAACCTTTCTGAAGAGGTCGTTTCTCATGTCACTGGTGAAGGAGATGGACGCCTTTGCGGAAAAATAAGCGCCGAGGATCCCGCCCACCGCCATAAAGAGGACGGTCAGTACCATCAGGGCCCCCATCTTTCCGATATAGGCGAGATTCCGGTCCGCAACGCCGTTGTTGATGATCATGGACATAAATTTCGGGAGCATGACCTCTCCCGCCACCTCGGTGAGCATCATCAGCGGACCGATCACGAAGGCACTGAGATAGGGGGTGATGTATTTTTTGTATCGTTTCAATTCTGTTGTTTCCTTTCTGGTCAGATCTGCATTCGTTGGATTCTTTTGATGCTGTTTATCACGCATCTTCCCTCGGAAGTTTTCTCCTAACGATATAGAAGCAGATCATATGGGCCGTCGCCGTGACGATCCAGGTAAACGGATAAGATAAGTACAACACCGTCAGGTTATGGTATACCTGGAACACCGTAAAGATCCAGACGATCCGGAGCCCGCACGCTCCCAGAAGGGAGACGCACATCGGCATGACGGAATATCCGAGGCCGCGGATGCTGCCCACCATCGTATCCATGATCCCGCAGAGGAAATATGTCGTTCCAAAAACCGCAAGTCTTCTCATTCCGTATACAATGACCTCCGGGTCTGAGGAATAGATCCGGATCAGGGCATGTCCGCAAAGATAAGCCGGGATTCCCATCCCGAGTCCCACTGCCGTCACAACGCCGAGGCAGGTAACCATGATCCGGTTGATCCTCGAATACTTTTTGCCGCCGAAGTTCTGGCTCGTGAAGCTTAAGTTTGCCTGATAAACCGCATTCATGGCGTTATAGATGAATCCCTCAATATTCTGGGATGTCGTATTTCCTGCCATCGCGACAGAACCGAAGGAATTGACAGAGGACTGGATCAGAACATTGGAAATAGAAAATACTGCGCCCTGCATCCCCGCCGGAAGGCCTACCTGAATGATCTGACGGAATTTTGAGCGGTGGATCTTCAGATCTTTTAAATGAAGCTTCAGACCGCCCTCGCTCTCCATCAGGCAAAGGATCACCAGACACGCCGAGATCGCCTGAGAGATCGCGGTCGCCAGAGCAACTCCCGCCACATCCATCTGGAACATGATCACAAAAAAGAGGTTTAAGACCACATTGATCACGCCCGCCGCCGTAAGGAAATACAGCGGGCGCTTCGTGTCTCCCACCGCGCGGAGGATCGCGCTTCCAAAGTTGTAGATCATATTCGCAGGCATGCCGATAAAGATGATCCGCATATAAATCGTAGATTTATCGATCACATCGTCCGGAGTTCCCATGAGTTCCAGCATTGGCCTCGAGAGAAGCTGACCCACAATGATCAGAAAAAGACCGCTGACGATGCTGAGTGCCATGGCCGTGTGGATCGTATCCTGCACGTCTTTTTCCCGCTTCGCTCCATAATATCTCGCCACGATGACATTGACACCCACGGACAGTCCGATAAAGATATTGATCATCAGGTTGATCAGCGCCGTTGTGGAACCCACCGCCGCCAGAGACTGGCTACCTGCGAAACGTCCCACAACGATCACATCCGCAGCGTTGAACAGAAGCTGCAGGATTCCGGAAAAGATCAGCGGAATCGTAAAGGTGAGCAGTTTTCCGAGGATCGGACCGCTGCACATGTCCATTTCGTAATTTTTCTTCATAATACTCCTTTTTCCCGTACCTGTATTTTCTTTCCGGCAGCATCCGGAAAGAAAAGCAGACTGGCATTTCCCGCCCCTGTCCGTCTGCTCATTCTATCCACGGCTGCTCCCGGTGCCGGAATGCGTAAGGCACATTCCTTTTATCTATTACGCAGATTATAGACGATTTTTACAAATAATGCAATCCTGCCGCAACACGCTTCAGTCCTCGAGGACATACGCCCGGAAGAGACCGGACCACGGATTTCCGATAATATAGCAGGTGTAGGCTCTTCCAGCACGGACGTTGACGTTGAAGGTGAGAAGCGGATTCGCCACGGTGCAGGTCGGGCAGGAAACGCCGACGATGGAGGAAAGGACAAGGACCGGAAGCTCGCCTAAGGCTGAAACTGCATACTGGGAACCTGTCACAAAGAAGGTATAGGTTCCGCTGGATGTCTGTTTATAGCTCGTCACTTCCTTGTATCCGATCCCCGCAAATGCTGTCTGGTTGTTGAAGGTCCGCACATCGTAGCTGGATCCCGCGTAGGACATGTTCGCTACACGGAGACAGCCGTAACCTGCCGGAACGTTCGTGCAGCCCATGTCGGAAACACGGGTCAGGGACACTCCGGATACCGTGTCTAAGATCACCATCGTGAGTCTCTCACCGGACACAAAGGCAATCGTCTGCTGATAATAGATCTGACCGTTGGTCCTGCGCACAGTGACGGTGTGGAATCCGTCCGTCACGCGGATATAAGAAGAAATCGTGGCAAATTCGGAACCGGAAAAGACATTCCGGCCATCGATATAGACATCCAGAGTCTGGCCTGATGTGCTGGCATTTAAAAACCGGACTCTGCTGTAGTAATTTCCTCCTGAGACCGTCGGATATGTGACCGGAAAAGAAATCGTCGGAAAGCCCGGGCGTCCGATGGTATTGTCAGGATAGACAGGGCGTCCGCCAGACGGCGCGACCGGTGTCGTTGGGATTCCGGCGAGATCGTCATCTCCCGGATAAACAGGTCTTCCGCCCGGTGAAGCGATGGGCGGCACAGGGATCCCCGCAAGATCATCGTCTCCCGGATAAACAAAAACTCCTCCTAATGGCTCGGCCGGTGTCTCCGGTACATTTGCGTCATTCTTCCCTGCCACAACCTCCGCCGTATTCTCTCCCGACGGTTCCGGCATTGATGTTGGATTCTCTGGCATATAAAAACCTCAGTATCTTTTTTACTACAAAATATGAAAGCAGAACGGAAAGTGTTCCCTGCACGTGTTTGAACGCAGATAAGCATTCCCCCGCTTCAAGTGCGCGGAGCACTAAGCGGTGGGTGAGTGGGATGCTTATGTCAGTGGGAGTTGAAAGCTCCCACTGACAGATCGCGAAGCGACTGCGTTCATGAGCAAGTAGCGAAGTGGATTGCGAATGTCCGCTTTACCCTCCATGGGCTTTCCGAGGAATTGATCTTTTTGTATAAAAAATTTATTCAAATTTTTTTGTTTTTATCGTTGACAAACCTGTTGATCCATGATACTATATTGAAGGTTCGAAAAACACAGCAATTGTGTTCGCTGCCTTGGCTCAGCTGGTAGAGCGTCGCCTTGGTAAGGCGGAGGTCGGCAGTTCAAATCTGCTAGGCAGCTTAAACCATGAGGCTTTCCGGAATATCCGGGAAGCCTTTTTTCGTGTTACAGGAAATTCCTGTTACGAAAAAGACGTGAACGCGACAATGATGCTCACTCACTCAGGACGACCGGGCTGACCGGAACAAATGTTTATTATGAAGGAAATCCTCCTCGAATAAAAAAGACCTACGGAACTCCTCTCCGCAGGTCTTTTTATCATAAGTAAAATTATAAATCCTATGCCTTCGCCAGTCTCTGTCTCACGATCTCATACGCGAGAACACCTGTCGCAACGGACGCGTTCAGGGAATCGATATCGCCCTTCATCGGGATCGACGCGATCATATCGCATTTCTCCTTCACGAGACGACTCACGCCCTCCCCCTCATTTCCAATCACAAGACCGATCGGTCCGGTGAGGTTTAAACGGTACATGCTCTCTCCGCCCATATCGGCGCAGACGAACCAGATGCCGCGTTTCTTTAAATCCTCGATCGTTGCCGCCATGTTGGTGACCTTTGCGACCGGCGTATAGTTTAACGCACCTGCGGAGGTTCTCGCAACCGTCGCGGTAAGTCCCACCGCGCGGCGTTTCGGAATGATCACTCCGTGAGCGCCCGCAAGGTTCGCGGTACGGATGATCGCTCCAAGGTTGTGCGGATCCTCAATTCCGTCAAGCAGGAATAAAAACGGCGGCTCGCCCTTCTCTTCCGCGATCTTTAAGATATCTTCCACCTCCGCGTACTCGTAAGCAGCGGCATACGCCATCACACCCTGATGATGTCCCGTCTCAGACATGGAATCCAGGCGTTCCTTCGGG
This sequence comes from Clostridium sp. AM34-11AC, assembly GCF_003435375.1. Lineage (GTDB taxonomy): Bacteria > Bacillota > Clostridia > Lachnospirales > Lachnospiraceae > Pilosibacter > Pilosibacter fragilis. Next base: position 5,340 of record NZ_QWGL01000008.1, on the reverse strand, counting down.
ACAAAATTTACGATCGTATCATGCTTTTTCGCCTCTCTCACGATCGTGCGCACCGGACCGTCCTGGCAGCCGTCAAGGACAAACAGCCGGTCGATGGTCTTTCCGGAGCGGAACGCCTCCAAAACAGCGTTGCGCCCTTCTATCGTCAGTTCTTCATATCTCATCGGAGTTCTCCTCTTTCTGTTTTTCCGTATCTCCGGACACTGCTTTTCCGGTCTTTGTCATCGCCAGAGCCACAAGATCCACCATGCGTTCCGTTCTTCCGGACAGGTAAAGATATCCCATCAGAGCCTCAAAGCCTGTCGCCATCCGGTAATCCTTCATTGTCGCATTCTTGGCCATAGAGAAAGACTTCGCGTTTCTTCCCCGTTTGTAGACCGCATGCTCCTCCTCGGTGAGGTCATCCTCGATGGCCATCAGGAATTCCGCCTGGGCTGCAGCCTTCACAAGAGCTGAAGACTTCTTGTGAAGCTTATTCACCTGCATATTTCCCTCACTGACCACGATGGTACGGATCAGGATCTCGTAAGCCGCGTCACCGAGATAGGCGAGCACAAGCGGAGAGTACTGGCCTGCATCCGTATCCTTTAAGTGGAATTTTTCCTTTAAAAGCATTAAGCTCTCTTCCATTTTACGCCCTCTCTTGTGTCCTCGAGGACGATTCCCATGTCGAGAAGTTTTCCTCTGATCTCATCGGCAAGGGCAAAGTTCTTTGCCTTTCTCGCTGCCTGTCTCTGGGCGATCAGGTCCTCCACCTCAGAGTCAAGGACTTCCGCCTTCTTTTCTGTAATGATCCCCATTACGTCGCAGAGTCTCTGGATCTCATTCTTCATCCAGGAAACATACTCCTTTGTGCTTGCCCCGGAGACTGTGGAGTTGGAGAGTTTGATGAGCTCGAAGATCGCGGAGATCGCGTCCGCGGTGTTGAAATCATCATCCATCGCCGCCTCATACTTTGCGACAAGCTCCATTGCCTTCTTCTGATTTTCCAGTTCTTCCGCTGTCATTGTGCCGCCGGCTGCCTTCGCCTCCGCCTCACGGAGCTTTTCCATACCGGTGAGGATTCTCTCAAGACCGTTCTTGGAGGCTTCCATTAAGTCCGCGCTGAAGTTTAACGGACTTCTGTAATGTGCGCTCAGCATAAAGAAACGGAGCACCTGAAGATCGTATTTTTCGCTGATCTCACGGACGGTAAAGAAGTTTCCGAGCGATTTTGACATCTTCTTATTATCAATATTTAAGAACGCGTTGTGCATCCAGTATTTCGCGAAGGGCTTTCCGTTTGCAGCCTCACTCTGGGCGATCTCGTTCTCATGATGCGGGAAAATTAAGTCCTCACCGCCTGCATGGATATCGATCTCGTCGCCGAGGTATCTCTTTGCCATAACGGAACACTCGATGTGCCAGCCCGGACGGCCCTCGCACCACGGAGACTCCCAGTACGGCTCTCCCTCTTTTTTCGGTTTCCAGAGAACGAAGTCGTTCGGATCCTGCTTGCCCTCCTCACCGGTTACCTTGATCTCACGGAATCCGGACTGGAGATCGTCAAGATTCTTATGGGAAAGCTTTCCGTAATCTTTAAATTTCCGGACACTGTAATAAACCGTTCCGTCAGCAGCCACATAGGCGTAACCTTTTTCGATCAGAGTGCTGATCATATTCAGCATGCCGCAGATCTCTTCTGTCGCCAGCGGGTTCTTTGTTGCCGGCTCGATATTCATGCCTTCCATATCCTTTTTGCACTCGGCGATGTAGCGCTTGGAGATCGTCTCTGCATCAACGCTCTCCTCGATGGCTTTTTTGATGATCTTATCATCGACATCCGTAAAGTTGGATACATAATTTACATCGTATCCTTTATATTCAAAGTACCGTCTTACCGTATCAAATACGATCATCGGTCTCGCGTTTCCGATGTGGATAAAGTTGTAGACGGTCGGTCCGCACACGTACATTTTTACTTTTCCCGGCTCTACCGGAACGAACTCTTCTTTTCTCTTTGTGAGTGTATTGTAGATCTTCATAACTTAAGCTCCTTCATATATCTTTCTGTCCGAATTTTTCTGCCATGCAGCTTTGCGTAATGCACTTTTACTATCAACAGGCGCTTACTTCCGCATTCATTTATTGCTGCTGTCTACAGCCCGGACAGCCCCCGCATCCACCGGAAATAATTCCAACGCGGTCCTCCGGCGCGTAATCCGCCACCGAACTTAAAAGGGCGATCGCCTGAGCGGAGATCCCCTCCCCGGTACCGGTAAATCCAAGCCCTTCTTCCGTCGTCGCTTTCACGCTTACCTGTTCTTTTTCGATTCCTAACGCCGCCGCGATATTTTCCGCCATCTGCGGGCGGTACGGCAAAAGCTTCGGCCTCTGGGCGATCACGGTGGAATCGATATTTTCGATCATATATCCGTTTTCCTGCAGGATCTTCCCGACTTCCTTTAAAAGCGCGATGCTGGAAATCCCTTTATATCTCTCGTCCGAATCCGGGAAGTGCTGGCCGATATCGCCGAGGGCGGCGGCCCCCAAAAGTGCGTCCATCACAGCATGAAGAAGGACATCTGCGTCAGAATGACCCAAAAGTCCTTTTTCATAGGGAATGTCCACGCCTCCAATAATCAGCTTTCTTCCTTCTACGAGACGATGCACATCATATCCCTGTCCGATTCTCATAGAATCTCCTCCTATATTTCTTATGAGCCGATCACGCGCATCCGTTTCGGGATACAGCGCACCGCCAGATTCTCCTGACACATACAGCTCTCACCGTCCACGTGGACCGCCAACGGGCGCGCAAGGTGGATCTCCGCCTCGCTGCACTCAAAGACACGGATCCCCCGCTCTTTTCTCCGGACCCCCATCACAAGGTCTCTTAAGATCGGGATCATCTTCGTCTTTCTCGCACTGTTTCCAACGTAAACGGTCATTTTTCCGTCATCATTTAAAATCCCGCCGTTCTTCTTTTTCTTCTCTTCCCGGCGTACCATAAACGTGATGAAATATATATGATTAAACTCCACTTTCTGCGTCCCGTCAAGCAAAATATATCCTTTTGTCGGCTTTGCAAGAAAAAGCTGCTTTAATCCGATCCCAAAACGAAGGATTTTTGTCAGATGAAGTCTCGTCATCTGGTTTCTCACGGGGCAGCACAAAAGATTGTGGCACAACGCCGCGTCGAGTCCGATCCCACAACGTCCGGCAAATCTGCGGCTCACGATCTCCTCGTTTCCGAACGTGATAACGCCATAGTCCAGCATCCGGTAATATTTCGGGTGAAGGATCCGCCTCGCCTGACGGTCCACCTTCCAGAAAGACTGGAATCCCTTCGAGAGTGCATTCCGGAATCCCACCGGGACATAGCCGAAGGTCAGGAGTCCCTTAAAGGAGACACCGTTTAAGACCTCATTGTAGGTACCTTCGCCGCCGACGATCACGATCACCTTCGCTTCATCCTTTTCCGCCGTCAGTACTCTCGCGATCTCCGCCGCGTCCCCTTGATGTTCCGTAAAAAAGACACGGTATTCCTGACTGTTCATTTCCAGCTGATGTTCCAGTCGTTTCCAGATCCGGTATCCTCTTCCAGCACCGGCACCGGGATTTACGATAAACTGATACATAACGTCCTCCGAATCTTATATGTTCAGAATTTTCCGTGCAGCCATATGCATTCTGACCATGTCAGTGCCATATGGCATACGATATAGATTATAGTATATCACATAACCGCTAAAAAAAGGCTAAATTTTTTCTAAACTTCATGCATGTGCACTGCGATACATTCCTGTTCATGCCATGCGCAGACAACAGCTGATTTTGCCGATGCTTCGCATTCCAAATCAGCAAAATCCCTACCCGTGTACCGGACACATCCGCGCCAAAACGTAAGAAAATAGTAAACATCTCTTTCTTGTCAGACAATATTGGGATCAATTATAATAAAAGCAGATACAAATGGCAAAGATAATTGATTTTTATGAATCCAAGCTCTGAAAGGAGGTTCCTGGTATGAAAAAAAGAATGTATGTCGGGCTTTTCATGCTGCTGTTCTGCATGATCTTTGCAGTCACAGCACTTCCGATCACCGCGAAAGCTGATATGGGTCCAAAGCCCTCGGTGCGCATCCAGTTCAAAAATATGAGCGATGATCTGTGCTATGGCACACTGCTTTCAAAGGAGAAATGTACAGGACCTGCACAAGTCTGGGACGGCACCGCCAGAAATGAGCAGCTCTATGATCTTGACCGGAACATCTGGAAAGCTTTTGTAGATTACAAGGATCCTGACGGATATTATTTCCTTCAGAGGGGCTGGACGGTAAGCGAAACCGGTGAGATCGCCTGGACCTATTATCCACCGGAGGATTTTAAGATCCTCCTGTATTATCCGGAAACCGGGACCTTTGTATCAAGCGGAAGCTATGAGCGTTATGCATTTGATACTTATTACACCGTTGACATGGAGGGCGTCCGGATCGGATCCGTGGAATACAATGAGGACCTGAGCACAAACGAGCGGATCAACGCGTATCGTTCCTATAATTATCGAATGGAGCTTTTATCGCTCGCGGTCCGTATCCTTCTTACGATCGCAATTGAAATGGTCGTCGGGCTGTTATTCGGCTTCCGGCAGAAAAAGCAGCTGCAGATCCTTGCGCTTGTAAATATCACGACGCAGCTTCTCTTAAATCTGCTTCTCAATATCATTCATTACAATGCCGGTCCGTTGGCCTTTATCACAAGCTATGTCTTTTTCGAGGTCATAGTCTTTGCGCTGGAGGCAGGTCTGTATTGCAGGTTTTTGAAGAGAGTGTCCCCCAAAAAGGAAAACGGTGACTTCGTTCTCTATTCGTTTATCGCGAATTCAGCATCATTCTGGGTCGGATATTATCTTGCGACAGTATTACCGGGAATCTTTTAAGTGAAAATCCAGACACCAACAGAGCCTTTCATATGTTTGCAGGATCATTGCAGATGTTCTTTTCTATTTGGTACAGCAGAATATTTCAGAAAAACTATTATAATCGAAAAAATCCCGGGAACCTTCTCAGATTCCCGGGATTTTCAATCGTAGCGGAAGGGAGATTTGAACTCTCGACACCACGGGTATG
>NZ_QWGL01000008.1:0-220 GCF_003435375.1 Clostridium sp. AM34-11AC | reverse complement strand
CGTAGCGGAAGGGAGATTTGAACTCTCGACACCACGGGTATGAACCGTGTGCTCTAGCCAACTGAGCTATTCCGCCATAGTAGCGGAAGGGAGATTTGAACTCTCGACACCACGGGTATGAACCGTGTGCTCTAGCCAACTGAGCTATTCCGCCATGATCAATATGATATTTTTCATATAAATGGGACCTATAGGGCTCGAACCTATGACCCTCTGCTTG
>NZ_QWGL01000079.1:2370-3021 GCF_003435375.1 Clostridium sp. AM34-11AC | reverse complement strand
CCATCTTTACCGTTTCATCAACCAACCAGACCTTCCTGGATAAGCCCTCGACCGATTAGTAACAGTCAGCTCCGTACATTACTGCACTTCCACCTCTGCCCTATCTACCTCGTCGTCTTCAAGGGGTCTTACTTCTTTCGAATGGGATATCTCATCTTGAGGGGGGCTTCACGCTTAGATGCCTTCAGCGTTTATCCCTGCCAGACTTGGCTACCCGGCCATGAGCTTAGCAGCTCAACCGGTACACCAGCGGTCCGTCCATCCCGGTCCTCTCGTACTAAGGACAGCTCCTCTCAAATATCCTCCGCCTGCGCCGGATAGGGACCGAACTGTCTCACGACGTTCTGAACCCAGCTCGCGTACCGCTTTAATGGGCGAACAGCCCAACCCTTGGGACCTACTTCAGCCCCAGGATGCGATGAGCCGACATCGAGGTGCCAAACCACTCCGTCGATGTGAACTCTTGGGAGTGATAAGCCTGTTATCCCCAGGGTAGCTTTTATCCGTTGAGCGATGGCAATCCCACTTTCATACCACCGGATCACTAAGTCCTAGTTTCCTACCTGCTCGACCCGTCGGTCTCGCAGTCAAGCTCCCTTCTGCCTTTGCACTCTTCGAATGGTTTCCAACCATTCTGAGGGAACCTTTGAG
>NZ_QWGL01000079.1:0-2360 GCF_003435375.1 Clostridium sp. AM34-11AC | reverse complement strand
CCAACCATTCTGAGGGAACCTTTGAGCGCCTCCGATACCCTTTCGGAGGCGACCGCCCCAGTCAAACTCCCCACCTGACATTGTCCCCGATCCAGATCATGGACCATGGTTAGAAACCCAGTAACGCAAGGGTGGTATCCCAACAGCGGCTCATACGAAACCGGAGTTCCGTACTCGTAGCCTCCCACCTATCCTGTGCATGCATTACCGAATCCCAGTATCAAGCTGGAGTAAAGCTCCATGGGGTCTTTCCGTCCTGGCGCAGGTAACCAGCATCTTCACTGGTATTTCAATTTCACCGGGTGCATTGTCGAGACAGCGCTCAAATCATTACGCCTTTCGTGCGGGTCGGAACTTACCCGACAAGGAATTTCGCTACCTTAGGACCGTTATAGTTACGGCCGCCGTTTACTGGGGCTTCAATTCAAAGCTTCGATTGCTCTAACCTCTCCTCTTAACCTTCCAGCACCGGGCAGGCGTCAGCCCATATACATCACCTTACGGTTTCGCATAGACCTGTGTTTTTGCTAAACAGTTGCTTGAGCCTATTCTCTGCGGCCAGATCTCTCTGGCACCCCTTATCCCGAAGTTACGGGGTCATTTTGCCGAGTTCCTTAACAATGCTTCTCCCGCCGGCCTTAGGATTCTCTCCTCATCCACCTGTGTCGGTTTACGGTACGGGCACATGGTACACAATAGCGGCTTTTCTCGGCAGCTGGAATCGGATGCTTCCCTACTTTAGTTCGGTCCGCGTCACGTCTTTGGCTTATCAGGCGGATTTGCCTACCTGACACCTCCTACGCTTGCCCGGGAATCTGTCCCCCGGTCATCTTATCCCTCTGCGTCCCCACAGTTCTGATACCATGTGGTACAGGAATCTAAACCTGTTGTCCATCAGCTACGCTTCTCAGCCTTGCCTTAGGCCCCGACTTACCCAGGGCAGATCAGCTTTACCCTGGAAACCTTAGATATTCGGCCTGGAGGATTCCCACCTCCATCTCGCTACTCATTCCGGCATTCTCTCTTCTTAAAAGTCCACAGCTCCTTATCGGTACTGCTTCGCCCCTTTAAGAATGCTCCTCTACCAATGTATAAATACATTCCTGAGCTTCGGTGTTGTGTTTCAGCCCCGGACATTTTCGGCGCAGGACCTCTCGACTAGTGAGCTATTACGCACTCTTTGAATGTGTGGCTGCTTCTGAGCCAACATCCTAGTTGTCTTTGAAATCCCACATCCTTTTCCACTTAACACACACTTTGGGACCTTAGCTGCAGGTCTGGGCTCTTTCCCTTTTGACGACCCAACTTATCTCGTGCCGTCTGACTCCCGTACATCATCTGTATGGCATTCGGAGTTTGATATTCTTCGGTAGGCTTTGACGCCCCCTAGGAAATTCAGTGCTCTACCTCCACCAGACTAATACGAGGCTAGCCCTAAAGCTATTTCGAGGAGAACCAGCTATCTCCGGGTTCGATTGGAATTTCTCCCCTATCCACACCTCATCGCCACCCTTTTCAACGGATGTGCGTTCGGTCCTCCACGAAATTTTACTTTCGCTTCAACCTGGACATGGATAGATCACCCGGTTTCGGGTCTGCACATGCTGACTTGACGCCCTATTCAGACTTGCTCTCGCTTCGGCTCCGCACCTAAAGTGCTTAACCTTGCCAGCATCCGCAACTCGCCGGACCGTTCTACAAAAAGTACGCGGTCGCACCTTAACGTGCTTCCACAGCTTGTAAACACAGGGTTTCAGGTTCTCTTTCACTCCCCTCCCGGGGTCCTTTTCACCTTTCCTTCACAGTACTATGCGCTATCGGTCACTAAGGAGTATTTAGCCTTGGGGGGTGGTCCCCCCGACTTCCTGCAAGGTTCCACGTGTCTCGCAGTACTCTGGATCCCACTAGCTCCCTTCTGGTTTCATGTACGGGACTTTCACCCTCTCTGGTCTGACTTCCCAGACTGTTCCATTACCATACGGGTCACATAACGTGGTCCATAACCCCGGAATGCACGCATTCCGGTTTGGGCTCTTCCAATTTCGCTCGCCGCTACTTTCGGAATCGATGTTTCTTTCTCTTCCTCCGGCTACTTAGATGTTTCAGTTCACCGGGTTCCCGGCGTATGGCTATGTATTCACCATACGTCACTTGAGGTACACTCAAGTAGGTTTCCCCATTCAGAGATCTCCGGATCAAAGGATATTTGCTCCTCCCCGAAGCTTTTCGCAGCTTATCACGTCTTTCATCGGCTCTTAGTGCCAAGGCATCCACCCTGCGCTCTTTCTAGCTTAACCAGTTGTATTTCCGCCGCGGGAACGGCTTTCATACGAAGGTGCATAGCGTTGCACCCCTGGTCT
>NZ_QWGL01000078.1:959-3031 GCF_003435375.1 Clostridium sp. AM34-11AC | reverse complement strand
TGAATTGCTCTGTCGGCTGTTCTGTTGTGCAAGGGCAAGTGAAACGCTGTGGGCGGTGCTGTGCTGGCTTCGCTCTGTCCCTCGGCGCTTTCGCCGGTTAAGAGCTGGACTGCTTCGGGAAAGGACTTGCCGTAAAACTCCATGACAAAATCAATGGGATAGCCGCCCTTGCTCTGGCTGTGGCGAAACCATTTGTTTCCCCGGACGGTCAGGCTGTCATGTTCTTTCCAGCGGTATTCCCGTCCGCTTTTGATAAGTGTCTCTCCCTGTGTGCGGAGAAAATCTTCCAGACTGACGGCGTTTGCCCGGTCAATCTGTGCTTGGGTATAATTCATCGGGATAGTTCCTCCTTTTTGTGTCGTGTTTGGGGTCGATTTTGGAGCATTTGTTCCTCTGTGCGCTCGTTAAATCGGGCGGCAGTATCTACACATGACTTGACCTTCCAAAGGCGGTGTAAATCGTCTCTGACGGTCTTAAACTCGCCATAGGTGGTGTTGTGCGCCTGTTCCAGCTCGTCATACTCTTCGGTCAGCTTTTTCATATCCACCTTGCCGTCCGGGAACTCCCCAGTCAGCTTGCGTCTGGCGGCGTAGAACTGTTTCAGTTCCGCTTCATGCTCTGCCTTGTACTTGGCTCTGGGCTTCTCAAACTTGATTTTCTGCAAGCCGTCATAGACAGGCTTCAAGTTCTGGAAAGCAGCGGAGCTGTCATAGAGCTGCTTAATTGCTTTCATTCGGGCGGTCTGTTCGTCCAGCGTTTTCTTCAAGCTCTCTGTGGCAGCACTGTGTTCGCTGACACGGCTTTCCAAATCTTCAAGAGTGTAAATGCCGTTTGCCCGGAGATAATTGAAAGTCTCGTTCATCTCCTTTAGGTTGCTGACCTTGCCTTTCTGCGAATATGCCCCGGCTCTGCGCTTGGTGTAATAGGCGTTCAGCAGAGAAACAAGGTCGGGTGCCTGCGGCTTGGCAAGCTCCGCTTTTGCTTCGGCAATCCAATCAAACAGGAGAGCGATTTTCTTCTTGATGTCCCGGATAACGGCATTGGTGGCTTTGATCCAGCGGTTGAACTCGCCTTTCTCGGTGCGTATGCCTTTCTTCTCCATTGCCCGGACGGTTGCGCCCTCATGGACGGTGGGAAGAAGCTCCACGCCCTGACGCTCATAGCTTCGGTGGTCGATGCGAACATCAAGCCCTTTCTCCGCAAACTTGGCGTTGCATAGCTCTGCCCATGTCTGCCGCCAATGTTCCAGCGTTTCGGGACTGCCCCAGTCGGTAGTGGGAACGGCGTTGAACACAAACTTTCCGTCTGCGTCCCGGATACGGTTGCCGTCCTCGTCCAGCTCATACACCCGGCGTTGCTTTAGTCCCCATTTGCCGTTCTGCTCGATGGGGCGGATGGGGCAAAGCACATGAAAATGCGGGTTTGGTATGCCGCCGTCCTCCCGGTCTGGCTGGTGTACGGCGAAGTCAACTACCATGCCCCGGCTCACAAAGTTCTCCAACAAAAATTGCCTTGCAAGAGCGATGTTTTCCTCAAGGGAAAATTCATTCTGCAAGGCAATGTCAAAGCTGTATGCAAGCTGGGCGTTCTTTCCACGCTCGGCTTTTTCCACGGCGTTCCATAGGGTCTGGCGGTCTGCGTATTCGGGCGGTGCATGGGACGGCAGGAGAATATCAGAGCAGATCACGCCGCCCTTGCGGGTGTAGTCGCTGTATTCGCCGTAATACTCGCTATACAATCGCTCCCCGGCACGGTAGGCGGCAGAAGCAATAGCGGACTGTCCTGCGCTTCGCTTAGTCTGCGTGACGCTTAGATGAAATAGTGCCATCGGCTTTCAACTCCTTTTCCCTGTTTGCTTGGCTGATATGGGTAATCGCCATGTGACGGACGGCTCGCTGGACTTCGGACAGAGAAAAGATGTGTTCCATCAGCTCTGTCATTTCGGTGCGTGTGAGATCTTTGACCTCCGGGGCAAGGCTCTCAATCGTTCCGCCCAGATTGCAAAGGCGGTGGGTGCGCTTGGTGCGTTCGCCTTTCTCCAGATACTTCTTTCTGTTCTCCAGACGCTCCAG
>NZ_QWGL01000078.1:0-949 GCF_003435375.1 Clostridium sp. AM34-11AC | reverse complement strand
CTTCTTTCTGTTCTCCAGACGCTCCAGCTTGTGCTGTTCCTGTGCAAGCTGCGTCTCGGCTCGTTCCTTTTCGGCTCGAAGCTGTTCAAGGGTTTTCGGTTTTGTCATTGTGATTGACCTCCTTTTTTGATTTTGCGGATAAAAAAAGACCGTCAACTTTTCGCATAGTGCGACCAGTCAACGGTCTGATTTTCGGTATTCAGTTGTTGTGTTCAGTTCGGTAAATTGAAGTTGGTCAAAGTTGTTGGCGAAGATATTCCACAACATTTCCATTCGTATCATAGAAACAGATGTTTCCTACATTGAGGGGCAGGACAATGGCGAAAGGCTTGCCACTATCAATATCAATCACCTGAATGCCGTTGCCATCATCTACTTCAAGTCGAACAATATTTTGGGTATTCATTGAGATAAATGCCCTTTCGTTATTTCCCTCAACAACAAACTCTGCAATGTAATCATCAACCTCAACTATATCTCCACCACCACGGAAGAAATATCCAAAAGACAAGCCAGGGCGATTTACATAGACAGAAAAAGTGTGGTCTGTCTTGTCCTGTGGGTAAGAAATAAATGCAGCCATTGTGTCGGAAATGCTTCCATCAACAATCCAATCATCCAAAATTTTTTGAGATTGGCGAATGTCTGCTTCTAAACTGTTTGCGGTTTTACCAATGTCATTGTTTGCATAAAGGAAACCGAAAACCAACACACAAGCCAAAATAACACCCAAGAGGATTATGGGTAATTTCTTTTTCATAGAATCACACTCCTTTATCAAATTAAGATTCTTGATTTTCAAACTTGCTGGCGGCGAACGGTTTGTCAAAACCGTTTGCGGACGGCAAGTCCACAGGGGATAGCCGCTTTAGCGGCGCAAGGGGGTGTAGCCACCTTGACGGAACGAAGTGACGCAACATTCTCGGTCATGCAGTTTTCTTCTGCTGAC
>NZ_QWGL01000077.1 GCF_003435375.1 Clostridium sp. AM34-11AC | reverse complement strand
AGTCAAAACAAAGGTCATGTTCAATCTGACCCGAAGGCAGCTGGTCTGCTTTACCGCCGGGGCGCTTGTAGGCGTACCGCTGTTCTTGTGGCTCCGTGAGCCTGCGGGAAACAGCATGGCTGCCATGTGTATGATGCTGGTCATGATGCCCTTCTTCCTGCTGGCTATGTACGAAAAGCATGGACAGCCCCTGGAAAAGATCGTGGGCAACATTCTCAAAGTAGCTGTGATCCGTCCAAAGCAGCGTCCCTACCAGACCAATAACTTTTATGCCGTATTAAAGCGGCAGGAAATGCTCGATAAGGAGGTGTATGACATTGTTCACCGCAATAAAAAAATGGCTGCATCGGATGTTCGGAAAAACCGAGAAAAAAACTGTGCAGCCGGTAAAGACAAAGAAAAAGCTGTCCCGCGCCGATAAGAAGCAGATCGAAGCGGCCATTGCCCGCGCTAACCGCACGGACAAAAAAGGAAAATCTGCGCAGGACAGTATCCCTTATGAACGGATGTGGCCGGATGGAATCTGCCGAGTATCGGACAGCCACTACACAAAGACCATCCAGTTTCAGGACATCAACTATCAGCTCTCCCAAAACGAAGATAAGACGGCAATCTTTGAGGGGTGGTGTGATTTCCTCAATTATTTTGACAGCTCAATTCATTTCCAGCTGTCTTTTTTGAACCTTGCGGCATCGGAGGAGACCTTTGCTAACTCCATTTCCATCCCGCCCCAGAGGGATGCCTTTGACAGTATCCGCGAGGAATACACCACAATGCTGCAAAATCAGCTGGCCAGAGGTAACAACGGTCTCATCAAGACCAAATACCTGACTTTTGGTATCGACGCAGACAGCATCAAAGCTGCCAAGCCCCGTCTGGAGCGTATTGAGACCGATATACTTAATAACTTCAAGCGTCTTGGTGTAGCTGCCAGAACGCTGGACGGTAAAGAAAGGCTTTCTCAGCTTCATGCAGTATTCCACATGGATGAACAGCTCCCATTTCAGTTTGAATGGGACTGGCTGGCTCCTTCCGGTCTGTCCACGAAGGATTTTATTGCACCAAGCTCCTTTGAGTTCCGCACCGGCAAGCAGTTCCGTATGGGCAAGAAATACGGGGCTGTTTCTTTTTTGCAGATTCTCGCACCGGAGCTGAATGACCGTCTGCTGGCTGATTTTTTGGATATGGAAAGCTCGCTCATTGTGAGTATGCACATTCAGTCGGTGGATCAGGTGAAAGCCATTAAGACGGTAAAGCGCAAGATTACCGACCTGGACCGCAGTAAGATCGAGGAACAGAAAAAAGCAGTTCGTGCCGGATACGACATGGACATCATTCCATCCGACCTTGCTACCTACGGCAGTGAAGCGAAAAAACTCTTGCAGGATTTGCAGAGCCGCAACGAGAGAATGTTCCTTTTAACCTTTCTGGTGCTGAACACAGCGGACAATCCCCGTCAGCTTGGCAACAACATCTTTCAGGCAGGCTCCATTGCCCAGAAGTATAACTGTCAGCTGACCAGGCTGGACTTCCAGCAAGAAGAAGGGCTGATGAGCTGTCTGCCCCTGGGACTCAATCAGATTGAGATCCAGCGAGGACTGACCACCAGTTCTACGGCTATCTTTGTACCGTTCACCACACAGGAATTATTCCAGAACGGCAAAGAAGCTCTGTACTACGGCATAAACGCCCTGTCCAACAACCTCATCATGGTAGACAGAAAGCTGCTGAAAAACCCCAACGGCTTGATTTTGGGTACGCCAGGTTCCGGTAAGTCCTTCAGCGCAAAACGAGAAATCGCCAACTGCTTTTTGCTTACCAATGATGATGTTATCATCTGTGACCCGGAAGCGGAGTACGCACCTCTTATTGAGCGTCTGCATGGGCAGGTCATCAAGATCTCGCCTACCTCCACCAACTACATCAATCCGATGGACCTGAACCTGGACTACTCGGATGATGAAAGCCCACTGTCCCTCAAGTCTGATTTTATCCTCAGCTTGTGTGAGCTGATCGTGGGCGGTAAGGAGGGCTTGCAGCCGGTGCAGAAAACAATCATCGACCGCTGTGTGCGCCTGGTCTATCAGACTTACCTCAATGACCCGCGCCCGGAGAATATGCCGGTTTTGGAGGACCTATATAACCTGCTTCGGGAACAGGAGGAAAAGGAAGCCCAGTATATCGCTACGGCCCTTGAAATCTATGTAACCGGCTCCCTCAATGTGTTCAACCACCAGAGCAATGTGGACATCAACAACCGCATTGTCTGCTATGACATCAAGGAACTGGGCAAGCAGCTCAAGAAAATCGGTATGCTGGTGGTACAGGATCAGGTGTGGAACCGCGTTACCATCAACCGCGCTGCCCACAAGTCCACCCGTTACTACATCGACGAGATGCACCTGCTTTTGAAGGAGGAACAGACCGCTGCCTATACAGTGGAAATCTGGAAGCGATTCCGTAAATGGGGTGGTATTCCGACAGGTATCACCCAGAATGTCAAAGACCTTTTGAGCAGCCGCGAGGTAGAGAACATCTTTGAAAACTCGGACTTCGTGTATATGCTCAACCAGGCAGGCGGAGACCGTCAGATACTTGCCAAGCAGCTGGGCATTTCCACGCACCAGCTTAGCTATGTGACCCACTCCGGTGAGGGCGAGGGCCTGCTGTTCTATGGCTCCACAATTCTGCCTTTCGTGGACCACTTCCCGAAGAGTACCGAGCTGTACCGCATTATGACCACCAAACCCCAGGAACTGAAAAAGAAGGAGGATGAATGATGATGAACCCCAACATTTTGAATCAAAACCCGTTGATGTTTTTTGACAGGGCGGTAAATGCCCAGCGCAGCCAGCTGCTTACGGTCATGGCCGATGCGGTAAGTGAGTGCCGCACGGCGGCAGATCAGGCAGCCGAACTGAATGAGACCGGTCAGGTGGGGCTTCTCCGTCTGGCAGAGATTTGGAGCGCCATCCGTGCCAAGGAAGGCATGGGCGGTCTGATTCTGGAAGGAACCGAAGCGAAGATCCTGTCTGATGTGGTGGCACAGTTTTACGCCTACCTGTCCGGTTGTATGTTCAACGATCCTGTGGGAATGGCCATTTATGCAGAGCTGCACTACATGATGTCCTCCCTCATGCTGGGAGAATGGTTTGAATAAGGAGCCGCGCCTGCGCTTTACTGATGAGGAACGGTCGGACCC
>NZ_QWGL01000076.1 GCF_003435375.1 Clostridium sp. AM34-11AC | reverse complement strand
ATCAGAACACCATTGTTTCTCGGTGTCATACCTGCTGTAAAGATCATATTGCCAAATCTCGTTGCCGGTACATACTTTCCCTGCGGAATTGGATTCGCTTCTTTTGCCATGATAAAATACCCCCTATGTTTATATCTTTTTTCAAATTCTGCCAGATAAAATTCAGCCTTTCATTCGATCATCTGTAAAACTTAAACTCCAGTTTCATCCAGCTTTAACACAGTCTGATACAGAACATCCGCCCCCATATCGATATGTTCCGGTTTTGTATATTCGTCTCCCTGATGGCTGATGCCCTTGACACTCGGAACAAAGATCATACCGATTGGGACACCTTCGTGGGCCATCGAATTCGCGTCATGACCTGCACCGCTGGGCATGATGATATGGCTGATTCCCTTTTCCGTGCAGACATCGTCGATCAGTTTGATCAATCTCGGATCACACGGTGTGGAATATTTGGCACTGGTATTTACAAATTCAAACTCACAGTTCGGAATCTCTTTTGCGAGTGCCTGAATATCTGCATAGAACTGATCTGTTACAGCCTTGTCCATATGACGCATCTCAAAGTTCGCCACAGCCTGTCCCGGAATTACATTTTCCTGTCCGGGTGATACAGCGATCTTTCCGACCGTGAATACAAGTGTGTCATTCAGTTCTCTTGCCCGCTCTTCTGCTGCTACGATCAGCTTTGCCATTCCGACAAGCGCATCTTTTCTGTTAGCCATCATCGTTGTGCCCGCATGGTTGCTCATGCCTTTTGCCGTTACCTTATAGTCGATGATGCTGACGATTCCGCTGACAACTCCCACATCTATTCCCGTATGATCGAGTTTATCGCCCTGTTCGATATGATATTCCAGGTAGCACTCATACTTGCTGATATCTCTCTTGGCTGCTTTTGCTTTTTCCGGACTGCAGCCAAACTTTGCTAATTTTTCCGCATATCCGGGAATATCCGGATCGAGCATCCCTGTCACGCATCTGCTTCCAAATGTACCGCCAAGAATACTGGACTCTTCCATATTAAAGCCCCAGATCTCCAATGGATGGCGCAGGGTACGTCCTTCATCCTTTAAGCGGGCTGCAACTTCCAGGGCACCGGTCACACCCAGCATTCCATCGTAAACACCGCCCTGCATAACTGTATCCATGTGGGAGCCGATCACAATGGATTTTGCTTCCGGGTCACTCCCCTGCAATACGCCATGAAGATTTCCGACCGGGTCAGTCTCCACCTGCATTCCCAGCTCCTGCATGCGTCCTTTTAAAAACTCAAGCGCCTGGAAATATTTTTCTGAAAATCCCAGTCTTGTGATCGAATCATCTTCGTTCCGTCCAATATTGCCCGCCTGTTGGAGCAATTCGTTTAATCTGCTCATTTTAGTCATCTCCTCCATTAAGTTTTCCACGTGCCGTCCTCAGATTTCTCCTGACGAAACACGAAAGTATCTCTTATCAGCCAATTCCCCCAAGCAGCGCCCCCGCCACAAGTGCGAGAAGCGCAGCCGGAACCAATACATATTTTCCAAGCGGCATAAACCAGCTGCCGATCGGTTTTTTCGTTCCTTTGTTAACTGCTGTAAGCGCAAAATCCTTTCCGGCTACCCAGAAAAACATGATAGCGGCAAGCATCGCGCCAAGCGGACAGATATAAATGGAGACCGCATCCATCCATCCGGAAACGATTCCCTGGATCATCAGGGAAATGATACCGCCAAGCATCGCGATCACTGCAACCGCAATTTTCCGCCTGAACCCAAACCGCTCCTGCATCATCTCTACCGGTGCCTCATAAAGATTTACCAGAGAGCTTAAGCCTGCAAACAAAACACAGACATAAAAGACTATCTCTACACACCATCCGCCCGGCATGCCATTAAACACATTCAGCAGATAAATAAACATCAGCCCCGGTCCGCCTGACGATAGTTCTGCGCCTCCCACTGCCATGCCCGGTATAATGACGAGTGCCGCAAGAAGCGCCGCTAATGTATCAAAAAATGCTACATTTCTTGCTGAGCTGACCACATCCTCTTCCTCGCTCAAATAAGAACCGTAAATGACTGTTCCATTTCCTGCGATGGAAAGCGAAAAGAATGCCTGGCCGAACGCGTAGATCCAGAGTCTTGGATCAAAAAGCCCTTTTGGCTCCAGTGTAAAAATATAACGATATCCATGTTCCGAACCTGGAAGTGTAAAAATATATATGCCGAGCCCAACAAACAGGATAAAAAGCATCGGCATCATGATCTTATTCGCTTTCTCAATTCCGCCGGAAATTCCATATGCCATGATCACCGCGGTTACAAGCATTGCGACCACCTGCCATACATTATTTCCAAATGCGGCGGCTGTACCTCCAAACAAGCCTTCGATCGCGGCTACGTCCTGCCCTAAGTGGAAGAGACCACCGGAAAGTGCAAAAAATGTATATTTAAAGATCCATCCTACGACCACGCTATATCCGATCGCCAATGCCAGGGATCCGATAACCGGAATCACACCGATCACCTCTCCTGTCCGCTTATTTCCGGTGCGGATCTCCGTACATTTACCGAATGCTTTGATCGGTCCGCTCTTTGCCGCGCGGCCAAGCGCCATTTCCTCGATCACTCCGGTAGAAGCGATCAAAATAACAAACAGAACATATGGAAGCAGGAACGTCATTCCACCCCATTCTGAAACCATATATGGGAATCTCCAGATATTCCCCATACCAACAGCCGACCCAATGCAGGCCAGCACAAATCCTGTCCGGCTCTTAAAGCCATCTCTATGTTTTCCCATACACTTACAACTGCC
Organism: Clostridium sp. AM34-11AC; assembly: GCF_003435375.1. GTDB lineage: Bacteria > Bacillota > Clostridia > Lachnospirales > Lachnospiraceae > Pilosibacter > Pilosibacter fragilis. Next base: position 419 of record NZ_QWGL01000076.1, on the reverse strand, counting down.
TTAGAACAGCTATGTCCCCTTTCTCATGATTCATGTTTAAACTTTTTTGAGCGTGTGACCCTCATGCATGAACTCTATCGCGTGCTGTCGGCAATTTCTGCTGATACATTCAGCCAGCATTTCCGAACATATTTTATCATACCATGCAATCCTATGATTTACAAGCATTTGAAATTGTTGCTACGACCGCAGTGGAGCGGAGACATTCGAACCGTTCGAGCCCGGGAGGGCTCGAACATACAAAAAAGAGCCATCCATCGGATGTCTCTTTTCTGTATCATTGAAAGCACGAGACGTCGCAGAACGTCCGGGGGACGTTCGACTGCGACGACCGGAGCGGAGCGTAGACATTCGAACCGTTCGAGCCCGGCTGGGCTCGAACATAGAAAAAAGAGCCATCCATCGGATGACTCTTTTTT
>NZ_QWGL01000075.1 GCF_003435375.1 Clostridium sp. AM34-11AC | reverse complement strand
ATTTGAGGAGGTGTTCATATGAAGAGAGCATTGCTTTTTATTTTCATGACGGTTTGTGTATTAGGAATGTCCGCCTGCAGCAGCAAAGACGCCATGCCAGAAACATCAGATTCTGCCAGCAATCCGGTTCAGAATACAGATATCAGTAATCTGAATGGAGGAAAAATCTGGTCTGAACAAGATATTGTGTCGATGTTCTCTCTTGTGCAAGAAACAGATTGGGAATACATAGACTGTGTTTTAATTCCAGATCATGCTAGTGACCGTGTTGGTGCAGTACTCTTCCGGAACGATAAGGAGCAAACAAGCAATGTTGCGTTCTTTGATGCAGACGGATACTTTCAACAGTATGGCACATATGCAAGAATGTCTGACGAACCTGATTTTCAGTATCTCGGAGGTGGTGCGGTAACATTTAAGCTGGAAACAGAAGATGGTATAATCTATAACTACACGATCACAATCTCGATCGATGACAGTAATGTGAATTTTAAAGCGGAAGATGATTTGCCAAAATAAATTCAAGTTTGGAGAATTGAGAAAATCGGAATTTTGGAGGTTATTATGGCTTTTGATTTTAAAAAAGAGTATAAAGAATTCTATATGCCGAAGAACAAACCAGAGATTGTAAATGTACCTAAGGCAAATTATATTGCAGTTAGAGGAAAAGGCAATCCAAATGAAGAAGGCGGAGCATATCAACAAGCAATCAGTGTTCTATATGCTGTTGCATACACATTAAAAATGAGTTACAAGACTGATTATAAAATTGAAGGATTTTTTGAATATGTTGTTCCGCCATTGGAAGGTTTTTGGTGGCAGGATGATGTCGAGAGTGTAGATTATACAAATAAGTCTGCTTTCAGCTGGATTTCTGTTATCCGTTTGCCTGATTTCATTTCTAAAGCTGATTTTGACTGGGCGGTAGAAACAGCAACGAAAAAGAAGAAACTTGATTGTTCGTCAGCAGAGTATCTTACGATTGATGAGGGATTATGCGTTCAAATTATGCATATAGGTTCTTTTGATAATGAGCCAGCAACTGTTGCGCTTATGGATACTTATTTAGAACAAAATGGATATGTTAATGATATTAGCAAAGATAGGTTGCACCACGAGATTTATATGTCTGATGCAAGAAAGGTTGCCCCAGAAAAATGGAAAACTGTAATTAGACATCCAATTAAGAAAGCGTAAAATTATACATTTGGAGGTGGTAAACAATGAGAAAATGTGTAAAATGCGGAAAAGTTATGGTATCAGATTTAAGGCTTAAAGTAAATGGTGGTGGCTATGGGATTGTTGTTCGTGTAGATGAAAAGCAAAAGGCAACAATTATAGATGATGTAAAAGTTGCAGTCTGCCCAGAGTGCGGTTATACAGAAATGTACATAGAGGATTTAACTAATTTAAAAGATTAGGCGATAACTTCCAGTTTGACGGAGTAATGGATATGAAAATCCGAGAAGTGAACGAAAATAAAAAGCAATTTATATCATTATTGTTATTAGCTGATGAACAGGAGAGCATGGTTGATCACTATCTTGAAAAAGGTACTATGTATGTACTTGAAGATGGTAATGTAAAAGCTGAATGTGTTGTCACCGATGAAGGTAACGAAATACTTGAAATCAAGAATATCGCAGTCGATCCGGAAAATCAGGGAAAGGGCTATGGGAAAGCATTGATTGACTTCCTTGCAAGTAAATATGCAGATGAATATTCTATTTTGCAGGTTGGAACAGGTGACAGCCCGTTAACCATACCGTTTTATGAAAAATGCGGATTTGTCCGCTCTCACAATATTCCGAATTTCTTTACGGACAATTATGACCACCCAATTTATGAGGGCGGTGTACAGTTGATAGATATGATATATTTGCAAAGATGTTTATAACTTCCAGTTTTATTGACCAAGAAATCAAGGAGAATTCATTATGAGTGAGAAAACAGAGATTACTTTCATGCAAACAAGATTAATCCGGCTTGCTTCAGAAGAGTGGCATTTACCTGTTGAACAGATTATACACTTGTTTAAAGAGGCTGATGTACTTGGATATATAGAAAAATGTTATGGGATTTTTCATTGTGAAGGCGATGAAGCTGTGCTTGAAGATATTACTGAATTTTTGCAAGGAAAGGGGATAGAGATTAGTGCTTGAGTTAAAAGCTGGATTTGTTCTCTATCATGGAAGCTATTGTGAAGTAAAAGAGCCAGATCTTGTCAAATGTGCAAAGAGAAAAGATTTTGGGTAGGGATTTTATTTAACCACATCCAAGGAGCAGGCAGAAAGTTTTCTAAGAACCTCAATAGCCAAAGCAATCGCAACAGGAACAATTGAAGAGGGACAGAAGTTCGGATATATTTCGACTTTTGAATTCAAACTTTCAGGAAATCTTGCAATGCATATTTTTGAAAATGCAGATGTAGACTGGTTACATTGTATTGCAGCTCATCGAAAGAAAAAATGTTCATCGAACAGATTATGATGTTGACTTTTATGTAACAGGCTCCAATTCCAGAATGATGTCTTCGGAAATAGCGACTTACCTGACCGGACGATATGTTTCCTTTCGGATCTATACGCTTTCTTTTCAGGAATATCTGGAATTCAAGAAGCAGTATACACAGGTAAAGGATATCCATGCTGAACTGGCAGACTATATCCGCTTGGGTGGCTTCCCTGCAACACACCTGCGAGAGTATTCACAGGATGAGGTTTATACGATTGTCCGGGATATCTATAATTCCACGATTTTCTCAGATATCGTAAAGAGAAACCAGATTCGTAAGATCGACCAGCTGGAACGGGTGGTTCGGTACACATTTGCGAATGTGGGAAATTCATTCTCTGCAAAATCAATTTCGAATTATCTGAAATCAGTAAATCATGCTATCGACAATGAAACAGTGTATAGCTATCTGGAAAAGCTGGAGAAAGCATATCTCCTTCATCGTTGTTCTCGCTATGACCTGCGCGGAAAGGAGATTCTGAAAACGCAGGAGAAGTTTTATCTTGCCGATACTGCTTTGCGTTACAGCGTGCTGGGCTATACACCGGACAGCGTCGCTTCCAGTCTGGAAAATGTGGTGTATCTGGAGCTTTGTAGACGAGGCTATACCGTGACGATTGGGAAGACACCGGACGGTGAGGTCGATTTTGTGGCGCAGAAGCAAAATGACCGGTTGTATGTGCAGGTCACGCAGGAGATCAAATCCGAGAAGACAGAAAAACGTGAATATGAACGGCTACTGGAAATCCGGGATAACTATCCGAAGTATGTTTCGAGAACCGATGAATTTGCCGGAGGCAATTACCAAGGCATTA
>NZ_QWGL01000074.1 GCF_003435375.1 Clostridium sp. AM34-11AC | reverse complement strand
GAGGGGTAGGGGAGTTGAATAGGCGAAGCCTATTTTTGATTTGGGACAGCCCCAGTAGATAATCGGCGGTTACACCGTAAAACTTCGCCAGCTTGATAATAGCATAGTGACTGATGTCCTTAAAATCCTTTGCTTCATAGCTGCCCAGCGCAGACTTGGAGAGATTTACCTGCTCCTCAAGCTGCTCCAGCGTCAGCCCACGCTCCACACGCAAATCTTTCAATCGTTCTTGTATGGATAGTTCCATGCTCTCCCTCCTTGTCTGCTCGATAAATGGGAACTGTGTTATCTTAATCTTCACTCAATGTTTTCAACATGAGTTCTTAAATAATCAAAATATTTTTTGCCATCATCATTACCGTCCTCGTCAGGCTCAAATATCTCCCTTCCTTCAAACATATAGGCTCTAAGCAAATATTCTGTGGCGTTTTTTTCGTCCCCTATTTCTAAACAACATTCACCTAATCGAAGCATAACAAACGGATTTCCATATCCCTCGCCGCTCAAATTCCCCCTTGCTTTGTCAAAGCATTCGTGTGCTTTTTCGTATTGTTTCTTTTGAAAATAAATATCGCCAATGGCAGCTAAAAACCATATGGTTTCACTGTAAAATTGCTGTGGCTCTGGGATTAGGCTAAGAGCTTCTTTCCATGCTTGTATAGCTTCCTCATATTGTTCTTCTTCCTCAAACTGATTGCCTTTTTGGGCTAATTCATCTAACTTAGTTTTTATTTGTGGTGTTAGTTCATCAATAGCCACTTCTTCATTTTTCTTCTTTGAAAACAGTCCCATAATATACCTCCGTGAAATTTCGATTTGCCATTCTATTTCTTCTATTCTACCACAATTCCAAGAGCGTGGAAATATCTTCTTTTCCGGGCTGATTTCCGACCTTATGGATATACGGGGCGGGCGGTCTTTTAGGTGTAGACTTAGGGTAGTTCATCGATGAGCTGCACCTTGAAAAATGAATGACCGTCCGAAAAGGAATACCCCGGCAGGGGAAGCACCGCAACGAGCCACTTCGGGACAAAATGTCCCGAAGCTGCGGGGAGCGTGCCAACGCCGGAAATTCTTTCGGGGAGAACGGCAACAAAGAAACGGAGGACACATGAGAGAGAAACCATATAAACGACTGCCGCCCATAGAGCGCAGACAGGACGGTTCCCTTTACCGCATGACACCGGCACAGAGGAAACAGGCAAACGCCCTGATCCGCCGGGAGTGCTGTAACTATGAGGACGGGAACTGTATGCTCCTTGACGAGGGGGACACCCACACCTGCCCCCAGACCATTTCTTTCTCGGTCTGCTGTAAGTGGTTCCGCTGGTCGGTCTTGCCGCAAATCGGGACGCTGGAAGCGGAGATTTTCCGGGATAAGGAGCTAAAACGCTGTGCGGTCTGCGGCAGAGTGTTCGTCCCAAAGTCAAACCGGGCGAAATACTGCCCCGACTGTGCCGCCAGAGTTCACAGGCGGCAGAAAACAGAAAGTGAACGGAAAAGGAGGTCTTGTGTGGACAGTTAGGGGCTGAAAAGTCCTCGATTTACAAGGCTTTGCAAGCACAGAACAGGGGCAGGCAATAGAAACTACCGTCTGCCCCAGAAAACGGGCTTCTAACCGTCCACAAAACACGATATGACAAACACCATTTATATCCATCAGCCGGAAAAGGCGGTCAGCTTTACCCGGCTTCCGAATTTCCTTTTTGAAGCCCCCACATTCACACCCCTGTCCAACGAAGCAAAGGTACTGTATGCCTTTATCCTGCGCCGGACAGACCTATCCCGGAAAAATGGCTGGGCGGACGAATACGGGCGGATTTACCTCTACTATCCCATCAACGAGGTGGTGGAGCTGCTCCACTGTGGGCGACAGAAAGCGGTCAATACCCTGCGGGAGCTGCAATATGCCGGACTGGTGGAGATCCAGAAGCAGGGCTGTGGAAAACCCAACCGCATTTACCCAAAATCCTATGAAGCGGTTCCAAACACCGACTTCAAGAAATCCCATTCTGGTACGCCGGAGGGCTGAAAACCGCACTCGATGAGTACGATAATCAATCCTCTTGAAGTACGAAAACCAGACGGTATATAGAAATACAGAGATAAAAACGATTTTATTTATATCTTATCCATTCCCTTCCTATCTGAGATATTTTCTGTGGGATTTTCCTGTGGAAAAGTCCCGGAAAGGAACGGAATGGGGAAAGGAGTTTCATGGCACAACACGCAATTTTGCGATTTGAAAAACACAAGGGCAATCCGGCAAGACCGCTGGAAGCCCATCACGAACGGCAAAAGGAACAGTACGCCAGCAATCCCGACATTGACACCAGCCGGAGCAAGTACAATTTCTACATCGTCAAGCCGGAGGGACGCTATTACCACTTCATTCAAAGCCGCATTGAACAGGCTGGCTGCCGTACCCGTAAGGACAGCACCCGGTTTGTGGATACGCTGATTACCGCCAGCCCGGAGTTTTTCAAGAAGAAGTCCCCAAAGGAGATACAGGAATTTTTCCAGAGGGCGGCTGATTTCTTAATCGGGCGGGTAGGGAAAGAAAATATCGTATCGGCGGTGGTACACATGGACGAGAAAACGCCCCACCTGCATTTGGTCTTTGTCCCGCTGACAGAGGACAACCGCCTGTGTGCAAAGGAGATTATCGGGAACAGAGCCAACCTTACAAAGTGGCAGGACGATTTTCACGCCTACATGGTGGAGAAGTACCCGGCTTTGGAGCGTGGGGAGAGTGCCAGCAAAACAGGCCGGAAGCATATCCCCACTCGGCTGTTCAAACAGGCGGTCAATCTCTCCAAACAGGCAAGAGCCATTGAAGCCACGCTGGACGGCATTAACCCGCCGAATGCCGGAAAGAAGAAAGAGGAAGCCCTCTCCCTGCTGAAAAAGTGGTTTCCGCAGATGGAGAACTTCTCCGGTCAGCTCAAAAAATACAAGGTCACGATAAACGACCTTTTGGCGGAAAATGAACAGTTGGAAGCCAGAGCCAAAGCCAGCGAAAAAGGCAAGATGAAAGATACGATGGAACGGGCAAAGCTGGAAAGCGAGCTGCACGACATTCAGCAGCTGGTAGACCGCATCCCACCGGAGGTGCTGGCAGAACTGAAACGCCAACAGCGGCACACAAGGGAACGGTGATTGATGACAGAAAACATTTCACGCCGCAGCATGGCGGCACTGCACTTTGAAAATTAAATATGGAGGTACTATGGAGCATATCAGATACAAGAAAGAAACCGAAGTCGTGACTTTTCAAGGAAAGGAAATCACGCTGGAAAACCTCTCCCCGGTGTTCACGCCGGAGCAGGAAGCGGCAAAACGCCGAGAGCTGGAACAGCAGCTTTATGAGGTGTTCCGCAAGTATGCCGACAAACGGCAGAGTGAGGAAGCCGGGGCATAAGGTTTTCCGAAGCCATCGTTGATTTGCGGGGGTGCTGGCGGTATAATAAAACTGTCAGCAGCTCCGTTTCTTTTTTAAGAAAAGGAGCGACA
>NZ_QWGL01000073.1 GCF_003435375.1 Clostridium sp. AM34-11AC | reverse complement strand
TAATGTTTTATACGCTATACCCAAAACTCAGAAAGAACCTGACTTCCATGTAACAGCGGTTTGTTCTGTGGTTATTCAGTTAAAATTTCAAAGCGACAAGTTCATTTCCTATCTGCAATTATTTTATCAGCAATTTGTTCCAAAGTAGCGTCGAAGTCCAAACCAATTAAGTCAGGATAAAAAATATAGTCGGTAAGATTGTCTAAGCCGGTGTTAATCTCCAGATATTCCAACCACCAATCTCTTTCCCCTTCCCCAAACTTCAGAATGTGTAAAACGATTTCCTTGAGTTGCTCATTTGATAAATTAGATTTCATTGGCGGAGGCATTAAGGCTCTGCGTGCTGTTGTTTCTAAATCGGTGTAACTCCAATAAGCTTGAAAGATATTAATTTTTATCTTCTTATTTCCAGTAATTTCTCTCAAGTTCTTTTGTAGCTCCCCTAACTCTTTTTTTGCTTCTTTATCACTATCACAATCTTTTTCGTCCATGAGTAGTGCCGCCTTTTCAATAATTTCCATTACGGCTGGAAGCTTCGTTTCGTCGATACTGATTTTTTTCATATTCTACCTCCAATTCCGATTTTTTACTCTGTTCAACTCCCCTATAAACTGGAATTGTTATTCAGGAAAAACAAGCACACAGTTTTCTAAATCGTCAGTATCTTTTTCGGAAATATATATCTGAGCCGACAAAGATAAATCATTTCCTATAAATTTTTCCCTTTGAAACAAATCCCTCACTATATGCCAGTTTCTATGTGCATTTTCAGTTTCCAACCAAATACCCATCAATGGTCCAGGGTCTCCGTCCTCTGTGTCTATATAATCATATCCATTGCTTTGTATCAAAGAATTTGATACCTCTTCGATACGGTCTGGTATGCGATATCTCAAATCCAAATCAGCATTTTCAAGCATTCCTGGATTTAACAACACAATAATCGTCTGCATATTTCTTCCCTCCAAATTCTTATTTGTCATAATCATTCTACCATACCGTTATGAATAAATCATCTCATGTAAAACAATTTCTTCTGCCCGGTTATGAATGTTATTGCAACGCTGCACCCATTCCATTTGATGGGTACGCTTTAATTCTTCGGTCACGCCCTCGGCAGTTTTCATTTGCTCCATGATGGTGTCTAACCGTTCCTGTGCCTGTTCGTTCAGGTCTGCAAGATATGTCCATAGCTCTCCGGTCAATATCAATGTGTTCAATCTGGCTGGGTGGACTTCTCTTAAATATTCCCGGTGCATCCGTCCGTACTTTCCGATGGGGCGGTGTTCCTCCGGCAGTTTCAAGTCAGGGATGTAGTAATCTCCAACAAGGATATAATCAATTCCGTTTTCCGTTATTCTTCGTTTCAATTTGCTCATATTTTTAATCTCCTCATTCTGGTTTTTTGTTTCTGCAAGTCTGACTCTCCAGAAATATTGGTAAATCATTGGTAAAATTGAGAATTAAACACAAGAAATGCTATTTATAGAAGTATTTAAGACGATTTAAGACTTTTTCTCACGAACGGTAAATCCTGCCGAGGCATATGAAAAGTATTTTTATCATGCCTTAAAAACTCCTTGAAAATACTGATTTTCCTTGATTTTACACCACTTTCTACGATTTGCTGTGATAGATTGTTTTCTTCGTTTTCGTCGCATATCGTGGCATAAACTCGTATATCTTGTCATTCAAATTTAGTAAAAATCTTAGTAAAACAGCTCGATTTTCTCATTTTACTAAAGACTTTTTCCACTTAGGTTATCATTTAGTTGTATCAATTTTCTTAATATTTTAAGCTTCATCCTGTGAAGCTCTGCTACAAGCAATACCCAGTACTTAGTGGCGAAACGCCACTAACTGGGCAATGGTTGCACCCTTGACCAGCTAAGGCGCTTCGCCCTTAACCCGAGCAGAGTCTTTCTCCTGCACCTTGCATAAGGCTCTGTCTTTACAATCCGACAAACTTGAAATTATATGTTATTCAATCCAAAGCTTCATATAATCGCCCTCTTGATAGTCATATACTCGTTTGCCTGCTTCTTCTTTTTTCAATTACTTCAGTATCTGATAGCTCATCATAAAAAGAATAACCATCAGACCTAAAAATATCTTGACCAGTTTCTGATACATCGTTGTTGCCGGACTTATGAGTGGGTTCCAGGTTTCCTCTGTGCCAGGCATATTGTTTTTATTGCTCCAATTTTCTCCAGTTATCTTCTGGGCATAGAGACGGTTGGATGCATAAGAGAGCATTTCCTTGGCGGCTTCTGCCTCGTGTTCTGACAATTCAAGGGTTCTGCCATCTGCGAAAGAGAGCATTTTCCATTTGCCTGCTTTCTTTCCCGGGGAGGCCCATCCGCTGATGTCTGTGAGAAGCGGAAGATAGTAAACACCGGCGGCGTCCTGTTCGTCAATGATAAAATGATGAGTGACCGTGAACGATCTGTTGCTGGAAACTGGCTGCATGAGAAAATATTCCGTACAGAAAAGCTCTCTGATCTGCTTGCGCTGTCCCCATGCATCGAAGCAGGAAAGTGTCCGCATGACCGAACCAATGGCGATAAGAACAACAAACACTGCGCCTGTCAGCAGCAAAATGGCTGCGTATATCATAGTCGACGAGTGATCGCTGAAAGGCGATGCCGCTTCCCGAAGCATCACTCCGCAAAGCGGAATCACCAACGCAGCTTCCAGCAGGGAGATACCACGAAAAATGGCATTCTGGCAAAACAGATAATAAAAGCTGACAAAGGTAACAGCATTCTGCCCACTATGGTAGCGAAGCGGAATTCGCATAAGCAAAAGTTCAGACAAAAGGCCGACAAGCAGCACCGCTTCCTTGCATACAAGGATATAAATTCCATACATCCATATATAGAGCCAGGTTCTGCGGGAGCCATAAAGGGCCAGTAAATCTCCCTCCTTCGCATTTTCCAGAACACTATTCAGGATATTTTCCCCGAAAAACAGGTGATAACCGATGCCCAATATCAGTATGATCCATGCAATATAATCAGGAATGCAGGACAGCACCCAGCGTTTGCGGCTGCCGTGTTCATGCCTCCTTTGTCGTAAGAGCCCGATTCCCCATAGAATCGGATAAAGAAATACAATAAGAAGCAGCGCAAGATTCGTTTGTGGCTGTATTACCGTTATAAGCAGGCTCAGGCGTTTGGCCTGTGAAGCTATGCTCTGCAGATTCGGTACATGCGCAAAAATTGATAGCATCAACACGAAAATTACTGCAAAGACTCCTGGTATCGCCATCAGACTGAATGTTTCCGCTTTTGACTTGCGCTTCACCAGATTATATAGGTCGTTAAGATACAGACCTGCATTCAGATAAAGAAGTATCATTGTAAGCCAAAAGTCTGGTAAATAATCGGCATCCACCGTATATAATTGAAAGAAATCCAAGAACGCCTCTATCATTTTTCACACTTCTCCCTATTGAGATTTATCCTGTTTATTCTTACGGAAACACCCTTGTTCATAGTCAGTGACATACTCCCACCACTTAGCTCACGCTTGAAGTGGGG
>NZ_QWGL01000072.1 GCF_003435375.1 Clostridium sp. AM34-11AC | reverse complement strand
ACAGAATTGGTGGTAGACAATCATTCATGCGTTTGTCGTGAGGAATCAACTTCCATCTCTTGCATATGACCTCCGCTTTATGGTATGATACGTGCAGACTGGATAAATATAAACTTTTATTATCATAGAATGCAGAGGAAAATACATGTTAGATATCTGTTTACTGGGAACCGGCGGCATGCAGCCGCTGCCGTACCGCTGGCTAACGTCCATGATGGCGCGCTGCGATGGTAGCAATCTGCTGATCGACTGCGGCGAGGGAACCCAGATCGCATTGAAAGAAAAGGGATGGAGCCCGAAGCCGGTGGACGTGATCTGCTTCACCCACTACCATGCCGACCATATCAGCGGACTTCCGGGGTTTCTCCTGACCATGGGAAACGCGGAGCGCACGGAGCCGGTACTTCTGGTGGGACCGAAAGGTCTGGAACGTGTCGTTGGTGCCCTGCGCACCATTGCGCCGGAACTTCCGTTCCCGCTTGTGTTTAAAGAACTCACGGAGCCGAGAGAAAAATTTCAGGCGGGTCCCTATGTGGTGGACGCATTCCGCGTAAACCACCGCGTGACCTGCTATGGATATCGCATTACGATCCCGAGAAACGGCAAATTTGATGTGGAACGGGCGAGAGCCCAGGAGATTCCGCAGAAATTCTGGAGCAGACTGCAGAAAGGCGAGACCATCGAGCACGAGGGTAAGATCCTGACCCCGGACATGGTGCTGGGAGAAAAGCGCCGCGGAATTTCCGTTACCTACACGACTGACACGCGCCCGGTTCCGGCAATCGCCGAATATGCCGCGGACAATGACCTCTTTATCTGCGAGGGCATGTACGGTGAGAAGGAAAAAATTGCCAACGCGCGGGAGAATAAGCATATGATGTTCCAGGAGGCGGCAAAGCTCGGTAAAGAGGCGAATCCGCGGGAGATGTGGCTGACCCATTACAGCCCGTCCTTAATGCATCCGGAGGAATATTTAAACGAGATCCGGGAAATCTTCCCGAAAATTAAGACTGCCCGCGACGGCTGGTCTGCTGAACTTGGATTTGATGAGGATTAAGAAATGAAGATACACAGTGTTGAAGAAGATGTATATATACTTGCAATCGAGAGTTCCTGTGATGAGACAGCGGCCGCTGTTGTAAAAAACGGCCGTGAGGTGCTTTCTAACGTGATCTCATCCCAGATCGCGCTCCACACACTTTACGGCGGGGTTGTGCCGGAGATCGCGTCAAGGAAACATATTGAGAAGGTAAATCAGGTGGTTCAGGCTGCCTTAGACGAAGCACACATGACATTAGATGAGATCACAGCCATCGCTGTGACCTACGGACCTGGTCTTGTGGGCGCGCTTCTCGTGGGCGTTGCGGCGGCAAAGGCTATCGCTTACGCCGCAAAGAAGCCGCTGGTGCCGGTTCATCATATCGAGGGACATGTATCCGCAAACTTTATCGAGCACCCGGATCTGGAACCGCCGTTTGTCTGCGAGATCGTGTCCGGCGGACATACGCATCTTGTGATCGTGAAGGACTACGGTGAGTTCGAGATCATCGGACGCACAATGGATGACGCGGCGGGAGAGGCATTCGATAAAGTTGCCCGCGCCGTAGGTCTTGGCTACCCGGGCGGCCCGAAGGTCGACAAGGCGGCAAAAGAGGGAAATCCTCATGCCATGGAATTTCCGCGGGCAAAAGTCGGCGGATCCCAGTATGACTTTAGCTTCAGCGGCATGAAATCCGCTGTATTAAACTATATCAACCAGGCGGAGATGAAGGGAGAGACGATCTGTGTGCCGGATCTCTGCGCTTCCTTCCAGAACGCGGTGGTGGATGTTCTCGTGAGCCGTGCCGTTGCGGCAACAAAGGAGTTTGGATACAAGAAGCTCGCCATTGCGGGCGGCGTTGCGTCAAACTCTGCCCTGCGCGCAGGCATGAAGGCGGCATGTGAGAAAGCCGGAATCGAATTCTACTATCCGTCACCGATCTTCTGTACCGACAACGCAGCAATGATCGGTGCTGCGGGATACTATGAGTATATCAACGGAGTCCGCGCAGGCTGGGACCTCAATGCGGTGCCGAACCTAAAACTGGGAGAGCGGTAATGGAACAGGTGAAAACAGCAGCCATCGTGCTGGCAGCAGGACATGGAAAGCGGATGCACAGCAAGGTGGCAAAGCAGTATCTTCTCTTAAAGGGGGAACCGGTGGTTGTTCATGCCCTGCGGGCCTTTGAGAAGGCAGGGATGGATGAGATTATTCTGGTGGCCGGAGCAGACGAAGTGGAATTCTGTAAAAGGAATATCGTGGAGCAGTATGGATTTACCAGAGTGAGACAGGTCGTTGCGGGAGGAAAAGAACGGTATGATTCTGTCCGGAATGGACTTTGCGCTTTAAAGACCGTAGGATTCGCAGAGGACGGTATCGTTCTGATCCATGATGGTGCAAGACCGCTTGTAAACGGAGAGATCATCGCGAGAGCTGTGGATGGTGTCCGGGAGTTTTCTGCCTGTGTGGCATCGATGCCGGTTAAGGATACGATCAAGGCAGCGGATGCGGAGGGATTTTCTGCAAGCACGCCGGACCGCAGTACCTTATGGCAGATCCAGACACCTCAGGCATTCCGCTTCGGTCTGATCTACCGCGCCTATGAGAAGGTATTTGCACCCGGAACAGACCGCAGCCGTATTACGGATGATGCAATGGTAGTGGAACTGATGACGGACACAAAGGTGAAGTTTATCGAGGGAAGTTATTCAAACATCAAAGTGACAACTCCGGAGGATATGATCATCGCGGAGGCTCTTTGTGCTCATAGGGTACAATAGATTCTTTCTATAATAGAAGATATGGATCTGCCAGTGGCAGTCAGAGAGAGGCGTGGTCTTCCGGGAAAAGGAGATCACGCCTTTCTGGCTGAACAGATAAAAAGAATTTTAGTACCTATTCAGTACCTTCATAGTTACACGCAAAAATCCATTCCAGATCAGCTTCTCTGATGGGATTTTTGCCCTCCAGCCTATGTTTTCTTACGGTCAGCGCAGCAAGTGCGCAGACCTACTGAACAGTTACGAATTTTAGACTTTTAGAAAAATTCTGAAAAAATTCTTTTCAAAAGGAGAAATGAGTTTATTGGATATATGACATGAGAATACCAGATGTTGATGATCGCAATGCATGGGAATAGCATATTTTGTATACAATTAGAAAAGAATAAAAAAACGAAAAAAACTTGGAAAAATGCTTGACAAAAATGGTATTGTGGGGTATTATTAATGAGCACGTTTGAGAGAGCGCTTTGGAGAGATATCGAAGTGGTCATAACGAGGCGGTCTTGAAAACCGTTTGTCCGCAAGGGCGCGTGGGTTCGAATCCCACTCTCTCCGCTGACTGTACTGCGGAGCCAGAGAGATGAGTTCCTGGTGCAGAACTGAATAACGATCTTGCAAAAAAAGCAAGATGTGAGTCAACCAATGCAGAAGTACCCAAGTGGTTGAAGGGGCTCCCCTGGAAAGGGAGTAGGTCGTTAGTAGCGGCGCGAGGGTTCAAATCCCTCCTTCTGCGCTTTAACTTATGAAGGAAAACTCCTTCAAAAAGTTAAAAAAAGTTCTTGACAAACCGGAAACGGTATGATAGAATAAA
>NZ_QWGL01000071.1:300-3908 GCF_003435375.1 Clostridium sp. AM34-11AC | reverse complement strand
GAAGTTTCTTTATATTATTTTATCTAGCACAACAGGTTAAAGTAAAAAAATACTTTGAAGACTATAATAAAATGCAAAAGAAAATACCTTTTGAATGGGTAAAAACTATAAAAAAGCATATGGATCGCTTAAAAGCAGCAGAGTGTTTTGGAGATTTTTTAGCATTAGGATTAGGAAAACCGGAACCACTTGAAGGGTATCAGCAAATTCGGTATTCGTTACATGTGGCACCAAATGCCAGATTGATTATTGAACCAAATGCAACGCAAGATACTATTATGATTTGTACCGAAATTGAAGTGGAAGGAGTGAGTGATTACCATGGCAGCAAAGAAAATTGGTATATCTCGTGATCTAATAATTCACCCGGGAGAAACTATTGCCGATGTGTTAGAAGACCGTGGAATTACGCAGGCTGAGTTGGCATCAAGAGCCGGGGTTTCTCCGGCTTACGTAAGTAATGTAATTGCGGGGAAAAAGGGCATATCTGCGAACTTTGCGATGGGATTAGAATATGCTTTAGGAGTACCAAAGTCTTTTTGGTTGAACCTTCAGGCAAATTATGAGGCGGAACTTTTAGAAATAAACGAAGAGCAAACAATTACTGATAAAGAACGCAGTGTACGAGAAGATTTAAAGGATATTGTAAAATATTTGAGGCAAAGAGGAATGATGCCTACAGGAGAAAATAAAGATGATTCCATTCTTTCTTTGCGAAAGGTTTTACAAATTAGTGATATAGCAAATTTGAAAGAAATGATTCCAGTTGGCGCTTTTCGTATGGCTGGTTATGCCACGGTAAATCCAAATGTGCTTGGCGCATGGATTCGTCTGTGTCAGCTTGCTGGAAACGATAAAATCATGTCAGCTAAATTCGAGAAAAAATATACTACTGATTTAATTCATGAAATAAAAAGTGTTATGTGCTGTAAAAACGCAGTGATACAAAGAGATTTAAAGAATGTAATGGAGAAATATGGAATAGATTTTTCAGTTGCAAGAAATTTCAGAGGTGCTCCTGTGCAAGGATATATTTCTCAAAAAAGTGATGGCATATATCAAATGGTTTTGACTATAAGGGGGGCATTTGCCGATATTTTTTGGTTTTCCTTATTCCATGAAATCGGCCATATTGTTAATGGAGATATAGGGAAAAATCTGAAATTTTTAGACTATGGTAATGATCAAGACAAAGAATTAGCTGCTGACCTTTTTGCAAGTAATATGCTCTTGTCTCCTAAAAGCTATGAAATGTTTATTCAAAGAAAGGATTTTTCTATTGAAGCAATTTGCAGATATGCTGAATCCCAGAATGTAATGCCATATATCGTTATAGGGCGCCTGCAAAAAGAAAAATATTTAGATTATAAAATGTATAGCAAGTATAAATTGAGATATAAGTGGAGTGATTAGATGAAATACTTTTGTATAAAATAGTCAATCTGATTATTTAGAACTTAAAATTTTACAACGGAGGATTATTAATGAGCCAGAGAGTATATATTAGTGCAGATTATTCTGCAGATGATGGTGATCGCGATGTGATCAATGAACTTCATTCGTGGGGAAAAGATGCCAAACATAAAGTGGATTATGTTGATACTGCGCAAGTTGCATCAAGAAGCATATCAAACGATAAAGATTGTCGCCCGTGTGATTTAAAGAAGGAATTTAATGCGCAGATTTGTGCCTCTTCAGCAGTTATTTTCATTGTTGGTGATAAAACAGCTTCCCGCACAGCTGGCAGCTCATGTAAGAGAAATAGTGATGGCGAGGGATGTGATTGTACACCATATAAGCAAAATGCGAATGGATCAGATACCTGTAAAATATATGGAAAAACATCAACACCAGGTCCCAATGATGACGTAGGATACATCAATGCATTTTCTTACCTTAAGCATGAATTTATGCAGGCACAAAAGAAGAATAAGACAATTATTATAGTTTATAATTCGCTGAATAAACAGTCAAAGTGGCTTCCTGCATACATGAATGCATATGAAGAAAATGCACATCCATTTTGGAAAAAGAATGCTCAGGGAGAAAAAGTTGGTGACTATCAATATATCAAAAAAGCACTTGGATATGAATAGAAAAATAGTTGTTTTTTATGACAAAATAAAAATATGGATTAAGTGTTTAATGGCTGAAAAAAATACCATCGCAGCAGTATTCAAATTAGGATATACGGCGATAGGTTATATTTCATCTGTTTTCGCTTTTTCAGTTCTTCTGAAAGATTTGATAGGATTTACTACAGCTGAAAATCTTTGTAAGAGATATTGGATGATTCTAATATTAATAGGCACCATCACATCTTTTGTTAAAAATCATGAACAGGTGTCTTACAAAAGTAAGGTAAAAGATGATGACCTTCAAGTTGAGGTTGAGGTAAATGATCTATTCTCCATAAAAGCGTCTAGTTATGTGATACCCACAAATACATATTTTCGCACAATTATGGAGGCTGAATATGTTAGCCCAAATAGTGTGCAAGGAGCTTTTCAACTCAAATATTTTGCAAAAAATATGAATGAATTGGATAAATTAATTGCAACTAGTCTCGAACAGCAGGGAGTTATTGGCAAAGCTAGTTCAGATATACATGGTCCAGTAAAGCAATATCCGGTAGGAACAGTGGCAAAAGTTGATGTAAGGGGAAAACATTTTTATTTTGTCGCTATAAATGATGTAAACAAATATGGAAAACCAATAAATCAAACATTCCACAATGTCGATATTGCTCTGAAAGGATTATTAAACGCTATACTTTTGTTTGGCCACTGTGATGATATTGCTACACCTTTAATGGGAACGGGAAAAGCTGCGATTCGAGAAGCAACATTAGAAAATGTTGTAAAAGAAACCGTTAATATTTTTGTTGACTCTAAAGACAAGATTGCTCGGAAGTTAACTATTTGTATTAGTCCCAAAGATTACCTTGAAGATAAGATAGATTTGAAAAGGATTGGGAAATATATTGATTATAAGTGTGAATTTAAATAGTATATACTCCATGGGGGTATTAGCATGAATTGGAAGGGGTAATGGCTTAATGGTTACATATCAATCTTGAATTCTAACTATAGAAAGAAACATTATACCGTTTATATGGAGAGGATTGTTAGAAGGCTATAAAGGAGATCCATAACTGGGAATGTAAGGGTTTTGGCGAAGTAACTGTTGTTGTTCCTCTGTGAATGAAAAGTCTAATCCCCCAGCTATGCTGGGGAGAATGGAATAAGTGGAGACTGTGAGGATAACAAAATAAAGCCTCCTGTGATATGACGAGAATGGTGTCGCAAGCCAAACTCAAAATCAAAGGAGGCGGTCCAAATGGACAATAGAAGTTTATCACATACCAGATGGAAATGCCAGTATCACATAGTATTTATACCGAAATACAGAAAAAGAATTTTGTATGGAAGATTAAGAGAAGACATTAAGGAAATCATAAGTACATTATGCAAGTACCGAAAAGTGGAGATCATAGCAGGTGCAGTATGTAAGGATCATGTCCATTTAAGCGTAGCAATTCCGCCGAAAGAAAGTATCTCAGATTTTATGGGATATTTAAAAGGAAAAGTACGCTAATGATTTACGAT
>NZ_QWGL01000071.1:0-290 GCF_003435375.1 Clostridium sp. AM34-11AC | reverse complement strand
ACGCTAATGATTTACGATAGACATCCAGAGTTGCAAAGCAAATGGGACAAAGCTTTTTGGGCGAGAGGATACTATGTAGAGACAATCGGCAATATAACAGAAGAAGCTGTATAGTAATATATAAGAGAGTAAGCAGAAGACTCAAGAAGAGAGGATTCCAGTAGTACCGCTTTATAGCGGAGCCAGCAACAGTGCTTGCGATACCGCCCTTCGGGGCAAGCAGTAGTAATAGTCCTTTGGAGGGCTAAAATTAAACCACCACTTGAAGTCAACATCATAAACTTAAGATT
>NZ_QWGL01000070.1 GCF_003435375.1 Clostridium sp. AM34-11AC | reverse complement strand
TTATACTCATGTTTTTATAATATTGATCTTTTAAATTATTTTCCATAAATCCTCACTTTCTTGTAAAAAAGATGAGCATTATCAGATACGCTATTATCAGGTTTTCCCCTCGAATGGGAAGCCGGAAAGGAGCGCATTTGATATGCAAATAAACTATTTAGATGCTATTTCATCAGTTCTCAATATGATGAAACAGCCAGACAGTGCATGTAAAAATATAGACATGCACAGAACCTGTTATACTACACTCTTCAAGTACCTGATGGATAAGGGCATTCCTTTTTCAATGGATGCCGCACTGGACTGGATTGAGATTAAAAAACGGGAAATTTCCTATGAGACGTGTTCTCAATATAGAAATGCCCTGTTCCGCCTCGAGCATTACCTGCTCTTTGGAGATATCAAAAGTTCTTTCTGCCGCTCAGAAGACAGTTTTTTCTGCCGGAGCGGAATATCGGAATCCTTTTTTCGCCTGACATATGAGCTGGAAGAATACTATGCGACCACACAGAATCCCTGCTATTACCATACGTATTCTGTTGCCATCAAGGAGTTCTTCAGGCTTGCTACTTCCCTGGGAGTTACAGAGCCGGAAGCAATAACCATAGATACTCTTATCGAATACTGGAATACTTACTGCAAATCCTGTAAATCTCTTGCCAGACGTCAGAACGCCGTATGTGCCATGACAGCACTTATGAAATATCTTCACCGCAGAGGTGATGTGCCAGAGTGTTACCAGCGGGTTCTTTTTGGTGAGAACGTTGAAATACTGCTTGAGATGAGACTTTCTAAAATAGGTACCGCATTTCATCCGAGTATACCTCTCGCTCTTAAAGCTGATGAATATCTTGACGCTTTGGACGATTGGAAATACATGAAATCATCAAAAGCTGTTTATCGCAATGATTTCACATGGTATTTCATGTTCCTGGAACTTAACCATCTGGAACACTCGGCAGAAACTGTGACATCATGGATAGATATACTCCCGGATTGCCCGAATCAGATCAAAGCCAGCAGTTCCGGATCAGCTCATCGTTCACACACTATCAGAATGTTTGAAAAGTATCTCCAGGGCATAATGGAATCCAATATAATCGCTGAGCCGATGCGTGCATCTGATCATCTTCCATCATGGAGCAAAAGCATCCTTGATGGTTTCATAGAAAGCCGCAGGCGGGATGGAATGACCAATAAGACACTTACCATGTGCAGGGCAGCCGGATGCAGTTTCTTCAAATATCTTGAAGATAATGGAATAGATAATCCAGTTTCCATAACACCCGATGTGGTTAAAGCATTTCATAACCATGATGTCCACTCAACCCCGGAAAGTAAAAATGCATATGGAACCAAGCTTCGTCAGCTTCTACGGTACATGGCTGACCAGGATCTGATTTCACCAACACTTGCTTTTGCAGTATCTGCAAGCTGTGCGCCTCATCGCAGCATAGTTGATGTTCTGAGCGATGCTATGGTCGAGAAAATATATGAATATCGTGAGAAAGCTTCTACTCCCATGGAGCTCAGGGACACAGCCATGGTCATGCTTGGACTTCGAATGGGTATCAGGGGAGCAGACATCCTAAAGCTTCAGGTAAATGATTTTGACTGGAAAAACAAAACTGTTTCCTTCATTCAGCAGAAAACAAGCAAAGCAATAACGCTTCCAGTCCCAACGGATGTAGGTAATTCAGTATATAAATACATCATGAATGGACGTCCGGAATCGGCTGTCACAGGCAACGGTTATATATTTATCCGCCATCAGGCACCATATATTCCGCTTAAAGTTACAACGGCGTGCCGTGGAGCTTTAAAAAGAATACTTGCTGAATATGGATTTGAATTATCTGCTGGTCAGGGCTTTCATATGACACGAAAAACATTTGCCACAAGAATGCTTCGGGCAGACAACAAACTTGATGATATTTCCAATGCTCTCGGACATGCACGTCAGGAAACAGCAGAGGTATATCTTGAACGTGACGAAGATAAAATGAGGCTCTGCCCTCTGGAATTTGGAGGTGTTTTATCATGACATACATTTTTGAGAGCGGTCTGGCACATCATATCGAAGGACTTATACAGCAAAAACGTGCTGATGGATATGCCTATAATTCCGAAGAAAAGCTATTAAAACGCTTTGATACCTTTTGCGTACAGAATTATCCGGAACTAACAACAGTCACCTATGAAATGGCAGCCAAATGGTCAGAAGCCAGACCGGGCGAAGGAGATGCCTATCATAATCGCCGTATGTCGATGGTGAAGGTGCTGAGTGAATATATCCTTTCCCTTGGTCAGGAAGCATACATTCCTAATTTTTTCTGCAAGGCTTACCGTCCGGTTCTTTACATTCCATCAAAAGAGGAAGTTAAGGAACTGCTACAGAAAATGGATATCCGCACGTCTCATAATTCAGAGCAATTTAGACTCGATAGAGAGTGCAAGATTCTTTTTCTCCTATATTTTTGCTGCGGTCTGCGTCTGTCAGAAGGGCGATTGCTAAAATGGGAGCACATAGACCTGGATAAAGGAATCCTTACTGTCCTTGGCTCAAAGGGTAACAAAGATCGCCTTGTATATCTTCCACAGGATAGCCTTCCGGTACTTAAAAACTATAAAGAACGTCAGGAAATGCTTTTCCCCGGAATTGACTGGGCTTTTCCGGGAAAAGATCCACATAAGCCTGTTTCGTGCTCTGGAGTAGAATCAAGTTTTAACCGCCATTGGGCCATGCTTCCGGTTGCCAGGACAGTTGATAAACATCCGACACCCCACTGTTTACGCCATGCTTTTGTAGTAGAGAGATTTAATGAGTGGATGCATCAGGGAATTGATACAAACACTATGCTCCCATATTTAAGCAGATACCTTGGACACAAAAGTCCTGATGAAACGTATTATTACTATCATCTTGTAGAAAAGGCATTTGATACTATCCGAGAGAAAGATTCAGTGTCTGGAAAGGTCATTCCGGAGGTGATTCCCTATGAAGAATAAATCAGCAAAGATATCAACTGACCAGCTGTTCTTTTCTCACACATGGAACTTTCTAAATGTTTATTTGGTAAAGCAGGTCGGACGCAGTCAGGCTACAGCAGAATCCTACAGAGATTCCCTTACAATATTTAAAAACTACCTTGTAGGTGAATTAGGTAAATCCATAAGCACCTTTCAGTTTTCTGATTGTACCAAAGAATGTATTTATAATTTCAGAGAATATCTGCTTGCAAATGGCAGCCAGCCATCAACTGTAAATGTAAGAGTCGCGGCTATCCGTGCCTATCTGAACTATGCCTCGGATATGGACATATCAGTCCAGTCAGTTGCCCTGGCGATCAGTCAGATCTCACCATGCAAAACCATTAAAAAGGAAAAACCTATTCTGTCCGATGATGCACTTGCTGCAATACTGTCTGCACCGCCGAATACGAAATTCGGTGTACGAGACCGTGCTATTTTGATTCTTCTCTACGATACAGCTGTAAGAATCAGTGAGCTGCTTAATATTCGCCTATGTGATATCGCAATGGAATCAAAATATCCAAATATTTTCATAACCGGAAAAGGTAATAAAGAAAGAACCATACAATTAACAGCTAAAGCAGTCGAACACCTTAGGGAATATATACGTGTATATCACAGTAATTCTTCCAAAGAAGCATACTTATTTTCCACAACAATAAAAGGTGTAACAGACAGGATGTCCGTTGGAAATGTCCAGCGGATTATAAAAAAATATGCAGCTCTGGTCAGTGAAAAAGGGGTTAGTCTTCCGGATTCGGTTCACTGTCACATGTTCCGCCGAACCAGAGCCACAAATCTTTATCAGGATGGAATCGCCATTGAGCTGGTTTCTACAGTGTTAGGACATGCCAGAACTGATACAACAAAAAGCTACTATGCAAAGCCATCTGTTGAACAGCTTAGAGACGCAATGGAATCTGTTCCAACACCTGTATCTGATGAAGCACCAATGTGGGAGGGCAACGAAGATGAAATGGCAAGACTTTGTGGATTGCGCTAACGAATAATGCTCATCTTTTAGTAGAAAAACGTCTTATTTCTCAGCATTCTTTAAAATGATTAACATTTTGGAATGCTGAGTATAA
>NZ_QWGL01000007.1 GCF_003435375.1 Clostridium sp. AM34-11AC | reverse complement strand
GAATATAAATTTTTACTGACAACTACCTTGACAATCAGCGAAAGGCGGATCAACATGCAGAAATACTCATGAATTCTAATCGAAAGATATTGTATGGAACATAATTCAGCAAAAAGCCGCAGGTTGCAAAAGCTGGTTGAAATGTCATATGATTTAAGAGCTGTGGGAGCGTCTGGAAGGAATCCCGGATGGCTGTGCGGAATGTTTTCCGTTTGAAATAATAGATGAACTGAAAAGGGAATATTTGGGAAAGGTTTGATAATTGATCTCAAATTCCGCAGATATGCGGCGCTGTATTTGGCGCGGGGCGGAGGGCAAGAGGACCGATAAAGCAGGAGTTTCCTGCCCTATCGGTCAGATTTTTGTACATTTCGACTACCGCTCCAGCCGATCCCAATCCACTTCTCCGAGCTGTGTGTCCAGCCATTTCTCATAGCTTTCTTCAGTAAACGGTCCATGCTTATCGACATAATCGTAAGTAATATTCAGGAATTCATCGATACTTTGAAAGGGGACGGGACGATTGTAGAAAATTTCGGCATACGTATCATATTGCTCCAGCCCGGTGAGGATCGTATTGGCGATATCCGCCTGGAATGTCAGGATATTTCTTTCTAAGTCTGCTGCTTTGTCCGCAGCTTCCGAAGTGTTGAAATCTGTTTTCTCAGAGGATTGTATGCCCTTGGCTCTGCCGGGGGCTTTTTCTTTTATCAGAGCTGCTTTTTGGACGGCCTCCTGTGCTTCATCAGGGTCTTCATCGAGGAGAGAGGAAAGCTCCAGACAAAGCAGAGAAAGCAGTTCCTGCCGTTCTGATCGTGTTTTTACGCCATTGATCCAGTATGTACAAAGCCATTCCATATACAGATCAGGATAGAAGAAATAGTATTCGATATGGTTGTAGGTTCTGGTGTAGGTCCAGACTACCTTCATAACCTCCTCGGGGAGATGATTTCTCAATTTATCCCAAAGAAGCTGGACAAAATGAGTGATCAGTGCCAGATCTTTCTCGGCCAGATACTCATTATAAAAATCTTCATCGTCAAACCAGGAGGCATAATAATGGTCTTCGACGATTGCCTGCAGAGTGTACAGATAAAAGATAGCCCAGGGATAGAGGACTTCAACATTAAAATAGAGGTTTCCGGACTTATATTTATTGCGTTCTTTCTGAAGGGACTGACTGTCAACGGAAAAGATGCAGGATGCCAGCTGCCCTATATTTTCGTAGTTATTATCGACGGATTCAATATTTCGATCTCCCTGATAGGCATGGCGGATATCGTAGCAGAGCCCGAGAATATTTTCGTAACAGGAAGAGGATTCGACATCATCCTGATGTGCAAAGTAGAAACGAAGGTAATCGCTGAGCGCACTGTGAAGCGCGTTCAGATCCTCATAATCCCCGTGTATTCAATGTGAACTTTCTAAAATATTAACGTTCATTCTGGAATATACTTGTTTTAAGCTATTTGCAGTATGCTTGAAAGTGTTTTTGAAAGTTGATTAACTCTCAAATTTTTTATTGCTGGTGGGACTTTTTGTAGTAAAGATCAAGCGTAAGCGTTTACAAATAAAATGTGTGCCTAAAAATTTTGGGGCTAGGATGGTGAGGTGAGGGGCGGACATTGTTGCACACTCCAGGGACAAATTATATAATGATTTTAGAAAGCGTTTGAAGAAGAGCGAGGAAACAGATACTAAGTATAAAAATAAATAATCGAAGAGCAGAAGTGAGGATGAGTCTATGAATAATAATAGTAAGGAAGAGCTGAAAGCGGATCTGTATATGCTTTCGTGCATTAGAAAAATTGAGAAAGTATTTTCCTGTCGGCTTATGGATGTAACTGCGGGAAAGGAAATGAATTTAATCGACTTCTTCTTGTGCCTTGCGAAGAAAAATTACTTATCGGAGAGTGTGCTGCCTCTGCTGAATATAAAGTTAATGTAGCTTGTAAAAACAACAGTGCCTTGCAGTGATGATACTGAGAGCATAGCGAGAGAAAAAATTCTTATGCGTGCGAAAACTTGTGCGCTGGCAGCAGAACTTCAAAAAATGGTGGAACATGTTCCGGCAGTTGAAGAGTGGAGAAGGATAAAAATGAGTTTATGGAGATTCGGGAGGTGAAATGGTAACAAAAGAAAGTAAAAAACTTCAATTTTTTTCCATTTTTTCGTCACAAATCCAATTTTATTACGTTTATATTAGTAGAACATGTTGATCAGACCGGAATTTTTCCGAAAAAACGTGGTCGTTTGCCAGAGAAATGAGCTGAAAACGGAAAACGGAAAACGGCAGACGGCGGCAGAACTTTGGTGAAATTCTGGTTAAAACCCTAAAGAACCGGAATACAGGTTTATTTGAACCGATAGGCGGATGTGGTCCTACGAATATGACGAATGGAGGAGGAATGAATATGGTCGTGTCAAAGAATTACAAAATCAAAGAGCAGAATGGAATGTATTATATTGTTCCGTCAAGCGTTCCGGGATGCCCGCAGTGCGGTGGAGAGATGAAGATCCGTGACAGCAAGAGGCGGAAGGTGATTTTTGCGGATGGTACGGTGGATACATTTGTTTTGCGGCGATACAAGTGTACGGTGTGTGGGCGTGTTCATCTGGAACTCCCGGACATTATGGTTCCTCATAAGCATTATTCGAGGTCGGCGATCATCGATACGATAAATGGTGAGAGAAACTGTTCCGCGGAGCAGTCGACGATTTACCGCTGGAACCGGGAAAAGATGCAGCTTGAACGTCTGCTGGTTCAGGTGGAAGATAAGAGTCCGGAAGCAAAGCGGACTGACGGCGATAATAACTGCAGGTGCGCAGGAAATTAAATATGAAAAAGCGGCAGGTGAAATACCTGCAAAAGGGGAAATGAAAAAGCGGCAGGTGAAATATCCGAAAAGGGGAAATGAAAAAGCGGCAGGTGAACTGCCTGTAAAGGGGAAAATGAAAAAGCAGCAGGCGGATGCCTGTAATTTGTGTGATCAGTGATTATGATGGCCGGTCAGTCAGAAATGGCTGACTGGCGTTTTTGATTGCCATGTATCCGAAAAAATGTCAGAAGAAGATTCTGTCAGTTCATAGAAAACAATGATTGAAACAGAGCACAGAATCCGTGCATAAGCTGAAAAATTGGCCATTCGCGCGTCGCATACCTGACCGTGACCGAACGTGGAACATATATAGTCCGAATATGGGCAATATACAAATAGTGTCAATGTATGTTATATAGAAGACATCAGAGTAACGGTTTGTCAGATTCGCGGATATTTTGCGGGCTGAAAAGTGTGTTGGGCTGATATGCACGGAGGATAAAATGATAAGTTACAATCGCTTGTGGGAGACCATGGAGAAGAGAAAGATCAGTCAATATCGGTTGATCAAGGAGTTTGGCTTAAGCTCCGGCCAGATGAGCCGTCTGAAGAAGAATACATATGTTTCGACGCATACGTTGGAGACGCTCTGCCGGATCCTGGACTGCCGGATCGAGGATGTGATGGAGGTTTCTTTCGAGGACGAGGAGAAGGAAAATAAGGCGAATTGACACTGATCTTTACCGGAAAAGAGTTCCGATAAAGACCAGATATTTTTACGATTCTTTTTCCACGCGGTCAAATGAGATGCGGACGATGTCCGCAACGCTGCAGTTTAAGATCCAGCACAGAGTTTCCAGAGTATGTGTGGATACATGTTCATTTTTACGGATCCGATGGAGCTGGCCGGAGCTGAAATGATAGCTGCGGATCAGGCGGTACTGGTTGATGCCTTTTGACTTTAAGGTGTTCCAGAGCGGGCTGTAATCGATCATGAGAAACGCCTCCTTTCCTTATATAATGCGGCAGAAGTTCTGCCATAGTAAAGAATAAAAGATATTTAGGGGAATTTGTGGAAATATAAGGAAAAACAGGTCGAATCTTGCGGATGTTGGCAGGAAATACAAATGAGAAAATAGAAAATGTATCGCTGGTGAGCAGGCGTGGAAACCGAAAGAGAAGAATTTAGGCGGTTTCTGCCGGATTACGAGTCTATGGATTGAACGGGTCAGCCTGGAATGTCCTGGAAATAACGGCGAGAGATGAGACAAAGGAGAAAACGGTATGGTTAAATATACAAGGTTATGGGAGACAATGCAGAGAAAAGGCATCAGCCAGTATCGCCTGATCAAGACATATGGAATCAGCAATGGTCAGTTGAACAGGCTGCGGAAGAATTTATATATTTCGACGCATACCGTGGAGACTTTATGCAGAATTCTGGACTGCCGCGTGGAGGATGTGATGGAGATCGTGTTCGATGAGAGCGACGAGCTTTTATGGTCTCCGGGACTGGAAGAGGAGCGGCAGAAGCAGGAGGAGCTGGAGAAGAAAAAGAAGAGGCAGGGACAGTAAAGATCCTGTGTGGCAAAATTTGGTGCATAACAGATTGCGGAAATGCAGCTGTTTGCGATATCGTGAGCAGAATCCGGCTGTGAAACAGAAAAATGAAGTGCGGCGGTACCTGAAATAAGTTGCCAATATTCTTTTTAACAGGTATACTGGATAGGAATGCATGATTTCGTTATAGAACATTCGTGAAAAACCTGTTATCGGCAGGTTTTGCGGATGAGGTCTGCACATTTGCCGCGCTGACCATGATAGAACGCAGGCGTGCAGGAAATAATAGAGAATATCGGAGGAACTTAAAGATGACAGGACGCAATGTTGGAAAGACATGCCGCACACATTACAGAGGAACTTTTAACGATGGTACGCAGTTTGACTCTTCCTACGACCGCGGCGAGCCGTTAGAGTTCGTATGCGGCGCTGGTCAGATGATCAAGGGATTTGACACGGCAGTTGCAGATATGGAAGTCGGTGAGATCAAGGAGATCCACCTGATGCCGGAGGAGGCTTACGGAATGCCGAATCCGAATATGATCCTCACACTCGAGATCGCGAATCTCCCGGGTTCCGAGGATCTTGAGGTCGGACAGCAGGTATACCTCACAAACCAGAGCGGCCAGCCGTTCCCGGTGAAAGTTACCGCGAAGGACGAGAAGATGATCACTCTTGACGCGAATCATGAGATGGCGGGGAAAGAGCTGAACTTCAAGATTGAACTGGTTGAAGTAAAATAGGAATAATCCCGACATCTTTTCCACATACTACCCATAAGTCACACGATATGGAAGCAGTGGTATGCAGGAGGAATAGACGTTATGAAAGCTACGGGAATTGTAAGAAGAATTGATGACCTCGGACGTGTGGTGGTGCCGAAGGAGATCAGGCGGACACTTCGTTTGCGCGAAGGAACGCCATTAGAGATCTTCACGGACCGCGAGGGGGAGATCATTCTGAAAAAGTACTCGCCGATGATGGAGCTAAATGCGTTTGCGGGGCAGTATGCGGACGCGATGGCGCAGTCGACAGGGCTTATGGTCTGCATCACGGACCGGGACCAGGTGGTTGCGGCGGCCGGTGGGGCGAAAAAGGACTTTTTCCAGAAGCCTATCAGCCGGGCGCTTGAGCATGTGATCCAGGAGCGGATGACGGTGCAGGCGGGAAAGGATGAGCGGGCGTTCACGCCTGTGACGGACGATGACAGCGAGGGAATCACTGCGCAGGTGATCACTCCGATCATCTGTGAAGGTGACGCGATCGGGTCGGTCATTGTGATGAGCAGGGAGCCGAGGGCGAAGTTCGCGGATGCAGAGGTGCGTTTGGCAGCGACGGCGGCGGGATTCCTGGGACGGCAGATGGAGAGCTGAGAATTGAGGCTGGGCGAGATTTGAAACAGCAGTAAAAATGTTGAGAAAATATGCCTGGTAAGATAAAAAACGAAAAAAGTCCACATGATGATATTTTAGAAGAGATCACTTCAATAAATATTATCATGTGGACTTTGACTTTTATTTACAACGAATCAAAAAACGATCGTAACTGTTCAGTAGGTCTGCGCACTTGCTGCGCTGACCGTAAGAAAACATAGGCTGGAGGGCAAAAATCCCATCAGCGAAGCTGATCTGGAATGGATTTTTGCGTGTAACTATGAAGGTACTGAATAGTTACAAACGATCTAAATAAAAGGCATTATGCAAATGCACATTTCTAATTGCCATGCATCCGGAAGAAGCTGCCGGTGGCGGTTCCGCAGGTGAACAGTGTATCCAGACTATGTTCATGCGGGTAGACTTTTCGGATTCTGACATTCGTTATACACGTAATTATTCGGTCTACGCTAGTTTGGGCTGAAAGAACTTTATTTCCCAGCCTGCTTCTTCGAATTCCCATAGATATACACCATGATCGAAGCAATCGCAACCAATGCGCCGCCGAGGATCGAGGTGGATTTTAAAGGCTCGCCGAGGATCGCTGCGCCGAGAACGATGCTGAACAGGATTCCGGAGTAGTTGTAGATACTGATCTCGGATGCCGGGGCGAAGCGGTAAGCGTAGGTGATGAATACCTGGCCCAGGGAGCCGAAGAGGCTGATCAGCATGAGCAGCATAAACTGGCGCGGGTCCGGCATAACGAAATTGCTGATGACGAACGGCAGGGAACCGAACACGCTGAAGGTTGAAAAGTGCATGATAACGGTGATTCCGTCGACTTTTCCCTTAAAGTAGCCGAGAAACGTGTACGCAACGCCGGATGTGATGGCGGAGAGCAGCGCGACTACCAGCGGAAATGGGTCGGACTGGAAGCTCGGACGGAATACGATGAATGCGCCGATAACGGACAGTGCCAGCGCCGGGATCTGGATCGGGGAAAGCTTCTCCTTCATAAACACAGCCGCCAGCAGTGTGACAAAGATCGGGGAGAGCTTATTTAATACGGTGACATCTCCCTGTGCAGCATGGCTGGAGGCGTAGAACAGCGTGATCAGGCCCAGAAATCCGAAGAAAGAGCGGCCGAACAGGTACGGCTGGTATTTTTTCGGGCCGTAGTAGGAACCACGTTTTTTACGGATGATGAAAAAGGAAACGATCAGGATGAAGAGATTGCGGACGCAGATCTGCTCCATCGTTGGAATTTCGCGGCTCATACGGACAACGACCTGCATGGAGGCGAAAGAAAGCGCGGACAGGATCATAAAGAGGATGCCCTTTTGTTTTTGTGTGATATTCATGATGTCCTCCTGTGAAATTGTAATCGAGGAATAGCTCAATTAGAGTGATGATATGTCAAAAGACACGACAATTAAGAGTATAACTTTTTTTCATGGAATCGTCAATTGGTGCAAATATGTAGAAAAAATAAAAGATTTCAGGAGGACAAGTGGAGTATGTTTGGTGCGGATTAAATTGGAACAAATGGACGGTGATGGATTGCAGTTAAAAAACAGAATGCATATTGCCAGAGAAATAGAATCCAGTTACAATGATAGTAGAAAATAGTATTTAAAACTGTTGGCGGAGAGCGTAGGCGGAACCGACGGGGAGAGGACCGGGCGATCGTCAGAGGCTCGAAACAGCAGAAAAATGAATGAAAACGGATAAGGTGAGGAAATACTATGTATACATTCGAGGACTTAAAGCAGATCATGAAGACACTGCGTGCGGAGGATGGCTGTCCATGGGACCGGGCGCAGGATCATGACACGTTGAAAAAGCATCTCGTGGAGGAATGCGCGGAGGTGCTGGAGGCGATCGATGCTCATGACACGGAAAATCTCTGCGAGGAGCTGGGGGATGTCCTGTTCCAGGTCATGTTCCACAGTGAGATCGAGGCGGAGCAGGGAAATTTTACCGTGGATGATGTGGTGAACGGCATCTGCGAGAAGATGATCCGCCGCCATCCACGGGTCTTCGGAGGCGAGATTCCGGAGGTGGAGAACGAGAAGGACCTCTGGGAAGCGATCAAGAAACAGGAGCGGGAGGAAAAGAAAAAACGGGCCGCCGCACATTGATGAAAAGTGCGCAAAAACACGGCAAAAACGGGCAAAAATCCTTGACAAAGAATGCAGAAACATATATAAATGTAAGAGTGCAATGCAAAGGTCCTTCGGGCAGGCTTTGTCCGCAGGTTTGAAATGAATTTTAGGAGGAAATAAAACAAATGAACAAGACAGAATTAATCGCAGCAGTTGCTGAGCAGGCAGAACTCTCCAAGAAAGATGCTGAGAAGGCACTGAAGGCTTTCACAGATGTTATTGCAGCAGAGTTAGTTAAAGGTGAGAAGGTACAGTTAGTTGGCTTCGGTACATTCGAGGTATCCGAGAGAGAGGCTAGAGAGGGAAGAAACCCGCTTACAGGCGAGAAGATCACGATCGCAGCTTCCAAGAACCCGAAATTCAAAGCTGGTAAGGCTTTAAAGGATATGGTTAACGCTTAATTCTGTTTAGAATGATAAAAGTGGCTGTGTAGGCAGCACGTGTTTGGATCCCCTCCGTGATATGCGTATTGCGGAGGGGGAAATTGTTTCCGGGGTTCGCCTGGACAGGCGGGCAGCAGGAAGTCCGGCGGCGATGGTGCCGCAGAAAAGGAGCAAGTTATGCGTTTAGACAAATATCTGAAGGTATCCCGTATCATCAAGCGCAGAACCGTGGCAAACGAGGCGTGCGACAGCGGCCGTGTGATGCTGAACGATAAGATTGCGAGAGCCAGCGCGGAAGTTAAGGTCGGAGATGTGATTGAGGTGGCATTTGGAACAAAAGCCGTCAAGGTCCGTGTGACGAGCGTGCAGGAGACGATCCGCAAGGAAGATACGAAGGAAATGTTTGAATATATTTAGGAAAAACCTCACAGTAAAAAACTGATGAGGTTTTTTATGTAAGGTGCGAGTTTCCGTTATGGCAAGTGTGATCGCATACTACATTTGCAAGTGGTTAGACGGAAACGACAGTGAAAAGTGAAAAACAGCATAAAAATTTTTTTACTTCATATATTTAAAACATATTTACATATACAGGAGGTTTTTATGGAAGAGAATCCGGGAATGGCGCATAAGATCGTTTTGAATAATCGGAATCTGGGAAATCTCACGGGGATCCTGGATGTGATCTCCTTTGACGAGAACACCATCGTGCTGGACACGGACATGGGACTTCTGACCATCAAGGGAAAAGACCTCCATGTAAACCGGCTGAGTCTGGAAAAAGGTGAGATCGATATTGAGGGCAGGACGGACAGCCTTGTGTATTCGGCGGGCGGCGGCGCGAAGAGCGGGGAATCATTTTTTGCAAAATTATTTAAGTAGTGGAAAAGCAGTGATGAAAGAGTTCATGAGGAAAAATCCAGGTAACCGCAGAAAATAGATCATGTGACGAAAAATGAGACCATGAAAGAGAAAATAAGCAGGAAATTTAAACTCGGAGGTGCCTTGTGAGTCCCTATCTTACTCTGGAAGTCCGCCTGGTTGGCATGAGTACGGTGCTCGGCTTTATTTTGATGGCGAGTTATGACTTTTTGCGGCTATTCCGCTTTTTTGTTCCCCATGGGCGGCTGTGGACGGGGATCGAGGATTTTTTTTACTGGATCTATGCGGCTGTCATGACGTTTCTTCTGCTGTTTTACGAGAACAGCGGTATTGTTCGGGCGTACATCATTGCGTGTGTGTTTTTCGGCATGATTTTTTATGATAAAATCATTAGCCGGAATGTGTTTCAGCTATTGAAAAAGCTGAAAAAATGGTATAAGATTAAAAGATAGAATCGTTTTGTTGGTTAGAACGGGAGGGAAAATCCAGAAGGAAGCGAGAAATCATGGGAGAAAACCGGAACAGACGAAATAAAAGAAAATCGAAAAACAGTCTGAGCAACCGGATGGCGTTAATTGGAATCACGGTGGTCGTAGCGAGTCTTGCTGTGGTAGTCCATATCGGCGGCGCTTCCCTGAGAGAACGCGATCTGGAATATCAGGCGCGGGAACAGGCGCTTGAGAAGTCCCTCGCGAAGGAAGAGGCGAGAGCCGCGGAACTCGAGGAGTACCGCGTGTATGTTCAGACGAAGCAGTATATTGAGAAGGTCGCGAAAGAGAAACTGGGGCTTGTAAATAAGGATGAAATTCTGTTTAAGGCCGATGAATCAAGCTAGGGCGAATCATGTCACTAACTTTTAAAAATTAAATACGGGAATCCGACAAATATTTCCCGCCTGCCTGCATATAATAAAATGGCGTATTCTGCGCCGTTAAAGCTGGTCATGGAGATCGGAACGGTCTTTGTGACAGGGTACGCAGGTTAGGAGGGATTTTTGTGTTTGGAAATCGTGAGGTACATAGAAAGCTGTCCGGGACCAGGAGCTATGCGGCGGGGCGGCTTGCGGAGATATCTGAGTCATTAGGACAGCTTGCGAAGGTTATGAAAAATTCCGGCGAAGATCCCGGACTTTCCAGGGAGGACGGGATCGCGGCACTGGAATCGGCGGCGTCCATGGTCTGCGGGAGCTGCGACCGCTGTGGCATGAAACAGGAATGCCTGGAGGATCAGGACGGGGAGAACTATTTTCTCTATTATCTGCTTCGCTCTTTCGAGAAAAAGGGCGCTCTGGAATATCCGGACATGCCCAGGGAGTTCCTGGACCGGTGCCGGAAGAAAACGGATTATCTGCGGGAATTAAATAGAAGTCTTGGGCGGTCCACGATGAATCTCGCCTGGAAGAACCGGTTTCTGGAGAGCAGGGACGCGGTCATGCTGCAGTTTGAGGAGATGGCGGGGATCCTGGGGGAGTTCTCCGGGCAGATGGAGCAGGCGGCGGATGTGACGGAGGCGCTGGTTCCGGCGGTGCGGGCGGCATTTCGGAAACGGCGGATCGCCCTGGAGGACATGCTCGTTTTGAAATATGGGGATGGACGCCGGGAGGCATTCCTCACGGCACGGACAGGAAACGGACGGTGTGTGACCGTGAAGGACATGGCGGCGTTGTTTGGACAGGCTGTGGGGGCGGAATTTATCCCGGCGAGGAATGGGAAGACGCTGGTCACGAGAAAATCGTCCATGGTGCGTCTCATCGAAAAGGGAAGCTACCGGATCCTGTTTGGATGTGCGAAGACCCCGAAAGAGGGGGAAGAAGTCTCCGGTGATAATTATATGTTCCGGAACACGCTGCCGGGGCAGGTGGCGTTGAGTCTCTCCGACGGAATGGGGAGCGGACCGGCGGCTGGGGCTGACAGCGAGCAGGTCATGGAGTTGGCGGAGCAGCTTCTGGATACGGGATTTTCGGCGCGGTCTACGTTAAAGCTCATCAACACGGTGCTCCTGCTGAATGGCATGGGTGACCGGCCGGCGACGATGGATCTGGGACTTGTGAACCTCTATACGGGGGTGCTGGAGATGATGAAGCTCGGGGCGGCGGCATCGTTTTTACTGCCGGACCGTCGGGGCGGCGGCGAGGCGGAGGTCCTGGAGTCAGAAACAGTCCCGGCGGGAGTGCTGAATCCCGTGGAACCGGTGATGATATCGAGGAAGCTGTGGGACGGAGATAAGATCATTATGGTCAGCGACGGAGTCCTGGATGCTATGCCGGGAGTGGAGAAGGAGAAAGCGTTCCGGGAATTTCTGGATGGTCTGCCCGACGCGGGGGTGCAGGAGACGGCGGAGATGATCTTGACGTTTGCATTGTCGTTTGAGGGAGAGCCGCGGGATGATATGACGGTGCTGGTGGGCGGAATATACGGGTAAAGGTAATCACAAACGCACAAAGATTTTAGATATCACTACAGGAAAAACAGCGGAGAAGAAAATGGCAGGAAAAACAGCAGTGAAAACAGATGTAAAAGCGGGCAGATTTCGGCAGAAAGTTCTTAGCTTTATGAAGAAAAATCATATGACAGACCGGGGAGACAGCGTCCTGGCGGCAGTATCTGGAGGCGCGGACTCGGTCTGCCTGCTTTTGCTTTTGCATGAGATGGCGGCGGAGCTTGGAATTAAAGTCTTTGCATTTCATATGAACCATGGGATCCGCGGAGCGGAGGCTGACCGGGATGAGCAGTTTGTGATGGAACTCTGTGAGCGGTTAAATATTCCGCTCACCGTGGCGCATGAGAAAGTGGAAGAATATGCAGCGGAACGTGGTTTATCGGGCGAAGAAGCGGGGCGGATCCTGAGATATCATCATTTGGGAGAGACTGCGGAAAAGTATCAATGCGCGAAGATCGCTGTCGCACATCATGAAGATGATGATGCGGAGACGGTGCTTTTGAATCTGTTCCGGGGAAGCGGACTTGCCGGACTTTCCGGGATCCGGCCGGTGCGGGAGAATATTATCCGGCCGTTATTATGCGTTTCACGGAAAGAAATTGAGGGATACTTGAATGAGCAGGAGCTTTCCTGGTGCGAAGACTCCACAAATAAGGAAAATGACTACACTCGGAACAAGATCCGAAACGAACTTCTGCCCTGGGTGACAGAGAATATAAACAGCCGGGCAGCAGAACATATTCTGGCGGTGTCGGAGTTTGCGGCGCAGGCAGACGCATATTTTGAGATGGAAGCAGAGAGGATTCTGGAAGAAAGCTGTTCAAAAAGAAGAGAAGAGGGGAAACAGCCGAATTCCAAAAATGCGGGGGAAGCAGATGGAAAAGAGTCTGGGACAGGTCAGAGCTCGAAAGTGGCAGAAAATGAGATGAAAATGTGTACAAAAATCAACACAGACATTTTCGATACCCAGCCCGAGATCCTGAGAACATATATCGTCCGCCGCATGATCCTAAACGCCGCAGGAAAAGCGAAAGATATCACGGAGCGCCATATCCACTCCGTAATGGATCTCTCTGGTCCGGGCGGTGGGCATACTGCAGATCTGCCGTATGGACTCAAGGCGGTGCGTGGATACGATACATTGGAAATCGTGTTGCGAAAAGAAGGCAGAAATTCATCACAAATGCCTGATCTGAATTCAAAATTGGAAAGGAAAGCGGTATCGAGGAAAGAAATCAGAACGGAAATGGGTATGGATGAGATCCCGGACCTGGACGGAACACACATCCGCCTCCATACCATCCCCCGGGAAAAAGAGCTGGAAATTCCGAAAAACCAGTATACGAAATGGTTTGACTATGATAAAATAAACGTTGGATTATCCATAAGATACAGGAAAAATGGGGATTATCTCACACTTTCCGGGGGTGGAAAAAAGAAGCTCCGCAGGTATATGATCGATGAAAAGATCCCGGAAAACGAGCGGGACCGGATCCCGGTCCTTGCAGATGGAGACCATGTATTATGGGTAGTCGGATACCGAATCAGTGATTATTATAAAATAACAGATGAGACTGAGCACATCCTGGAGGCGGAGGTGATCCTGCCTGGTGGGGGAGAGCCGGAAGGCAGCAGACAGGCAGGCATCTGGAATTGCAAAGGAGAAGACCATGGCTGATAAAATTCGTGTATTATTAAATGAAGAAGAAGTTGACAGGCGGATCAAAGAGATCGCGGAGCAGATCAACAAGGACTATGAGGGAAAAGCGGTTCATCTGATCTGTATCTTAAAGGGCGGTGTATTCTTTACCTGTGAGCTTGCAAAGCGCCTGACTGTCCCGGTTACACTGGACTTTATGTCCGTGTCCAGCTACGGCAGCGGCACAGAGTCCTCCGGCGTTGTAAAGATCATCAAAGATCTGGACCAGCCGCTTGAGGGAAAGAATGTCCTGATCGTGGAGGATATTATCGATTCCGGACGCACACTTGCGTACCTTATCGATATTTTACACAAGAGAAATCCGAACTCCATCCACTTATGCACTCTGCTTGACAAGCCGGAGCGCCGCGTAAAGAAACAGGTAAAAGTTGATTACACCTGCTTTACGATCCCGGATGAGTTCGTTGTAGGCTATGGCCTCGATTATGACCAGAAATACCGCAACCTTCCGTTCATCGGCGTTGTGGAGCAGCAGTAAGGAGGCACCCCAAGTTGAAACAGAACCAGCAGTTCCGCGGAATCGGTCTCGTCCTGCTTGTGATCGCGCTTATCACATTCGCGTCAAGCCTGACGAGCCAGGGGAGCTTATTCAGCCAGGAGATGACCCACCAGGAATTCATGGTGGCCGTGGAGAATAAGACCATCGAATCCGTAGACATCAATCAGAACCAGCAGCCGCCGACCGGAATCCTGGATATATTGCTGAAAAGCGGAGACCGGGCAGTTGTCGCAGTGTCCGATGTAAAAGAAGCAGAAAAACTTCTCCAGGAAAACTCTATCGACTATATTGTCGAGAATGTTCCACAGGAGAATTACCTGATGTCCGTTATCATCCCGGTAGCATTGAGCGCTGTGGTCATCATGTTCATGTTTATGTTCATGAACGCGAGACTCGGCGGTGGCGGCGGCGGAAACTCCAAGATGATGAATTTTGGAAAGAGCCGCGCGAAGATGAGCCGGACAAATTCCGTGAACTTCTCAAAGGTCGCAGGTCTTGAGGAGGAGAAGGAAGAACTCGAAGAGATCGTTGATTTCTTGAAGAATCCGAAGAAATATACGGATGTGGGCGCGAGGATCCCGAAGGGAGTGATCCTTGTGGGCCCTCCGGGAACCGGTAAGACACTTCTCGCGAAGGCGGTTGCCGGTGAGGCCGGTGTCCCGTTCTTCTCCATTTCCGGATCGGACTTCGTAGAGATGTTCGTCGGTGTCGGCGCATCCCGTGTCCGCGACCTTTTCGAGGATGCGAAGAAAAACGCGCCGTGCATCGTCTTTATCGACGAGATCGATGCCGTTGCGAGACGCCGCGGTACCGGTATGGGCGGCGGACATGATGAGCGCGAGCAGACCTTAAACCAGCTCCTCGTTGAGATGGACGGTTTCGGCGTCAATGAAGGAATTATCGTTATGGCGGCAACAAACCGTGTAGATATTCTGGATCCGGCGATCTTGAGACCGGGCCGTTTTGACCGGAAGGTCGGAGTCGGAAAACCGGATATCCGCGGACGTGAGGAGATCTTAAAGGTCCACTCCAAAGAAAAGCCGCTGGGCGACGATGTAGATTTGACAAGAGTGGCACAGACCACAGCCGGATTTACCGGTGCGGATCTGGAAAACCTCTTAAATGAGGCGGCAATTCTCGCTGCAAAGCAGTCCCGCCGCTATATTCTCCAGGCTGATATCGATCAGGCATTCGTGAAGGTCGGAATCGGTGCGGAGAAGAAGAGCAAGGTGATCTCCGAGAAGGAGAAGAAGATCACGGCTTACCATGAGACGGGCCATGCGATCCTGTTCCATGAACTCCCGGATGTCGGTCCGGTCCACACGATCTCCATCATCCCGACCGGCATGGGCGCGGCTGGATACACGATGCCGCTTCCGGAGAAGGATGAGATGTTCAACACGAAGAGTAAGATGTTAGAGACCATCATGGTTTCCCTTGGCGGACGGATCGCTGAGGAGATCATCTTCGGCGATGTGACCACCGGTGCCTCCCAGGACATCAAGCAGGCATCCGCGATCGCCCGGGCGATGGTGACCCAGTACGGTATGTCTGAGAAGCTTGGAATGATCAACTATGGCAGTGATGATGACGAGGTGTTCATCGGAAGAGATCTTGCGCATACGAGATCCTACGGCGAGCGTGTTGCCTCCGATATCGACAGCGAGGTAAAGCGGATCATCGACGAGTGCTATGCGAAGGCGAAACAGATCATTCTGGAGCATGAGGATATTCTCCATAAGTGTTCTGCGCTGCTGATCGAGAAAGAGAAGATCGGTCAGGCGGAGTTTGACCGTTTATTTACAGGTGCTGAGGAAAAGTCTGCAGCAACAGAATAAATTTCTGCGTCGGTGGTTCCCTGGGCAGCAGAAAAAGAAAGACTTAGAAATGCTTTGACGGGTCATTTTGAGTAAAACTTTAAAAACTTAAGCAGATCGACGTTTGTGCAAAAGAAATACAGCCAAACGTCGATTTTTTGCTTGAAATGATAAAAATGCATAAAGAAAAATGGACCAGTGGCAGAATGAACAAAAAATATTTTCATGTTTTTAAATGTTTGTGCACACTTATCCGGATTCCTATGCTATATTACTACACGTAACCCCCCAATACATTATATAGTTTTTGCTATACCCCATAAGAGACATAATACCTTTTCCGGAAGAAGGCCAGTGGTTCCCCCCGCTGGCTTTCTTTCTGTCCATTTTTAGACAAAAGACCTGAAATTTTTGCCGCAGTTCAGAGCGGCTGGTTTCAGGTCTTTCTATTTTCGGGTCTATCTATTTTCAGAAAAAAACGTGCAAACAGGTGTGCAATCCTGTATAATAACACTTGTGAGTGAAGTAAATGAAAACAGATATCAGTCATACGGCTGCGTGCTGACCGGGCAGCCGTTTCAGATCAGTAAGGGAGGCCATTCAAAATATGTTGAAGGCGGCACTTTTCAGTGATGGGACAAAAGAGTACCGCATCCCGGAAGAACCGGAGTGCGGGGAGCAGGTAACGATCAGGTTCCGGACTGAAGCCGGGGATGTGGATCGTGTGTATGCGGTGGTCCGGGATGCCGTAAGCCGGGAAGAGGGCAGGCGGCTGGAGCTTAAGAAAAAGGAATCCATCGGAAGATTTGATTTCTATGAGACAGAGATTTTAGTGGGGGAGACCCCGCTGCGATATGATTTTGAAGCGGTAAAGGGGAGCGAGGTCTGCCATTACAATCGTCTCGGCGTTCTGGAGGCCGGCGGCAGGGATGCGCCTTTCGTGATCACACCGGGATTCCATGTACCGGAATGGGCGAAGGGTGCCCTGATGTACCAGATCTTCGTGGACCGGTTTAACAACGGCGATCCGACGAACGATGTTCTGGGGGACGAGTATGTCTACATCGGATTCCCGGTGACGAAGGTGGAAAAATGGGATGAGCGGCTTTCGGTTCTCGATGTGGATCGGTTTTACGGCGGTGATATTCAGGGGATCTGGGATAAGTTAGACTATCTTCAGAGTCTGAAGGTGGAGGTCCTCTATCTGAGTCCGGTGTTCGTGTCTCCGTCGAACCATAAGTACGACTGTCAGGATTACGAGCATATCGATCCGCATTACGGCGTGATCGTAAAGGATGAGGGCGGGCTTGTGACGGGAGACGCGTCAGACAACGGGAATGCGAAGCGGTATTCCGTGCGCACCTCTGACCGGGAAAATCTGGAGGCCAGCGATGAGTTTTTTGTCCGCTTTGTGCAGGAGGTCCATAAGAGGGGGATGCGGATTATCCTGGACGGCGTGTTCAACCACTGCGGTTCCTTCAATAAATGGATGGACCGGGAGAAGATCTATGAGAAGGACGGCGGGTATGAGCCGGGGGCTTACCTGACAGCGGACAGTCCGTACCGGGATTTCTTCCTGTTCGGAGATCAGGACGGATGGCCGGACAATGATTCCTACGAAGGCTGGTGGGGACATAATACGCTGCCGAAGTTAAATTACGAGGGATCCAAGAAGCTGTACCAGTATGTGCTGGACATCGCGAAACGCTGGCTCTCCCCGCCATACTCCATCGATGGCTGGAGACTTGACGTGGCGGCGGATCTCGGGCATTCACCGGAGATGAACCACCGGTTCTGGAGAGATTTCCGGAAGACGGTGAAGGAGGTGAACCCGGACGCGCTGATCCTGGCGGAACATTATGGGGACGCTTCAGACTGGCTTTCCGGGGATCAGTGGGACACGGTGATGAATTACGATGCGTTCATGGAGCCGATCTCCTGGTTCCTCACAGGCCTTGAGAAGCACAGCGAGCGGAAGGATGAGCACCTGCTCCACAACAGCCAGGCGTTTATGTGCTCCATGCTTTCCAATATGAGCCGGATGCAGACGGGATCGCTATACGCGGCGATGAATGAGCTTTCGAACCACGATCACTCGAGATTCCTTACGAGAACGAACCGCATGGTGGGACGGCTTTATAAGCCGGAGGACGCTGAGAACGCAGAAAAAGGCATCAATTACGGAACATTCCGCTCCGGCGCCCTGATCCAGATGACATGGCCGGGGGCTCCGACGATCTATTACGGGGATGAGGCCGGTGTCTGCGGCTGGACAGATCCGGACAACCGGAGAACGTTCCCGTGGGGAAAGGAAGATCTGGAGCTCACGGAATTCCACCGGTATCTGACGGGGATTCGGAACAGGACTCCTGCGTTCAGGCGGGGCGCGTTTAAGTCGCTGTTGGCGGAGAACGGCATGATCGCTTACGGAAGGTTCGACGCAGACGAGCAGGGAGTCGTCGTGGTGAACAGCGAGGACTATGCACAGAGAGTCCGGATCCCGGTATGGGAAGCGGAGGTGACCGCAGATGCCATGGTCCGTGTGATGCTCACGGACGCGAAGCGCTACAATGTAGGAAGCCTGAAATACCCGGTGGTGGATGGTGTGATGGAAGTGGAGCTTCCGGGAAATGGAGCGATGATCTTTATCGCGCGGAGTTCTGGGCAGGATGATGAAAAAACTGCTTGATTTTTGAATTAATGTATGGTATCATTTTGAATTGTCAGAATGATATGGGCGGATTCCCGAGTGGCCAAAGGGGACAGACTGTAAATCTGCTGCAACTTGCTTCGGTGGTTCGAATCCACCTCCGCCCATTATTGATCCAGGAAGTTAGGGAATGAAAAGTCCCAGATTGGAATGAGCAGTTCTTGGCGAGCTGCGGAAAGCCCATCTCGGGAACTGCGTCCCCGAGATGTACGTTGATTTGTAAATACAAATCAACGAATAAATTTCCAAATAAAATTCCTTATGTGAGCAAGCTCTCAACGGAATTTTCTTCGTAAATTTATTACCTTTCCTCTGTGCTTCCAAATTTATGCGCCCAGATAGCTCAGTTGGTAGAGCAGAGGACTGAAAATCCTCGTGTCGCTGGTTCGATTCCAGCTTTGGGCATTAGAGGTACTGGTGAGGATGACTCCGAGGTATTATGGAGCTTCGCTCCATAATCGCCGTTTGCAACGGCGATAACTGCTGACATAGAAATTTTTTCTTATGTGAGCAAGCTCCCAACGAAAACTTTCGATGTCATCAGTTGCCTCTCATTACTTATACGCGGGTGTAGTTCAATGGTAGAACACCAGCCTTCCAAGCTGGATACGTGGGTTCGATTCCCATCACCCGCTCTTCTTATGAATTGCCGGATCTCTGAATCTCAGAGGTCCGGTTTTTCTATATAATAATTGTGTCAGAATGTCAGAATACCCCATAAAAGCTGATACCCCACAGGAGGACGCACATGAATTTACGCGAATATCTGAAAACCACCAACCTCATCACCGACGGCGCCTTCGGAACCTATTTTGCCGCAAAATACCAGACCCAGGATATCCCAGAGCTGGCAAATATTACTGCGCCGGAGAAGGTAAAGAAGATCCACGAAGAATACCTGAATGCCGGAGCGAAATTTATCAGGACAAATACTTTTGCGTCAAACACAGAAACACTGCAGGAGGATTTTGCGGAAGTTGAGAAAAACATTCAGGCGGCGGTTGAGATCGCGAGAGACGCGGTAAACGGGAGAGATGCCTGGATCGCGGGAGATATCGGCCCGATTCCGGTGAATGGAGCGGAGGACGCGGCGGCAGCGGCGGACGAGTATTATCAGATCGCGAAGACCTTTGCGGAGTGCGGTGTCACAGTTCTGGATTTTGAGACATTCGCGGACCTCGACGGAATTCTCCCGGCGATCAAAAAGATCTGCGCGGAATATGAGATGTTTATCATGGTCTCCTTCTCTGTAAACCAGTTCGGCTACAGCGCGGCGGGACTCAGCGCGAAGCGCCTGTTAGCGGATGCGGCGGCTGTTCCGGAGATCGATGCGGTGGGCTTAAACTGCGGCGTAGGTCCAGCCCATATGCGCCAGATCCTGGAAAAGGCAGGACGTCCTGGGGATAAGTTCCTGCTTGCGATCCCGAATGCGGGATATCCGACACTGACAAGAAATAAGCTCCAGTTTGGCAACACACCGGCATACTTTGCGGAGAAGATGAAGGAACTTCAGGCGCTCGGCGCAGATATTCTCGGCGGATGTTGTGGAACGACCCCGGAATTTATCGGAGAAATGTCTTTATGGGACGGAATCTTAAACAAGATTGTCCTGGATACAGAGACGGATAATGGGGAGCAGACGGGACATGTCCAGAGACATGGATTCCTCTACGATGAAAACGGAGAGAGAAAACAGAAAAAGCTTATCGCGGTAGAACTTGCTCCGCCGTTTGATGCGGATGATGAGAAGCTTTTGGAGTCGGCCCATCTTTTAAAGAATGCGGGCGTGGATGTCCTCACATTCCCGGATTCCCCGTCCGGGCGCACGAGAGTCGATTCCGTCCTCATGGCGAGCAAGGTCCGCCAGGCCACAGGCCTTAATGTGATGCCACATATCTGCTGCCGTGACCGGAATGCGATCGCTATGCGGTCCCTGTTTTTGGGAGCGGCCATCAATGACATCCATAACTTCTTAATTATTACAGGAGATCCGATCCCGTCCACAGCGAGGCAGACCGTAAAGGCGGTGTTCAACTCCGATTCCACCGGTCTCATGAAGATCGCAAAGGAGATGAATGAGGATGTCTTCGCGAAGAATCCACTGTGCTACGGCGGCGCCATCAACCAGGGAAGAAAGAATCTGGATGTGGAGATCGGACGTGTGAAGAAAAAGATGGAAGAGGGCGCGGAGTTCTTCCTGACCCAGCCGGTATTCACGAAGGAGGACGCGGCGAGACTGCGCCGGATCAAGGAGGAGACGGGCGCGAAGATCCTCTGCGGGATCATGCCGCTGATCAGCAGAAAAAATGCCATGTTTATGAAAAATGAGATCGCAGGCGTCAACGTGACGGACGAGATCGTTGCCAGATACCCGGAGAAAGCGAACCGCAAGGAAGGCGAGGCAGCGGGAATCCAGCTCGCGAAGGAAGTTATGAAGATGGTGGAAGACTTCGCGGACGGATATTATTTCTCATTCCCGTTCAACCGTGTATACATGTTACAGGACATTATGGGAAAATAAAGAACTGCAAAGATACAGATTGACAGCTTTTTTTCCTTGTGTTATCATGTCAACCGTTGTATAAAATCGGAAATCCCTTGAAAATACAGGGATTTTCTTCCTATAGAAACAGTGACGGCACCCCGGCCCCCGGAGACGGCCGTAAACGGAGAACAGAAAAAAATGATTAAAACGATTACAGCCGCAGAGCTGATCAATGGAAGAACCTTTGACCGGACGATCATTGACATCCGTCCGGCGGAGGAATACAAAAAGGGGTCCATGGACGCCGCCTTAAATATCCCGGAGGACAAGCTGGTGGAATATCTGGAGAATCCGGAAGAGGCAGATCTGGAATCCGGCACCATCGGCGATGGAAAAGCCTGGGAAGAGGGCGTGAATGTGGGAAAGCTTCTCGCGGCGATCCCGAAGGACAAGCCGGTATGGGTACTCTGTCACACCGGAAATAAGAGTCTTTACGTTGCAGAGCTTATGAGCGATGCGGGCTTTGATGCCGGAAGCGTGGAGGGCGGATACCGTTCCTTCCTGCGCCTGTCCCTGTCCATGATGGTCATGAACGAGGAAGAGGTCACAGAGCGGACGAAAGCCATCGAGCGCAGCATCATCACGAAATACCGCAAGTCCATCTGGAGACGCTTCACAAAGGGAGTCCATGACTACGAATTAATTAAGGAAGGCGATAAGATCGCGGTCTGCATTTCCGGAGGAAAAGACTCGATGCTGATGGCGAAGCTTTTACAGGAGCTGCAGCTTCACGGCAAGGTAAAATTCGACCTTGTGTTCCTTGTGATGAATCCGGGCTACAACGAGGACAACTGGAATATCATCTTAAACAACGCGAAGCTTCTCGGCATCCCGATCAACGTGTTTGAGAGCGATATCTTCAACATTGTCGCTGACGTGGATAAGAGCCCGTGCTATCTCTGTGCGAGAATGCGCCGCGGTTACCTTTACTCCCATGCGAAGGAGCTCGGCTGCAACAAGATCGCCTTGGGGCATCATTTCGATGATGTGATCGAGACGACGCTCATGGGCATGCTGTACAGCGGAAAAGTCGAGACGATGATGCCGAAGCTCCACAGCAAGAATTTTGAGGGCATGGAGCTGATCCGCCCGATGTACATGGTCCGCGAGGCGGACATCAAGGCCTGGAGGGATTACAACAACCTTCACTTTATCCAGTGCGCCTGCCGTTTCACCGAGCGCTGTGCGACCTGCGGCGGAGAAAAGGGATCGA
Source organism: Clostridium sp. AM34-11AC (assembly GCF_003435375.1). GTDB lineage: Bacteria > Bacillota > Clostridia > Lachnospirales > Lachnospiraceae > Pilosibacter > Pilosibacter fragilis. The sequence goes on along the minus strand of NZ_QWGL01000007.1, from coordinate 105,588 downwards.
AGCGCGACGAGATGAAGGAACTGATCGCGGAACTCAGGAAGCGCTGCGACACCATCGACATGAACATCTTCAACAGTGTCCACAATATTAATTTAAAAACGGTCATCGGCTATCACAAGGGAGACTGGACGTATAATTTTCTTGATGACTATGATGAGGAAGAGAAGAAAATGCCGCGGTAGATAAGGATAGTTCAGGGCGGCAGTCTGTGGGAAACTTGCGCGGAAAATTAAACAAAAGCGTAATTGACAATTCTTTTCAAACACGCTATAATGAGATTCTATCGGAGATCATGCGGATGTGGCGGAACTGGCAGACGCACCAGCCTTAGGAGCTGGCGGGCAACCGTGGGGGTTCAAATCCCTTCATCCGCATTCTTCTTTAGAATTACGAATCGAATAACTACCAGAATAGGGGAGTAGTCGGCGCCACTGGCGCAGTAAGGCCAACATACTGGAAATGATCCTGGTTTTACTTTAAATGATGAGACTTATCTGTCGGGAAAAGACAGAGGGGGTCTCTTTTTTTATGCATTTGCGGGCCTCTTACTGGTGGGAAGATCAACAAGAAATAAAATTTGGAGGAAATGATCTATGGGGCTTCTGGAATTGTTTATCCTGGCTGTGGGGCTGTCGATGGACGCCTTCGCGGTGTCTGTCTGTAAGGGCTTGTCGGTGACGAAAATGGAACCGAAGCATGCGTTGCTCTGCGGCGCTTATTTTGGCGGATTTCAGGCGCTGATGCCGGCACTTGGCTATCTTCTGGGAAGCCAGTTTGAATCCATGATCACCCAGATCGACCACTGGATCGCCTTTGTGCTTCTCGGGATCATTGGATCAAGCATGATCAAAGAATCCAGGGAGGACGAAGAGGAAGAGGTCAGTGCGAGCTTTGATGTGAAGACTATGCTGGCGCTGGCGGTTGCGACGAGTATTGACGCCCTCGCGGTGGGAGTCACCTTTGCATTTCTCCATGTAAATATCGTCTGGGCGGTGACCTTTATCGGCTGTACGACGTTTGTCCTGTCAGCAATCGGGGTAAAGGCCGGTAATGTATTTGGGATGAAATATAAGTCGAGGGCGGAGTTGGCCGGCGGAGTGATCCTGATACTCATGGGGATCAAGATCCTGCTGGAGCATCTGGGATTCCTCGGATAATATGAGATACAAATAGACCTCCGGGATTCTTGACAATGGTTTGACAGACCGATATAATGAGTGAGTATCCGAGAAGCGTACAGCAGTGTACGATGAGCATTGTATACATCAGGGTTCAGCGTCATTTGATGCGGACCCTGTAACTATGTTGACATAAGCATGGAAAACGATTCTAATTTTCCGGAAAGTTGAAAAAATATGGAAAAGAGAAACACAAACAGACAGAGAGAATATCGGGATGATTACCGCCAGCATTCCCCGGCATGGATCCGGGCGCAGCGCAGGAAGAGAAAGCGCATTATAAGACGGCGGATCATGATCGGCAGTGCGGTGATCTGCATCGTGCTGATCGCGGGCGTGATCCGTCTCTTTTCCGGCGGAAAGAGCCATGGAAAAGAGACGGAGTCCAGTGCCATCGAGGAATCCACATTCCAGGCCTCCGATATCAGTGTAAATGGAATTTCCTTAAAGGGAATGACGAGAAGTGAGGCGAAGGCCGCTATTGAAAAAGAATATCCGTGGAAGGTGACGATCACCTACAACGGGGAGAGTATCGACGCGGAGAACCTGATCGACACTGATCTTGACGCATTTTTAGATGGAATCTGCACGGGAAAGGCAGAGGGAGAGTACACCTTCGCGGTTGAAGACTCCGAGGATCTGCAGTCCGCTGCGGCAGAGGCAGCGGCGGACGCGGCGGCGAAGTGGGATGTGAAGGCAAAGAACGGTTCTATCTCCGAGTATGACGCTGCGACAGATAAGTTCCTGTTTGCGGACGGAACTCCGGGCAAGGCTGTGAACCAGGAGAAGCTTATAAAGGATCTTGTGGAGGCGGCTACAAGCGGCAATTATGACGCTGTGATCCAGGCTGAGGTCGATGAGAGCCAGCCGGAGCTTTCCGCAGCAAACGCGAAGGAGCAGTATAAGACTCTTTCTACGTTTACGACGGAGACTACCGCCAACGAGAAAAGAAATACAAACGTAAAGCTTGCGGCCAGAGCCATCAACGGAACCATCGTGCAGCCGGGTGAGGAATTTTCCTTTAATAAGGTTGTAGGACAGCGCACGGCGGAAAAGGGATATCAGGAAGCGGCTGCCTACAGTGGAGGCGAGGTCGTACAGGAACCGGGCGGTGGTGTCTGCCAGGTATCTTCCACGATGTACCGTGTGGCATTTCAGTCCGGTATGCAGATCACGTTCCGAAGATCTCATACCTTTGAGCCGAACTATGTAACTCCGGGACAGGATGCGGCCATCAGCTGGGATATTCCGGATTTCCGGTTTATCAATACATCAAAGGCGGCCATCGGTATCCGCGCGAACTACAGCAACCGGAAGATGACAGTCTCCTTCTACGGAGTACCGGTTCTGGAAGATGGAATCACCTGGAGTCTGGAGTCTGAGAAGACGGATGAGCTTCCGCCGCCGGAGCCGACCTATGTGGAAGACCCGACGCTGGATCCGGGCACCGAGGTGACACAGAAGGCAGCGACGAACGGCAGCCGCTGGGTTACCTATAAGATCGTTTCAAAGAACGGAACCGTTATCGAGAAGACAGAAGATCACGCGAAAACCTACAAGGGACACGCAGCTGTGATCCGCAGAAATACGGGAACCGTGAAGGTTTCACCGGATGAGACGACGGCCGTTGAGTCCACGTCCGCCGCAGCCGTAGACGGAATGCCGGACGGATACGTTCCGGGCGAGAGCGTCGCGCCGGAGAGCTCTGCCGCTGCGACAACCGCAGCCGGTTCTTCCGGCACATCGACAACAGCGGCATCCACCGGTGGATCTGAGACGAAGGGCACACACAGTGAGACAACGGCTGCATCGACGACAGCGGCAGCGACTGAGGCTGCGACGACGGCTGCACCGGCGACAGAAGCAACGACGGCAGCCGCACCAAACGGCCCGGGTGATGAAACAACAGCAGCGGCTACAACGGAAGCGGTTGGAAATATTGCAGGATTTCCGGGAAATTAAATAGAGAGAATAAAGAAAACGCACATCATGCTTTCAATTACCTTAATCATATGGGAGAAAGAAGATGTGCGTTTTGATTTAGTGTGAGAGAACGAGACGTCGCGGAGCGTAAACGAAAGAAAAGAGGTGTCCCAAAGGATACCTCTTTTCTTTCATTTTTGTAAAAGCACGAGACGGGATTCGAACCCGCGACCCTCGCCTTGGCAAGGCGATACTCCACCACTGAGCCACTCGTGCGTATCAGGTTACCATCATGATAGCATGGATCTTTTGAAGTGTCAAGATAAGAAAAGTGTGGTATACTGTGGAGGATATGAAAAAATTTACTGGTCAGGTCAGCACATGGAAGTAAAAGAGAGGAAAAAACATTGGAAACATCAGTAAGATCAAAGGAAATGGATATGTTAAACGGAGGACTGGCAGGAAAACTGATCCTGTTTTCGATACCGTTAGCGTTCAGCAGTATTTTGCAGCAGCTGTTTAATTCAGCGGACGTTGCCGTTGTGGGAAGATTCGCGGGGGAACAGGCGCTGGCGGCCGTGGGAAGCTGTGTGGCACTGGTTGGAATTTTCGTGAACCTGATCGTAGGACTTTCTGTGGGACCGAATGCAGCTCTGGCGAACCTTATTGGTCAGAAGAACCGCGGTAAGATCAACAGCATGGTCCACACGATCCTGACCTTCGGTGCGGTTCTCGGAATTGCGCTTCTCGTGATCGGAATGCTGGTGGCAAGAATGGTCCTTGTGGCATCCGGAACGCCGGAGACAGTGCTGGATCAGGCACTCTTATATATCAGGATCTATTTTGTGGGAATTCCGTTTATGGTCGCGTACAACTTTGGTGCTGCCATTGTCAGAAGCTACGGTGATACGAGGAGACCGATGTACTACCTTATCGTGTCCGGCGTGCTGAATGTAATTTTAAACCTGCTCCTTGTGATCGGATTCCATCTGGGAGTTGCGGGCGTTGCCATCGCCACGGTGATCTCCAACGTGGTCAGCACATTCCTCATTATCTCCCATCTGTACCGCAGGAATGATGAGTTCAGCTTCTGGTTTGACAGGATGCGGATCGATACAAATGAGCTGAAAAAGGTGCTGGCGATCGGTATCCCGGCAGGAATTCAGGGTGCGATCTTTTCTGTTTCCAACGTGTTTATCCAGAGTGGGATCAACATGTTCGGTGAGGCGGCCATCGCGGGTTCATCCCTGGCGCTGAATTTTGAGTATTTTACATATGATATTGCAGGTGCATTTGCCCAGGCGGCGGTTACATTTACAAGTCAGAATTTTGGTGCGGGCAACATGAAGAGATGCAGAAAGATCTTCTGGCTCTGCCTGCTCTTTGGATTCGGATTTACGGAGATCCTCAGCGTGATCTTTATCGTGTGGGAAGATTTTTTCGTCAGCATCTATACGACGAGCGCTGCGGTGGCGGCATACGGGATCATACGAATGGATCGTGTGTGTGCCTTGGAAGGTTTAACTGCGACATATGAGGTTGCCAGTTCCTGCCTGCGAGGAACTGGAAAGTCCCTGGAGCCATCCGTCATCACGATTCTCGGCACAGTCGTATTCCGACTGATCTGGCTCACAACGATATTCCGCATGTTCACGACTTATGATATGTTGATGAATGTGTATGTGGCGTCCTGGCTGTTTACGGGATGTTCAATGTTCGTGGTCTACTTCCTCCATATGAGGAAGATAGATAAGCTGTTAGGGGCGAGATAGAGAGAAATCTGTTACTGTCTGCACAGTGCGTAAATAATAGAGAAGCGTTTTCCTGAGGGATATCTGTTGATGAGATGACCGGACAGGAGAACGCTTTTTAAAATGATGCGCACTCGCGCGAAGATGTAGATTGTCGCAAGCGATCACGCGAGGCACATTCTTTTTCATATATAGTGGTTAAAGACTGGCAGATTGGATGATATGGTTGAGAAGTTAGAAGCCAGTTGAAATGGTTTTCCGGCTTATAAGTGAATGATCTTCGCCCCCAGAAGCTCTGCGGCGTCCTCCGAATGGGTAGCAATGATCAGGAGCTTTCCGGCGCAGAGCTCTTTGACCATGTCGATCGTGAGCTGCCTTGTATCGGCGTCCAGTCCGGTAAAAGGCTCATCCATGAGAATGATCTCAGACGGTGCGAGGATCGCGCGCAGGATCGTGACACGCCTCTTCATGCCGCCGGAAAATTCACAGACAGGCTTATTCAGGGCGTCTTCCGGGAGAAGACGGAGCAGGTATGCGGTCAGAGCTTCGCTGGAATATCGCTTTCCAAGAGCGAAGCGGAGGTTTTCAATGGCGGTATAGCCTTCCAGAAGACGGTTTTCCTGAAAAACTGCGGAGATCAGGGGACGCATTCCCCGGATCCTGCAAGGATCAGATTTTGATACCATGCCGGAAGATGCTTTTATATCGTTATTGCCGGTATCCCCTGCTGATGTACCGAACAGGATCACACCGGAATCCGGCTTTTCAAGTCCGAGGATCAGACGGAACATTGTAGTCTTTCCGTTTCCGGATGGTGCCATCAGACAGTAAAAAGTTCCGAAGGAAAATTCCAGGGAGAGATCGGAGAGAACCGGCTGCCCGTCGTAGGATTTGGTGACGGAGCGGAGCGCGAGAGCAGTGTCGTTTTTTTTATTTATCGGACTCATTCATATCGGCCCCCTTTCCGGCACATTTCCTGAGGATCCACAGAAATCCTTTCTCAAACAGACTGCTCACAAGAATGATGACGACCGTCCACGCGAAGAGTTCTGCGGTGCTCAGATAGATCTTCGCGAGATACAGCCCCTCGCCGATGGAACCGTCCGGCACACCGATGACTTCGGCAGCGATCCCTGACTTAAATCCCATGCCGAGGGCAGTGCGGCAGGCACTTTTTAAGTACGGGTAGAGTGCTGTGCGGTAGATATAGAACGCCCGGCGGATAAACGGGACGTGGAAGACTTCCGCCATCTCTAAAAGCTCCCGGTCCGCGGATATCAGCCCGGCTTTCGTGTTCACATGAATCATGGGATAGACCACGAGGAACGAGATAAAGACGGAGAGGTTTTTAGAGCCGGTCCAGATCAGCGCCAGGATCACGAAGGACGCGACGGGAACCGTCTTCATGAGCTGCACCGGCGGCTCTAAGAATTCGTCCACGATGGGAAAACGGTACGCCAGAGAACCGGTGAAAAGTCCAAGAAAAAACGCCAGAAAGAATCCGATGCTGATCCGCCAGAAAGAAAACGCGATGGCGGACCAGAAATCCGGGAGTAGGATCTGCTCACAGAGCGCCCGCAGCGTATCGACAGGTCCCACAAGGAAAATATGATTCCGGATCAGGGAGGCTGCGGTCTGCCAGAGGACGATCCAGAACAGGATGATCGAGAGCCTGCGGAGAAATCTGGAAAAACGATGATCCATGGCGGCTGTCTCCTTTCATAAAGTGTAATAAAAATCAATGCTGTTTTCCAGCGGTTGAATTTCTGCATGTAATCGTAATAATAAAATTATAGTAACTATTCAGTGCCTTCATAGTTACGTGCAAAAATCCATTCCAGATCAGCTTCGCTGATGGGATTTTTGCCTTCCAGCCTATGTTTTCTTACGGTCAGCGCAGCAAGTGCGCAGACCTACTGAACAGTTACAAATTATGACAGATATTTCTCATGGCTCAAGCAATTAAACTGACTTATGTAAACTAAATTCCGTGAGAATAAACGGCGATATAGAAATGAGGTATGACTGTTTTGCCAGCCATACCTCGTTTTTCACAGTCGGCATGAATGCTTGTAACTGTTAAGAACTTTCGCAGTCACAATTACTTTACATAGTAGAATCCATCATCCGACAGCTCACCGCCGACGGAGGCCGGGTTCTGGTCGTACAGAGCCTGAAGGTAACCGGAAAGTGCTGTTTTCATCTCATCACCGGAGATAAAGGTGATGTTGCAGTACGGAAGCGCTTTTTTCGCGATCGGAGCCTTTGCGACGATCTCAGCCTTTGCGATGAGCTCGGCTGCGGCATCCGGATCCTCCGCGGTGAAGGCGATGGATGCCTCATGTTCCTGTAAGAATGTATCGACGAGATCCTCGTGCTCCTTTAAGAAATCATTGTTTACAATGGTAACACCTGTTACAAGACGGCTTCCGGAACCTTCGCCCTGGACATTATCCCACTCTTTTGTGAGGTCCATGATGATGGAGAGCTTTTCGTTCTGGGCGAGAGCGGCAGTTACGAATGGCTGCGGAAGAAGACCGATGGCGTTCGGATCCTCAGCGAGGACGGAAGCAACCTCAGATGCCTCGGACTTGAATTCAAGAGTTACATCATCCTCTCCGAGTCCTGCGGCGGAGAGCACATAGCGGAGTGCGTATTCCGGAGTAGTTCCCTTTCCCGGAAGATATACGGTCTTTCCCTTTAACTGATCAATCGTTGTCACGGAGCTGTCGGCAGATACGAAGTAGAGAACGCCGAGAGTGTTGATATCGATCACGGAGATATTTTTGTTTGTCTTATTGTAGAGAACGCTTGCGACGTTCGCCGGAAGCAGGGCGATATCGACTTTTCCGCCTGCGACCATGGCGGTCATCTCGTCAGCCGCGGTGACCATAGTGAATTCGTAGCTGTTCTCGGACTCCCCGTTTGCGGCCTCGTCCATGAGCTTTACAAGTCCCATGGTGGTCGGACCCTTTAAACCGCCGACACGGACAACGGTCTCATCACCGGTGTTTTCGGCAGCGGACTCGGAAGCGGCTTCCGTTGTGGTCTCCTCAGCGGCAGTCGTTGTCTCCTCCGCGGAAGAAGCGGCAGCTGTTGTTTCGATTTTGGATGATGAGCAGCCTGCAAGGAGAGATCCCGCGATCGCGGCAGCCATCATGACGGATAACATTTTTCTCATAACTTAGTTCCTCCTGAAAAAAATCTGACAGACACGGGTCTTGTCCCACTGTCTGCGTGAATGATAAATCCCCGGTATGCACACGAAAAGAGCATACCGGGGATCCTGAATATGACAGATATTCCCGTATCAGATTCTTTTCGTCTTTTCCCTCAGGACAGTTGACCTTTGGGGTTAGCACGACCGAACTAAATAGAATATATCATGGGGAGTTAGGAATGTCAATCCAACATGAGACTGGGGGAAAACATGTTTTAAAGGCGAAGGCTGCATATGCCAAACCGAAAATAATCGGAAACGGAGTGGCGGGAAAGAGGCGGAACCGGAACCTGACTTTGTGAAAAAAAGAGACAAAGAAAGCGGTGCTGGACAGCCGCATACTGCGAACAAATATCCGACACAGAAAGACAGAAAAACCCAGGAAAATACAAGAAATTTCGCTGCCTGTACTTTATTGTATACAATTTAAGAAAATAAGGTTTTTCCCCGGAATGCGTTGGATTATATACAATTTCCGACTTGCTTTGCAAAGGGGGATATGCGATAATATGATGCGAAAACATTAAAAATTAAGGTAAGATAGAGGATTCAAAATTTAGGAGGAAATGGTATGAAAACCAACGATGAGGCACTGCTTAAGATCAAGTATAACGTGCTGCGCACAGTTTCCAGGCTGGCTTTTGAGGGCAGACTCGAGGAAGAGAGAGACAATATCCCGTTCAAACTGATCCCGGGTCCAAAGGCACAGTTCCGCTGCTGTGTATACAAGGAGAGAGAGATCATCCGTCAGAGAATCCGTCTCGTGGAGGGAAAATGTCCGAGTGACAAACAGAGCGACAATATCATTCAGGTTATCTCTTCTGCATGTGAGGAGTGTCCGATCACAAGATTCGTTGTAACCGATAACTGTCAGAAATGTATGGGTAAAGCCTGTCAGAACGCATGTAACTTTGGTGCGATCTCGATCGGCCGCGACCGTGCCCATATCGATCCGAGTGTCTGTAAAGAGTGCGGACGCTGTGCTCAGTCATGTCCGTACAATGCGATCGCTGAGCTGATCCGTCCGTGCCGCCGTGCATGTCCGGTAGATGCGATCACAATGGATCCGGAGACCGGAATCTGCCAGATCGATGAAAAGAAATGTATCCAGTGCGGTGCCTGCGTAAGAAGCTGCCCGTTCGGTGCAATTTCCTCCAAGGTATATGTTGTACAGGTGATCGAGGCGATCAAGGCCGGCAAGAAGGTCGTTGCCATGGTTGCTCCGGCTGCTGAAGGTGAGTTCGGCCAGGATATCACAATGGAGAGCTGGCGTACTGCATTAAAGAAGGTTGGCTTTGCCGATATGGTAGAGGTTGCTGCCGGTGCTGATATGACAGCAGCTTACGAGGCAATGGAATGGGCAGAGGCATTTAAGGAAGGCAAGAAGATGACGACCTCCTGCTGTCCGGCATTTGTAAATATGATCAAGAAACACTACCCGACTCTGATCGATAATATGTCCACAACGGTATCCCCGATGTGCGCGGTATCCAGAATGTTAAAAGCGATCGATCCGGAGACAGTTACCGTATTTATCGGACCGTGTATGGCAAAGAAGTCTGAGGCGGCTGACAAGTCCATCGAGAACAATGCGGATTATGTTCTGACCTTCGGTGAGGCCATCGAAATGCTGCGCGGAAAAGAAGTTGAGCTTGAGCCGGCTGAGGAGACAAAGCAGGAAGGCAGTGTCTTCGGAAAACGCTTTGGCAATGGCGGCGGCGTGACAAACGCAGTGATCGAGTGCTTCAAGGAAAGAGGCGAGAGCGCAGATGTTAAGGTTGCGCGCTGCAGCGGTGCGGCTGAGGTTAAGAAAGCCCTTCTTCTTCTCAAGGTCGGCAGACTTCCGGAAGACTTCATTGAGGGTATGATGTGCCAGGGCGGCTGCGTAGGCGGACCGAGCAACATGAAACAGGAGATGGCATTCAAGAAAGACCGTGACGCTGTGATTGCGAAGGCAGACGACCGCGGAGTATGGGAGAACTTAAAGAATTACGATATGGATTCCTTCTCTATGCATCGCAGCTACGAGAAGCCGGAGGCTTAATGTAGGTTTACATAACATATGAATATGGCAGGGTGTCTGGCTGAGGCTGGCGGACATCTGTGAACAAAAGAACAGCATGTATTTTCTGGAGAATTTCTGGAAGGTATATGCTGTTTTGATGTCATGGATCCGGGGGGTGTCGGCTTAACAGCGGAAAAATGTGACCTGCAGCAAGTGCTCATGCCTGGGTGAACGGAAGATGGTACTATCTGAACGCGGACGGAGATATGGCGATCGGCTGGATCCTTGTGAACGGAGTCTGGTATTACCTGAATCCGATGGCAGGAGTCCTTGATCCGGGTGGAAATCCGATACCGGAGGGCGCAATGTACGTAAGTGCTGTGACGCCGGATGGCTATCATGTCGGAGTATCCGGGGCGCTGATCGGAAGATAACAGACAGCGGCAGGTATCTGAAACGATATCTGCCGCTGTTTTTGTTGTGCTTTATCCAGGTTCGATAAGATCCCACCTTTTTCAGGTGGTAGTAACAGCAAATTCGTCTCAGTGGAAGTCAGTTTTCGACTGAGACGAATTTGTATTTAGAAGCTTATGGTATGTAGATTACAACCGGCACTTATTGACCCGCTTGGAAGAAAGCTCTTCCACTTTTTTTAACGTCTTCGCCAAATTCGGATCCACATACTCCTCTTTCTCAAGATTCTTCTGTGCTGTGGAAAGCATCAGCTTGATACGGTTTAACTGGTTTACCTCACTGGCGCCCGGATCATAGTCGACGGCGATGATATTTGCCTTGGGGTTCGCGTAGCGAAGCTCCTTGATGACACCTTTTCCGACGATATGGTTCGGCAGGCAGCCGAAAGGCTGGACGCAGACGATGTTGTTGACACCGCTCTTGATGAGCTCCAGCATCTCACCGGTCAGGAACCAGCCCTCACCGGTCTGGTTTCCGAGGGAGACAAAGCCGTTTGCCATCACTGCCAGATCCTTGATCCTTGAAGGCGGAGTGAAGTGAGTGCTCTTTTCAAGAGCAATTCTTGCGGCCTTTCTCATGTACTCCAGAAGGGAGATCGCCATGTTGCAGAGATGCGCCGTGGAGCGCTTCATTCCCAGATTATCTGCCTTGAAGTTGCTGTTGTAGAAGCAGTAAAGCAGGAAATCCATGAGATCCGGCATTACCGCCTCAGCGCCCTCGGACTCTAAGAGCTCCACGATATGGTTGTTGGCGGTCGGTGAGAATTTCACGAGGATCTCTCCGACGATTCCGACCTTCGGTTTGTGGACATTCGTGCGCTCTAAGTTATCGAAGTCGTGGATGATGCCGCGGATATTCTTCACAAAGGTCATCATTCCGGCGCTCTTTGTGGAGAGTGCTTTGACACAGATCTTCTTCCATTTCTCGTGGAGCGCATTTGCGGAGCCTGGAACGGCCTCGTAAGGTCTTGTAGCGTAGAGAACACGCATAAATACATCACCGTATACAACAGCCTGAAGAGCCTTCACAAGCATGGAGGGCGTGTAGGTGAAGCCTGGATTCGTCTCCATACCGTTCGCGTTGATGGAGATGACCGGGATCTGCGCCATTCCGGCTTTTTCGAGTGCGCGGCGGATAAATCCGATGTAGTTCGACGCACGGCAGCCGCCTCCGGTCTGGCTCATGAGGACGGCTGTGTGGTCGAGATCATACTTTCCGGATAGCAGGGCATCCATGATCTGTCCGATGACGATCAGGGACGGGTAGCAGGCGTCATTGTTTACATATTTTAATCCCGTATCCACGGCTGTCTTGTCATCGTTCTGGAGAACGACGAGGTTGTAGCCGAAGCTGCGGATCGCCGGTTCGATGAGCTCGAAGTGGATCGGGGACATCTGCGGGCAGAGCAGCGTGTAGTTCTTTTTCATCTCCTTCGTGAAGATCACACGGTTGTAGGAGCTGGATACGATATTTCTCGTGTAGCGGCGCTCCTCGCGGACGCGGAGGGCGGAGATGAGGGAACGGATACGGATCCTTGCGGCTCCGAGGTTGTTGACCTCATCGATCTTTAAGACCGTATAGATTTTACCGGATCGGGTGAGAATATCACTGACCTGATCGGTGGTCACGGCGTCGAGACCGCAGCCGAAGGAATTCAGCTGGACGAGATCCAGGTTATCCTGTGTCTTTACAAAGGTCGCCGCCGCATAGAGGCGGGAGTGGTACATCCACTGGTCGGTAACGACGAGCGGGCGCTCCACCTTTCCTAAATGGGATACGGAATCCTCCGTGAGGACAGCGAAACCGTAGGAGGTGATCATATCGGCGATGCCGTGGTTGATCTCCGGATCGATGTGGTACGGACGTCCCGCAAGGACGATACCGTGTTTTCCGGTATCTTTTAAGTACTGTAAGACTTCCTCGCCTTTCTTCTCCACATCGGTTCTCGCCTGGGCGAGTTCATTCCAGGCCTTTTTAGCGGCCTTCTTCGTCTCGGATTCCGGAATATCGAATTCCTTCTTAAAGACTTCCTGAAGCTGCTTTGAAAGGATCTCCTCACTTGTGAACGCCATGAACGGATTTAAGAACTTCACGTCCTTTTCCTTTAATTCCTCCATGTTGTTCTTGATGTTCTCCGAGTAGGAGGTGACCATCGGGCAGTTGTAGTGGTTTCCGGCTCCCGGAACCTCTTTCCGCTCGTAAGGAATACACGGATAGAAGATAAACGGCACATCGCGTTTGATGAGCCAGGAAATGTGACCGTGGGCAAGCTTTGCCGGGTAACATTCAGACTCACTCGGGATCGTCTCGATGCCCAGCTCGTAGATCTGGTGGCTGGACTGTGGGGACAGCATCACGCGGAAGCCGAGCTCCTTAAAGAAGGTTGCCCAGTACGGGAAGTTCTCGTACATGTTGAGAACCCGCGGGATTCCCACAACGCCGCGGGTCGCCTTGTCGGCTGTCAGCGGCTCATAGTCGAAAAGTCTGTGATACTTCCATGTAAAGAGGTTCGGGATGTCACGTTTTGCCTTTTCCACGCCGAGACCGCGCTCACAGCGGTTTCCGGAAATATACTGACGTCCCCCCTCGAACCGGTTGATGGTCAGGACACAGTGGTTTACGCATCCGCGGCAGCGGCTCATGGTTGTCGTGTAGGTCAAATTGATCATATCGTCCAGAGAGAGCATCGTCGTCTCATGGGGACGGTGCATGTAGCGCTCACGGGCGATCAGTGCCGCACCGAAGGCACCCATGATACCTGCGATATCCGGGCGGACGGCATTGCAGCCGGAGATCCGCTCGAAGCTTCGGAGGACTGCGTCATTGTAGAAGGTTCCGCCCTGTACAACGACGTTCTTTCCGAGGTCGCCGGCGGAAGTGATCTTGATGACCTTAAACAGGGCGTTCTTGATAACAGAGTAAGCGAGACCGGCGGAGATATCCGCAACGGAAGCGCCCTCTTTCTGCGCCTGTTTTACGTTGGAGTTCATGAATACGGTACATCTCGTTCCGAGATCCACGGGGTTCTGGGCAAAAAGTGCCGCCTTTGCGAAATCCTGAACGCTGTAGTTTAAGGATTTTGCGAAGGTCTCGATGAAGGAACCGCAGCCGGAGGAACATGCCTCGTTGAGCTGGACACTGTCCACGGTGCCGTCCTTGATGCGGATACATTTCATATCCTGACCACCGATATCGAGGATGCAGTCTACGGACGGATCGAAGAATGCCGCCGCGTAGTAGTGGGAGATCGTCTCGACCTCGCCCTCATCCAGCATGAAGGCCGCCTTTAAGAGGGCCTCGCCGTAGCCGGTGGAGCAGGAGTAGGCGATCTTCGCGCTGTCCGGAAGCAGGGACTTGATCTCCTTTATGGAAGAGATCGCGGTTGCCAACGGGCTTCCGTTGTTGCTGCTGTAAAAGCTGTAGAGCAGGGAACCGTCCTCGCCGACGAGTGCCACCTTCGTTGTGGTGGAACCGGCATCGATTCCTAAGAATACATTCCCCTCATAGGTGGAGAGATCGCCGCGGCGGACCTTGTACTGGTCATGGCGGTCGGTGAATTCCTTATAATCTGCCTCATCCTTAAATAAAGGCTGCATTCTCTTTACTTCAAATTTCATCTTGATGCCGCCGGAAAGATCTGCGATCAGCTTGTCAAGAGAGAAGATCTCCGCGCGATCCTTCGCATTCATGGCAGCGCCGACGGCAGCGAAAAGATGGGAATGGTCCGGGGCGATGATCGCATCACCGGTTAAATTTAAGGTGCGGATAAAGGCGTTTCGAAGCTCCGGCAAAAAGTGCAGCGGACCGCCGAGGAACGCTACGTTTCCGCGAATCGGTTTTCCGCAGGCAAGACCGCTGATGGTCTGGTTCACAACCGCCTGAAAAATAGAGGCTGCAAGATCCTCACGGGTCGCGCCGTCGTTGATCAGCGGCTGGATATCAGACTTTGCGAATACGCCGCAGCGGGCAGCGATCGGGTAGATCGCCTTATAATTTTTTGCATATTCATTCAGACCGGCAGCATCCGTCTGTAATAAGGAAGCCATCTGGTCGATAAAGGAACCGGTACCGCCGGCGCAGATTCCGTTCATACGCTGGTCGATCCCGCCTGTAAAGTAGATGATCTTCGCGTCCTCGCCGCCAAGCTCGATGGCGACATCCGTCCGCGGAGCGTAGTCCTGAAGTGCGGTCGCAACCGCTACAACCTCCTGGACAAATGGAATATGTAAGTAACCCGACAGAGTGAGTCCGCCGGAACCTGTAATATTGGGCCGTAAAGAGAGTTCACCGAGTTCTCCCTTACACTTTTTCAGAAGCGAGGCCAGGGTTTCCTGGATATTGGCGTAATGCCGCTCATAATCCGCGAATAAAATTTTGTTGTTGTCGTCGATCACGGCAACTTTTACTGTAGTGGAACCGATATCGATTCCAAGACGATAGCATTGATTCATACGAGCGGGGAGTTCTCCCCATACCTCCTTTTCAACAGAAAAAAACGAGCCGTCCGCAAAAAGCAGGCAGCCAGCCGGAATGCGGGCATCAACATGCCGAACCGTTCAGCCATACAATTTTCTGCCGGAATCGGCACATAGCTGAACTGTTATGTCAAAATTCCGCACATAGTATAACACATTAAAAAAGGAAATACAATTGACGGAACTGGCATCTTGAGGTTAAAAACGGTTAAAATTCTGTAAAGAATGTGTAAAGATTTTAGAAGAAAGCGTTGCGGGGCTGGATAGACATTCCGGTAACGATATCATAAAGCGTTTGACAAAAGAAACGGTTGGGAATTATAATACGGGGCGTAGGAAAAAGAGATATTTCTATTAGGAAAGGAAAGCTTCAATGAATTTTATGAACAAGATGGAGCGGAAATTCGGACGGTACGCGATTCCGAATCTCATGTATTATATCGTGATCCTGTATGCGGTGGGTGTACTGGTCCAGATGATGGCACCGGCATTCTACATCCAGTACCTGATGTTAGATGCGAGGGCGATCCTTCACGGACAGATCTGGCGAGTTGTTACATTTATGATCTGGCCGCCGTCTGGCAGTCTTTTCTTCAACCTGATAGCGATCTACCTTTACTACAATCTGGGAATGACTCTGGAGCGGGTTTGGGGAACCTTCCGGTTTAACGTGTACTTTTTTATGGGTGTGATCGGTCATGTCCTTGCGGCACTGCTGATCTATATCATCACAGGGCAGGTCTATATTCTCACCACAGATTATCTGAACTTTTCCCTGTTTTTTGCATTTGCGGCCACATTCCCGGAAATGCAGTTTTACCTGTTTTTCGTACTTCCGATCAAGGCGAAGTATCTGGCGCTTTTTGATGGACTTTACTTCGTCTATGGATTCCTTTTCGGCGGCATGTCGCAGAGAATTGCGATCGTTATGTCTTTACTTAATTTTATCGTATACCTCTTCATGTCCAGGGGGAGCCGTCTGAATCCGAAAGAGATCAGAAGAAAGCAGGTCTTTCACACACAGATGCGCGAGGCGCAGAAGACAGCGGAAAAGATTGGACGCCACCGCTGTGCTGTATGCGGACGTACGGAGGAGGACGACCCGAATCTTGTATTCCGCTACTGCTCCAAGTGCGAAGGCGACTATGAATACTGTCAGGACCACCTGTATACCCACAAACATGTAACAAAAGGCGGGATGGATCCAAGACAGGCAAACAGCAATCAGGAGGCATAACATGAAGAAAACAAAAATTATCTGTACCATGGGACCGAACAGCGATGACAGAGAGGTCATGAAACAGCTGCTCTTAAACGGAATGGATGTTGCCCGTTTCAACTTCTCCCACGGAACACACGATGAGCAGAGAGCCCGCTACAAACAGCTCCGCGAGGTAGCGGAAGAGGTTGGAAAACCGGTAGCAGCTATTCTTGATACAAAGGGACCGGAGATCCGTACCGGTGTTTTAAAGGACGGAAAGAAGGTAACACTGACAGCAGGCGAGGAGATCATCCTCACAACAGAGGATATCGTCGGTGACGCAAAGAGAGTCCACATCAACTATAACGGCTTAAATGAGGACGTAAAAGAGGGCAATGTGATCCTGATCGATGACGGCTTGATCGAGCTCCATGTCGAGCGTGTCGAGGGAACCGAGATCTACTGCAGGATCATGAACGGCGGCGAGCTTGGAGAGAGAAAGGGCGTCAACGTCCCGAACGTAAAGATCAAGCTTCCGGCATTAACAGATAAAGATAAGGAAGATATCCGTTTCGGTATCGAGCTTGGGTTCGACTATATCGCGGCTTCCTTCATCCGTTCTGCAGACGCGATCCGTGAGATCCGCCAGATGTTAGACGAGGGCGGTTCCCCAATGGGAATCATCGCGAAGATCGAGAACGCTGAGGGACTTGAGAACCTTGACGAGATCATCGAGGCCAGCGACGGAATCATGGTAGCCCGCGGAGATCTGGGCGTTGAGATCGCACCGGAGAAGCTTCCGCACCTTCAGAAAATGATGATCAAAAAGTGCAGCGCCGCATGTAAGGTCGTTATCACAGCGACCCAGATGCTGGATTCCATGATCCGCAACCCGAGACCGACCCGCGCGGAGGTTTCCGACGTTGCGAACGCTGTATATGACGGAACAGACGTTGTTATGTTATCCGGTGAGACTGCAAATGGTAAGTACCCGGTCGAGGCATTAAAGATGATGGCTCATATCGTTGAGGAGACCGAGTCCCACATGAACGGTGACTTCTATGAGAAGAGAACCGTATCTGACGATAACCGCCACAATATTTCCAATGCAGTGAGCTATGCGTCCGTCGCAACGGCACAGTCCCTTGATGCAGCGGTTATCATCGCGCCGAGCATCAGCGGCTACACGGCGAGAATGCTTTCCAAGTGGCATCCGTCCACAAAACTTGTGGGAATGTCCCCGAGTATCTCCGCAGTCCGCAAGATGATGCTCTACTGGGGTGTAACTCCGTTCCAGGCAAAGAGAGCGGAATCCACTGACACTTTAATTGAGAACAGTATTGACATTTTAAAAGAGAATGGTATTGTAAAAACAGGCGATATCGCAGTTGTAACCGCAGGAGTCGTTGATTATGCGAAAAGACATGAGCCGGCTGCTTCTACAAACATCATGCGTGTTGTAAATATCGACTAACACTGACTAACGAAGGAGAGAACGTACATGGAGAAGAAACCGTTTGTAACGAAGGAACAGCTGGAGGAGATCGCGAAGACCTATCCGACCCCGTTTTATCTTTACGATGAGAAGGGGATCCGCGAGAATGCCCTGAAATTAAAAGAGGCATTTTCCTGGAATAAGGGATTCAGGGAATACTTTGCAGTAAAAGCGACACCGAATCCGTTTATTTTAAAAATACTTCAGGAGCTTGGATGTGGAACAGACTGCTCTTCCAAGACAGAGCTTTTAATGTCTGACGCTTGCGGTTTTTCCGGACATGACATCATGTTCTCCTCAAACGATACACCACCGGAAGAGTTCAAGCTCGCGTATGACCTCGGCGCGATCATCAACCTGGACGATTTCACTCACATCGAGTGCCTCGAGAAGACCATCGGAACGATTCCGGAGACGATCTGCTGCCGCTTCAATCCGGGTGGATTATTCAAGGTAGCGACTGATATCATGGATAACCCGGGTGACGCGAAGTATGGCATGACGGAGGCCCAGATCACTGAGGCTTATAAGATCTTAAAGGCAAAGGGCGCGAAGAACTTCGGTATCCACGCGTTCCTGGCAAGCAACACAGTGACGAACGAGTACTATCCGATTCTCGCGAAGATCCTCTTTGAGCTTGCTGTGAAGTTAAAGAAGGAGACCGGCGCTGATATCAAGTTCATCAACCTCTCCGGCGGAATCGGTATCCCGTACAGACCGGATCAGGAGCCGAATGATATCAAGGTCATCGGTGAGAGCGTAAGAAAGGTTTACGAGGAAGTTCTTGTTCCGGCAGGAATGGGTGACGTGGCGATCTTCACAGAGCTTGGCCGCTTCATGCTGGCTCCGTACGGTGCTCTCGTGACAAGAGCGATCCATGAGAAGCACACCTATAAGGAGTACATCGGCGTCGATGCGTGCGCGGTAAACCTGATGCGCCCGGCTATGTACGGCGCTTACCACCATATCACGGTTATGGGAAAAGAGAACGAGCCCTGCGACCACAAGTACGATGTGACAGGTTCCCTCTGCGAGAACAACGATAAGTTTGCGATCGACCGTATGCTTCCGAAGATCGATAAGGGCGACCTGCTCTTTATCCACGATGCAGGCGCACACGGATTCGCGATGGGTTACAACTATAACGGTAAATTAAAGAGCGCGGAGCTTCTTCTCAAGGAAGACGGCAGTGTCCAGATGATCCGCCGGGCGGAGACTCCGAAGGACTACTTCGCTACATTTGATTTCTGTGATATTCTCAAGAATGTGAAAAACGTGTAAGAAACAGACGGCTGATCTGGACCGGTGTGGCCGGACAGCAGTTAAAAAGGTTAAAAACAGAGAGACGGTACTTAGCTTTGGAACGAGCTGAGTGCCGTTTTTTTTTATGTGCCAAAGATGCGCACTCGCGCGAAGATGCAGATTGCCGCAAACGACCGCGCGGGGCGCCGATGGTGGCCGGGAACAGGTTTTAAGCCGGGAAAGGGGAGATTTTTCCAAAAAAATGGCATGAAAAAACCCTGTACATATTGTACAGGGATTCATCATTTAGGATTTCAATTTCAAAAAGGTTTAGGATAAAGGATTTAAAATATCTCGTGCATTTCTTATGGTTAAAGTATAGCACATCACCCCGGAAAATGATTGTATATTCTTTGAATGAATTATTAAGATTTCTTTAAGATTCGGAAGCTGTTTTCGAAGAATGTGGAAAAGTGTCGGAAATACTGCAAATTGTGGGTGGGGATATGCACAGATGTATATTTTGGGCAGTAGCGCAAGACGAAGTGTTTATGAATATCCTGTAAGTAAGAGGAATAGAATAGAGGAATCTTACATGTGAACCATATTAAAGATCAGATCCGCTGCGGCGCGGCTTACCGCCTGGGACTCACTGGAAAAGGCATCGGCGTGGCGGTTTTGGATACCGGGATCTTTCTTCACCGGGATTTCGACAGCCGGGTCACCGGGTTCGCAGACATGGTGAATGGGAAGAACTTCGCCTACGATGACTGTGGGCATGGGACCCATATCTGCGGGATCATCGGCGGCAGCGGACGCATGTCCGGCGGGCGGTACAGCGGGATCGCGCCGGGCTGTGACCTCGTCATGGTGAAGGTCCTGGACCGGAAAGGAAATGGATATTCTTCGGATGTCCTGGCGGGAATCTCCTGGATCTTAGAGAGAAAGGAAAAGCTTGGCATCCGGATCTTAAATATATCGGTGGGTGCCTGCTCGAAGCGGGGGATGAGCGAAAATTCCGCCCTGGTGAAAGGCGTGAACCGGGCATGGGATGCCGGGCTTGTTGTGGTGGTGGCGGCGGGAAACAATGGTCCCAGGACCATGAGCATCACGACACCGGGGATCAGCCGGAAGGTGATCACGGTCGGCTGTTCGGACGATGACCGGGAGGTACTGGTCGGTGGAAACCGGATGGTGGATTATTCCGGCCGCGGCCCCACGGCGGCCTGCATCTGCAAACCGGATCTCGTTGCACCGGGCTGCAGCGTTGTGAGCTGCTCCAGCAGAGCCGACAAATATACCATCAAGAGCGGAACTTCCATGAGCACACCGATCGTCTCCGGAGCCGTCGCTCTTTTACTGGAACGGTTTCCGGACATGACAAATAAGGATGTGAAACTGAGACTGAGGGAAAGTTCGGTGGATATCGGGCTGCCGAGAAACCAGCAGGGATGGGGACTGTTGGATGTGGGGAAAATGATCGGAAAATAGATGTTGAAATATTTTTATGAGTGTGTTATATTACCTGTAAAGAGGTGTCACCGATAGACGGTTGATCCTGAACTTTATGTTGAAAAAATAACCGTTCGATTTGTCAGGTCGGGGCGGTTATTTTTTTGCATTTACAGTATCTTTTCCAAGCGTATACCCCAGTCCGAAACAAGCAAGACCGAAGCTCACGACCGCAATGAAATCAATAATGCTCATGGCATCCCCTCCTTCCCATAAGATTCCTTTACAGGTTCTATGTAATTCGGGGACCAACCGCCTACCGTTATGGTGACACCATGAGAAAATTCTACCATAATCTACAGATTCTATCAATCGACTCCAGTATAAAAACAACTCATTTTTTAATTATATTTTGTTCCTGTTTAAATACACAATTTTACACAGATTTTACATAACCCCTGTCAAGCATTTTACATTTCCTTGATATTCTGATACATGGTAAGAAAGAAATGTAAAAAGTTAATGAATGATCAAAATTTTGAAGAGGGGAAATTTATGGATTTTTTTGGTGTATTGACGATGCTTGGCGGGCTCGCGCTGTTCCTTTACGGAATGGAGACTATGGGGAAAGGTCTCGAAAAGCTTTCCGGTGGAAGGCTGGAAAGAATTCTTGAAAAACTGACATCAAATCCGATCAAGGCGGTCCTTTTAGGAGCGGGAGTTACGGCGATCATCCAGTCGTCATCCGCAACCACCGTCATGGTCGTAGGTTTCGTAAACTCCGGTATCATGAAGCTGACCCAGGCGGTCGGCATCATCATGGGTGCGAACATCGGAACGACGGTGACGTCCTGGCTCTTAAGCCTTACCGGAATTGAGAGTGGAAATTTCTTTGTACAGCTGTTAAAGCCGACATCATTTTCACCGATTCTGGCACTCATCGGCGTCTGTTTTATCATGTTCTCCAAGAAGGAGAAGAAAAAAGATGCAGGAACCATCATGATCGGTTTCGCGATTTTAATGACCGGAATGGAGACAATGAGCGGTGCCGTCAAACCGTTGGCAAATGTCCCGGAATTTACCGGAATCCTGACAATGTTCTCAAACCCGGTCCTCGGAATGATCGCAGGCGCTGTCCTCACAGCGATCATCCAGAGCTCCTCTGCGTCCGTCGGTATTCTTCAGGCGTTATGTGCCACAGGGGCGGTAAATTTCAGTACTGCGCTCCCGATCATTATGGGACAGAATATCGGAACCTGTGTGACAGCGATGCTCTCCAGCATCGGTGCCTCAAAGAACGCAAAGCGCGCGGCGCTGGTCCATCTTTACTTTAATATTATCGGTACCGTTATTTTTATGATCGTCTTTTATACGATCAACGCGGTCGTTCATTTTTCCTTCCTGGACACAGCGGCAAACGCTATGGGAATTGCCGTGATCCACAGCAGCTTTAATATAGCGGCAACGATCATGCTTCTTCCGTTCGGCAGTGGCCTTGTAAAACTTGCATGTCTCACGATCCCGGAAGAGAAGAAGGAAGCTCCGGCTCAGAATCAGGAAAAAGACGCGTTCCGTCTTCTCGACCAGCGTTTCCTCGACACGCCGGCTTTTGCGGTTGAACAGTGCCGTCAGACGACGATCCAGATGGCGAAGCTTGCACGGGAATGCTTCTTCACGGCGGTGGATCTGCTTCACGGCTATGATGACGAAAAGGCAGCCCGTGTGGAGGCCCTGGAAAACCTTGTGGACCGCTATGAGGATGAGCTTGGAACTTACATGGTAAAGCTTGGCGGAAAGAATCTTTCCAAGTCAGACAGCCATACCGTATCCCTGCTTTTACACTGTATCGGAGATTTTGAGCGTATTTCCGATCACGGCATGAACCTGAAAGATTCCGCAAAAGAGATGAAGGAAAAAGAAATGCAGTTCTCCAGCAAGGCAGAGAAGGAACTTGGCATATTCTTCGACGCAGTAAAGGAGATCCTGAACCTGTCCATCGATGCCTTTGAGACGAACAATACGGATGAGGCAGCCAGAGTGGAGCCTCTTGAGGAGGTCATCGACGATATCAATACCGTCGTAAAGGCAAACCATATCCGCAGACTCCAGAAGGGAAAATGCACGATCGAGCAGGGATTTGTGCTTTCCGATATTTCCATGAATCTGGAGCGTGTTTCCGACCATTGTTCCAACATCGCGGTCAGCGTCATTGAGATCGACCGTGACGGTTTTGATACCCACGGTTACCTTGACAACCTGAAGCGTGACGGAGATCCGCATTTCGCGGCGATGGTAGAGCAGTACCGCGGCAAATATATGCTTCCGGTATAGGAAGATATGTAGTAGAATGGTAACTGTTCGGTAGGTCTGCGCACTTGCTGCGCTGACCGTAAGAAAACATAGGCTGGAAGGCAAAAATCCCATCAGCGAAGCTGATCTGGAATGGATTTTTGCACGTAACTATGAAGGTACTGAATAGTTACGTAGAATGGTAACTGTTCAGTAGGTCTGCGCATTTAGTGCGCTGACCGTAAGAAAACTTAGACTAGAAGGCAAAAATCCTATCGGCACAGCCGATTTGGAATGGATTTTTGCGCGTAACTGTGTATTGAACAGTTATGTAGAATGTTTTTAAGGTACTGAACGGTTATACAGAAAGTAAGACAGGAGGAAAGGACCATGGCTCTGATCTATGCGGTAGAAGATGATAAAAATATTCTGGAGATTGAGATGTTCGCGTTAAAGAACAGCGGATATCAGGTGGAAGGATTTGAATGTGCCCGCGATTTTTATAAAAAGCTGGAAGAGAAGCAGCCGGACCTTGCCCTTTTGGACATTATGCTGCCGGACGAGGACGGATTGGAGATTGTTGCAAAGCTCCGCCGCCGTCCGGAGACGAAAAAGCTTCCGATTATCATGGTGACGGCAAAGAGTACCGAGATCGACAAGGTAAAGGGACTTGATGTCGGAGCGGATGATTATCTGACAAAGCCTTTTGGTGTCATGGAGCTGATCGCCAGAGTAAAGGCGGTGCTCAGAAGGACGATGGAGGAAGATAAATTCCTGACCCTGGGGGATATCTTCCTGGATGATGAGAAACATATGGTATACGTGAAGGATGTTCCGTGCAGCCTGACATTTAAGGAATATGAGCTCTTAAAGCTCCTGCTCCACAATGCGGGGATCGTAGTGACGCGAGAGATCATTTTAGAGCGCGTATGGGGAATCGACTTTGAAGGTGAGTCGAGAACGCTGGACATGCATATCCGGACGCTCAGACAGAAACTCGGTGAAGCGGGTTCCATGATCCGCACTGTGAGAAATGTGGGGTATATGATCGAATGAAACGGAAAATCCATATGGAACTTCTGGCCACGGCAGTGTTCGCAATTTTACTGACACTGCTGTGTGCCTTATTTGTTTTTTACGGGGTCTACCGGAAACAGGTCATCGGGGATCTGAAGGCTGATGCCCTCGTCATGAAAAACCTGCATATCTTCGACGATATTTCCGATCTGCACCCGGATGCCTACGACCTGAACCCGGATACGCTGCGCATCACGGTGGTGAATGCCAACGGGAGCGTTATTTTTGACAGCAATGCGGATTTTTCTGTGATGGATAACCATGAAGGCCGCCCGGAGATCCTCATGGCGGCGAAGTCCGGAGAAGGAAGCGGAACCCGCCGGTCCACAACGCTGGATAAAAATCTGTTCTACTATGCGATCCGGCTGGATAACGGGCGGATCTTAAGGATCGCGAGGGAGGGCGACAATATTTTTGCCCTGACCCAGAACATGATGATGACGGTAGTGGGAGTATTTGTCCTTCTCTTTTTCTTCTGTATCATGATGGCAAATTATTTTACGAAGAACCTTGTGGCACCGATCGAGCAGATGGCGGAAAATCTTTCGGAGCCGGGGACACAGGCGGCCTACAAGGAGCTGGTACCGTTTATGAATAAGATCCGGCAGCAGCATGAGGATATCTTAAAGAGCTCCCAGGTCCGGCAGGAATTTACGGCGAATGTGTCCCATGAACTCAAGACCCCGCTCACGGCGATCTCCGGCTATGCGGAACTGATCGAACACGGAATGTCCGGGGAGAATACGGAACGGTTTGCGTCGGAGATCCATAAAAACGCGGCGAGACTTCTGACCCTGATCAACGATATCATCCAGCTTTCCCAGCTTGACGGCGGAAAGAAAGACGTAGAGTATAGAGATTTGGATCTGTTTCCGCTGGCGAGAGAATGTGTAGACATGCTCCAGATGAATGCTCAGAAACAGAATGTGACGATCCGGGTTCAGGGCGGAGAAGCGCCGGTTTTCGCGGATAAGCAGCTGATGGAGGAATTGATCTATAATCTTTGCGACAACGCGATCCGGTACAATAAAAAGGACGGAACCGTGACGGTGACGACCGGCATTGAGAACGGGCATACGTTCCTTTCTGTGAAGGACACCGGAATCGGTATCTCTGCGGAACATCAGGAGCGTGTATTTGAGCGATTCTACCGTGTGGATAAGAGCCGCTCGAAGGCGACGGGAGGAACCGGTCTGGGACTTGCGATCGTAAAGCACATCGTTGCCCAGCACGGGGCAAAATTGACCCTTGAGAGTGAGCAGGGCAAGGGAACGGAGATCCGCGTAGAGTTCTCGGAGGCGTTAAAGCAGCATGAGCTTGAAACTGCAAAACAGCGTCAGGAGGTTCATACGGAGCGGTCAGAAAATGGTTCGTCAGATTGAAGCAGAAGACAGATGATCTGCAGACCATATGTGACAATGTTTACAAAAATCACAAAATTTGCCGCTTTACTTCAAAAACACGTTGATACAGAAGGAAAACTGTGATAGTATGTAACACATAAGTGCAGTCCAGACGGACAAACGTCCGCCTGGACACTCTGGAGAGTCTCCGTATGGAGCGCCGAAGGTGTAAGATCGGTTCATGTCCATGGTACCGGTCGATCTCTCAGGCAAAAGGACAGGGCATACAAATAACCACAATGGGGTAACTCCCCGTTGTATGCAAATGTTCTACTCTTTGGAGAGCTGATCAATATCAGCTCTTATTTTATTGCATGGAAATTCAGAGGGGATATTTCATGCTGCCGGACAGCCGGAAATTTAAAGAAAAGGCTGGCGGCTATGATGATGAAAGAGGAGGATAATTAAAATGGACACACTGATGCAGCTTGTAACAAAGGGAAATGATTTTCTGTGGAGCTTTCTCCTGCTCGTTCTCTTATGCGGAACCGGACTTTACTATACGATCCGCCTGAGATTTATCCAGGTCAGAAAGTTCGGGGAGGGCGTCCGTCAGGTATTCGGGCATTTCAGCATGAACGGTGAAAAGCACGAAAAAGGCGAGATGACTCCGTTCCAGTCCATCGCGACAGCCATCGCAGCCCAGGTAGGTACAGGAAACCTTGCCGGAGCGGCGACAGCCCTCATCGGCGGAGGCCCGGGCGCGATCTTCTGGATGTGGATCAGTGCATTCCTCGGAATGGCGACGATCTACGGAGAGGCAGTTCTGGCACAGACATATAAGACAGAGGTAAATGGTGAGGTGACAGGAGGTCCTGTCTACTACATCAAGGCGGCGTTCAAGGGAACATTCGGAAAGGCGCTTTCCACTCTGTTCGCGGTATTTATTATTCTTGCGCTGGGCTTTATGGGAAATATGGTTCAGTCCAATTCTATCGGAGCAGCGTTTGTGGAAGCATTTCAGGTATTCCATGTGGAGCTTTCACCGGTGATCGTCGGCGTTGTTGTCGCAGTGATCGCGGCGGTGATCTTCCTTGGAGGAACAAAGAGTCTGGCAACGGTAGTTGAGAAGATCGTTCCGATCATGGCCGGCGTTTATATCGTCGGCAGCCTGGTCCTGATCTGCATGAACATCACGGCTCTTCCGGCAGCGTTCCTTTCCATTATCGAGGGCGCGTTTGCGCCGGAAGCAGTTCTCGGCGCAGGCGCCGGAATCACGGTGCGTGAGGCGATCCGCTATGGTGTTGCCCGCGGCCTCTTCTCAAACGAGGCAGGTATGGGATCCACCCCGCATGCCCATGCGAGAGCGAAGGCGGAATCTCCACATCATCAGGGGCTCTGTGCAATGGTCAGCGTGTTCATCGACACATTTATCGTCCTGAACCTGACGGTATTCTCTGTCCTCACAACAGGCGTTATGAGCACAGGAAAGGACGGCACCGCGCTCACTCAGGCGGCATTCATGAAGGGATTCGGCAGCGCGGGGATCATCTTCGTTGCAGTCTGCCTGTTCTTCTTCGCGTTCTCCACGATCTTAAGCTGGCATTTCTTCGGACTTGTGAATGTGAAGTATTTATTCGGCGAGAAGGCATCAAAGCTCTACTCCCTGATCGTTGTTGTCTGCATCGTGATCGGTTCCTGCCTGAAGCTGGAGCTTGTATGGTCCTTAGCGGACTTCTTCAACGGGCTTATGGTCATTCCGAATGTTCTGGCGCTTCTGGCGCTCAGCGGACTGGTAGCGCGGGCTTCGAAGGAGAGATAGGAAGTCCTGGCGTGAGCTGGATGGGAATACATATATAATAAATAGGATAGAATGGCGGCAGAACATGTATTGTGGGCATGGGCTGCCGCCTTTTGTTGTTTACGCGGAGCATGGGGAAGGAAGCTGTGAGGCGGATATTGGAGATCAGGCAAATTTTTCATGGCTGACCAGGTAAAAAATGAGGGTCTGAATTTGTGGAGAATGCCGATTGACAGGGCGAAGGAATTTCGATATAGTACGGGTATCTGAAATCGTTCTGGGAGATCTGTCCCGGATAGCAGATAGTTCATGATGCGGGAAAGCATCGTCCTGGCGGCGGATCGCTGCAGGCCTCAGTGAGAAGATAAGATGGAAAGAAGTAAAGGACAGGCAGAAGGGTATTTTATGACAGCGGAGAGCAGAAAGTCTGGTATTGAAACGTGGGGATCTGCCGGAGAGGGGATGAAGTATGATGGTGTTACTGTGCGCGGGTAGGGATTTTCTGAACTGAAAAATCCGTACAATACAGTGGCGGTAGTGGATTTTTCCGATTTGGAATGCGAAGCATCAGCAAAATCAGTTGCTGTTTGCGCAAGGCGTGAACAGTAACTGCGATTTGATCAAAAGCGGTCGGAATGATAAGAAACAGTTGACTTTTTACATGGATTATATTATGATTAACAGGTACAGAACATTTGTTCGCATACGGCACTCCGCTTTCGTGGACGTGAAGTATGTAAAGAAATATGCGGATTGAAAAATCAGTGATTATTGGATATCCGGGGGCGCGGAAAAGACTGCGGGGCCGGATCTTGGAGGAAGAATATGAATAAAGATGATAAATTAAAAGCCCTTGACGCGGCTCTCACACAGATCGAAAAAGCTTATGGAAAAGGTTCCGTTATGAAGCTCGGTGATTCCGGTGCGAATATGAATATCGAGACGGTTCCGACGGGGTCTCTAAGCCTTGATATCGCCCTCGGACTCGGCGGCCTTCCGAAAGGACGTGTCGTTGAGATCTACGGACCGGAGTCCAGTGGTAAAACAACGGTCGCTCTCCATATGGTAGCGGAAGTCCAGAAGCGCGGCGGGATCGCCGGATTTATCGACGCTGAGCACGCTCTCGATCCGGTATACGCGAAGAATATCGGAGTTGATATCGACAATCTCTATATCTCCCAGCCGGATAACGGCGAGCAGGCCTTAGAGATCACAGAGACGATGGTGCGTTCCGGTGCTGTTGATATCGTGATCGTGGACTCTGTAGCGGCACTTGTTCCGAAGGCGGAGATCGACGGCGATATGGGTGACTCCCACGTCGGCTTACAGGCCCGCCTGATGTCCCAGGCTTTAAGAAAACTGACCGCCATCATCAGCAAGACAAACTGTATCGTGATCTTTATCAACCAGCTCCGCGAAAAAGTCGGTGTGATGTTCGGAAACCCGGAGACAACGACCGGCGGACGTGCGCTTAAGTTCTATTCTTCCGTTCGTCTTGACGTAAGAAGAACTGAGTCCTTAAAGCAGAGCGGCGAGGTGATCGGAAACCACGTCCGCGTAAAAGTTGTAAAGAATAAGATTGCTCCGCCATTTAAAGAGGCAGAGTTTGATATTATGTTCGGAAAAGGAATTTCCCGAGAGGGCGATGTCCTGGATCTGGCTGCTGACGCAAATATCGTCGAGAAGAGCGGTTCTTGGTACGCGTATAAGGGAGCGAAGATCGGTCAGGGACGCGAGAACGCGAAGACCTACCTTGCGCAGAATCCGCTGATCTGCGAGGAGATCGAGAACCAGGTGAGAGAGCTTCACGGACTGGAAGCGCAGCATGTTGCCCCGGGTGAGGCGGCTGCGGCACCGGCGGTTAATGAGGCTGAGGAAGCTGACGAGTAATAAAAATAATGATGAAAAAGAGAACTGTCTGGCGGGTACGGCACTTTAGAAAGAAGCTTGAGACAGGAAGGCAGTTCTGACAGGAAAGCATAGATGAAAGAATGGCAGCAGGAAGAGCACCGGGAGCAGAAAATGTATGCCGGTGCGGATGGAGACGCGGTTCCGGAGGAGTTCCGGGAGGCGCGGAACAAAGGTCTCTACTATCTTCAGTTTTCCGGAAAAACAGAAAATGAAATGCGCAAGAAGCTGGCGGAACAGGGGTTTTCGCCAGCCTCTGTTGAAGATGCGGTTCTTTTTCTGAAACACTACCGGTATCTGGACGATGAGGACTACGCGAGGCGGTATGTGGAGAAAAACGACCACAAAAAGAGCATCCGCCAGATGAAATTTGACCTCCGCCAGAAAGGCGTCAGCGACGATCTGGTGGAGATGGTCTTTGAGGATATGGAGGTGGACGAGTCTGCCCAGATCCTTGGACTTTTGAGAAAGAAAAATTACGACCCGGAAGAACCGGATCCCGCGAAACGCCAGAAGATCTACGCATTTCTGGCGCGAAAAGGTTTTTCCTACGACGCGATCAACAGTGCGATGAAGCAGTGGGAATAGGGCTGTTTCCGGCCCCAAAGGACAGGATATGACAGGCTTCGTGGGGATGCACAGAAGTACCCGGAATGAGGGCATTATACTTGACATAATGCATAAAACAGTTTAAAATTGAAGTGTTGTAATTAGTACAATGAAAACTAAATAAAGGAGGTGCTCCTGTGTCACCAATAATCAGCGTTATTATAACAGCAATTATTGTGGCTCCTATTACCTGGGTCGTGGCTGTCGCTTACCGCAAAAACAGTTATGAAAGCAAGATCGGTAGCGCAGAGGAAAAATCCAGAGAAATAATAGATGAAGCATTGAAGGTCGCCGAGACGAAGAAGAAAGAAGCTCTCCTGGAAGCGAAGGAAGAGAATTTAAAAGCGAAAAACGAGCTTGAAAAGGAAACCAGAGAACGGAGAGCCGAGATCCAGCGTTATGAGCGCCGCGTACTGAGCAAAGAGGAAAACCTCGACAAAAAATCTGAGGCAATGGAGAGAAAAGAATCCAGTCTTGCCGCGAAGGAAGAGACTTTAAGAAAGCGTTCTTCCGAGGTCGAGGAATTATTTGCTAAGGAGCAGGAAGAACTGGAGAAGATCTCCGGACTTACCAGCGAGCAGGCGAAGGAATATCTTCTGAAATCCGTAGAGGAAGATGTAAAACACGACACCGCAAAGCTCATCAAGGAATTAGAAGCCAAAGCAAAGGAAGAAGCTGACAAGAAAGCCAAAGAATATGTGGTTACCGCCATCCAGAGATGTGCAGCTGACCATGTGGCTGAGACTACAGTTTCTGTCGTTCAGCTCCCGAGCGATGAGATGAAGGGCCGCATCATTGGACGTGAGGGACGTAATATCCGTACTCTCGAGACAATGACAGGTGTGGAACTCATTATCGATGATACACCGGAAGCTGTCGTATTATCCGGTTTTGATCCGGTAAGACGTGAAGTTGCAAGAATTGCTCTTGAAAGACTGATCGTGGATGGACGTATCCATCCGGCGAGAATCGAAGAGATGGTGGAGAAAGCGCAGAAGGAAGTTGAAAACATGATGCGCGAGGAAGGTGAAGCCGCAATCCTTGAGGTCGGCATTCACAATATCCATCCGGAGCTTGTCAAGCTCCTCGGCAAGATGAAATTCAGAACCAGCTATGGTCAGAATGCATTGAAGCATTCCATCGAGGTCGCACAGTTATCCGGTTTACTGGCAGCCGAAATTGGTGTTGACGTCAGAATGGCAAAGCGTGCCGGCTTATTACATGACATTGGAAAATCCGTTGACCATGAGATGGAAGGTTCCCATGTACAGCTCGGATCGGAACTCTGTAAGAAATACAAAGAGTCCCCGATCGTTATCAATGCTGTGGAATCCCACCATGGCGATGTTGAGCCGACGAACCTTATTTCCTGCATCGTTCAGGCAGCAGATACGATCTCCGCTGCAAGACCGGGTGCAAGAAGAGAAACGTTGGAGACATACACGAACCGCTTAAAGCAGCTTGAGGATATCACAAACTCCTTCAAGGGAGTAGACAAGTCCTTTGCGATCCAGGCGGGACGCGAAGTGCGCATTATGGTAGTACCGGAGCAGATCAGCGATGACGATATGGTTCTTCTCGCAAGAGATATATCCAAGAAGATCGAAGAGAGCCTGGAGTATCCGGGACAGATCAAAGTCAACGTGATCCGCGAGTCCAGAGTTACCGATTACGCGAAATAAAAATGAAAGCCGTTGCTGTGCAGAGAGAATCTGTATGGCAGCGGTTTTTTTAACAGGAATTTTAGAAGTCTCTGTGCTGCCGAAGCTTTTGCAATATGAGCAAAGATTGGTCTGCTGCAGATGAGAGATAACAGAGAATATAAAACAGGAGGTAATATTGATATGGCAAAGATTGGTTTTATCGGAATGGGAAACATGGGAACCGCTATCATGCGGGGACTTTTAAAGACATATAAGCCGGAAGAGCTGCTTTTCACAAGCGCCCATGAGGCGAAGATGCAGAAAATTACGGAGGAGACAGGTGTTGCCCATGTCTCAACAGCAACGGACTGCGCAGAGCAGGTAAAATACCTGGTGCTGGCAGTAAAGCCGCAGGTACTTCCGACAGTTTTTAAGGAATTAAACGGAAAGATCAGGAAAGATCAGGTTGTGATCTCCATCGCGGCCGGATATGCGATCGCGGATCTCCAGGCAGGTCTCGGAGACAGCGCGAGAATCGTCCGCTCCATGCCGAATACACCGGCTATGGTCGGCGAGGGAATGTCCGGGGTGAGCTACGATGAGGCGCTGTTTACCGATGAGGAAAAGGATGTCATCGACGGATTCTTTACTTCCTTCGGAAAGATGGAGAAAGTGGATGAGAAGCTGATGGATGTTGTTGGAAGCGCCAGCGGCTGCTCCCCGGCCTATGTATACATGTTTATCGAGGCGCTGGCTGACGGCTGCGTAAAGAACGGACTCCCGCGCCAGGCCGCTTACAAGATGGTTGCCCAGGCCGTTTTAGGAAGCGCGAAGATGGTCCTTGAGACAGGAAAACATCCGGGCGAATTAAAGGATATGGTATGCTCACCGGGAGGAACCACTATCGAGGGACTTGCTGCCCTTGAGGAGAACGGATTCCGCGGTGCGATCATTAAGGCGTGTGATGCAAACTTTGAGAAGAATAAAAAGTTAAAAGGCTGATAATTACGTGAAAGACACGGAAATTTCCGTAGCAGTGTGAAAAATGTAAAAAAATAAGTTCTGCGCAGAGGAAAATACTGCAGGGTAATTCCGCAGAATAGAAAACCTGAGAGGAATTGTTTAGAATGTCTGTTAAGGCAGTTAACAGATACATTCATGAAAGGAAAAGACTTTAGTATGGAAAAAACAACTCGTTTAAAACGTGATCTTGCATACACCGGAACGATCTTAAAGATCTACCGGGATACCGTTGTCGCGAACGGAATCGAGGAAGTGTATGACTATATCCACCACGATGGCGCGGCAGCCGTTCTCCCGGTGACAAAGGACGGAAAGATCCTCATGGTGCGTCAGTACCGGAACGCCTTAGACCGGTTCACGCTGGAAATTCCGGCAGGAAAACTTGATGCGCCGGATGAGCCGAAGATCGAGTGCGCGGCGAGAGAACTTGAGGAGGAGACAGGATTCCGCAGCGAAACCCTGGAATTCCTGATGACAGTCAACACGACAGTGGCTTTCTGCGATGAGCAGATCGGTGTCTATATCGCAAAAGACCTGATCCCGTCAAAGCAGCATCTCGATGCGGATGAGAGTATTGATGTGGAAGAGTGGGAAGTAAAGGATCTTCTTGAGATGATCTACACCGGCAAGATGACAGACGCGAAGACGATTGCGGCAATCCTTGCGTACGCTCAGAAAGAGGGAATTCGATAGAAAAAACGGCAGAAGCCAGTAAGCGGAAAGTGTCAGTGAGGATAGGGCTGGCTGCCTGCCTGTGGAAAGATTGCTGCAATTAGAAAAAAGCCTGGTAACTGTTCAGTAGGTCTGCGCACTTGCTGCGCTGACCGTAAGAAAACATAGGCTGGAAGGCAAAAATCCCATCAGCGAAGCTGATCTGGAATGGATTTTTGCACGTAACTATGAAGGTACTGAATAGTTACAAATCCTGTGGATAAAGTAGGCCCATATGCGCATACATTGTGAAAAAGGAACATGGACGGTATCGCTATGGCCGGAATTCACAGGCATCGGAGATTTTGGGACAGTCAGATGTTCTGGCTGTCCTTTTTTTTATTCTTGGGGACCGTTCTGGGGACAGTTTTCTTCAATAAGATGAGCGCAGAGATGAAAAGCACACTTGAAAGCTGGTTCTCCGGGATCCTCACATCATCGGAGATCGTGTCGGCGGACCGGTATAGTCTGTTTGTGGGAGTATTGAAAAAACGGTTTGTGTGGATTTTATTGGGAATTCTGATCTGCCAGGCAGTTTTTGCCAGAATCCTGTTTTACGCGGGAGCAGTCTATCTGGCATTTACATCCGCAATCGCTGTCTGTGTGTTGACGATGCATGCGGGAATTTATGGGATCCTGCGCTTTTTCGGACTTGTATTTCCGCAGGGATTCTTTTATACACTGGCAGCTTACCTTTTATGGATCATGGTCGTGGAGCAGGCGGATGGAAAAGAGAAAATCAGGTTATGGATGATGGTATTTTTTATGGTGCTTGGAATTATATCTGAGATATTCATAAATCCAAATTTCTCAGCGCTGATCTTCCAACTGTTTTAGAAAGGCATATCTGAAAATCGTAGATTTGAATTAGGACGTCAACGGAAGAGACAATATCTGACGAAAGGCGTTGATGGCGTGGTACGGTAGTCAGGATAATGGGGCGGAAAAGTGGAATTTTCCCAGGAAATACGCGGCTTTCAGCCCTTTTTTTTACAAAAAAATTTTGCGCATTTTGACAAGATATTGCCATTGTGGATATATACAGTTCCATATCTAGCGATTAGTTATGTAAAATAGTCTAAAATGGGATCCAAGTGGGAAAAATCCGTTTGATTTTGCCCTAAAATGGGACTATAATGTAGAAAAATACTGGTTTTGCCGGGAAAAACAGCGTATCGGGGGATGGTGGAAGACTTAGGCCTATGTCCCCTGTTTCCCAAAGGCAGACATCGTGAAACTAAAAAACAGATAGAGTATAAACGTGTATAGACACAGGTGCTGAAAATTTCGAACAGAAAAATTTTGTGTAACTGTTCTGTGGATTTGCGCACTTGCTGCGCTGACCAGGAGAAAACATAAGCGGGTGAAGCTGCTGAATAGTTGTGATTTCGTATAGGATCGTGAAAAGCGCGGATAACTGTGTCTGGAAATGAACGGGGAAAAGGTATGAGAGAGGAAATTCAAACCTTCATAAACTATATGGAGGAAGAAAAACACGCGTCAAAAAATACAACGCTTTCTTATCAGAGAGATCTGTTAAAAATGGCAGATTATCTGGAGGAAAACGGAATCACAGACTGCGGGAAAGTGACAAAGACGGCGTTAAATTCCTATATCCTTTTCCTGGAGAAAGAAGGAAAAGCAGCGTCGACAGTTTCGAGGGCACTGGCATCCACGAGATCGTTCTTTGGCTGGCTGTTTAAGGAAGGGAAGATCCGCCGTGATCCAGCAGATTCGATGCATGCGCCGAAGATCGAGAAAAAGGTGCCTGTGATCCTCACAGTTGACGAGGTGACGAAACTTCTGGAGCAGCCGTCCGGCGCGAATCCGAAGGAGATCCGCGATAAGGCAATGCTGGAACTCTTATACGCGACAGGGATCCGCGTGACGGAACTTGTGAATCTAAAGCTCTCCGATGTAAATATGTCCATCGGCTTTATCACCTGCCGCGATGAGCACAAGGAGCGGATGATTCCCTTTGGCCATGCGGCGAAGGATGCTCTTGCGAAATATCTGGAGTCTGCCCGTGAGGCATTTTTAAAAGGAACACGATCGGAACTGCTGTTTACAAATTACAGCGGCAGAGCCATGAGCCGTCAGGGATTCTGGAAGATTATCAAATACTACGGGGACCGGGCAGGAATCGAGGAAGACATCACACCCCACACTCTGCGCCATTCTTTCGCGGCGCACCTCTTAAGCAATGGCGCTGACATGCGTGCCGTCCAGACCATGATGGGTCATTCCGACCTGGCATCCACCCAGATGTACACGGCATATGCCATGGACAACGCGGTCAGAGAGGCGTACCAGGGAGCGCATCCAAGAAAGTAAAAGTGAAAACTTAGGCTGGAAGGTAAAAATCCCATCGGCGAAGCCGATTTGGATTGGGGAATGAACACTCAAAGGGAAAATCCTTAATAAGGATCATGCATACATTGAATTACGGCTGAATAAGGGCAGTAATGCAGCTTAAATTAGAAAATGTGCTCAAAGAAAGATAACAAAATTTGGCAGACTTTTTTAGTGTCTTTTTTGCGATAACGAGCTGTGATTTTTGCATCAATAGGGAATTTCAGACGTATCCATAGAATGTCTCTATGATAAAAACAAATGCCCCTACCATACAGACAAACTGACAAAAACAATTGTCAGATAATCTGATAATTTTGTAAAAATGTGATATTTGCACAAAATTGAAAATATGGCAAGATATCTCCAACACGCTGGAATTCCTTACCATGAGCGGCATGGATCTTCCGCTGGCTGTCATGATCACGATCCCGGCGCCGTGGGAACATGACCGCTATATGCGGCAGGAGATAAAGGATTTCTACCGCTATTACGCAACAATGATGGAACCGTGGGACGGCCCGACATCTATCCTGTTCACAGACGGCGAGATCCTCGGCGCGGAGAAGTATGCCGCGGAAGGTTTCGGATTGGAGCTTGACGGGTGTCTCCGGGTAAAGACAAAAAATGACGGACACAGGACCCAGGTTCCGGGAATCTACACGGCGGGCGATATGCGCCGGGGCCAGTTCCTGGTCGTCTGGGCGATCCGCGAGGGAAGGAATGCCGCGAGAGAGGTCGATGAGGACCTGATGGGATACTCGAATCTTGGGGCGGCGGAATAAAGGGCGGATCGGGCATAAAAGAGCATCTCCGGCTCCAATGTTTTGGAAAATGTCTTAAAACATAGGAGCGCAAAGATGCTCTTTTTTCTATTTTATATGTGTGGTTTTCAGCATACAGATTTAAAAGAAGCTTTTTACTGCCTTATTTCTGATCGATCCTCGCGAGGATACTTCTCGCAACAGAAAGTCCATTCGCGGATGCCTGCTGAAGTCCGCGGGTCACGGATGCACCGTCACCGATAGCGCGGAGACCGTGGATGTTTGTCTCGAAGTCCTTATCGACAACGACCTTGTTGGAGTAGAATTTAACCTCCACTCCGTAAAGCAGTGTCTCATCGCTGGCGATACCCGGAGTTACCTTGTCGAGGGCCTTTAACATCTCCTTGATGTCCACCATGATGCGGTGCGGGAGAACTAAGGAAAGGTCGCCCGGAACGGCATCCTTTAAGGTCGGGATGATGTTGTTTCTGCAGAGACGTTCCTCCGTGGTGCGGCGGCCTCTCTGGAAATCACCGAAGGTCTGGACCAGGATCTTTCCGTCGCATAGCATGTTGGACAGCTGGGCGATATGTTTGCCGTACTCGATCGGGGTCTTGAAGGGCTTTGTGAAGTTCTTGGAAACCAGGATCGCAAAGTTTGTGTTGTTTGTCTTATATTCTTTTGATTTATAAGCGTGACCATTTACGACAGCCAGGCCGTTCTCATAGTATTCGGTAGCAACCTCACCGGACGGGTTCGTACAGAATGTGCGGACCTTATCGTCGAAGGTCGGTGTGTAGTATACAAGCTTTGCCTCGTAGAGGTTCTTGTTGAGGAACTCCATGACCTCGTCGCGGACCTCAACACGGACGCCGATGTCGACGGTTCCTACTTCGGTATCGATTCCGTGGTCATCGCAGATGTGGGAGAACCAGTCGGAGCCTTCACGTCCGATGGCGGAGACAACCTCATCTGCGTAGTATGTCTCATCTTTATCGGTGATAACACCCCTTGCGGCACCGTCCTCGATGATGATATCCTTGACCATGGTGTTGAATTCCATGTGGATTCCGTTGGCGAGAAGGTGTTCCTGCAGTCTTGTGTAAATCTTATAGCCTTCCTCCGTTCCGAGGTGGCGGATCGGACACTCGATGAGCTTTAAGTTTGCATTGATGGCTTTCTTGCGGATCTTGCGGATCTCCTGCTGTTTGTCAACACCGTAGACGTTCTTATCAGCGCCGAACTGCAGATAGATATCGTCGGATTCCCGGATGAGTTCAGTTGCCTTGTCATATCCTAAGATCTCCGGCAGATTTCCGCCGACATCCGGGGAAAGGGAGAGCTTGCCGTCGGAGAAAGCTCCTGCTCCGGCGAAACCGGTGGTGATAGAACATGGTTTGCAGCCCACGCACACCTTTGTTTTTCTCTTCGGACAGACACGTTTCTCGATCGGTCTTCCTTTTTCAATCATTAAAATATTCAGTTCAGGTTTTTCTTTGATCAGCTCATACGCGCAGAAGATTCCGGACGGGCCCGCGCCGATGATGATCACGTCAAAATGTTCTCCGGATTTCATATCACAAGTCTCCTTTCGGGTGAGTGGATAATTTCTGTACACATCATTTCTATTCTACCATGGAAGTTTCAGCGATGCAAGCAAACGGCGGCAGATCAGTACAGAGTGATATAGAGTTAAGATGCTTTACATGGGCAGTCATTTTCTGCATGGAACATATCAACATTCCCCGCAAAGATTCCGTTTAGTCTGTAAAAAACAACGAAAAATATTGAAAATGGGTATTGACTTTAGGTAAAAATAGGATATAATCAACTCATAGGTTGTCTGACAAGTAAAAGAACAATCTTATCCGCCCAACAAGCAGAATAATAAAGAAGCAGGTAACGCGCGAGGATGAAAATAAAAACAGTCAATATTACGGATCAGGTCGTTGAGTATCTGAAGGAAAATATTGAATCCGGAAAATGGAACATCGGCGAAAAGATTCCGTCTGAAAACCAGATGGTTATGGAACTTGGAGTCAGCCGTTCCAGTATCCGATCGGCACTTCAATATCTGATCGGGATTGGTGTTCTGAAAAGCTATCAGGGAAAAGGAACGTTCCTGATCAACACTCAGGTTGAAAACTGGGACGAGGCAGAATACAAGATCACATCGGAAGATTGTATGGATATCTGCAAAGTACTGGAATTCAGAAAGATTCTGGAGCCGGGGGCATGCGTACTCGCAATGGAAAACTGCGATGAAAAAACAGTTGCCGCTCTGGAAGTTTATCTGGAACAGATGAAGGAATTTAAAGGAGACCGAGCGAAATTTGTCCGTGCAGACCTGAAATTTCATGAAGTTATCAGCCGGACCTCCGGCAATCCGCTTCTGGAAAAGAGTCTTCATAAAGTTTTTCTGGAATCCAGAAAGAACCATGAACAAATGAATGAGTTGTTCGGATATGAGACGGGACTTCACTACCACACGGAGATACTGGAAGCATTTAAAAATCATGATGCAGAAAGGGCTCGTGACGTAATGGAACAGCATCTTGGTGGTTCGATTGAGACATTGAAGATGTCTGGAAAGATCGAAGATCGTGAAGGCGGAACAGGAAAAAAATAAGCAATGAGTAAAACAGGGTGTCGGTTGCAGCGCAAAAGGCACCTTGATAATAAAACCAAACTTGTATGATGAGTAACAAGTTAAGAGACAATCAAGACAACTTGAAAATCTGCAAAATCAATAAACTGATTATGGCAACGTCTTATAAATAAAAGGATGAGGAGGAATATGGGATGTCAGTAAAGATTAGGGATATCCGGGTGATCTGTACGGCACCAGAAGGAATCAATCTTGTGGTCGTAAAGATCGAGACAAATCAGCCGGGGCTGTATGGACTTGGCTGCGCAACCTTTGCTTACCGCCATCTGACGGTAAAGCATCTGATTGAGGAGTATATGAAGCCGCTGCTTGTAGGGCGTCCGGTTGAAAATATCGAGGAGACCTGGCAGCTGATGCATCAGAACGGCTATTGGAGAAATGGCCCGATCGAGAATAACGCGATTTCCGGAATCGACATGGCGCTTTGGGATATCAAGGGAAAGATGGCAGGGATGCCGTTATACGAGTTGTTTGGAGGAAAAGTAAGGGAAGGAATTCCGGTCTACCGTCATGTGGACGGACGGGACATTAATGAGATCTGCGAGAATATTCAGATGTATCAGGAAATGGGGATTACCCACTTAAGATGCCAGTGCGGCGGTTACGGCGGACTTCCTTATGGACAGACACCTGAGACAGCACCAGAAGGCGCACATGATGGATTGTATCTCGATTCTAAGAAATACATCCGCGATACAATCCAGTTATTTGAACAGATTCGAGCGAAGATCGGTTACGATATGCAGCTTGTGCATGATGTCCATGAGCGGATTGCTCCGGCTGATGCGGTGGCGCTTGCGAAAGGTCTTGAACCGTTTGATCTTTTCTTTCTGGAAGATCCGGTTCCGTTAGAGCAGCTCTCCTGGCTTAGAAATTTAAGACAGCAGACGAGCATCCCGATCGCGCAGGGGGAACTGTTCAACAATCCGTATGAATGGAGAACCGTGATCGCAGAACAGCTCATCGATTTCATCCGTGTTCATATCAGCCAGGTTGGAGGAATTACACCGGCGAGAAAGCTTCAGATCTTTGCGGAGCAGTTTGGTGTTCGGACAGCATGGCACGGACCGGGGGATATGTCTCCGTTAGCCCATGCAGCAAATATCCACATCGACCTTGCGGCACAGAATTTCGGTGTTCAGGAATGGTCCGGGATCGAACCGCCGAACTTTGTGATTCAGGAATTAAAAGGACCGCACGGCGCGCTTCTTGATGTATTCCCAGGTATGCCGGAGTATCGGAAAGGCTATGTTTACGCGAATGATAAGCCAGGCCTGGGCGTCGATATCGATGAAACTGAGGCGGCAAAGTATCCGTGTGAAAACACCGTGACAACGTGGACACAGACAAGAGGACGTGACGGAGCACTTGTAACTCCGTAGATTTTCGGAAAAGGGAAAGGAGCTTAAAGAGGAATGAGCAAAAAGTCATCAGCTCTCGCAGCTGCAGGAATTCTCGCAGCAGCAGTTGTACTCAGCGGATTCAGCATCTACAAGGACAGTCATCAGAAGAACAGCACAGACGGAACGATCACGCTTCGAATGGCACAGACCTCATCACAGGCAGGAGCCATCGGACAGTCGATGGAAGCATTTGCAGACAGGATTTACGATGAGACCGAAGGAAAATATAAGATCGAGACATACCATAACGGACAGCTCGGAGCTGAGATCGATACGATCGAGGGATGTCAGATGGGAACGATCGATATCGCAGTCGTCAACCAGTCCACGATCGGAAACTTCATCAACGATTTTCAGGCGCTGGACATTCCGTACCTGATCACATCGACCGAGCAGGCCGATGCCGTGTTCCTGGGGGATATCGGAACCCGTTTCCTCGACAAGCTTTCCGGCGTCCAGCTCTACGGACTGGGGATCTGGGAATCCGGTTTCCGCAACCTGACAAACAGCAAGCGGGATGTCAATTCGGTGGATGATGTCGCCGGACTGAAGATCCGTACCATGGAGAATCAGGTACATATCGCATTCTGGAAAGCAATGGGAGCAGATGCGACCCCGATGTCATGGGGCGAAGCTTACACAGCACTCCAGCAGGGTGCACTTGACGGACAGGAGAACCCGGCAACCGTTATCCTGACAAACAACGTCGCTCAGGTCAACAACCACCTTGCAATGACCGAGCATGCGTACTCGACCGTTTTCCTTGTCATGAGTCCTGAGACATGGGCATCCTTTGACGATGAGACAAAAGAAACCTTCAAACGTGTGATGGCTGAGTGCAGCATCGAGGAGAGAGAAATCAGTCGTAAGATGGATTCCGAGGCAGTCGCAGAGCTGGAAAAACAGGGAATGACCGTCACATATCCGGATAAGCAGCAGTTCATCGACAAGGCAGCAGACTTGTATGCGCAGTGGGAAGAACAGTATGGTGATATGATCTCTGAGATCCGGGCACTGTCAGTAAATAAGTAGGAGGTGCGTTATGGAAAAATTCGCGGCAGTCTTTAAAAAAGTACAGAAAATCAATAAAGCGATCATCGGCGCAGTCCTTTTACTGATGATCGGAGTTGTATTCTTACAGACATTTTGCAGATTTGTTATATTTAAGAGCCTGACATGGTCGGAGGAACTTTCCAGATATCTGTTTGTGGCATTGATCGTTCTTGGAATCAACCTCGCGGCGACAGATCACCTGTTTGTCCGCATTGAGCTGATCGACGGATACCTGAAGGGAAAGGCACAGTATGTTATGGATGTGATCCGGAAAGGAATCGCCATTTATGTTAGTTTGATTCTTATGTATAGCGGCTACGGGCTTATTGAGATCGGTGGATATCAGATCAGCCCGGCAATGGGAATTCCAATGAGCCTGCTTTACGGGATCATGTTTATCGGATTTATTATGAATTTCCTCGCATTGATCGTAGATACCTGGGAGGAATTTGGAAAAGAGAAGGAGGTAGGCTGATGCAGACTGCAGCTATTGCTTTGATCGTTGTCCTGCTTGTCGGCATGGCATGCGGACTTGAAATTACATGGGCATTGGGGTTATCATGTATTGTAGCGGTTCTTCTTGACCCGAAGCTTACATTTGTAGTGATCGCACAGAGAATTTTCGCAAACTCCAACAGCTTCTCAATGCTGGCGATCCCGGCATTCATGCTCGCCGGTGACGTTATGTCAAAGGGCGGACTTTCCAAACGTCTCGTTGCCTTTGCAGATTCCCTCGTCGGCTGGATCTCCGGTGGAATCTCCCTGGTATCCATCGTTGCCTGCACATTCTTTGCAGCAATTTCCGGTTCCTCTGTTGCTACAACAGCGGCTATCGGCGGACTGATGTACCCGGAGATGGTAAAGCGCGGCTATCCGGAATCTTATGCGGCAGCTGTTCAGGCGATCGGAGGAACACTTGGAATCGTAATTCCGCCGAGTATCGTGCTCGTTATTTACGGTAATATCACAGGAACAGACGTAGGCGCACTCTTAATGGCCGGTATTCTTCCAGGTGTTGTCTGCAGCATTTTTCTTTGCCTCTATGCTTACTACAAAGCAAAGAAATGCGGATTCCCGAAATCCGACAAGTTTTCCTTCAAGAGATTTCTTGTTTCCTTTAAAGACGCAGTATGGGCGCTGATCATGCCGGTCATCATTCTCGGAGGTATTTACGCCGGAATCTTTACACCGACAGAGTCCGCAGTTGTTGCCGTTGTTTATGGTCTGATCGTATGCCTCGCTGTTTATCGCGAGATCAGCATGAAGACGATCTGGGAGATCGTTGAGAATACAGCAGAAGGAACTGCAAACCTGATGATCCTTGTTGTGACAGCGCAGATGTTTGGCTGGCTGATCTCTTATTATCAGATCCCGCAGGCAGTGACGAACTTCATGCTCGCATTTGTCTCTAATAAATATATGTTCTGGGCGATCATCATCATCCTTCTGACGATCTGCGGCATGTTCCTGGAAGTTGGAGCAACAAACCTGATCCTCGGCCCGATCCTTGCGCCGATCGCTGTTGCATTTGGAATCGATCCGGTACAGTTCGGACTTGTCTTCGTATTTCTTCTTGCAATGGGACAGGCGACACCGCCTTTCGGAACCTGTATGTTTGTGGCATGCGGAATCAGCAAACAGTCCGTTGGTCAGGTGTCAAAGCATCTGGTTCCGTTCGTTGTAGTAGAGATCCTCTGCGGAATCTTATTTGCACTTGTTCCGGGAATTTCACTGCTGCTCCCGTCGATCATAGGGTAACATGGAATAAACCGGTTATAGATAAAACAAAGCTTTTCAGAAAAAGGAGAATGAATTATGGCTGAAATGATGAAAGAAGTCGTTGTTGTAGAACCGCATAAATATGAGGTGCGTGAGGTTGAGATTCCGGAACTTGCAAACGAGGATGAAGTCCTTATCCAGATGAAATCCGCAGGTGTATGCGGAAGTGACCATCACATCTGGCATGGCTCCAATCCGTGCTCCACATATCCGAGAATTCCGGGACATGAGAACGCCGGTGTGATCGCAAAGATCGGTAAAAACGTGAAAAATGTGAAGGTGGGTGACCATGTTATCGTGGATCTTCTCTCCTCCTGCGGAACCTGTTACCAGTGTACGCATGGAAGAAAGAACGTGTGCGAGCATGTAAAAGTAAGAGGTTCCGGAGCAGACGGCGGCTGGAGAGAGTATTTCACAGCGCCGGCAAAAGAAGTATACAAGATTTCCGATTCTGTCAAGTGGGAAGATGCGGCACTTGTTGAGCCGTTTGCAATCGGTTCCCACTGCACAGGACGCGGTCGTGTGGTCGAAGATGATGTTGTATTT
This sequence comes from Clostridium sp. AM34-11AC, assembly GCF_003435375.1. GTDB lineage: Bacteria > Bacillota > Clostridia > Lachnospirales > Lachnospiraceae > Pilosibacter > Pilosibacter fragilis. Next base: position 62,203 of record NZ_QWGL01000007.1, on the reverse strand, counting down.
ATCCTTGGTACAGGAACGATCGGTTCCATTATTTTACAGACATGTAAGGCGAAGGGCTGCAAGACCGTGATTTGCTGTGATATCAGCGATTCTTCCCTTGAGCGCGCAAAAGAATACGGCGCTGACTATGTGATCAATTCCAAGACTCAGGATGTTGTTGCGGAGATCCAGAAGATCACAGACGGACATGGCTGCACCGTAGCGTTTGACTCTGCATGCTTCCCGGGTTCCCTGACAATGTGCCTGCAGCCGGGGATCCTCTGCAACGCGGGCCGTATGGTACCGATGGGATTCTGTACAGAAAAAGAGGGAATCACACAGGCGATGATCAATCAGAGAGAGCTTGACATCATTGGCTCCAGGATGTCTCAGGATGCGTTCGAGCCGACGATCGCAAGAATGGAAAAGGGTGAGTATATCACCGAGGGCATCGCAACAACATTCATCAAATTCAGCGAGATCGACAAGGTCTTCCATCTGATGGATCATCCGGACGAGTCCGCGAAGAAGATGGTAATCCTGTTTGACTAAGAGAAATCTGAGAGGAGAATATGATCATGGAATTATTTAATATTGAAGGAAAAAAAGCGATCGTAACAGGCGGAACAAGAGGACTTGGTTATGGAATGGCAGAAGGTCTGATGGAGGCAGGATGTGAGGTCGTGATCGTTGGAACTTCCGATAAGGTCTATGATGTGGCAAAAGGATTCTGCGACCGCGGCTTCAAGTGCCACGGTGTAAAAGCAGATTTCAGCAAGCGGGAGCAGGTATATCAGGGATTCAATGACTGTGTGGCTGCACTTGGCGGCGATCTTGACATTATTGTAAACGCACATGGTATCCAGAGACGTCATAGCGCGGAAGTATTCCCGATCGAAGAGTGGGATGAAGTTCTCAATGTAAACTTAAATTCTGTATTCATTCTTTGCCAGGAAGCTGCAAAGATCATGTTGAAGAAGGGATATGGAAAGATCATCAACATCGCATCTATGGTATCCTGGTTTGGCGGACAGACTGTTCCAGCTTACACAGCAGCAAAGGGCGGCGTGACACAGCTCACCAAGGAACTCAGCAATGACTGGATTGCAAGAGGCGTCAACGTCAATGCGATCGCGCCGGGTTATATGGCAACAGAGATGAACTCCGCGCTGCTTGATCCGGAGAATCCAAGATATCAGCAGATCACCGAGCGTATTCCGGCAAATCGTTGGGGTACCGGCGATGACATGAAGGGTGCCTGCATCTTCCTCGCATCCCACGCCAGCGACTATCTGGGCGGAGCGATCATCCCGGTAGACGGCGGATATCTTGTAAAATAACATAGGTACAAATGAAAATGCCGTCCGGAAAGTCTCCGGGCGGTATTTTTTTGCAGGCACAATCTTATCTATGAATTTGTCTAAAAATTAACGTTAAACAAAAGATTATTAAGCAAAATACATAAAACACTTGATTTATTTAATGAACGCATGATAGAATCGACAATATGTTAAGAAACAAATTCAATAAGCCATAGAGGGGAAAGCAGACATGCCTGCGTGAGCAGGTGTGACCGATGAAAAAAGATTGCAGAGGAGAGGATCATATGAGCAGATTGGAGATCATGTCCCCGACCCGCGCGCGGATCGTGATGGAGGGACTTTATAAAGATCTGGAGCGAAGAATCGAGTCAAGCCCGCCGGGGCTCTGTCCGGTTGATATGGCCAGAGCATTTCTGGAGCTGTGCCATGCGCAGACCTGTGGAAAGTGTGTGCCGTGCCGGATCGGTCTCGGACAATTGAACCAGCTGATCCGGGATGTGTTAAACGGAAAAGCGACGATGGACACGCTGGATCTTATGGAAAAGACAGCACTGTCGATCATGGATTCCGCCGACTGCGCCATCGGCTATGAGGCAGCGAACATGGTCTACAAGGGACTCATCGGCTACCGCGATGACTATGTGGAGCACATCAGGAACGGGCGCTGTACCTGTACCTACAATCAGCCGGTTCCCTGTGTCGCAATCTGTCCGGCCCATGTGGACATCCCGGGCTATGTGGCGCTTGTGGAAGAAGGAAGATACGCTGATGCGATCCGCCTGATCCGCAAGGACAACCCGTTCCCAACCACCTGCGGCTTTATTTGTGAGCATCCCTGCGAGGCGAGATGCCGCCGGAATATGGTGGATGATGCGGTCAACATCAGAGGACTCAAGCGGTTTGCGGCGGACTACGCAGGCTTTGTGGATCCGCCGGAATGTGCTCCGTCAACGGGAAAGAAGGTCGCTGTCCTCGGCGGCGGTCCCGGTGGTTTAAGCGCAGCTTACTACTTACAGCTCATGGGACATCAGACTACCGTATATGAGATGCTTCCGAAGCTTGGCGGCATGCTCCGCTACGGAATCCCGAACTACCGTCTCCCAAAGGATCGGCTGGATGAGGATATCAACGCGATCTTAAAGACAGGAGTGGAAGTAAAACAGGGCTTAAAAATCGGCGTGGACATTACGATTCAGGAACTTCGGGAACAGTATGACGCGGTGCTCATCACCATCGGTGCCAGCACGGATAAAAAACTTGGACTTCCGGGGGAGGACGCGGACGGCGTGCTCTCCGCGGTACAGTTCTTAAGAAGTGTTGGAAAAGACGAGATCATCGATCTGACCGGAAAAGAAGTCGTTGTCATCGGCGGCGGAAACGTGTCCATGGATGCGGTCCGAACGGCGAAGAGACTGGGTGCGAAGAAAGTCAGCATTTTATATAGAAGACGAAGAAACGATATGACAGCGTTGCCGGGAGAGATCGAGGGCGCTGTCGCCGAAGGTATCGAGATCGTGACCTTAAAGGCCCCGGCGTCCCTGGATGTCGGCGAGGATCACAAGATTCACGGCATCTACGCGACCCCGCAGATGATCAGTGCGATCAAGGATGGACGTGCCAGCGTGAAGCCGACAGGCGAGCCGGATGTCTACATCCCATGCGACATCCTCATCAAGGCCATCGGACAGGATATCGAGTCCGGACATTTCGAGAAGGCCGGGATTCCGGTATCCCGCGGCAAGATCGTCACCTTAAAGAGCGGCGCTTTTGAGAACATGCCTGGCGTATTCGCGGGCGGTGACTGCTCCAGCGGTCCGGCTTCCGTCATTAAAGCCATCGCGGCGGCGAAGGTCGTTGCGGCGAACATCGATGAATACCTCGGCTACCACCACGAGATCACCAGCGGTGTGGAGATCCCGGAGGCGAGCCTGAAAGACAAGACCCCGTGCGGACGCGTGAACTTAACGGAACGTGATGCCTGCGAGCGTGTCTGCGATTTCAACGCAGTGGAGAACTGTATGACCGAGAAGGAGGCGAAGCAGGAAGCCGGACGGTGCCTGCGCTGCGACCATTTCGGATACGGAATCTTTAAAGGAGGCAGGAGTACATTATGGTAAATATGATCATCGACGGAAAACATGTTTCGGCAGAGGAAAATATCACGATCATGGAAGCTGCTGAGAGAAACGGGATCCCGATCCCGAAGCTCTGTTACTTAAAGGGGATCAACGAGATCGCGGCCTGCAGAGTCTGCGTCGTGGAGCTGGAAGGAAAAGAGAAGCTGATCACATCCTGCAACAATGTTGTGAAGGACGGCATGGTGATCTACACCAACAGCCCGAAGGTCAGAAATCATAGAAGAAATACGGTACAGTTATTATTATCCCAGCATGATAACCGGTGCGTTGTCTGTCCGAGAAACGGGAACTGCCAGTTACAGCAGGTTGCCTGCGACCTGAACATTCTGGACATTCCGTTCAGGCAGGAACCGGAATATCAGCCGTGGGATAAGGATTTCCCGCTGATCCGCAATTCCGCGAAGTGCATCAAGTGCATGCGCTGCGTGCAGGTCTGTGACAAGATCCAGGGACTGGGAATCTGGGATGTGGAGGGAACCGGCTCCAGAACGACCGTGAATGTGGCGGGACATAAGACGATCCGGGAAGCTGACTGTGCTCTCTGCGGTCAGTGTATCACCCACTGTCCGGTTGGCGCGCTCTCAGAGAGAGATGATACGGAGAAGGTCTGGGATGCAATCGAGAATAAGGATAAGATCGTGGTAGCTCAGGTTGCACCGGCGGTCCGCGCGGCCTGGGGCGAGGAACTCGGCCTGGCGGACGAGGACGCGCCGGTGGGCAAGATCTTTGATGCTTTAAAACGCATGGGCGTGAACTACGTCTTTGATACGGTATTCTCTGCAGATCTCACGATCATGGAGGAGAGCACGGAGTTTATAAAACGGTTTACGAGCGGCGAGCTGAAGGAGAGGCCGATGTTCACGTCCTGCTGCCCCGGCTGGGTGCGTTTTGTGAAGACCCAGTTCCCGTACATGGTGAACTATCTTTCCACGGCGAAATCCCCGCAGCAGATGTTCGGCGCGGTCATGAAGACATATTTCGCGGAAAAGCTTGGTGTTTCTCCGGACCAGATCTTTACGCTGTCCATTATGCCGTGTGTGGCAAAGAAAGGCGAGCGGGAGATGGATCTCTTCTACGGCGAGTATGCCGGACATGACGTGGATGCGGTTCTCACAACAAGAGAACTTGTGAAGATGATCCGCTCCGCCCATATCCGCCCGGATACCTTAGTGGAGATTCCTGGCGACAGCCCGATGCACGCGGGAACCGGAGCGGGCGTGATCTTCGGAGTGACCGGCGGCGTTATGGAGGCGGCTCTCCGCACCGCGTATTTTACCTTAAAAGGCGAGAATCCTCCAGCAGACGCTTTTAAAGCGGTCCGCAGCGGAGGTTTTCAGGAGAATGCCGGAGTTCAGGAAGCGGAATTTGCCATCGGTGACATCAAACTCCGCACAGCAGCGGTCAGCGGACTCGGAAACACGAGAAGACTTTTACAGCAGATCGAGCGCGGCGAGGTCCACTACGATTTCGTGGAAGTCATGGCCTGCCCGGGCGGCTGTGTCGGCGGAGGCGGACAGCCGATCCATGACGGCGAGGAGCTGGCGTTTACGAGAGGCAGAAAGCTCTATGCGCTGGACGCAAAAGCTGATATCCGCTACTCTCATGAGAACCCGGATATCAGGGAGATCTACAGCGATTTCTTTGGAAAGCCGATGTCCCATAAGGCGCATATGCTGCTGCATACGGAGCATTGGAAAAATAATTAAAGTGTCAGTTAAATTACGGATACAGGAAAAGCACGCAGATGCAAAAACGTCTGCGTGCTTTTCTTGTATCGAAAGATCTTGGATGCTATGCCTTTTGACGGCTCATGAATGAATATGCGGAGTTTATTTGGCTGCGCTCTGAAATACAGAGTTTATTGATTGAGCAGCCAATCTATGAGATTTTCGGATCTGATGCCGTCATAGGAGGCATCAAGCCCCGGTTCAAGCGACAAGACGATTTTTTCGTAGTTATCACGGATGTTTTGCAGCGGTGTAAGTTCCCGGTTGCGTACATCCTCACTCATCATAGACTCTGTCACCTGGATATACTTTTTATCATCGGCTGTCGTTGCAATAAAGTCCACTTCGGCGCTGCCGATCTTGCCGATCGCTACATCATAACCCCTGCGAAGCAATTCAAAGTAAACGACATTTTCGATGGCATGACCGCTGTCGCGATTACGGAAGCCCAGCAGATAATTGCGAAGGCCGATGTCAACAATATAGTATTTTCCCAACGTGCGGAGGTATGCCTTTCCCTTGATGTCAAAGCGCTTGATCTCATAGAAAAAATAGCTTTCCAGTAGTGCATTCACATATGCCTGCACAGTATGTGCGCTAGGAGCGCCCTTGCGTTTACCATCGTCAAGGAGCCCCTCGTTTATCAAAGTGTTGCCTATGGAGGAAATGGATACGCTGGAGCCGATATTGTCGGCAAGGAACAGGATGATCTTGCGCAGAAGCGTGGGGTCTGTGATCTGTTTTTGCCCCCTGCGTTTTTCACGTTCTAAAATATCACGGATGACTACCGTGGAATAGATACCGTCAAGAAGAGACAGTGCTTTTTCCTGATCCAGACCGACATCGGCGATTCCCGGCATTCCGCCGAATCTTATATAGGCATCAAATACCTCACGCAATTCATAACGTTCCCCGTTTTTGTCGAATACCTGTTTGCGGAGTCCCCCGAGCGCACTTTGTATTTCATGTACTTCAAAGCCGTGAAAATCAAGAAATTCACGGAATGAGAGCGGCAGCATTCTGATTTCTACACACCGCCCGGAGAGGTAGGTGGAATACTCCGAAGAAAGAAGGTAAGCGTTTGACCCGGTAACATAGATGTCACAGTCAAAATCTACACGGAAGGCGTTTACCGCGTCCTCCCATGCTTCGATCCTCTGCAGCTCATCAAAGAAGAGATACATCCGCTTTCCGGGAACAATACGTTCTTTTACATAGCGATAAATATCGTCGGCACTCATCCTGCGAAAATCAAAGGATTCAAAATTCATTTCAAGGATCTGTTCCGGAAGAACACTGGTATCTTTCAAATGCCGAACCATCAGCTTTAACAGACTGGACTTTCCGCAGCGGCGAATGCCAGTAATCACTTTGACCGGTTCTGTATCTTGAAAACCTATCAGCTTATTCAGGTAACTGTCACGCTGCCTGAGTTCATGGGAATCTATCATGTCTATCACCTCCTGCAGTATTAGTATGGCATAAACTGGTGAAATAATCAAGTAATTGCATTATAGTGCAAAAACTTTTTGCTTTCGACAGTTTTTGCAAACATAATCAAATAATAAAAAGATCCGGCAGGATATCTGGACAATATATCCTGCCGGAGAGAGGGGGATGAGTGAAAATTACTGCTTCTGTTTTTTTGTGAGTACATTTTTTAAAACAGGAACCATTGCGAAACCAATGATTACAAGCAGGATGATGATTGCAATCGGGCGGGAGAAGAAATACGGGATGAGTCCGCCCTTTGGTGCAGCCATGATCAAGGTTCTGCGGAAGTTGGATTCCAAAATATCGGCAAGGACAACGCCGAGAACCAGAGGTGCCGGTTCAAATCCGTAGATTTTCATAAGGTATCCGATGAGACCGAACACGAGCATGATGATAACTTCGTACATGCTGTTGCTCAGTGCATAAGTACCGATGCAGGATAATGCGACGATGATCGGAACGAGAACAGAGTTTGGAACGAGGCAGACTCTTGCCATCTGTCTTGCCATGGAAACTCCGATGATTCCCATCAGCACATTCGCGAAAAGGAAACCAAGGAAGATCGCATAAGTGGTTGGAGCCTTGGAACCTGTAAACAGGTCACTGCCAGGCTGTAAGCCATGCATGAGAAGCGCTCCGTAAAGGATTGCTGTGACCGGGCTTCCAGGAATACCTAAAGTGAAAAGTGGGATCATGGCACCGCCGCAGGCTGCGTTGTTTGCGGCCTCAGAGGCAGCAATTCCGACAATGGAACCTTTTCCGTATTCTTCCGGATTTTTAGAAGTCCGTTTGGAAAGACCATAACTGATCCATGCGGCGATGGAACAGCCGGCAGCAGGGATAAATCCGATAAATGAACCAATAACAGAACTTTTTAACATGGTAGGAGTTAATAGACCGGCATTGCCTTTTTCCCAACGCTTTCCCTTTAAGGCAGCTGCCGGGTCGTCAACAATGGTTGCACCGGTTCCTGTCATCAGCTTTTCAACGAGGATGAGAACCTGGGAGATTGAGAATAATCCGATCAGTATCGGTGTGGAGTCAAGACCATCCTCAAGCCAGAGCTGCCCGAACGTGAATCGAGACACGCCGCTGATGGAGTCCATGCCGATGCAGCCGATCAGAAGACCTAACAGGGCGGCGAAGATTCCTTTTGCCTGGTTATCTCCCGTGAGTCCGGCAACGACGAGAACACCGAAGCAGGCAACGAGGAAATACTCAAGGCAGGAGAACATCTGACTGATTCTTCCGAGTGCCGGGGCAAATAAGATCAGGCAGATGGCACCAATGATACCACCGACAACGGATGCGATGGTTACGACGGACACGGCCTCCATGCCGCGGCCTTTTTTCGTCATTTCATAGCCATCCAGTGTGGTCGCCGCAGATGCCGCGGTACCTGGTGTATGGCACAAAACAGCAGTGATGGATCCGCCGTACACACCGGTTGTGTACATTGCGGTCATCATGACAAGGGCAGCTGTGGGACTCATGGAAAATGAGATCGGCAGCAGCAGGGCAATGCCGACGGACGGTCCCAATCCGGGAATAATTCCGATGATCATTCCGCCTACAACACCGACGAGCAGTCCGAGAAAGACATCAATGGAGAGGAACGAACTCAATGCGAGTGATAAATATTCTGCCATTTTATAAGCTCCTTTCCTTAAATATAACGGAACAGTTGTCCGAGAATGCCGACTTTATAGATCGGGAGATGAAGAATGATAACGAAAACAACATAACAGATTAGGGTGTAGAGAACGGTGATCACAATGTTTACTTTCCAGGACTTCAGCTTTAAATATTTCATGGAAAGCAGCATAAAGATCGGTGTCGCGATCCAGTATGTGATATAGCGGAAGCCAAGGAAATAGATAAAAATAAAAAACATGAACAGGAATGCGTATTTACTGCTCTTTATAGTCATGGAGTAGTGGAAATCCCCATCCTGCTCCTTGGTGAGCCGGAGACCTTTCAGAATAATAAATACAGAACATAATCCCATTAACAGGGACAGAGTGATCGGAAGATAGGAAGCCTGTCCAGGAATCTGTACCGCAGTAAAGAACACTGCGATACAGAGGATGAGAAGAACGGTTCCTACCCATACGTCGCGATGAAACTTTTTTGCCATATGGATAAACTCCTTTTCTTATGTGGGAATGATCAGTTACTGTACGTTCCAGATCATTTTTCTGGTTTCAACCTGGCTCTCAAGAAGTTCTTTGAAGTCCTCACCGGAGGTATTGTCGAGCTGAAGACCAAGAGCAGCCATATTTTCGATATAGTCAGGATCTTCCATTGCTTTTAATAATGCGTCAGTGGTCGTGTCGACGATATCCTGTGGAACACCATTCGGATAGAAGTATCCGCGAGCTGCGAATGCGACAAAGTCTTCACCGGTTGCCTCTTTGATCGTAGGAACATCCGGTATGAAGTCACTGCGTTCGTCGGAAAAAATGCATGCAACCTTCATCTCACCAGACTGATAGGAAGCCATGACATCAGAGATGGATGCAAAAAAGATATCTGTGTCACCGGATAAGAACATTCCGCGGCTGTCGGAAGCTCCGTCTACCGGAACAACGGTGATCTGGGTTCCGAAGGTCTTGTTGAACCATTCAGCAGTTGTTGCGTCTCCGTCGGTAATTCCTGCTGCCTGGGCGGAAACGAGAACAGGATTGGATTTGGCGTACTCGATAAAGCTGTCAATATCGGAGAACCGTGTGTCATTAGAACGGATCGCCATGACATTGTAGTCGAGAGCCTGGTTTGCAAGGACAGTGACGTCATCGAGATTATATTTTCTAGGGTTATCCGGATCAAGCTCACCCATCGCATAGTTATGGTTGATCAGACCGATCGTATAACCGTCTTTGTAATCGCCTTGGATCAGATCGGTCCATGCGACCCATCCGCCAGATCCTGTCTGGTTTTCAACGACAACATTGACTCCCATTACTTTAGAAAGAGCCTGTGCAAGATTGCGGGCACCAATGTCGGTTCCGCCGCCGGCTGAGAACGGGCAGACGAGAGTGATCGTTTCGCTTGGGAAAGAACCATCGTTTTTGGCGGCTGCAGTATCAGTGGAATCAGCAGATTTTGTTGTGGTGTCTGTTGTCTGCTGGCTGGAAGCTTGGCATGCGCTAAGAGATAATGCTAAAGCTCCTGCGGTCATAAGTGCAAATATTTTTTTCATGTGAGATCCTCCTTTTATAGTAGAACTAAAAAATTTTGTCGTCATAATAGACTGATCCAGCAAGAAACGCGTTTGCTTTTGTTACATTCATTCTAGTGAATTTTATGTCAGAAAACAAACAGCTTTTCCGTGTTATATCACAATATAATGACTGTAAAATGGATAAAAAAGAAAAAAATGAACAAAAAGCATACCAAATTACAACTGAATGATTGTGAATAAAAGAACAAAACTTGTTAGACATTTGTAATCTGAATTCATATACTGGCATCGAAAACAAAAACGTGAACGGCTAAAGGAGGTCGCTATATGATGACAAAGAAAGAGAGAATTCAGGCAGCTATTGCAGGGGAAAAACCGGACAAACTTCCATATTCATTCTGGACCCATCTTCCGGGAATCGATCTGAATCCGGAACTTTTAGCGGAAAAGACATATGAGTTTTATAAAAAGTATGATATCGACTTTATAAAGACTATGAATAACGGAATGTACGCCATCGAAGACTTCGGTTGTGAGATTGATTATTCAGATATTGCGAAAGGCGGAGTGGCGAAAGTCACAAAAACACCGATCCACGAAGCGAAGGACTGGTATGAACTGAAACCGTGTTCTGTAAAGGAAGGAAGTCTTGCGAGAGAATTAAAAGGATTGAAACTTGTTCTCGATAAGGTAAAGAATGAGGATGTGCCAGTCATTTTCACGATATTCAGCCCGTTGACAACAGCGAATAAATTGTCCGGAAATACACTTCTTCAGTATCTGGAAAATGGTGACGGGGATGCAGTTCATCATGCGCTGAAAGTGATTACGGAGACGACCTGCAATATGGCTCGGGCAGCGCTGGAAGCCGGTGCGGACGGAATCTTCTTTGCGGCGCAGAGCAGTACTTATAATTTTATGACTGCAGAACAGTATAAGGAATTTGGCGTTCCTTATGACTTGGAGGTCCTGAATGCGGCGAAAGATGGATGGATGAATACCCTGCATGCCCATGGAAGTAATATCATGATGGAAATATTGAAGGATTATCCGGTACAGGTCTTCAACTGGCATGCATGGGAGACATATCCGTCAGTGGATGAGGCGGCGCTTGAGTCTGGAAAATGCCTTATGGGCGGACTAAACCGCACCGATATCACAAAAGATGACCGCAATGCCATCCATCATCAGATTTATGAGTGTTTTAAACTGATGGGTGGCTGCGGTCAGATCTTAACACCGGGTTGTGTGATCCGCTATCCGTTAAATGAGGAAACTTTAAAATTTATCCGCAAAGCGAAAGATGATGTGGAGGCGAAGATCCATCCGATCTACGCTTAGCAGGAAAACTTTTCCTGTGCCATCCGGATGAATTCATCGGCGGCTCGGCTGAGATAGTGGTCTTTCATGTAAGCGATTGTGATCGGCCGGTAGCCCGCCGGATAGTTTAACGGAAAGACAGACACCTGTTCTTTCCAGTCGAAGGAATTCCAGAATGTCATACGGCGGCTGACGAAGATTTCGGGAAGCACGATGGCACCGATTCCGGAAGAACAGAGGGAAACCATGGTGGACATACTGGTGGTCTCGAGGAGGATTTCCGGTTCAATGTTGTAGCTTTCACAACATTTTTCAAACATTTCGCCCAGCCATGTCTGTTTCGGCATTTTGATAAACGGGCAGTCGGCAAAAATGTTGAAACTTTGAACAGAACCCGGAATCAAAGTGGAGTCTATCTTCAGATAGCGCGGCAAAAATGAGTTTGGAATAACGCAGACGAGAGATTCTGTATGGAGCAGTTCCTCGTGTACTTTTTCTGGATCATTGATCGCAAAACCGATGCAGAGATCTGCCCGTCCTTCAAACAATGCCTGGTTGATCTCTTTTGTTGTACCTTCTACAAGATTTAGTTTGATCTGGGGAAAGGCAGAGCGGAATTCTGGAAGTATCTTTGGAAGCATGACAGCTCCGCGGGAGGTACTGATTCCGAGAGTCAGTTCACCTTTTCGGAAGTCCCGGATATCCTGCATGCTTTTTTCAATCTGTTCTTTCTGTTGAAGCAGAACCTTGGAACTTGCATAGAGGGATTTACCAGCTTCGGTGAGTGTGATCGGTTGGGTACGGTTAAAAAGGATCACACCGAATTCGTTTTCCAGGCGGGAAATGTGGTTGCTGAGGGATTGCTGGGATATAAATAAACGCTTGGCAGCATTTGTGAAACTGAGTTCTTCAGCGGCCACGCGAAAGTAGTAAAGATTTAAAAAGTTCATAGTGTGCTCCTTAAATTTTTCTGCAGTAACATTGATGAAAGATATGAATTATTATAGCAAAAATAATCGAAAAAGAAAGAACAGAAGGAGAAAAAACGCTAAGAAACTGTTAAAAAATATCATGAGGAAAAATAAGAAATGGACCAGAAATTATACACAAACCATCTTGAAATATTAAAAGACGAACTGATTATGGCGCTCGGCTGCACGGAACCGATCGCAATCGCCTACGCGGCAGCAAAAGCGCGGAAACTGTTAGGTCAGATGCCGGAGAAATGCGCAGTGTCCTGCAGCGGAAATATCGTTAAGAATGTCATGGGAGTGACAGTACCGAACTCCGGCGGATTAAAAGGAATCGATGTGGCAGCAGTACTGGGAATCGTGGGCGGAGATCCGGATATGGATCTGGCAGTGCTTGAGAGTGTGACCAAAGAGGATCAGGAGAAGACAAAAGAGCTTTTAAATCAGAAATTCTGTACCTGTAAACTGATCGAAGGCGTGGCGACTCTTTACATTGTAGTGGAACTGCGCGCCGGAGAACATACGGCGCTGGTCGAGATTCAGAAGACCCATAAAAATATCACTCGGATGGAAAAAGATGGGATGAGTGTTCTGAAAAAGACTGAGGCAGATGAGGAAAATGGTCATAAGGCAGGTGACAAACAGCTTCTCACAGTGAAAAATATTCTGGAGTTTGCGGATAAAGTAAAAATTGAGGATGTTGAAGAGATCCTGAATCGCCAGATCGAGTGCAATATGGCGATCTGCCGGGAAGGCCTGGAACATCCGTATGGAGCAGAGGTTGGAAGAATCCTGATCGACGGAAACGAAAAGCCGACGGTGGGTCTGAAGGCACGTGCATTTGCGGCCGCAGGTTCGGATGCCAGAATGAACGGCTGTCCGATGCCGGTGGTCATCAATTCCGGAAGTGGTAATCAGGGGATCACGGTCAGCGTGCCGGTCATTGTTTACGCGCAGGAGAAAAACATCGAAAAAGAAAAACTTTTGCGGGGACTTGTAGTTTCGAATCTGATCGCAGTTCATCAGAAAAAATATATCGGAAGTCTGTCTGCATACTGTGGCGTTGTGAGTGCCGCATGTGGAGCAGCCTGTGGTATCTGCTACATGCTTGGATATCCATATGAAGTGGTCTGTGAGACAATTACCAACACCATCGCAACTGTGGGAGGTATGGTGTGTGATGGTGCGAAATCATCCTGCGCAGCTAAAATTTCGACAGCCCTTCAGACCGCGCTTCTTGGAATGAAAATGGGATTACATGACAGGGCATTCCAGCCAGGTGAAGGTCTGGTGGAGGATGATGTTGAAGAAACAATCCGAAGTATCGGACGCATGGGACGAGATGGTATGCACTCCACGGATTTGGAAATTTTGAATATTATGCTTGGAAATTAAAAAAAGAGGATCTGCCGGCGGACATTGACTTCTGGTAGATCCTCTTTTTTATGAAAAGTCTGATCCCTCAGCTATGCTGAGGAGAATGGAATCTGAGATCACATGGAATCCCATATTCCGAAAGGAAGACACGATGCTGTGATAGAAGTTCGCGGAGCGCGGATCCTCACAGATTTTGTTTAAGAGGGAACGGTCCAGCTTGATCGCGGAAAATGGAAGCTGCATGACTGTATTCAGGTTCGCGTATCCGGAACCAAAATCATCGAGGCAGAGACCGATTCCGGAGTCTGCGAAATCATCGACCGCCTTATTGAGTGCGCTGTTGTACTCTGTGGCAACGGTCTCTGTGATCTCGAACTGGATGAAAGAATGTCTGACCCCATATTCATCCATAAGCCGGATCAGGCGGGAGCTGCTGTTTGGCTGGATCAGGTCTAACGGGGAGAGGTTCATCTTAATATTACAGAGTCTGTCTGTGAGGAGCGGGTACTCCTGGATAAAAATGTCCGGAGGGATCCAGCCGAGCTCCGGGTGATATAGACGGCTCAATGCCTCCAGCGTGATGTAGCGCTTCTCCTTCAGGGAATATACGGGATGGTAGTAGACCTCAAACAGATCATTCGCGATCGCGGTGTGCAGAAACTGCTCCACCTTTTTCAGGTAAAGGAAGCGCTCCATGGCCCTGTCCGTATCACGGACGGTCTCATAGAACCCGGTGTTCGGCGCGAGCGACTCCAGATACTGGGCATAATCAAGGATGGAACCGCCATCCTCGAAGCGCTCCGCATGAAAGATCCCACTGATGATGACCGGGGAGGAGACAGATGTTTCTGATGGGGCTGTATCCGGAAGCAATAAATGTTCCAGCTCATCAAGATAGAGTTCAAACTACTCCTGGGAGAACGTGAAGATGAGAAAACGTTTCCCGGAAATGCGGAACACTTTGTCTCCGCGGAGCCTGTGCAGCTGCCTCGCGACGGAGAGGAGCAGGCGGTCACCGTCATCCATGCCTGTTACCTTGTTGATGTGGTCGATCTGATAAAGATTCACGGTGATGACATGGAAGATCCTCCGCTTGGACAGCATTTCGCTGAACTTCCTTAACAGGTATGGTTTATCGTAGAGACCGGTCATCAGAAGCTGATGACAGAATGCCTGGACGATGATGCCGGACGCGAGCAGGATGAGGATCTCAATGAGCACCAGGACTTTGGACAGTCCAAGGATCTTCCACCACAGGCAGGTCAGGATGAGGGCGGCGAGAAGATGGCAGAGGGCAGAGAAGTACATGAGCATGTACCAGGGGCCTCTTATGTAATTTATGGATGAATCGAAGGAAAACAGGAGTCCGGTCTTCAGGTTCCCGAAGATGATGCAGACCAGAACGAGCGTAGGAATCGAGGAGGCAAGCATCTCACGCGATATCCAGGCTCACGAGGACCGAAAGGATCAGAAAAAGCTGGTTGTTCAGGTCATCCGGACGCTTCTGGGCGGAAAAATGGCACAGAATGATGAGCTGGATGATCATGGCTGCAATCAGGAAATCGGTATTGTAACTCATATCTATTTTCCCAATTCCTACAATAATTTTGAGATCTTCGAATATTTTCTGGCCGGAACCGGCAGGACGGTTCCGTCGGTCAGGGTGATTTCGAAACGGCGGATGGACTGGACGAAAAGCGGGTTTACCATGAAGCTGGCGTGGACCCGCAGGAAAATGTCACTGTATTTTTTCTCGAGCTTTGAGATAGATTCCGTGGAATTGAACTCGCCGTTTAAGGTATGAAAGACCGTGTACGGGGAGCGGGATCCTGTCTCAATGTAAAGAATCGAATTCGCTGCCAGAAAATGACATACATGGTTCGATCCGGAAATCGTGATGCGGGGGCCGGTTGCAGGCGTGAGTGTCGTCGGGACTTTCATTTCATCATAATGGACCGGATAGATCTTATCACGGTCATCGTATGGAAAAGCGTTGGAGATATGGATGACAGCGGCTTTTGGAACCAGATGCTTTTTTCCATCGGGGCCGGTCACTTTTTTATCTCTCCAGGTGAAATGAAGCCTCTGGTCATGAACCGTCATTGCACCGTTTGGATAGTATGTATACACGAGATAGGTCAGAATGATCTCGCAGGCATGAGTTCCGCAGGAGATTGGTGTGGCGGAGATATTGCTCATCCGGAATGTCAGATGGTGTCTCCCTTCCTCCTGAGTGAAGGCGTTTAAGATATTTTCTTTTCCCTGCATCCACTGTCTCTCGGCAGGACCGATCCAGAGAAGATCGTCGTCGATGGCATCGAAGAACGGCTGCAGGCGGTTTTCGTAGTATTCGGTGATAATGTGTACGGATTGCTGGATCTGTGCGGAAATGTTCATAGATTCCTCCAATGAGGGCATGGGTCAAAAATTTTCGATTCATTTTATCATGCCGGAATGAAAAAAACAATTGATTTCGTGTCGAAAATGAAAAGTGAAAAGATCGTGAATTATGGTGTATTTGATACATGAAATCCTGCATTTAAAACCGGAGAATTGAACACTATGGTTTTGAATGATAAAATTGTAGAAAAAACGAAAATAAAAGAAAACGAAACGAAATAAAATAAATGTTCTGTATTTTTACAACTCGTGCAGAAAAACGACATCTTGTGCAGGAGATGTTGACGAAGAATGTCGAACATGTAAAAATGAAAAAAGTCAGGACTTTCGGAATCGGACAGAAATATATTTGCGGGAAGGAGGATACAGGAATGAAGACAGCAGAGGTTCTGGATCAGACAGAAACATTTGAGACAGCAGGCTTTGATATTTTGAATCATGTCGGAAAGATCACACAGGTAGATATGCCGATGGAATACGGAAGAGTCTGTCTGGCAGAACAGGTCGGAAAACACGCAGCCCTATTTCTGGACTTCACACAGGAACTCGATACGGTAGAGGAATTTATCCTGTGGATCAACGAGAACTGTAAAAGACAAAGCATACCCGTAGAGATGAGAGATCTGTATGAACTTGCTTCTTCAGAGAAACTTCTTCCGGAAATCAAGCGTTACCTGACTGCGGAGATAGCTGTCAGGATCACGGAGGCGGCAGGTTTGGAAAAGCTGGTGTCGATTTCCGGGATCCGGTATCTGAATTCCCGTGAGGTGATGTTTTTCGGGGGACGTCTGATGGAAAAGCTTACGGAAAGGATGAAAGTTGTTGTCTGGCTGGACTCAAAAGGACAGGAAAATTTATCGGAAAACCGTTTGAGGGAAATGTTTTGTGGAGAGATCTTCCGGCTGCGGCCGGAAAGAATGCTCCTTCCGGAAAAAGACATCAGACAACTGGCCGATATCAGGCTGTCGGGCCGTTCTGCAGAAGAAAAAGATCATATTGCAGCTGAATTGAGAAGATATTTTGGCGGATTTCCGGCTGGAATATGCTATGCGTTGGATCTCATGGCAAACGGGGAGAAACGGATTCCGGTAGAAGATCTCTGCAGACTGAAGGGACATCCGGTCTATGGACAGTATGGGAGAAACTGTCTGACAAAGCGTTTTACGGAAAAAGGAATGAGTATTTTAAAAGCCCTCTCCGGGTGGGAAAAAATCGACGGAGACATAGCGAGAGATACATTAGGGATCCCGTGGGCTGGGGAATACCTGAAGTTCTTAAAGGAAGAGGGAGTTCTTCTGTATGATCAGAAAGAGAAATGTTATCTGTTTCCGGGGATGTTTCGGGATTATCTGCAGGTGCAGGGAGAAAATAAAACCATTTTTGAGTACAGAAATACGGAGGAAGATGAGCAGGAGACCAGCGCGGGAAAAGTCCGGATCAAAAGCTTTGGAAGCTTTCATGTCCAGTACCATGGTGAAGAACCGAAGTGGCGGACAAAAAAGACGAAAGAACTGTTTGCGTTTCTATTTAATAAACAGGGGGTTCCGGTGAGCCGTGACGTGATCATAGGAAGTCTTTGGCCGGAACTTGAGGAAGATAGAGCCAGAAAACTTTTTTATACAACCATGACGTATCTGCGAAAAAATCTGAAGGATACCGGGATACCGGAGCTGATCATATGCAGGAAAGGAATGTATTATCTGGATGTTGGAAAGACGGAATCAGATTATGCGTCAATCATGGCGATAAAGGGACAACTGGAGAATGAAAACTGGACGGAGCTCTGGAAAATGCCGGATATCAGAGAGCTTTATGGGGGTGCTTATCTGGAATTCTGTACAGAAGAGTGGACTTATGGGATCCGGGCTTATATGGGACGCATTGTACAGCAGTGTCTGAGATCTCTGGGCTCTTATAAAATGAGAATCGGGGAGACGGCGGAGGCCGCGGAATATCTGGAATTGTTCAGAAATGAGGACCCCTATTCGGAAGATATCGCAGCGATGCTGATCACGGCATACGGAAGACTTGGTGATTATAAAAACGCAAACCGTGTATATAGAGAATATGAAGACCTTTATCTGCGGGAGTTTGAAGAAAAGCCTGGTCCGGAAGTCAGAAAGGCGTTTGAGGGCTGCAGAAAGAAATGGTGATGGAATGACGGATCTGGAGAGACGGATCGGGCTGGTGCGGGAACGCTGTTCTCTGACAGCCTTTGGAGCATTTGCGCTGGAGCTTTTATTGCTTGCTGAGTGGGATCCTGATCTGAACGGGACCAACGGGATCTATCCTGATGAGCTGATCCGGGCATGGGAAAAGAATAGACCGAATGCGGAAGCTGGGGGAAAAACAGACCGGGCGGAGCTTGATAAGGAGATCCGCACGATTGCCGGAAGGAACGTGGAAGAAGCGTCTGGCCGAATCATTTACCGCATCAGGGAACAGGTTCTGAGATTTATTGAGCAGGAATTTCCTCCGGATCCAGATGAGTTTTTTCTGGAGATTTTTTCGAATTTTGAGAAAGCGGAGGAACCGGATCCGGAGCGGAGTGTATACAGGGATATGATCCGGGTCGAACAGAAAAAGAAAGAGCATTCAGACGGATGGATCCTCCTGAATCTGGCTGGAAAAGACGGGAGCGGGAGGCTGGAGAATGTAAAAGCGTTCTGTCGTGAGAAGAAAATGGGGCTGATCCTTCTCGATGGAAGCTCTTTGCTGGAACTCGGGCGGGAAAAATTCCGGAGTATGTTTGGAGAGCTCGGGGTGAATGCCCTTTTAAAGGAACGTGTGATCGCTGTAATCTGGGAAGATGCACTGGGGGAACGGGAACTGTTCCGGGTTCTGAGAGAGATGGGGCATGAATGGGACAGACTTCCTGTTTTAGTGATAATTATCACGGAAACGCCGCTGCGTCCGGTAATTCCGGGGTCAGCGCAGGTTCCCGCAGTGTTTGAGATCCGGGAACCGGATCCATTTGCCAGAAAAGACATGGGAATGCGGTACGCGAAAAAATGGCAGATTCCATTTGAAGACGGATTCGGGGAAATGTGGCAGAGATTCCGTTTCACTCCGGGGCAGTTCCAGAACGTGCTGGAACAGGCGAAGGATATGGCTTTTGCGCGCAATGCGGAAATTCCATCGAGGGAAGAACTGAGAATTGCATGCAGGAGGCAGGCAGAGTACCGTTTTCATGGGAAAGCAGTATTGATCCGTCCACAGTTTGTCTGGGAGGATCTGGTTCTTCCGGAGATGTCGAAGAAGCTCCTTCAGGACATCTGCAGCCGAAGCAGAAATCAGGAGCTGGTATATGGTACCTGGGAATTTTCAAGCAGATTTCCATATGGTCTTGGGACATCTATTCTATTTACAGGCAGCCCGGGGACCGGAAAAACGATGGCGGCTCAGGTCATGGCAAATGAACTGGATCTGGAGTTGTACCGCATCAATCTGTCAGCGGTGGTCAGTAAATATGTGGGAGAGACGGAAAAAAATCTCAACATGATTTTTGAAGAAGCGTCAAAAAGTCTCTGTATCCTGTTTTTTGACGAGGCAGATGCCCTGTTTGGAAAACGGACGGAGGTAAAAGACTCTCAGGACAAGTATCAGAATATGGAGGCGGCATTTCTCCTGCAGAAGATGGAGGATTACGACGGAATCAGCATTCTTGCCACAAACTACCAGCAGAATCTTGATGAGGCATTCAAGCGGAGAATCCAGTACGTGGTGGAATTTTCCATTCCGGATGCAGGGGAGCGGCTTGAAATGTGGAACCGGGTATTCCCTGAGGCATGTCCGGTCAGAGAGGATGTAGATCTGCAGTTTTTGGCAGACCAGTTCGAGCTGACGGGAAGCAATATCAAAAACATTGCCGTAAATTCCGCGTTCCTTGCGGCAGCGGACGGCAGGGAGATCGACATGAGCCACATTCTCCGGGCACTTCAAAATGAATTTCAAAAGAGCGGGAAACGGCTGACTGGCGCGGAGATGGGACAGTACGGTATGGTTTAGGAAAATATCTGGAGGAAATACCATGGAGTACGATTACAGGGAATACCGGAAAGATTCACAGGCTGTGCTAAGGGAGAAGAACAGCCGCAGAGAAAAGATGGATCACTTTCTGTCCTCCGAGGGACGAAAAAAGGAAGGACGGGAACCGGAAAAAAAGCTGGAAATCGGGAATTCTTACGGAACGTTTGAAATCGGGGTTTCGAAAGCAGCAGCGAAAAAGAACAGGGAAGATGTTCAGAAAGCTCCGGAAAAACTGGCAGTCATATCGGGACTCAGAAAAGATCGGAGAAAAGAACTCAGGGATTACGAATATGTCCGTGAAAATGGGGCTGTGCCGCTTCCGTTTCTGCAAAAGAGAGCGTTTGTGAATCCGCATGTGAAAGAAAAGAGCGCAGCAGCACTGAAACTGGATCAGGAAAAAACGGGAAGCAGGCTGACAGAGAGTCTTTCTTTGATGAGAAATCAGGGAAGGCTTGAGACGGTTCAGGAGATGCTGCCGTTTTTAGACAGTGAAAGAGAGAAAGAGGAACGGGCGCAGCTTCTGGAAGAACAGAGGACAGTGGGGAAACTCTCGACGGTGAAGAATCAGTATCTGGATCAGCTAAAGGAAAATGAACTTCACAAACAGAGGGAAAAGGGAAGATTTATTCAGTCGGTTGATAAGATCCTGAAGAATAGGAGTGAGGAATTGCGGGCAGAAAAACGGGTACATAACGGAAGTCTTGAGGAATATTTAAAGAAAGTATGGAAAAATGTTCTGACGAAAGATGCGGAGAAAGATGGGGATATAGAAAATAATGGCGAGAAGGAAGAATTTGTTTAGAAAATGTTTGGCAACTCCTGCTATGATATGAAAAACAAGTCGAATCATGACCGTTATGTGCGAGAAAGGAGAAATGAAGGTTATGGCTGAGTATTTATCACCCGGCGTATATGTTGAGGAGTTCGATTCCGGTTCAAAGCCGATGGAAGGCGTTGGAACCAGTACCGCAGGATTTATCGGATTAGCGGAGAGAGGGCCGGTCGAAGGTCTTCCGCAGCTCGTTACAAACTTTTCCGACTTTAAGAGAAAGTATGGTGGGTATTTATCCGAGAATGAATTTGGCGAATATCGTTTCCTTGCGTACGCAGTAGAACATTTCTTTATCAATGGAGGCGCAAGATGCTTTATCGCCCGTGTAGCGCCGGAAGACGCGAAATGTGCGGCAGCAGCTGTTCCGTCAGAGGATAGTGCTGTTCTGACACTTACCGCGAAGAACCCGGGTATGTGGGGAAATAACATCCGCGCGGTGATCGCTCCGGCGAGCAAGGCGAAGACGCAGATCCTCGAGATCGTTCAGAATGCGTCCGGAAAAAAATATGTTGTAAAGAACGGCGGAGGATTCAATCCGGGAGATGTTGTAAGTTTTTCTGACGGAGAAAAGCTTGTCTACAACCGTGTCGTAAAAAATCAGGACAATATTCTTGAGTTTGAAAAAGAGTTTGAAGAAGATGTTGTTGATAAGAATCTGGTTCCGAAGAAAGTGATCAGCACATGTGAATTCACTCTGGAAGTCAGATATGAGGATCAGACAGAGGTTTACGAGAATGTATCCTTTAATATCGATGCCCCGAACTATATTGAGAAAAAGACCGCGAAATCTGACCTGATCACCGCAGCGTGTGCAGCAGGAGGAGCGGAGATAAAATCCCCGTTTGACAAGCTTTCTGCTGAGGGGGATGCAGTCGTAAGCGTTTCCTTTGCCGGTGGAAGCAATGGTTCCGTATCTTCGATCACTGCAGCGGACTTTATCGGATATGACAACGGAGCCAGCAGAAGAAGCGGAATTCAGGCATTCCTGGATAATGACGTGGTGTCTATTCTGGCAGTTCCTGGTGTTACAGATCCGAATGTGCAGCTCACCTTAGTTGCCCACTGTGAAAATCTGGGCAGCAGATTCGCAGTCCTCGATATGCCGAGGGACGCGAGAAAAGTCGATGACATGATCGCACACAGGGAGATCTTTGACAGCAGCTATGCCGCTTTATATCATCCGTGGCTTCAGGTCTTTGATCCGCTCGATAAAAAGAATTTTGCGATTCCGCCGTCCGGTTCCATCATGGGAATCTATGCGAGAAGTGACAACAGCCGCGGTGTACACAAAGCGCCTGCAAACGAAGTAGTCCGTGCCTGCGTGGGACTGGACTGCCAGTTTAATAAGGGAGAACAGGATATTCTGAACCCGAAGGGAATCAACCTGATCCGCGCGTTCCCGGGAATGGGAATCCGCGTATGGGGTGCGAGAACCGTATCCAGCGATCCGTCCTGGAAGTACATCAATGTCCGCCGTCTCTTTATCTTCATTGAGGAGTCCATTAAGGCGAACACGAACTGGGCTGTATTTGAGCCGAACGATGAGGTGCTCTGGGTTCGCGTGAAACGTACGATCGACGTATTCCTGACCGGAATGTGGCGCGGTGGTTCCTTAGCGGGAAGTGTTCCGTCAGAGGCATTCTTCGTAAACATCGGACGCGACACAATGAGTCAGGACGATATCGACAATGGACGTCTTGTATGTGTGATCGGTGTTGCACCTGTGAAACCTGCTGAGTTCGTAATCTTCAGGATTTCTCAGAAAACGAGTGATTCAGGCTCTGCCGAGTAATTGAGAGGAGAGATAAGACATGGCAGGATATCCGCATGGGAAATTTAACTATAAAGTAGAGATTGACGGCCTGGAGGCCGGGGGATTCTCAGAGGTTACCGGTTTTGATGCGTCCATCGATGTGATCGAATACCGGGAGGGCGATATGACACAGACACCGCTCAAGATCCCGGGACTGAAAAAATATGGAAATATCACTCTGAAACAGGGGCTTGTAGACTCCATGGTACTTTATGAGTGGATGACAGCAGGACTCGAGGGCGATGTGGAGAGAAAAACACTTACGATCACGCTCTTAGATATCGCGGGAAGCCCGGCTGCTTCCTGGCAGATCATCAACGCATGGCCGGTAAAATATACAGCACCGGATTTCAACGCGACATCCTCTGAGGTTGCGATCGAGAGTCTTGAAATCGCCCATGAGGGAATGACAAGAGTCTCATAAATACATAGCGGGAAATGGTAACGGATCCGGTATGACGGAACGTTGCGGAACATAAATGTCGGCTGGACTGCAGAAGAAGAAGGAGAGAATCCGGAAATTTTGCGGTCCGGCTGAACCTGCAAGAAAGGGGAACCAGCAATATGGCATTTCAGACCGAGTTTACATTTACGCTCCCAAGGGGCTATATCGATGATACGGGAATGATCCACAGGGAAGGGACCATGCGTCTCGCGAATGCAGCGGACGAGATTCTTCCGTTGAAAGATCCGCGGGTTCAGCAGAATCCGGGATATCTTACGATCATTCTTCTTGCGAGAGTTATCACGAAACTTGGTTCTCTTCCGGCGGTGGATACGAGGACGGTAGAGAAATTATTTACGATGGATCTGGCGTATCTTCAGGATCTTTATGAGAGGATCAACACAATGGAGATGCCGACCTACACAGGAATCTGTCCGCACTGCGGAAAGGAGATCAGGATCCCGGTAAATTTTATGGAGGCAGGTCAATAGAGACGTATCCGGCAGACAAAATCTACAAGGAAGCGGCATTTCTGGCCTATTACCTCCACTGGTCCCATGATGACATTATGGAGATGAGCCATTTGGACCGGATCCGGTGGTGCAGCGAGGTGTCGGGAATCAACAGCCGACTGAATGATGAGCCGGAAAATGTATTTAAGATCTAAGACCTGCGGCTTTGCCTGAGAGGAGTTCATGAGAAGCTGCCGGTATCAGATCCGGCAGATGACAGGGGGGTAAATATGCTGGGACATGGATTAGGAAGCTGGGCAGATCTGTGTGATAATTTTTCCTTCCGCGTGTTTATTGATAATCAGGAATTTGGTTTTTCCAGGGTAATGAATCTGGAGCAGGATCAGGAGGTTGAAGAATTTCAGGTCGGTGGAATGAATTTTGCGCCCCATATTGCGGTAACACCGAATAAAAAGGGCGGGCGTCTGATTCTGGAAAAGGGCAAATGTTTTTCTTCCGGTCAGAAGCAGATCAAAAACTGGAGAGCCGGTTACCGGATCAACAGCCTGATCGATGTGTTCATATATGACCGTTCCGGATCATTTGCCGGTTCCTATGGGATCAATGGCGGAGTGATCGTAAAGTGGGAGGTTTCAGGACTGGACGGGCTTGGAAATGAACTGCTGATCCAGAAGTTTGAGATTGCGCATGCCGGTGTGCAGATGGGAGACGCAAGGACAGGCGGAACGGGGGCTTCTTTCCGTGGATAATATAGAAGCAAAAACAGAATCGATCTATAAAAAAGCGTGGTGATCGGATGAGAGACAGGCTATGGAGGATACGGCAGACGCCGCAGAAATTCCATTATCTTGACTGGTGTGAAAAAATTAAAGAAAAATATTCTTTGAGAGAGGAATATGGGTTCGCCGGAGCGACACTGACATTTTTGCAGGGAGAGAAAGAATCTGAGCAAAAAAAGAGCGGTGAAGAGCGCCGGCTGATGTTGTTTTTTCAGAATCTCATTTTTTGCTGGCAAAATTCCATCGGAGTGAAGATATCTATCGGAAATGCGCGGATTCTGGAAGAGAGCGTCAGGACTGCGTTGGAACTCTCGATGAAAAATCTTTCCATGGAAGAAGAAAAACGGTTTTCGCGCGAGGTGAAGATTGCCAGGGATCTTCTGGCTGGAAAAGGGAGAACGGAAGCGGAAATGCGGGAGAGTCCGGTATTCTGCCGTTGGCAGGATGGATTCAGTTGGGAGGAGATCAGCGGGATCCGGGAAATACGGGAATACGCGAACAGCCAGAAAAAGACATTGGAGATCCGCCGGGAGACTGCACGGATCAGGAGCACGGGACTTACAGGACATTTGGAAGAACTGCAGGGAAGTGCGGAGAGAAGTACAGAAAGAAGTACAGAAAGAAGTACGGAAAGAAATACAGAAAGAAGTACGGAAACAGCTTCAGGCAGAAGTACAGCAGAACTTCCGGAGAGCCGCATGGTGTATCTGGAACCGGGAGAAAGAAAAAAAGATTCTGCAATGGAATCCAGGGAAACCACGGAGGTCAAAAAAAATATTGACCGGCTCCGAAAAGAGACGGCGATACAGAGAGAAAAACTGGCGGAAGCGGAGAAAAAGCTTCAGACAGAACGCGTCGAGGCAGAAGCACGGATCTTAGAGAGAGAGAGACAGATAGAGAGGGAACTGCAGTTAGAGAAGAAGAGACAGGCAGAGAGGGAACTGCAGTCAGAGAATCAGAGACAGACCGAGAGAAAACTGGGGTCAGGGAAGGAAAAGCAGGCAGAAGAACAGGGGCCGAAAATAGATAGACAGCAGTTAGAAAAACGGCAGCAGACAGAAGAGAAACGGTTGTCGGAGAGTCGGAAACAGTTGGAAAGAGAAGTGCTGTCAGAGGGGCGAAAACAGCCGGAAAGAGAAGTGCTATCGGAGAACTGGAAACAGCTGGAAGGAGAAGTGCTGTCGGAGAGTCGGAAACAGTTGGAAAGAGAAGTGCTGTCAGAGAGTTCGGAACAGCCGGGAGGAGAACCACAGTCAGAGAAAGAAAGGCAGATAGAGTCGGAAATTCATCTGCAGGAACAGAAAGAAGAATTGCAGACTGAATTCCGAAAACAGATAGAAAAAGAACTCCAGCGGGAAAGAGATTCCCAGAGAGAAGATTTGATCCGGAGGGAAGGACGGTTTCTACAATTTTCCGAAAATACAGATGAGTATGCAGAAACTGATATACAGGCGGAACCGACGGGAAATGAACAGCTGGAGATGCCGGAGAGCCATCTTGTGTACCTGACACAGACGGAAAAACAGGAAGAGACACCAGGAGTGGGAGCTCTGAAAACGGAAGAAACCATTCTCCAGGCCAGCAGCCGGATACGGGAAGAAAAACGAGAGCTGGAAGATAGGACAAGGCAGTTCGAGTCGGAAAAAAAGCAGCTGGAAGAAAAGCTGTATAAGACAGAAAAGATCCTGCGGACCGAGAAACAGAGAGAGATAGACAATGTTCAGCGGATCGAGAAACAGCTGGAGACCGAGAGACTTCGACAGTCGGAAAAACTGCGTGAGTTGGAAAGATTTCAGCAGTCGGAAAAACTGCGTGAGTTGGAAAGATTTCAGCAGCCGGAAAAACTGCATGAACTGGAAAGACTTCAACAGAAAGAAAAAATTTCCGAATTAGAAAAACGATATCAGCTGGAGCAACATCAGACGGAACAACTACTGACACTGCAGCAGAAACAAGATACAGAAAAGCAGCAGGAGACTGAAAAAAGGCAGCAGGTCGAAAAACTACTGGAGATTGAAAGACAGCAGCAGATAGATCACCGGTCAGAACCAAAAAAAACTTACCAGTTTGAGAAAGTGTTGGAAACAGAGAAATTTCAGCAGGAGGTTGAAAAAGAGCGGCAGGAGAAAAAGAAACTTGAATCAGAGTTCATACAGCAGACAGGAAAAAAATCAGAACTGGAATTCCTGCAGCAGTTAGGAAAGAATTCGGAATCACAGTCTGAAATTGACCGGGAGAGCCAATGGGAAAAGCAACTGGAACTGGAACAAGCACCACTTCCGGAATTGCCGGAGGCACAGCTAATCTACAGGAATCAGGAAAATCAGTCAGGTTCTTTACCAATGGACAGATCGTCAGATCAGGATCAGACGCCCAGTCAGCGAGATCGTCTGGAGCAGTTTTTGCCGATGACGGCAGCCGGAAAATCAGCGCTGGTGGAACAAAAAATTATAAATGAGCGGACAAATGTTATTTTAAAAAGTCTGCTGTCTGAATTTCAGCCAAGTGCAAGGCAACCAGATACGATCATAAATCTTCTGACTTCTATAAATCGACCGGATAATAAAACAAAACTTCAGGTACTCATGAGTAGCCAGGAGAATCAGATGAAACTTCGGACGGTTATGAACGATCTGGGTAATGCAGAAAAAGTCCGGAGTCTTACAGAGTATCCGGAAAGTATAACGAAATTTCATACACTTATGAGCCACCCGGAAAACGCGGCTAAGTTTAAGACAGTTACCGCTCAAGCTGAGAATACAACAAAGTTTCGGACGATTATGAGTCGATCAGAAAGCACAGCCGGATCTCAGTCAGGCGTGAATCCTATGTCAGGTGCGAATCCTATGTTGGCCGTAGCCAGCCGGATATCGGAATCAGGTGGATATCCATCAAATTCAGGATACTCGGAAATCCTGCCCGGCATCACAAGATTCCGCACGAGACGCGGTGCCCCGGGAAGTATCACGGAGATCCGCATGATATCGGGGATCCGGCCTGCTGTGCTGCAGATCCTCAAGACGGAAAATGACCGGTCGAGAGTCATCCAGAGCTTTGCTGGAACTGATCGCTTAAGAGTCATCCAGAGCTTTGCTGGAACTGATCGCTTAAGAAGCGCCCAGAACTTGGCAGGAATCGATCATTTAAGAGCAGCTCAGGATTTTGCTGGAATTCATCCGCTAAGAGTACTTCACAGATTTTCCGACATCAATCCGGCAAACAGTGTCCGGAACATGAATGAATCTGATCCGGAAATGATCCATAT
The DNA here is from genome assembly GCF_003435375.1 of Clostridium sp. AM34-11AC. GTDB lineage: Bacteria > Bacillota > Clostridia > Lachnospirales > Lachnospiraceae > Pilosibacter > Pilosibacter fragilis. The sequence goes on along the minus strand of NZ_QWGL01000007.1, from coordinate 34,655 downwards.
CCCGGATCTGGCCGGAGCCGTGAAAATCCAGTACGCAGATCATGGAAAGCACAGACAGGATCAGATAGCCTCAAATTCTGATGTCTTAGCAATGTCCGCAAAACTCACGCAGACAAGGGAAGAGACAAGGATCCTTAAACGGGATTCCGGATTTACAAGATCGACGCTCATAGAGCAGGAAAAGAAGATCAACGGACTTCGTCAGGAACTTCGCGAACAGATGCAGACAGTAAACGAAGAAGTAAAGCGCCTGATAAACACCCAAAAACAGGATGCATCCGTCCGGAATATGGCGGACCGTGTTATGAAGGAACTGCAGAAACAGTTCCGCACGGAGAAGATCCGCCGGGGCTATTAAAGCAGGAAAAATGACAAAGCAGGCAGAAGAACAAATACCGGTGCATATGAAGCACTGGAGCAGCTGCGGAATATCAGGGAAAGGAGCGGAACGATGGGATATGAGAAAGCGGTACTGATTCCCGAGGACGGGAAAAAGGAGATCAAGGTCCAGTTCAATCCGGCAGAGTACAACCTTTCCAGAAGTACAACCTACGCCGAAAAAAAGGTTCTGGGTCTGGATGACCCATTTACCCAGTATATCGCCGGGGAAGCTGAGACATTAAAGATTACGCTGATGTTTGATACATATATGCCTCCCGGAGAAAAAAACGCGGAGGAGAGTGGATCGGATGTGAGACTCCAGACAGAAAAAATCGCGAAGCTGATGGAACTGGATCCGAAAAAACACCGGCCGCCCAAAGTAACATTCCGCTATGGTTCCCTGATATTCAGCGGTGTGATCACGGAATTGAACCAGACATTTACGATGTTTCTGGCGAACGGAATGCCGGTCAGGGCAAAACTGGAAGTCACATTCCGCTCGATGGGAAAAGAAAATACCCATGTTCCGTTAGAATCCCCGGACAGGACGAAATGCCGGACGCTTTATGAAGGCCAGAGTCTGTGGGGGCTTGCTTACGAAGAATATGGCGATCCGGAAAAGTGGAAGGAGATCGCAAGGGAAAACCATATTACCAATCCGCTGCAGGTAAAACCGGGACAGGTGTTAAGACTGCCAGCCCTGTAAAACCGGACACAGGAGCAGAAAGATATCAGGGAAAGGAGGCGGCTTCATGGCTGATCTGATGACGGGAACCTATAGTACAGAAAACCTGCGGAGAGATAATGGCGGTTTTATGATACCGGATTTTTCCATTGAAGCAGATGGAAAACAGATCCGCCGGTCTTCAAAGAGCGGGACGCTTTTTATTGATTCCGTTCAACTGAAGCTCTCCGCCGATGCTTCCGGATCCCTGACATTTGATGTATTGAACGCCTATGATCTCGAAGCAAGAAAATTTTCGGATAAGGTAAAAGAAATGTTGAAACCGGGGAATGCGGTCAGCGCAAAGTTTGGGTATGCCGGAAATCTCGTGGAGATCTTCAGCGGATATATCCACAGCGTAAATTACGAGTACAATGACACTCCGACGATTTCTGTGACAGCGGTGGACATGATCCGGCTTATGCAGGACAACGAAGGCGGCGGACGGATCTATACCGGAAAATCTTATACGGAAATCTTTCAGGCGGTGATGAAACGCTACAGCTCCATCTGCCCTTCAAAAAACATAAAAGCAGATCCGCCGGCGGCAGTGGGGCAGACGCTGCAGATAGCGCAGAAAGGCAGCGATTACTCGTTCGTAAAGGATACGCTCTGCAGGTTAGAATGCCGGGAATTTTTCGTTCTGGCGGGAAAAGCGTATTTTATTGACGCATCCAGGAAAAAACAGTCCGTCGTGTCTCTGGAATGGGGACGGGATATCCTTTCTTTTTCCTGCGAGAGGAATTACATATATGAAACACTTCGGGTTCAGATGGTGGATCAGAACCGGCAGACGAAATCTCTGGAAAAGGAGATGACCTTTGAAGGACAACATCAGAAACGGGTGATTCCATCTCCCGGGATCAAGAATGTATCGATCGATTCAGAAGGAGATGCGGAGCGGGCGGTACTTCAGGTGAAAAAAGCGGTGGATGAAGAACGGCAGAAGGCAGTCCACTGCTCCGGAACCTGTATCGGAATCCCGCAGATCGTTCCGGGAAGAAGCCTGACGATCAGGAAACTGGATGCATGGATCGACGGGACGTACGAGATCCTGTCGGTGGAACACCGGATCGATGAGAATGGATATACAACACAGTTTGAACTTGGCGGCTGATTATGGGGAAGGAGATAGAGCATGGATCTGTTTAAAGAAATTCTTGATACAAAAACATCGTCCTCGTCCCCGCGATTCCGGATGCAGATGGCAGACCTTGCCACCGCGGTGGTGAAGGAAAACTGGGACAAAGAACATCCGGGCTGTGTCAAAGTGGAATATATTCTTGGTACGGACGGTGCAAAGACATCCGACTGGATCCGGGTTCTTCACGGATATGCCGGAAAAGGATTCGGCTCCTACGCTCTGCCGGAGATCGGCAGTGAGGTCCTTGTGGGATTTATTATGGGAGATATGGAAAATGCGGTAGTTCTCGGCTGCCTGCACAACAGCGAAAACCCACTCCCGGAAAAGACTGCGAATGAAAAGAATACAGTCAAAGAGATCAGGACGAAGGGCGGCTACGAGCTTACGATCTCGGAAGAAAAAGGGAAAGAAAAGCTCTCTGTGAAAACTCCCGGGGAGCAGATCCTGACGATTGATGATGAAAACCAGAAGATTGAAGTTCAGGATAAACAGGGAAAGGAAAAGATCTTAATTGATGGAAAAACGAATTCTGTCAGCATCACAGGGGATAAGAAGATCGAACTTGCAAGTAAAAGTGCGAAGCTTCTCCTTGACGGCGGTGCAAATAAGATCGAGCTCACCGCTTCGCAGATCATCATCAACGGAAAACAGATGGCAGAGCTCAAGGGACAGTCGTTAAAGCTGGAGGGCACTTCTGTAGAGTTAAAAGCGAAGGGAACGATGAAAGCGGAAGCATCGGGAATTGCCCAGCTCAAGGGAGCGATGGTAAAGATCAACTAAGGAGATGGAGGCGCAGGTATGGAAGAAAGAGAAAAGCGAGCGTTTTTGGGAACCGGCTTCCACTTTCCGTTGGAGATCGATGAGACCACGGGGCGGTTCCGGATGAGCAGTGAAGAGGAAAATATCAGAGAATCCATCAAGCTGATCCTGATGACAGGAAAAGGAGAGCGGGTCATGCGTCCGGAATTCGGCTGCGGTCTCAAACAGTATACCTATGAGACGATGGACTACGGAACGATGGTACAGATGGAGCGGGAGATCAGGACAGCGTTAGAACGCTGGGAACCGCGGATCGAGGATGTGGAAGCTTCTGTTTCGCCGGGGGAAGCACAGAACGCGCTGATGATCCGGATCGCGTTCCGGGTCAGGGCAACCAACAACCCGTATAATTATGTATTTCCTTTCTTTTTACAGGAAGGTTTTGAATAAATGACGAGAAGCAGGGAGGACGCTGTATGAAAATACCGGATATGAATGAAAAAAATACCAGGGCGTTTTTAGATAAAGTTAGAGAACGCGCGTCCTCCTACACCCCTGAGTGGCGTATGGATCTTGAAAATCCAGATGGCGGAACCGCGTTGGCATTATTGTTTGCGGGAATGTACGAGGATACGTTAAAGAAATATGCCAAGCTTCCGAGAAAAAGTATGCTGGATTTCTTTAACTGTGTGGGTACAGCTCTGGCCCCTGCGCGGCCGGCCGGAGGATACGCGGTATTTGGACTTGTGAATCAGGAGGCAGATGGAACAGAGATCCGGAGAGGGACCGGACTTCTTGCCAGACCGGAGGAAGATCAGGAAGAAATCATATTTGAGACGAGAAACGATGTATATGTGACCCCATCGAGAATCTGTGACATGGTTCAGGTCATTCCGGAAAAAGACGGGATATACAGGATACACAGGGAAGAGGATCAGAAAGTACCAGGAAATTTTCCACTTTTTGAGGAATACGGAGAAAACGTTCAGGAACATACGCTTTATCTGGCCCACAATCATGTTTTCTACGTGAAAAGATCCGGAAGTATCCGTCTGACATTCAGAAAAAGCCGGAACCGGGAACCGGATGCCGCTGTTCTGAGAGCACTTGCGGATCCGGAGTCGGCATCAGTGGAGTATTCAGCAGGGGAACGGTTTGAGCCGTTTGCAAAGGTGGAAGCAGAACCGGAGACGGGAGAACTGATCCTTCATAAGGGAGAAAATCAGCCGGCAACAGAAAAATGTGAGCTGGACGGAACATACGCTTTCTGGATCAGGATCCGCTGCAGGAATGTGTCCCTGCTGTCGGAGCTGGAATTTGCAGATATCCGGGTGACCTCCCAGACTGAACGCAGTGTCCCGGATGTGACTTTTGCAGGCGGGATCGAACAGAGGGGGGAATATCTTCCCTTTGGCGAACAGATGGGACTTTATGAGGAAGTTTATTTCTCGTCGGAGCAGGCACTGTCCCAGAAAAACGCTCAGATCACCTTGTCGTTCCGGATGAATTTCCTCCGGATACCGTCGGAGACATACGGACAGGATCGGAAGAGGGACTGGAAGCTTATCATGAAACGGACGGATTTTATTCCGGACCCGGAGTATGATATCGGGATCGACGAGGTGATCTGGGAGTATTATAACGGGAATGACTGGAGAAAACTTCCAGAGAGTGACAGATATTCCAAGGTGTTCCGGGCAGCTTCCGATCAACTGGAAAGAAAGACGGAGATCACATTCAACTGTCCGGGAGATCTGACACCGGTGCTTGTCGGGGGCAGTAGAAGGAAGGTATATACGGGCAAGAATTTTAAAAATGAATAATCTGTATCGGTGGAACGGACAGTATATCACTCCGGTTTTAAGAGATACAGGATTTGAATACCGATATCATGAGCCGTTTCCGATGCCGGAGCTGATAGAACGGTTGAATAATATGAGATCCGACAGGATCTACCCGGAAGATCTTTTCCGGGCTGGAAAAGATCTGAAACCGTTTGTCCCGATGGAGGAGGAACGTGAGACGTTATATATAGGCTTTGACCAGCCGCTGCGGCAGTGGCCGATCCGGATTTTTTTCAAACTCCGGTCAGGCAGTCAGAATGGAAATCTCCTGAGATACGAGTATTATAACGGAAAAACCTGGAAAACACTGAACATGATCGACGGAACAGAAGGTTTTGGCCGGATCGGAATCGTTACATTGCTCGGAAATTCCGACTTTATGCCGGGAATCCTGTGGGAAAAAGAGAGGTTCTGGATCAGGATCAGGAAGACTGGAGATGATCGGAATACAGAAGCTTCGCAGCGCACGATGATCCAGGAGATATGGATGAATGCCACGGAGATCACGGCGGAGGAGACCATGGATCAGGAGGTCTTTTCCGTAGAAGCAAACGAAAAAAATGCTGTGTTCCGTCTGGCAGCTGGAAATATTACAAAAGCCGAAGTATGGGTGCAGGAACACCGGGAATATTCCGAGGAGCAGCTTGCGAAGCTTCGGCAGGCTTATGAAATCCGAACAGAAAAGACGGAGGACGGAACCGTGAGACATGTCTGGATCCGCTGGGAAGAACGGGAAAATTTCGCGTCCTCGACTGAGACAGATTGCCATTATATGCTCGAAAAAAATGAGGGAATCTTACAGTTTTCTGATGGGATCCATGGAAGGATCCCGGATGACTGCGGTGAAGCTTCCATCCGGGTCAGATACCGGTGCGGAGGTGGAAAACGCGGAAATGTGCCGGCGGGAGCAGTAAACAGGTTCCGGGAGACCACCGGTTTTGTCAATCAGGTCATAAATCCAATGGACATGTCCGGAGGTGTGGATCGGGAAAATGTGGAGACAGCGATCCAGAGGCAGGGGTGGGCATTCCGCCACAGAGGACGTGCGGTGACTGCCGGAGATTATGAAGCATTGGCGATGGAAAGCAGCGGCAGCATCCTGAAAGCGAAATGTTTTCCGGGACAGGGACGCGTGAATCTTGTCCTGCTGCTGCGGGAGCATAACCGGGAATTGGAAAATTTTGATCTGGTAAAACGGGAATGCCTTCAATATATGGAGGACAAGATTCCGGCGTCCCTTCGGGAAAACAGGAAATTCCAGATTCTGGAACCGCAGTTTATCCATATGGCGGTGAAGGCCGAGGTCCGCGTGAGGGATATGAACCAGATTTTAGAGACGAGACAGAGGATTTTAAAAGCACTTCATCTGTTTCTGAATCCCATGGAGGGGAATTTTCAGGGAAATGGATGGGAGATCGGAGTGGTCCCGAACCAGATCCAGATTTTAAATGAACTTCGGGGAGTTCAGGGCGTGGAGATTGTAACGTCGCTGAGTCTGATCCCGCAGACGGAACAGAATGGAAGACTTGTGGAGCTTGATGCGGAAGAGCTCGAAAAATTCCCGTATGCCGTGGCTGTAGAGGGAGAGCATCAGATCGATATAACAACGGGAGGTGGAGCAGATTGATTCCTACGATTCGGCTGGATGAGGAAAATTTTCAGGAAATCTTTGAGACGGCGAGAAAACGGATTCCGCTCCTGTACCCGGAATGGACAAATTTCAATGAAAATGATTCTGGAATTGCGCTTTTGGAATTGTTCTCATGGCTGAAGGAAGTTCAGGAATTCCATCTGAATCAGGTCGGACTGGAACATGAATCCGTATATTTAAAATTACTGGGCATCGAAAGAAAAGAAATCTGTCCGGCAAGGACAGTGGTAACCTGTTGTTCCGTGAAAGAGGAGACGGAGCTGCCGGAAGGTTTCCAGTTCCACGCAGGAGAGATCCCGTTCTGTTCCGTGGAAAGGACAAGGCTTTTTTCCGGAAAGCTTTGGAGGGTGCGTACAGGAAATACAGGAAGGCAGGGATATGTCTCGGAACGGGAGTGGGATGGATCCGATACGGGATGGAAACTTCCGGTTTTTACGGAAATACCGGAATACGGCGGTTTTCTGGAAATGGAGTTTTCCGGAAAGATGACAGGGGGACAGACCTTTGGATTCTTCTTCCGCCTTTCGGAAGAACGGAGCGCAAAAAGAAATCCGGTTTCAGAAGAGTTTGAGCCGCTGGCGGGGATCCGCGCGGAGTGCAAAGATACCGGTTCAGACAGCTGGAAGATATGTGAACTTGTGCGGGATGATACACACGCATTCCTGTACAGCGGAATCATAAAGATCCGGATCCCGGGTGAGATGGGAGAATCCGGCGCGGACAGGATCCGGTTTGTGTTTTCGGAAGGAGAATACGATGTAGTACCGGTACTCTCAGAGATCCTCTTAAATCCTGTGGAGCTCTGCCAGATGGAGCAGATCGGGGAGAGGATTCTGGGGGAGGGGACAGGATTCCCAAATCAGAGATTCCCGCTGGAGAGCGCCGGGACAATTCCGGCCTCAGTGGAACTGGAAGCAGAAGCTCCTGAGCATCCGGGAATATTTGAACCCTGGAGACGTGTCCGTGATTTTTCCGGATCAAAGCCGGAAGACAGACATTTTGTGGTCGACGGAGAGAGTGGAGATATCTGCTTTGGAGATGGAATCCACGGATTGCCGCCGGAAGGAATCATCCGTCTGATACGGCTTGGCAGGACAGAGGGAGTCGGCGGAAATGTAAAAAAAGGTCAGATCCATCCGGGGAGATCAGAGGAAGAAAAGATCCATCTGTTTGAGGCGTGGAATTTTGAGGATGTAACAGGCGGAGCTGACAGGGAGTCCACGAAAAGCTGTTTTGAGAGATTTGAGGCAGAACTCGCGAAAAAGTATTCTGCGGTCACGAAAGCGGATTATGAGGAGCTTATAAAGCGCGCGCCGGGACTTCTCATCGAACGGGTAAAGGTCGTGAGAGCAGACTGGGAACATAACCGGATCGTGGCGGCGGTAAAGTCCTGGTCAGAGAAAAAATGCCCGCAGCTGAGTGCCGGATACCGGAAGAACATCACGAAATTTATGGATAAGAAAAGGATTCTGGGAACGGATCTTCAGATCGCCGAACCGGAATATATCCAGATCCGTGTCTATGCGGATCTGGAACTTGTCGCGTGGTACAGGGATACCGAGCAGGTGTTAAAAGGAAAGATCCGCCGGTATTTTGAAGAATTTTGTTCGGACTTTGGGAGTCCGGTGTTATACAGCGGACTTTACGGATTTCTCGATGGACTGCAGGGAATCCGAAGAATCCGGTCGCTTACAATCGATGCGGCCGGACAGGGGATTCTCAGGAATATGAACGGGGATGTTTTTCTTCCTTCCGCGGGACTCGCGGTACTGGAACAGATCCAGCTCAGCGTATCCTACACAGGATAAAAAGGAAAGATGGGAGTACCAGATGGCAGAAGACAGGAAATACTTTATCTTTAATAAACCGATGGACTACCGGAGAGGAACGGTGGATAGAATGAATGCCGCGGACGGGATCCTGAGGCTGACCGGGGCGGAACCGGGCTGGTTTTTCTCAAGAGTTCTGGACAGCAGGGAAGAGGAGATGACCTGGCACCGTCTGAGAACTGTATGCGCGGAGAGAGACGGCGGATGGAACATGACTCTTTACAGCAGTGACAGCCGGTTTCTTGTATGGGGAGACAACAGTGCGCCGTTGGACGAGGTTCTGGCGGATCCGGAACTCTCTCTGGAAGAGAAAAAACAGCGGATGAGTTCCTGCTTCGCGAAAGAGATCCGGGGAGAAGCGGATGTGCCGCTGTTTGACGTAAGAGGCAGATATCTTTGGTTTCTTCTTGAAGCGGGGGGCGCGGCGGGAGATTTTGACGGGATCACAGAGATCCGGATCGATTTTCCGAAACAGAACTGGGTCTCCTGGCTGCCGGAGGTCTATCAGGGAAGTGGAAAGAACCGGGATTTTCTGGAGCGGTATCTCGGTGTATTCCAGAGCTTCTATGAAGAGCTGACGGAGAAGATCGGACGAAGCCCGGACCTCTTTGATCCGGACTGCGCGCAGGCGGACTTCCTTTCCTGGATGGCAGGCTGGCTGTCCATCGAGGACATTCCGGCCTGGAATGAAGAACAGTTGAGATATCTTTTAAAAAATGCCCTGCGGCTCTACCGGATCCGGGGAACTGTAGAATATCTGAAGGAAATGCTGACCTTATACAGGGACTGTGAGGTGTATGTGGTGGAACATTACCAGATGCAGGAGAGCGATCCGGAAAAGATCCGCAGATGGAAGAAGCTGTATGGTGACAGCCCTTATACAGTGACAGTCCTGATCCATACGGGGCAGAATGGAGGACAGAAGGAATACAGGACCTTCATGCAGATTGTGAGACATGCGGTTCCGGCACATATAGACTGCAGAATCGTTCTGCTGACTCCCTACATCTTTCTGGATCAGCACACGTATCTTGGCGTCAACAGCCGGCTTGGTGAATATCGTCCGATGCAGTTAGACGGATTGTCTGCCATGCATTTTTCACGGATCGGACAGTTGTAAGAGAAAGGAATACAGCCAATGAAGAACATGAAGTATTTTCCCTTTGAAAGAAATAAATATTTTTACGGCAAGCTTCTGACTGTGGATGACTTTGAAACAGAACAGAGATATATGAATGATAAAAGACGAGTACTGAACCGGTTTTTATATGGAACCGGAGTGGTATGTGGACTGAATGTAGTCCCGATCGATGACATGACAATTTCTGTGGAACCCGGACTTGCTCTGGATTTTTCCGGCCGGGAGATCGTTGTGGATACACCGGCAGTAAAAAAATTGTCCATGATCGATGGATTTGATTCTTTTATCAGGAGCGGTGACGAAAAGAAATATCTGTACCTCTGCATGGACTATAAGGAGACGGAGAGGGAACCGGTCCACAATGTGACCGGGGAGAGCGGGGTGGAGTATAACCGTTATCAGGAAGGCTACGAGCTTACAGTGACGGAGCGGGAGCCGTCCCAGACGGTGCTTTCCGATGCGGTATTTTATGAACATACATCGGTGATCTATATGGGGAAAGGCGTGAAGATCACCCAGACATGTCCGTCCTATGTGTCCTGCGGAGATACATTTGAACTTAAGATCCTGGTGGAAAATATGGGTCAGGGCCAGTCGATCCGCTTTTCCTACGATCTTGGACTCACATGTCTGGAATATGCCGGGGAAAACCATCTGACCGTCATGTTTGACGAGGAAAAGCATCAGAAGGAAGACAGATACGAGATCATTTACCGTGTGAAGGCGAGTTCTACAAAGAATGCGGAAGGAATCCTGGAACTCGCAAAGGGCAGTTTCCACCTTGCTTTCGGCGGAAGAGAGATGGAAGCGGCAGCCGCCGGAAAGCAGGCGGTGAAGCTGATCAGCGGAAAAGTCTCCGATGAAGTCAGAAAGAACTATTACCGGAGCGCGATGGAAGATATTCTTCGGAATAACTATCAGCAGAGCATTTATCTGGCAAAGATCTATGTGATCCGGGCAGGAGAGTCGTATCTCATTGACGCAGTGGAGCCGATGCCATTTGGACAGTTTGTATACAATAATGTGCTGGCGGATGTGATGGGAAAGATAGGAAGAACAGAAGATGCCCTGATGGTAAAAGATCAGGCAGATTTTGGCAGCTCCCATGGAAAACAGATAGAAAAAAGTAAGAGCGAGGAGCCGGCAGTGACTACCGGTCATGTGATCTTTGATCTTGGGCTCGGCGGAAACACGGGACAGAGATTTTTTTCCGGGGATATTTCCCATGAGCTGGGGCTCGGAAATGTGACGATCATCCTTGGCTCCTGTACTGGTGTGCGGGATGAGGACAGCGTGATCTACGGTTCCCCGGAGATTTTCGCGGATGAAGTACCGTTCCGCGCAGAGTTAGCTGCGAAGGCGGACGCAAAGACAGGAACCTTCCGGATCGGGCTGCGGCTTGTGGAGCCGACTATGAACCGGTATGTCAGGGTCAACTGGACAGCAATCCGGGATGCGAAGGAAAAGGTCCATGATGTGGAAGAGACGGCGCTTTTGATCCGCCCGGACATTCTGTATCTGAAGACCAGAGAGACATTCTTTCTGGAGCCGGAATTCAGAGGAATCGCCCCGACACCGGTGACATGGAGCATCAGAGAAGAAAATGGTGGAACCATCGAGCCAAACGGAAAATATACGGCTCCGAATGTGCCGGGAATCTTTGAAGTGAGTGCAGCCAGTACCAGATATGAAAACCTCCGGGCTTCCATCTATGTGGTGGTGCGCGATGGAGAGTAAAACGAAACTTTAAGAAATAGGTGAAAAGGAGGAGCCATGCGGATACAGACATTGAACAGCGACTATGAGATTCTCCGGATGGCAGAATCCGGGGAACGGCTGGATGTCATGATAGCAAGAGATGAAAAGCACCCGGAAAAGGGAAAATGCATGCTTGTGGTCCTGAAACAGGATGCGGACATCCACAAATTCCTGCCATTTCTCGCTGCGCAGCAGGAAAATGCTCCATACGATGATTTTCTGGGATATTTTCCGAGGGAGGGCAGGCTGTACATCGTATTTCGCTCTTATGATTATATGACACTTTCCGAACGGCTCTCATCGGATACAGGTTTTGAAGAACGGGTCATGATCGCCGGTAATATTCTGAGAAGGATCGTAATCCTGAATCTTCCAACGTATCTTCAGTATGAAGTGCTGGGGGAAGGAAATATTCTGGCAGGAAAGAATGGGGATATCCGTTTTTCCTACGGATTTCATGAACTGGACCGGTTTGACAGTATTACAGACCGGGATGTCATAGAACGTCTGACCGGAGTTTTAAAGAAAATCTTTCCGGAGGAGCTGGAAAAACATTCCTGCCCGCCGTTAGAGCAGTTTTTTGAGAGAATAGAAAAGGTAAAATTTCCGGGAATTGCTGCTATATTGAGAGAATATGACATTACCGCCCGGGCGGCGCTGACGCTTCAGGAGGCGGGAAAGATCAGACCGAAAAGCTTTGGTTTCCGGTTGTGGGAGAAGATAAAGAAACTTGTCCGCGGTTTAAAATACCTTCTTCTGGCACTTGTGATCGGAGCGCTCGTGGGATATCTGGTCTATACGATCCGCTATCCGTCAAAGAAGGCGGAAGAGGCAATGAATTATAAAGCAATCGGCACACTGACAATTGGGGAGACCGCAGGACAGGATGCCGGGGGACAGACGGGAGAGTAAAACATATGCGTTTTATAAATGATTTTGACTGGAAAAAGACGATGCAGTACGGGTGGCGCAGGATCCTTCGGGCACTCGTGCGCCCGTTTGCCGCTCTCCGCCTGAAGTTCCGCAGGCTGTCAAATCCGAACACGCTGGTAAATACAGTGGTCACTGATGTGCAGGCGGAGGTAAAAAAGGCGGTTTCAAAGAAGCCGGAGTCTTTAGAGGAATATCTTCCGGTCGGCAGATACTACGCGGCCAAGAAACTTTTGCTGGCGATCCTGATCGCGGTGATCCTGCTTCCGATCCTGTATTTTAAATTTGTCCATCCGGTAGTCACAGCCCGTTTTCTATGGAAAACGATCCCGGTAAACACAGCGGAACAGTATGGATATACAGGAAAAGTGAAACTGACGGATCCTGAGACCGGAGTGATCCTATACAGAGGACCGTTAGCAGACGGAAGAATTACGGGAACAGGCACCTTGTATGATTATGCCGGGAACATCCTTTATAAAGGGCAGTTCGAAAATGAGATGTATGAGGGGAGAGGGACGCTGTTTTACGGGAATGGAAACGTAAAATACACGGGAGAATTTTCACAGAATCAGTATCAGGGAAAGGGATCCCTTTATTTCGAAGATGAGACATTGGAATATGAAGGCGGATTTGCGGCTGGAAAGTACAGCGGAAGTGGAAGCCTTTACGATAAAGACGGCACATTGATCTATGAAGGAAGCTTTGAGGCAGGACGATACAGCGGAGAGGGAACTCTTTATGGGGAGAAGGGAATGATCCTCTACGAGGGAAGCTTTGTAAAAGGACTCTATGAAGGTCAGGGAACCCTGTACCGCAACGGAAAAAAGGTCTATGTGGGTGCATTTGCGGGAGGGATCCCACAGGGCGAAGGAAAAGCGTATGGAAATTCCGGCCGGGCAGACAGTTGGGGTACCTATGCGGACGGTGAGTTCGTCGCGGGCCAGACGGTTCTCTACGATGAAAATGGAAAGATCCAATATCGCGGAGAGGTTTCAAACGGTCAGTATGAAGGAAAAGGCAGCCTGTACGCAGACGGAGAGCTGATCTATGAAGGTGATTTTCACGAGAGCCTGTATGAGGGAAGTGGTACGCTCTACGAAGGAACGGAAGTCTTATATAAAGGAAATTTTCTCGGAGGTGTTTACGAGGGAAAAGGAGAACTGTATCAGGACGGAGTGCTTCTCTATGGGGGAGAATTCCACGATGGTTTGTACGAGGGAAACGGAAGCCTGTATGAACAGGGACACATGATCTATGACGGTGAGTGGAAAGCCGGAAAATATGACGGAGAGGGAAAAATCTATCAGGATGAAAAGCTTCTCTATGAGGGAACCTTTGCGGAAGGAATGAAAGAGGGAGAGGGAATTCTCTATGATCCGGAAACGGAAAGTGTGGTCTACGAAGGAAGCTTTCTGAAGGACCTCTATGACGGCGATGGCCGTCTTTATGATCCGGTGACGCAGAACCTGATCTATGAGGGAACATTCCTCAGAGGAAAACGCGAGGGAAGCGGAAAGGAATACGATCCTGAGACGAAAGCACTGGTCTATGAGGGTGGATTTCGTGAAGATGTCCATGATGGGGACGGAACGGAATACGATAAAAATGGCGCAAAGACGTATGAGGGACGTTTCCAGTTAGGTTCCTATTCGGGATCTGGAGTGCTGTATGACGCGGCTACGGGTAAGGTGCTGGCGGAAGGAGAATTCCGGAACGGAGTGCTCTTAACGCCAAAAGCAGAATTGGATGCCGCGAAGAACCCGACAGGGCCGGAGACAGCGGCGAAAGAACCGGAAACAGAGACAGCAGCAGTGGAAAGTGAAAGCGCCCCGGAGACGGCGGCGGAAGCAGGAAATACCGCAAAGGAAAATGAAACGGCGGCAGAGAGCACAGCTGCACAGATACCTGGAAGGGCAAAGAGAACGGGCATCGGTCCGGGCTATGAGGATTAAATAACAGCAGTTTCACAGACAGAGAGGAGCGGACGCAATGGGAAGATCCACATCGATCGCGGATGTCGGAATGTCGATCGTAAAACTTTTAAGGAGAGAGCTCGTTCCGGATACGCTGCAGAATCCGGACGCGGTGGGCCTTTGCAGTCCGACGGACCGGGGGGATTACATGGTGGGAATCCACCTGTATGATATCCGGGAGAGCGAGGAGCTGCGGGTCAACACGATGATCGCAAGAGGAACGGAAGAACTTCAGTATCCTCCAAGTTATGTAAACCTTTATTACATGATCACGGTGACTTCCACCGGTGATATCAAGTTCCGGTCCGGTGAGGAACATAAGATCCTCGGAAGGATCATCCAGATCCTCGCGGATCATCCGTGTCTGGACAGAGAGACTCTGGAGCCAAAAACAGTGAGAAAACAACTGGATGTGGAGATCAGTATGCAGAATCTGACGCTGGAAGACAAGATGAGGATCTACAGCGTACCAAATGCCGGTTATAAGCTGTCCCTGTTTTACAGGGCTGCTCCGGTGGAGATCGAATCTACGAGAAGCCGGAGAGCAGCGAGAGTTATGGATGTGGATTTCGGACTGGAGGAGAAGCAATGAATGGACGAGGAGAACATGTACGGCACAGGGTCTCTCTGGTACTGGAACTATGGGATGATTTCACGGATCGTCCGATATCAGATCCTTCTGTCATGATCACGGCCTCCGGGCTGATCAGACCACTCCGGAAGGAAGAGGGGTTTTATGTGTTTGTAAACTGTCCGATGCCGGTGCATGTGGAGATCCGCTCAGAACGGTATGAGACGGAGGAATTTGACGCGGGAATGCAGGATGGAAAGGCTGTGATCCTGAAAAAAAGACTGCGGCCGGGAAAAAACTATCCGCTTCCGGCCGGGACGACCTGTGTGACCGGCTGTGCAGAACCGGGAACTGTGATCGAGGTGGCGGCGGAGGAGAGCAGCGGCCTGTGGCGGCTTTTTTCCGACTACCATTCAGAAAAGCTTCCTGAAAGTATGGAGCTTTTTAACCCGTACGAAAAACAACTGGAGGGACGCAGATTCTTTATATTGGACAAGGATGAAAAAAACGGTGAGTTTTTTGAAGTAAAACAGCAGGAAAGCCGTAGTGGAAAGATCGTGCTGGAACACGCACTGAAGCATTCTTACAAAAAAGCCGGAACGAAGATTTATGAGTGCAGCATGGCCCGGACAGACAGGGACGGGAACTTCACGATTCCGTTAAAGATCAGATCAAGGGATGAAAAAAAGATTTTATGCAGGATCCGTGAAGGAGAGAAGGTCCGGTCGGTGCAGATCTTCACAGGGCAGCAGAATAAGTGGAATCCGGCAGAATAGAGAAAGACCAGGAAAGGGGGAGACCGGATGGAGCGCGAGACAGATCAATATATGAACGCGGATGAATATGTACAGGAGCTGTTGATAAATGTCCGCAGCCTTGCCGGTGAGTACCTGAATTGGAAAAAACAATCTGTGTTTGCCGGGGAGGGAAGAATACGGGATACGGAAGTGTCCCGGGAAGGCATTCTGGAGCTTTCACAGATCCTTCGAAGAGGAAAACATAGTTTTGAGGAGATGCACCGCAAAGCAGAACAGTCAGTCAGGAGACGGACGGTCATCCCTCTGGAATATCTGTTTCATATCAAAAAAGCCGGAAAATATCTGAAACACTGTGTCAGTCTGGCGCTGGCCGCGGAACTGGATCGAAACTCAGGAGAACTTTTTCAGGAGATTCCGGAGAATTACAAAAAGATATATCCAACTTTGGAACTTGGACTCTGTCTTTATACGGCAGACAGCAGGGCGAGAATCGAATGTATGCGGAACATGCTTGAGGAAAAAGAAACCTTCGATTTCTTTTTCGGTACAGGAAATTCCCGGGAGAGCAGAACAGAGATGAGACTGGATCCGAGAATCCTTCAATTTCTCTTATCACCGGAAACAGAGCCTGAAAAACTGGAAGGATTCTGCCGGCTCTATGACGGAAGTGATCTGGAGGAACAGCCGATGGTGATCCGGGAAGACCAGATGGAACGGACGGCTGCTCTTTTGGGAACGGTGCCTGAAGAAAAGAAGATCCTGTATCTCTTTGGACACCCGGGTTCCGGGAGACGTTTTATGATCCGTCATGCATGCAGAAAGCTTGGGAGATTCTGTCTGGAGGCAGATATCGGAAAACTTGATGGAAACGACCCCGGAAAGCTTTTAGATGAGATGATAAGGGAAACGCAGATCCGCAGGGCGGTACTCTGCATACGAAATTTTCAGCTCCTGTTTCAGAATGGAAAAATGTATCAGGCTCTTTGGGTTGTCGAAAAGGTCCTTATGCATCTTCCCCAGGTGATCCTGCTGGCAGATCAGACATGGCCTTACAGCCGGGAAGAATTCCCGGCGCCGGTCACGGAACTGGAGATTTCGCCTCCGGATATTGGGGAGCGGATCACTCTGTGGGAGGAGGCGCTGAGACAGCACCCGGAGGCAATGCCGGAAACATTTCAAACAGAACATGCACGGCTCGAGATCCTTGCCGGAAAATTCACATCCCACCCGGGCCAGATCATGTCTGCCGCCGCTGAGACGTCACGGTCGGTACAGTGGACAGGAAAACGGGCAGAGGAGGAGGATCTGTACCGCGCATGCAGGCATCAGGTAAGCCACCGGCTCGGGGAACGGGCCATGCAGATCGAACCTGCATATGGCTGGGATGACCTGATCCTTCCGCCGGACAGAAAGCAGATGTTAAGAAATGCCTGCGATCAGATCGAATACAGCCATCAGGTATACGGAAAGTGGGGATTTGCCTCAAAAATGGTCTACGGAAAAGGCGTATCCATGCTGTTCTACGGGCCGCCGGGGACAGGAAAGACAATGGGAGCGCAGGTTCTGGCGCGGGAACTCCATCTGGAGCTTTATAAGGCAGATCTCTCCAGTGTCATGTCAAAGTACATCGGTGAGACAGAAAAAAACCTTGGGGAGATCTTTGAAGAGGTGAAAAAGAGCCAGAGCATTCTGTTTTTTGATGAAGCAGACGCATTGTTTGGAAAAAGGTCAGAGGTAAAGGATGCCCAGGATAAATACGCGAACGCCGAGACTGCCTATCTTCTTCAGAAGATGGAAGAATATGAGGGGATCGTGATCCTTGCGACAAACTATATTCAGAATTTTGACGAGGCGTTTAAGAGGAGGATCCGCTTTATGATCGAATTTCCGCTTCCGGATGCAAAAAGGCGTCTGAAAATCTGGAGTCAGGTGTATCCGAGGCAGACTCCGGTCAGTGAGGACGTGGATTTCGAATTTCTGGCAGGACAGTTTGAACTTTCGGGAAGCAGCATCAAGAACATTGCTGTCTCAGCTGCATTCCGGGCCGCGGCAGCAGGAACAGAAGTTGAGATGGAGCAGATCCTGAACTGTCTGAAAGAAGAGATGAAAAAGTCAGGAAAAAACCTTCAGCGGGAAGATTTTGGACCATATTACAGCCTGATGAACCGAGAGGAGGATACGAGCCATGCCATTATTTAAAAAGAAGAAAAAAGAAGATCCTGTCCGCACAGCGAAAAAAGCAGAGTTTTCCGGAAAGGCAAAGGAAGCTTTGCAGGAAAAGGATACAGCACCTTCCCAGATAGAACAGGAGACCACACAGCCGGTAAAGAAAAATCAGACAGACTGGTACACGGATATGAAGGAGCGCAGTGAACGGGCCCGTGAATACTCGAACCGGTTTGCGTTTACAGAGGAATCGCTTTCTTCTGTCTACAGTATAAAAAAGCTGGATAAGATCCGACAGGCATCAAATGTGAAATTTTATGAAATGTCCCTTTTAGAGGAAGGAACGGTTAACTGTCATGAACGGATGATGGAAGATACCGGAAATGAGGAAAAAAAGGCGGAGGCGCAGGAGTATTATGAGTCGGCGATGTCCAGAATCGACACGGCAAAACGACTGTACAGCGAACTGCTGACCTCGGTCGAAAAGAGAAAAGAGGAGATCGAAAAAGATCCGAAGCTTGCGAAGAAGAACAGTCTGATTGATCGTTTCCGGACAATGAGAAAAGATAAGCCAATGCTACAGCTGATCCGGCGGGTCCGCTTATTTGAGGACAATCCGGGCTATCAGGAAAAAGCAGATGGATTCTTTGGAAAGATGAAGGAGGAGCTGACAAGTCTGAGCGAGTCCCTGCTCAGCGATGAGGATAAAGAATCGCTGAAAACAGGAATGGAGGCGAAAGAGCAGGCCGGAGAGATCAGGGAAAATGTGGAGGAGGTAGCGAAGGCAATCTCAGATGCCAAGGATGAGTCAGAACCTATGGAGGGAGTTTTCGGCATGATGAAGGACGCGGCGATGCTGGTGAAAGATGCGATCTTCTTCATCAAGGACTTAAATAAGAGCAGCAGCGAAAACATCCTTGACAAGTTCGTTGGAATCGTGACAAAAGGCGCTTCCATTCTGGCCAGCGCGGCGGGAAAGATTGCGGAACTACTCTCGACTTTCCCGTTTATCGGGGCGATCATCGGTTTGATTAAAAATGGAATCACATTTTTCAGCGAGGGCTACAAATTTGTCATGAGCCAGCGGAGAATCTCAAAACTCAGGAAACAGAAAAAACTCCTGAAGGAGCGGATGTTAAAACGAAAGAAAAAGTATGCGAACGATCCGGAGCTGAAGGGGCTGTACAGCTTTGTCGGAGAAGATAAAAGCGGAGCGGTGAAGCTTGATGCAAAGAAACTGGGAAAAAGAGAGAAACGCGGTCTGATCGGAGGAGGCAGTGACGCCAGAGATACGATGAGGCAGGCGGCAGATTCAAAAAAAGACGGCGGAAAGCATCTTTATTACATGGCAAAAGAAGCAGAGTCGGTGGAACAGTACGATGAGCTGAAGGAAGTGATCTATAAGAACAAAAACAAGAAAAAAGATGCGACGATCGCGCTGGCCCAGCAGGGTGTGGATGTAGCGGCTAATATCGCAAAATTCTTCCCGGGAATCGGTGATATCGTTTCTGCGTCGATCAAGCTTGGAAACAGCATTGTCAGTGGCGGAAAGTTTGTGGGAAGCAAGGCCTTTGAGTATGGGAAAAGCGTCTTCGGACATGCCAGATCAAAGGAGAACAAGAAGGTATTCCGGAATAAATACGCGGAACATATTTACGACAATATAGCGGAAGTCTCCGATTATCTGGATGGGGAAGGAAAGATCGACCTCAATAAAGCCGATCCGGGCAGCATCCGGAAAGCGGCGGAGAGCTATGATTACGCAGAAAATATGCTGGTAGGAATGGGAGCTGACATGCCGGCACTGATCGGGGCTCCGAGCAAGGAAAAACTGATTGAAGCGATGGCAGAGGCCTTCGGAGCCGGAGAGTAAAGAGGAGCGGGAATCAATGAAACATGATTTAAAACTGCGGGATCTGAGGAGTTTGCAAGAGCTCCTGGACGATCTGGAGTGGGAGACAGAACTGATCGGAGAGGAAACAGACTATCCATCTCTGGCAGCGGTCCTTCCTGTGGAGGAAGACTGCGACGAGAGAGCGGTGTTTACATATATCGATCTCCCGGATGAGGATTCCGAATTTACAAAGTATCTTCAGATCTATCTTCAGATCCCATTAAAAATAGACAGGATCCCGGCGGGTGAGCTGATCGTTTTTGTGAATCAACTGAATATGCTGACACTGATAGGCAGCTTTTCCTATGTGCCGGGGGCAGGTGGGCATGAGGCAAGAGTTGATTACCGCTATGTGATGGCGATGGAAAAGGAAGCTCTCCCTGATGAAGGCGTCGTGGGTGAGATCCTGTTAAATCTCGTCAAATATGCGCAGATGGCAGAGGGACTTCTGGCAAGCCGGATCGAGGGAACGCCGACCGAGGTCATCATGGCGGCCGTCGGACATGAACTGGAAGCCGGGTGGAGGTAAGAAATGGGATTTTGTGTACTTGGAGGTGCTATGTGTACCTGCTCATTTGGAATGGCACCGTCCACTCTTATGGTGACGCCGGAAAAAAAGACGGTATCGTCCATGCCGGTGGCGACGATCATGGATCACGTGCCGATGAAAAATGTGATGCCCTTCGGAATGTGTCAGTCCATGGCGAATCCGGCTGTGGCAGCGGCGACGGCTGCGGCATTCGGAGTCTTAACTCCGATGCCATGCATTCCGGTGATCCCGGCGCCGTGGTCACCGGGGTCACCGACAGTTCTCGTCGGAAATACGCCGGCGTTGAACCAGAGTTCGAAGGCCATCTGCGCTTATGGCGGCGTGATTCAGATCACGAACCCGGGAACGACAAACATACAGATACCTTAAAACTTAGGAAGTGAGCAGATTATGAAAAAACGGATCTTTGGCCTTCGGGCAAAATTTGCAGTGTTGTTTCTGCTTTTTGCCGTGATCATCATGTTTTCGGTGGGCGCAGTGACATACCGTACATACCGCAGCTCCATGATGAAACGGTACGCCAGTGAAGCAGTGACGATCGCAAAGCTTGCGGCATCTTATCTGGACGGAGACGAGCTGGTTCGATACAGCATTACACGGGAAAGAGATGAAGAATATGACCGGCTGGAAGCAATTCTGGACAATATCAAGGAACAGTCCGGAGTGCTGTATCTCTATGTAGTGAAGCCGGTGTCCGAGGATTCAACGGTTTATCTGTTTGATGCGGCGGCGGCAAACGAGACAAATTATCTGGCAAAGCTTGGAGACCGGGGTGACTGGAATGAGAACTTTAAGCTGGCAAAGGAAGCGATGGCCACCGGAGAGCCAAACAGCGATCTGGAGCCGACCATGACTCAGTTAGGATATCTGGCATCGGCATATGTGCCGGTAAAAGATCATACGGGAACACCGGTAGCTGTCGTTGGCGTGGACTTTACGATGGATGAGATCCAGACCTTCTTAAAGTACAGCCTCAAGAATCTGCTGGTTATGATGGCACTGCTGATAACGGGATGTTTTCTGGTACTCCTCGTACTCGTGAACAGCAGTATTATCTCACCGGTGCGTATCCTGAAAAACGGTGTAGAAAAGATGGCAGACGGGGAACTCGGTGTACAGGTACCAATTAAGAGCCGGGATGAGATTGGGGAGATATCGGAAGTATTCAACAGAATGTCCTTTAACATCGGATCCCATATTCAGGAGATCATGGATCTGAATGATGGTTATTATAAGTTTGTTCCGTCAGCAATCTTTGAGATTTTGGGGAAAAAGAGCATTAAAGAGATCAATCTTGGGGATAACCGCACGGTTCCCCTTGAGGTTCTGCGGATGCAGATCAACAATTTTGAAGAAAAAACGAGACAGATGGACGCCGGGAAACTGTTTGGTTTTTTGAACCGTGTGTATCAGCTCAGTGTGCCGGTTATTATGGAAAAGGACGGCGTAGTAGATTCCTACTTTAACGGAGGACTCAGCGCAATCTATACAAAAGTCGGCAAGAATGCCCTGGACAGTGCCATCAGTATCTGCCAGAAACTAAATGAAGAAAAAAAGGCAGGACGCATGCCTGAATTTTCGGACATAGAGCTGGCGTTTGCCATCTCCATTGGGAGCCAGATGGTAGGAATCGTCGGACATGACCGGAGACTTTCAGAGGTTACGTTGTCGGAACAGATCTCCATGGTCGATTATCTGAGAAAGGTTGCCGGAAAATATAAGGCAAGAATTCTTGTGACAGGAACGGCAGTCGGCTGGATCCCGAATTTTGACAGCCGATATCACGCGAGGATCCTCGGAATGATCCATGTCAGCGCAACGGATTCCCTGGAGAAGATCTATGATGTTTATGATGGGGACGATGAGGCTTTGCGGGAGATCAAGGAATATACAAAACAGAGCTTCGAGGACGGTGTGAAGCATTTTATGGCAAAACGCTTTTATGAGGCGAGAAGATGTTTTGTTGAGGTATTAAAGGTTTCCCAGGGTGATTACGCGGCGAGGGAATACCTGTATCTTTGCAACAAGTATTATATGAAGGAGGATACATCGGAGATCAACGTGTATATCGAGGATTTCTGATGGAAGAAAGAGAATGTCGGGATATTGTGTGTTTACAAATTCCGTAAAAAAAGAATATGAAAAACGGGCCAGAAGAATGGGCGGGATTTTTCCGTCCACGATATCCGTGGAAAGTATTCTGGCGTGGCAGGATGTCTGTGCAGCGGAATACCGAATCGAAGAGGATTATCTCTGTATCAGAATCTATGACCGGATAGAGAAGAAATCCTATCTCTATATGCCTCTGGGAATGTATAGTGGAGAATCGTTTCAGAGACTGATAGACAAGCTGTATGGGGAGAACCGGAAAAACGGAGAGGAACTCCTGTTTCGGGATGTCAGGGAGGAAGAGATATTCTGGTATCGCGGACTTTCCGGATACCGGGTCAGGATTTCATCGAATGAAGCCTACAGCGATTATATCTATCGGCGGGAGGAACTGGAACAGGCCTTTGAAAAGCCGGGAGAGCGCTACAATAAACGATATTTTATCAGAAATTATCAGCCATCTGTCCGGCATACAGAGATCCTGGATGTTTCGTCCTGCAGGGATATCGTGAACCGGGCATTCTGCCGTTATCATCAGTGTCCATCCTGTACAAATGGATGCCTGAAAGATACGATAGCAAATTTTCTGGAGGCATCAGATCCGAAAGGTACGCATGGGATCATTGTGAGCTCGAACGGAGAGGACATCGGTTACGCGGCGGGGATCATACAGGGGGATACCTTTGTATTCCTGTTTAAAAAGAACTGCCGGGGTTACCGGGGGTTAGATGAGTACCTGCAGACAGAATTGCTGAAAGAGCTTCCGGAACATGTGAGGTATATCAATTATACTGAGGATATGGGAGTGGAAGGACTCAGAAACTACAAGAGGAGACTGGCACCATATTATCTGAAAACGAGATATCAGGTGTCGGTGGAAAGGATGGGATGAATATGAAAAAAAGATGGAAAGCCGGAATCCTTCTCCTGCTGGTTCTGATGACTGTAGTGTGGTGGAATCGGAAACTGCTGGAGATCAATCCGTTTCACCCAGTGATGGCGGATACTGTATACCGTGTGATCGCTTGTGAAGATCAATCCCTTTTGGTGGCGGACAAGTCAGGAAACAGGATCTACCGGATCAATCAGGACCGGCAGATCGAGTTTGTTTTAAATGGAACGAGAAGCCAGAATGGATTTTATGATGCGAAGCAGATGTATTCTGGAGAGGATGGCAGCATCTATCTTCTGGATGTCCGGCGTACCGGAAGCCGGAAGATGGAGCAGGAACGGATCTTAAAGTACGACAGAAACGGGAAGATGGTTCAGGTCGTGTCTGATATCCGGTACGACGAAAACGAGCGCGTCTACAAGAATATGATCAACAGGATCGATGGACTGGATGGAAAAATCGTCTGGTTCCAGTTTACCGGAGATGGATTTTCCATTATGAGTCAGGACGGTGAGCTGCGCCATTTTCCATATGAAGAGGCAGAACAGTATCTTGTGGACTTTGCCATCAACCCGGCAACCGGTTTTTGTGCGTATCTGACAAAATCAGGAGAAATCTATGAGGAACAGGAGAACGGCTCATTCCGGAAAGTTTATTCAGCGGACGATAGTAATCTCCAGATTCCATGGTATATAGATTACTCCCTGGATGGAAAATTATATTTCGCGGACATCGGTACCAGAGGAATTTACCGGGTGGAGAATGAGACGGATGCGGTTCTTGTCATGAATACAACAGGAAGTGCAGCTCCACAGGAACTGAGTGAGGATGAACTAAGAGAAAGTCCGATCTATTATAATTTTGATATGGGAGATCGTCTGGCAACCACGGATACGTACGGTGTGATTGTCGGAGATCTGGGAGCAGAAGCAGAATATCTGACGGAGTTCCCACTGACAGGAGCTTTAAAGATGCAGGTCTGCGCTGTATGGGCTGGCGCTGCGATCTGCGTTCTGGGCTGTGCGGTCCTGTTCATCTATGGCATTTACCGTGTATTCAGGAGTAAAGACCAGTTTATACATATTGTGGCGGGAATGCTGGCGGGAACAGCAATCCTCACAGCACTCTTTACCATGATCGTTCTGAAAGACTGGACGGCCCGTATGACGGAGGAAATTACAGGAAGAACGACCAGTGTTTCCGGTCTTGCTGCCCAGCTGATCCCGGGAGATAAACTTGAAAGGATCCATTCGATTCAGGATTATGAGGGCGAGGACTATCAGACGATCCGTTCCATCGCACGGTCGATCTTTGCCTCCGGGAACATGCAGATCAATGATCTCTACTGCGTGATCTACCGGATCCAGGATGGAATGATCACATCCACATACTCCATTGAGGATTACGTCGGAGCAATTTACCCGTATGACTGGCCGTTTGAGGGATCGGACGAGCAGCATATTCTTGAGACGAACGAACAGATGACATATATGGGACTTTCCAGCAGCGAAGGAAGTTTCATATTTACAAATTCCCCGATCCTGAACTCTAACGGTGAGGCTGTGGGAATCATGGAAGTCGGAACAGATCTGTATAACTTCCAGCAGGACAACTGGAAAATGGTCCGGGAGGTCATGACGAGTGCGGCGGTTCTGGCGGTTACCATGATCCTCATTGTGTCGGAACTTCTGATCTTTGGACAGGGGCAGGAAAAGAGGAGAGCGGCTCTGGCGGCAGGCGGCGATAAGACCTGTATTCCAGCCTCCATGCTGCGGATTCAGGTATTTCTGATCTTTTTCGTCACCAATATTCCGAAGGCATTCCTGCCGATCTATATTATGAAACAGGCGGAGACGGAGTCTGTATTCGGATTGTCGCCGGCGTTTCTTGTCTCGATCGCATTGTCGGCTGAGGTATTGTTTGGTGCATTGACATCCTTCGGAGGTTCCGCGGTCCTTCGCAGCATCGGAAGAAGAAAAACGGCTCTGTTTGGAAGTATTCTATTTGTTGCCGGACTCTGCATGCGTGCGGTGGTTCCGACGATCACCTCATTTATTATCGGAAATGGTGTGATGGGAGCAGGATGGGGATTCCTTCTTCTGATCATTCAGGTCATGATCGCGGAGAAAGATCCGGAGGAAAAGAGCGAGGGATTTACCGGATATACGGCGGCATCCTTGAGTGGAGTGAACTGCGGCGTTGTATTCGGCGCGTTTCTGATCAACTGGATGAATTACCGGTCTGCTCTCATGATCGTTGGAATCATGAGCATTCTGTCCCTTTTATTCAGTGCGCTGTATATTTTTGATGGCAGCGGGGAGAAGAAAATCTCCGGTATTCTGGAGACGGAAACGGCAGCATCAGCGGAAAACCTTCAGGGAAGTATGTCCACAGCTAAGTTCCTTTTGTCACCTCATGTACTTCTCTACTTTATCGGAATCGTGATCCCGGTCGTTGCGGGTGGATATTTCCTAGCGTATCTCTATCCGCTCCTTGGAGAGGAACTTGGCATGTCAGAGACGAATATCGGATACTCTTACCTGATCAATGGAATCTGTATTATCTGCCTCGGCAATTTCCTGACGAAGCAGTTGACACACAGAATCGGTCAGAAAGGATCTCTGGCCCTTGCGGCAGTCTTATATGCCGGTGCCTTCCTGCTCTATGCGGTATGGCCGGGAATTCCGACATTGATCGTTCTGCTGATCCTTCTGGGAGTTTCGGACAGCTATGGACTTCCGGCGCAGTCCACTTACTATACGGATATGAAGGAAGTACAGCGTTATGGATATGATAAGGCAATGGGTGTCTACAGCCTGTTCGAGAATATGTCTCAGGTATTCGGATCGTTCATCTTTGGTATTATTTATGTAAATGGAGTCACATGGGGACTTA
Source organism: Clostridium sp. AM34-11AC (assembly GCF_003435375.1). Classification (GTDB taxonomy): domain Bacteria; phylum Bacillota; class Clostridia; order Lachnospirales; family Lachnospiraceae; genus Pilosibacter; species Pilosibacter fragilis. Next base: position 8,683 of record NZ_QWGL01000007.1, on the reverse strand, counting down.
CGATCGCCGGAGCCGTGATCCTTGCGGCGGCAGTGATCTTCGTTATCTTTGGTGAAAAGGTTGGCTCTGGGGAGGTTTCCGGATCATGATAAAATTTGAAACACTTACAGGGGAGAGGCTGATCGAATTAAAATCATACTTTTCCCTGAGACCTACCGGCTGTGCAGAGTCACATCTGGCATATCATCTGCTGTGGCGTCCATATTATGAGACAAAATATTTTGCGGATGAGCGGGGTATCCTCTGGCTTCAGAAGATCGACTATGATGATCAGGCGACGATGCTTCCAGTCTGTAAAATCGAGTATATGCGGGAGAATTTTCGCCGGCTTCAGGATCATTTTACAGAAATCGGCGTTAAGATGCATATGTATCTGGTGGATGAGGAAGCACTTGCGGCAATCGATCCCGATCCATCCCGCTATGAGGTCGTGGAGGACAGGGACAGTTTTGACTATATTTATTCCGGGGATGAGATGCGTCTGCTTCCCGGGCGGAAATATTCGAAAATGAAAAACAGGATCTCAAGATTTCTGCGGGATTACGGGGAGAAGACGGAGTTTGTTCTTCTGGGCCCGGAAGACGAACCCGAGATTCTGGAGTTCCTCGACCGCTGGTCATCGAAAAAGGAGAGTGATGATGCGTTAAATCGTCTGGAGAGTGAGGAGACCGGAATCCGGGAAGCGATCCGGCTCTGCAGGGAGGCAGATATCACGATCGCAGGTGTCCGGGTAGGCGGGATTCTGGAAGCCTTTTCTATGGGAACGGAATGCCGGAAGATGGACATGACGGTGACCCATGTGGAAAAAGCAAACACGGAGCTCCGCGGATTATATAACTATCTGGAGAAAGAGTTTCTGCTTCATTCCTATCCGAAGACCGGCTTTGTGAACCGGGAAGACGATATGGGACTAGAGAATCTGAGACGGACCAAGGAGAGTATGCACCCGGTCCGGATGGAGCGGAAATATACGATCCTGGAGAAAGAATAAACGTTACTGTTCACGCTTTGCGCAAACAGTAACTGATTTTGCCGATGCTTCGCATTCCGAATCGGCAAAATCCACTACCACCACTGTATTGTACGGAACTTTCAGTTCAGAAAATTCCTACCCGTGTACAGTAACAAATAAACTCTGGATATGTATTCAGCAAAAAAGTATTGAATTAACGGTTAAAATATAGTAAGGTATTGGTAGATGCATTCCATGACGCGGAATACATAAGGAAGGAGCGCAAAAGCGCAAATTCCGCACGTTTCGGACGGTACATCAGGGGGTATCTGCCGGAGTATGAAAAACGAGTATAGGATATAAAAGAATCTGCCGCTAACGGCTGTGATCATGGACTGAATGGGTGTCATGACGGAGCTGCTGGCGGCAGATTCTTGTCATAACTGCCCCTTGCATCGGACGTTCAAAACTGATAAAATGTAGAAATCAGGGGACTTTGGAAAAAGGCCCCTTAAATGCGTTGCGGTTTAAAAAATCAGATTCCGCATTGACCGCGGAAAGGAATACATGGCGGCCAGCGGAAATTCGAAAGGGAGATAAAAATGTTAATAATTGCAGGTCTCGGAAACCCGGGAAAGGAATATGAAAATACAAGACATAATGCGGGCTTTATGGTGATGGACGCTCTGGCGGAGAAGATCGGGGCGGATATCTCAGAGAAGAAGCACAAGGCGCTCTGTGGGAAAGGCGTTATCGGCGGGGAGAAGGTCATTCTCATGAAGCCGCAGACATATATGAATTCCAGCGGGGAGAGCATCCGCGCAGCGGCAGATTATTATAAGGTAGATCCGGAGGATATCCTGATCGTGTACGACGATATCAGCCTTGCACCGGGACAGTTAAGAATCCGCGCCAAGGGAAGCGCGGGCGGACATAACGGAATCAAGAGTATTATTGCGCATCTTGGAACACAGGAATTTCCGCGGGTGAAGGTCGGAGTCGGCGAGAAGCCGTCCCGGATGGATCTTGCTGATTATGTGCTGGGGCATTTCTCAAAGGAAGAACAGGCGACGATGGATGACGCGGTGAAGGAAGCGGCGGACGCGGTGTGCGAGATCGTGAACGTGGGGATCGCGCAGGCGATGAATGACCATAACCGCAAAAAGGAAGAGAAATAGTATTCTACAGGTAAAATCCTGCATGGATCATTGTTGAGTATGACACTGCAAGATATTTACTTGATAATTAAAATTATTTCAAAAAAATCTGCAATTCGAAATATTCAGAGCTAACAAAAAACAGGAGGAACCATGGCTGAAGTTTTTGCAAATCCGCTCGTAGATCTGGCGGAGTATACTGATATGAAGCAGGATCTGGACCAGGGGAAAGGCCCAGTCCAGATCAGCGGCGTGACGGATTCCCAGAAAGTCCATGTGATGCATGAACTCTCAAAGGACAATCCGTGGCGGCTCGTTGTGACCTATGACGATACCCGCGCGAAGGAGATCTTCGATGATTTCAGCTATTTTGAGCCGAATACCTGGCTGTATCCGGCAAGGGATCTTCTGTTTTACAGCTCGGATATCCACGGAAATCTTCTGACAAGACAGAGAATGCAGGTTTTTAAGCATTTGTTGGAAGATGAAGGCGGAGTTGTTGTGACAACGGTGGATGGTCTGATGGACCATCTTCTGCCGCTTTCCATGATCAAAGAAAGCTGCCTGAATATCATGGTGGGGCAGACGCTTGATATGGAGGAGATCAAGCATCTTCTCACCGGCATGGGCTATGAGCGCATGGGACAGGTGGATGGCATGGGACAGTTTTCTGTCCGTGGAGGAATTTTAGATGTGTTCCCACTGACGGAGGAGGTTCCGGTCCGGATCGAGCTCTGGGGCGACGAGGTGGATTCCATCCGTTCCTTTGATGCCGAGAGCCAGCGGTCGATCCAGCAGATGGACGAAGTTACGATCTATCCGGCGGCGGAGCTGATCCTCACGAAGGAACATATCGAAGAGGGAATTTTGCGTCTGGAAGCCGACGAGAAAAAGCAGGAAAAAGCGTTCCGGGACCAGAAAAAGCCGGAGGAGGCCCAGCGGATCCGGCGGGCTGTCGGGGAGCTTGTGGAATCCTTAAAGGAGGGCTTTGATGTCCAGACGCTGGACGCGTATATTCGGTATTTCTGTCAGGATACGGTTTCATTTCTTGACTATATGAAAGAAGTGGGCGCTAAGGTCACTTTGGTGTCTTCTGGGGCAGCCGGAAAAACAGCCGAAAAGAAACCGGCATCTGGTCTCGCGTTGATTTTAGACGAGCCCCAGCGCATGAAGGAAAAAGCCGAGACCGTTGAGACGGAGTTCCGCGAGAGCATGTCCCACCGTCTGGAGCAGGGCTATATTCTGCCGGGGCAGGCGGACCTCTTATTCGCTTCAAAGACAGTGCTGGCGGAGTGCCATACGCCTCACTCGATCTTCATGACAGGTCTCGACCAGCGTCTTCCGGGAATGACTGTAAAGGCGAAATACAGCCTGACCGGAAAGAACTTAAACTCCTATCAGAACAGCTTCGAGATCCTGATCAAGGATCTCACAAAATGGAAAAAGGACGGTTACCGCGTTGTTCTCCTTTCCGCGTCAAGAACCAGGGCGAGTCGCCTTGCGGGGGATTTAAGAGAGTATGATCTCCGTGCCTTCTGCCCGGAGGATGCGGGGCGCCCGGTGGCTCCGGGGGAGATCCTGGTCACTTACGGAAAGCTCCATAAGGGCTTTGAATACCCGCTGATCAAATTTGTCGTCATCACCGAGGGCGATATGTTTGGCGTGGAAAAACGGAAGAAGAAGCGGAAAAAGTACAATTACGAGGGAAAGAAGATCAGCAGCTTCTCCGAACTTTCTGTCGGCGACTACGTGGTGCATGAGAGCCATGGTCTCGGCATCTACAAGGGAATCGAGAAGATCGAGCAGGATCATGTCATCAAGGACTATATCAAGGTCGAGTACGGTGACGGCGGAAACCTCTATCTTCCGGCGACCCGTCTGGAGGGAATCCAGAAGTATGCCGGGGCTGACGCAAAGGTCCCGAAGTTAAATAAGCTTGGCGGGACTGAGTGGACGAAGACGAAGACAAAGGTCCGCACGGCAGTCCGGGAGATCGCAAAGGAGCTTGTGGAGCTCTATGCGGCGCGTCAGGACGCGGAGGGATTTCAGTACGGACCGGATACGGTGTGGCAGAAGGAATTCGAGGAGATGTTCCCCTATGATGAGACGGACGACCAGCTTACCGCCATCGATGATACGAAGCGGGACATGGAGAGCAAGAAGATCATGGACCGCCTGATCTGTGGAGATGTGGGCTACGGAAAGACGGAGATCGCGCTCCGGGCAGCCTTTAAAGCCGTACAGGAAGAAAAGCAGGTGGTCTATCTGGTTCCGACAACGATCCTCGCGCAGCAGATCTACAATACCTTTGTCCAGAGAATGAAGGATTTTCCGGTGCGGGTGGACATGATGTCGCGCTTCCGGACACCGGGAGAGATGAAGAAGACAGTAGAAGGACTGAAAAAGGGGTATGTGGATATTATTGTCGGCACACACAGAGTCCTGTCAAAGGATGTACAGTTTAAGAACCTTGGACTTCTGATCGTCGATGAGGAGCAGCGGTTCGGTGTGACCCACAAAGAGAAGATCAAGCAGATGAAGCAGAACGTGGACGTTCTGACCCTGACAGCGACGCCGATCCCGCGGACTCTGCATATGAGCCTTATCGGGATCCGTGACATGAGTGTTCTAGAGGAACCGCCGGTGGACCGTGTTCCGATCCAGACCTATGTCATGGAGTACAACGACGAGATGATCCGTGAGGCGATCCACAGAGAATTAGGGCGCGGCGGGCAGGTGTACTATGTATACAACCGTGTCAACAACATCGACGAGGTGGCAAACCATGTGGCGTCTCTCGTGCCCGACGCAAATGTGGCCTTTGCCCATGGTCAGATGAATGAGCATCAGCTGGAGAAGATCATGCTGGATTTCATCAACGGAGATATTGATGTGCTCGTGTCTACAACGATCATCGAGACGGGGCTGGATATCCCGAATGCCAACACGATGATCATTCAGGACGCGGATCGTCTGGGGCTTTCCCAGCTCTACCAGATCCGGGGGCGGATCGGACGGTCCAACCGGACCTCCTATGCGTTCCTGATGTATAAACGGGATAAGATGTTAAAGGAGGACGCGGAAAAACGTCTTCAGGCGATCCGGGAATTCACAGAGCTGGGTTCCGGGATCAAGATCGCGATGCGTGACCTTGAGATTCGCGGCGCGGGAAATATCCTCGGAGCGGAACAGCATGGACACATGGAGGCAGTCGGATATGACCTTTACTGCAAGATGCTCAACGAGGCTGTTATTGCCTTAAAGGGCGGACAGGAAGAGGAAGAGACCTTTGAGACCGTGGTGGATTGCGATATCGACGCATTTATTCCGGACGGATATATCAAGAATGAGTATCTGAAACTTGATGTATACAAGAGAATTTCCGCCATCGAGACGGACGACGAGTATATGGATATGCAGGATGAGCTGATCGACCGCTTCGGCGATATTCCGAAATCTGTGGACAATCTGCTCCGGGTTGCGGAGTTAAAGGCGATGGCGCACCGGGCGTATGTGACCGAGGTGGACATCAACACCCAGGAGATCCGCATCGAACTCTACCCAAAGGCAAAGCTCGATGTCACCGGGATCCCGGCGCTTATTGCCGAGTATAAGACTGCGTTACGCTTTGCCCAGGGAGAGAAGCCGGTGCTGTTCTATCAGGATAAAGGAAAGAAGCATAAGGATTGCGAGCCGATGATGGAGAAGGCGAAGGAATTGCTGGGGAAGCTTGGGGAACTGGCTGAGAGCAAGAAATGAGCATATGAAAAATGGGGGATGAAGACTAAAGAATGACGATAAAGAAACCTAAGTTATCTTTGGATGAGCAAATTGAACACTTGAAGGATAAAGGTATTCTGTTTAACATTATGGATGAGAGTGATGCTAAGAAATATTTAGAACAAAATAATAATTATTTTAAGCTCACAGCGTACAGAAAAAACTATAACAAACATCCAGATGGGAAGAATAAAGGAAAATATATAAATCTTGAATTTGCGTATCTGGTAGATATGGCAATTATAGACATGAGGCTTCGATATCAAATCGTTCATAGGGCACTTGATATCGAGCATCATGCAAAACTCCAGCTTTTGAGAAAACTGGATGAGTATGATGAGGATGGCTATCAAATCGTACAGGAGTATATTAATTCTTTGACGGAAAGACAGAAAAAGATATATGACGGTGAAATCGAGAGATGCAGAAGGAGCATTTATTGTAGTGGTATTATTGAAAAGTATGATGATGCTTATCCTGTATGGGCGTTTGTAGAAATCATAACGTTGGGAAGATTTGTTGATTTCTATGGGTTTTGTGCAAAAAGATTTGCGGATAGGGACATGATGGATAATTACTATAATTTGTTAACATGTAAAAAGATTAGAAATGCATCTGCACACAATAACTGTATTCTTAATGATTTAAAAGCTAGAACTTCGACGAATGTAACCAATGCATCGATTACCGCCAAACTTATGACCATTCAAGGCATGAATATGAATTTTCGTAAAAATCGCATGAGTAATGCAAGGATTCAGCAAATAGTAATATTGTTCTATCGTAACTGTTCAATAGGTCTGCGCACTTGCTGCGCTGACCGTAAGAAAACATAGGCTGGAAGGCAAAAATCCCATCAGCGAAGCTGATCTGGAATGGATTTTTGCACGTAACTATGAAGGTACTGAATAGTTACGTTCTATCTACATAAAACAATGGTTGAGAGTGATGGAATACGGAAAGTAGCAGAGGACGAGCTTCAGAAATTAATGGGACGAGTTAATAAACATCAGGAGTATTATCTATCAAATTCAATGATTAGTAGTACATTTAATTTTCTCAAATTAGTGGTTGACAATTGGTTCAAGACAGCATAAAATATAGATACATGGAAAAAGTTTAACTTTTGCGGAGCGGCATTGTGGATACGATGTTTGCTCCGCTTTTCTTTTTAGAAAATGTGTTTTGCGGTAAAAAGAGGTACAAATTTGGATGAAATAGCGTTAAAATTATGTGATATACAGGGGAGATTATTTGAGCTATCAGCGAATCAGAAGTATGATAGTATAAAATTCATTCGTGTGTTTATGAATTCAGATGTGTCAAGAGCGCTTGACTCAAAATATAATCGTATGCAATGGGCAGGGGAAGAATATCTCTTGGAGGAAGTTGTGGATAATGCTGGCAATAAAGTGTCGGTTGGCGGAGAAGTATTTTCAAAAGATGTCCTGTATTGGATTGGCTACATTTATCGTTATTGGCATTACTACAGCGGTGAGGATAGCAAAAAGATATACAAACAAGCACCGGTCGAAGTTATGAAACGAAATTATATGATGTTTCATACGATGGATCCGGTTCTCGCGATTGAGGATTTGAAGAAAATTTATAATCAGAAAAAATAAGAGAAACACGTACTGACTGGAGTTGGATAGAGCTCAATTTTAGACAGTACGTGTTTTACTTATATGAACAGCGAGAAAAAGGAATATGAAAATCACAGTGATTTGAGAAACAAATTGTGATTTCTGAAGTTTTAGAGAAAAGTGCAGGTATAGATCAGAGAGTCTGTATGCAGAAAACTTATTTCGAACACCCCAGAATTTCTTCTGCCCGCTTCACCGTGTCTGCAGTCGGCGGATCCACATCTTTTAAGGTGTAGGGGATTCCAAGGGACTCCCATTTGTAGATGCCGAGTGTATGGTACGGAAGAACTTCCACTTTTTTTACATTGGACAGCGTATCTAAAAACGCACGGATTCCGTGAAGATTCTCATTGTCATCGGTCACGCCTGGAACGAGGACATGGCGGATCCACATGGGTTTGCCGATCTCATTCAGGTATCTGGCGAAGGCCAGAATATTTTCGTTGGTATGGCCGGTGAGAGCGCGGTGCTTTTCCGGATCGATGTGTTTTAAGTCCAGCATGACAAGATCGGTATTTTCCATGAGATCGGTGAGCTTTGAGAAAAATGGATCTTCTCTTGTAAACGGCTGTCCTGCGGTGTCAAGCACTGTGCCGACGCCGTTTTCTTTTGCAAGGCGGAAAAGCTCATTCATGAAATCGATCTGTAAGAGCGGTTCGCCTCCACTGACCGTGATGCCGCCCTCTTTGCCCCAGTAGCGCTTGTAGCGGAGCGACTGTCTGATCAGGGCAGAGGGGGTCATTTCTTTATAATTACAGACGGAAGAAGGCGCTGCGCTGTCAGAAGCTGTATTTTGGACAGTATTCGCATGAGCTGCGTTTTCGGAGATCTGTTGCTCAGAAACGGCAGCAGCGTTCGCTAATTTCCATGTATCCGGATTATGACAATACCGGCACCGCATATGGCAGCCCTGAAGAAAAGTCACAAAGCGGACTCCGGGTCCGTCTACGGAACCAAAACTGTCGATGGAGTGAATGTAGCCTGTTGTTTCCATATAAAAGTTTCCCTTCTCCCGGAATCTGCCGGGGATAAAAATAAAGGTAAAATGAGTAGTGGGTGCAAAAGCGCAAACACTAAAATCTCAATGCCAAGCCAGAAAAAAACTTCATAATTTAACCTATTGTGCTATTTCAAATAAAACGTTTAAA
>NZ_QWGL01000069.1 GCF_003435375.1 Clostridium sp. AM34-11AC | reverse complement strand
GCTTTCAGCCACTTTCACGGCTGATCCGTGAATAATCTAGGATAATCTTTGTACGCAACTACTTCTCCTGTCTTAACGGACCTTCTCAGCATCCCACTCCATTACGGATCCGGTCGCTGCATCAATCGTGAATTCGTATTCCGTTCCACCGTAGATGATCTTTCCTTCATATTCCGGGTGTCCGTCTTCATAATCAAGCTTCCATTCGTAGAGATTCTTGTCTGTTGCACCGCTTACACGGTCAAGGGCTGTTTTCTTTGCATCTGCCTCACTGACCGTAACGTTCCTGCTGTCTGCTCCCATCGTTTTTTCTTCATATGCGGAGCTGATGATCTCTCCGGTGTCTGCCGCAATCTCATAGTCATACTTGGCACCGCCTGCATACCATTCAATGTCATATACCTGACGTCCGTCTTCATAATCAAGCTTTGACTTGGTGATCGTTGCGTCCGCTGCCTTCACTCCGGCATGCTCCAGTGCGATCTTCTGTGCTGCTGCTTCATCCACGGTTCCGGTACCTGTTGCATTCTGTGCCGGTGCAGCGGCTGAGGTCTGTGCCTGGGCTGAGGCTGAACCTGAGGTCTGTGCCGGAGCCGAGGCAGCGGGGTCTGCCGTCTCCGTCTGCGTCCCGGAAGTCTGTGCATTCTGTTCCTGGCTGCTCATTTCCATGACAGCTCCTGTCTGTGCATTGATCGTGTAGGAGTAGGCATACTCTCCGGAAGTAAATTCCACCTTATAGCAGGCCACTCCCGCCACCCCACTTAAGGTCGTGGCTGAAATGTCTGCATCTGCCGCTTCAATATCCGCTGCTTTTAACGCCGCTTCCTGTGCCTCCTCCATAGGGATCATCTGTGTCTGCTCCTTCGTCTGCTCCTGGCTGCTTTGCTGCGGAATACTGGCTGCCGCATTATCTCTGCATCCGGTCAAGGTCATTGCAAGTGCAAATGCCACTCCGGTAAAAATCCATTTCTTTCTCATACTCTTTCTTATCCTTCCTATCAGATTGGAATGAGTAAAGTGTAGCCGATATCCTGCCAGATTACAAGTGAAATTTTTGTGTACAGGGTATACTTGTAAAAATCTAACAAATATAGTAACACTTGCAATACCGTAAATTGCGCCGCCCATGCCTCTTTTTACAGATTCCCTGATTGTCTCCATTTTGTATAACAAAAGGCAGCCCACTATGGACTACCCTGATAAAAATAAAAAGCAGCAAATCATTTGCTATGTGTAGTGATATTCTATGGAATCAGTACTGTGTATTCATTTATAGAAGCGGATTCCTATCAAAATATATACCAAGATTACTGTTTCTCTCCAGTGAATGTCTTTCTTCTTTAATGTACCTCCAGGACATAACATATCGAATGTGTTCGACATTCAGTTTCATAAACCGACTGCGGACAATTTCTGCTGGACGTTCCTCTGCACCAATGCGAATCAATGGTCGCTTCGTGCAAACTGTTTCAACGATCAACTCCAGAATGTTATCCAACATTTCGGAATCGTAAGGGTAATCCTTCTTCAACAAATCCATACTGAGCTGATCCGAGAAATAATCAAAGTATTCTTGATACCGGTCATTCTCGTCCATCATTCCACCATTTCCGGAAGGAAAGATAGAATCAGTATCACTAAATTCAGTATTTTTAATATCAGTATTATTACATTGTGATTTCGGAAGTTCTTGAGTTGTGATTTCCATTGTTCCAGAATTGTGATTTTCACAATTCAAGAGTTGTGAATCCACAGCAGAGATAAAGTTCTTCACATAGATCAGGTTGGGCTTTCCCAAACCCTGGCGCTTACGTTCAATCAATCCTGCTTTCTCCTCAAGTTCACTGAGCAGCTTGATAGCCTTTTGTTCAGCACAGTTCAGAGCCATCTTCGCTTCGTCGATTGTAAAAATGATATACACTCGACCGTTTTGATCGATCCAACCATTCTTGGCAGACAGGCTCATGCGGTCAAGCAAAATGCCATACAGCATCTTGGCATCGGCAGAAATATTCCAAAACCTCTCGTTCGTGAACAACACCTTCGGAACTCGATAGAATGTGAATAGCTCGGATTGCTGACCGTAAAAATAATCAAAACTCACACGGCTTCACCACTTTCTTTCTGCGGAAAACTTTCTGTTGTCAGTAGAACGCTGCAGAAAGTCGTATCCGTCTTTTCGTGAGGACATCGGGCAAAATAGCAGAAGCGGTATTCCTGTTCATACGCATCCATATCAACGAAGCCCCACTTCACGCATAACCTTCTTCGTACACCAGCCAATGCACGGGTGATCTCGCCCATAGGGACAGTCATCACATTCCGACTTGGATTTCGGTGGCAAAGAGATTAAGTAGTAGCAATTATTTCTACCCAGACGGCAACCCTTTCTGCCATTCGTCCAGTAGTAGCAGTAATGGCAATCGCTCGGCTTGTCTGCGGCATAAACAGGCTTGCTCAAATAAAACACCTCCAATCTCTTGTATTTGCCCATGGTTTTGGGCATAAAAAAAGAGCGCCTATCCATCCCCAATGCGGGGCAAATAGACGCTCTATGTAGATAACGATATTCAATTTTATCTGCTATAACTGCATGTTACTCAAAACATCCGCCTTTTTTGATTAGCTGGATTTTTGGCACGATTTTGGGGCTGATTAGCAGGAAGGGCATTTTCATTAGCAAGAACAGCCTGTTTTCTGCTAAAAATTAGCTGGCGATTTTGTCTTATAACAACCGTTCGATTCTGGAGGGCTTGTCAAAAATCAAATTTTGGAGTAGAATTCTATCCCATACAGTGAAAGAGCTTTTTCGTGCCTTTTCATATAAGAAAAGCCGAAAACCCTTGAAAACAAAGGCTTTCGGCGTTGTTCACTGGCGTCCATAAGAGGATTTGAACCTCCGACCCCACGCTTAGGAGTATGGCTTACCATGTGATACACGGTTCGGATGTAACTTCCAATATCATCCCTTACGCAGAATGACTTGTAGTAAACGAACTTTATGGTGCAAAACACCTATTCTGACGCAGTTTTATGTGTCCGTTGGGTGGTCCTATTAGCAAATTCTTAGCAAGAGGACATTCCGCCAAAGCTGATTGCTACTGTCATTCTTCACTCTCTTAGTCAAAATGACAAGGCAAATACATGGAGGTTACTATGGACAAGAAAGAGAAAAAGTCACTGCCGGAACCGCGCACATACACCGTGGAACAAATTGCGGCCATGCTCAACATCGGTCGCACAACCGCATATCAGCTCGTCAAGCAGGAGGAGTTCAGAATCGTCCGCATAGGAAATGCGATCCGTGTCTCCAAGAAATCTTTTGACGAGTGGCTGGAAAGTTTGGAATTGTGAATATCGCAAGAAACGCCGTAGGCTCAAAAAACCTATGGCGTTTTTTTATACCCATTTTGAAGGAGGCTGGCAATGAAATTGACAGAAGCAGAAATGAGGATGGTGTTTCAGATTGAAAGTACCAATCAGAACGCTGCCCTGAATGAGATTTACATGACATGGCGCTATGCGCCGAACCCAGCAACGAAAGAAACGGCGGAAGGCCTTCTGGACAAGCTCCGCCCACTGTCGGATCAGGAGTGCATGGATTTGATACGCAAGGTGCAGGCCGAATACCGTCTGCCGGAGAAAGCCCGCACCATCGGGGAAATGCTGGCAGAGGCCAGACAGCAATCCGGGGCGCAGAAGTTATCCGGCCATGACATTATGGCTTTGGAGCGTTTCGACCCGGCAACCAGACACATGATCGTCTTTGATGTTCTTACCCATGACTCGCCTGTTGGCTGGAAGGGTGAGAAAATGCGCCTGTTCCTGACCGACACCGGATACAGCAAGGCTTTGGAAAATCAGGAAAAGGGACATATCAAAATCCGTAACCATGCGAAGGTGCTTTCCGGCGACCTCCACTATGACCATAAAGGCCGTGAGAGGTAGCCGCCCCCCAAATGTATCAAAATCAGTGGGATATCTTCTGTTTCTTCCTCTGTGGCTTGCGTTCTGAACAGGGCGTGGATGTTTTCCCATGTGGGAGGTTATGGAGGCGTACAGACGGATAAACCGCTTAAAATTAACACTTTTTATTTTCACAGGAAGGAGGTGCGAAGATGGCTGTTTTTCGTATTGAAAAGACCCGTGATTATACGGTCATGTCGAACCATCACTTGAAAGATCGAACGCTGACCCTGAAATCCAAAGGGCTGCTGTCCATGATGTTGTCGCTCCCTGACGAGTGGAATTACACCACCAGAGGTCTTGCGGCGATCTGCCGGGAAGGTGTGGACAGCATCGGTGCGGCGTTGAAGGAGCTGGAAACCCACGGGTATATCCGGCGCACACAGCTTCGGGATGAAAAAGGCAAGATCACGGATACCGAGTATGTGATTTACGAAATGCCTCAGTGCGAGCCGCCGTCAAGCCCAGGTACGCCTTTACCGGGTACGGCAAAGCCATATACGGAAAACCCGGATATGGGTATCCCGGATACGGCGGAACCGTGTACGGAAAAACCCGCACAATTAAATACTAATCAAACAAAGACTGATTTATCAAGTACGGAGATATCAAATCCTATCCAATCAAATCCCCCTACCCCCGCAGAGGCAAGGATGGGAACGGATCGGATGGGAGCCAGAGAATGTTATCGTGAAGTGATTTTGGAT
>NZ_QWGL01000068.1 GCF_003435375.1 Clostridium sp. AM34-11AC | reverse complement strand
TTTTTTAGCCACAAGTGTTACAAAAAAGCTTGACCACAACATTTCTCAGCGCTTTTTGTTTCCTCCGTGGAAGATACTTCTTCCGTATCTTCCACAAGAGTTTCACCCACAACACTCTTTTCTTTTCCGCAGGCACATACGAAACACCCAATCAGAAATACCATAATCAGTAGAATACTTTTTTTCTTAAATAAAACCGTAGGTTTTGTTTTTACCATTAAAATCATCCTTTCGTTCAAAGCACATTTAGTGTGCTTTTGCTATCGGCGGCAGTTCCAATTCTATTTGCTCTATGGAATTAGAAAGATATCTGAACGTTCCATCTTCAAATGGTTGGACCACAACCGTGTTTCTAAAAGCGAGATCGGAATTATAATCCGGCCATACTCCATCAACGATAAGCGTAATTGTTCCATCCGCATTTTCTGTATAATCAACCACCTCTCCAAAGGGCGGATATGGGCTGGCATAAATCATTTCATATTCATAACTGTTGCTGCCCTCATCATATCCACAATGCTCTCTCAACTGTTCCACCGATACAGGAAAATAGGTGGTCATAATCTTTTCAAATTCCTCTGCCGAAATTTTCCAATCTTCCGTTTTCAAATTTTCACCTGTATAAATCCGATAAATATCTTCATACATACAAGGCTTCAGTATGTCCTCCACATTATTACTGTCCCAGTTTGTGACAAGCACGTTGTAATTCACATAGCTTAGTCCCGATATGTATTTTTCCGTCAATTTCCGGCAGTCTTCCGGAAGTGGTTCTATTCTCCAATACTGTCTCAAACTTGCATGTGCAATCACATATTCATATGCATAGATAAAATACCCTTTTTCAGTAAGTTTGATTTCAGCCACATTACTTACCGAAGTTCCCTGTATTTCAGGCACTCCACCTTCCTTCCAACGAACTCCTATATAATAAGTCTGCAACTTACCTTTCCGATAAATAAAGGTAACTGCTCCAATCAGCCCATCTCTATGCACTTCGAATACCGTAACCATCGAGTCCCGTCCATCCAAGTAATCTGCATAGAATGCTTCGATTGCTTCATGATTTTGCATAGCAGTATCTTCTTCAACACTTACCAGACCTCTTTTTCCCAAGGCTTCCACTACGACCTTTCTCTGTTCGCCAGAAAACTCACTGATACCGGAAGAATAGTTTGCTGCATCTGCAATTACGAAATCCTTATATATTACGCTGACTGATTCGGCTGCTGACAACACCTTACTTTGTAATTGTTCCTTTTCCTCATCTGAAATGAGGCAATCACTGGATTGTGGAATGAACCAATATGCTGACTCTGTAGAAGTTTCCGCATCTTCTTCTATTGATGCTTCACTATTTTCGATTTCTACAGGAGGCTCCCATACTTCCTCTGCCACTTTTCGTTCCTCTGTATGCAGTTTTCCCCAACAGATCACCCCGGCTATAACAGCAAACAACAATATCAAAATTGGTAGTCCACACTTTTTAAGCAACCAGTTCACATCTTCCATCATTCGCCTCCATATATTTCTTCCCATTCTTCGGCTGTCAAACGAGGGGTATTCCATGTTTCTCTGTAATTGTCCTCAGACGGTATAATTCGGTTAGACACATACTGTACGCTTCCATTCTCCAATGGACGAACCACAACCTCGTGGGCATATACCTTGGAATCACCCGCATAAGGAAACACCACATTGGCGGTCAGCGTAAGTGTTCCATCGCTGTTTTCTGTAAATCCGACTACCTCTGAATATGGGTATTCCGGATACTCTACTTCCTCAAATCCTCTCGGTTTATATTCATAGGTTTCATCCTCTGCATAATAGATGGTTTTGGACTGTAATGTTTCACTATCAATATTGAAATATGCCATGATGACGCTTTCAAAGTCATCCTTGGGAATTCGATAAACAGCACCAACTCCCAAATTGTCATCTGCAACATAAGGGGTGTATGTCCCATTTATTTTTTGATAAAGAAGATCATACATATCATAGAAATTCAAATCCCCAAAATCATCCTCGCTCCAATCTACAATGAACATATTATTCTGTTCAAAGCCGATTGGAAGAAGATACTTCCGACTCAACTCTCTGTATGTTTCATCCAAAGGTTGTACCCGTAATGCAGTATGCTCCTCCGCTCCGCTCAATGTCAGTACATATAATTCTTCCGAAAACCAAACTCCTGAAAACATAAGATAACCGTCTTCTGTATAATTCCAATACTCCGCCTGATAACTTCCAGTAACCTCCCTATACATATCTCCGTTTTCGTACTTGTAATAACTTCTGACCACGTCTACTTTTCCGTCTTTTGTGTGCAAATCGTATTTTACAAATCCGCCCAAATAGCTAACTTCAAGAATCGTTATTTCTGCTTCCTCCTGTGCATCCACCTTTTCGCAGAATTCCACTACCTTCTCTGGTTCCGTCATGTTAATTTGATTTCTGCTGTCAACAGCCGGATATCCATTTTCTCCAAACTGATTTACAATAATACGAACCGTTTCTAAATCTGCTATTTTATTCTCCTCTGAAGCTTTTTTATACAGCTGCGAACATATTTCTATAATCTCATCTTCATTGTCCTTCACATTTTGTTGTTGATCTTGTACTGCAATTTCACTTTCTACTACTTGCTCATCTTCCAAATGTGTATCACTACACCCAGAAACGCTAAGCAACATCATAATACTAATTGCTATGAAACCAATCCTCCAATACTGCACTGTCCTTTTTAACGACATAGCCGCTTCCTCCTCTTCCTTTTACATCTTCAACCATGCTGATAATCAATATAGGATGTTCCACTGTTTCCTCCGTCGAATAGATAGCAAACCATCCCAGTTCCGTACCTGAAGTATCATCCTTCGATGCCTTAATCTCTGCGGTACCAGTTTTTCCTGCCAAAACAACATCATCACGATGAGCTGCATATCCGGTTCCATGAGAATCATTCACAACTTTTTTTGTGCCTTCTAATACTTGGTTTGCTGTTTCCTTAGAAAATGCTCCCGGCATCCAAAACGTAACAGTCGCTTTAGCCTGATATACCAGATAAGGTTTTATAATATTTCCCTCATTACAGAAAGCAGAATAGATACATGCCATATGCAAAGGATTTACCAAAACCTGTCCTTGTCCATAACCACTGTCTGCTAATTGTATTTCCGTTTCAATGTTTTCTGTATTAGAGTATTGTGATTTTGCCATCTTAATATCAAATGGAATCTCTTCATTAAATCCCAGTTCCGTCAATGAGCTTTCCATCTCTTCTGTACCAATTTTTAATGCAGCTTTTGCAAAATAAATATTATCTGAATAAATTAATGCATTCTCTAAAATGACAGGTTCATATGTATGAAGTGTAGTCACACAATAAGAACCCCATGAAGAATCTTTTTGCCAACTTAACCCTTCATTTCCATAGTCCTCCATCGGATCAATTGCTTCTGATTCCAACCCAATTGCTGCAATTATCGGTTTGAAAGTCGATCCAGGACACCATACCTGTCGAAAGCGATTATACATCGGCTTATTCTCGTCCTCGTTCAGTGCAGTCCACTGTTCATTAGATAACCCCATGATGAAATCATTATTATCATAGGACGGTGTACTGACCAAAGCCAAAACTTCTCCTGTATACGGGTTCATTGCTACAGAACAACTTTTATCTTCTTTAAACTGCTCATATAATGACCTCTGAAGTTCAGCATCTATAGTTAGTTGTATGTCCTTTCCATCCTGTACAAATATGCTCGCAAGTTCCGCTTTCTTGTTCCCATCAGAATCTACAATATAAATGTCGCAGCCGTTTTGTCCTTTCAGTTCTTTTTCAAATAAACCTTCCATTCCGCTTTTACCCATTACGCTATTGGCTGTATATCCCTCTCCCGCATGGTTCTCTAAATCTTCTGCGGTAACACTCTGTACATAACCTACTAAATGCGCAGCTGCCTCACCTAATGGATACTCTCGCACCTCAGTGTCAGATATCATCACTCCCGGAATTTCAAGCAATTTTTTTTGTCTTTCATTCTCTTTCAACACCTCTTCATCCGGCTCGATTTTCATTAACTCAATTTCTGCCACTTTAGGAATCGTTTTAATTGGTACAAAGGAATCTTCTTTTACCCACTTTGCAGACAGTTTCTTTTCAATCACTTCTGGTTCAATTTCCAACAACTCTGCTATTTGCTGAATAGCTTCATCTCTATCTTCCAATTTTCCCGGTACAATTCCAACCGAAGATGCAACGCCTTTTCCGGCAAGAACCCGCCCATTTCTATCCAAAATATCCCCTCGATTTGCCTGCGTGGTAGAAATCTTTACCTTGTCTGTTGAACCTAATTCTGGAAAGATCAGTGAATCGTCCCATACCAACTCATATCCATCTTCCCCCTTCAGAAAAATTGCCTCATTCTCAAAACTGATATTACCTGCTACCGTATCAAAAGAAGTTTGATAAGTTACTGCTTTTCGTTCCTCATCATATGCTGTAACTTCAATCTCCATATTGTCCACTTCAATACCTTCATAAATAGCCGAATTTCGCTTTACAAAAACATCCTGACTTATATTTCTTGATGCTTCAATATTTAACATCGCATACATTTCTTCATACTCCTGCTTTGGAATATGATTCATATATTCAACTAAAAGTTCTTCTGGAGAAACCAATGTATTTTGCTTTCTATACAAAATGCCAATACATACAATAGCTCCAATAAACGTTATTCCCAACACAAATACCGTCAAACAAATTGTCGTTCTTTGTTTCTTTTTCCTTCTTACTCTACGCTTCACCTTTGTCTAACCTCCGTTCTTTACAAAATATATTTCCTACTCGCCTTTAATATTACACTTGTAAGATTTTAAACTAAAAAAATTTCTCTCGTATTAAATATTACACCCGTAATATTTTTGTGTCAAGCTAATATAACCTATTGTGCTATTTCAAATAAAACGTTTAAA
>NZ_QWGL01000067.1 GCF_003435375.1 Clostridium sp. AM34-11AC | reverse complement strand
CTCTGCGCCATATCAAAGACGCCCATCACGATATTCCATGTATTTGTGACAATGAGGATGGCAGCGGCTGATTTGAACACCCACTTGAAAATCATCCAGGTGTCCACATCATGCAGGTTGTTCTTGTCTGCGATCATCTGGATCAGGTCTACGGTCATCACGATAGCCAGGATCACGCCTGCAATCGGCACCATGATGGAGTTGGACAGATTCTCAATCATGCTGAAAATACTGCCATTCCATCCCTGTGGGGTCTGGCCTACCTGTACGGATATATCCGCGACCTGCTGATTTACACTGTCAAACATCCCCGAAAGGTTGCTCATAATACCGCCCACCAGCATTTCTTTCAGCCAATTTGTCAGGGCTTCAAGTAAGAAATCCATACGGTGTCAACCTCCTTTCCGCCGCCCCCGCAAAGCTGCGGGAGCGGCAAGGATTTCATACGGAGACGCTTAGACAGAGAAAAGCCCGGAGAGCAGAGGTACAAGGACCATGCCTACCACGGCTACACCAGCACCGGCCATGAGCTGTTTTATCCCCAATTAGGTGTAAAACTCTGCTCGATGGCGGGCGGCGGCGTACAAAAAATCTATATGGTGTTTTTAAGAGAACCGTCCCGGCGGGACAGGTCAGGCAGTGACCTGTTCCACCTCTGGGATGGGTTTGAGATTAAAATGAATTTCGATAGAAATGTGTCTTGTTTTATCTTCGTCAATGCGCTCATGCACGACGATTTCTTTGATTAAGCGGTTGAGGGTGGCTGCGTCCAGCTCTGTGATATTGGCGTATTCCTGAATGGCTTCCACCCATTGTTTTGCGTCATTGGCAAGCTGGACTTCATCGGACAGCCGCTTTCTGCCCTCGGACACTTTTGCTTTAAGCTCCGCTTGCTCGGTCTGTGTCTTTTCCAGCATGGTGTTGAAATTCTGTTCACTGATACGCCCTGCAATCATATCCTCATAAAGCCGCATTACCATTTTGTCCAGAACCTCAATCCGTTCCTCGTCCCTTGTGAGGGAGCGTTCCATTGCTTCCCGCTGTTCCCGCTGCTCGGCTTCACAGGTATTGGTCAAGCGGTCGGCAACCGCTTCCCCGTCCATCAGGGCGGCTCTGGCACATTCCCGGATTTTCCGCAGCACATGGCTGTAAAGGGTGTCATAATCAATCCGGTGCTGGGTGCAGTGGTTCTTTCCAAAGGCATTGTAGGTTTTGCAGGAGTAAATCTGCTGGGGATGTTTTGCGTTTGTGTAGCGTATCGTCAGTGACTTCCCACACTCACCGCATTTTATCAGTCCGGCAAACAGGCTGATTTCATTGGTCTGCCCCGGACGCTGGCGGGATTTCAGCTTGTTCTGCACAATGTCAAAGCTCATGCGGTCAATCAGCGGTTCATGCTGTCCCTCCACCACAATCCAGTCCTCCGGCTTCTTTTCCCCAATCGTGCCGATTTTGAAACGGTAGTCCTTTTTCTGGGAAGCAATCGCCCCGGTGTAGACGGGATTCATCAAAAGGTCTTTGATAACGGAGAAGTCCCACATATACCGCCCGTTTTCCGGGTCTTTCTTTTCCCATTTGGTGCGGGTATTGCGAAGCCCCCGTTCCCGGTTCCACCATGTGGGGCAGGGGATTTTTTCTTCCTCCAGCCGTCTGCGGATATAGTTCGGACCATGACCGTTTAGGGCATATCCGAAAATCAGCCGCACAATCGGGGCGGTTTCCTCGTCAATGAGCAGATGGTTTTTGTCCTCCGGGTCTTTCCGATACCCGAACGGGGCAAGACACCCGGTAAACTGTCCTTTCTGCGCTTTCAGAAGATAAGAGGAATGGACTTTCTTGGAAATATCCTTGCTGTACATCTCGTTCAGGATATTCTTGAACGGGGCAATATCGTTGTTATCCCGCAGGGTGTCGATACCGTCATTCATGGCGATATAGCGGACACCATTTCTTGGGAAAAAGTCCTCAATCAAATGCCCGGTTTGCAGATAGTTACGCCCCAGTCGGCTGAGGTCTTTCGTGATGACAAGGTTGATTTGCCTGCGCTCAATGGCTCTCAACATTCTCTGTAAATCAGGACGCTCCATATTAAGACCTGTGAAGCCATCGTCCTGATAGACTGCCACAACCTCCCATCCCTGCTTTTCGCAGTATTTTTCCAGCATATCACGCTGGTTTGCGATACTGGCACTTTCGCCTTGCAGGTCATCGTCCTTTGACAGTCTGCAATAGACCGCTGCACGATAGCCCCCGGCAAGTGCCGAACCGATTGTTCTGTATTCCATTTCGTTCATCATAGCCATTTACCCACACAATCCAGACGGTATCTGGCTCTTTTGAACCTCATCTTCATTATACTTCATATCTTTCTTTTTAGCAAGATATTCTTTTGTATTCGTCTTGCTGTATTTCTGGGAAATCAGGCTGACGAACACATCGGTGGCGTCCAGCTCCCCGTCAAATACAGTAGTCACATGAATTTCTGTTTTGTTTTTTGCCATAGGCAGTTATCCTCCATACATGAAAATAGCCAGACAGAGGGTGTCGGCAACGAAGTCCGGCAACGGGCTACAAAAGACCTTGCAAACAATCTCAATCTGGCGATGGTTACTATTTATACTTTTCTTTTATTTTTCTGTTGTTTTGGTTGTCATAGGGGAGAAAAGCCGATAGTTTCGGGATTTTCCCCGGCAACCGGCTCGGCAACGGGATAGCAACAGGGGGTGCAACGGGCTGCCATTTTCAGAACGGAAGCTCCATCTGTTCTGTGACCTCCACAAAACCGTCCATCGTTTTTTCAGACGGGTTGCCGGAGTCCGTTGCCGGGTTTTCACGCTCCCAGCCCTTTTGTCTGCCGTATTCGGAAAACATTCTTGGATTCGGAAAGTACCGCCAGCGGTCAATGCATTGGTTCATAATCTCATTGATTTCCCGTATTTCCCATTGCTTCGGCTCGTCAAAGGCATGGTTCAAAGCTTCCTTGTAGAGCTGCTTGGAGCAGACCATGCTCCCGGTGTACTTATCAAGATACGCCTGTATCATCCCGGCTTTGGTGTCCTCCGGCATAAAATCCCGCTGGTGTTCTTTGAGATACCGCTGCATGGCAGGGCTGAAAGCCAGCTTGAACCTGCCGCTTCTGTAAATTTCCATCGCTTCTGCCCACATCTGCTCGATATAGGCTCTGGAAGCGGCTTCGTCCTCCAAAATGTGAACCTCGGCTTGCTCCGGGTACACCATGACGGGGATAAAGCGGCGGTTGCCGGAACGGTCAAGGGGCAGGAAGTCAAGGGCATTGGAAGTGCCGCCAAACACGCACTGACGGGGGCGGTCTGCTGGGTGGGTTTCATAGGGTATCTTGTAAACCTCTTTCTGTCGGCTTAAAAATGACTTGATTTCCTCAATGCTCTTGGCGTTGGCGGTTGCCATCATTTCCGACATTTCGATAATCCAGTGACCTTGCAGCTTGCGGTACACATTGTCATCGTCCAGCTTCCGCAAATCATCGGAGAACCACTCGTCCCGGACTGCCAGCAGACGGAAGAAGGTGGACTTGCCAGCCCCCTGACCGCCTACCAGACAGAGCATGATTTCAAATTTGCATCCCGGCTGAAAGGCTCGTGAGATTGCACCCAGCAGGAACAGCTTCAACGCTTCATAGGTGTAATCGTCTGCGTCAGCCCCCAGAAAGTGCCGCAGACAGAAGCGGATTCGTTCTGTCCCGTCCCACACCAGGGTATTGAGATAGTCCCGGATGGGGTGGTACTTGTTTTCATTCGCCACAATCCCGATGGCATTATCAATCTTTTTCTCATTGGTAAGCCCATAGGTTTCTTCCAGATAGAGAAGCAGATACTTCATATCCGTATCGTTCAGGGCTGTGCTTTCTCTGTGGAAGCCAATGGGCTTTATGATGTCCTTGCGGTCAGTCAGGATGTTGTATGCGATAGCCCCGGAAAGCAGCGGGTCACGCTGGAATACGGTCAGGCAGTTCCGTATGCTCTGACGGACACCGCCTTTCTCGGTAGTTTCCAGCCCCGCCTTGATTTCCTCAACGCTCTGGGGCGGCTGCATGGCGTTCATGGTGTTTTTTAGTTCTTGCTGCGTCTGCGGCTGCAAGCTCTGCCATTCGTTGTTCAAGCTGTATCACATCCTTTCCGTAGTCCGTAATCAAAGCCGCTTTTTCCTCTGTCTCCCCGAACAGCAGCACATCCAGCAGATATTCCACTTGGGCTTGCTTCTGTAAGGCTTCCACAAACCGGGGATGAACGGCTTCCTCCGGGGAGTGCGGGACATAATCCTTTCTCCATGCCCTAAGCAGGTGGAGATAATCGGCAAGGATACGGAAGCAGCGGTTCTTTGCTTCCTGAAACTGTTCCTCCGGGGATTTCTGCCGGGGCTTGGGCTTTTTTACCTTTCCCGGCGGCTTCCAGTCCTCATAAGAAAGCCCGAAGTCATTTGCCAGTTGTACGGCGGCTTCTTTCTTTCCCAGCCCATACAGGGCGGCGACAAAATCAATCACATCCCCATCCGCACCGCAGCCGAAGCAGTGGTAACGCCGATCCAGCTTCATGCTTGGGGTTTTATCATTATGGAACGGGCAGCAAGCCATCCCGTTCCGCCCTACATGGATTCCATAATGCTCCGCAGCCTGTCTTGTTGTGACGGACTGCTTTACAGCTTCAAATACATTCAAATCTATCCCTCCTTGAAAATAAGAAAAGCACCTGACATTCTCTGATTGAAAATGGCAAGTGCCTGTTAAAGTTCCATATCCTGTTGTCTGTGTTTCGCCTGTGCCGGGGCGGTTCTTTGTGCTTTTTTCTCGTCTGCCTTATCCTGCAAGACTTCTTTGATAGGCTGTTTCTTGGGCGGCTCTTTGCTTTCTTCTGTGCCGGGGGTGGCTTTCCGTACCCAGTAGCGAATGTCCCGCAGCTTCTTCAAATCCTCCTGTACCTCGGTCAGCGGTATTTTCAGGGCTGCAATTTCTTCCAGAAGCGTTTCCTGCTCCTCTTGCAGCTCCTTTTGGGTACTGTCCTTA
>NZ_QWGL01000066.1 GCF_003435375.1 Clostridium sp. AM34-11AC | reverse complement strand
CCGGGGACATAAATGTTGCGAAAGATTAGTGAATCCTGTCCTCAATTAACAAACAGGGAGAGTACAAATTGTACTCTCCCTGTTTGTTAGTTGTTTCGGCCTTCAATTGCACGATTCTTAATTTCTATCAGTTTTTCATGTTCAAGATCATAAATGCTTGCAAAAAAGATTTGATTGTCGCATAGTTCGGCGCTTACTAAGTTTTCAATTAGCTTCATATTGTCATCATCTAACTCTTTTCCCTTGGGAGAATCCAATACGATAAACAATTTTGTGTCCATGCTTTCTTCTATAACCTTTAAAAAAGCCACTTTGAAAGCAAATACCATTTTTTGCAGAACTGCACCCGAAAGCGATTTTAAGTCTGATGTAAAGATGAAATCCTCTTTGGCTACCATTTTATCATCAACATTAAGCTGGGTTGCATATTCTAAAACATATTTATAAATTTTCGATATGTAAGAATTTTGATTTTTAATCGTTCGTTTTATTTCGGCTTTAACATGCTTCAAATCGCTCTTTGTTTCATCTAAAAGCTGTTCAACTACGGTCTGATCAATATTAAAATTGGCAAGTTGCTTATTAACAAGGGTATCTTTTGATTCAGCAGAAAACATGCTTATTTGTGCATTTTTGGCATGATATTCACATAGTTTTACGTCATAAGAGGAACGTTCACGTTTTAACTTTTCTATGTTGGTCACTATAATGCTTCTGTGCGCTCGTAAATATTCATAATTTGCTGTCGAATTCAGCAATGTAGTCCTGTTTACCGGAATTATAACATCATCCTGTTTCACGGATAAATTCATTGAATCAATATAGTCGAAGAATTGCTTTTCTTTAAGAAGAACAGAGTTAATTTCTTTTAAAGCATTTTTTTCATTTTCAAGTTTGATGTTACAATACGCTATTTTTTCGTTGAGTTCTTTTTCTATGTCTGAAATGAATATTTCTCCGTTTTGCTCATAAACTTGCTCACTCAATTCTTGTATATTCAGCATTGCCAAATATTTGTCTCTGTTTAGTTCGAGTGTGGTTTTCTTTTCGATCAAATCATCTATATCAATTCCATTTAAGCCCGCAAGTAATTCCTCAATGCTAAATTTTATCTTTCCAATGACGGTTCCACGATTTAGAAGTGTCCATCCTTTGTCTTGATCAACATACATAAACCCCAATAAATTTTTTAAAACTTTGATGTTTTCATATTTAAAAACAAACGACAAAAAACTCATATGTTGACTGGGAAGTGTGAACTCAATGCGACTGTTTTCGGAGAAAAGTGTAAGCAAATTATTTTCCCGAGTGGCAGTATATTTTTGCCCTTTTTCAGAAAATGTTATCTCCGTAATAATATCTTCATATTTAATTCCACGCATATTAGGAATTGGATACCCCAACGCATAAAATAGAAGTCTAACAAATGTAGATTTTCCTTTTGTGTTGGTCTTAGAATAAATCAGATTTCTCTTTTCTGAAAAAGTGTCTAAATTTTCTATCATACCTTCTCGTAATAGAAGTTTCTCTATAATCATGCTTTCACCCCGACTGCGCTACATACCTTTTGGACTACTCTGTTGCTTGTAAGTATTCTATATAAAAATACTTTTGTTAGATATTCTGTTAGTTCATTATCGCCATTACTCAACATTACAAATTCGTCTCTAAATTCATCGCCGTGTTCTTTAATAAATTCAAGTTCTGGTTTTTTAATTGCTTTCCCTATTGATTGATTTTTAAATTGCGCATAGCGTTGCAAGACTTTGTTGGTAAATTCGTAACGTGCATGATAGAAACTTTTCGGATCATTCATGACGCGTTCAACCTCTTTTTTTATAGACTGGTCCGGCAAAAACGATAAACAATCATCAATATCCGGAAAATTCCCATCAACCAGAAAAGCTACAATTGGCCAAGTAAAATCTTCTTTCAAAATCTTCTTGTTTTTATTCTCATCTTTTATGGTAGAGTTGTGTTCAAAATTCAGTTGCCAGTGCTCCAATAACTTTTGTTTTATGGAAATGGCATCATCTCTTGTTAATCCGATGGTATCTGTCAAAAAACTTAAAACGGAATCGCCAATAATGGTATATCTGTTTTTCTCGTTACCGTAATACGGATATATTGTTGATATATATAAATTCTCTTTGTGGAAATTCTCAACTTTTTCTTTTATTTGTTCCAATTTTCTGATTTTCAGAGGATCTTTTTCTTTTTTTATTTTTTTTGCAATGTTTTTTGAGATTGAAAGGATGGTATCGTCAATCTCTTTCTGTATTCCCGCTAAGCAATCATTGTACGGGATAATACTATTGTTAAAAAAATTTGGAGCCGACTTAAATGTATCAGGTATATTAGAAATGTACACCAATTGGTTGTCTTTATACGGATTACGTGCTAACGATATTATGGCATCTTTAAATTTTTCCTTTTGGTCTTTGATGGTTGTGCTATCTTGTGCAGATTTCGCCTGTGCAAAAACCTTTCGTTCATCAATCAAAGTAATTTCAATATCTTGAGATATGGATTCAATTTTAATATCTGCTGCATCTGGCATATACTTTAAAAAAAGAAAAATGCCTGCATTTGCTTGAAAATTCCAACCAAAAGAAGATGCAGAAGCATCATTACTAAACTGGCATATATCCTCATTTAAATATTCACTCATCAAATCTCACCAACTTTCGATAGATATTTTCATTTTACCATATTGCGGTAAATTTTTCTATCATACAATACAGTGAGAATAAAAAGACGAGGGCGGCAAGCCCCACAACGGAAGCCTGCCGCCCTCGTCTCACTTTGCCACCAGCTCGGAGAGCTCCCGCAGCACCTTTGACACCTCGCCCCATAACTTTTCATAGTCCCGCTTCAATCCGTCGATTTCCTCCGGGTACACACCATAGGTATGTGCGTGTATGGCAACCTGATTGAGATTGTTGGAACAGCGCCGTTGCAGAGAGATCAATTCTTTTACGGGCGCAAGGTCGATGTGCAGGATATACCCGTTCAGAGCCATTTTTCGCACATAGGCCCCGGCGTTGGAAATGCCCGCCTCGACCATCCGTTCATGGATGGCTGCCAGCTCGTCCGGCGTTACCATAACGTGCAGATGGACATTCCGCTTGCGGTTCTCCATCAGCGTTCCAGCTCCCGGCCTTTCCGGTGCTCTTTGGGCTCCTTTACCTTGTCCAGCGGTTTTGCGTCCAGCTCCGGGGGCGTGGGCGGGGTGGGCGTGTTGTTGGGTACGCCGTCGATCATGTTGCAGTTCTGCTCTGTGGAGAGCTCGGCGGTTTTCAGATAGTTGTCTTTTTCGTGCATGGCGATCCTCCTTTATCGTTCCTCATGGTTTTTATGGCTCCGCTTCTGGCCGGGCTCCTTCGGGGGGTTCTGCCCTCTGGTTCCTTCTTTGAGCTGGGCGGTAATGGATGGGCGCACCCGGTCAGGATTGCCCGGTGCTGGTTTCAGCTCGTAGTCCTCCATCTGCTTTTCGGTCAGCGGCTTTGCATAGGTCAGTTCGCCCCATGCCATCAGCCTGCCGTCCGCCACAGGACGCCGCCTGTCATCATCATAGTTGACGATGGAAAGGGGCTGGTTATCCGGCGGCTTCGGATAGGTGCCTATGTCTACGGGGCGCTGGGTGGAATAATAGCGGTAAACGCCCTCCAATCCCGGCTCGGTATGTCTGACCGCCGCATGGTAAAGCTGCTGATAGTCGTCCACCCGGCGGTCAAAGTCCCGCTACGCCCATGCCTGGCTGTTTCCATAGCGGCCCCAGTAGTAATCCCGATGGCCGTTTTCCCCCTCGGTAAACTGCCAGGTCACAAAGGGGCTCGGCGCTCCCGGATTATGCCCAAGCGCAAAGCCGTGTCCAGTTTCAAAGGTGGCAGCTTTCAAAATCACATATCCTTGTACTGTCTCCAAGAGATCCCTCCTCGTATCTCCATATACTTCATCAGCAGATTGGGAAGAAGTGTCGCTTCCTCCGCCGCTTTTTGTGCAAGCAGCTCTTTCCTTTTTTCGCCCAGCTCGGTAATCCAGCCTTTGAGGTTTTGGATAAGCTGCCTGATAGACTTCATCAGGCGGTTGGCGGCTCTGATTTCCCTGTTCAGGTTGCCGATATTCGTCTGGATACCACGCTTTTCCATCTGCCGGACAGCAACTCCCTCATGGACAGTGGGGACAATATCAAGCCCCTGTCTGGCATAGGAACGCAAGTCCACACGCTCCGGACGGTCATTGGCTTCCAGATAGCGGTTCTGGATGACCTCCCATTCATGCCGCCAGATTTCACAATACTTCTGGTCGTTCCAGTCAACCGTATCCTCCTTGTGGCTTTTCCACCTGCCGGATGGCAGTTTTATCCGTTCCCCGTTCGCATCAAGGTCATAAACCTTGCGGCTTTTGGGAAGCCATTTCCCATGTTCGTCCATTGCCCGCATGGTCAGCAGGACATGGGCGTGGGGATTGTGTCCCGGCGGATGGGGGGCATGGATGGCAAAGTCAGCAATCATGCCTTTGGAAACAAACTGCTGCTGGCAAAACTCCCGAACAAGGACAGCATATTGGTCGGGTAGTATCTCTCTGGGAATGGTAAGCACCCACCGCCTTGCAAGCTGGGAATTCCATTGTTTTTCCACCGCTTCGGCGGCGTTCCATAGGGTATTGCGGTCTGCATACGACCGTGGGGCATTTGCCGGGAGCAGGATTTCATTGTGGACGATACCACGCTTTTCCGGGTAGTGCTTCACTTGCTGGTCATATTCACAGAACAGCTTTTCGCCGCTCTGGTAAGCAGCGGCGGCAACCACAGACTGCTGTTGGCTTCGCTGCACAATAGATATTTCATTGTGCGGACAGGGCATTTCGTATCACTCCTTTCGGTAATCGGTGGATGGGGTGGCGTTTTGCCACCTCATTTTGGGCAGAAAAAAAGCAGGCAACCTTTTTCAGATTTCCTGCTTGGTGTGCCGCTGTGTGGGCGGCGGGTATTAAGTTGTAAAAGTTCAGGACAAATTGACCCGATGTGTGGGTGGCAAATTGAAAGTTTTCTACTT
>NZ_QWGL01000065.1 GCF_003435375.1 Clostridium sp. AM34-11AC | reverse complement strand
TGCATTCTAACTCTTCCTGAGATATGGGTGTTCCATTATAGACGCTCCGCTTGGCATCCTCGCCGTTCAGAGACGAGAGTTAATTATCGAGGAAGTTCACATTATGAATACAAGACAATCAAAAAAACAATCGTAAAAAAATACGATTGCCTTTTTGCGTATTTCTGCATATAATATATTCAATAAGAACGAAATGGAGGCGATTGATATGCGTGAAACAAGAATAGTGGAGTTCAAGGAAACGATTACGAACACATTTTTAAAAACAGTCAGTGCCTTTTCAAATTATGATGGCGGAACCATTCTTTTTGGTGTAGATGATGATGGAAATATAAAAGGTTTGCCGGATGTCAAGCAAGCTTGTCTGGATATTGAAAATAAAATCAATGACAGCATTACACCGCAGCCGGACTATACGCTTGAAATACAGAATAATGACCAGACGATAAAACTTACTGTGAAAAGTGGACTTCAGAAGCCGTATCTATATAAATCGAAAGCCTACAAGCGGAATGATACAGCAACGATAGAAGTAGACACTCTGGAGTTTTCAAGGCTGGTATTGGATGGAAAGAACATTCGATTTGAAGAATTGCCTTGCAAAGATCAGGAACTGTCCTTTGAAATTTTACATCGTAAACTGAAAGAAACTGTACGGATTGAAAATTTTGATAAGGATACGCTGAAAACATTAAACTTATATGACGATGTAAATGGATTCAATAATGCGGCAGGAATTTTGGCAGATAAAAATCATTTCCCCGGAATTGATATTGTCAAATTCGGAGAAAATATCAGTATCATTCAAAAGAGATCAACCTTTGAAAATGTATCGGTTTTAGAGGTATATGAAAAGGCAATCGAGGTATTCAGAGACTATTATCAATACGAAGTAATACAAGGTGCCGATCGAAAGAAAATGGAGAAAATACCGGAAGCTGCTTTTCGAGAAGCAATCGCCAATGCTCTGATTCATAGAGTATGGGATGTGGATTCACAAATCAGAGTTTCGATGTTTGATGATCGAATCGAAATTGTTTCTCCTGGTGGATTACCGTCTGGAATCACAGAGGAAGAATATCTGTTTGGAAAGCTTTCTGCTTTAAGAAATAGAAATCTTGCCAATGTATTTTATAGATTAGGATTCGTAGAGATATTTGGAACGGGAATTACAAGAATAAAACAACTCTATGCGGAAGCTTTGATAAAACCGGATTTTGAAGTTTCGGAAAATGCTATAAAAATTGTGCTTCCGATATTTGAAAAAAATGCTGATCTGACAGAAGATGAAATTGTAGTTTATAAGCTTTTGAGCAAGACGATGCTGAAGCCGATCAGCGAAGTTGCACCGTATGTACCTTTTGGTAAATCAAAGACAACAAAGATACTGAAAGGTATGTGCGAAAAAGGTGTGATCACAGTGGAAGGAAAAGGCAAGGGTACAAAATATATCATTAGTTAAGTCATAGATTCCTGAAACAATGTTTCGGAAATTCAAAGAAAGCAACAGGTTCATTCGCATTAGGTTCCTGCACAAATTATGTGGGGATTGAACTTCTGGATAATTTGCAGCGGAACTTATGTGTTTACAAAATGGTGAATGATTGGAGGGAAGAACATATTGATGGAACACGTCAAAAAATTCAAGATAAAGAGTGTAAGCCACAAATTGAAATTAAAAATTCTTAGTAGTGATCTAACCCCATTTTACTACCAAATTTACTACTAACAGGTAGTAACAACTTGCTCAATCTTGCTCTGATTTGCCACAATCTGTAATTTCAGAGCATATCACAATAACCCCGGAAACCCTTGCAATGCAAGGCTTTGATAAGGATGGTTGAGAAAAACAAGTAAAATCAAGGTTTTGTGGACAGTGACAGACAATGCAACCATCAAAAATTGAATAAGTTTACAGAGCAGGGATACTATTTTCACGAATGGTATCCCTTTTCTGTTGTCTTCCGCTCCCACATAAGCGAAGCATGGCACAAGCCGCAGGCATAAAAAACCTGTGGCTTTTTTATTGCCCATTTTAGGAAGGAGCCGGATAAATGAATTTAAGTGAAGCTGAAAAAAGGATGATCTATCAGGTCGAGGGCACCAGCCAGGGGGCCGCTCTGAATGAGATTTACATGACCTGGCGCTATGCACCTGACAAGGCCATGAAGGACACGGCGGAAGGCCTTTTGAAAAAGCTCCGTCCTCTCTCCGATAAGGAGTGCATGGATGTGATCCGGGATGTTCAGAAGAATTACCGTCTGCCCGGCAAGGCAAGGACTATCGGGGAAATGTTGGCGGAGGCCAGGCAGCAATCCGGTGCCCAGAAGATGGCCGGTCACGATATCATGGCCCTGGAGCGGTTCGATCCCGATACCCGCCACATGATCGTCTTTGACGTCCTCTCCCATGAGTCCCCCATGGGATACAAGGGTGATAAAATGCGCCTGTTCCTGACCGAAGCCGGATACGGAAAGGCCCTGGAGAACCAGGACAAGGGATTTATCAAAATAAAGAACCATGCGAAGGTCATAGCTGGCAACCTCCGCTATGACCACAAAGACCGTGAATTGTAGGGAACTGAAAACTGTATCAAAAAAGGTGGAAAATCCGCTGTTCCTTCCCCTCTGTGCCACGAACCGAAAGGGGCATGGATGTTTTCCCATGTGAAGGGTATGGGAGAGATACAGACGGAGGAAACACCGAAAATCAACACTTTTCAAACCATGAGGAAGGAGGTATCAGGCATGGCAGTTTTTCGCATTGAAAAGACCAGAGATTACACGGTCATGTCAAACCATCATCTGCGGGATATGTCCCTGTCGCTGAAAGCAAAGGGACTTCTATCCCTCATGCTGTCCCTGCCAGAGAACTGGGACTACACCATGAAGGGGCTTGCCCGTATCTGCAAGGACGGCATCGACAGTATCAGCGGCGGCATCCGAGAGTTGGAGGAACACGGCTATCTGATCCGTGAGCGCGTGAGAGGTGCAAACGGTCAGCTTGGTTCGATCGAGTACACCATTCTGGAGCAGCCTAAAGAGCCAACACCTGCACAGGAAAAACCTATACGGGAAAATCCCGTACAGGTAAATCCAACATTGGTCACGCCTGTTCAGGAAGAACCCGCCCAATTAAATAAAGAAGAATCAAGTAACTATCCATCAAGAACTGATTTATCAAGTACGGAACTATCAAATCCTATCCGATCAAATCCCCCTACCCCCGTAGGGGCAAGGATGGGAACGGATGGGATGGGAGCCAGAGAATGTTATCGTGAAGTGATTTTGGATAACATCGAGTACAGCTATCTGGTGCAGGACAGCCATATCGACCGTGAGCAGCTTGACGAGATCGTTGACCTGATTGTGGATACCGTATGTTCTGCCCGCAAAGTCATCCGCATTGCCGGAGACGATTATCCGGCGGAGGTGGTAAAGTCCCGGTTTATGAAGCTGGACAGTTCTCATGTTCAGTATGTCATGGACTGTATGAAGGACAACACCACCTATGTCCGCAATATCAAGAAATACCTTCTGGCGGCACTGTATAACGCCCCGACCACCATCAACAGCTATTATTCTTCCCTGGTGCAGCACGATATGTACGGGGACGGGCAAAGGGGGCGAGGCTAAATGCAGGAGGAAGTAACGCGGGGCGCCGTGACGCTCATTGTTGACGGAGCCAAGCTAAGTGAGCAGGTCTTTGAAAAGGCCGTCAAAAAGTTCCTGGAGGAAATCCAGAAAAGCCAGAAGCCAAAAATCTACCGCGGCAGGCAGAGCCTTAAACAGCTTGCCAGCCAGAACGCCGGTCTTGCCAATATCGAGATCAGCGACAGGAATATCAAGGCTTTCTCCCGTGTGGCGAAGAAATACCATGTGGATTTTGCCTTGAAGAAGGACACCGTCGCCGAACAACCCCGTTACCTGGTCTTTTTCAAAAGCCGGGACGCAGATGCCATCACAGCGGCATTTCAGGAGTTTGCCAGCCGCAAAATGAGTCGGGAGGAAAAGCCCTCCATCCGGGATCGACTGACCCAGGCGAAGGAACAGGCGGCAGAGAAAACGGAACACCGTACCATTGACCGGGAGAAAGTAAAGGTCAAAGATCGGAGCGTGCAGAGATGAACGTGAAAAAACTATTTTTGCTGAATCTTCCGTATCTTCTGTTTGTGTATCCCTTCGATAAGCTGGCACAGGCTTTCCGGCTTGCACCCGGTTCTGACCTCTCCGGCAAGCTGCTTTCCATCGGGGACGGCTTTACGGCAGCGCTTTCCTCTCCGTGGCTCAGTTTCCATCCCACGGACCTGCTGATCGGCATAGCCGGTGCGGTGGTCCTTCGCATGGCGGTCTACCTGAAAGGCAAGAACGCTAAGAAGTACCGTCACGGGATCGAGTATGGTTCTGCCCGCTGGGGTACGGCGGCAGATATCGCTCCCTACATGGATAAGGACTTTTTCCAGAACATCCCTATGACGCAGACGGAGCGGATTACGATGGCGAGCCGTCCAAAGCAGCCGAAGTATGCCAGAAACAAAAACATTCTGGTGATCGGCGGTTCCGGCAGCGGCAAGACGCGGTTCTTCTGTAAGCCATCGTTGCTGCAAGCCCATTCGTCCTATGTCTGCACCGATCCGAAAGGAACCTTGCTGCCGGAGATCGGCACTTTCCTGGAACGAAAGAAATACCGTATCAAGTGCCTCAACCTGATAAACTTCCGAAAATCCATGAAATACAACCCACTGGCCTACATTCGGTCAGAGAAAGATATCTTAAAGCTGGTAAACGCCCTGATTATGAACACGAAGGGCGAAGGTGAAAAATCTTCGGAAGATTTTTGGGTCAAAGCGGAACGCCTCTATTATTCCGCACTGATCGGCTACATCTGGTACGAGGCCACGGAGGAAGAAAAGAACTTCATCACGCTTCTGGACCTTATCAATGCCAGTGAAGCCAGAGAGGATGACGAAACCTATCAAAGCCCGGTGGACCTGCTCTTTTCTCAGTTGGAGGAACGGGAGCCGGACCACTTCGCCGTCAAGCAGTACCGCAAATTCAAGATGGCGGCGGGTGTTGTATGCTCTAAAAGACTTCTTAATCAAGCGGTTGG
>NZ_QWGL01000064.1 GCF_003435375.1 Clostridium sp. AM34-11AC | reverse complement strand
TTTTAGCCACAAGTGTTACAAAAAAGCTTGACCACAACAATTTTGTATTGTGCGAACCGTAACATGAAATTCGTCTGCCAGTTCTTTCGCCGTAATGCGGCGTCTGACAAGCAGAATATTTATGATTTCAGCTCTTCGATCTGCTGTATTCATGCTTTACCTCCTTTCTGTAAATTCTCCAATCTCATTGTAAAAAACGAACCGGAAAAAACCTTTCATATTAAAACAGGCTTTTTCCCGCAGCCACTTTTGACACAATCAATTCAACTTATCCCAAAATAAATACTCTTTTCTCTCCTGCTTTCTCTTATTGACTTTGCAGCTTCTGGTTGCTAAAATCTTTTATGGATAAAATCACAAATTCATAAAAAGACACACAAACTGCTATGGAGCTTCACGGGCATCTGATGCCTGCTGTGAGCTGTGGCAGTTTTTTTATTACCTATGCCGTTCTCCGAAGCCGGACAGCCGGACGCTGTCCATAAATGGGCGGTAACGCCCGTATGAGTTTTGGACAGGCTGCCTATACAGCCTAAAACTCGCAAATTCCCTCTGGGCAATTTGCCAAAGATAGCAAGCACTGCCTGTGTTCCCTCACAGGCACCATTTTTCCAAGTTTCTTCCAAGTAAAAACTTGAGAAAATTGGCTTGCATGGGGCATATCCCCCTAACCCCTTTTGCACTCCAAAACCCAGCAATTACTCCACGGAAATTTCTGAATTTTTACGTTCAAAACCACACCGCCGGATACGGCATATCACAAAATCTTCTTTTCAAATAAGGAAGGGAAAGGACAAAGCAATGGCAAAAAGAGAAAGACAAAATGAATTGAAAATATATCTGAGCGATGATGAGCAGTACATCCTAGAACAGAAGTGGAAAGCCTCCAATATGAAAAGCAAATCCGCCTTTATCCGGCATCTGATTTTGTACGGATATGTCTATGATGTAAACTATGAACACCTACGAGAATACAATACAATCCTCTCTCGCATCGGTAACAATTTGAACCAGATTGCCAAGCGTATGAACGCCACGGGCAACGTCTATGAAGCCGATGTAAAAGAAGTAAAGGAGTTGATGAAACAGGTATGGCAATCACAAAAATCCATGCTATCCAAGCAACCGTCAATAAAGCAGTAGATTACATCTGCAACCCTGCAAAGACAGATGAAAACATCCTCATTTCTTCCTTTGGATGCAGTCCGGAAACTGCTGCTTTTGATTTCAAGTTCGCCCTGTCAAAAACCAATCAGGCAGACCCAAACAAAGCCTTCCATCTGATTCAGGCATTCATGCCCGGAGAAGTATCTTATAAGGAAGCTCATCAAATCGGCATAGAGCTTGCCGATAAACTTCTGGAAGGAAAATACTCTTACATTGTAGCTACCCACATTGACAAAGGACACGTTCATAACCACATCATTTTCTGTGCTGCAGATAACATCAATCATGAGAAATACCATGACTGCAAAAAGACCTACTATCACATCCGACATCTGAATGATGAGCTGTGTTCCGAGCATCAATTATCCGTCCTGCCACCAACTGACCAGCGTGGAAAAACATACAAGGAATGGCTCTCCAGTAAAAACAATTCCTCATGGAAAACCAGGCTCAAAA
Organism: Clostridium sp. AM34-11AC; assembly: GCF_003435375.1. Classification (GTDB taxonomy): domain Bacteria; phylum Bacillota; class Clostridia; order Lachnospirales; family Lachnospiraceae; genus Pilosibacter; species Pilosibacter fragilis. The sequence continues at coordinate 3,502 of NZ_QWGL01000064.1, read as the reverse complement.
ATGACATTGACGAAGCTATCCAAACTGTTGATACTTATGAGGACTTTCTTGACCTTATCCGTGCCAAAGGATATGAGATAAAAGGTGAAACCTTTGATGAAAAATCGTTAAAATATATCTCTTTCCGACCACTTGACCGTGAACAATTTATCCGTGGCAGAGCCAACTCTTTAGGTGCTGAATACACCAAAGAACGAATTAAAGAACGGATCGAAGCAAAGGAATTGATACAGCCTAAAAAGCGTATTCCATTTCCTACAAGAAAGAAGCAGCTTGTCAAAGATTTTTCTTCCCAAAAGCTTATTGACACCTCAGAAGAAAAGTTTGAACAAAATCTCGGTCTTAAAGCTTGGGCGGACATCCAAAACCTAAAGATTGCTGCCAGCAGTTACAGTGAAATAGGATCAATTGCTGAGTTGGAAAAGCAGCTTGCAGCCAAGTCGGTTCTTGCCAAAAATGCACGAAACAGTCTTGTTGAAACCGAGCATCAGTTAAAGGATTTAGGACAGATTTTGAAATATGCCGAACAATATCATTCCAATCATATCTATCATGTCCGGTATCAGAAATCCAAAAATCCGGATGCTTACCTGCGAAGTCACGAAACAGAACTTCTACTCCATGACGGTGCAGAAAATATGTTGAAACGTCTTGGAATGAACCCTAAAACTCTTGATATTGACAAGCTCCGTAACGAATACAATTCATTGTATTCCAAGAAAGAAACCTTACAGAAAACCTATAAATCTGCGGAGAAAGAAATCAATGCTCTCAATAGAAAATTAGATAATCTGAATCAATATCTTAACCGTAGTTCGTCAGTTCAGCAGACTAATGACAGAAAAATGGAAAAGGACAAAACTACTCGCTGATTTTGCCCATCAAAAAAGGTGTATCGCATTGAAGTTTTTCACTTCGTTACGATACACCTTGATATGTGTAGTAAGCTCTTGCTGCTTTTTATACTGATATTCAATTTTTCTCGTATTTTCCACCTTCGTTTTATCATGTATTGTACTCCATATTCGCTCTGTATTCTAACGCAATTCACTCCTGTCGATGTGTAATGTAAACTACTATCGAGGTGAATTACAATGCAGGATATAAAACAAAATCTTGCCAACGCAGTACGTGAAGCCCGTACAGAACTCGGTCTTTCACAGGAAAAGCTGGCAGAAATTCTTAATCTAGATCAACGCACTATATTGAACATCGAAGCCGGACGTGGTAATCCGAAATTTGAGAAACTGTATCCATTGATTACATATCTTAAGATACCAGCAGATAAGATTTTCTATCCGGATAGCAACGACCAGAAGCCAAATCTTCAGAAGCTCCTTACCTTAATAAATGATTGCACGGAACAGGAAGCAAATGATTTGTTACCTATGGTTCGTTATTTGCTTGAATTACTGCGAAAACAAGATAATCCTACTCTTTGATAAACCAATAGAATCTATTCGAAGCTATTGGTTTTCTTATTTTCAATTATTTTTGCTTATATTTTTCTCCTCTCTAAAATCTTACTTGTGTAATATTTTAATTATTACACAAGTAAGATTTTAAATCAACCTGTTTGTTTGAATTGACAGCAGAAAAAATAGAACTTATAATATTTTTATTACAACCGTAAGATTTTAGGAGGGATTTTAAATGAGTGACTTGCCGCAGATTTCCGAAGCTGAATATGAAGTTATGAAAATCGTATGGAAACATGCTCCAATTAACACCAATGAAATAACAGAAAAATTACTGCAGTCCACAAACTGGAGTCCTAAAACGATACAAACACTTATTAAACGTCTTGTTACTAAAGGTGCACTCACTTATGAAAAACAAAGTCGTGTTTTCGTTTATACTCCATTAGTAAAAGAAAGTGAATATATTTGCCAAGAAAGTAATTCCTTTCTTAATCGTTATTATGACGGGGATATTACAGCTATGTTATCTGCATACATAGAAAATGACAAACTGACAGAACCAGAAATAGAAACGCTTCGCTCTCTTCTATCCAAGAGAGGAAAAAAAGGAGGCGATTAACATGGCTAATTTCATGATACGCTTTTTATTATGCAATGTATTGATCAGCGGTATCATCGGAATTCTTTTGATAGCCAAATGGGTATTCAGAAACAACTTGTCCAGCCGGATGCAGTATAATCTGTGGTTGCTGCTACTCGGACTTTTAGCAGTACCTTTTATACCCTTCCGTCCAGTTTGTTTCCCGCAAATTTTCTCATGGCTCAGTAGCGTACAAAACTCCACCACTTCTCATGCAGATGTTGATACAAATAATGTTATGAATACCGATTTATCCGGTACTACAAATTGGATGAATGACTTTGCCCTTTCTGTAAACCATGACACATCATCCGTTACCGGGTACATTTTATTGAGTATATGGATTGTGGGAATGCTTATGATGATGATATTGGTAATCAAATCTTCTCTTCGTTTACGCACTATAAAGAGATCTGCACTTCCCCTTCAGAATCCGAAAGTTCGCAGACTGTATAACAGATGCTTGAATGAGATGAAAATAATAAGGAATATTCCTGTGTACAGTACCGCTTTTTTGAAATCCCCTATTATCGTAGGATTTTTGAAGCCATGTATTTATCTGCCAATTCATTTAATCTCAGATTATCATGAATCTGATATGAGATATATGCTATTGCATGAACTACAACACTACAGACATAAGGATGCCATTGCCAATTATCTTATGAACTTTGCCGGAGTGCTTTATTGGTTTAACCCCTTTGTCTGGTTTGCACTAAGAGAAATGCGTAACGACAGAGAAGTTGCCTGTGACACTTCTGTTCTAAAAATGCTTGAAGAGGACGATTATGAGAATTACGGAAATACGCTGATTAACTTTATAGAAAAGGTCTCCTTTTCTCCTTTTCCTTTTGCCGCCAACCTTAGCGGAAACATGAAACAAATGAAGCGTCGCATTATCAACATTGCCTCTTATGAGAAACCAACGTTTTGCAAGAAATTAAAAGGCATGACTGCTTTTATACTGACCACAGTTCTAATAATGGGACTTACACCTTTTATTTCTACATATGCAGCGGACGAAAGTCGCTACCAATGGGAATCTTCCTCAGAAAATATTTCATATGTAGATTTTTCTAAATACTTTGGAAAATACGAAGGAAGCTTTGTTTTATACGATCTTAGAAATGATGTCTGGAGCATACATGATATAGAACATGCTACGCTACGAGTTGCACCGGATTCCACTTACAAGATATATGATGCTTTATTTGGATTGGAAGAAGGTGTCATTACACCACAGGATTCTTTTATTGCATGGAATGGAGAAAACTATCCGTTTGAAGCATGGAACGCTGATCAGACCTTGCAGTCTGCTATGGCTTCATCTGTGAACTGGTACTTCCAATCAGTGGACGAACAACTTGGTACTGCTTCCGTTTACGATTATATCAAGAAAACGCTGATTGTCAAGGTAGTTGTCAGTAAAAATTTATATTCT
>NZ_QWGL01000063.1 GCF_003435375.1 Clostridium sp. AM34-11AC | reverse complement strand
GAAACCATACAGAAGCGGGTAACGGACGCTTACTATTCCCGCAGCCAGCGAGGCTTCAAGATGGGTGGGAAAGCCCCTTACGGCTTTCATACAGAGCCGATTAAGATGGACGGTATCAACACAAAAAAGCTGGTGGTAAATCCAGACGAAGCGGCAAATATCCGGCTGATGTTTGAGATGTACGCCCAGCCCACTACCTCCTACGGGGACATTACCCGGTACTTTGCCGAACAGGGCATTTTGTTCCATGGCAAAGAGCTGATACGCCCCACGCTGGCGCAGATGTTACGCAATCCTGTCTATGTGCAGGCAGACCTTGATGTGTACGAATTTTTCAAAAGTCAAGGGACGGTCATTGTCAATGACGCTGCCGATTTTACTGGCATGAACGGCTGCTATCTGTATCAAGGGCGGGATGTGAAGCCCAGCAAAAAGAACGACTTGAAAGACCAAATGCTGGTGCTGGCTCCCCATGAGGGCATTGTCCCCTCCGACATCTGGCTGACCTGCCGCAAGAAGCTGATGAACAACATGAAAATCCAGTCTGCCCGAAAAGCTACCCATACATGGCTGGCGGGAAAAATCAAATGCGGGAATTGCGGATATGCGCTTATGAGTATCTTCAATCCCTCCGGCAAGCAATACCTTCGCTGTACGAAACGGCTGGATAACAAGAGTTGTCCGGGGTGCGGGAAAATCATTACTTCGGAACTGGAAGCGGTTGTTTATCAGCAGATGGTAAAGAAACTGGCAAGCTACAAGACGCTGACAGGCAGAAAGAAAGCGGCAAAGGCAAACCCGAAAATTGCAGCACTGCAAGTGGATCTTGCCCATGTGGACAGCGAGATTGAAAAGCTGGTGGACAGTCTAACGGGCGCAAACAATGTCCTGCTCTCCTATGTGAATGTGAAGATAGCGGAACTGGACGGACGCAAGCAGGAACTTCTGGCGAGGATAGCGGAACTAACGGTGGAAGCCATTAGCCCGGAACAGGTCAGCCAGATTTCCGGCTATCTCGACACTTGGGACAATGTATCCTTTGACGACAAGCGGCGGGTGGTGGATTTGATGATTACCACCATAGCCGCCACAAGCGACAGCTTGAATATCACATGGAAAATCTGACGGGTGGAACCCCTCCCGTCAGATACCTACTCTGTGTAGTCCCTTGTAAACTGTACTTTGCTATAATAAAGACAACAAAGAGCTTTTTGTAATATCCTCAAAGGAGATTAAGATATGCCTATGAACATAGTCATCCAAGAGCAGCGCAAGCTACTTGGATTAACACAGGAACAGGTTGCTGATTATCTCGGTGTTTCTACTCCCGCTGTCAGCAAATGGGAGAAAGGTATCACAAGCCCTGATATTGGCCTTCTTCCTCCATTAGCCAGACTTTTGAAAATTGATTTGAATACATTGTTTTGTTTTAGTGAGGATCTGTCTGAACAGGAAATTGGATTTTTCTGCAACGAGCTCGCCAAACAAGCAAGGAATGATATTCTTTCTGCATTTGATGCTGCTGAAGCAAAGATACACGAATACCCACACAACGAACTGCTTCTTCTCAACATCACGATTATTTTGGATTCCATACTTTTGCAGACAGCCGATGATACTTTACCCATCGATAGCCTTGATACAAAGATTTCAGACTGGTATTTACATCTGGCTGAGAGCAATGATGAAAAGATACGAAATAGTGCTAACTATATGAGAGTTAACCGCTATATTCGTAAGGGCAAAACAGATGCTGCACAAGAGGTTCTTGATACAATTCAAGATAAAACTGACCTGATTAGCACATTGCCGGATAAACTTATGCTTCAGGTATCTATTTATATGCAACAACAAAAAGCAGAATTGGCTGCATTAGAACTGGAAAAGGCATTATTCAAAGAAATTACCAGAGTTCAGATGCTCCTAACGAAATTGATAGATGCTGAATTAGCTTCCGGAAACACAGAATCTGCTTGTAAAATTGCCGAAAAATCAAGTTCCATGGTAGATGTATTTGATATGTGGGAATACAACCGATATATTGCTTCTTATCAGATTTTGGAACAAAAGCAAAATGCAGATGCAACGCTTCATTTACTGGAACAAATGCTTGAAGCGCTCACTACACATTGGTCATTAACTGATTCCGTTCTGTATCACAGGATGGCACCCGAAACCAAAGCTATACAATCCCATGAGTTGATACCAGTTCTTCTCAATGGATTAGAAACTGATCCACAATGTGCATACCTTCGAGAACATCCAAAATTTAGGGAGATTATAGACAAATACAAAAACAAATGAGGGATACGGCTGCTACTACCTTTCGGAAGTAACAGCCGTGTTTTCAATTATCGCTCGTATTCTTTCTTCTTTTGCTTCTTTGGTTGTGGGGTTTCTTGTTTCGGCATTTTCAGCTGTTCGCTGATAGAACGCTTTTTCTTCTGAATTGGCTGTTCTTTCAATTCGGCATCAATCTGCCTGTTGGCTTCATCGAAAGTAGCAGAACTGTATTTATTCTTGTATTTTTCATACAATTTTCGTACTAAACCAACTCTGCCATCAGGACGGAGTTTTTCACGTTCCTGCATAACTGCATCCATATTTTCGGGTGCGATACCATCTCGGATTTCAAGAAACTCTGTCTTATCAGCTTCTTTCTGTTCAGACAGGGCAGCACGCTGCTGTTCCAAGGTTTCCAGAGCGTTCTCCATCTTTTTTAGATTCTGCTTTCTGGCAGCAATGCCGTTATCCTGACAATTAAGCTGAGAAAGCAATCCAGCCTTTTGGAATTTCAATTCTTCAATATCTTCGGTCAGAGCTGCAATCTGTTCACCCAGCTTACTTGCACGAATGAAATGAATCCCACAGTTTTTCTGTTCTGCAATCAGCTCTTTTTTCTCAGCGGTCTTGGCTTTGAATTCTGCCTTAACATTTTTGTATTCAGCCAGTATATCAGCCAAAAGGTTTTTCTGGGAAGTGACAGCTTCCTGCTGAGAAGTATTCACGATCAACTGATACTGAAGAAAAATCATGTTGTCACGCAGAGTTTCCAATGCAGAAGCGAGGGCAGGAATATTTTCTTTGACTGCTTTCATCAGCTTCTGCACCTGTTTTTTCAGTTCACGCAGGAGTTTGTTATCTGCCCTGATCTGGCGGTTCAGTTCGCAGCGGTCAGAAACAATTCCCATGGATTCCAGTTTTCTTGCGTGGTATCCTTCGTGTACGGTTGGCTGTTCAGTTAGTCCTCTGGCGGCATGACTGCGACAGTCTACACGGTCAGCAATACCATGGCGTTCCTGTTCTTCATTGACAATCATTTCCCAGCTCTTGCGCCATGCAAATATCTGTTCTTCGCTGTTCCAAAGTGCTGTAAGTGGGTTTTGTCTCCCATAGCGGGTGCTTTTAGGGGTCTTTGACGTCCTGATACATCCCTCAATTTTCTCAGCTTCAGATGGGGTTAAATACTGCCTTTTCTCCCCGAACTGATACATATATTGTTTCTCCCACCCCTGTGTTTTGGCGGTCTTGAACTCATCAGCAGTAAAACCACGTTCTTCGCCGCCACGCTTGCAAAGGTATTCTTTCTGAGTCTTTGTCTGCCACTTGCCGTGTTCATCTAAGGGACGCATGGTGAAAAGAATATGGCTGTGAGGATTATGCCCCGGAGGGTACGGATCATGGATGTTCACATCCGCACACATTCCAAGGTCAATGCCTTGCTCACGAACAAAACGCTTCAGCATACTTTTCCAGTCATCCAAAGACAGTTCTGATGGCAAAGCAACCACAAGCTCTCTCGCCAGTCGGCTGTCCTTTGTCTTTTCTACGGACTCGACAGCTTCCCAGAGTAGCTGTCTGTCCTTCCATTCTTCTGGTGCATACTGCGGAAGAAAGACTTCGCTATACAGACACCCGTGCTTTCTGGTGTAGTCATGGGTAAGTCCGTCATAATCATTGTAGAGTCGGGAACAGGATGCATAAGCGGCAGCTGCTATCACAGAACGGCCTGCGCCACGACTCACAACTTTTGCTTCTAACTGGAAATAGTTCACTATTTTCCTCCTTCCTGTGCCGCAGCACAATTTTTGTTTCTTTTTTGAAAAAGAAAATAGGTGCGGTGAATGCTGCGCCTATCTCTGCGATAAAACTGCCGCACCCGAAGGGCGTACCTTGTGTAGTGGCAGATTTTCGCAGGCAGTTAGCGCAAGGTAGGGTACAATTTGTACCCCTGATTACAAACGCAGTATCGTTTGTACTTGCGGAAACTGCGTGGACAATGACAGCAAGTGTGGCATTGTACATAAGGCTCCAACGGAGCCGCAAAGCCTCGCAGAGCGCACGACCCCGAAGGGGATACCACCGCCCATTTTATGGGTGGTGAGTAAGTGCGCCCTTCGGGATAGCAGCGAAGCTGCCAAGGCTTATGCCTTCAATCGTCTTTTCAGCTCCATCTTCACATCATCAAGCTCCATAGTCTGAACTTCCGGGAACACGCTTTCCAATACGGCTCCCATCTGGATCAATCGTCTGGTTCTTGCCTTTCGCTCTTTCTGGCGGTTGCGTGCTTCAATCGCTTCCATTCTGTGCTGTGCCTGCAATAATTTCTTTTCATCTTCAGTCATAGGTCTGTTATTTGCCATAAAATCTCCTGGTATCGGTGTGGTACTGTAATCCGGTGTAGATGGTGCAGATACAATTCGTTTTGCAAGTTATAAGTTATCTGTGTACTGACAGGCGAATTGTTCCGCACCATCGGCTGTGAATTTAAGTACCGGAATTTAATATTTTTCGTGCTTCCTGCATATTGGCGGCTGCGTTCAACTCTCGGATATTCTGATTGTTGATTTTCAAAGGAACACAACGCTCCAATACTCGGTCATAAATTCTGGCTCTTGCCAGATCTTTCGGATGTTTCAACTCATCCAAAGTTAGATTGGTGGTTACAATCAGTGGTTTCTTGCTTCGGTATCGACTGTCAATCACATTGAATACCTGTTCCAAAGCAAATTCCGAACTTCGCTCAATTCCCAGATCATCAATAATCAGCAGACTGTATTTATTAAAACTGTCAATGAACTGGTTTCTGTCATCGGAATATATTCCGGTCAGCGTATTCAGGATTCTGGAAAAATTGGTCATCAGAATCGGAATACCTTTGTCCAACAGGGCATTTGCAATGCAGCCAGCGAAAAAGGATTTACCGGTTCCCACATCTCCCCAGAGAAGCAGTCCCAACGAGTTCGCTTTCATTTCTTCCCAATGGGACACATACTCATGGGCTTTCTGCATTTCCGGATTGTAGCCTTTATCATTGGAAAAGTTGTAATCATGCAGGGATTTGTCCTGCAATCCGTTTGTCCTCAAGCGTGACACCTGAATGAGAAATTCCTGATGCTTGCGTTCGGCTTCTTCTTTGTCGTATATTTCCTGCTGACAGCGGCATCGAACCGTAGGAAGGAATACTCGTTCCTTCAATTCAATTCGGTGCTGTCTGGGAGTGTGGCATTTGGAACAATACATCAGTCCGTCAGCTTCGTTCAAATATTCATCCTCTGCAAGCTCTCTCGGCTGAAATAATTCATCCACGGCGTTATTGATTGGTCTCATAGGCTTTCATCCTCCTTACATTCATAGGTTCGTTTGACAGGAGCAGGATGGTCACGCAATGCCCAGCTTTGAAGTGCTATACTAACGTTGTAACAGTAGTGGCTAAT
>NZ_QWGL01000062.1 GCF_003435375.1 Clostridium sp. AM34-11AC | reverse complement strand
AACAAAAGAATCTATTCCCAAAGTGCATTTATTTTATCTGGCAATAATTCTATCTCTGTCCCAAGCACAGCAACATCATCTTCATCTATTAGCACTGGTACATTAAAGTAGTTTCCCTTATTATCAATTCCATAAAGTTCACCACCACCATTTGAACCAATAATAATGTGATCCGGCAGAAATACTTCAATTTCATAATCATCATTTATTTCTTGTAATTCTTCTAACCGATATAATATAAGCCATGTTTCACCAATATCGCCTTGGCCACCATTGTGTTTTTTCATAAATTCTATGTAATCGTTTGGTAATACCACATCATTTATTTTCTCGATAATTTCTCCAACATAAGGCGTATTAAATTCAAACATTCCCCATTTTTCCATATCATTCACCTCGCCGTAAAATTCAAATTCGTCTCTCCGTTAAACACACCGGCTTACTGAAACTTGTCGCTTTGTTTCTGTTTAGATTGCATTTGACATAAGAACGAAATTATTCAATCGTTTTAGATATTCTGCATTCGCCAATCAGACAATCCAACATATCTTCTACGCCAATTCCACACAGTTCGCAGCATCCATTTGTAAAACAATAAAATTCATTCGTGATGGTCATCACTAAAAACAGCTCATTTGTGCAACACATTCCCAACGGATAAGTTGTTGTATTAATATCATACTCATCTAACAAATTTTCAAAATATTCCGCATCTAAATTTATTCCAATAGCTTCCAACGGATTGAAATCGACATCTCTAAACCATTTCAAATTCTCAATATGGAGCAATCCAAATTCCTCAAGAAAAGCTTCTACATTTGCTGGCATCTCCAATCCAATTTCTCTATATCTCTTTTTGAAAGCAGAAATATCAATTTTACGTCCACATTTCCATCCAGCTGCCTTTAGCCGTTGTAAGGTAGTAGTTTCCATACAATTCTCCTTCCCAATACAATAAGCAACTTCAAATAAACGCGTGCTTTTATAGCTCGCCTCTCAAACGTGCTTCTATATCAGATGCCGTGTATAACACATCCGTTACAATTACCCTTTCGTCACGGATTGTGTAAAACACTGAATAATTATCGACGAGCATTCTACGCAACTCCATTCTCTTTTCCGGCTCAGAATCCATAATCCTAAATCGTTCCGGGAAAGTGTCTAATGTAAGTATTTCATCAGCAATGCGATTATATTGCCCCATTGCATTATCCGGAGCAAGCAAATCTATAGCAATATAATTGTATATATCTTCCATATCCTGCAAAGCTTCTTTTGTAATCTCTACCTTATATTGCTTCATTAATGCCTCTCTCTAAATGCCACAAACGCACTAGCTGCATCCTCAACATTTCCTTTCTCTATATCGGCATATCCTTTTTCTAACTTTTGATGAATCTGTGTAACAGACATCATATCTGCATTCACTGAATTAGCTGCTTTTGGTAATACAATAGAAAAGGGAATTCCTCCTACTAATGATATTTGTTTTAAATACATATCTATAGCAGTAGCCATTGGTATCCCTAATTGTGCCAATACACTTTCTGCATTTTCTTTTACATCTGGATTTACTCTTATATTTAATGTTGCTGTTTTTCCCATAGAATACACCTCCATCTTTCTTTTATTGTAACGTCTTTTGCGTTACAAGTCAATCTATGAAATATATTTTCGATGCGATAGCTTCACATTGTTTTGATTAACCATTGCATATCTGAGCGTTGTATCTATTTGCTCATGTCCCAGAATTTTCTGTACCTGTTCAATCGGCATACCTTTCTCAATTGCTCTGGTGGCCATAGTCCTTCTGAACTTATGTGGGTGTACCTTTTCTACACCTAACTTCTTCCCCATTTCTCGTAATCGTAACTCCACACCGCTTTCAGTAAGTCTACTGTGTGGTTTGTTTAACGACACAAATAACGCTATATTATTATCTGTCCTTGATTCAATATAATTCAACAAATGAATTTTGGTCTTAGCATCAAAATATGCTTTCCTCTCTTTGTCTCCTTTGCCATAAACCACGCATTCCCGCTCAGAGAAATCTATATCATCAATGTTCAGCCTTACCAATTCGCCTACTCTAATTCCTGTTGAAAGCAGAAAATCAATCATTGCCCTATCACGCAGATTATTACAATTATCTCTAAGAATTTCTATTTTCTCATCCGGAATGGTATCTTTTACAATAACGGCAGTCTTTACCTTATGAATTCTTTTCATTGGGCTTTTTATAATATAATCCTCTTCCTCTAGCCACGAAAAAAATGTGGAAAGACTTCTACGAATATTATTAATAGTTACCTTTCCACAATTATTTATCGTTTGATACTCTACAAGATATTTTCGTAGCATCTCGGTCGTTATCTTTATGACCGGAATATTTCTGGATGACCTCCCATTCATGCCGCCAGATTTCACAATACTTCTGGTCGTTCCAGTCAACCGTATCCTCCTTGTGGCTTTTCCACCTGCCGGATGGCAGCTTTATCCGTTCCCCGTTTTCATCAAGGTCATAAACCTTACGGCTCTTGGGAAGCCATTTCCCATGTTCGTCCATTGCCCTTCAGTCAACCGTATCCTCCTTGTGGCTTTTCCACCTGCCGGACGGAAGTTTTATCCGTTCTCCGCTTTCATCAAGGTCATAAACCTTGCGGCTCTTGGGAAGCCATTTTCCATGTTCGTCCATTGCTCTCATAGTCAGCAGGACATGGGCGTGGGGATTGGGTCCCGGCGGATGGGGGTCATGGATTGCAAAATCAGCAATCATGCCTTTGGAAACAAACTGCTGCTGGCAAAACTCCCGGACAAGGACAGCGTACTGTTCGGGCGGTATCTCTCTGGGGATGGTAAGCACCCACCGCCTTGCAAGCTGGGAGTTCCATTGCTTCTCCACCGCTTCGGCGGCATTCCATAAGGTATTGCGGTCTGCATACTCCGGCGGGGCATTTGCCGGGAGCAGGATTTCATTGTGGACGATGCCACGCTTTTCCGGGTAGTGCTTCACTTGCTGGTCATATTCACAGAACAGCTTTTCGCCACTCTGGTAAGCAGCGGCGGCAACCGCAGACTGCCGCTGGCTGCGCTGAACAATCGTGATTTCGTTGTGTGGACAGGGCATTTCGTGTCCCTCCTTTCGGTAGTTGGTGGATGGTGTGGCGTTTTACCACCTCATTTTGGGCAGAAAAAAAGCAGGAGACCTTTTTTCAGATTTCCTGCTCGGTGTGCCGCTGTGAGGGCGGCGGATATTTAGTTGTAAAAGTTCGGGACAAGTTGACCCGATGGGTAGATGGTACACTTAAAAATTATGGTTCTCTTGTCATTAGCTCATTAGCATAATGATTAAGAGCTTCACAAGGTTCATATTTGCATTTATAACCAATACCGTCAATTATAATAAATGGATTGTATGCTATAATCTCCACTTGAGAACCATCTGCCAAAGACAGAGTGAAAATAACTGCTTGTCCGGCATATTCTGTATATGAGTTGTCCTTATTGTAAATAACTACCTCATTGAGATATGATACTAATTCCTCTGTTTCTACTATCTGAATTGTTGTATCAGGTGGCGATAACCGAACACTTGCCGAAGTAATATCTGCTGCCTCTAAATCTTTGAATGGTCTATGAGCAGAAAACAAAAGAAAGCTAATACCTATACCGATTAAACATATCAGTGCAATTAACAAAAACTTTTTATGCTTCATTTGATTCTCCTTTACACACTACTATGAAATTTCTTTTTCATCATCTCTTGGTGGTCGGACATAACATAACATTTCTTTTTCACAAGCACCAAATTTTGAGAAATTGGATTTCGCTTCTTTTAGCGTTATTCCATGATTAGAGTCACTTGGTTCGTTATCAGAAGCAATGAACGGGTCATTCTCCCAAAAACAAACGGGACAGATATACCCACAATCTTCATTTGCCGGAACATTGTAGGTAAAATATCCACAACAAGGACATTGATATTTCATCATTTCGTGTTTTTAGCTCCCCCTTATAATTTCATATTTGAATATAAGCAAATTATCAAAAATATCATTCCTAAAATCGCAAGACTTTCGCATATAGAAACTATTTTGAAATTCCTCAAACTCATTTTTCCTTTTTTATATTCGTCATAACACAAATAAATTGTAATCGCTGCAAATACAATCGTTATAATCTCGATAACCGGCATCTATATCCCTTCCTAAAATTGATTTGTCGCTCGTCATGCAATCTGAAAGTTATTATTTCAAAATAAAGGGAAGTATTATCATGACAACTCCTAATAGAGCAAATAAAATACCGCCAATTTTTGTGGTTTTCAGATATAACTCAGATGGCTCATCTGCTCGATAAGATTTCCATGCTTCTGTTAATTTCCACACTAAATCTGGCTTCAAAAAAATAAACATACCTAAAACAAAAATTATAACTCCACCACTAATAGACCATAACATAGGCGTCCCTCCCGTTATTCAAGTCCAGTTTGTTATTGATTTCATTATACTTTATTACCTATCGAAAAGATAGCGTATTTTATGAAACTTGTCAGATGGGAACAGCTTGCAGCGCAAGGTGTCCCCAGATGGCAAGTCCACAAAAGGGTAGCTGGCGGTAGCCAGCGCAGGGGTGCAAAACGTCCAGTGGACGTTTGCCCTGCACCGACCGAAGCGGAGCGGAGACGGCGTAGCGTCCCCTGTATGATTTGGAGCAGACCATGACTGCGGAAAATCACAGCCCTCCGGCGAGGAGCCTTCGGAGAACGCAATGCACCATCCTCTGGGTGGTGTATAATTGCGCCCTTAGTAAACTAAGGGGTTTCCGGCTTCTCCCGTTCCAGCAGTTTTTTCAATAGTTCCTGCGTGTCCTGCCTGTGAAAAATGAGTTTCAACAACAGCATGACATCATCATCTGTCAGGCGTTCCGGCTCTTGCAGAAAACTTTCCAGCATACCGCCACGGGTACAGAGCCGGTGCGTCCGTTCCTTTCGGGTAAGCTGCTTTAACTGGTGCTGCAATGCCTTTTCATCATTGATTGCTTTCCGCAGTTTCTTTTCGCTTTTCTCCAGCTCCCGGTTTAGCTTTTCCAGCTTTGAGGTATCAGGCAAGGGCAGCGTCCTCCTTTCCTGGTATCAGCACATAAATCCTGTTTGGTTCTCCAACGCCCTGACGCACCCGCATGATAAGTCCGGCTGTTTCCAGTTCATTCAGAGAACGCTTGACTGTCATGGGGCTGCGGGACAGGACTGCGGCAATGGCTGTAACAGGGAAGCAGACAAACAGGATTCCGTTTTCGTCCTCCTGACCTTTGGAAAGCATAGCGTCCAGCATCCGGCAGTACATGACCTTTGCGGTGCTGCTGACTGGAAATCCTGTCAACGCTCTGGGAAATGGCATACAGGGCGGCAAGGGTGTGTCTATCGTCATAAATTCAAAATTCATTCGGTGTGTTCCTCCTTTTTCTTTGCTCGTTTGGATAAATAACGGGGGCAGTCAACCACAACCGCCCGGAAGCTCTGCTTGCACCCATGCTGGCATTTCCGGCATAATTCGTTGTAAGTGACACGCCCCCGGTCATTGAGGTAAAAGGAAAGCTCATGCTTCCTCTTTTTGCTCATTCTCGGCATATTGTGTTTCCTCCCGTTTTAGTGTATGGTTTCGGGGCGATTTTCGGCAAAATTACAGCCATAGGCTGCTTAAAATCTCCCGAAGTATCAGCGATAGGGTAGACTGTCCCCCTATCAGATTGTCGTGTTTCGGTATCATTTCGGTGTCAGTTCGCCAG
>NZ_QWGL01000061.1 GCF_003435375.1 Clostridium sp. AM34-11AC | reverse complement strand
AGACCACTGATGGGAAAGATCCTGCTCAGTGGTCTTTTTTATTATTTTAAATATTAATGGCTATAAACATATGATAAACAGATGTATTATATTTGATATTGATATGTTTCATGCAGTGTTTTGAATTGACAAATAGTCTCTGGTTGAATATAATAAAAATACAAATATATGAACGCGTTCCAATATAATGAATTTAGAAACAATTGAATCACGATTTCCGATTGACCAATTTTGGCTGTTTCTGGCCGACTCTATGTGACCGATTCTACCCAACGCTAACAATGAGGAAGAATTATACGTAAAGTCAACAAAAGAAGATTCGGAAATGAACAACAGAAGGGATGGATGGTTATGTTTGGTGTTTCTGGCAGTTGTGTATTTTTATGGTGTGTTTATTTGTTTTTAGGTATTTTTCCGCTGATTTATGTCACGGTTAATGACAAGAAGAAAGGGGGAAAATAAGATATGTCAAATAATGCTTTGTATATGATCGTTACGGTCATATTTATGGTCGGTCTGGCAGTGATTGGTATTTTAATTTCCCGCGGAATCAAGGACACGGAAGATTGGATGGTAGCCAGTAAATCATTAGGAAAACTCCCGATGGCTGGTACCTACTTTGCAACAATTATTTCTGCAACGTCAATTATGAGCTACATGGGCTATTATTATCTGAACGGTTGGTCTGGATGGTGGAACGCAGCCGGTACGCTTCTGACTTCTTTCCTTGCATGTATGTTCTTTGCAAGAAGAATGCGTCAGAGTGAATGTAATACTCTTCCAGAGCTGATCGAAAAACGTTACAGCGGAAAGTATTCCATCGTTATGAGTCTTCTGATCGTTGTAAGCTGTACCGCACTGTTAGGTGCACAGGTGACAGGTGCAACCATCATTTTACAGACCTTCTCCAATTGGAGCACATTAACATGCTGTGTTATTTTACTCGCAGTGTTTGTCGTATTCACATGTATCGGTGGTATGAAGGCTGTTGCATGGACAGATACGATCTGCTCCTTCGTAATCATCATTGGTATCTGGCTGATCGCAATCCAGTTCCTGTTAAAGGTTGGCGGATTTACAGCTATGAACGAAGGTATTGCAGCTCTGAATCCGGAATTTGTAAAAGGATTCAGTGTTAAGATCCCGCCGATCACAGCGTTAAGCTGGGTAGTTACATGGGGTATCTGTAACTTTGGCGCACCACAATTCGTAGCACGTTTCATGTCTGCTGAGAGCCCGGAAGTTGCATCCAAGAGCCAGGGTATCACAGGCATCGGTTTATTACTTTTCTATGTTCCGCTTGCAATCACAGGTTTATGCGGTATGCTGATCCACCCGGGTATCGAAAAGCAGGATATGGTATTTACAACATTAGTATTTAGTGAAGTAAATCCGATTATCGGAGCAATCATGCTTGCATCTGTTGTAGCAGCTATCATTTCTACAGCAGACAGCTTACTTCTTTTGATCGCTACAACATTTGCACATGACTTCTATTCCAAGGTAAAGAGCAATGTATCGGATAAAGAAGAGTTATTCGTATCTCGTGTTTCTACAATCGTATTTGGTATCGGTGCCGTTGCCCTTACATTCGTTATGAGCGACACGATCCAGATCATTCAGGCGAAAGCCGTTACTCTTATGGGTGCTGCAATGGCAGTCCCGATTATGGTCGGCGTTGCATGGAAGCGTGCAAATAAAATCAGTGCCATGATCGCAGCAGCGGCTGGTTTTGTGACAGCACTTGTTTGGTACGGCCTTGGACAGCCAGCTGGTATTATGGCAGCTCTTCCGGCGTGTCTAGTATGCTTTATCGTAATCATGGTTGGCTCTGTTATGACTCCGGAAAGTGCAAATGAATCTGCTGATAAGGAGACAATGGATCACTTATTTGGAGAGACAAAATAAAAAATAGAATTAAGAGATTTGCCTGTGCCGTCATAATGATCATTCTGACGGCGCAAGGAGATCTCAGTGAAAGAGGTGGATCATCGATATGAGCAGATTAAATGAATTGCTGCAGCAGGCTGGAAACATTGGACGGAATGAAGATGGTTCGATTACCCGGCTTGGATTCTCAGAAGGATACTTTCAGGCACTTGAGCTTTTAAAAGCACGCATGAAAGAAATAGGAATGCAGGTGGAAACTGACCCGGTTGGAAACCTTCATGGTGTTTTGCCGGGCAGTGATCCGGAAGCAAAAGCAATTGTAATCGGTTCTCATTTGGATACAGTTATTAAGGGCGGTGTTTATGATGGCATGCTCGGTGTGACCGGTGCAATGGAAGTTGCAGCTCGTTTAAAGGACGAAGGCCGTACACTGCGTCATCCATTGGAAATTTGGGGATTTAATATGGAAGAGTCCAGTATCCTCGGTGGAACCTTCGGAAGCCGCTGTGTGACAGGAATGATCGATCCGGATCTTCCGGGATATCCGGAAAAATTAGCAAAGTTTGACTGCAGTCCGGAGAAAGTTAAAGCCGCAAAGAGAGATATCAGCAAGTATGAATGTTATCTGGAATATCATATCGAACAGGGCGATAAACTCGACAATGCAGATCTTGATGTCGGTGTTGTCAGCGGAATCGTCAGTGTGATCCGCTATGAAGTGACAGCTAAAGGCATGAGCAATCATGCAGGAACGACGATGATGGTAAACAGAAAAGATGCACTTGTCGGAATGGCAAAGCTGATCGTTGCAGCAGAAGAGCGTGCAAGAGAACTGAGCGATACACTTGTATTTACTGTCGGAAAGATCGCCGTATCTCCGGGACAGGAAAATGTAATTCCGGGACAGGCAGTGGCAACCTTTGAGATGCGTCATATGGACAGAGCTGTTACGGATCAGTTCTATACAGATATTCAGGCACTCGCAAAAGAAATTCCGAACTGTGAATTTGAATTTGTAAATACCATCGCAAAATACTCTACACCGTGTGATCCGAGGCTGATCAAACTGATTGATGGTGTCTGCGCAGAGAAAGGAATCAGTCATGTCATCATGCCGAGCGGTGCTGGCCACGACGCAAACCCGATGGCACACGAAGGAGTCCCGATCGGTATGATCTTTGTTCCGAGTGTAAAGGGTGTCAGCCATCAGGGTGATGAATACACAAAACCGGAACATGTGGATATTGGTGCTGATGTTCTGTACCAGACGGTACTGAAACTTGATGAAAACGGACTTTAAAGCCTGACAGATAAAATGGAAAAGGAGAATGAGACTATGATGGATCTTGCTGTAATCAATGGACTTGTATTTATTGAAGGCGGCTTCCGCAAAGCGGATGTCGGAATTAAAGATGGGAAATTTGCTTTGATCGCAGAGCCGGGCTGCCTGCCGGAAGCTGAGCGCACAATTGATGCAGGCGGAAAATATGTTCTTCCTGGCGGAATTGATACTCATGTACATTATCGTGATCCTGGCCACTGGGAGCGTGAGACATTTGAGGTTGGTACACGTGCAGCAGCAGCCGGTGGATGTACAACATTCTTTGAGCATCCGATTTCTATGCCGCCACAGTGGAATGGAGAGATCTTAAAGAACCGTATCAGCATCTGCAAAGGTGAAGAAAGCGCAGCGAATGATCGTCATGAAAAAGGAAGCTGTGTAGACTTCTGCTTCTTCGGTGCAGCAGGCGGTGAGCATCCGGAAGCAATCGAGCCGCTTTCCCATGAAGGAATTATCGCATATAAGACATTCTTACATGAAGCTCCGGAAGGAAGAGATGCAGAGTTTGAAGGTCTGACAAGTGCAAACAACGATCAGTTATATCGTGTCCTTGAAGAAGTTAAGAAGACAGGTCTGGCAGTTGCGGCACATGCAGAGGATAATGAGCTTGTAACAGGTTTCATTAAACGCCTCAGAGAGCAGGGACGTCAGACAGAAAACATTGCTCATTGTGAGTCACGTCCCCCGATCGTAGAGATCGAAGCAATCTCCAAGATGCTGAAATTTGGTAAGGACGTTGGATGCCCGATCGAATTAGTACATGTTTCCACCTGGCAGGCAATGGAACTTGCAAAGAAAGCAAAAGCAGAGGGACAGCCGGTTATGGTCGAGACCTGTCCGCACTATCTGCTTCTCGATGAGAGCTATGTAGAAAAATACGGTGCATACGCAAAGTGCAACCCGGCGCTTAGAAAGAAAGAAGATGTAGAGCGTCTCTGGGATTATGTAAAAGATGGCACAATTGATTTCATCGGCAGTGATCACAGCCCGTTCTTAGTTTCCGAGAAAGAAAAGAAAGATAAAGATGGAAATAAGGATATTTTCCTTTCTCCGTCTGGATTCCCGGGAATCGACCTTCGTCTCCCATTAATGATTACAGAGGGATTAAAGCGTGGCGTCAGCCTGGAGAAAATTGTAGAACTCTTAAGCGTAAATCCGGCTAAGTTATTCCATATCTTCCCACAGAAAGGAACAATCTCAGCAGGAGCAGACGGCGATCTTGTTATCGTTGATATGAATAAGAAGGTTACCTGCCATGCTGAGGACAGCTATTCTCAGGCAAAAGGTATCATGAAGGTATACGAAGGCTGGCAGCTTGACTGTGCAGTTGACAGTACGATCGTTCGTGGACGTGTTGTATATGAGAATGGTAAAGTTGACGAGAGTGCATCTGGCTGGGGCGAATTTGTAAAACCGGTATTAAAAAAATAATAAGTAAAATGTCATAAAGCGGGAAGTCCCTTGCGGATGGCTGCTTCAGTCATTCGTATGGGGCTTTTCTACATAATGCCGTAAGATGTTGCCGCGTCAGCAGATTCTGCCTCCGGTTATCGCAGAATGTATTTGTTTTTCGATATAGAATACGTTATACTAAGAGATAGTGAAGATGAATGGAAATATTTCTTTTATTGGATGGGGGTAGAATGAATGCAAGAAAAAGAACCTCAATATGTGAATTCGATCATAAGAGCGACTGCCATATTAGAGTTATATGAAAAGCTGAATGTACAGTATCTCGGAATTGCTGAGATCAGTAAAGAACTGGGAATTCAAAAGACAACGGTATTTAATATCGTAAAAACACTGGTGCACCAGGGCTGGCTGATTCAGGATAATCCAAACGGAAAGTATCGGCTCGGCACCAGGATCCTCAGAGTATCCACAATGATCACGCAGAGCATCACGACGGAAGAACTCATAGAAAAGGAAATGAGATGCCTGAGAGATGAGTACAATGAGGATGTTGTATTGACGGCTATGGTCGATGGGGTTCCGATCTGCGTGGAGAAAGTAAAATCTGAGAATTATCTTCAGATTCAGTCAAGGGTAGGACGTGTTGGAAGTTATGTAAAAGGTTCCACCGGAAAGACATTGTTTGCATGGCAGCCGGAGGAATTTATTCAAGAGACGTTGAGAAAGATATTTCCGGAGACGGAAGAAGGATTGCAGGAGAAAGAGCAGGTAGAGGAACAATTAAAGAAGATCCGGGAGCAGGGATACTGTATCAGTATCTCAGAGCAGGATAAGGGAGTTGCGTCCGTTGCGGTTCCGATTTTAAATGATAAAGGACATGCGGTATATTCGCTGGCTGTGATCGGTGAGGAAAACAGGATGCGGCAGAAGGGACTTGATGCAATTCGTCAGGAACTTGTGAGAGTCGCACGAAGTCTTGGAAGAGAACGGCATTATATTGGCGGTTAATAGCATCAATGGGGAAACAGATCTGGAAAGTAGGGATAATAGGCTGGAAAGATTTGAAAAATTATATAATTTAAAGGGGTAATTTATTATGGCAAAAGAAGCAAATCCGATTCCGCAGGGAAAGTATGTACCGGCAACAAGATTTGGCAATCTGATTTTTACAGCAGGTATGACACCGAGAAACAATGGTGTTCTGAT
>NZ_QWGL01000060.1 GCF_003435375.1 Clostridium sp. AM34-11AC | reverse complement strand
GGCGTTATTACGATTGTTAAGGAACTGCCGCAGAAAATCTGGAACAGTATAGTAGGAGCAGTTACCAGAGTGGCTACGTGGGGCAACAATATGCTTACGAAAGCCAAAGAGGTAATGAATGCCATGGTAACGGGCATTGTTACGATTGTTAAGGAAATACCGCAAAAGATTTATAACAGCATTTCTGGTGCAATTTCCAAAGTGGCTACGTGGGGTACAGAAGTAAAGAACAAAGCCGTAGAGGGCATGAGAAATGTAATTACTGGAATAACAGACGTATTTAAGGATATTGGCAGTACGTTTGCAGGGTTCGGTAAAAACATGGTAGAAGGCATCTGGAACGGCATAAGCGGCGCTACGAGGTGGATAAAAGACAAAATAAGCGACTGGGTAGGAGACGTTACCGACTTCCTTAAAGATTTATTCGGAATTGCCAGCCCGTCTAAGCTGATGCGTGACGAAATCGGCGTATATCTGGCGCAGGGTATCGGCGTTGGCTTTTCTAATGAAATCGGCGGCGTTAAGAAAATGATTGAGGACAGCGTACCGCAGGAGTTTGACGTAGACGCAAAGGTAAATGTAGGCAATGAATTTAAGTATGATAACGACGACAAAAAGCCAAAGCCGAGAGGCGGCGGCAGTGCAGCAGGCGGCGTAGTTGTCAATCAGTATATTTATGCGAATACCACGGACTATGCAAAACAGCAGAAAGAGGCAGCCCGACAGTTCAGAATGATAGCAAGGACGGTGTAACACATGGAAAATGAAAAACTGACTTACATAAATTCAAGGGGCGAGCGGTTAGAGCTGGGAGTAGACAGTGTATACCATTGCAATATAAGTAAAGACGTAGAGGGCATTTCCGGCGTTACGAGCGTCATTTACAGCACAAACAGTATGGGACAGCACGGCGACACCTACGTAGGGCAGCGTATCGAGGCGAGGGACATAGACGTAGCGGGACATATCAACACACGGGACAAGGCGCAGGCATTGGAACTGCGCCGCCGTATGCTTAAGATATTTAACCCAGAGCTTAGCGCTACGCTGGTGTATGAGTACGGCGGCTTTAAGCGTGTGATTGATTGCAGGGCGTATGGAGAGCCTAAGATACTAAAGAAAGAGGTACTTTATGAGTTTGATTTACAAATAGAGTGCCTTAACCCGTTCTGGCGGGAAGAGGAAGAAACAAAAGAGGATATAGCAAGCTGGGTGGCTGCGTGGCATTTCCCTTGCGTTATTGAAAAGGACAGCACAAAGAGCATGATATACGGATACCGAGCGGAAAGCGTAATAGTGGACTGCTACAACGAGGGCGACGTATCAACAGGAATGAGGATAAGGTTTACAGCACTGGGGACAGTTTCAAACCCGATACTGCTTAATGTGGATACCGAGGAATTTATACAGATTAACGCCACTATGAAAACGGGCGACGTGATAGAGATTAACACGAAGTACGGCAGCAAGGGCGCTAAGCTGATAAGGGACGGCGTAGAAACCGACTATTTCCGCTATATTGATGTAGACAGTACATTTATGCAGCTTGCCATAGGCGACAATATGTTTAGGTATGATGCAGCCAGCGGCGTAAATTCTCTGGAAGTATCCATATTCTACAGCAAGGAATTTTTAGGAGTGTGACGGTATGGAGCTTAGAGTATTCGACAAGACAGTACAGCCGCTGGGAGCTATAGACGAGCTGGCAAGCCTGCTATGGCATACAAAGTATTTTGACGTAGGAACTTTTAGCCTGCTTGCGCCGATTACGGACAATAACAGCCGTTTGCTGGTAGAGGGTAACTTAATAACCAAGCACGACGGAAAAAAGGAAGTAAAGACCGCCGACGGCGGCGTATGGCGCAGGGCAGCGCAGATAACCTACGTACACATTACCAAAGACGAGAACGGCTTAGAGCAGTTAGAGGCACAAGGCTATATGCTTAGCTGGTGGCTTAATAAGCGCTGCATTTATCCGCAGATTGTGGCGACAGGTACAAACCAGTATCTTATAAACCTTATGGTAAAGAACAACTGCGGCAGCGCAGCAGGAACAAAGCGGCGTTTTCCATTGCTTACATTTCTGGCGCAGGAAACCATAGACGGCGTGGCGGTTGAATATGCAAACGAGGTATACGCACAACTGGGGCAGGAAGTAAAGGCAAGGGCGCAGGCTGGAAAGTTGGGCTATGACATTCTGCTTAACGAAAGAGAGAGACTGTTTGGCTTTTATCTGTATAAGGGCAATGACCTTACAGCCACAAATACCGAGGGTAACACACCCTGCATATTTTCAAGAGATTTTGATAATGTCAACGAGCAGGAATATACAGCCAGTATAGAGAACTGCGGCAACTTTATTTATGTGCAGGGAGCAGCTGACGACGACGGCAGCCAGCCAGTAACCACAGTGGACGGCG
Source organism: Clostridium sp. AM34-11AC (assembly GCF_003435375.1). Classification (GTDB taxonomy): domain Bacteria; phylum Bacillota; class Clostridia; order Lachnospirales; family Lachnospiraceae; genus Pilosibacter; species Pilosibacter fragilis. Next base: position 3,810 of record NZ_QWGL01000060.1, on the reverse strand, counting down.
AGGGCGCAACGGGGCTGGATTTAGTAGAGGTATTCTGCGACGCTACGGACATTGCCAGAAAGTACCAGCAGGGGGAAACAGAGGTAACAATACCGCTGAATACCTATATTGCAATGCTGAAAACGAGAGGCGGCGCAGAGTTGGAAAACTACGGCAAGAACATAAATTTTGTAAGTACCATAAATACAAATTCAAACTTAAAATTTAAGGCTGATTTTGATTTAGGCGACCGTATTACTTGCAAAGAAACCAAGTGGGGCATACAGATAGATGCACGTATTACAGAAGTAACGGAAACATACCAGAAAGGCGAGGAAACCATAGAGGCGACCTTTGGCGACAGCCTGCCGACGCTGGTAGACCAGATTAGGAAAGTGAGGTAGCAGAAATGGCAAACAGCTTACCGTTTAATGCCGTGGCAGTAGACGGAGAGTACGACAGGGTATATAAAGCCGAGGATTGGGCGTGGTACTTTGCTACTTTCATTGCAAACGGCATTTTTCCAAAGCCGAGCGACGGGCTACAGGTGGTAGCTTACAGCGGCATGGAAATAAGAGTAAATGCAGGCTATGCCTTTATAAACGGCTACGCCTTTAGAAATCCTGCAACGCTTAGCGTAACACTGGATACGGCAGAGGGAGCGCTTAACAGGGTGGACAGGGTAGTAGTTCGCTGGGATTTGCCGCAAAGAGATATGTATATTGCGGTGCTGAAAGGCACACCGTCTGCAAAGCCGACAGCAACGGCAGTAACACGCACCACGGAAATATGGGAGCTTGCGCTTGCAGATATTTACGTAGGCAAGGGCGTAACAAGGATACAGACGCAGAACATCACAGACCAGCGATTTAATAGCGCAGTCTGCGGCATTGTAACAGGAACGGTGGAAGAGATAGACGCAAGCGTGCTTACAAAGCAGTTTACGGACTTTTTCAACACCTACAGCGCAGCCGTGCTGGACGAGTTCAGCGCATATAAGCAGAGTATGGAAAAGTACCTTACAGAGATTGCGGGCGTATATGACAGCTACGTAAGCAAGACAGAGGGCTTATTTGCACAGTATGAGAGCCAGTTTAACGAAAGATACAGCAGTTTTGAAAGCACGCTTGACAACTGGGACAAGGAACTTTTAAGCGCCTATACAGAATTTATGGCAAAAATTAAGCTATTCCAGTCGGACGCTGAAAACGAATTTAACACATGGTTTGAGAGTATCAAGGACAAGCTGGGCGAGGACATAGCAGGCAGCCTGCAACTGCAAATTGAAGAGCTGGCAGCAGCCATGCAGGAAGTGAAAAAGCAGGCAGAGGCAGGCACGAAAGAAACCAAAGAGGCAATAGCAGCGCTGGACGAGCGACTTAAGAGAGTAGAAAGCGGCTGGGGCATTGACTATAAGCATGATGCTATACTGGGATTGTGTTACATGGGTGCAGCATACATGAGCCAGCATTACGAAAGAACAGTAGAAACGGCAGTGTTAGGGGCTACCTACGTGGGTAATTCCTATCTTGCAAATACATTTTAGAAAGGCGGCAGACCATGAAAGGATTTCCTAAAGTATTAAAGACAAAAGAGGACTATTACAACTGCCTTGCTATGGTAGCAAGCGGAGAACTGGCGGCAGCGGACTTGCTGGCAAAAATCGAGAGCGCAGAGAACCAGCGTTATATTGAGTGCGGCGTAGCAGCTGTAGAGGAAGAGAAAAAGGCGGTTACGGTATATTACTGCGACGAGGCAGCGGTAGGCATGAAATTTGTAGCGGGCGACGTATCCGGCACAGTGCAGGGAGTAACACATATCCAGACTGACGAGGCAGCGGCAGCAGGAGAGGCAGGAAACGACAGAACAGCCCTTACACTTTCCAAAGCGGTAAAAGCGGGCTGCAAGGTAATTGCGCTGGAACGCACAGACACCGTGGCAGGAATGACAACAGACGACATTGCAGCACTGAAAGGAGTATTAAAGCAGTATGAGTAGATTATTAGTGGACGACGTTACAAAGACCGACGCAAGGGCGCTTTTGAACGTAAATAAAATGGCTACAATCAGCGATATTGTAGCACCGAGCAATGAGTACATTTACGCCAGCGGAGCAAATGAGCTGACTGTAGTAGAGGGCTGCGTAATTGCCGTGGGCGGCGCTGGAATTTTCAAGACAGCAAATACAATTCTTACGGCTGCTAATCTGGACGCAGGCAGCGCTTTTGCGGTAGGTAAGGACTATTACGTATATATCTGCGACAGCAGAATTGACAGCGCAGACGAGAAATACGTGATTTCCCTTAATTCTACATACCCGACAGGCTGGAACGCTACAAACAGCCGTAAAATCGGAGGCTTTCATTATGGACGCTGCCGCAAGGTGGACAGCAATTTACAGCCGCTTAATGGCAGCAGTGTTATTTTTGGCACAGGCTGGGAAAGTGCAGTAAGCAACGGCATTGTACCACGTTCTGTATGGACACTGGGACACCGCCCGAAATGCAGCCCAGAGGGTATGGTATATTTAGGCGGCGGCACATGGGTAGATATTTACCTTAATTCTGACGACGGGGCAAAGGGCTTGAAATCAGAGTACGGCTGCGCACCTATGACGGGTACAGAAAGCATGAACTGGTACAACTTTGTAGAACGTCTGGCAAAGAGCGGTAAGCGTCTGCCGAACTATGCAGAATTTAGCGCTTATGCTTTTGGCAGCCCTGCCGGACTGGATAACGCAAATACAAACGCATGGAGCGCCACCAGCAACACAGGTAGGGGCGTAACAGGCAGTGTGGTAAATGCCGTTTCTTCCGTGGGCGTTGTAGATGCCGTGGGGCGTGTCTGGGAGTGGCTGGACGAGCTTATTACAAGAGCGGAACACGCCACAAATGCAGACTACCACGCAAGCGTAGCGTGGGGCTGGGACAAGAAAAGCCCATTGAACACAGGCGAGAAGTCTTACGACGTTGGTAATATTTACCAGTATTACGCATATTCTCTGGCGGCGCTGGTAGCGGGCGGCAGCTGGAGCTTTGGGGCGTATTGCGGCGCTCGTGCCGTGGATTGCTCCTATTACCCGTGGCTTGTCGGTACGGGCATTGGCGCTCGTGGGGCGTGTGACTCTCTGTAGACGGCGGGCGAAAGCCCAGCCGGATAAACGGGGGTAAGGCATGGACATACAGACAAAAACAGATATTATACACCAGAAAATATACGATTTTCTGCTATATATTTACCCTCTGCTTACGAAGTACCCAAAGTATGAGAAATTCAGTTTACAGACGGCGACAAGAAACGCAATTCTTGAAATGCTGCAAGAGGTTATAAAGTGGGATAAGACGGCAACGAAAAGCCACTTATACACGGTAGATACGGCATTGCAGGAAAGTAAAGAATTGCTGCGGCTGGCGCATGACTTGAAGTATAGCGCTATGAACGCACGGCACTACGGCGAGAGCTGCCGCAAGCTGAAAGAAATAGGCGTTATGCTGGGCGAACTGATAGAAGAGGTAAAGACCAGAAAATAGCAGGATATGGGGCAGCTGCTTACTTACAGCCTCTGGCGGCGCATTACGCTTTTAGAGGCTATGGGCGACTATGGAAACGTACAGAAAGCCTATAACAAAGCCAGAAAGTGTAAACGGCACAGAAAAGACGTACTGATTTTTACGAAAGACAAAGAGGAAAACTTAGACAAGGTGCGGGAAGATATTATAAACCTTGCCTATGAGCCAAGCAAATACCATTACTTTAAGGTGTACGAACCGAAAGAGCGGCAGATAATGGCGTGAAGTGCTATACTAACGTTGTAACAGTAGTGGCTAATAA
>NZ_QWGL01000006.1:1288-137831 GCF_003435375.1 Clostridium sp. AM34-11AC | reverse complement strand
TCAATCCGGACAAGTGGTGTAAAAGTACCCGTAATATTCACTTGTAATTTCAACATAATCTCTAAAGACTGCAGCTTTAGTTCCCGATGCGGTGAGGAAAACGCCTAAATTATTATCAAGTGCCTGGAAGTCACTATGCAATTGAAGAAAAATCAACTCACCAACACAAAAATCAACTGTGAATCATATAAATTTGAAAATTCAGCTCCCTCATAGGGAGCTTTTTATATACAAAAAATAATTTTTAGGAGGTAATTTCCATGGAAAAAATCAAAGTCAAAGGTAAGCTCTACGACATCCGGAGCATCCAGACGATCGAGCAGCATGTGCTACAGATCATCTTCGCCTGTACGCCGCCTACAAAGTGGAACGGTGACATTGTACTTTACACGGCCGGAGACATCGAGTGTGCTGTGTTAACTGGCTGGAATACGGTGTATCGCGACGAGGGTCAGACAGTCTATCTGTCAGATGATGGTAGCGTGTACCAGACACCGGATCCGGATACCGGTGGCGAGATCCTTCCACCGGAACCGTATGTTCCGACTCTGGAAGAGCTGCAGGCAGCGAAAAAACGAGAGATCAGTCAGGCATGTGAGACCGCTATCTATTCCGGAGTCGATGTCAAGCTGTCGGACGGGTCCACAGAGCATTTTGCACTGACGGAGCATGATCAGCTCAATCTTTTCGGTAAGCAGGTACAGCTTGCAGCGGGCACCACTGAGCTTGAGTACCACGCGGACGGTCAGCCGTGCCGGTACTACAATGCCGCTGACATGCAGCTGATCATTTCCGCAGCTATGCAGCATGTGAGCTATCACACAACATACTGCAACGCAGTTAACATGTGGATTAGTGGTACACAGAGCACAGAGGAGATCCAACAGATCTATTATGGTGCAGATGTGCCGGAACAGTACCAGTCAGATGTCCTCAAGGCATATATTTCATCAATGAAAGAAGGTGTGAGTGATGTGGATGAGTCACAGGCTACTGAACAAATATCTGTTCCTGTTTAATGTTGGCGGACTGCTTTACATATTGATCGAACTGATCTGGCGTGGCCGGAGTCACTGGACCATGTTCCTGCTTGGTGGAATCTGTTTCGTATTTCTGGGATTGATCAACGAGATCCTGCCCTGGCAGATGCCGTTATGGCAGCAGATCCTCATCGGTGCGGTCGGAATCACGACATTAGAGTTCTTGACCGGCTGCATCGTCAATCTGTGGCTCGGCTGGGGAGTCTGGGACTACAGCGGGCTTCCGGGCAACCTCTTGGGGCAGATCTGTCCGCAGTACTTTGTGCTGTGGCTGCCGGTGGCACTGGTCGGGATTGTCCTGGATGATTGGATCAGGTATTGGAAATTCGGGGAGGAACGGCCACACTACAGACTGATCTGACGGACAAACATACAATATAGTAAGAAAATCAAAAGGAGAAATGAGAATGAGCAAAGGTACATGTACAACAATCCAGCTGCTTGCAACTGGAGTAATCGCTTTTTTGTCTGAAAAGTTGGGAATCACATTTTATTTGTTAGGGTTGCTTGTCTTTTTAATGGTCGTTGACTATATCAGTGGGATGATTGCGAGTATGGTGGAAGCAATTGATCATCCGGGAGACACATCATATGGTTGGTCCAGTAAAAAAGGAGCAAAGGGAATCGCAAAGAAGATCGCATATTTATTTGTGATCACTGTGGCAATTGTAATTGATTACATCTTAGCAAAGACATCTGGAAATCTCGGATATCATTTGCCATCTGCGATGCTGTCCCTTCTTACAACGGTGTGGTACTTATTGAATGAAGCCTTATCAATTACAGAAAACGCCGGTCGCATGGGTGCGCCGGTACCTGAATGGCTGATGAAGTACATTGCGGTTCTGAAAGATAAAATTGATAGCGGCAATGCAACAAATCTGAAAGATTAGGAGGAGGTGATTCGAATATCTCCCGTCACGGTCCGGGATATGATCGTTGCGACGTCGCAACAAAGAATGCCAAAACATGTAGAATGAAACAGATTCGTGTGTTATAATGCCAATGTTATCGCCTCCTATACCTGGTACGGAAGGGAGGTGCATAGCTTGGGAGATGTAGTTATTTCTCTTATTGTTTCTATCATGGCAGGTGTGATTAGCCATCTCATCTGCAAATGGTTGGATAGAAATAAGTAGTCGGTAATCAGCCTATGGAATAAGCCACCATACCACAATGGAATAGAAAACCCCAGGGATCGCGACTCCCTGGGGTTTTCGTTGTTGCATAACTTGGATGCAATCATTTCTCTTAGCCTAACGGCATTATAGCATATGCAGAATAAGATTGCAAGATACCAGAAAATTAAACTTTGATCAGGAAAACATATCCTGATCTTTTTTCATACTCATAAAGAAAAGAGGACAAGACTATGAGAGACATTACCTTATGCCATCCGCGACTCCAGGCGCTGGCCGCGGAGCTGATCCGTAAATGTGCTGATCAGGGATTACAGATTAAAATTGGAGAAACACTCCGGACGACTGCAGAGCAGGATGCCCTGTACGCACAGGGGAGAACGAAGCCGGGTAAGATCGTCACGAATGCAAAGGGCAGCAGCTATAGCAGCTATCATCAGTGGGGAGTGGCGTTTGATATTTACAGAGCCGATGGCTGCGGTGCCTATTATGATAAAGATGGATTCTTTTCCAAGGTCGGCGCGATCGGAGTATCTATCGGCTTGGAATGGGGTGGAAACTGGAAGAGTCTTACGGATAGACCTCACTTCCAGCTCCCCGACTGGGGATCATCAACGAGTGGAATCAAGAAGATTTACAAGACCCCGGAGCAGTTCATGAAGACGTGGCCAAAGGAAGAGAGAAAGACCATCACTCCGGGCTGGCAACATGACGCTCACGGCTGGTGGTGGCAGAACGAGGACGGATCTTGGGTAGCATCGGACTGGCGTCTGATCAACCATCATCATTATCTCTTCGGGGCATCCGGTTACGTCAGGACGGGCTGGCACCGCTGGAACCCAGACACAAAGCAGGTGGATCCGGCTGATGGCTCCGGAGACTGGTACTATCTTCAGGAAGATGGAGAGCTACAGGGGGCGTGCTGGCACAGCAGATCGAACGGGGCGATGGAAGTGTGGCATGTAGACAAATAGGTACGATGTACCAATACAGTACTTTGTCTACTATTTGTCTACTACGATGAATAAAAAAGGGCAAAAAACATTGCAGAGTAATAAAGGCTAAACCTCGGAAAGTGGCTTAAAATCTCACTTTTTCGCATGTCGTGGAAATGCCAAAATGAAAAAATAAATTTTCGTAATGCGTAGGTCTCCGGTTCGAGTCCGGCCGGGAGCTGAGTAAAAAACCCTTGAGAAATCAAGGGTTTTTGTTGTTCTACGTGAAGATGAAAGCTGTTTGGAATGGACGGCTTTTTACTATTTTGTAAGTTTTTCCAACTCCTCATAAAACGCCGGATAAGAGATATCCACGCAGTCCGCATCAATGATCTCAGTCTCCCCGTCCGCAGCGAGGGCAGCTACGGCGAAGGTCATGGCGATGCGGTGATCCTTGTGACTGTCGACGACGGCACCGTGGAGCGGTTTTCCGCCGTGGATGATCATGCCATCCTCAGTCTCCTCCACATCGGCGCCCATGGCGCGCAGGTTTTCGACCATGATGGCGATACGGTTGGATTCTTTGACTTTTAACTCAGCGGCATCGCGGATGACCGTGGTCCCCTCGGCGAAACATGCCATCATGGCGATGGTCGGAAGCTCGTCGATGAGAGTCGGGATGATATCGCCCTCTATGACGCAGCCCCTTAAGGAACTTGTGCGGACCAGAAGGTCGGCTGTCGGCTCTGCGTTCTCGTGATCCTCGTTTAACAGGGTGAGATCAGCGCCCATAGCCTCACAGACCTTGATGAGTCCGGCTCTTGTCGGGTTGATGCCTACATTCTTAATAAGAACTTCGGAATTTGGCAGAATCAGGCCTGCTGCCACAAAATAGACGGAAGAGGAGATATCTCCCGGCACATCGATCCGGTTTCCAAAAAGCTCCGTTGCCGGCCAGATCGTAACGGTAGTTCCTTTTGATTCCAGCTCTGCGCCGAAAAACTTCAGCATCAGTTCCGTATGATTTCTGGAGACCTGCGGCTCCGTGATACTTGTGAGCCCGTCTGCGTAGAGTCCGGCCAACAGGATTGAAGATTTTACCTGGGCAGATGCGACTTTGGAAGTGTAATGGATCCCTGCAAGCGGTTTTCCGCAGATCCTGAGCGGCGCACAGTCATTTCCGCGGACACTCTTGATATCAGCTCCCATCATGGATAACGGCTCGATAATGCGCTTCATCGGACGTTTCTGGATGGATTCGTCACCGGTCAGCGTCACGTCGAAATTCTGCGGCGCGAGAATACCGGAGATGAGTCTTGTGGTGGTTCCGGAGTTGCCGCAGTCCAGGGTCTCGGCAGGGGCAGCCAGTCCGTGCATGCCCTTTCCTTGGACAGTGACAACACCATTCTTATTTTCGATATCGATTCCCATGCGGCGGAAACAGCCGATGGTGGAGAGGCAGTCAGCGCCATCCAGAAAGTTATGGATCTCTGTAGTTCCCTTCGCAATGGATCCGAACATGACACTGCGGTGGGAGATGGATTTATCGCCCGGGACCGTGATCTCACCCCGGACATGGTCTGCTTTATGTAATTTCATATAAATTCCTCGTAATTTGCGTTTAATACGATCTGATAAAAAACTGGTATGCATTTTGACGTAGCAGTCCGCGTATAACAGGCGGTCATGCGGTATCGGAATATGCTGGCGCATACCTGAATGAAACTATAAGTCTTACTTTGTCAGCACATAGTTATGGCTTCGCAAAAGCTCCGCTGCCTCATTCTTCTTATCCTCCTTATAGAAAGAAATCCGGAGCGCCCCTTCACCTTCCTCGCGGCTGTGATTGATACCTATATTCTTAACACTGATTCCCTTCGCGGCAAGGATCGCAGAGAGGACAGAAATAGATCCCGGCTCATCCAAAACATCCACACAGAAGGAGTAATCCCGCTCGATGGGACCCTGTCCGCGGTTCGGGAATGTGGAACGGTATTTGCCTGATTCCTCGAACATCTTGTAGATCGCGTCACCGTTATGGTTTTCCAGCGTGTCGCAAATGGATTCCAGGGAAGTGATATACCGCTTTAAGAGCACCAGAATATTTTCTGTGTTCGTCATGCAGATCTGCTCCCACATGACAGGGGAGGAGGAGGCGATACGCGTGATATCCTTAAAACCTCCTGCGGCCAGCCGCTTCATGATCTCATCCTTTGAATCGTTGTCATGGACAAGATTGACGAGGCTGGATGCCACAAGGTGCGGCAGATGGCTGATGGCCGCGACGGAAAAATCGTGCTCATGGTAGTCGAGAACGATGGGAAGAGCACCGATGCCCAGGGCAACCTGACGGATCCGGTCGATCTGCTCCGGTGTGGATTTTTTTGTGGGTGTAATAATGTAGTAGGCATTCTCCAGAAGATGGTCCGTAGAGCTCTCATAGCCGGTCTTTTCAGAACCCGCCATCGGATGGCCGCCGACAAACACATCCTCGTAACCCAGACGTTCCACCGCCTGATGGATGTCTGTCTTCGTGCTTCCGATATCAGTGATCAGCGCACCAGGTTTCAGAAACGGGCGTACCTTTTCGAGGTATACCGCGTTGTATTCTACAGGGGTGCAGAGAAAAATAACGTCACATGCGGAGAGTGTCTCATCGATCCCGTCAAGGATCATGTCGATGGTCCCGTCCGCTTTTGCCTGCTCAAGCTTTGAGCGGGTCCGCATGTACGCCATGATCGTAATATCTTTATTCGCACGGCGAAGGCCTCTGGCGATGGATCCGCCGATCAGGCCAAGGCCGATAAAACCAAATGTAGAATCAGACATTGTACAACTCCTCCTTTGTCCCTTCGATTTTATAACACAGGGATGTGAATGTCAACAAGAAAAATCAATACTTTAAAGTGATAAATCGAACATTGCCATGATCTGCAAATCTGTGGGTGTGCGTCGCATGTCAGCCTACAAAACAGAGAAAAGAGAAGAAGAAAGATCTGTGTCTGCCGGAAAAATTTACAAAAATAGAATGCGGATGTCAATTTTTAATAGATTTTCGTTTGAAACGCCCATATTTTCCACCACAATCAAAAAATGACAGAAAATATTTTGTGCAATTTCGATATTTAGCTTGAAAAATTCGAAAAGTTTTGGTAAAATATGACCATAGGCAATAAGCAGTATAGCCAAAACATCTGAACTCCGTAATTTGCGGAAGTCTTTTGAAAAATGGCAAAAAAACATATACGGGAGGGATTCATATGGATATTTATGGAACAAAACAGATCCGAAATGTTGTACTTTTAGGCCACGGCGGCGCCGGTAAGACGACGGTAGCCGAGGCACTGGCTTATCTGACCGGCGTTACAAAGAGAATGGGCAAAGTTGCTGACGGCAATACGATCAGTGACTACGACAAAGAAGAGATCAAGAGACAGTTCTCGATCTCCACTACGATGGTTCCGATCGAGTACGAAGGTGCCGAGGGAAAGATCAAGATCAACCTTCTTGACACTCCGGGCTATTTCGACTTCGTAGGCGAGGTGGAAGAGGCAGTCAGCGCCGCTGACGCAGCGATCATCGTCGTAAACTGTAAGGCAGGAATTGAAGTTGGTACAGAAAAAGCATGGGATCTGTGTGAAGAATATAAACTCCCGAGAATCATATTTGTAACAAACATGGATGATGACCACGCGTCCTTCCGTGAACTGATCTTAAAACTTGAGAAGAAGTTCGGAAGAAAGATCGCTCCGTTCCAGGTACCGATCCGTGAGAACGAGAAGTTCGTCGGCTTCGTAAACGCAGTTAAAATGCAGGGCCGCCGCTTCACAAACCTGTCCGACTATGAGGACTGCGAGATCCCGGAGTACATAAAGAAGAACCTCGGAATTATCCGCGACGCCCTGATCGAAGCTGTTGCCGAGACAAGCGAAGAGTACATGGAGCGTTACTTCTCCGGCGAAGAGTTTACACAGGATGAGATTTACACCGCAGTACAGACCCACGTATGCGACGGTTCTATTGTTCCGGTCATGATGGGTTCCGGCATCAATTGCCAGGGCTTCAACGCATTATTAAATGCTATCGACCGCTACTTCCCGTCACCGGATAAGGGCGAGTGTGTCGGCGTTGACGTATCAAACGGCGAGCACTTTACCGCAAAATACAACGATGAGGTTTCCCTCTCCGCAAGAGTATTCAAGACCATCGTTGACCCGTTTATCGGAAAATATTCCTTGATGAAGGTCTGCACCGGCACATTAAAACCGGACAGCACTCTCTACAATGTAAATAAGGACGCAGAAGAGAAGATCGCGAAAGTCTATGTGTTAAGAGGTAAGGACGTGATCGAGGTTCCGGAGCTGAAGGCCGGTGATATCGGTGCCGTTGCGAAGCTCTCCGTGACACAGACAGGCGATACGATCGCTTTAAGATCTGCTCCGATCGTATACCACAAACCGAAGATCTCCACCCCGTATACATACATGCGCTTTGCTGCAAAGACAAAGGGCGACGAGGACAAGATCTCCAGCGCACTCGCGAGAATGATGGAAGAGGACCTGACACTCCGCGTTGTGAACGATACCGAGAACCGCCAGAGCTTACTCTACGGAATCGGTGATCAGCAGCTTGAAGTTACCGTCAGCAAGCTTCTGGGCCGTTACAAAGTCGATGTGGAACTCTCCAAACCGAAATTCGCGTTCCGCGAGACGATCCGCAAGAAAGTGGAGGCTCCTGGCCGTTATAAGAAACAGTCCGGTGGACATGGACAGTTCGGTGACGTTAAGATGTCCTTCGAGCCGTCCGGCGATCTCGAGACACCTTATATCTTTGAAGAAAAAGTATTCGGCGGCGCAGTTCCGAAGAACTACTTCCCGGCAGTTGAAAAGGGCGTACAGGAATGCTGTACAAAGGGCCCGTTAGCCGGTTATCCGGTAGTCGGCATCAAGGCAACGCTCCTCGATGGCTCCTACCATCCGGTTGACTCCTCCGAGATGGCCTTCAAGATGGCTGCAACCCTGGCCTTCAAGAAGGGCTTTATGGATGCCAACCCGGTTCTCTTAGAGCCGATCGCTTCCGTAAAAGTCGTTGTTCCGGATAAGTTTACCGGAGATGTTATGGGTGACTTAAACAGAAGAAGAGGACGTGTTCTCGGAATGAATTCTCTCCATGGTGGAAAGCAGGAGATCGTTGCTGATGTTCCGATGTCCGAGATGTTCGGCTACAACACAGACCTCCGCTCCATGACCGGCGGTATCGGCGTATTCTCCTACGAATTCAGCCGCTATGAGCAGGCTCCTGGCGATGTTCAGAAGAAGGAAGTGGAAGCGAGAACGGCAGGCGGAGAAGTAGAGGCGTAAGCTTTGAAGATCCTCGTGAAAACTGAATAAAAGATGACTGCAGGGATCAGCTGTATGGCTGGTCCCTGTTTTTGCCGAAATTCTGCCATAGTTTTCCTCTGACTTCCATCTGGACAGAAAGAGAGAAAAATGGTATAGTTATAAACTGGTAAGCTTTAAATCAGCCGGATAAAAAACAAACTGCAAATCGGATAAAATTTTGCTCTATGACAAAATACTCCGGCAAAAAATGAGGAATTAGAATGAGAAAATGGTTTTTGATTATGGCCACAGCGGTGGTGCTTTGTTCCGCCTGCGGCAAGAAAGACGCTTCAGTGAACGATGCGACTCAGGCGGCACAGGCAAGTTCGACGGAAGCGGAGAATCTTTATAAGGAAGGATCCCAGTACGTCGGGGAAGAGGACTACGAGAGTGCCATCGAATCCCTTTTAAAATGTATTGAACTGGATCCGGATTACAGCAAAGCCTATATCCAGCTTTCCAAAGCCTATATTGGAAATGAAGAGTACGATGAAGCTATGTCGATCCTGCAGCAGGGATATGAGAAGACAAAGGATACATCCCTGGAAAAAGAACAGGATAACTGTGTCCGCACGATCTGCCAGGTCCTGACAGACAACGAGGATTACGAGACAGCGATCCCGTGGCTTTTAAAGCTTCAGGAACTCGATGGTGTCACCGCGGAGAATTCCCTGCAGCTTGCGGAAGCATATTCCATGATGGATGATTATGAAAATGCAGTGTCAGTTCTTCAGAAAGCAGATCAGAATGATGCAAGTATTAAAAATGCCCTGCTGGAGGCAAGAGTTGCCTACGGACAGTACTGCTACGATGAAGGAAAGAACGATCAGGCGATCGAGACTTTAAAGGCTGTGATCAATGAGGCGCCAGACCGGATCGATGCATACTCTATGCTGATCGGCGTATATGTAGATGCAGGAAAAGTAAAAGAGGCGGAGAGTATCGTCCAGAGTGGTCTTGAGCGGTTCGTAAACCAGAATTCTACGGTGACAGATGACCAGCTTGATGAATTTTTAAATTCCGCATCTTCCTATTATCTGGAACTCGAGAATGTGGATGCCTGCCTGGGATTCTGGGAGAAGGCAGTTTCCATGAGACCTGGAAATAAAAGTTATAAAGAAGAACTGGACAGCTACCGTTCCTCCGCTGCAGACGAGTCCTACGCGAAGGCAGATGAACTTCTGGAAGCAGGGGACGTGGAAGGCGCTTCCAAGTATTATAAGCGTGCCTTTGCGCTGGCTCCGTCAAACTATGACGCGGGCGTGATCAGCGGAGGCGACTATACATACTGCCTGAACAAAGATGGTTCCTGGAGACTTGGCTGGTATACAGATGAGACTGGCGGCTCCTACTACTTCAATCCGGCAGCGGGACGTCTCTACGCCAGTGCGGTGACGGGATACCAGCAGCTTGACGGTGCGGTATACTATTTTGAGGATGACGGCAGAATGCTGGTGGATGATACGACTCCGGATGGCCGTTATGCGGATGTGGATGGAAAACTTTTAGACCACAATCCATATGGGGATGAGACCGCTGCCGAGGATGAGACGGATGCTGCCGAGGATGAGACTGAGGCAGATACAGAAGAGGAGACGACAGGAAGCTCTGAGAAGGAATCTGCGGCAGCTTCTGTGAAAGAGACAACAGCAGCAGTTAAGGAAACGGTGGAGACCACAAAGGCAAATCCGCAGCCGACGCAGGCAGCAGCCGTGAACTCAGGAAACCTGAAACTGAATGCGGACACTCTTCAGGAAGCTCATGACAATGGCGGAACAACAACCTACGAGAAGACAGATCTCTTCGACGGATCCACAGGAAAGCTGACCATGGGAGATGTCTATAACTGCCTTGCCAAGTACGGAAAGACCGAGTGGGTGTCCCAGAAACTTCCATATGAGCTGAAGGTCGGAAACTTAAAGGTATGGATCCTGCCTGGCGATAACTGGAATACAACAGGACTCGTCATTAAAGACGCGTCCCAGTATTTTGAGGTATTAAAGAAGAAGGCGCTTCCGGATAATGTACAGTTTGCGATCGAATTCGATTCCGCCGCGACAGATAAGCTTGACATCAATAAAGTGAGACGTGTGAACGGAAACTAAGATGCTGTAAGAAATAAAAACGGGAATTCCTGCAGAAATGTTGGAATTTCCGTTTTTTTAATGGGATTCTGCGCCTGAAATGTGTAGAATATGAAAAAACACCGCCTGGAATCCATAATGGAAAGCCGGGCGGCGTAAATATTCTCTGAGATTTAAAATTAAAGAAGACCCTCGTTGTACTTTCTGATAAGTTTCTGGATCTTGTCTGTCGGGGACAGGGAGTTTCCGATGGAAACGTCGTGGTTTAAGGAGTTGATGATGGCAGCGATGTACTTGCTCATATCAGCTTCCACATACCATTCCTTTGTGAAGAGTTCCGGGGAACGGTAGTTTAAGTTTGTTGTGACAACACTGTCGATGTAGCCCTTCTGGTAGAACTCATCGAATTTCTCGAAGCCTGCGGTGAAGAGACCGAAGGTGCAGCATACAACGACCTTCTCGGCCTTGCGCTCCTTTAACTCTTTTGCGGTATCGAGCATGCTCTCGCCGGAGGCGATCATGTCGTCAACGACGATAACGGTCTTTCCTTCAACGGAGCTTCCGAGGAACTCGTGGGCAACGATCGGGTTTCTTCCGTTGATGACCTTGGAGTAATCTCTTCTCTTGTAGAACATACCCATATCAACGCCGAGGTTGTTGGCGAGATATACGGCACGGCTCATTGCACCTTCGTCCGGGCTGATGACCATTAAGTGGTCTTTATCGATCTTTAAGGTATTGTCATGTTTAAACAGTGCTTTTACGAACTGGTAGGTCGGCATGAAGTTGTCGAGGCCGGATAACGGGATCGCGTTCTGTACGCGCGGGTCATGTGCATCAAATGTGATGATGTTGGACACGCCCATGCTTACTAACTCTTCAAGTGCCATTGCACAGTCTAAAGACTCTCTGTGAGTACGCTTGTGCTGACGGCTCTCGTAAAGGAACGGCATGATAACGTTGATACGGTGTGCGGTGGATGCCGTAGCGCCGATGATTCTCTTGAGATCCTGATAGTGGTCATCCGGGGACATGTGGTTTACATATCCGGACATCTTGTAGGTAAGAGAATGGTTTGTTACATCGACCATGCAGAAAATATCGGTTCCGCGGACAGATTCGTTTACGATCCCCTTTGCTTCACCACTTCCGAAACGCGGGCAGGCGCAGTCGAGAAGATAGGAGTCAACATCGTAGCCACGGTACTGTAAATTTCCCTGGCGGCGAAGTAATTCTTCCGCATCGTTGCGGCGGAAGTTTACGATGTGGTCATTGACTTTCTGCGCAAGATCACGGCAGCTCTCAAGAGCAGCGATCTTAAGCGGTGCAAGCGGCAGACGGTCGTTGAAAACGTACTGATTAGACATGTCAGATAATCCTCCGATTTTTTGTGTTGCGGTCCGGCCTCTGCGGTCGGACTGTCAGATCATATTTTTGCCTGGATCTCCTTATTTATACGGGAACCTGCAGGCATTCCACGCCGAGTATACCATTTTCAGACATTTTTCGTCAATAGTTTCCCATGAAAATTCGAAGGAAAAAAGAATATCGTTCCTTTACAAATCGGAGGAAGATTGGTATGATTAAGTTTAGAACCATGCAGGAAGGATAAACGAAGTGAAATATCAGGGACATAAAATTATGGCAGTTACCCCCGGATCCATCGCGGAAGAGCTGGAACTGGAACCGGGAGATGTGCTGCTTACCATAGACGGGGAAGAGCTGGAAGATATCTTTGACTACGACTATATGACGGATGCCGAGAGTTTCGTGATGGTCGTGCGGAAGGCAAACGGAGAAGAGTGGGAACTTGAGATCGAGAGCGGCGGTGAGGATCTGGGACTTACCTTTGAAAACGGACTTATGAGTGACTATAAGTCCTGCTCCAATAAGTGCATCTTCTGCTTTATCGACCAGATGCCGCCGGGAATGCGTGAGACGCTCTACTTTAAGGACGACGACTCCAGACTTTCGTTCCTTCAGGGAAACTACATCACCCTGACAAATATGAAGGATAAGGATATCGAGCGGATCATCCGCTTCCACCTGGCCCCGATCAATATCTCCGTGCAGACTATGAACCCGGAGCTGCGCTGTAAGATGCTCCACAACCGGTTTGCGGGGGAGGCGTTAAAGAAGATCGACCGTCTTTACGAGGCGGGAACGGAGATGAACGGACAGATCGTTCTCTGCCGGGGCGTCAATGATGGAAATGAGTTGGCGTACACCATCGAACAGCTCTCAAAGTACGCGCCGGTGATGCAGAGCGTGTCGGTGGTTCCGGTTGGTCTCTCGAAGTATCGTGAGGGTCTTTACCCGCTGGAACCGTTTACAAAGGAAGATGCCTGCGAGGTGATAGACCTCATCGAAAAATGGCAGAAGATCAACTACGAGCGCCACGGGATCCACTTTATCCATGCAAGTGATGAGTGGTATATCCTGGCGGAGCGCGAGATGCCGGAGGAAGGAAGATACGACGGATATATCCAGCTGGAGAACGGCGTCGGTATGCTGCGGCTACTGCATGAGGAAGTCATGGATGCCCTGGATGAGAAGACGGACGACGGAAAAGAGGAAGAACTCTCTATCGCCACAGGACGTCTGCCGTATCCGTATCTGGACACGCTTGTAAAGGAGATCATGAAAGTCTATCCGGGACGAAAGGTCCATATCTACCCGATCCGGAATGATTTCTTCGGCGAAAAGATCACGGTGGCGGGACTGATCACAGGACAGGATCTGATCGCCCAGTTAAAGGATAAGCCTTTAGGCGACAGGCTGATCCTTCCGGCCGTTATGTTTAAGAGCGGCGAGGAGGTTTTCCTGGATGATATCACAAAGACCCAGGCGGAAGATGCTTTACAGATTCCGATAAATATAGTAAAATCAAGCGGATATGACCTTGTGGACGCGATCCTTGACCCGGAGGCGGCGAGAGAACAGACTGCGGAACACGGGGCATATGAGCTTACAATGAAAGATGCCGGTCTCACAGAGGACGGGGAAGTTATCCCTGATTGGGACGGCGAAGTATAGAAATGAGGAAAATATATGAGTAAACCAGTAGTGGCGATCGTCGGCAGACCGAATGTGGGAAAATCCACACTCTTCAACGTCCTTGCCGGCAGCACGATCTCGATCGTAAAAGACACTCCGGGTGTGACAAGAGACCGTATCTATGCGGACTGCACCTGGTTAAACAACAACTTTACCTTAATTGATACAGGCGGAATCGAGCCGGATTCCAAGGATATCATTCTTGCGCAGATGCGTGAGCAGGCTCAGATCGCCATCGATACCGCGGACGTCATCATCTTTATCGTGGATGTGCGCCAGGGTCTCGTCGACGCGGACTCCAAGGTTGCGGATATGTTAAGAAAGTCCAAGAAACCGGTCGTTCTTGCGGTCAATAAGGTGGACAGCATGGCGAAGTTCGGAAACGATGTATACGAATTCTATAACCTGGGAATCGGAGACCCGGTCCCGGTATCCGCGGCTTCAAGACTTGGCCTTGGCGAGCTTCTCGATGAGGTAGTCAAGTATTTCCGTGAGGACCAGTATGACGACAGCGAGGATGACCGTCCGAGAATCGCCATCGTGGGAAAACCGAACGTCGGAAAATCCTCTATTATCAATAAGCTTCTCGGTGAAAACCGTGTGATCGTATCCAACATCGCCGGAACCACAAGAGACGCTGTCGATACAGAGATCGTGCGAAACGGCACTGAATATATCTTTATCGATACCGCGGGATTAAGAAGAAAGAGCAAGATCAAAGAGGATATCGAGCGCTACAGTATTATCCGTACTGTGACAGCGGTGGAGCGCGCTGATGTGGTCCTCATGGTCATCGATGCCGTTGAGGGAATCACTGAGCAGGACGCAAAGATCGCCGGTATCGCCCATGACCGCGGAAAAGGCGTGATCGTCGTTGTCAACAAGTGGGATGCCATCGAGAAGAACGACAAGACGATCTATGAGTACACAAGAAAATTAAAAGAGACCCTGTCCTACATGCCGTATGCGGAGTATATCTTCGTGTCCGCCCTGACCGGACAGAGAATGGAAAAGCTCTTCGAGCTCATCGATATGGTCCGCGAGAACCAGACGCTCCGCGTGGCTACCGGTGTATTGAACGAGATCGTGACAGAAGCTGTCGCTATGCAGCAGCCGCCGTCCGACAAGGGCAAACGCTTAAAGATCTACTATGTGACCCAGGTTGCGGTAAAACCGCCGACCTTTGTTATCTTCGTAAACGATAAGGAGTTAATGCATTTCTCCTACACGAGATACTTAGAGAACAAGATCCGTGAGGCCTTCGGCTTCCGCGGAACATCCTTAAAATTCATCATCCGCGAGAGGAAGGAGAAGGATTAAGCAATGGGCAGAGTGATTTGTCTTGTTATGGGTTATGTGTTTGGATTATTCCAGACAGGATATCTTTACGGTAAGATGAACCATATCGATATCAGAAACTACGGAAGCGGAAACTCCGGAACGACAAATGCGCTCCGGGTCATGGGAAAAAAAGCGGGGCTCATCGTGTTCGCGGGAGATTTTTTAAAGACGGTGTTCGCCTGTCTTGCGGCGCGGATCATCTTTAAGGGAAGCCCGGACACAGACCTCTATGTGCTCTACGCAGGTCTCGGCGTTGTCCTCGGTCATAACTTTCCGTGTTACTTAAACTTCAAGGGCGGAAAGGGAATCGCTTCCATGGCAGGCATTCTCGTGTCCATGGACTGGCGCGTGACACTTGTCTGTGCAGCACTGTTCCTTGGAGCTGTCATCATTACAAGATATGTCTCCCTTGGTTCTATTCTGGTGGTGATCTCATTCTTTATCCAGATACTGGTCTACGGGGCGCATGGAACATTTACCGTCTCTGCGGATCATCTCATGGAGTTTTATGCCGTTGCCTTCGTCCTGATGGCGATGGCGATCTGGAGACACAAGACGAACATAAAAAGACTTTTATCCGGCACAGAGAACAAGCTCTGGGGCGGAAAGAAAAACTGAATAAGCGCTTAAGCACGAAAATATCAGTCAGTACAGGGCAGTGAGATTAAAGAGAAAAGGAGTTCCTGAACATGGAAAAAATTGGTATTATCGGTTCCGGTACATGGGGAACCGCGATTGCGGTGCTGTTAAGAAACAATGGACATGAGGTCACACTGTGGTCCGCGATCCCGGCGGAGATCGAGGAGATGGCAAAGACCAGGACTCACAAGAATCTTCCGGGAGTGACGTTGCCGGAGGGAATCATCTATACCGCTGACCTTGAGGAAGCGATGAAGGATAAGAACCTTCTCGTGATGGCGGTTCCGTCCGTATTTGTCCGCAGCACGGCGCAGAAGATGAAGCCGTTCTGTAAAGAGGGACAGCTCATTGTGGATGTGGCAAAGGGAATCGAGGAGAATACTCTCGATACAATGACCCAGATCATAAAGGAAGAACTTCCGATGGCGGAGACAGCTGTTCTTTCCGGACCGAGCCACGCGGAGGAGGTAAGCCGCGGACTTCCGACGCTCTGCGTTGCGGGATCCCGCAAGAAGAACGTTGCAGAGTACGTCCAGTCCACATTTATCAGCCCGGTGTTCCGCGTATACACGAGCCCGGATGTCCTGGGGATCGAGACAGGCGCCGCGTTAAAGAACGTTGTTGCCCTGGCAGCGGGAATCGCTGATGGCCTGGGTTACGGGGACAACGCGAAAGCAGCCCTCATCACCCGCGGTATGGCGGAGATCGCGAGACTTGGCATCGCCATGGGTGGAAAATACCAGACCTATACCGGACTTTCCGGAATCGGTGACCTGATCGTGACATGTGCCAGCATGCACAGCAGAAACCGCCGTGCCGGTATCCTCATCGGAAAAGGATACACGATGGAAGAGGCAATGAAGGAAGTCCAGATGGTGGTAGAAGGCGTTTATTCCGCGAAGGCTGCGAGAGCCCTCGCAAAGAAATACAATGTTTCCATGCCGATCGTTGAAGAGGTAAACCAGGTTCTGTTTGAAGGAAAACCTGCAAAAGAGGCGGTGGCCGACCTGATGCTCCGCGACAAGCGCATCGAGCACAGCGATCTTCCGTGGGAATAGAAACCAGAACATAATCTTGCAGCGGCCTGCACTTTGCCGTACTGCGGCGTAAGAAAAGGCTCTGTCGGCATAAAATGTCCCCCTCGTGCATACACTGCAACAGTATATGTGAGGGGGTATTTTTATGGATCATTTCCATGTATACAAGGATATCGAGGCGAGGACGGGCGGAGAGATCTATGTGGGCGTTGTGGGACCTGTGCGCACCGGAAAATCCACATTTATCAAACGGTTTATGGAGCTTCTCGTGCTCCCGAACCTCCCGGACGGACAGAAAAAGGCCCAGACCAGGGATGAGCTTCCCCAGAGTGCTGCGGGGAAGACGATCATGACCACGGAGCCGAAGTTTATCCCGAAGGAGGCGGCGGAGCTGGAGCTTGCGGAGGGGATCCGGGCGAAGGTGCGGCTCATCGACTGTGTGGGTTTTATGGTGGAAGGTGCTGCGGGACATACGGAAAACGGGGAGGAACGTCTCGTGAAGACGCCCTGGTACGATTATGAGATCCCGTTCACCCAGGCGGCGGAAATTGGGACGAGAAAGGTGATCCGGGACCATTCCACCATCGGGATCGTTGTGGCCTGCGATGGCAGCTTCGGGGAACTCTCCAGGGATGATTTTAAGGAGGCGGAGGAGCAGACGATCTCGGAGTTGAAGGAGATCGGAAAACCGTTCCTGATCCTGTTAAACTCTACAAGACCCTATGCGGCGGAGACGAAAGCCCTGGCGTTAAAGATGGAAAACCAGTACGGGGTCCCGGTACGGGCGGCAAACTGTGAACAGCTAAAGCGAGAAGACATCGAGGAGATATTGGGCACCGTGCTCCTGGAGTTCCCGGTGACAGAGCTCGACTTTGAGATCCCGAAATGGGTGGAGATCCTGCCGGATGATCATGCGTTAAAGGCAGGTTTGATCATGGAGGCGGGAAAACTCCTGAAGACATCCGTCCAGATGAAGGACGTGCCGAAGGAGGCTGTGCCGGAAACAGATCAGGCAGTGAAAAAACTGATCGCGGATGAGCTGGATCTTGCGAGCGGCCGGGTGACAATCCGGGTCTTGATGGATGAGGCGGCATACTTTGAGGTCTTAAGCGATATTTCCGGCCTGCCGGTGCGGGATGAGTACAGCCTGTTTAAAATCTTAAAGGAATCTGCCGGGATGAAGGAAGAGTATGAGAAGGTGAGAAACGCCCTGGTGGAGGTGCGCCAGAAGGGCTACGGAATCGTCCTGCCGGATAAGACGGAGATCTCCTTAGATGAGCCGGAGCTGATCCGTCATGGCAGCAAGTACGGTGTGAAGATCCATGCCCAGGCACCCTCCATCAATCTCATAAAGGCCAGGATCGAGACGGAGATCGCGCCGATCGTTGGGAACGAGCAGCAGGCGAAGGACTTGATCGCGTACATAAAGGACGGGGAAGCGACGGAGGAAGGTGTCTGGGATACGAATATCTTCGGAAAGTCCGTGGAACAGATTGTTGAGGACGGCATGCAGGCGAAGATCGCCCAGATGACGGAGGACTGTCAGATGAAACTTCAGGATACGCTGCAGAAAATTATTAATGACAGTAATGGCGGAATGATTTGCATAATTATCTGAAATTTGCTATAATAGATGCAAATAATACAGCTGATTTGCAAACATGAAGATTTTCATCGAATTTTGCAAAACGATGCTGAAATTACAGTATTTGCGGCAGAAACCTGAAGGATAAAATCCGCGGTGAACGTGAAAAGGGTTGCGGACACTGCACGGTTGGGAAAAATGGATATTTCTGTATATCGACCACAGGAATAGGATGTTTGCATGAGTTTCCAGATTTCGCCGCGAAAGGAGGAGTTCCATGAAACTGACATTTATCGGTGCAGATCATGAAGTGACTGGAAGCTGTCATTATCTGAATGCGGCGGGAAAGAACATTCTTGTTGATTACGGTATGGAACAGGGCGGAAACGTCTATGAGAACGCGGAGCTTCCGATCCCGTTCTCCGATGTGGACTACATCTTTATCACCCACGCCCACATCGATCACACAGGCCTGCTTCCACTGATCTATGCGAAGGGCTTTAAGGGGCAGATATTCGCCACACAGGCCACCTGCGATCTCTGCAACATTATGTTGAAAGACAGTGCCCACATTCAGGAAATGGAGGCTGAGTGGAAGAACAGAAAGGCAAGACGTGCCGGAAACCCGGAGGTTCAGGCGCTCTACACGGTAAACGATGCGGAAGGCGTTTTAAAGCATTTCGTGCCATGCCATTATGGTGATATCCTGACGATCTGCGACGGATTGAAAGTACGGTTTACGGATGTGGGTCACCTGCTTGGATCCGCGTCCATTGAAGTCTGGATCGATGAGGACGGCGTACAGAAGAAGATTGTTTTCTCTGGTGATATCGGAAACAAGAACAAACCTCTGATCAAGGATCCGCAGTACACGGATGAGGCCGACTATGTGGTAATGGAGTGTACCTACGGTGACCGTTCCCACGACCGGACCCACGAGCATATCGAGGAGTTCGCGAAGATCATCCAGAGAACCCTGGACCGTCACGGAAACGTTGTGATCCCGGCCTTTGCAGTGGGCAGGACCCAGGAGATCCTCTACTTTATCCGTAAGATCAAGGAAGAGGGCCTTGTCACCGGACATGACGGATTCCCGGTCTATGTGGACAGCCCGCTGGCCGTCGAGGCGACCCATGTGTTCAATAAGAACATTTCCGAGTGCTTTGACGAGGAGGCGATGGATCTTGTGAACAGGGGAATCAACCCGATCGCATTCCCGGGATTAAATCTTTCCGTCAGCAGCGACGATTCCAAGGCGATCAACTTCGACTCCGAGCCGAAGGTCATTATCTCCGCGGCGGGTATGTGTGATGCCGGACGAATCCGCCACCACTTAAAACATAATCTCTGGAGACAGGAGTGTACGATCGTGTTCGCCGGATACCAGGCTGTCGGAACTCTGGGAAGGAGCCTCATTGAGGGGGCGGAAGTCGTAAAACTATTCGGTGAGACCATCGATGTAGAAGCGGAGATCGTGTGCCTGGACGGACTTTCCGGTCATGCGGACAGGGAAGGACTTCTCACCTGGATCAACGCCTTTAAGAAGAAACCGGACCGTGTGTTTATGGTACACGGAGACGATCTCGTATGCACGAAGTTCGCGAACCTCCTGCGCTCGGACTACGATCTTGTGGCGGACGCACCGTTCTCGGGATCAGAGTTTGACCTTGCCGCGGGTGCGTGGCTCAAACAGACCGTCGGTATTCCAATCCAGAAGGAGACAGCGAGACAGAAGGAGAATAAGTCCATCTTTGCTCTTCTTGTGGCTGCAGGCGAGCGCCTGATGCGGATCATCCAGAAGAACCGCGACTGCGCGAACAAGGATATCAAGAAATTTACGGCAGAGGTCAACGCGCTCTGCGAGAAGTGGGATCTGTAACTGCGGCTTGAGCCGTCTGAATTCCGGAATCATATAAAATAAGACATCTGAGAGGAATTACAAAATAGACATGAAAGTAACACTTTATACGGACGGAGCGGCCCGCGGAAATCCGGACGGGCCGGGCGGATACGGAGCGGTGCTCCAGTTTATTGATAAAAATGGGACTCTCCACGAAAAGGAATTGTCCGCGGGATATGTGCGGACAACCAATAACCGGATGGAACTTATGGCAGCGATCGTGGGACTTGAAGCGTTAAACCGGTCCTGTGAGGTAGACCTTTATTCCGATTCGAAATATCTCGTGGACGCTTTCAACCAGAAATGGATCGACGGCTGGGTTAAGCATAACTGGGTCCGCCCTAAGACGGGACCGGTAAAAAATTCGGACCTCTGGAAACGGCTGCTCGTCGCGATGAACCCGCATAAAGTGACGTTTCACTGGGTCAAGGGCCATGACGGCCATCCCGGAAACGAGCGCTGTGACCGCCTGGCCACCAGCGCTGCGGATGGTGGGGATCTGTTGGTGGATACGGGGCTTAGTAACTAAAAAGGCAGTTGCGCTGTTTTTTACAAAAGTCTTACAATGTATTACTAATTTGCGTTTTTTGTTCACAAAGATCTCACGATATGGTATCTTTTTAGTAGAACAAAAGTTACCTGAAAAATCGAGAGGGCACATATGAGCAGACGCAGAATATGGTTGATAATTATTGGAATCCTGATGGCCGGGGTATCCGCCACATGGGAAATGGAAAAATTTGTTTCTTCCCATGGGGTGAATACCGCGGCTGTCGTCGGTTTCGAGGCGGATGCCATGCAACCGGATGCGGGAAATTCCGGGAATCCCTATATGACAGAGAATCGGATGAAGGTGGCAGAAAATACCCCGGCAGCCCAGAATGCGCCAGCTCCGGCGTGCGGCCCTGCCGATAACGGGATCGCCCTGTACCACGCGGATGCAAAAGGCAGCCGGGGACCGGAAGATGGGGGAGAAGCTTCTGATACTGAAACAAGGATGAAAGAATCTGCGACGAAAGAAAACGCAGCGGCAGAAGCTCCCGATGCGGAGGTCAGCGACCTGTCACTGGCGGATAATGATCAGCTGGCGGTGAGCGGAGGCACAGACGAGGCGGCAGGGATACCGGTGGAAGAGACGGTCAAGTCCCCGCTGGAACCGGACAGCACAGCATCGGAAAATGCAGGGGAAGCAAAACTTGTGATCGAATACACACGTTCTGATCTGGAGGAGCGCCTTGAGGCGGTTAGAACTGAGGCGGAAAAGTACCAGGATGATCAGACGATGAGTCAGACCTCCCGGTATGCGACGGCGGAATATGTGAGAAATCTCTGGGACCGCGAGCTGAACCTGATCTATTCAAGCATCCATAAAGAGATGGACGAGAGTGCAGCGGAAGCGCTCCGCCGGGAAGAAGTGGAGTGGATTCGAAAGCGCGACCTGGCGGCGGATAAAGCCAGTGCGAAGTCAAACAGCACACCATCCCAGAGCATCGAGTATGTCCGCACATCAGCGAGCGTGACGATGGACCGATGCTATGAACTGCTGGAAAATTATGGGGATTACCTGGAGCCTGAGAAAAAATAAAAGACGACACATCGGCGCATTTGAATCACTAAAAAATTCAGATGCGCCGGTTTCACTTATGAAGAAGTGACAGAAAAGCCGTTTGACGGCAGAAAAGGTCCACCAGAATGCCACGGAACAGAAAAAACATCTTGCCAACAGAACGAGAAACGATTATAGTATAAGTTATGAGAATCTGCGCAGAAGACCGGCGCACCGGCTTTATGGGCAGATCCCGAAAAAATAATATAAATAGAAACTGTACAAATGTGTCATTTTAAACACAGGCGTCTGAATTTTAGACAGCCGGAGAAGGAGGCGTTTTTATGTCCGCATTTTTCGCATCATGTATTTCAACAGCTTTAGAGGCTGTGATTCTGGCCGCAGTTGCCCTGGCGGGTATCGTTCTGGGTAAGAAATTCAGAGATAAAAAAAGTACACAACAGTAACCAGGAGGCAGTACCATGCAGAAATATGGTGTAAACGAACTGAGGAGAATGTTCCTTGAATTCTTCGAGAGCAAGGAACATCTTGCGATGAAGAGTTTCTCCCTCGTTCCGCACAACGATAACAGCTTACTTTTGATCAACTCCGGTATGGCACCGTTAAAGCCGTACTTCACAGGCCAGGAGATCCCACCGAGGCGCAGAGTCACCACATGCCAGAAATGTATCCGTACCGGCGATATCGAAAATATCGGTAAGACAGCCCGCCACGGCACATTCTTCGAAATGTTGGGAAACTTCTCCTTCGGCGATTACTTCAAGACAGAAGCGATCCACTGGGCATGGGAGTTCCTGACCGAATGCGTAGGAATCCCGGCAGACCGTCTCTATCCGTCCGTTTACCTTGACGATGATGAGGCTTTCCGCATCTGGAACGAGGAGATCGGAATCCCGAAAGAGAGAATCTACCGTTTTGGCAAAGAAGACAACTTCTGGGAGCATGGTGCAGGTCCGTGCGGCCCGTGCTCTGAGATCTACTATGACCGCGGAGAGAAGTATGGTACAGGCCCGGAGGACGTTATGGGTGGCGAGGGAGACCGTTTCATGGAAGTATGGAATGTCGTATTCTCCCAGTTCAACAATGACGGACACGGAAATTACACCGATCTGATCCAGAAGAACATCGATACAGGTATGGGACTCGAGAGACTGGCTGTTGTCTGCCAGGATGTGGCATCCCTTTTCGATGTAGATACAAACCGTGCCCTGATGGACGAGGTGGGCGCTCTTGCACACTGCAGATATGAGGAGGACGACAAGAAGGACGTTTCTCTCCGTATTATCGCTGACCACGTAAAGAGCTGCACATTTATGGCATCTGACGGAATCATGCCGTCCAACGAGGGCAGAGGTTATGTATTCCGCAGACTTTTAAGAAGAGCAGTACGTCACGGACGTATCCTCGGCATCGAGGGAAGCTTCATGACAAAGCTTGCACAGGTCGTTATCGATCTCTCCAAGGACGGTTATCCGGAGTTAGAGGAGAAGAAAGATATGATCCTCCGCGTGATCGACCAGGAGGAAGAGCGTTTTGCCAACACCATCGACAAAGGTCTTGAGATCCTTGCTGATCTTGAAAAAGATATGGAAGCAAAGGGAACAAAGGTCCTTGCCGGTGAGGATGCGTTCAAGCTCTACGATACTTACGGATTCCCGATCGACTTAACAAAGGAGATCCTCGACGATAAGGGACTCACTGTCGATGAAGAAGGTTTCCACAAGGCAATGCAGGTTCAGAGAGAGACTGCAAGAAGTGCCAGAAAGACCACAAACTACATGGGACGCGACGATATCTACCAGAAACTCGACGCATCCTTAACATCCGCTTTCACAGGATATGACAAGCTTGAGGATGAGTCCAAGGTGACAGCCCTCGTAAGACTTGCCGCTGATGAAGAGGGCGAGGATGAGATCGCAGACGCGGTGACAGACGGTGAGAAAGCATGCGTTATCACCTCTGAGACTCCATTCTACGGAACCATGGGCGGTCAGGTCGGTGACCGCGGCGTGATCGAGAGTGCGAACGGCAAGTTCGAGGTAGAAGATACGATCCATCTTCAGGGCGGAAAGATCGGTCATATCGGACATATGGTAAGCGGTATGTTCCAGACAGGTGAGACAGTAACTCTTAAGGTAGATGAGGAGAACCGTTCCCTGATCGGAAGAAACCACAGTGCGACCCACCTTCTCCACAAGGCATTAAGAACCGTACTCGGCACACACGTTGAGCAGGCTGGTTCCCTTGTAACAAGAGACAGACTTCGTTTCGACTTCACTCACTTCTCTGCAATGAGCCAGGATGAGATCAAGGAAGTTGAGAATATTGTAAATAAAGAGATCCGCGCGGCACTTCCGGTTGTTACAGATGTTATGAGTCTGGAGGACGCAAAGAAGACAGGCGCGATGGCGCTCTTTGGAGAGAAATACGGCGATAAGGTCCGTGTCGTAAGAATGGGAGACTTCTCCACAGAGCTCTGCGGCGGTACCCACGTTAAGAATACCTCCGAGATCAGCTGCTTCAAGATCCTTTCCGAGGCTGGTGTAGCAGCAGGTGTAAGACGTATCGAGGCACTCACCTCTGATGGTCTGATCCATCACTATGAGAATGTAGAGCAGGAGCTTCATGCGGTAGCAGCTGCAGCAAAGTCCACTCCGGCTGATTTAAAGACAAAGATCGAGTCCATGATGGAGGAGATCAAGACACTCCACTCCGAGAACGAGAAGTTAAAGAGCAAGCTTGCCAAAGAGGCAATGGGCGATGTAATGGATCAGGTTCAGGAAGTGAAGGGCGTGAAAGTCCTCGCAGTCCGCGCAGACGGCGTTGACATGAACGGCTTAAGAAACTTAGGCGACCAGTTAAAGGAGAAGATCGGAGAAGGCGTTGTTGTGATCGCATCCGTTCTTGACGGCAAGGTAAATCTTATGGCTGCTGTGACAGACGAAGCCCAGAAGAAGGGCGCTCACGCAGGTAACCTCATCAAGGCCATCGCAGGTCTTGTAGGTGGCGGCGGCGGCGGACGTCCGAACATGGCGCAGGCCGGCGGTAAGAATCCGGAAGGCGTTGCGGACGCACTCATAAAGGTTGCGGAAGTCGTTTCTGAGCAGGTAAAATAAGTTAAGAATGAAGGCTGTTTCAAGCCTTTTTGATGCCGGGCTGTGCAAGGTTGCCCGGCATCAAAAATAAATTTGAAAAAAATGCATTTTTCTAGTAAAAATAGGTTGACGAATGTGTAATTTATGATATAATCATACCAGTGCTAAAAAATACCCAAACAGTTGTATTATGCACAATTACACAACTGGAGGGAGGTTAGGTGTGAGCTATGTCAAACGTAATCGTTAAAGATAACGAAAGCCTGGACAGCGCTTTACGCAGATTCAAAAGAAACTGCGCAAAGGCAGGTATTCAGCAGGAGATTCGTAAAAGAGAGCATTATGAGAAGCCGAGCGTAAGACGTAAAAAGAAGTCTGAAGCGGCAAGAAAGCGCAAGTACAACTAATAAGCGTACAGGGGCTGTTCCTTTGGGGACGGCTCCTTTTTCTTTTTTAATACGAGAGATCTCACCGAAGTTCCAAAATTAAGGGTTGTGGTGATAAAACCGATACGGAGCAGGGGACAAAATACGGTTGCGGGATAAAAAGAGACGTACTATACTATGGAAAGAGAGGCGGATATAGCTGCAAAAAAGGCGGCAGTCTGCGGGAAGCATTGTCAGCAGTATATGAAAATGGATATGCGTGCAGACAAGCATCAAGTGCATCAGAGGAAGGAGACAAACAAATATGGAAAAGAAAATTGAAAGTCTGATCAGGGAACATAAAATTATTGCGATCTTAAGAGGTGTACCGTCTGAAAAGATCGTTGATGTTGCAAAGGCATTATATGATGGTGGGATCCGCCTTTTAGAGATCACTTTTAACCAGAAATCCGAGACAAAGCTCATTGATACTCCGAATGCTATCCGCGCGGTCCGCGAGGCGCTGGGGGACAAGATGGTGATCGGAGCCGGAACCGTGATGTCTGTGGAGGAAGTTCGTGCGGCGAAAGAGGCAGGCGCATCCTTCGCACTTGCTCCGAATGTGGACGAGACTGTAATTAAAGAGACTGTAGCATGCGGTCTTGAGTCAATTCCGGGCGCTATGACTCCGTCTGAAATCGCTGACGCTTACCGTTGCGGCGCATCTGTTGTAAAACTTTTCCCGGCAGGAAATCTTGGTCTTTCTTACTGTAAGGCTGTCATGGCACCAATCAACAACGTTCCGATGATCGCAGTTGGCGGTGTGGATGACAAGAACCTTCCAGACTTCTTAAAAGCTGGCTTTATCGGTCTTGGAATCGGTTCCAGCCTTACAAACAAGAAGATGATCGAAGAGGGCAGATACGATGAGTTGAAGGCCTTGGCTGAGGTTTATGTAAAAGCAGCAGAGAACTAAAACAACAGGAGAGCAGTCATAAAATGAAAAACTATACGATCACGATCGACACAGGAACAACGAATACCCGTGTGTACCTGTTTAATGAGAAATATGAGGCAGTGGCATCCGCAAAATCCGAGATCGGTGTCCGCATCACCGCTATCGACGGTAATAATAACCGCTTAAAGGCAGCAATCAAGGGCTGTCTTGAGGATGTCTTAAAGCAGGCTGATATTACATATGACGATGTAAAGCAGGTCGCTGCGTCCGGAATGATCACCTCCAACGTGGGACTCACAGAGATCCCTCACGTGGTTGCCCCGGTATCTGCAGAGGACCTTGCGAAGGCGGCAAAGAGTGTTCTTATCGAGGATGTATGCCCGCTCCCGATCCTCTTTATCCCGGGAGTGAAAAACCGCGACGGAAAGCTGGATCTTACGACCTTCGAGTCGATGGATATGATGCGCGGCGAGGAGGTTGAGACCGTTGCTGTGATCGAGAGCCTTCCAAAGGGACAACCGTATCTTCTCGTTCTTCCTGGTTCCCACACGAAGTTTGTCTCCGTGGACCGCGACGGAAAGATCACTGGCTGCCTCACAACGATCACGGGAGAGCTCCTCTCCGTTATCACAAACGATACCCTGATCGCGGATGCGGTTGGACATTCCTTCGCTTCTGAGGAGACTTATGCGAAAGAGTATGTTCTCGCGGGATACGAGACTGCCAGGAAGACGGGAATCGGCCGCGCATGTTTCTCTGCAAGGATCTTAAATACCTTCGCGGAGCCGGATAAGACGAAGATCGCAAGCTATGTTCTCGGCGCTGTCTTACAGAACGATATGGAGGCCGTAAAGAACAGTAGCGCGTTAAAATGCGATGCTGATACAACGGTTGTGATCTACGGGAAGAATCCCCTGAGAGAAGCTCTCATGGACCTCTTCGCTAAGGAGAATTTCTTCAGGCATGTGACGGAATTCATCCCGAAGGACTCCGTTCCTACATCTGCCAAAGGAGCCCTGCATATTGTATCTCTGACAGAAAAAAATAAGTAAAATTACGAAAACTCAGATAGAATTCACATCAATTTTATTGATCTATCACACAACTTAACACGTTCTAAGCGCCTGACAGCTTGACGGCAAGGGCTGGTTTTCCTAAAATAGATATGTATAAAGAATCTCTAAACTTTCTGAAAACAATGGGAAGAGATTCAGAAGAAAATATCTAAAAAGGAGAGACTTGTTATGAAAAAACGAGTATTAAGCTTGGCCCTCGCCGCAGCAATGGCGGCATCCCTCACCGCATGCAGCGGTAATTCTACCACAACAGAGACAACGGCAGCTGTCGAGGAGACGAAAGCTGCTGAAAATGCAAATACAGAGAGCAAAGAGGCTGACGGTTCCGGCGTGGATGTATCCGACTGGAAGAATAAGACGGTTACATGTATCGTTCCTTACGATGCAGGCGGCGGTACCGATACAGTTATGCGTGCCTTAGCAGACGCCGCAAAGGGCTCCTTCAAGAATATTTCCGTTGAAAACCGTTCCGGCGGCGGCGGAGCGACAGGTATGCTCGCGGGTGCCAATGCCACGGCAGACGGAACTACCGTTACCATGATCACGGTAGAGCTCGCGACACTTGAGGCAATGGGGACAAACGCAGGACTTACATATTCCATGTTTAAGCCGATCATGATGGTAAACAGCGCATGCTCTGCCATCACGGTAAACGCGAAGGACGACCGTTTCAACACCATCGAGGATTTCATCAACTACGCGAAGGAGAACGAGGTCTCCATGGGCAATTCCGGTAACGGCGCGATCTGGCATCTTGCGGCAGCTGGCCTTGCAAAAGAGACAGGGGCGAAGTTCAAACATGTCGCTTACGACGGAGCAGCAGGTGCGATCACAGACCTTCTCGGTGAGCATATCGATGCGGTAGCGGTTTCCTACGCAGAGGTTGCAAACTATGTTGAATCCGGCGATTTAAAGGTTCTTGCAGTTATGAATGATAAGCGTCTTGACACGATCCCGGATGTTCCGACATGTAAAGAAGCCGGTTACAATGTAGTTCTCGGTACCTGGAGAGGTCTCGGCGTTCCGGCAGGCACACCGGATGAAGTGGTAGATCAGCTCTATCATATCTTCTCTGACGCGGCACAGTCAGACGCGTTCGTTGATTTCATGAACAAGTCCAACAATGTGATCGATATCATGGATGGACCGAGTTTTGAGGACAGAATCATTGCTGACCTTGAAACTTATAAGACTCTTGTAACTGATCTCGGATTAAAGATTCAGTAAATATCAAAAGGGGACCGCGGTATCAGCCGTGGTTCCCATCTGGAGGCTATGCCGGAGGAAGCAATTTCCGGGTGCCCGGCAGAAAACGATATTATGAAGAATCGAGGTCTCAGCTATGAGAAAAGGAAATATTATTGCGGGCATTGTCTGTGCGGCAGTTGCCCTCTATGTCATCGTGACATGTCTCAGTTATCCGAGGGCGGAAGCTTACGGTACAGGTGTTCCGGGTCCGGGACTCTGGCCGGGCATCATCGCGGCGCTTCTCCTCATCTGCTCGGTCGGTCTGATCGCCGGAACCCTGATGATGAAAAAAGAAGATCTCCCGGAGCTTCCGATGTGGACACCGGGAACAAAGCGTGTGTACATTTCCATGGCGATCCTGCTGGTTTACATGTTGGTGTTGTCCACGGTTGGATTCATCATCCCGTCTGTGATCATGCTGTTTGCGTTCTGCCAGTGGTTCCACAGAGGGGCCGTCTGGAAAAATGCGGTGATCTCCATCGCGGTGATCCTTGTGATCTACTATGTATTCAAAAATTTCCTGAACGTGCCGATCGATTTCGGTATGTTCAGCATATAGGAGGGCTGAGATATGAGTTTCTTTCTTGAAGTTGTACAGTCAGCGTTCAGCCCGATGGTCTTATTCTACATGTTCGCGGGGGTTGCGGCGGGTATCTGCATCGGAGCACTTCCGGGACTGACCGCAACAATGGGTGTAGCACTTCTTCTTCCGCTTACCTTTGGTATGGATGCTACATCCGGTATCTTAATGTTGCTTGGGATTTATGTCGGCGCGATCTACGGTGGATCTATCTCTGCGATCCTCCTTCATACGCCTGGTACACCGGCATCCGCGGCCACAGCTATTGACGGATATCAGTTCTCCAAACGCGGTGAGGCGGGGCGTGCGCTCGGTATCGCCACACTTTCCAGCTATATCGGCGGTGTTGTGAGCTGTCTCTGCCTGTGGCTCATCAGCCCGCAGCTCGCGAAGCTTGCGTTAAAGTTCAGCTCGGCTGAGTTCTTTTTACTTGCGGTATTCGGCCTTTGTATCATCGCCAACATCTCCGGTGAGAACATGGCAAAGGGCCTGATCTGCGGATTCTTAGGAATCTTAACAGCTACCGTTGGTATCGACAGCGTAACAAGCTACATTCGTTTTACAGACAACGCGAACCTTCTCTCCGGTATCCAGTACATTCCGGTCATGATCGGCCTCTTCGCGATGAGCCAGGCCTTCGAGACCATCGAGGATATCTACAGCACCGACGAGATCGATGCGACGGTGACAAGACTTCTCCCGACAAAAGAAGATATGAAGACCATGTTCCGGGTCGCTCCGGTTACCGGTCTCATCGGAACCATCATCGGTATCATCCCCGGTGCAGGTGCCGATATCGGATCCTTCGTTGGATACAACACCGCCCGCGGCATGTCCAAACATCCGGAACTGTTCGGAAAAGGAAGCCCGGAGGCCGTAGCTGCTTCTGAGGGCGGCAACAACGGTGTAACCGGTGGTGCCATGATTCCGATGCTGACACTCGGTGTTCCGGGTGATGCTGTAGCAGCTATCATGATCGGCGCGTTAACGATCCAGGGTCTTACCCCGGGACCGATGCTCTTTAAGACCAACAAGGTTCTCGTTTACACGATCTTTCTTGGAATGTTCGTGGCAAACACCATCATGGTGCTCCTCGGATTCTCCTGTATCCGCCTTTTCACAAAGGTACTTAGCGTTCCGAAGACGATCCTCACACCGGTCATCTTTATCCTCTGCGTCGTGGGAAGCTATGCGATGAGGAGCAACTTCTACGATGTAGGAACGATGTTGATTGCAGGCGTGATCGGCTGGCTCATGGGTAAAGTAAAGATCCCGACAAGCCCGGCGATTCTCGGCCTGATCTTAGGCCCGATGGCTGAGAAGAACTTCCGCACCGCGCTCTTAAAGTCCAGCGGGAATGTGGGTGTATTCTTCAATACCCCGATCTGCTGGTTCTTTCTGGCCCTGATCGCATTCACCCTCTTTGGCGCGATCCGCGGACAGTTAAAGAAAAAAGCGGAATAGCTGTTAAGAAAAAATACATAAAAATTCAGGGCACCCTGACCGGGTTTTAAATTAATTTCCAACGGTCAGGGTGTCTTTTTTGGTAAAAACCTACAAAAATTATGAAAAACCATAGGAAATCAAAAGTATCTTTTGTGAAGACTTTCCATAAAACCATTGACAAGTTGTTCACAAACGTCTACAATATGTCGTGTGAAAATTTCATAAAGAAACCTAAAAAATCGTTAAGAAAGTATTAGGAAAGAGAAAAGGAGTAGGTTTTATGAGAAAAAGAGTAGTATCGCTCGCAATGGCAGCAGCTATGGCTCTCTCCCTGACAGCTTGCGGAAGCAGCTCCAGCAAAACAGAGACAACTGCAGCAGCTACAGAGGCAGCAAAAACAGAGACAACTGCAGCAGCTGAGGGAGCAGCTACAGAGGCAGCAGCTTCTGGCGTTGACACATCCGCATGGAAGGATAAAACAGTTACATGTATCGTTCCTTACGATGCAGGCGGCGGTACCGATACAGTTATGCGTGCTTTAGCAGACGCAGCGAAGGGTTCCTTCAAAAACATCTCCGTAGAGAACCGTTCCGGCGGCGGCGGAGCAACCGGTATGCTTGCTGGCGCAAACGCTAAGGCTGATGGCACAACCGTTACCATGATCACAGTAGAGCTTGCAACTCTTGAGGCTATGGGAACAAACGCTGGTCTTACATATTCCATGTTTAAACCGATCATGATGGTAAACAGCGCATGCGCAGCTATCACAGTAAACGCGAAGGATGATCGTTTCAACACGATCGAAGACTTCATCAACTACGCAAAAGAGAACGAGGTTTCCATGGGTAACTCCGGTAACGGCGCGATCTGGCACCTTGCAGCAGCAGGTCTTGCAAAAGAGACAGGCGCTCAGTTCAAACACGTTGCTTACGATGGAGCAGCAGGTGCGATCACAGACCTTCTTGGTGAGCACATCGACGCAGTAGCAGTTTCCTACGCTGAGGTTGCTAACTACGTTGAGTCCGGCGACTTAAAGGTTCTTGCAGTTATGAACGACAAACGTCTTGATTCCATTCCGGACGTTCCGACATGCCAGGAAGCTGGTTACAATGTAGTTCTTGGTACATGGAGAGGTCTTGGTGTTCCGAAGGATACTCCGGATGAGGTTGTTGACCAGCTCTATGAGATCTTCTCTCAGGCAGCACAGTCTGACGCGTTCGTTGACTTCATGAACAAGTCCAACAACGTGATCGACGTTCTTGACGGCGCTACATTCGAGGAGCGTATCAAATCTGACCTTGAGACATACACAGCTCTGGTTACAGATCTTGGTCTGAAAGTACAGTAATGTAAACCGGCTCACCGGGGAGTGGGAAACCCACTCCCCGGTTTTGTCTGTGAGGGCTTTCCCCAGGGAGACCTCTGCGAGACAGTTGTTTTAGAATGGAGTTTCAATATGAGAAAAGGAAATATTATCGCAGGTCTGATCTGCGCAGCTTTAGCTGTTTATGTGATCGTTACCTGTCTTGGCTACCCGAGAGCAGAAGCTTACGGTACAGGCGTTCCGGGTCCGGGACTCTGGCCGGGGATCATCGCAGCCCTTCTTCTGATCTGCTCCGTAGGCCTTATCGTCGTTACCTTGATGATGAAGAAAGACCAGTTCCCGGAGCTTCCGATGTGGACACCGGGTACAAAACGTGTATACATTTCCATGGCGATCCTGCTTGTATACATGCTGGTATTATCTACACTTGGATTTATCATTCCGTCAGTGATCATGCTGTTCGCGTTCTGCCAGTGGTTTCATAAAGGCGCTTTCTGGAAAAACGCACTGATCTCCGTGATCGTGGTCCTGGCAATTTACTTTATTTTCAAGAACTTCCTGAATGTGCCGATCGACTTCGGTATGTTCAGCATTTAAAGAAAGGGGTAGCAGAATGAGTTTCTTTTTAGAAGTATTTCAGAGCGCGTTCAGCCCCATGGTACTGTTCTACATGATCGCAGGTGTAGCAGCCGGAATCTGTATCGGAGCACTGCCGGGACTTACCGCAACTATGGGTGTAGCCCTTCT
Organism: Clostridium sp. AM34-11AC; assembly: GCF_003435375.1. Taxonomy (GTDB): domain Bacteria; phylum Bacillota; class Clostridia; order Lachnospirales; family Lachnospiraceae; genus Pilosibacter; species Pilosibacter fragilis. The sequence continues at coordinate 105,287 of NZ_QWGL01000006.1, read as the reverse complement.
TCTGCCGCTTACATTCGGTATGGATGCCACAGCAGGTATCCTCATGTTACTTGGAATTTACGTGGGAGCAATCTATGGCGGATCTATTTCCGCGATCCTTTTACATACACCGGGTACACCGGCCTCTGCTGCAACCGCTATTGATGGATATCAGTTCTCCAAGCGCGGTGAGGCAGGACGTGCACTCGGTATCGCAACACTTTCCAGTTATGTGGGCGGTGTTGTCAGCGTTCTCTGCTTATGGCTCATCAGCCCGCAGCTTGCGAAGCTTGCATTAAAGTTCAGCTCTGCTGAGTTCTTCTTACTCGCGGTATTCGGACTCTGTATCATTGCCAACATCTCCGGCGAGAACATGGCAAAGGGCTTGATCTGCGGATTCTTAGGAATCTTAACAGCTACTGTCGGTATCGACAGCGTAACAAGCTACATCCGTTTCACAGACAACGCAAACCTTCTCTCCGGTATCCAGTACATTCCGGTTATGATCGGTCTGTTCGCGATGAGCCAGGCTTTCGAGACCATTGAGGATATCTACAGCACGGATGAGATCGATGCGAGCGTAACAAGACTTCTTCCGACAAAGGAGGATGTGAAGACGATCCTTCGTGTTGCTCCGGTTACGGGCCTCATCGGAACCATGATCGGTATCATCCCTGGTGCCGGTGCCGATATCGGATCCTTCGTTGGATACAACACTGCCCGCGGCATGTCCAAACATCCGGAACAGTTCGGTAAAGGAAGCCCGGAGGCAGTAGCTGCTTCTGAGGGTGGTAACAACGGTGTAACCGGTGGTGCCATGATCCCGATGCTGACACTCGGTGTTCCGGGTGATGCCGTAGCAGCCATCATGATCGGTGCGTTGACGATCCAGGGTCTTACCCCGGGACCGATGCTCTTTAAGACAAACAAGGTCCTCGTTTACACGATCTTCCTTGGAATGTTTGTGGCAAACACCATCATGGTACTCCTCGGATTCTCCTGCATCCGCCTTTTCACAAAGGTATTAAGCGTTCCGAAGACGATCCTTACACCGGTCATTTTCATCCTCTGCGTCGTAGGAAGCTACGCGATGAGAAGCAACTTCTACGATGTAGGAACGATGTTAATTGCAGGCGTGATCGGCTGGCTTATGGGTAAAGTGAAGATCCCGACAAGCCCGGCGATCCTCGGCCTGATCTTAGGACCGATGGCTGAGAAGAACTTCCGTACCGCACTGTTAAAGTCCAGTGGTAACCCGGTCGTATTCTTCAACACCCCGATCTGCTGGTTCTTTCTTGCCCTGATCGCGTTCACACTGTTTGGTGCGATCCGCGGACAGTTAAAGAAGAAAACAAATTAAAAATTGTGAATTTTTAAGCCGCGTCTGCTCTCCGGTTTTATGCCGGGGAGAGGGGCGGCTTTTGTAATAGAAAATTTTGAGGAATTTCCTGTATATGGCGAAAGGATGCCGGTTGACAGAAGGCAGGAAAGAATAATGGAAAGACATGGCGCATAAGATTTTGCAAGGCATAATTCGGCGGAGTAAGACATGAGAGGGCAGAAAAACGATGATGTTACCCGGACGGACTCCGCCGGGGTGTTTGCGGACGCATTGGGCGGGGAGACGCTTTTGACGCTCATCGGGACACGGGCGGTACATATTGAAAATTACAGGAGCATTCTTGTATACACGGATTCAGAGATCCGGATCCAGTGCAGGCACTATATTCTTTCTGTCTCCGGGAAAAAGTTAAAGATCTGCTATTACGATAAAGATGAGATGAAAATATCCGGCCGCCTGGAGGTGATCCGGTTTGAATAGATTTGAAAAATTGTGGGAGGGAAGCGTGAAAGTCCGGATCGATGGGAGAGGGATGGAGCGCTTTTTTAATATCGCGGCGCAGAGAGGGATCGTGATCGAAAAAATCGAGACAAAAGAGATCCCTGCTGCGGAATATGACGGCAATCGGCATGATCGATATGATAACCATGTTGAAAAGAAAGAATTGGAAAAAGAGGACAAGAAACAGGGGAAAACTGTCTGCTTCGAGATATCACCGAGAAACTTTAAACGTCTGAAGCCGATCGCCCGGAAAACAGATGTCCGTCTGCGGATCACGGAAAAGCACGGTTTTCCATTCTGGCTGATCCTGGGCCGCCGCAGAAGTCTCTGGGCCGGAGGTCTGGCAGCCTTTTTTCTGCTGATCTATCTTTCATCTTTTTATGTGTGGGACATTTCCTTTGATGGAAATCATCGTTTTACGGATGAGATGCTGCTGCATTTCATGGACACGATTCCGGTGCAGTGTGGGATGAGAAAAAAAGAGATTTCCTGTGGGGATCTGGAAAAACAGATCCGGAACGCGTTCCCGGAGATCGGCTGGGTATCCGCAGAACTGACCGGCACAAGGCTTACAGTCCATGTGCGGGAAAATGACGGGATCCTGAAGGCGGAGACCGGATCAGATGCGCCCTGTGAGCTCACAGCAGGATCAGATGGCACCGTGACAAAGATCATCGTCCGGAACGGGATTGTCAGGGTGAAAGCCGGGGACGAGGTGAAAACCGGGGATGTCCTGGTCTCGGGGAAGCTTCCGATCTACGATGATTCCGAGACACTTGTGAAGACAAACTTAGTCCATGCGGATGCGGAAGTCTACGCAGAAACAACGAGAACGGTTACATGGAAGATCCCGGTTGTGGAGGAGATCCGCGCGGGAACAGGAAAGAAACGCAAGGGCGTGTTCTTTAAATTCCTGGATACGGAATTCTGTTTCCTGATGCCGGACCTAAAAAAAGAAAGCAGCTGGGAACTTTTCATGGAAGAATCCCAGCTCAGATTTTCGAAAAATTTTTACCTTCCGGTCTACGGCGGGATCCTTGCTGCCAGGGAATATATTCCCTACGAAAAAGTCCTCACAAAATCAGAAGTTTCGGATTCTGCTGACCGGTATTTGAACGAATATATGCAAAATCTCACCGAAAAAGGTATACAAATCCTTGGTAGTGATGTTAAAATAGAGAGAAGTGAATCACACTGGAAGATTCATGGAACACTGACGGTGGTGGAGGACATCGCGAAAGAATCCCCCATGCCGGAAGATCAGGAGGAGATTCAGACAGTAGATGAGCATCATTGAGACAATCATAGACATTCCGGCAGAACATGAGCGGAAGGTCTGCGGACAGTTTGACAGTTATCTGAAAAAAATCGAGCGGACGCTTCACGTATCCATGGTGGCGCGGGACGGGGAGATCAAGGTCATCGGACCAGATCATGCGGTAAAGCGCGCGAAGAGCGTATTTTCAACGCTTCTGGAACTCTCGAAGCGGGGCGAAGAGATCGGGGAGCAGAATGTGGATTACGCCCTGGCTCTTTCCTTTGAGGATAAGGACACGGAAATGCTTTCCCTGGACCGCGATATCATCTGTCACACCATAAATGGAAAACCGGTAAAACCGAAGACTCTTGGACAGAAGCAGTATATCGATCTGATCCGGAAAAAGATGATCGTGTTCGGCGTGGGACCTGCGGGAACCGGAAAAACGTATCTTGGCATGTCCATGGCAATCCAGGCCTTTAAGAATGGAGAGGTGGGCAGGATCATCCTGACACGTCCGGCCATCGAGGCGGGAGAGAAATTAGGCTTCCTTCCGGGCGACCTTCAGAGCAAGATCGATCCGTACCTGCGCCCACTTTACGACGCCCTCTACCAGATCATGGGCGCGGACAGCTATCTTCACAATTCAGAGAAAGGCCTGATCGAGGTGGCGCCTCTCGCCTACATGCGCGGACGTACCTTAGATAACGCCTTTATTATCCTGGATGAGGCCCAGAATACGACCCAGGCACAGATGAAGATGTTCCTTACAAGGATCGGTTTCGGTTCCAAGGTCATCATCACCGGCGACCAGTCCCAGAAGGATCTGCCTGCAGGCCAGGTATCCGGCCTCGACGTGGCGCTTAAGGTACTGAAGAATATCGACGATATCGGAATCTGCCGGTTCTCCAACGAGGACGTGGTAAGACATCCGCTTGTCCAGAAGATCGTAAAGGCATATGATGAATATGAAGGCCGTGAGAAACCGGAGAGAAGATCTTACACGGAACATGGAAAAAGCGGCCGGGAAGGACGGGAACAGAGATGACAGTGACAGTGGAGTACGAAGCGGAGGAAAAACTGGATCTTCCGTACGAAGAGATCATTAAAAACGTGATCGAGGAATCCCTGGATTATGTAGAATGCCCGTATGACGCGGAGGTGAATGTCCTCCTTACGGATAATGCCGGGATTCACCAGATCAATCTTGATATGCGCGGGATCGACAACCCGACAGACGTTCTGTCGTTCCCGATGTGCGATTTTGAGACACCGGGTGACTTTTCCCATCTTGAAGAAACACCGGAGGAATACTTTGACCCTGACACAGGGGAGTTACTTATGGGGGATATCGTAATTTCCGTGGACAAGGTGAAAGAGCAGGCAGAGAAGTACGGCCACTCCCAGACGAGAGAGCTGGCATTCTTAGTTGCGCACAGCATGCTTCATTTATCCGGCTACGACCATATGGAGGATGATGAGCGGATCCAGATGGAGGACATGCAGAGAGAAATTCTGGAACGGAGGGGTTACAGGAGATGAGAAGACGGGGCAGAGCATTTATTATTGGTATTGGAATCATGATGGCTGCGGCAGCTCTTTCCGGGTGCGGAAAGAAGGCTGAAGAAGCAGCTGTGACAACGGAGGCGCCTACAGTGATGCCGGAAGAGACGAAGACCATCGTTCTTGAGACAGAACCGACGACGGAGGCGGAGACGGAGCCGGAAGGCCCGGAAGAGCGCAAAGAGGTCGACGGAAAGATCCAGAGTTACCTGACCGGTGAGATGGTGGATGTGGCGAAAGCTAACAGACGCCCTGTTGCGGTCATGATGAGCAATGATAAAGCATCTCTGCCCCAGTACGGCATCAACCGGGCAGATGTTGTCTACGAGGCGCCGGTGGAGGGCGATATGAACCGCTACATGGCGATCTTCGAGGACTATGATGATATCGAGCGGATCGGTTCCGTCAGAAGCTGCCGTACCTATTATACATATTTCGCAAGAGAGTACGATGCGATCTATGCCCACTACGGACAGAGCACCTTCGCAGTTCCGTATCTGAAAAGTGTGGACAACATCAACGGTGTCGATGGCACAGGCGGAAACGCGTTCTACCGCACAAAGGACAAGAAGGCGCCGCATAATGCCTATACAAGCGGCGCGAAATTAAATAAGACCATCGGCCAGCTGGGCTACCGCACTTCCTACAGCGATACCTACACGGGACATTTCCAGTTCTCGAAGAATGCGTATGTCCCGGCGGAATCCGACGCGAAGGACGCGTACAAGTTCTACCCGTCCTACACGATGAATAATCCGTGGTTTGAGTACAATGAGGGAGACGGAAAATATTACCGGTTCCAGTACGGCGGAAAGCACAACGGAGACGGCGGCCAGATCGCTGTCAGGAACGTGATCTTCCAGTACGTGGAGTGGGGACATTACGCCAGCACCGATTACCTCAATATCAACGTTCACAAGGGCGGTGCGGGTTATGTGTTTACAGGCGGAAAGTGCGTTCCTGTGTCCTGGAAGAAGGACGGGGACTTCGGACCGACCCGCTACTATGACTCTGAAGGAAAGGAAGTTATGCTTAACAAAGGAAAGACCTGGATCTGCATTGTAGGGGCGGACAGGTACAGTAAAGCTGAGATTTATGGAAAGTAACAGACAGAAAAAGAGGAAGGAATCCAATTTCGTCGTCCAGGGAAGTATCCTTGCAGTGGCATCCATCGTCGTGAGGATCATCGGAATCGCTTACCGTATTCCGATGATCAACATCATCGGCGATGAAGGAATGGGATATTACGGAACAGCATTTAATGTATACAATATTGCACTGCTTCTCTCATCCTACAGCCTGCCGCTCGCTGTGTCGAAAATGGTTTCCGCGAGACTTGCGGGAAAGCAGTACCGGAACGCAGCGAGAATCTTACGCGCGGCGCTCTGTTATGCCACCATCGTGGGTGCCTTTGCGGCTGCGGTGATCTGGTTCGGTGCTGATTTCTTCGCGAAAGACGTATTTTTTATGCCCTATGCGGCATTCGCGCTAAGGACATTAGCCCCGACGGTATGGATCATGGCCTATCTCGGCGTGTTCCGCGGATATTTCCAGGGACAGGGCACTATGGTGCCCACCGCCTTTTCCCAGGTCTTTGAGCAGATCGTAAACGCCATCGTCAGCGTTGCGGCGGGAAGCTTCCTCTTTAACGAGGCGTTAAAGACAGAAGTGTTAAAGAATCAGACGGGAGACGGATATTCCAACGCCTGGGGCGCTGCAGGCGGTACCATCGGTACAGGTGCGGGCGCATTTACCGCATTGATCTTTCTGCTGTTTTTATTTGCAGCCTGCGCGAAGATGAGAAAGCGCCGGATCAGAAGAGACCAGACGGAGGTTCTGGAGAGCTATGGGGACATCACAAGAGTCCTGTTCTTCACGGTAGTCCCGGTCATCTTGAGCTCCGCGATCTACAACTTAAACAGTGTGCTGGACAACGGGATCCTCGCGTACAATTTTAAGACTCTCGGACAGGGGGATGAGTTTGCCTCCATTTGGGGTGTGTATACAGGAAAATACCATCTGCTGATCAACGTGCCGATGGCGATCTCAAATGCCCTTTCTTCCTCTCTGATCCCGTCCGTATCAAGGGCGGTGGCTATGGGAGATAAGAAACTTGTGAGAGAGCGCGTGGCATCCGCGATCCGGTTCTCCTGTATCGTTGCGATCCCGTCTACGGTGGGACTCACGGTGCTTGCGGGACCGGTAAACAACCTTTTGTTCTCCGGGGATAATTCCCTGGCGATCCGGATGACGATTTACGGTTCCCTTGCGGTGGTATTCTACTCCGTGTCCACGGTCACAAACGCGATCCTTCAGGGCATCGATAAAATGCGCCTTCCGATCTTCCACGCGGTGATCTCCCTGGTGCTTCACCTGATCGCCCTGGAGATCATGGCTCTCGGATTCCACATGGGAATCTACAGCATGGTATTCTCGAATATCCTGTTCGCGCTCTTCATGGTCTTGATGAACGCGAGATCAATCCGGAAGCTTCTCGGCTACCGGCAGGAGATGAAGAAAACGGTGATCATTCCGGTGATCGCCTCCGCGGTGATGGGAATCTTCACCTTCGGTTCCTACCAGCTCGCGCATCTCGCGGTGAAGAGCAACGCGATTTCTACGTTGTTTGCGATGATGATCGCAGTAGTTGTTTATGGCGTGCTGCTTATTAAGCTTGGGGCATTGTCCGCGGCAGAGTTAAAGACGATGCCGGGCGGAACGAAGCTCCTGAGAGTGTTCAGAAAACTGCATCTGATGTAGAGGCGGAAAGTACAGAAATAAACCGGGACAGCTGACTGTCAGTGCATGGACAAAAATTTGGTTTTTATGTGTTTAAAAATAGAAAAGAAAGCAGATAATACTTTCAAAGGAGGAATATTCCTATGAAAAAGTATGTATCCTGCTTTCTTTTCTTTTTCTTACTGACATCCGCGAGCTTGATCACATTGTTTCTCATGACGGTCGGGGAGGAAGCCCAGAGGGCGGAAGAGGTACAGATGCAGGAATCTGTGGAGGAACCGGTATTTGCGAAGGAGACAAAAGAGGAGATCCATGTGGTCTTGAATATGGAGCAGGTTGAAAATCAGACCGTGGCGGAGGATGAGGAACGGTATTTCCTTGTGGCGGAGGAAGGTTATCTCATCGTTTATGATAAAGGACAGGAGACCACAGACCTCTTCACCCATATGCCCCTGGCGGAATTCCCGGCGGAGGAGCAGGAGCGGCTGATGACGGGGATCTGGTTTCCGACAATGGCTGAAATTTTCAGTTACCTAGAGTCTTACAGCAGTTAAAATTCCGCCCGGAAAGTCAATTTGAGGTACTTTTTGCCTGAAATGGGTAAGATGCGGGACAGTTACTACTTGAAATTTTTGCGTCAGGTCGATATACTAGTATAAAAATTGTGTAATTGCCTGGCAGGTCTGCGCATTTGCTGCGCTGACCGTGAGAAAACTTGGCGGCGGAAAGCAAAAATCCTATCGGCGAAGCCGAGCTGGGATGGATTTTGCACGTAACTGTGAGGGTACTGAACAGTTACGAAATTGTTTGATACTGGGGTAGAAGACTTAAAGTCTGGAAATCGGTCTCAGATCACAGGAAAAACCGGAGACAGGGAGAAAAAGAATGACGGAGAACTTTAGAGGACGGAAAGGAATCATTATCGGCGGCGGCGCATCGGGACTTATGGCTGCGATCACGGCGGCAGAGCAGGGCGCGGCTGTTACAGTAATCGAGCACACGGCCCGTCCGGGAAAGAAGATCCTGTCCACAGGAAACGGAAAATGCAACCTGACGAACCTCTATATGGATCCGTCCTTCTACCGGAGCGATGAAAAGGGCTTTTGGGGGACTGCGATCCGAAATTTCCCGCCGAAGGCAGCAGTCGCGTTCTTTCGGAATCTCGGAGTCCTGACCATGGACCGCGGCGGATATGTCTACCCTATGTCCGGTCAGGCGCAGACGGTTCTGGATGCACTTTTAAGGGGTGCGAAAAGAGCCGGCGTTAAGATCGTCACCGGGTGCGAAGTGGAAAAGGCGGGAAGAAAAAAAGAACACTTTGAGGTCACAACGAATCTGGGAACCTTCACAGGGGATTTCCTGATCCTCGCCTGTGGATCGAAGGCAGCAAAGGCTACCGGATCCGACGGCAGCGGCTATGAGCTGGCGAAGCAGTTCGGACACCGGATCATAAAGCCTCTCCCGGCGCTCGTACAGCTCCGCTGTGAGGGAGATCTTCTCCCAAAAGCGTCCGGTGTCCGGGTGGATGCCCTTGTGAGCATCCAGACGGCGGATGGAAAGACGGCAGCAAAGGACCGCGGGGAACTGCAGATTACAGACTACGGAATCTCCGGCATTCCGGTATTTCAGGTGAGCCGGTACGCCGCAAAACTGCTGGACCAGAAAAAGAAAGTTCTGGCATCTTTAAACTTTCTGCCGGATCTTGATGAGACGAAGGTCCGGTATCTCTTGAGAGAACAGCGGGAAGTCCTTTCCGGGGAAACGGCGGAGGACTTTTTAAGCGGTATTCTTAATAAGAAATTAGCGTCGGTGCTTTTGAAGGCGGCGAAGATCCAGACGGACAAAAAAGCGGGTCTTCTGACATCGGAGGAGCTGGAACGTCTGGGTGCCACGATCCGGGAATTTAAGATCCCGGTGAAGGAGACAAATCCCTTTGAACAGGCCCAGATCTGCACCGGTGGTGTCGACACGGCAGAGATAGAAGCGGAGACCATGCAGTCGAAACGTGTTCCCGGCCTTTATATAGTCGGGGAGCTCCTGGATGTAGATGGAATCTGCGGCGGATATAATTTACAGTGGGCATGGTCCTCCGGGTACGCAGCCGGATGCCATGTGGCAGCAGGAATCGTTCCCGGGTATTTAAGAAACAGCCGTGCAGCAGGAAAAACGATGACGTTTTCCGGTGCGGAGGGAAACAGGACCCAGGGAAAACAGGAAAGGAAAAAACATACATATGATCCGGATCAATCAGCTCACACTTCCCGTGGACCACGGGGAAGAGGCCATAAAGAAAAAGGCGGCAAAGCTTCTAAAAGTCGATGAATCGGCGATCGGGGAGATCAGGATCGTCCATAGATCCATCGACGCGAGAAAGAAGCCGCAGCTGTTATTCAGCTATATTGTAGATGTGATGCTCGCGAACAGTAAAAGAGAAGGTACTGTCATAAAAAAGGCGGCGAACCAGAACATCCGGGCCGAAGGCTCCCGTCCATATGCGTACCCGGAGCACGGAACTGCGGAAATGAAAAAGCGCCCGGTGATCATCGGCGCCGGTCCTGCCGGAATGTTCGCGGCCCTGGCACTCTCCGAGAACGGCTGCGCTCCGATCCTTTTGGAGCAGGGAGATGCCGTGGAGGAGAGGACGAAAAGAGTAGAAGATTTCTGGAAGAACGGGGATGAGGCCCTGGATATCCGATCCAACGTTCAGTTCGGAGAGGGCGGAGCCGGAACATTCTCCGACGGAAAGTTAAATACACTGGTAAAGGATCCCTCGGGAAGAAACGGGAAAGTTCTCTCCACGTTTGTGGAGATGGGAGCCGATCCTTCGATCCTTTACGACCATGCCCCACATATCGGAACAGATGTGCTGCGGGGTGTGGTTAAAAATATAAGAAACCGGATCATCGCCGGCGGCGGAGAGGTGCATTTCCGGACGGAAGTCACGAAAATTCTGGAAGAGAATGGAAGAGTCACCGGCGTGATGACTGCAGATGGCGCTGTGATTGAGACCGATCATGTGATCCTGTCCGTAGGACACAGTGCGAGAGACCTGTTCGCGGAGCTTGATCGGATGAAGGTCTTTATGGAACCGAAGCCGTTCGCGGTGGGACTCCGGATCCAGCACCCCCAGGCGCAGATCAATAAGAACCAGTATGGAATGGAGGACGCCGGAAAGCTCGGAGCGGCGCCCTATAAAGTGACGGCAAAGACCACCAGTGGCCGCGGTGTGTATTCATTCTGCATGTGCCCGGGCGGAATGGTGGTGAACGCGTCCTCAGAAAAGGGACATCTCGCTGTCAATGGAATGAGCAATTTTAAGAGAGACAGCGGTATCGCGAACAGTGCCCTGATCGTGGCCATCACCCCGGCGGATTTCCCGGAAGCAGGACCTTTGGGCGGCATCGCGTTCCAGAGAAGCCTGGAAGAGCGTGCGTTCGCCCTCGGCGGAGGAAAGATCCCGATCCAGCTCTACGGCGATTTCGCCGCGAACCGACCGACGGTGGCCCTGGGAGACGTAGATCCTGTATTTTGCGGAGGTTTCTCCTTCGCAAACTTGCGGGAGCTGATGCCAGAGACCTTAAACGGAGCGTTTCTGGAAGGAATGGAACAGTTTGGAAGACGGATCAAAGGGTTTGACCGTGCCGACGCTGTCCTTGCGGGAATTGAGAGCCGTACGTCATCACCGCTCAGGATCTGCCGCGATGAGAGCCTTCAGAGCAGTTTGAAAGGGCTTTATCCATGCGGCGAGGGAGCCGGGTACGCCGGGGGGATCACATCGGCGGCCATGGACGGCTTGAAGGTTGCGGAAGAGATCATAAAGCGATATGCGGCGGCTGAGTAGTCAAACGTAAACAGTCAGCAGTGCGTTAAATAGCACTGAGGATTCCGCTGAAAGGAGACTTTTCATATGACAGAGAGAGAATTATTAAAAGATAAAAAGAGAATCGTGATCAAGATCGGATCTTCTTCACTGACACACGCGGAGACAGGCGATCTGAACCTTGCAAAGATCGAGAAGCTTGTCCGCATCATCAGTGACATGAGAGGCATGGGAAAAGAAGTGATCCTTGTTTCCTCCGGTGCCATCGCCACAGGACGCCAGACTCTCGGCGGAAAGAAACCGGAGACGGTTGCCGAGAAACAGGCATACGCAGCTGTGGGCCAGGCACGTCTCATGATGGTGTACCAGAAGCTTTTCTCCGAGTACAACCAGACTGCGGCACAGATCCTGATCACAAAGGCGACGATCCTGGATGATACCTCCCGCACGAACGCGAAGAACACGTTCAATGAACTTTTAAAGCTCGGAACGGTGCCGATCGTAAATGAGAACGATACCGTATCTACATATGAAATTAAATTCGGTGATAACGACAGACTGTCTGCCATCGTTGCAGCCCTCGTGGAAGGCGACCTGCTATTCCTTCTCTCCGATATCGACGGCCTCTACACCGACGATCCGAAGAAAAACCCGGACGCGAAGTTCATCAGCCAGGTGGATGATCTTACCGATGAATTTATGGCTATGGGTAAGGGAACCACAGGAAGTGACGTGGGAACCGGTGGAATGGCGACGAAGCTCCATGCGGCAAAGATCGCGACGGAGAGCGGAGCCGACATGGTGATCGCCAACGCGGACGATCTGGAAGTTATGTGGCGGATCTTAAAGGGCGAGGAGATCGGAACGCTCTTTAAAGCGAATAAGAGCAGTGAATTTGCGCTGTTGGATTATATCCAGAGCATTCACGCGTAATATGGGCTCTGAAAAGAAACTGAGAGGACAAGAGAAACAAATATGAAACAGGAACAGATCGACAGAATCAATGAGCTTTACCATAAATCCCAGGCCGTAGGACTTACGGACGCGGAAAAAGAGGAACAGGCAGCTTTGAGAAAACAGTATGTTGCCGATATCAAGGCGAGCCTCAGAGGCCATTTAAACAATATCTCCATCGTTGAGAAGGATGGCTCCGTGACAGATCTTGGAAAGAAATACGGAAATGTTGGAAAAACAGAAAGCTGATCTTAGAAAAGAAATACGAGGCCAGTTAAGGTTACTGCCGGAAGAAGAAAAAGAGATCCTGGACCGCCAGATCGCGGAGCGGGTCCTGACTCTTCCCGCGGTCACTGATGCCGGGGCAGTTTACGGATATGCGTCTTTAAACTGGGAGACTGGGACTGCGGAGATCTTAAAAGAGCTTTGGAAGAAAAAATGCATTGTCTGCCTTCCAAGAGTCATGGGTGAGACGATGGAGTTTTTCGTGACTGACTCAGAGGATGATCTCACTGAGGGCGCGTTTCACATTATGGAGCCTAAGAACGGATGCCGGAGCGCAGAGGAGTACCATTCGGAAATAGCTTCGGAAAAGATGGACCAGGAATTTCATCAGAAATCCAGGTATATTTTTCCGACAGCACCGATCCTGGTGCCAGGCATGGGATTTACGGAAAACGGCGTCCGCCTTGGAAAAGGCGGCGGATATTATGACCGGTATCTGGAGACGCATCCCGGTCATAAGACCATTGCCCTGGCATACGAGTTCCAGATCCTTCATGAGCTCCCGGCGGAGCCGTATGACAAGAGCGTGGATATGATCGTGACAGAAAAACGGGTGATCCGGTGCAGCATTAAGTAACAATATACAGACTGATATTTTTTGGACCGAAAATACCGTATGATACATTGCATGATCAGGCTCATAAATCAGGGAGGAAACAGTCATGTTAATAGAAATCGGACAGAAAGCAAAAGAAACTTCCTATATCCTCGGAAAAATGGGGACAGACTTAAAGAACGCGGGACTTCTGGCTGCGGCCCAGGAGATCTTGGATGAAGAGGATGAGATCTTAAAAGCCAACGCGGCGGATGTCGCAAAAGCGAAAGAAAGAGGAATGGCTCCGGGACTTGTGGACCGCCTGGAGCTGAACCACAAGCGGATCGAGGGAATCGTGGAGGGCATGCGCCAGGTCGTAGGTCTCGAGGATCCGGTGGGAGAGGTGATCTCCATGAAGAGGCGCCCGAACGGACTCCTGATCGGGCAGAAACGGGTGCCCTTCGGTGTTATCGGAATCATCTACGAGGCGAGACCGAACGTTACGGCAGATGCTTTTGCGCTCTGCTTTAAGACGGGAAATGCTGTGATCCTTCGCGGCGGCAGCGACGCGCTGGAATCCAACAAAGCCATCGTCACAGCGATCAGGAATGGTTTAAAGAAGGAAGGAATCCCGGAGGATGCCATCTCCCTGATTGAGGACACAAGCCATGAGACCGCGAGAGAGTTCATGCGGATGAACGGATATCTCGATGTCCTGATCCCGAGAGGCGGGGCAGGTCTGATCCGTACCGTTGTGGAGAACAGCACGGTTCCGGTGATCGAGACGGGTACCGGAAACTGTCATATCTATGTGGATGAGAGCGCGGATTTCGATATGGCGTTAGATATCATCTTTAATGCGAAGACCCAGAGGATCGGTGTCTGCAACGCCTGCGAATCCACCTTGGTACATAGAAAGATCGCAAAGGAATTCCTGCCGCTGATGAAAAAGCGTCTCGATGAGAAAAACGTGGAGATACGCGCTGACGAGGGTGCCCGCTCCATCGTGCCGGAATTTACGGCGGCCACAGAGGAAGACTGGGGAAAAGAGTACCTGGATTATATTCTTTCCTGCAAGATCGTGGACTCCGTGGATGAGGCTATCGCCCATATCAACCGGTACAATACGGGGCATTCCGAGGCCATCGTGACAAAGGACTACGAGAACGCCCAGAAATTCTTAAATGAGGTGGATGCGGCGGCAGTTTATGTCAATGCCTCCACGAGATTTACTGACGGATTTGAGTTCGGCTTCGGCGCTGAGATCGGTATCAGCACCCAGAAGCTCCATGCGAGAGGACCGATGGGACTTCTGGCGCTGACATCCACGAAGTATATTATTTACGGGGATGGACAGATCCGCAAATAGAAATACAGGCTGTAAAGCATTCCGGCGGATTTCCGCTGACGTTGGTCATGGGCGGAGAAGTAAAAAACAACGTAACTGTTCAGTAGGTCTGCGCACTTGCTGCGCTGACCGTAAGAAAACATAGGCTGGAAGGCAAAAATCCCATCAGCGAAGCTGATCTGGAATGGATTTTTGCACGTAACTATGAAGGTACTGAATAGCTACAAAACAACAAGGTTGCATTTTCGGGGAATCTTGGGTATAATCATTCGGGACAGTTCAGCCAGGGACGTTTATGCCAAAAAGAGAACGGCTGAACATAAAGGTTTATAAAAATAGTTGGAGAAATATCAGAATGACAGATAAAAATATTATCGCAGGTGCCCCGACAGAGGAACCTGCGAGACAGCAGTACTTTATGGAACAGGTGAAGAAGCTCGTGGAGGCGGAGAGCGCGAAAAAAGGCCGTCCGCTCACCTGTTTTATCAACACCTTCGGGTGCCAGATGAATGCCAGAGACTCCGAAAAACTCCTTGGAATCTTAAAGGAAGCCGGTTATGAGGAGGGAACCGATGAGAATTCAGATTTCGTCCTCTACAATACATGCACCGTTCGTGAGAACGCGAACTTAAAGGTTTATGGCCGCCTTGGATATTTAAGCGGTGTAAAGAGAAAGAACCCGGATATGATGATCGCCCTCTGCGGCTGCATGATGCAGGAGCCGGAGGTAGTCGCAAAGATCAAGAAGAGCTACCGCCATGTGGATCTGATCTTCGGAACCCACAATATCTTCAAGCTTGCGGAGCTGCTCTACGAGCGCTTCATGGAGAAGAAGATGGTGGTCGATGTATGGGAAGGAACAAACGAGATCGTGGAGGAACTCCCGATCGAGAGAAAGTATCCGTTCAAATCTGGTGTCAACATCATGTTCGGCTGCAATAACTTCTGCAGCTACTGCATCGTGCCGTATGTGCGCGGACGCGAGAGAAGCAGGGAGCCGGAAGATATTATTAAGGAGATCGAGGGACTGGTGGCTGACGGTGTCGTGGAAGTCATGCTTCTGGGACAGAACGTCAACTCCTACGGAAAGAATCTGGAAAATCCGATCACATTTGCGGAACTCCTGAGAAGAGTGGAAAAGATCGAAGGTCTTGAGCGGATCCGTTTCATGACCTCCCACCCGAAGGATCTCTCCGATGAGCTCATCGGGACCATGAAGAACTCCAAAAAGATCTGCAGCCATTTACATCTGCCGCTTCAGTCCGGCAGCAGCGAGATCTTGAAGAGAATGAACCGCAAATACTCGAAGGAACAGTACCTCGCCCTGGTGGAGAAGCTCCGTGCGGCGATGCCGGATATTTCCCTGACCACCGATATCATCGTGGGATTCCCGGGAGAGACAGAGGAGGACTTCGAGGAGACCATGGATGTGGTGAGAAAAGTGCGTTACGACAGTGCTTTCACCTTCATCTACTCCAAACGTACCGGAACACCGGCGGCTGCTATGCCAAACCAGGTTCCGGAGGACGTGGTAAAGAACCGTTTCGACCGCCTGCTTAAGGAGGTCCAGGACATCGCGGCTGAGGTCGTAAAGCGCCACGAGGGAACAGTACAAAAAGTCCTTGTGGAGGAGATCGATACTCACGAGGCAGGCTTTGTGACAGGAAGACTTTCCAACAACACAGTCGTACATTTCGCTGGAGACGCATCTCTGATCGGAAAGATCGTTGATGTCTCCTTAGACGAGGCAAAGGGATTCTACTATATGGGATCTCTTGTAAAATAAGATGAAACACATGTGACGCCCGGAGCCGAGTGCTTCGGGCGCTGTGGGCATGTTAAGGAATAGGAGAAAAGACGTGGGACAGATTTCACCAATGATGACACATTATCTCGAAACAAAAAAACAGTATCCGGACTGTATCCTTTTTTACCGGTTGGGTGATTTCTACGAGATGTTTTTTGAGGATGCCAAGACGGTTTCAAGAGAACTGGAACTGACACTGACGGGAAAGGACTGCGGCCTGGAAGAGCGGGCACCGATGTGCGGTGTGCCATTCCACGCGGTGGAAGGTTATCTCACGAGACTTGTCCAGAAAGGCTATAAGGTCGCTATCGCGGAGCAGATGGAGGACCCGAAGCTCGCAAAGGGCCTCGTAAAGCGCGAAGTCATCCGCGTTGTGACACCGGGAACCATCACGAGCTCCCAGGCCCTGGATGAGACAAAGAACAACTACCTGATGGCGGTTGTGTATACCGGAAACAATTACGGAATTGCGACGGTCGACATTACGACCGGAGATTTTTTTGTTACAGAAGTGACGAGCGAGCGGGCACTGCTTGATGAGATCAATAAGTTCACACCGTCGGAGCTCGTGTGCAACGAGGCACTCTTTATGTCCGGGCTGGACATGGATGAGTTAAAAGAACGGTATCATTTTGCCGTGACCGCCCTGGAAAACAGGTTTTTCTCGGACGATGACTGCAGAAAGATCTTAAAAGAGCACTTCCATGTGATGAGTCTGGAAGGACTGGGCCTGGGCGACTACGAGAACGGAATGATCGCCTCCGGTGCTGTTCTTCAGTACCTCTATGAGACGCAGAAGAATGACCTGTCCCATCTGACGAAGATCACACCGTATACGACAGGTCAGTTCATGATGATCGACACCTCCACGAGACGAAATCTGGAGTTAGTTGAGACCTTAAGGGAAAAGCAGAAGCGCGGATCCCTGCTCTGGGTTCTCGATAAGACAAAGACGGCCATGGGAGCGAGACTTCTCCGTTCTTTTATTGAACAGCCGCTGATCGATAAAGAGGAGATCGAGCGCCGTCAGCAGGCCATCGAGGAACTGAACATGAACTATATTTCCAGGGAGGAGATCCGGGAATACTTAAATTCCGTCTACGACCTGGAACGCCTCATGGGCCGCATCAGTTACAAGACAGCGAACCCGAGAGACCTTCTCTCCTTTAAGAATTCCCTGGAGATGCTGCCGTATATCAAAGATATTCTCGGAGAATTCTCCTGCGAGCTCTTAAAAAAGATGAATGAGGACCTGGACCCGCTCCGGGACCTCTATGAGCTGATCGACCGCTCCATTGTCGACGAGCCGCCGATCACGGTCCGCGAGGGAAACATCATCAAGGACGGATACAGCGAGGAAGCCGACAAGTACCGGAAGGCGAAGACTGAGGGGAAGGCATGGCTGGCGGATCTTGAGACGGAGGAGAAGGAAAAGACAGGGATTAAAAATCTGAAGATCAAGTACAACAAGGTGTTCGGCTACTATTTTGAGGTGACGAACTCCTTCAAGGACTTAGTTCCGGAGTACTTTATCCGTAAACAGACGCTGACAAACGCAGAGCGGTACACCACAGACCGCCTGAAAGAGCTGGAAGACATCATCATGGGCGCGGAGGACCGCCTCTACACCTTAGAGTATGACCTGTTCTGCGACGTGCGTGATCAGATCGCGGCGGAAGTCCTGCGGATCCAGAGTACCGCGAAGGCTATTGCGGGCATTGACGTGTTCACATCCCTGTCCACGGTGTCCATGAGAAATAACTATGTGAAGCCGAAGATCAACGAAAAAGGCGTTATCAACATCAAGAACGGACGCCATCCGGTGGTTGAGAAGATGATCAAGGACAGTCTGTTTGTCGCAAACGATACATATCTGGACAATGGAAAGAACAGGATCTCCGTCATCACGGGACCGAACATGGCCGGTAAGTCCACCTATATGAGACAGACAGCCCTCATCGTCCTCATGGCACAGATCGGAAGCTTTGTCCCGGCAGACGAGGCTAACATTGGAATCTGCGACAGGATCTTTACGAGAGTCGGCGCCTCCGATGACCTGGCTTCCGGCCAGAGTACGTTTATGGTTGAGATGACAGAGGTGGCGAATATCCTGAGAAACGCCACAAAGAACAGTCTTCTTGTCCTCGATGAGATCGGCCGAGGTACGAGTACCTTCGATGGCCTGTCCATTGCCTGGGCGGTCATCGAGCACATCAGCAACCCGAAGATCCTCGGCGCGAAGACATTGTTTGCGACTCATTACCATGAGCTCACGGAACTTGAGGGAACTATAAGCGGAGTTAACAACTACTGTATCGCCGTTAAGGAACAGGGGGACGATATCGTGTTCCTCAGAAAGATTGTAAAGGGCGGAGCAGACAAGAGTTACGGAATCCAGGTAGCGAAGCTTGCGGGAGTACCGGAGCCGGTCATCGCCCGTGCGAAGGAACTCGTGGAGGAGCTTGCCAGCGCCGACATCACGGCCCAGGCAAAGGAGATCGCCCAGATGAGTGCGTCCCCGCAGCACAAGGCGGTGGCGAAGCCGGACGAGGTGGATCTCAACCAGATGTCCATCTTTGACACGGTGAAGGACGACGATATCATAAAGGAACTCGGGGATCTGGAGCTTTCCAGCATGACCCCGATCGATGCGTTGAATACGCTGTACAGACTGCAGACGAAGCTTAAGAACCGCTGGCAGTAATGATACGAAAAAACCTTGTGGGTGCGGGTTTTCGCATGAAACGGCATGAAAGACAAATACCGGCGAGGGTAAAATATGAAAGAGAGGGAGAGAGACTATGCCGATTCAGGTGCTGGATCAGAGTACGATCAACCAGATCGCTGCGGGAGAGGTTGTGGAGCGGCCTGCTTCCGTGGTGAAAGAGTTAATGGAAAACGCCATTGATGCCGGTTCCACGGCGATCACCGTGGAGATCCGTCAGGGCGGTATCGGGTTTATCCGGATCACGGACAATGGATGCGGGATCAAGAAGGAAGAGCTTCCGTTAGCGTTTCTTCGCCACTCCACCAGTAAGATCCGGACAGCGGAAGATCTGCTCACGGTCTCTTCCCTTGGATTCCGTGGCGAGGCACTTTCCAGTATCGCGGCCGTCTCTCAGGTGGAACTGATCACAAAGACCTCTGGCAGCCTCACGGGATCCAGATACAGGATCGAAGGCGGCGAGGAGAAAGGCCTTGAGGAGATCGGCGCGCCGGACGGAACCACATTTATCTCCAGGAACCTCTTTTTCAACACACCTGCCAGACGGAAATTTTTGAAGACGGAGACCACGGAAGGGGCACACGTGACAGATCTCGTGGAAAAGATCGCCCTGTCCCACCCAGAGATCTCCATCCGGCTTATCGTGAATAACCAGAGCCGTCTCCACACCTCGGGGAATCACAACCTGAAAGACATTATCTACACCGTCTACGGGCGGGAGATCGCGGCAAACCTTCTCCCGGTGGAGGTGTCAAACGGAATCGTGAAGATCTCCGGATTTATCGGAAAGCCGGTGATCGCCCGGGGAAACAGAAATTTTGAGAATTATTTCATCAACGGGCGGTACATTAAGAGCGGACTCGTGTCCAAGGCCATCGAGGACGGGTACAAGAGCTATATGATGCAGCACAAATATCCCTTCACGCTGCTGCACCTCACCGTGGAGCCGGAGTTTATCGATGTGAACGTACATCCGTCAAAGATGGAGCTTCGCTTCAAGGACGGCGAGAACATGTACCGGGTGATCTGCCAGGCGGTGGTGGACGCCCTTTCCGGGAAAGAATTGATTCCGAACGTGAGCCTCATGTCGGAGCGGGAAGAGCGCGAGCTTGAGAAAAAAGAGACTGCCGCGGCGGGAAATCCGATCCCGGGAAGCGGGATGAGTGAGCCCGTAAAGAACGCCCGCGGTCCGGAACCTTTTGAGCACCGGCGCATGGAAGCCATGGGCATCCGCGAGGAACGACCGGCCTACGGGGAGAAGAAGCAGAAGAGCGAATGGATCCTGCCGCCGAAACCGCTGACAAGGGAACTGCCGCCGGAACGCGCACAGGCACAGCAGCCAAACGAGACAGGAGCGGCAGCGATGCCTGCGGCTTTGGAAGAGAAAGCTCCGGAGACGACAGGTGCGGCTTTGGCTGCGAAGAAAGCGGTCCCGGCTGAGAAAGAAGCACCTCTGGCAGAGAAGGAAGCGCTTCCTAAGCAGATGGAAATGTTCGACAACCGCCTTCTCTCGGAAACCGCGAGAAAGCGCCACCGTCTGATCGGCCAGGTCTTCGAGACTTACTGGCTTGTGGAGTACGACGGCAGTCTCTACATTATTGACCAGCATGCCGCCCACGAGAAGGTCCTCTTCGAGAAGAACTTCGCGTCCCTAAAGACGAGGGAATACACCTCCCAGCTCGTGAGCCCGCCGATCATCCTGACACTTTCCTTACAGGAGGCGGATCTCTTAAAACGCCACATGAAGGTGTTTACGGACATCGGCTTCGAGATCGAGCCTTTCGGCGGAAACGAGTACGCGGTGCGGGCGGTGCCGGACAATCTGTTCTCCCTGGCGAAAAAGGACCTTCTGATGGAACTCATCGACGGACTCTCCGATGAGAGTATGGGAAAGAATGTGGAGTCCATCTACGACCGGATCGCCACCATGTCCTGCAAGGCGGCGGTAAAGGGAAACAACGAGCTGTCCTTCGCCGAAGCGGATAAGCTCATCGATGAACTGTTAAAACTGGAGAATCCATATAACTGCCCGCACGGAAGACCGACGATCGTCGCGATCAGCAAATATGAGATGGAAAAGAAATTCAAGAGGATCATATAATGAAAAAGCCTTTGATCATAATCACCGGGCCGACGGCGTCCGGAAAGACCGCCCTGTCGGTGGAACTCGCGAAAAAGGTCGGCGGCGAGATCATCAGTGCCGATTCCATGCAGGTGTACCGCCACATGGATATCGGTTCCGCAAAGGTGACGAAGGAGGAGATGGACGGTGTCAGACATCACCTGATCGATGTTCTGGATCCGTGGGATGAATTTAACGTGGTCGTTTTCCAGAGACTCGCAAAGCAGGCCATGGAGGAGATCTACGCCGCCGGACATATCCCGATCATCGCTGGAGGCACCGGCTTTTATATCCAGGCACTGGTGAACGATATCGATTTTACGGAAAATGACAGTGATACGGGATACAGGGAAGAATTGGAGTGCCTGGCGGCAGAAAAAGGCGCGTCTTACCTTCACGATATGTTAAAGGAAGTGGACCCGGAGTCCGCAGAGGCGATCCACGAGAACAACGTGAAGCGTGTAATCCGCGCCCTGGAGTTTTACAAGAAAACCGGGACAAAGATATCCGAACATAACGAGGCGGAGCGGCAGAAAGAATCGCCATACAACTTCGCTTACTATGTACTGAACATGGATCGCGAACGCCTGTATCAGAGGATCGACCTGCGGGTGGATCTCATGATGAAGAACGGCCTGCTGGCGGAAGTGGAAAAGTTGAAGGAGATGGGCTGCACGAGAGATATGGTGTCCATGCAGGGGCTTGGATACAAAGAGATCCTGGATGCCCTGGATGGAACGATCTCCTTAGATGAGGCGGTCTACATCATTAAGCGCGACACCAGACACTTCGCGAAGCGCCAGCTCACCTGGTTTAAGAGAGAAAAAGAAGTTACCTGGGTGGATCAGGGAAACTTTGATTTTGATAGGGAAAAGATCCTCATGTGGATGCTTGAGGATCTGCGCGAAAGAAACATTATGGCAGTTAGAAAAAAGGAGAAATCATGGAACTTATAAAGATGTACGGAGAGCTTGGAATCTCTGAGAAGGTTTTAAATTATGGAAGAGAGATCGAGAAAAGCCTGCACGACCGTTTCGAGGCCATCGATAAGACAGCAGAATACAATCAGTTAAAGGTCATTAAAGCCATGCAGGAGGCGAGAGTCAGCGATATCCATTTCGCCGGAACTACGGGATACGGCTACAATGACCTTGGACGTGACACGTTGGAGGAAGTCTATGCGAAGGCATTCCACGGCGAGGACGCCCTTGTCCGCCCACAGCTGATCTCCGGAACCCATGCGCTTACCATTGCTCTTTCCGGAAATCTCCGCCCGGGCGATGAGATCCTTTCCCCAGTAGGAAAACCGTACGATACTTTAGAGGAAGTCATCGGAATCCGTGATTCTGTCGGTTCCTTAAAGGAGTTCGGCATTACCTACAGCCAGGTGGATCTTCTTCCGAACGGTGATTTCGACTTTGAGAACATCAAAAAAGCTATCAATGAGCGAACAAAACTCATCGAGATCCAGCGCTCCAAGGGATATGCCACAAGACCAACCTTATCCGTAAAGCGTATCGGCGAGCTGATCTCCTTTATCAAGTCTATCAAGCCGGATGTGATCTGCATGGTAGATAACTGCTACGGCGAGTTCGTGGAGGAGATGGAGCCGACAGATGTGGGAGCGGACATGATCGTCGGTTCCTTAATTAAGAACCCGGGCGGCGGACTTGCCCCGATCGGCGGCTATATCGTCGGACGCAGGGACTGCGTGGAGCGGGCGGCATACCGCCTGACAGCTCCGGGTCTCGGAAAAGAGGTTGGTGCCAGCCTCGGTGTCAGCCAGTCTCTCTACCAGGGACTTTTCCTGTCTCCGACCGTTGTTGCTGGTGCGTTAAAGGGCGCGATTTTCGCAGCAAACGTGTACGAGAAGCTGGGCTTCGGCGTCGTTCCGAACGGCACTGAGAGTCGTCACGATATCATCCAGGCCATCACCTTCGGAACACCGGAAGGCGTCATCAAGTTCTGCGAGGGCATCCAGGCGGCAGCGCCGGTGGACAGCTTCGTGACTCCGGAGCCGTGGGCGATGCCGGGATACGATTCTGATGTCATCATGGCAGCAGGAGCGTTCGTTCAGGGGTCCTCAATCGAACTTTCCGCAGACGGTCCGATCAAGCCGCCGTACGCGGTATACTTCCAGGGCGGACTCACATGGTATCATGCGAAGCTCGGTATCTTAATGTCCCTTCAGAAGTTAGTGGATGCAGGGATCGTGACACTGTAAGAGTGTGAACTTTTTCTTAACTCATTGTTTTTGGGCGTGAAATATGCTAAAATTTCCTGCATAGGCGAAACAAACAGCCGCCGGGACTGACGATCATGCGCAGTTCCAGCGATCGAGAGGAATGAAACAGTATGAAGAGTAAAAGTTCCTGGGCGCTGCTTCTCCTTCTGCTTTCCGGAATCGTTTTGGGAGGCTTTATCGGGGAGATGACAGCGAAGGTGCCGGGACTTTCCTGGTTGAATTTTGGAGAATCCTTTGGTCTTAACGATCCACTGATCCTTAACCTCGGGATCCTCGTGATCACGTTCGGACTCAGCATCCGGATCACGATGGCGAGCATCATCGGCGTGATCATTGCAATTTTAATTTACCATTTTCTGTAGGAAAAGGGGACATCTGCCGTATCGTGTACTTGGAGAGACAGGAAAGGCGGAATGTCAGTATGGAAAAGAAAAATGGAAAGACAATGAAGGGGCTTCCGATCTCAGAACGCCCCTATGAGAAGGTGCTGGAGAAAGGTCCGGTATCCCTCTCGGACGCGGAGCTTCTCTCCGTGATCCTGCGCTCCGGGACGAAAAATATCCCGGTGCGGGACATGGCGGAGGAGATCTTAAATGCCGGAAATCCGCCGGGACTCGCAGGACTTCTCCATGGAACAGTGGAAGACTATAAGGAGATCCGCGGTGTCGGTGAGGTGAAGGCGATCCAGCTTGCCTGTATCGGAGAACTCTCCGCCAGAATCTGGAAGGCGGCGGCATCGGAGAAGACCATCGTCTTTGACGCACCGTCGAAAGTGGCGGCTTTTTATATGGAGGAAATGCGCCATTTAGAGCAGGAGAACTTAAAGCTTCTGCTCCTGAACACGAAAAATATTCTGTTGAGGGACATCACAGTCTCCAGGGGAACGGTGAACGCATCCTGCGCGACACCGCGGGAGATCTATATCGAGGCGCTGCGCTTCAGGGCCTGCGGGATCATCCTGCTCCACAACCATCCCAGCGGGGACCCGGCACCCAGCCGGGAAGACTGCCTCTTCACAGAACGGGTCCGGGAAGCAGGGAGTCTTATGGGAGTCCCGCTTTTAGACCATATCATTATCGGAGATAATTCCTATGTGAGCCTTAGAGAACGGGGAATTTTTGAAACATGAAAAACAATACGAAATATTTTCTATTTGGACTGTCGCTTCTCTGCGTCTGCATGATCGGAATCACGACCATCAAGGGAAGCATCTTAAACCCGCTGAGAACCGCGGTAGGCTATGTGCTGGTGCCGATCCAGTCCGGCGTGAACCGGGTTGGCGGCGGCCTCTACAATGAACTGAGCAGTGTCGGAAAGCTTAAGACGGCACTGGCGGAGAATGAGACCTTAAAGACGAGAGTGGATGAACTGACGGAAGAGAACACGAGACTCCGCTCCGAACAGTTTGAGTTAGAGCGTTTAAGAAGCCTCTACGAGCTGGATCAGGAGTACATGCAGTACCATAAGATCGGTGCCCGGATCATCGCAAAGGACTCCGGCTCCTGGTTTTCCGTATTTCGCATCGACAAAGGGTCTGATGACGGAATCAAGGAGGACATGAATGTCATCGCAGGCGGCGGTCTTGTTGGCATCGTCACAGACGTGGGCGCGAACTACGCCACGGTCCGCTCCATCATTGATGATTCCAGCCGTGTGAGTGCCATGGCACAGCAGTCCGGGGACTCCTGCATCGTGGCAGGTGATCTGCAGCTCTTTAAAGAGGGCCGCTTAAAGCTTTCTTACATGGAAAAGGACGATGATATCAAGGACGGCGACATGATCGTCACCTCTAATATCAGCGGAAAGTTCCTGCCGGGAATCCTAGTGGGATATGCCACGGACATCACGGTAGACTACAATGACAACCTGACAAAATCGGGATACCTGATTCCTGCCGCGAGGTTCGACAGACTTCAGGAGGTCCTGGTGATCACAGACTTAAAGGATGCGGGGCCGGAGATCAATGAATAGCAATATGAAACGGATCATCGTAAACTTTGTTCTGGTGATTCTGGCATTTATCGTGCAGACGTGTATTTTTCCGCTGCTGCCGTTCCTGGCGGTATACCCAAACCTCATGGTGATCCTGGTGTTCTCCTTTGGATTTATCAGGGGAAGCGCATGGGGGATGGGCTACGGTCTGATCGTAGGACTTTTGATGGATCTGTCATCCGGAGGTCCTTTGGGGTTCCATACGCTTGTCTTTATCTGGATGGGCTATGTAAACGGAATCTGTACAAAATACTATTATGAGGACTATATTACGCTGCCGCTGGTGCTTTCGGCGCTGAACGAAGTATTTTATAATTTCTATCTTTATGTATTCGGCTTCCTGGTGCGGGGAAGATTGAATTTCGGTTATTATTTTATCAATATTATCCTGCCGGAGACGATCTTCACCGTTGTGACAACACTGATCCTGTACCGGCTGTTCCTGTATATCAGCCGCAAACTGGAAGAGATGGAAAAAAGGAGAGACACAACGATTGTTTAACGATTTTTCTGAGATCCTGAAAGAGTTTTTGAAAAAGCTGCTGTCGTCAAGACTTGTGATCCTGTCGGTGGTATTTGTGGGCCTTTATGCGATCCTGGGCATGCGCCTGTTCAAGCTGCAGATCATTGAGGGAGAGCAGTTCCAGGAAAACTATATGGCAAAGACGGAGAAAAAGATCAGTCTTACCGGTACCCGTGGAAATATTTATGACAGAAACGGGAATGTTCTTGCATATAATAAACTGTCGTACAATGTGACGCTTCAGGATAACGGAGATTACAAGAGATCCAATGACAGAAACCGGATGCTTTTAGAGCTTGTCCGGATTTTGAACCGCCATGGCGAGAGCGTGGAAGGTGATTTTTCCATTGGATATGATTCCTCCGGCGAGATGATCTTCACGACAACCAGTGAGACGGCAAGAAGACGTTTCCTGAGCGATTACTACGGATTAAAAAAGACGGACGAGCTGGATGACGCGGAAGGAAAATATCCTTCCGATGTGACGGCGAGGGAAGTCTTTGACGACAGGGTGAAGTACTACGGTCTTGACCAGCTGAAGGATGACAACGGAGCTCCTATCGAGTTCACCGACGAGGAAGCTCTCGGGATCATCAACATCCGCTACACGATGGGACTCACTGCATACCGGAAATATGAGTCCACGACGATCGCCTCCGATGTCAGCAAGGAGACCATGACGGATATCCTGGAAAACTCCGGAAACTTAAAGGGTGCAGAAATCGAGGAATCTACGATCCGTGTATACAATGATAGTGTATATTTTGCGCCGATCATCGGCTATATCGGAAAAGTCTGGGATGATGAGCTCGGAAAACTGCGGGAGACGAACCCGGATTACGAGCTGACAGACCTTGTGGGTAAGACCGGAATTGAAGCGTCCATGGAGACGGAACTTCAGGGCAAGAAAGGTTCCCAGACCATGTATGTGGACAGTATGGGACGGATCCTGGAGGTTGTTAAGAGGACGGAGCCGGAGGCCGGACATGACATCTACCTGACGTTGGACCGTGATCTTCAGATCGGTGTGTACCATATTCTGGAACAGCAGCTCGCCGGTATCATCACGGACAAGCTTGTAAACCGTGACCTGGATGACAACGATTACAAGAAAGCGGCGAATATCCCGATTCCGGTGAAGGATGTTTACTATCAGCTGATCAACAACAATGTTCTGGATCTTTCTGCGTTCTCCGCGCCGGAGGCATCCCAGACAGAGAAAAATATTTACGCGAAATACAGTCAGTCGAGAGAGCAGATCCTGGCTCAGATCAGGAGCGAGCTCACGGACGGATCCGCAAGAAAGATGGTGGACCTGCCGGAAGATATGTTTGCCTATATGCAGTATATCTACACGCTGCTTTCCGAACGTCAGATCATCAAGACGGATAAGATCGACCAGGAGTCCGACACCTACAAGGCATGGAAAGACGATTCCATCAGCCTCAGGGATTACCTGTACGATGGAATCGCTGAGAGCTGGATCGACACGACAAAGTTAAAGATCGAGTCCAGATATTCCGACGCGGACAGCATTTACCGGACCATCGTGGATTATGTGCTGGATGACCTGCAGAACGATGCGGCCTTCACAAAGAAGATCTTCCGGTATCTCGTAAACAACGGCACCGTATCCGGAAAGGAACTCTGCCTCGCCCTCTATGACCAGAATATCCTGGCATACGACGAGAATGAAGTCCGGATGCTGGAGGCGGGAGGAGACGAGTACGCGTTCCAGTTTATCAGAAAGAAGATCTCCGATATCGAGATCACACCGGCCCAGCTGGCTCTGGATCCGTGTTCTGCCAGCGCGGTCATCACGGACGTCCACACCGGTGAGGTGCGGGCGCTGGTGACATACCCGAGCTACGACAATAACAAGTTCTCCGGAACTGTGGATGCGGAGTATTACAATAAGTTAAATAATGACCAGTCCCTGCCACTCTTCAACAATGCCACTCAGGCACAGAAAGCGCCGGGTTCCACCTTCAAACCGATCATCGCGGTAGCGGCTTTGGAGGAGGGAGTCATCGGATTAAACGACACGGTGAACTGTACCGGCATCTATAAGGAGATCTCACCGGCGTTGAGATGTTGGATCTATCCGGGACAGCATGGACCTCTCGATGTGGTCCACGGTATCCAGAACTCCTGCAACGTGTTCTTCTCCGAGATGGGACACCGTCTCTCCATGGACGAGAACGGCAACTATTCACCGGAGCTCGGTATCGAGAAGATCCGGAAATACGCGTCACTGTTCGGTCTGGATGAGACATCTGGAATCGAGATCGCTGAGAGAGAGCCGCAGATGACAACGGAGAAGCCGGAGGCGTCCTCCATCGGACAGGGTAAGAACTCTTACTCTAACGTCCAGCTTTCCAGATATATCACGGCTGTGGCCAACAAGGGAACAGTCTTCAAACTGAGTCTTCTCGATAAGATGACAGATTCTCAGGGAAATCTCTTAGAAGATTTCACTCCGGAGGTCCGCTCTGTCATCGATGTGAAGGATTCCACATGGAACGCGGTCCACACCGGTATGCGCCGGGTTATCTCCGACGGCTCCGCGAGAAAGATCTTCAGCGATCTTGAGGTGGATATCGCCGGCAAGACAGGTACCGCCGAGGAGATCAAAAACGGACACCGCATCAACCATGCGTTCTTCGTTTCCTTTGCACCGTACCAGAATCCCGAAATCGCGGTGACGGTAAATATTCCCTATGGGTATTCGTCATCCAACGCGGCGACGGCCGCGAAAAATATATATCGTTTCTACTACGGATATACAGACCTGAATTACATTCTGAATAACAGTGCGTTGAACTCTTCGAACGTAGAGATCGGAGACTAATCCACGCACTGCACAAACAAAAAGCTGCAGCCCGGCGAATCTGCCGGGCTGTAAGGCGTTGACGGACCGGCGGTCTGGTTTACCTGCCGAAGTTACATAAAGGGGGATTTCAAGATGAAAGATGCTGTCGTAATCAAGGGAAATAAAGCGGGAATGACGGTCTATCTGGAGAAAGACCTGGATTTTGATGAGGTTCTTCAGGCAATCGCAAAGAAATTCAAGGCGACGGCGAAATTCTGGGGAGCTGCCCAGATGACACTGACACTGGAAGGACGGGATCTGACACCGGAGGAGGAGTACCGCGTCGTTCAGACTATCACGGATAATTCTGATATCGAGGTGCTGTGTCTTCTCGACACGGACGGAAACAGGACAAAGAAGTGTGAGAAAGCGCTGAACGAGAGGTTGATGGAGCTGTCGTCCCTCACGGGACAGTTTTACAAGGGAAATCTCCGGGACGGGGATGAACTGGAATCGGAAGCCAGTATCGTCGTGATCGGTGACGTGGAAAAGGGAGCGAAGGTCAGCGCGAAAGGAAATATCGTCGTCTTAGGGGCGCTCCGCGGAGCGGCTTACGCAGGTATCTGCGGGAATGAGGACGCGGTGATCGTCGCCTTCGAGATGGCACCGATGTCTGTGCGGATCGCCGGGCTTTCCCTGAAAAAAGCCGGGAACGGACGTCACCTGGGACGGGGGCCGATGATGATCCTGTCTGAAAACGGGAAAGTTGTAGAGGAGCCGATCAAGAAGAGCTTTCTGAGCGCACTGAATTTTATTTAAGCCAAATGCCTAACCGTCCTTGCGTGCAGGCACGCAGTCCGTTTAGTTGCTTGACAACCTTTAACTGTAAATTTTTTATAAACTCTATTTTTTACTGGAATTTTTTGCTTTTTTCATGTAAAATATATTTTGTGGATTTATGTCCAGGCAGCGCCATTCTCAGATAATAGAACCGCTGCGGTACATTACAACTGAATACAGGAGGATATTCTTATGAGTGAAGTCATTGTTGTTACATCCGGAAAAGGGGGTGTTGGCAAGACGACGACCTCAGCGAATGTCGGTACAGGACTTGCCATGCTTGGGGAAAAAGTAATTCTGATCGATACAGATATCGGTCTGAGAAACCTCGACGTGGTGATGGGACTGGAGAACCGCATCGTCTACAACCTTGTGGACGTCGTGGAGGGAAACTGCCGTCTGAAGCAGGCACTGATAAAAGACAAAAGATATCCAAACCTGTTTTTACTTCCGTCCGCCCAGACCAGGGACAAGTCTTCCGTGACTCCCGGCCAGATGCGAAAGCTGGTGGATGACCTGAGAGAAGAGTTTGATTATGTACTGTTAGACTGTCCTGCCGGAATCGAGCAGGGATTTAAGAATGCCATCGCCGGAGCGGACCGTGCCTTTGTGGTGACGACTCCCGAGGTGTCAGCAATTCGTGACGCTGACCGGATCATCGGTCTTCTGGAAGCAGAGGAGATCTCAAAGATGGATCTCATCGTAAACCGGATCCGGATGGATATGGTCCGGCGCGGGGATATGATGTCAATGGAGGACGTGACGGATATTCTCGGAATCCCAATCCTCGGCGCGATCCCGGACGATGAGGAGATCGTGATCTCCACGAACCAGGGGGAACCTCTGGTGGGAATGAATTCCTTTGCCGGACAGGCTTATCTTAATATCTGTAAGCGGATACTTGGTCAGGAGGTGCCGCTTATGGGGCTTGAGAAAAATAAAGGATTCTTCCATATGTTTAGCGGTCTCTTAAAACGGGCATAAATGAAGAAGAGGCTATTCCATATCCTGACAGGAAGAAATTCCGGAAACATAGCAAAAAAACGGCTTGAATTTCTGCTGATCGCAGACCGGGCCGGATGTACGCCGGAGATCCTCGAGATGTTAAAAAACGACATGATAAAAGTCATATCAAGATATATGATGATCGATCCGGAGCAGCTGGAGGTCAAGGTGATCCATATGGACCACAAAAGGGTGGGAGAGAAGCTCCCTGTCCTGTACGCCAGCATCCCGGTTCGTGAACTGCTAGTTAAGGGGACATTTTAATACATGTTTTCAGAATACAATTTTAAAAACTTCAATTTCCGCCTGCTGTTCTATGCCCTGGCATTAAACGCCATCGGGCTTCTCGTGATCAACAGCGCGGTAAACGGAGACAGAAGCTATATCAACCGCCAGTTGATCGGCCTTTTCGGCGGACTGGTGATCATGCTCTTCCTGGCTCTGACAGATTACCACAAACTGATGCGCTGCACCGGCGTGATCTACCTTGGATGTGTGGTGATCCTTCTCGCGATCATCGTTGCGGGACAGTTCGGAGGAGCCGGAACCGGTGCGAGACGCTGGATCACGCTTCCTGTTATCGGACGTTTCCAGCCGTCGGAATTTGTTAAGATCGGTCTGATCATTTTCTTCTCCTGGTTTCTGCAGCGAAATCAGGAGAAGATCAATAATCTCCGCACGTTGATCATCGTCGGAGCGTTTGCTGCTGTTCCGCTGCTTCTAATTATGAAGCAGCCGGATCTGTCCACGAGTATCGTTATCATGTTTATCATCGTATGCCTGATCTTTGTCGCGGGACTCAGCTACAAATGGATCGTCGGCGCTGCCGCCGTCGTGATCCCGGGGCTGGCCCTCACGGTATTTCTCGCCGAGCGGGGCGCTGTGCCGTTTCTGACAGGATACCAGGTAAACCGAATCCTTGCCTTCGTCAATCCTGGAAAATACGCGGACCTGAATGTCCAGCAGGATAACTCAAAGATGGCCATCGGATCGGGAATGCTGTATGGAAAGGGCCTGCTCAATGAAACGGCCATTTCCGTAAAGAACGGAAATTTCTTATCGGAGGAACACACCGATTTTATTTTCGCCGTGATCGGCGAGGAGATGGGCTTTGTGGGCTGCATGCTTGTGCTGGTCCTGTATCTTCTCTTTGTATTTGAATGCCTGCGAATGGCAGGGAGAACGAGAGACCTGACTGGAAAGCTTCTCTGTACGGGAATAGCTGCTCTCGTTGGATTCCAGGCATTTACAAACATTGCGGTTGCCACCGGAATTTTCCCGAACACCGGGCTTCCGCTTCCGTTTATCAGTTATGGTGTAAGTTCTCTGGTAAGTCTTTATATCGGCATCGGCGTTCTCTTAAACGTCGGACTGCAGCAAAATAAACTAGAATTCTAGGAGGTATTGTTATGAATGTTGGACTGATCGCTCATGATTCCAAAAAGAAACTGATGCAGAACTTCTGTATTGCGTACAAGGGAATCTTAAGTAAACATAACCTCTATGCGACCGGAACCACCGGCAAACTCATCGAGGAAGTCACAAACTTAAATATCCATAAATTTCTGCCGGGGCATCTTGGCGGAGAGCAGCAGATGGGAGCACAGATCGAGAACAACGATATGGATCTCGTGATTTTCTTAAGAGATCCGCTGTCCCCGAAGTCCCATGAGCCGGATGTCAACAAGGCTGTGAGACTCTGCGATATCCACAATGTCCCGTTAGCGACAAACCTCGCTACGGCGGAACTTCTGATCAAGGCCTTGGACCGCGGCGATCTGGAATGGCGCGAGATGTATAAGTAATGGGAAAGAAGATAAGATGGATCCCGGGAATCGTGGGACTCTGCCTGGTTCTTGGCGCGTCTGGCTGCGCGAAGTCCGCAGGTGCAGGAAGCTCCTACGCCCTGGATCAGAGGATCGGGACGTTTGCCGCCTCCGGAAGCGGAAGGACGGCGGATGGATTTGCGGCAGATCTGGCGGTAGTGACAGATGAAACGAGCATGGATGAGACGCTCACAGCGGAGTCTGCCGGAGTGTTTCCGTTAGACGGCGGAAATGCTGTTTTCGCACAGGATGTCTTTGAACGGAGAAACCCTGCCAGCACGACAAAGGTCATGACGGCACTTATTGCTTTAAAATATGGGAATCTTGATGATGTGGTGACGGTTCCCCAGGAGTCGGTGATCACGGAGATCGGTTCCTCCATGGCGGGAGTCGTTCCCGGAGACAAGCTGACACTGGAGCAGCTTCTTTACGGCCTTCTGATCCCATCTGGAAACGACGCGGCGAATGCTATCGCGGTCCACATGGGCGGATCCATCGAGGGCTTTGTGAAGATGATGAATGAAGAGGCTGTACAGATCGGTGCAACAGGGACGCATTTTGCGAATGCCAACGGTCTGACGAATGCGGATCACTATATGACCGCCTATGATCTCTATTTGATGTTCCATGAGGCGTTAAAGTATGAGAAGTTCCGGGATATTATCGGGACGAAGACATACACGGGGACCTATAAAGGGGCGGACGGATCGGACAAGACCGCATCCTGGAGTGTCAGCAACTACTATATGCTCGGAAAGAAAGAGATGCCGGAGGGCCTCTCCGTATTCGGCGGAAAGACCGGAACCACCCAGGCGGCGGGCTACTGCCTGATCATGGGGGAGAGGGACGCGGACGGAAAAGAGTACGCATCCGTTGTAATGCACGCGGACAGCCGCGATGCCCTCTATTCGGATATGTCGACGATCATTGAGAAGATCGACCGATAGCGGAAAACAGGAAGAAAAAAGCGTGAATGAACAGGATATGAAAGTTTTCGGGGGATTCGGAGGCTTTCGTGTCCTGTTTTTTGCTCCCGGCATCCGTAAAGAACTGTCGGCGGCAGATTCTGCAGGTGTTGGAAGTACATTCTGCTTTTGTATGAAATTATTTCGAAATTTAGAAATAATGGTTGCAAATTTTCAGCAAATAGTCTATAATAAATTTACAAACAAGAGATTTTTTATACAAAATATATAAAATCCAAGGAGGAGTGCATTATGGTTCAGATCATCGCAGGACGGAAGGGAAAAGGAAAAACTAAATATTTACTTGATATGGCTAACACAGCTGTGAAAGAGGCAAAAGGTTCAATCGTTTACCTTGATAAGAGCTCGAAACATATGTACGAGCTTAACAATAAGATCCGCTTAATCAACGTAGCGGAGTTCTCTGTAAGTACGGCTGAAGGCTTTATCGGTTTCATCTGCGGAATTATTTCCCAGGATCACGACCTCGAGGCTATGTATCTCGACAGCTTCTTGAAGCTCGCTGGTCTTGAGGGAGAAGATATCACTGCAACTCTCGCAGAACTGGATCAGATCAGTGCAAAATACCATGTAAACTTTGTATTAAGCGTATCCATGGATGGTGAAGAACTTCCGGAATCTGCAAAAGATATGGTACTGGTAGCTTTATAAAATAATCGCTCCTTCCTATATAAGAGTACATAAACACCTGCCTGACGGCGGGTGTTTATGTTTTATGGAAAAATGAAAAGCCCGGTTTAACGGGATATTTCCAGATCAGAGGACATATATTGCCAGGTGTCTGAAAAGAAAAATTAAAAATAAATAAAACGTCAAGCAAAAACACTTGACAACCATCTCCGTTTATAGTATGATATCGAAGGTGACCTGATATGGAAAAAATTGTAGCACAGGGTCTTCTGTATGATTTCTATGGAGAGCTCTTAACGGAGCACCAGCGGCGTGTATATGAAGATGTGGTATTTAATGACATGTCCCTCAGCGAGATCGCCGAAGAACAGGGAATCAGCAGACAGGGCGTGCATGACTTGGTGAAGCGCTGTGACAAGATTCTTTCCGGATACGAGGAAAAACTGAAGCTTGTCGAGAAATTCAACCAGACAAAGAAAATGGTAGAAGAGATTAAGGAACTGGCTGGCCAATATAAAAAGGACGGCGACCGATCCCTGATCGACAGGATCGAAGCAATTTCCGAGGAGATTGGGAAGCTGTAAGCCAGAGGGAGAGTTTTCATGGCATTTGAAAGTTTAGCCGATAAATTACAGAATGTCTTTAAAAACTTAAGAGGCAAAGGAAGACTGACAGAGGCAGATGTAAAAGCTGCCCTGAAGGAAGTCAAGATGGCTCTCCTGGAAGCCGATGTAAGTTTTAAAGTTGTTAAACAGTTTATCAGTTCTGTACAGGAGCGTGCAATCGGACAGGATGTCTTAGAGAGCCTGACTCCGGGACAGATGGTAATAAAAATCGTAAATGAGGAGCTCGTAAAGCTTATGGGTTCCGAGACCACAGAGATTGCCTTAAAGCCCCAGAATGAGATCACCGTGATCATGATGATCGGACTTCAGGGTGCAGGTAAGACAACGACTACGGCAAAGCTTGCCGGAAAGTTTAAGGCGAAGGGCAGAAAGCCGCTCCTTGCGGCCTGCGACGTTTACCGTCCTGCTGCGATCAAACAGTTACAGGTAAACGGTGAGAAAGTCGGAGTTCCGGTCTTCACGATGGGTGATAACCAGAATCCGGTGAATATCGCGAAAGCCGCTGTGGAACATGCCAGAAAAGAAGGCATGAATCTCGTATTCCTCGATACGGCAGGACGTCTTCAGATCGACGAGTCCATGATGGATGAGCTCGTCAATATCAAGGAAGCCGTTGAAGTCGACCAGACGATCCTCGTTGTCGATGCGATGACCGGTCAGGATGCAGTAAATGTAGCCGGAAGCTTCAATGATAAGATCGGTGTCGACGGCGTGATCTTAACAAAGCTTGATGGTGATACGCGAGGCGGTGCGGCGTTATCGATCCGTGCCGTAACGGGAAAACCGATCCTCTACGTCGGTATGGGCGAGAAGCTCTCCGATCTGGAACAGTTTTATCCGGACCGTATGGCTTCGAGAATCCTTGGAATGGGTGATATCCTTTCCCTGATCGAGAAAGCCGAGTTTGAGGTGAGCGAAGAGAAGGCGAAAGAAATGAGCCAGAAACTTCGCAAAGCAGAATTTGATTTTAACGATTTCCTGGATCAGATGCGCCAGATCAAAAAGATGGGCGGCATGAGCAGCATCTTAAACATGATGCCGGGAATGTCTCAGATGAAGGGAAATGTTGAAATAGACGAGAGATCCATGGATAAAGTGGAGGCGATCATTCTCTCCATGACGAAGGAGGAGCGGGCGAATCCGTTACTCTTAAATCCGTCGCGAAAGCAGAGGATCGCAAAGGGAGCCGGCGTAGATATTGCCGAGGTGAACCGGATCGTCAAACAGTTTGAACAGTCGAAAAAGCTTATGAAGCAGCTTCCCGGAATGATGGGAGGCGGCAAGCGGAAAGGGCTTGGCGGACTGGGCGGGATGCTTGGAAAGATGAAATTACCATTCTAAGTACCGCATTATGATAAGAAGGCAAATGCGATTCCCGCATGGCTGATAAACGAAAAAACCAAGGAGGTGAAATTGTCATGGCAGTTAAGATGAGATTAAGAAGAATGGGTCAGAAGAAGGCTCCTTTCTATAGAATTATCGTTGCAGATTCCCGCTCCCCGAGAGACGGTCGCTTCATCGAAGAGGTTGGATACTACGATCCGAACACAGAGCCGAGCACCATCAAATTCGACGAGGAAGCAGCTAAGAAGTGGTTAGGAACAGGCGCTCAGCCGACTGAGACTGTTGCTAAGCTCTTAAAGGCAGCCGGTATCCAGTAATCGAGGTGGATTCAATGAAGGAATTGGTAGAAGTTATCGCCAAAGCGCTGGTTGATAATCCAGATGAAGTCGTTGTTACGGAATCTGAAAAAGAAGAAGAGATCGTCATTGAGCTCAAGGTTGCCCCGACCGATATGGGAAAGGTGATCGGAAAGCAGGGAAGGATCGCGAAAGCCATCCGCTCCGTTGTGAAGGCGGCTTCTTCCAAGATGGATAAGAAAGTGATTGTTGAAATTCAGTAATCGTGAGGGACTGTGGACAGGATTTTTCCCGGCTGCAGTCCCCTTTCTGTCATTAAGGAGACAATATGGAAAAATATCTTCGCGTAGGCGTCATTACCTCCCCGCACGGCGTGCGCGGCGAGGTGAAGGTCTATCCGACCACAGATGATGTGATGCGCTTTAAAAAATTAGATAAAGTGATTCTGGATCTCGGAAGAGGAGAGACACGGGAGTTAAAGATTCGTCAGGTGAAATTCTTTAAAAATATGGTCATCCTGAAATTTGATGGCGTGGATACCATGAATGAGGTGGAAGGCTGGCGTCAGAAGGATCTTCTTATTACAAGAGATCAGGCGATCCCGCTGGAGGAGGATGAGTTCTTTATCACAGACCTCATCGGACTTAACGTTGTCACAGACGAGGGAGAGACACTTGGAACTTTGACGGATGTCATGGAGACCGGAGCGAATGATGTGTACTGCGTGAAGACACCGGAGGGAAAAGAGCTTCTTCTCCCGGCGATCCGTGACTGCATCCTAGACGTGGATCTCGACAAGGAAGAAATGCTTGTTCATGTTCTCCCGGGACTTCTCGATCTGTAGGGGAGGTATCAATGAACTTTCATGTACTTACCCTGTTCCCGGAAATGATCATGAACGGTCTGGAGACGAGCATTCTCGGCCGCGCGGCTGCAAAGGGAATCGTATCATTTGAGGCAGTGAACATCCGTGATTATACGCTGGAGCGCCACGGCAAGGTGGATGATTATCCATACGGAGGAGGAGCCGGGATGGTCATGCAGGCAGAGCCGATTTACCGCGCTTACGAGGCCCTTGTGGAGAAGATCGGAAAGAAACCACGTGTGATCTATATGACACCGCAGGGTCAGACCTTCAACCAGGGCATCGCGGAAGATCTCGCGAAGGAGGAAGATCTGGTGTTCCTCTGCGGCCATTATGAAGGCGTGGATGAGCGTGTCCTCGAGATGATCGCTACAGATTATCTCTCCGCAGGAGATTATGTCCTTACGGGAGGTGAACTGCCGGCGATGATGATGATCGACTGCATCTCAAGACTTGTGCCGGGAGTGCTGAACAATAACGTGTCCGCGGAGTTTGAGACGTTCCATGATAATCTTCTGGAGTATCCCCAGTATACCCGTCCGGAAGTATTCATGGGCAAAAAGGTGCCGGATATCCTGCTTTCCGGCCACCACGCGAACGTGGAGAAATGGCGCAGGGAACAGTCCATTATCCGCACGTTAAAGAACCGGCCGGAGCTTCTTGAGGATGCGGTCCTGTCGAAGAAGGAGCAGAAATTTCTCGACGAACTGTTGAGACAGCAGGAATTGGAGAACGCCCAGAAGGTCAAAAATAAAGAGAAAGCAGCGGCGGAACATGACGGGGAAGAGACCGTCTGATCCGTGCAGCAGCTGGAAAAATGAGACTTTTGCTCCACAAATATTGGTTACAGTTCAGCCATTACATCTTCTTGTTTTCATATTCATGAAAACAAGAAGCTTGGTGGTTCCACCATATGCTGATTTGGATGAAAAAGTGCTTATGCAAGCAAGCTTGCAACACACTTTCTCATTCAAACCAGCGCATGGCTGAACTGTAACAAATATTGTGCGATTTTTGAGAAAACCGCTTGCATTTTGGCTGACGGTATGGTAAAATACAAAACTGTGGTATCCGAAAGACGGGGAAATCCTGTCGATACGGAGGCTTAAATCATAAGAGATGGTCCGCTGCCGCAGGAAAAGATGATGCGGGTAAGAACATCGAATACTTTAAGGAGGTTCATATCAATGAACGACATTATCAAGAACATCGAAGCTGCACAGTTAAAAGAGTCTGTACCGAGCTTCAACGTAGGTGACACTGTAAGAGTATCCGCTAAGATCAAAGAGGGAAACCGTGAGAGAATCCAGGTTTTCGAGGGTACAGTTATCAAGAGACAGAACGGCGGCGTTAGAGAGACTTTCACAGTAAGAAAGAACTCCAACGGTATCGGCGTTGAGAAGACATGGCCGCTTCATTCCCCGTCTGTTGAGAACGTTGAGGTTGTTAGAAGAGGTAAAGTTCGTCGTGCAAAACTTTACTACTTAAGAACAAGAGTAGGTAAGGCAGCAAAGGTTAAAGAATTAGTAAAATAATTCATAACTGTACAGAGAGTCAGTAGATCAAAGGGGCAATGAAAATTGTCCCTTTGTTTTTAATGTAACAGGAAATTCCGAGGAATTCCCTGTTACATTAAAAGGCACTAACGTGCCAAGGATGCGCACTCGTGCGAAGATGTAGATTGTCGCAAGCGACCGCGCGAGGCGCGAGAATGTGCCAAGGCACATTCTTTTTATATGAAAGTGTTGTTAAGCGGATGACCAGACTGCGTACTTGCGCGCAAGGATGGGCAGACATTTGACAGCCAAGCCGATATAAGTAAGCAGGGCGATAGCCCGGATTACGAATTTTGGCGGCAATTGTGGGAGTGACTTAGTCACGGAACAATTGCCTTTCAGAGAGGGGGCCTCGCCATGGAATTTTTTGAGGAAAAGGAATCGAACAGACTTCACTGGCTCACGGAATGGGCGGTCGACTGCGCAGTCATGGTTGCCCTTGCGTGTTATCTTGTGTTTTGTTTTGGAAGCAGGATTGAGATGAATGGAAGTTCCATGAAGCCCGTGCTGGAATCCGGAGATGTGGTATTGATGAACCGCCTGTCCTACGATATCGGGAAACCGAACCGGCTTGATGTCGTTGTGTTTGAGCGGGAAGGGCAGCAGCCTGGAATCAAGCGGATCATCGGACTTCCGGGGGAAACGGTCCAGATCAAAAACGGGTCCATCTATATCAATGGGGAACTCTTAAAGGCGCAGGACGGTCTTGGTGAGGCCACGATCGCCGGGGCAGCCGAATATCCGGTGGAGCTTGGGGAGGATGAATATTTTCTCCTGGGAGACAACCGGGAATCAAGTGAAGACAGCCGGTTTTCCGGCATTGGAAATATAAAACGGGAAAATCTCATCGGACGCGTCTGGCTGCGGTTTCAGCCATTTTCCAGACTTGGTTTCGTCCGGTAGCAGGAAAGGACGGAGACAATTACTATGAATATACAGTGGTATCCAGGCCATATGACAAAGGCAAAACGCGCCATGAAAGAGGATGTGAAGCTTGTAGACCTCGTGATCGAGCTTGTGGACGCGCGAGCACCGTTAGCCAGCCGTAATCCGGATATTGACAGTCTCGCGGCGGGAAAAGGCCGGGTGATCCTTTTAAACAAAGCAGACCTCGCTTCCGAGAAGGCAAACGCGGCGTGGATCGCCTACTTTGAGAGTCAGGGCTTCCAGGTCATGAAGATCGACGCGAGGGCGAAGGCAACCTTAAAGCAGTTGAATGCCCTGATCCAGGAGGCATGCAAGGAGAAGATCGAGCGCGACAGAAGACGCGGAATCTTAAACCGCCCGGTACGCGCCATGGTGGTGGGGATCCCAAATGTAGGAAAATCCACCTTTATCAACAGCTTTGCCGGAAAGGCGGCTGCGAAGACCGGAAATAAGCCTGGCGTTACAAAAGGAAACCAGTGGATCCGCTTAAATAAGCAGGTGGAGCTTCTTGATACCCCAGGTATCTTATGGCCGAAATTTGAGGACCAGAGAGTGGGACTTTTACTGGCGTTTCTGGGTTCTATCAACGACGAGATCTTGGAAAAAGATGAGCTGGCATCAGAGCTTGCGGATTATCTTAGGAATATCACTCCGGGACTTTTAAAGGAGCGTTATGGAATCGAGGAGGACGGAAAGAAACCGTATGAGCTTCTCGATGAAATCGCGACAGCCCGTGCATGCCTGAC
This sequence comes from Clostridium sp. AM34-11AC, assembly GCF_003435375.1. Classification (GTDB taxonomy): domain Bacteria; phylum Bacillota; class Clostridia; order Lachnospirales; family Lachnospiraceae; genus Pilosibacter; species Pilosibacter fragilis. Next base: position 65,090 of record NZ_QWGL01000006.1, on the reverse strand, counting down.
GAAAGGCGGAGTGAATGATCTCACGAAGGCAGCGAGACTGCTGCTCGATGAATTCCGGGGCGGAAAGCTCGGAAGGATTACGCTGGAGATGCCGGAAAAGAAAGAAGAAGCGGAATAGTATAGAACTCTGAAAATACAGAGGTATGCAGATATTTCCCGGAAACACTCAGATGATGACTGTTTTGATGAAATTAAAGGGAGAAAATCTGTGCATACAGGCAGAGAAATTATGTGAAGATAAGGAGCTGGGCAGAATATGGCAAGACGGGTGCTGACGGGAGAAAAACTGGAGAAGGAACTGGAACGTCTCTCTCTTATGCGGGAATTCGAAAGACAGTATGAGGATTGCGCGTTCATCTGCGGAATCGATGAGGCAGGCCGTGGACCTCTTGCGGGCCCTGTAGCAGCTGGCGCGGCGATTCTGCCGAAGGATTGCCGGATCCTTTATCTGAATGACTCAAAGAAGCTCTCTGAGAGCCGACGGGAGGAACTATTCCTGGAGATCAAGGAGAAAGCCATCGCCTGGTCGGTGGGGATCGTGGGTCCGGAGCGGATCGATGAGATCAACATCTTGCAGGCAACCTACGAGGCGATGCGACAGGCCATCTCGAAGCTCGATCCGGTGCCGCAGGTCCTCTTAAACGACGCGGTGACGATCCCGGGCGTTGCGATTCCCCAGGTGCCGATCATCAAGGGCGACGCGAAGAGCGTTTCTATCGCGGCAGCCAGCATCCTCGCAAAGGTGACCAGGGACCATATGATGGAGGAGTACGATAAAGATTATCCGGAGTATGGTTTCGCGAAGCATAAAGGATACGGAACTCCGGCGCATATCACGGCGCTCAAGGAGTTTGGTCTGACACCGATCCACAGACGGACGTTTATTACCAAATTCGTATAAATTGGCAGGCTCGAGGATCAGGTGTAAAGAGAGAATAAAAATGTTTATGCGGCTGCAGGAGATGAGCTGTATGACTGCATTGTCGTAAATCGGGGGATGAGTGTGACAAAGAACAATCGGGCAAAAGGCAGCATCTATGAGGAAAAGATCGCTGCCTTTTTAAAACAGAGCGGATTTGTGATCCTGGAGAGGAATTACCGCTGCAAGCAGGGCGAGATTGACATTATCGCGAAGGACGGAAAATATTTCGTGTTTATCGAGGTGAAATTCCGTGCCAGCGGTTCGGCTGGCTTTTCGCTGGAAGCTATCGATCACAGAAAGACCATGCGGATCCGGAACGCGGCGGTGTATTATCTGTTTTCCCATCACCTTCCGGAGGAGACTCCGTGCCGGTTTGATGCGGCGGGGATCGATGGGGAAGAGATCACATATATCAGAAATGCTTTTTAATGAAATAGTCTTATGTTTTTTGCATGAGATATCTCGGAAAGGGGAAAATTTATGAATCAGTGGATCAGAAAAACAGATGCGGCGGATCATATGAGAGAAGTGACAAAGAGCGGTGTCACATATCTGACATTTCCGGTACTTGATGCCACGGGAATCGTTACTCACGCGTTCTCCACGAGAATGGGCGGTGTCAGCGAGGGCTGGTATTCGACCATGAATTTTTCCTTTACCCGCGGTGATAACCGGGAACATGTGCTGGAGAATTACAGCAGGATGGCGGCGGCTCTCGGTGTAGACCGGGAAAAAATGGTCTTAACCTGGCAGACCCACACGACAAATATCCGAGTCGTCTCCGCGGATGATCTCGGAAAAGGCGTTGTGAAGGACCGGGACTACCGGGATATCGACGGACTTCTGACGAACATGCCGGGCGTGACGCTTGTGACATTTTTTGCGGACTGTGTCCCGTTATATTTTGTAGATCCGAAACACCATGCCATTGGTCTCGCACATTCCGGCTGGCGAGGAACCGTGAACCGCATGGGGGAAAAGATGATACATGCGATGAAGCAGGAATACGGAACTGTCCCGGAAGACCTGATCTGCTGCGTGGGACCGAGTATCTGCAGCGACTGTTATGAGGTTGGGGAAGATGTGGCGGACAACTTTCGTGATGCATTTTCGAAAGAGGATTGTGAACACATTGTCTTCCCGTCTAAGAGCGGCGTGATCGGGAAGCGTCAGCTGGATCTCTGGGAGGCAAATCGCCGGATCCTGATGGAAGCCGGAGTGCCGTCAAAGAATATTTCCGTCACAGATATCTGCACAAAGTGCAACCCGGATAAGCTGTTTTCCCACAGGGCGATGGGGGAGAAACGAGGGAATCTCTGCGCGTTTCTTGCACTTAAAGAGAGATAAAAAGTCTCGAAGCCGCTGATATTGAATTGCAGGCAGAGCCGACAGACAGCACGAAGTGGTTGAATTGCAAGAAAACGACATTTCACACAAAACCTTCCAGTGTATTATTTTTCAGGACGATCATACTAGGAACGTACCATCAAACATGCCCGATGCGAAAGCAGGAAAGGCATTACACTAAAAGGAGGCGTATCTTATGTCTAACACAAGCAGTTCTTCTAACCGTGTAGTAGTTCCGGAAGCAAAGGAAGCGATGGACAAATTCAAAATGGAGATCGCAGATGAGCTCGGAGTACCGCTCACAAACGGCTACAACGGCAATCTGACTTCTTACCAGAACGGCAGCGTCGGCGGCTATATGGTCAAGAAGATGATCGAAGAGCAGGAAAAGAAGATGGCAGGTAAATAAAGCCTGAGCATCCGGAAAGCCTTCGCAGGAAAGACGGGACCTCATCAGTTCCATCTGCCCTGTGAGGGCTTTTTCCGTGTCACGGTTCACGCCTTGCGCAGACAGTGACTGAGTATGTTACAGCAAAAAATACTTGTATAATAGAAAGAATGCGATTATAATGGGTATGCTTTCTTACGGTCAGCGCAGCAAGTGCGCAGACCTGCTGAACAGTTACGAATAATTGCAATATTCAGAGGTTGAAATATGAGAGTGATTGCAGGCAGCGCGAGACGGCTGCTTTTAAAGACGGTGGATGGAATGGAGACAAGACCCACCACGGACCGGATAAAAGAGACCCTGTTCAATATGCTTCAGAATGACCTTTACGGGGCAAGATTCCTGGATCTTTTCGCGGGAAGCGGCGCGATTGGAATCGAGGCATTAAGCCGCGGGGCGAAGGAAGCGGTCTTTGTCGATAAGGGTGACGGACAGATTTCCTGCATCCGGGAGAATTTAAAGACAACCCACCTGGAAGAAAAGGCCAGGGTTATGTCTGCGGATGTGACAGAGGCAGTTCGGAGACTTGACCGGGATGGAAAGTCGTTTGACTTTATCTTTATGGATCCACCGTACCGGATGGATCTTCCGAAAAAAGTCCTTGAGGCATTAAAGGACACCTGTCTCGCGGACGAAGAGACGCTGATCATCGCTGAGGAAGCTCTTGACGTGGATTTTTCCTGGGCTGGTGCACTCGGGTATGAGATCGTGAAGATCAAAGAATATAAGACGAATAAACATGTTTTCCTTAAAGTTAAGGAAGTGTAATGAAGCGACCAGTACGAATGACAGATCACAGGCTGGAAATTACCAGAACAAAGCCAGAAAAAACACATAAAATGGGGAGATAAACCGCAGCAGCCTGCGGCATAGACAAAAATCATGAAGACAGCAATCTATCCGGGAAGTTTTGACCCGGTCACACTGGGACATATCGATGTTATCAAGAGGGCATCAAAATTATTCGATCATCTGATCATCGGCGTTCTCAATAATCGCGCGAAAACGCCATTGTTTTCTGTGGAAGAACGTGTTAAGATGTTAGAAGAGGTCACAAAAGACATTCCGAACGTGGAGGTAAAGAGCTTTGCGGGACTTACCGTTGACTTTGCGAAGGAATGCAACGCCAACGCCGTTGTCCGTGGACTCCGCGCGATCACTGACTTCGAATATGAACTCCAGATCGCCCAGTTAAACCGCGTGATGGATACCAGCATAGACACAGTATTTCTGACCACGAGCCTTGAGTACGCGTACTTAAGTTCCAGTACCGTAAAGGAAGTTGCGGCTTACGGCGGGGATATTTCGAATTTTGTAACACCTTATGTGGCGGATGAAGTACATAAGAGACTGCGTGAGAGACAAGGCAGTCAGGTGTAAGGGAAAGGAAAAGGAAACGACATGAGCAGAATTGAACAGTTAATCAATGAAATTGAGGAATATATCGACAGCTGTAAATTTCAGCCGTTATCTACAACAAAGATCATCGTAAATAAAGAGGAGCTGGACGAGCTTTTAGTGGAGCTTCGCTTAAGAATCCCGGATGAGATCAAGCAGTATCAGAAGATCATCAGCAACCAGGATGCGATCCTCTCTGATGCCCACAGCAAGGCAGACGCAATGCTCGCAGAGGCGACTGCCCAGACAAACGAGCTTGTAAACGAGCACGAGATCATGCAGAGAGCTTACGCTCAGGCAAATGAGATCATCGAGCAGGCTCAGGCCCAGGCTCAGGCCATCGTTGACAAAGCAGTCGCTGACGCGAACAATGTCCGTCAGGGATCTATCCAGTACACAGATGATATGTTAAAGAGCCTTCAGACAATTATGAACCACACAATGGAAGGCGCCCAGGGTCGTTTCGATGCGTTCATGAACTCCATGAAGTCCAGCTACGATATCGTTTCCTCCAACAGAAAGGAACTTTCCTCCGGAATCATCACAGAGAAAGAGGAAGACGCTGCGCCGGAGACCGAGGGTAAGAACGCTTAATGCAGTCAGTCTGTACAGAATCGCTGATGGAAACAAAACGAATTTAAAATATGGAAAAACGCAGAACACCGGTGAGGACTGCCATGACGGCAGCTGTCAGGGAGGCGTGGGCAATTTTCCAGAGAAGATACTGCCGGATGGAGAGTCCGGCAGTTTTTTCGTGCACAGAATTCTGCCGGCCGCCGCAGGAGATCGTCCTGCCGGCGGATCCCGATGAGGATCGGTGTATCCGGATCACTGCATTTGTCTGCGACATGGCGGAAAAGCCGCCGAAGGAGAAGACAGCAGCAGCTGCAATTGCAGAATATGGGTATGTAAGGGAAGCGCTGACTGCACGGATCCCTGTCGTGATCTCCAGTGTACCAGAGAAAAACAGGCGGACTGGGGCTGGAATCTCAGGATTATTCCGGATCACAAGAATCAAAATGGAATAAAAGACCAGATAGCCGCCGATCTTTACAAGAATCTCTGCGGAGTTCAGGATAGCGGCATCCAGGGAAAGTACAGAACTGGACGATTTATCGGATCGTGTGGGTTTTGAAAAAAGCGCACTGGTGAAATCCAGCGTTGGACGTTGTTGGAGAATACCGAAATTTTCCTGGATGGATTCAGGATTAAAAGGCGCTCGATAAATGAAGTGTGCCGGGATAGCGAGCAGCAGGAGCGGCATGTAAATGGCAAAGACAAAGCACAAAAGCGGTAATTGAGCGGCAAACATGGGATAGACGAAACCTGCGAGAAACATCGGACTCGGGTGATTACAGAGGGCGAAGAGAAACTTTGCCTCGCTGGAGCTGAGCCGCCCTTCCGCGAGAAAGTCCGCACACGTTTTTGCCCCCATAGGACAGCCGCAGAGGAGCCCTGTGAGGAGGACATACCATCCGTCTGCAGACAGCCCGCAGAAACGGAAAACCACCGTAAACGGCTGCATGAGCCGGGAGATCCCACCGGAGGCAGAGAGGACGGATGACAGAACCATAAATGGAAACAGCGCCGGTACCACTGCAGAATACCACAAAAGAAGTCCTGCAGCTGCACCTTTTGTCACAAGGTCCGCATGAAAGATCATAAAAAGCAGGGAGAAAAGAGCCAGGATCGATGTCTTTGTCATAAATACTCCTAATAAGGATATTTTGATCAGGTTTACCGGGCGCCACCAGATAGTTACAGTTCAGCCATTACATCTTCTTGTTTTCATATTCATGAAAACAAGAAGCCTGGTGGTTCCACCATATGCTGATTTGGATGAAAAAGTGCTTATGCAAGCAAGCTTGCAACACACTTTCTCATTCAAACCAGCGCATGGCTGAACTGTAACACCAGATAAACTCTTTCTATTATTTTCATTGTACTTTCACCGGAATTTTGATATGATAAAGATAGTGTGCTTTTTTATTTAAAAGTCCATATTTTCCGGGAATTCTGCATTTCCCAATAGAATGAATACGGACTGGACCAGAAAAGCACGGGATTCGGAAGGAGAGAAATACTTGGAAAAAGCAATCCGGTTGGATAAATATCTGGCTGACATGGGAAAAGGCACGAGGACGGAGCTCAAGGAGATGATCAGGAGAGGACGGATCACGGTGAACGGTGTGATCGTAAAAAAGCCTGAGACGAAGATAAAGAAAGGCGAAGACACGATCTGTCTTGACAATGCACCGGTGGAGTATGTGGAACTGGAATATTACCTTTTAAATAAACCCCAGGGTGTGATCTCCGCGACGGAGGACCGCCGCAGGGAGACGGTTGTGGATCTGATTGACGAAAAGAGCAGAAAAGACCTGTTCCCGGTGGGACGCCTGGATATCGATACGGAAGGCCTGCTTCTCATTACAAACGACGGGGCGCTGGCCCACCGACTCCTCGCGCCGGGACATCATGTGGACAAGGTGTACGAGGCGAGATGTGAGGGACTTGTCCCGGACGAGGCAGTGCAGAGGTTCCGGGAAGGAATGACGCTCGCAGACGGACTTTCCTGCATGCCTGCGGAACTTGAAATTTTAGAGCGGAAACCGGAAGATCCGGAGATGGGAACGGCTGCGGAGAGTCTTGTACGACTCACGCTTCACGAGGGGAAATTCCATCAGGTTAAGCGCATGATGGAGGAGACCGGCTGTCCGGTGCTTCACTTAAAACGCCTGTCTATGGGGCCGCTGAAGCTCGATGATGCTTTAAAGACCGGGGAATACCGGAAACTGACGGATAAAGAACGGGAGTTGTTGGAAAACTTATGATAAAGAATTTTTTGGAAAATAAAAAGGCGATGCTTTTTGATCTGGATGGGACCCTGGTGGATTCCATGTGGATGTGGGAGGCGATCGATATCGAATTTTTGGGAGCTTACGGCTATGAATGCCCGGATGATATCCAGAGAGCGATCGAGGGAATGAGCTTTTCGGAGACGGCGGTATATTTTAAGGAGCGGTTTGATCTCCCGTTAAGTCTTGAGGAGATCAAGGCGGTCTGGACCCGGATGTCGATCGACAAGTACCGTCATGAAGTGCCCTTGAAGCCGGGTGTGCTGGAATTTTTAAAATACTGTAAGGAGAACGGGATCCGCACAGGGATCGGGACCAGCAACGGAAGCGAGATCGTAGATGCGGTCCTGACATCTTTGAATGTGAAAGAGTACTTTGATGCGGTGGTGACAGCCTGTGAGGTGGCTCACGGAAAGCCGGAGCCGGATATCTACCTCGAAGTCGCAAAGCGTCTTGGTGTGCAGCCGGAGAACTGCCTCGTGTTTGAGGATATCCCGGCGGGGATCATGGCAGGCAAAGCGGCGGGGATGCCGGTGATCGCCGTGGAGGATGATTTTTCGGCAGATCTGATGGATGAGAAGAGAGAGCTTGCGGACGCGGTGATCTCCGATTACAGAGAATTACTGTAGTTTTTATAAGATTGGCTCATTTGCCGGTTCAACAATAAAATGAATAAGGACATAACATATGATACATGATTTTCTCCCGGTATGCCGGGCAGATATGGAAAAAAGAGGCTGGGACCAGTGTGATTTCGTCTATGTATGTGGAGACGCCTATGTGGACCATCCGTCCTTCGGTTCAGCAATTATCAGCCGTGTGCTGGAATCCTACGGATACAAGGTCGGGATCATCGCCCAGCCGGACTGGAAGGACAAAGAGAGCATCCAGGTTCTCGGAAGACCGCGTCTCGGCTTCCTCGTGAGCGCCGGAAATATGGACTCCATGGTAAACCATTATTCCGTCTCAAAAAGACGCCGCGATAAGGATTCCTACACGCCGGGCGGTGTTATGGGAAAGCGGCCGGATTACGCGGCGGTGGTTTACTGCAACCTGATCCGTTCCGTTTATAAGGATATCCCCATCGTGATCGGCGGGATCGAGGCGAGCTTACGGCGCCTGGCCCACTATGATTACTGGTCGAACAAGGTGAAGCACTCGATCCTCGTGGATTCCCAGGCAGACCTGATCTCTTACGGAATGGGCGAGAAGTCTATCGTTGAGATCGCGGACGCGCTGAACTCCGGTCTTGATGTGAAGGATATCACATTTATCGACGGAACTGTCTATAAGACAGACAGTCTGGATTCCGTATACGATGCGGTTACCCTGCCGTCCTATGATGAGATCAAAACAGATAAGAGACGTTATGCGGAAAGCTTCAATATCCAGTATAAAAATACGGATGCCTTTTCGGGAAAACGTCTTGTGGAGCAGTACCGGGACAACCTTTATGTTGTCCAGAACCCACCGGCAAAACCGCTTTCTGTTCAGGAGATGGATGATGTCTACGCACTTCCTTATATGAGGCGGTGGCATCCGTCCTACGATGCGGCAGGAGGGATCCCGGCGTTCTCGGAGGTGAAATTCAGCCTGATCAGCAACCGTGGCTGCTTCGGCGGCTGCAGCTTCTGTGCGCTGACGTTCCATCAGGGGCGTATTATTCAGGTACGAAGCCACGAATCGATTATCGATGAGGCGAAATACCTGACAAAGGAACCTGATTTTAAGGGATACATCCACGATGTGGGCGGCCCGACGGCGAACTTCCGCTTTCCGGCCTGCAAAAAACAGCTGAAATACGGAGCATGTCCTGGAAAACAGTGCCTCTTCCCGAAGCCGTGCGAAAACCTGATCGCGGACCATACGGATTATATCGCCCTCTTAAGAAAACTCCGGGCGCTGCCGAAAGTGAAAAAGGTGTTTATCCGTTCCGGCATCCGTTTCGACTATGTTCTCGCGGACAAGAAAAAGGATTTCTTAAGAGAACTCTGCATGTACCATGTCAGCGGACAGCTGAAGGTCGCCCCGGAGCATGTCTCGGATCAGGTGCTCAGACTTCTCGGAAAGCCGGAGAATTCCGTCTATGAGAAGTTTGCTCAGGAATATAAAAAGATGAATGAGAAGCTGGGATTAAAGCAGTATCTCGTTCCATACCTGATGTCCTCCCACCCGGGTTCCACCTTGAAAGAGGCGGTGGAGCTTGCGGAACACTTAAGGGATCTTGGATACATGCCGGAGCAGGTACAGGATTTTTACCCGACACCGTCGACGATCTCTACATGTATGTACTATACAGGGCTGGACCCGCGGACGATGGAACCGGTCTATGTGCCGACGAATCCGCATGAGAAGGCGATGCAGCGTGCCCTGATCCAGTACCGGAATCCGGACAACTATGATCTTGTAAAAGAGGCACTGATCAAGGCCGGAAGAGAGGATCTCATCGGATTTGACCAGAAATGCCTGATCAAGCCAAGGAAGATAACGAAGGACATCGCAGATAGAAAAAAAGTCGGAACGAGGACCGGAAAAAAGACCGGGAACGGGAAAACGGAAGGAAAAAGCCGCCAGGTCTTATCCGGCAGGGCAAAGGGAATGGCCGGACAGACCGGTGGGAGAAGACCGAAGCCGAAGCAGGGAGGACGAAAGAAATAACGGCGTTATCCTGCGCGGATCTGTAAAAAGATGAGCATTGATACAGCTCGACCATATTTTTAGAAAGGCAGATTTCATGAGTGGAAAAAAGATTGCGATCGTGACCGGCGCGTCGTCGGGAATGGGAAGGGAGATGGTGTATCTCCTTGCGGATCACTTTGCGGCACTGGAGGAGATCTGGGTCATCGCCAGACGAAAGGACCGCCTGGAGGAGCTCGTTGGAAAGGTTCCTGTATCCTTGCGGATCCTGCCGTTCGATCTTTCAGGCGAGGAAGACCTCCGCAGGCTTTCCGGACTTTTAAAGCAGGAACAGCCGAATGTGAAGATCCTCGTAAATGGCGCGGGATACGGAAAGACAGGTGCCGCGGGAACGATCCCGCACGGTCTTTCCACCGGAATGGTGCGGTTAAACGATGAGGCTCTGGTGGCGGTGACGGAGATGGTACTTCCGTATATCTCAGGGAACAGCCGGATCATCCAGTTTGCCTCCGCGGCAGCGTTTATGCCGCAGCCGGGATTCGCGGTCTACGCCGCGTCAAAGTCCTTTGTGCTGAGCTACAGCCGGGCGTTGGCTGCCGAGTTAAAAAAGAGGGAGATCTATGTGACAGCGGTTTGTCCGGGACCTGTTGAGACGGAGTTTTTCGGGATCGCTCTCAATGGGGGAAAGCTAGCACCTATCAAGAAACTCACGATGGCAGATCCGAAAAGAGTAGTGAAAAAAGCTCTCCTGGACAGTATGAAGGGCAAACGGATCTCGGTATATGGCCCGTGGATGAAAGCATTCTATGTTATCTGCCGGATCGTTCCGCATGAGATTCTGATGGGGTTTATCAACTGGTAACCTCCGGCTGCGGGACAGAGCACTGAAAATTTACAAAGTATAGCAGAAAAGAGGGAAAAACTTGAAATTACGACTGGAAAAAGGAACTTACCGTTACCGTACCGCCCATAAGAAACGTCAGCTTTTCTTTGTGGTACTGTTTATTCTGGCGATCGTTGCGCAGCTTATTTTAAGAAACTTTATCACGGCGCAGATCTATAAAAATCTTGTCACGATCAGTGCGATCCTCACGGTGCTGCCGATGGCAAACCTCGCATCCCCTCTGGTGGTTGCAGCGAGGATCCCGGAGGTCCCGGCGGAATTTCACGACGCGTGTGTTCCATACGAGGAGGAATTTCCGATCTTATACGATCTGATCATTACATCGAATGACCTGATCATGCCGGTGGACGCTGCGGTGGTCCATCCGACCGGGGTCTACCTCTACTGTCCGAACAAAAACGTGGACAGGAGGAAGGCGGAAAAATTCTTAAACGAGATGCTGGTGGGCTGGAAGCTGGACGGAAACGCGAAGGTCATGAACGAGGAGAAAAAGTTTCTCCGGCGGCTTTCTGAGCTTAAGACCGTTACAGAGGAAGAGGATGACGGAAGCGCTCCACATGTTTTAAAGTTATTAAAGAGTCTTTCCATGTAGGGGAATAAAAGATGAGAGAGATCGTGATTGAAAAGAACGAGGCGGGACAGCGACTGGATAAATTTCTCGCGAAGTACATGAATGAGGCGTCGAAGAGCTTTTTCTATAAGATGATGCGCAAGAAGAACATCACGCTGAACGGGAAAAAGTGTGAGGGAAATGAAAAACTCGCCGAAGGCGATGTCGTGAAGCTGTTTCTTGCGGAGGACACCATTGAAAAATTTTCCAGTGTTCAGGTGCAGGAGGTAAAGAAAGTAGATCTCGATATTCTCTATGAGGATGACGAGATCATTCTGGTCAACAAACCGGCGGGTATGCTGTCGCAGAAGGCTAAGGAGACCGATGAGTCTCTGGTGGAGTATCTGATCGATTATCTTTTGGGGAGCGGCAAGCTCACGGAGAGCGGGCTGCGCGCGTTCCGCCCGTCGGTCTGCAACCGTCTGGACCGGAATACCAGCGGTATCGTGGCAGCAGGAAAATCTCTGGCGGGTCTTCAGATGCTTTCCGGCGTGTTTAAAGACCGCTCGATCCACAAGTATTATCAGTGTCTTGTATCCGGCGAGATCCGGGATGTGAAGACGGTGGACGGCTGGCTTTTAAAGGATGAGAAGAAGAATCAGGTGCGGATCCTCACGGAGGCGGAGGCAAAGCGCTTTGGAGGAAGAGGCGGAGACGAGGAGCCGAAACGGATCCGGACAAAATATGAGCCGATCGCAACGGATGGAAGGTTTACGCTGCTTAAAGTGACACTTCTGACAGGACGTTCCCATCAGATCCGCGCCCATTTAGCGTCTCTTGGGCATCCGATCGTAGGGGATTTCAAGTACGGCGGAGTTTCGAAAGTCAACCCATCAGGGCGGACCGTGAAGTATCAGCTCTTACATTCTTACCGTCTGGAGTTTCCGAAACTTGCGGAACCGTTTGTCTATCTATCCGGGCGGGTGTTTGAGGCGCCGCTGCCGGGATATTTTGGTTCGGTACTGAAAGAGACAGGGATCAGGTCGCCATAAAATCTGGCAGCACCGGACAGACATGTGACAAACAGCTGGTTGACATAAAAAACTTATGTAAATCACTCAAAAATATTTGCATTGATGATAAGGAACAACTATGGGAACATGGAAAACCAGGGGCCTTCGTGGCTCCACGCTGGAAGATCTGCTCAACCGGACCAATGACAGCTACCGGGAAAAGAAGCTGGCTCTGATCCAGAAGATCCCGACCCCGATCACGCCCATCGAGATCGACAAAAAGAGCCGTCATATCACGCTGGCGTACTTCGATATGAAAAGTACGGTCGACTATATCGGTGCGGTTCAGGGGATTCCGGTCTGCTTTGACGCGAAGGAATGCGCAGTGCGGACGTTCCCACTCCAGAATATCCACCCGCACCAGATCGCATTCATGAAGGAATTTGAAGCCCAGGGCGGAATTGCTTTCATTATCCTCTCCTTCACAGCGGAGAACGAGATCTATTATGTTCCTTTTGATGTGGTGAACCGTTTCTGGGTACGGATGGAAGAGGGCGGAAGAAAAAGCTTTACCTATGATGAGGTGGTGCCGGAAGCGTACAGGATCCGGAGCCACCGGGACATGTATGTCCATTACCTGGAAGGGATCCAGCAGGATCTTGACCGGAAGGAAGAAAAAGGAGGAGACAGCGAATGATTGAGATGGTCATATGGCTCGTTGTGATCGCGGCGTTCGTGTTCCGGGCGTTAAAAAAGAACGGGACACTGGACGAACTCTTTGCGGGTGCAAAGAAGCGGAAAGAAAATAAGGCAGAGCGCGTGGTGTACGAACAGCCGGAGGAAGGTTCCGGGAAGAAGGAGAAGAAGAAGAAGGGGCCGGGGATCCGGGTCCCGAAGCACACAGGTCTTGCGGTGACTGCGGTTGTGATCGTCCTCGCGGCGGCAGTGCTTTCCTTCGACAGCTTCTATACTCTTTCCGAGGAGGAGATGGCGGTGGTCACCACGTTCGGAAAACCGGCAGTGGAGGAGGCATCAGGTCTTCACTTTAAAATTCCGGTGATCCAGCGCGTGACTAAGGTTTCCAAAGCCATCACGGGTATGCAGATCGGCTACACGACGGACCCGGCCCGGGCGGACGGCGCCTCCATAGACAATCCGGTATCTATCGAGAACGAGAGCCTGATGATCACAAAGGATTTCAATCTGACAAACGTGGATTTCTATGTGGAATACATGGTCACAGATCCGGTTCAGGCGGTGCGCCACAGAAGTGTGTACGAGTCTATCATCAAGAACCTGGCTCAGAGCTATATCCGCGATACCGTCGGCGTTTATAATGTTGATGATGTGATCACTACCGGAAAGACTCAGATTCAGGAGCGGATCAAAGAGCAGCTCACAAACCGTCTTGTCGAGGAAAATATCGGATATGGAATCTACAACGTGTCGATTCAGGATACGGAAATGCCGAGAGATGATGTGGCGAATGCGTTCAAGGCGGTTGAGGATGCGAAACAGGGCATGGAGACGGCGATCAACTCCGCAAAGAAATATCAGTCTGAGAACATTCCGGAGGCGAAGGCAAAGGCCGATAAGCTTTTGCAGGATGCCGAGGCATACAAGGAACAGCGGATCAACGAGGCAAACGGACAGGTGGCGCGTTTTGAGGACACATACGCGGAGTATGTGAAGTACCCGCTGATCACAAAAAAGCGTATGTTCTATGAGACTATGGAGGAAGTTCTTCCGGATCTCAAGGTCATCATCACCGGCGGAAACGGCACACAGACGCTGCTGCCGTTAGAACCATTTTCAGAGGCAGTTTCCGGCAGCGCAGCACAGACGGGAGGAGGGAACTAAATGAAAAAGACAGGAAAAAGAATCATAGGAATCGTTGTTCTTCTTCTGATCGTTGTTCTGCTTCAGGGAAGTATGGTGAGCACATACAATGACGAGTATAAGCTCATTCTCCAGTTCGGAAAAGTGGTCCGGGTGGTCGAGACGCCGGGTCTCAGCTTTAAGATCCCGTTTCTTCAGACAACACAGTCGATTCCTAATTATGAGATGATCTATGACCTTATTCCGAGTGAGGTTAATACAAGGGATAAAAAGGTGATGGTAACGGATTCCTTTGCATTGTGGAGTGTTACAGATCCGCTGGCATACCTTTCCAGACTCGGAGCGAACAAAGCAAATGCGGAAAGCCGAATTTCCGTCGTTGTATATAATGCTGTAAAAAATGTCATTTCCTCCACGGATCAGGCAGATGTGATCTCCGGCCGTGACGGAAAGCTGGCAGAGATGATCACAGAAAAGATCGGTTCTTCTCTGGACAGCTACGGAATCAAGGTAAAAAAGGTGGAGACGAAGCTTTTAGACCTCCCGGATTCCAACAAGGAGGCTGTTTACCAGCGTATGATCTCCGAACGGCAGAATATCGCTGCCGGATATATCGCAGACGGTGAGTACCAGTCCAATGTCATCAAGAACAGTACGGATAAAGAGGTCTCCATCATCATCTCCGAGGCGCAGGCCCAGGCGGAGAAGATCCGGGCGGAAGGAGAGGCGGAGTATATGAGGATCCTTTCCGGCGCGTACAATGACGAGGGAAAGGCTGATTACTATAATTATATCCGCAGTCTGGACGCGTTAAAGGCGAGTCTCAAGGGAGATAATAAGACGATCATTCTGGATGAAAATTCAGAGCTTGCGAAGATCCTTAGGGGAAACTATTAAGGAACGGCCAGGATAAAACCGCAACAGCGGAAAATTCCTGTGAAGCAGTGATGCTGTGGATCCGGAACGATCCGGACGAAGCAGGCTGCTGCGGGACATAACCGCGGTCAGTAAAAAAGATCGTGGATGTCTGATAAATAATGATACGGTAAAGGAGAAGGGTTATGTCAAAAGTAGTTGATTATTTCCTCAAGTATGTAGCATTCGATACGCAGTCCGCAGAGGATGCGGGGACAGTTCCGAGTACGGAAAAACAGTTCGCGCTGGCGAAGCTTCTGTCCGAACAGTTAAAGAATATCGGGGTGAAGGACGTCTCCATGAGTGAGCACGGCTACGTGTACGGAACGATTCCGGCAAACGGGGATTATAACTGCCAGACCGTCGGCTTCCTCGCGCATATGGACACTTCACCGGATTGTCCGGATGAGAATGTCCGCCCGCAGCTCGTCAAACACTACGACGGAAAGGATATCACTTTAAATAAGGCGCTCGGAGTGAAGATGACAACAAAGATGTTCCCATTCTTAAAAAACTATGTGGGACAGGATCTGATCACCACCGACGGAACGACACTGTTAGGTGCAGATGACAAGGCGGGAATTGCCGAGATCATGACCATGGCAGAGACACTTCTGACACATCCGGAGATCCCGCACGGAACCATCAAGATCGCTTTCACACCGGACGAGGAAGTCGGACACGGTGTTGACTTCTTTGATGTTCCCGGCTGGGGCGCAGATGTGGCTTACACCGTTGACGGCGGCGCCTGGGGCGAGATGGAGTATGAGACCTTCAACGCGGCATCCATGAAAGTCACGATCCATGGAAGCAACATTCATCCGGGCAGCGCGAAGAACAAGATGAAAAACTCGATCCTGATCGGTCTGGAATTCCAGTCAATGCTGCCGGAGAACGAAAAGCCGCAGTATACGGAAAAATATGAGGGATTCTTCCATCTGAACAACATCGGCGGAAATGTCGAGAACACGACTCTTCACTATATTGTCCGTGACCATGATATGGCGCGGTTTGAGGAACGGAAAGCACTCGGAAAGAAGATCGGTGCGTTCTTAAACGAGAAGTACGGTGAGGGAACTGTTCAGGTGGAGATCGCAGACACCTACTACAACATGGCAGAGAAGATCCGCCCGCATATGTATTTGATGGATATCGCGGCGGAGGCATTTAAGGAGCTCGGCGTCGAGACACCGGTCGTAAATCCGGTCCGTGGCGGTACTGACGGATCCAGACTTTCCTACATGGGACTTCCATGTCCGAACCTCTGTACCGGCGGACATAACTATCATGGAAAGTATGAGTTCATCTGCATTCAGTCCATGGAGAAGACAGTGGAGCTGCTTCTTAAGATCGCAGAAAAGTTTACGAAGGTTGAGAAGCAGGCATAAAATCCGGATCAGGATATGGCTGTTTAGAAAATGCGGGAGGCGCTGGATGTCGCTTCCCGCTTTTCTTTTTGGATGTATGAATGTAATTTAGAACATGGCTTTATGTTGAAGGGGCAGATTATTCATGATATAATGAGCGAAAGTGAGTCAGAAGCGTGCTTGCACGGTTATGGCGAACGGCGAAATTAGTGAGTGACGAAGTCACGATATAATCATGCGCAGAAAGGCGGTACAGATTATGATAAAAACGATTCAAAGACGTCTGGACGCGATCCTGCATTGGAATATTTCCTTTGTGGGCGGTTTCCTCGGCGGTTATGCAATCCTTTCCCATGCCGGAGTCTTCGGCTCTGCACAGACAGGAAACCTGATGGAGATGGCTTCGAACGTCCGATTTATGGAATGGGAGGAATTGGGACTCCGTCTGCTGGCGATGGTGATCTTCGCCTGCGGTGTGATCGCCTCCTATATGCTGACAAACTATACAAACTTACATATGCGGAAGCTGGCGATCTGGGTGGATGCGGCCGGTCTCGGACTTACGGCCCTGCTGCCGGATTGGTTCTCGCCGATTGCGGGTGTTTACCCGATCTTTTTTTGCTCAGCATTCCAGTGGGGGGTATATTCCGGCGCAGATGGTTTCAACAGCGCGACGGTTTTCATCACAAACAACTTCAAACAATCCGTCCTCGGCTGGACGCAGTATGCGTTGACAAAAGATAAAGAATTTAAGAGAAAAGCCGTGCTCTACAGCAACACGGTACTTATGTTCTTTCTCGGTGCCCTCCTCGGTGTCACCGGTGTAGCTGCCTTCGGCAACGCACTCGGTGCCTGCGTAGGCTTTATTCCCCTTGCTGTCGCGCGGATCTTTATCAGCATCGGTGAACTTCCGATAGAAGATGAGACTCCGGAGGAGACAGAGGAAGAGGCAGAAGAGATGATGGAAGAGGCGAAGATTTTGGAGAAGGAAGAGAAGAAGAAAATTTAAAAATTGTATATTTGATGAATGGGAATAGGCAGTTGATTCAGGGATGGGTCGGCTGCCTGTTTTGTATATCGGGAAATGCCGAAAAATTCCCTGGTACACAAAAAGACACGAATGTGCGAATGATAGTAAACGGAATTTACTTTTGAAATTTTCACGTGAATCAAAAAATCCATACCCCCATTGCAATTCTCCGCTATTTTGCGTATACTTATAATATGAGTGGATAGATGCAGCCGCTATGTGTTGGGCATTTTGCCTGCCGTAGTAGAACGGGGCACTATCCACTCTTTATGCTTATGAACAATCAGTAGCCCTTACGCGGACTCCCGCAGCAGCCGGATCAGCTCCTTCATCGCCGGAAGTGTCTGTTTCCCTTTCAGCGTAACGATGGAGTAGCTGGTGGTGTCATCTGGATTACCGATCCGGAAGCAGCGGACAGGCTTTGGATAGTGGAAATTTTTCATGTACTGGTAGAAGTTGAAAGCGATGCCATAGCCTTCTGCTGCGAGCTGACAGGCAGATTCAAGATTTTCAAGGAGAAAGACCTGTCCCGGTTCGGCGTGATCATAAGCAATGGCAAGGTCTGTGTAGTGTCTGGAGGACTGCTCCGGCTTTTGCAGGATAAAACGTTCCCCGTTAAATTGTTTGAGATCGATCCTCGGACATGGATCTTTCCGGCTTTTCTTTGCCGCGCCGGTGCACAGTGGGTGCCCGGCGGAGACAACAGCGACCATATAGTCCTCATAGAGAGGACGGTATTCCAGCAGCGGATGGCTGGAGGATTCGTTTACGATGGCAAAATCAAGCTCTCCGGCAAGCAGATGCCGGATCATCTGCTCAGTAGATTCCTCGCATGGGATCAGCTTCACGTCCGGATAGCGGGCGGAAAAAACAGGCAGCGCCTTCGCAAGAAGGTAAAGTGTTCTTCTGGGATGGATTCCGAAACGGATCGTTCCCGAAGAGCCACCCATGTATTTTTGAAGCTCATTTTCATAATGGGCTTCTATTTTTATCATTTCTTTTGCATGTTCCAAATAAATCTTTCCGGCCTCGGTTGGGACAAACTGTTTCCCGATCCGGTCAAAAAATTTTGTCCCGGTGCGTTCTTCAAGATTTCCTAAAAATATGCTGAGTGCAGGCGGAGAGATGTGCAGGGCCTGAGCCGCATCCTTAATTCCCCTGTGTTTTTCAATTTCAAGCATATAGAGCTGTTCCCGCATATCCATGGCCTTTCGCTGGTCCTTTCCCTGAATAAATATTTGCAATTTCGCATAAAAATAAACAATATTAAATAAAACAATAAAAATATTAAACTTGATTTAATTTTATATCTTGATTATAGTCTAAGAAAGAAAACAAATCAAGGAAGGATTGGAAGTATGAAACCATTAAAAGAAAAAAAGCCTTTTCAGGCGCCGCACACATTTGTGATCCTTGTAGTGCTGATCCTTCTGGCAGTCGCAGCCACTTATGTTGTGCCTGCCGGAGAGTATACCCGGTATACGGATGAGGCGACAAACAGAACCCTCGTGGAAGCGGGGAGCTTCCATTATGTCGAATCTCATCCGGTAAGCTTTTTAACCGTTCCGGCACTGATCTACAGGGCAATCGTAAAGGCGGCAAGCACAGTTACGTTTATCCTTATTATCGGCGGCTCCTTTGAGATCATCACATCCACAGGGATCCTCACAGTTCTCTGTAAGAAGATGGCGAAAGCCTTCCGCGGCCGCGAGTATTTTGTGATCCCTGCATTTCTGCTGTTATTTTCTGTTTTTGGAACAACGATGGGAATGTCTGCCGAGGTCATGATCTTTGTGCCGATCGGAATTGCCCTTGCGGCATCTCTGGGACTTGACAAAGTGACAGGTACCGCAATGATCGCTATGGGCGCCGCATCCGGATTTACAGCCGGAATCCTGAATCCCTTCAATGTCGGTGTTGCTCAGGATATTGCGGAGATCCCGATGTTTTCCGGTATGGGATACCGCATTTTTATTCTCGGAGTTCTTCTGGTGATCGATACGGTCTACATTACCTGGTACGCAAAGCGCGTGAAAGCGGACCCGACAAAGAGTATCATTTACGGAGAGCCTGAGGACCAGGAATTTACTTTCGATGATACAGAAGAAGTGCTGAACCTGACCCATGGTCTGACTCTGGCAGTGATCGTAGCCGGCTTTGCGGTCCTGATCTATGGACTCAGTAAGCTCGGCTGGTATTTTGAGGAGATGTCTGCGATCTTCATCGCGATGGGTGTGCTCTGCGGTATCGTGAACCGCTATAGCCCAAACAAGATCGCCGCTACGTTCGGAAACGGAGCGAAGGGAATCGTTGTGGGAGCTCTGATCGTCGGTATTGCCCGCGGTGTTGAGCTTGCATTATCTGACGCGATGATCCTTGACACCATTGTCCATGCGATCGCAAGTATCGTAAACATTCTTCCGCAGTCCTTAAAAGCCATCGGAATGTTCCTTGCACAGTCACTTGTCAACTGTGTGATCACCTCCGGTACCGGACAGGCCGCGGTTACCATGCCGCTTATGGTACCGGTTGCGGATCTGATCGGTATCACGAGACAGACAGCCGTCCTTGCGTTCCAGCTGGGAGACGGATTTTCAAACTCTGTTCTTCCGACATCCTCCGCGCTGATGGGGTATCTCGTCGTTTCGAAGATCCCGTATGTAAAATGGTTAAAATTCATGATGCCGTTATTCCTGATCTGGACATTCTTCGGATGTCTGTTCATGCTTGGGGCACTCATGATCGGCTATTAAGACGGAGGAAAAGAGAAGATGCAGGATTTTGAAGTGAAGGAGCGTTTAAGAGAACATCTGGAGTACCTTTGTTCGTTCGACAAGCTTTCCGGTGAACCCGAGGCGTATCGCGCGGTCGAGTATATTCTTGAGGTATTGGAGAAATCCGGGATCGCCTGCCATGAGGAGGATTTTCCAGCTTATCTGAGCAATCCGGTGAGCAGTGTCCTTATCGCAGATGGTGAGGAGTTCCCATGCCGTCCAAGGTCTTTCTCGGAGAGCACAAAAGGGAGGATCGAGATCCCACTGATCTACGATCCCGGAACAAAAACGGAAGTCTCCCTTTCAGAACAGAAACAGTTTATGGAAACGGTTGCCGGAAAGCTTGTCCTCGGGTACGGATTTGATGAGCGTTACGCAAAATTGCTGGAGCAGCATGGAGCGGCCGGGTGGATCCAGATCTGGACCTCCGACGAGGATGCGGTCCATGAGGACACGGTAAGTCCTGTCTGGGGAACTCCGGATATGGACTCATCTCTGTTCCAGTTACGGATGCCGGTGGTCGCCGTCTCAAAGCCCTGCGGGGAGAAACTGATCCGGAAGCTGAAAACATATGAGGCAGAAGGAAAACAGCTTTTTGCGCAGCTTTCCAGCGAGGTGGACACATGCGTAAAAAACGTCGCGCTGCCGATCGCCGAGATCCCGGGAAAGAGCAGGGATTTTGTCCTGCTCTCCGGTCACTATGATACCTGGTACCGTGGCGCTTTTGACAACTGCACGGCCAATGCGCTGGCTCTGGAGCTTGCCCGTTTTATGAAAGAACATCAGGATGAGCTGTTTTATTCCCTGCGGATCGCCTGGTGGCCGGGACATTCCAACGGGCGCTATATGGGATCCACCTGGTATTGTGATCACCACTGGGATGAGCTTGAGGAGCACTGCATCGCTCACCTGAATCTTGATCTTCTGGGATCAAAAGGAACAGACCATACGCTTGCGATCCGGACAGCGGGGCTTGAGGGCGAAGAATGGCTGAAAGAGCAGGTGCGGAAGGTAGATCCGGCGGCGGAAATGATGTTTGGGCGTATCGGGCGGGGAGCGGACCAGTCGCTCTGGGGCGCAGAGATCCCATATCACATCAATCCCCGTTATGAGGCGAAAAAAGAACGAAAACACTCGGATGCTCCGGGTCCCGGCGTGTACTGGTGGCATACGATCGACGATACCTTTGATAAGATCGATCTTGACGGGCTTTTGCGGGATGGGAGAGTCGTGGGCATTCTGCTGTATGAACTCCTCTCGAAGGAGAAGCTTCCTGCCGATTATCGCGGCTATGCAAAAACCTGGCTCCCATACTTTGAGACGTTAAAAAATTCAGAGGAGCATGAACAGGCGGCGGATGAGATCGAAACACTTCTAAAAGAGGTTCTGGATCGTTGTGAAACGCTCGAACATATATGGGGAACGGAGAAGACCGAAGAACATAACCGCCTTTGCCGTCTCGTCGGAGGAGTTTTCAGCCGTCTTATGCACTCCACAGGCTCCGAGTATGAACAGGATACTTCTTTTGCATATGGTCCGCTGCAGCTCCTTAAAGCTTCTGCGAAGGCGCTTCCGGAAAATAGTCCTGCGGATTGGAACCTGTTCTATCAGACGACTTTCGTGAGACAGAGAAACCGGATGGTGACGGAGCTTAGAAAGTTGCTGCGGCAGATCGATCTGGAATTCAGGAATTGATCGGATCGCTTTGGGTCTTCGCGAAATTGTGACAGGAGAATGGAGATATGAAGAAAGAGACAATAAAACAGGCCGTTGCGCCTTACATGGCAGAGCTTACCAAAATGGCAGACAGGATTTATGATCTGGCGGAGCCGGGACTTGAGGAAGTCCGCTCCAGCGCGATCCTTACAGATTATCTGGAGAAAAAGGGATTTCAGATCGAGCGTGGGATCGCGGGTCTTCCGACCGCCTTCCGTGCTGTCTATGAACAGGGAAAAGGAGGACCTTCCTTTGGATTTCTCGCAGAGTACGACGCGCTGAAAGGGATCGGTCACGCCTGCGGTCATCACATGCAGGGACCGTCTGTGATCGGAGCGGCCCTGGCACTTCGGGATCTCTGTAAGGATCAGCCCTATAAGATCGTGATCTACGGGACACCGGCGGAGGAGACAGTCGGCGGAAAGATCATTATGAAGGAGAAAGGATGCTTTCAGGATATTGATCTTGCGCTCATGATGCATGCAGCTCCCAATACCTGCGTTGATGTCCGCTGTATGGCACTTGAGTGCTTTTATGTTACCTTTCATGGGGTAGAGGCCCATGCCGCCATGAGCCCGCACAAAGGGAAGAGCGCCTTTGATGCCGCGCTTCTTTCTTTTCAGGGGATCGAGTTTATGAGGGAACATGTTCTTGAGGATTCCAGAATGCATTATACGGTCCTTGATGCCGGCGGTCCATCGAACATCGTTCCCGGGACGGCAAAGGCAGAGTATACACTTCGCTCTTATAGTACGGATTACTTAGAGAAGGTCATTGTTCCGAGATTTCAGGACATCATAAAGGGTGCGTGCCTGATGACGGGAACGACCTGTGAGACAGAGAGAAGCTATCCATTTCAGGCAAAGATCCCGTGCCTGACCCTGAATGACCTGATCATGGAAAATGCAAGAAAATTTGAGGCACCACAGCTCGCCGGACCGCGTGAAAAGACGGGCTCCACGGACTTTGGAAATGTTATGTATGATGTGCCCGGATGCTGCATCCGCACAGCGTTTGTGCCAGAGGGTACCGCGGCGCATTCGCAGGAATATCTCGATGCGGGAAAGACGGAGCGGGCCCATGAAGCAATCCGGTCCGGTTCGGAGATCCTTGCGGGAACATGCATCGACATGATTGAAAGACCAGAGCTTTTGAAACAGATCAAAGAGGAGTTTCGGAAGCGGAAACAGGAAGAAACCGCAAAAATATGACAAAATTGTCATTTTCCAGTCATGAACAATTAAACTGCTGTCTGTAAAATATGAATCTGTAAGGAATTTAACAAATACCCAGAAAGGAAGATGATTATGACAGCAGCTATTGGTTTTCTGATGATCATCGCGATCGTAGCACTGCTCTTAAAGGGCAAAATGTCTCCGATCGTGGTACTGGCGGTGATTCCGGTCATTGCAGCCCTGATCCTCGGCTTCTCCCCGGTAGAGGTCATGGACTTCATTGCGGATGGAATTAAAACCACCACAAGCAATGGTATCTTATTTATCTTTTCAGTAATTTATTTTGGTGTTCTGGCAGACACCGGACTCTTTGATGTTATCGTAGGCTGGCTGGTAAAAAAAGCCGGAAACAATGTGATCGCGGTCACTGTAGTTACAGCGCTGATCGCAACGATCGCTCATCTGGACGGTACTACGGCTGTCACCGTTCTCATTACGATTCCGGCGATGTACCCGGTATATAAGAAGATGAACATTGACTCCCGTAGCCTTCTCTGCCTGACAGGTGCCTGCATGGGTGTTATGAACCTGCTTCCGTGGGGCGGTCCGACAGCGAGAGCGGCTACGGTACTCGCTATGGATGCCACTGAGTTATGGCACATGCTGATCCCGCTTCAGGTTGTCGGCCTGATAATGAACATCGTTCTTGCTGTACTTCTCGGCATGTTTGCGATCAGGCATGGTGCCGGCGCTGGAAAGGGCGTAGAGGTGGAGTCTGATGAGAAAGCGAAGAAAGAGGCGGCTGATTTAAGAAAATCCAACGCTTACCTGATCTTCAACTTCTTACTTACAGTAGGTGTGATTGCCCTGTTATCCACAGGTATCGGTAAATCCTATGTAATCTTCATGCTTGGTCTCTGCATCCTTCTGGCTGTCAACTACCCGAACCAGAAGACTCAGGACAAGCTGATCAAGAAGCACGCTCCGGCAGCCCTGATCATTTCCGCAACCCTGTTTGCCGCAGGTGCTATGGTAGGTGTCTTCGACGGAACCGGTATGCTGGAAGCAATGGCAAATGCGATCATGGCGATCATTCCGGCGGCTCTCGGAAAGTACGTTCACATCATCTTTGGTATTCTTGCGCTTCCGCTTGGTCTCTGCGTTGGAACAGACGCATACTTCTATGGCATCATGCCGTTAGTTATGCAGGTAGGCGAGACCTATGGCGTGGCTTCCCTGAATACTGCTCTGACCATGCTGATCGGTAAGAACCTCGCGTTAATGGTAAGCCCGTTAGTACCGGCAACTTACCTTGCGATCGGTCTGACCGGAACAGAGCTGAAAGATCATATGAAATTCAGCATTCCGCCGTACTACATTATCAGCCTTATCATGCTGGTATTCGGTGTGATTCTTGGCATTGTTGCCATCTAAATGATACATAACGAATGAAAACCCTGTTCTGCAGTACGGATCTTGTACCGCAGAACGGGATTTTTTGCTATAATGAAAGAAAAATGACGCAGGAGAAAGTTTATGAATACAGAAAAGATCCTACTGGTGGACGATGAGCGGGCGATCCGGCTGGCTGTGCGGACCGCCCTGACCCGTGAAGGAATGCAGGTGACGGAGGCAGCCGATGGAAGCGAAGCTCTGGAACTTTTAAAGAAACAACAGTTCCATCTGGTGATCCTGGATGTAATGATGGAACATGTGGGTGGTTATGATGTGCTGCAGGCAATGCGCGCCGCTGGAGACCACACGCCGGTCATGATGCTGTCGGGAAAATCCGATGAGATGGATCAGGTGCTGGGACTGGGCTTTGGCGCGGACAGTTATCTGACAAAGCCGTTTCATACGGCGATCCTGATCCAGACAGCAAAGGCACTGATCCGCAGAAGTCAGATCTACAGCCAGGGAGCGTCCGGAGACGCCGGGATCCGCAAGGGCCCGTTTACGGTAGATACCTTAAAGATGGAGTGCCTGAAAAACGGTGAGCCGTTAAATTTTACTGCCAGAGAGATGACCCTGTTCCGATTCCTGATGGAGCATCCGGGACAGGTGTTTACGAAGGAACAGCTTTATACTCAGGTGTGGAATGAGGCAGTGGTGGATGACAATACCATCACCGTCTATGTGAAACGGATCCGGAACAAGATCGAGGATGACCCGAAGCAGCCCCGGTATCTGAAGACAGTACGTGGAATCGGATATATGCTGAATGTGTAGGGATAAAAAATGGAAGAATTTTTAAATAAAAGGAAATCAAGACTGGTGGCGGTCAGTCTGTTGATCATTTTATCAGTGGTTGTGATATTTGCAGGTTCCCGGCTTTACAGTCAATACCGGGAGCAGGTGATCCGGACGGAGGAAAGCCAGCTTTTAACCATGGCGGGAATCGTCGGAAATAACCTCAATTCCTACATGGAACAGCAGCTTGAGGAGATTGACCTGTTTTATTCTCAGGAAGGAATGCCGGAAAATGTCTGGGCGGAGTCTGGCGGAATCAATGCGAGGACAGCTTACTTTTTAAAGAATAATGCAGGGGTCTATAACTGGATTACTGTGACGGAACCGGATGGAACAAAATTCCGGTATGAACCGGGAAAAAAGACGTTTCGGGAATCTGCGGACGGAGAAGTGAAAGCAGTGGATCCGCAGGACGGAAATCATCCTGCAGAGATCACGGGAAAAGAAATATCGGATCAGACGGGATGGTATGAGCTTTATATTGAGAAGAATGTCCCTGTCGGATCCGAGGTCTATATGCTCACATTTGCCATGGACCTTGGAGCGCTGTATGAGAAGATCGTCGCGCCGGTAAAGATCGGAGAAGCCGGATATTCCAGCGTCAAAGACCAGAATATGAACATCATCATGCATCATGTAAAAAACCAGATCGGTCTTGAAGCGGTGGATGGACGTATTGAGAGGTATCCATATCTTGACATGAGCAGCCTGAATGCCTGGATCATGAGGCAGGAAAATGAGGACTCCGGAACCGGTGTGATCGATACATATGTCTGGGATGATCCTGAATTAAAGAGAGTCCGCCGCGTCGTTGCGTTTCAGGCAATCTCGATTCAGGGAGAACGCTGGATCGTCAATTCCACACTGCCGATCCATGAACTTTCGGGACCGCTTGAGAGCATGATGACCATGCTGATCGGCGTGATGATCCTGTACATGATGATCCTTGTGGTGATCATGGTATTTTTCCTGAGAAACCGTTTTCTGGCGGAATCCCAGCAAAAGGAGATCACGTATTTAAAAGAGATCAATCACGGAATGGAGATGCTGGTCCAGAAAAACAACGAGATCCGGCATTACCAGCGGATCCAGTCTCTGGGAATGATGGCGAGCCACATTGCGCATGAATTCAACAATTATCTGACACCAGTGCTGATCTATGCGGAGCTTCTTGAGAATGATGAGTCCATTTCTTCCGAGAATCAGGAGATGATCCATGAGATCACAAAGTCGGTGGATCAGGCATCGAATCTGTCAAAAGAACTGCTTGCCTTTTCCAGACAGGATACCGGTGTGCGGCTGGAACCGCTGAACTTTACGGAAGAAGTCGGGAATGCGGTATCTATCGTGCGGCAGCTTGCCCCGGCGGCGATCACGTTGAAAACAGAGATTACGGAGGAACCACTGTATGTTTTAGGACGCAGACGGATGGCGGAACACATATTGATGAATCTCTGCAAAAACGCGTTTCAGGCTATGGAAAAGACCGATAGAAAGGAGCTGCGGATCCGGCTGGAGGCAAAAGGGAACGATGCGATCCGCCTGCAGGTATCTGATACTGGCTGCGGGATCGGAGATGATGCCATGCAGAAGATCTTTGAACCGTTCTACACAACAAAAGGATCCAGACAGGGCACCGGACTCGGTCTTTCAGTGGTCCAGAATATGGTGACATCGGTCGGCGGAACGATCTGTGTAGAGAGCAAAGCGGGTGAGGGAACAACATTTGTCATTGAGATCCCGCAGAGCGGCCCGGAAGTGGAAGCTGACGGCCGGAAACGGCTGAAGCATGTACAAAAGATTGCGATTGTCTCCAGTGAAGAGTCCGCGAAGACCTGGAAAGCGGCCGCATCTCACAGCCGGAAGACGGTAGATCTGTACGCACACCCGGCGGCCCTTATCGACCGGGTCCAGAAAGATCCGTCAGCCTATGATCTTCTGATCGCGGAGTACACACTGCCGACCATGAACGGAATCGAGCTGTGTGAGGTGGTCCGCCGCATCAATCCGGAGATCCGCCTGATTCTCATCGCGGAACAGAGAGGAGCCGATTTCGAATGGTATCTGAACAACGGCATGATCGACCGGTTTATGCTGAAAGATGAGTTTGCGGAGGAATTTGCGGAGATGTTTGAGGGGTGACTTGAGGAATTACAGTATCTTGTACTTCCAAATAAAATTAGCTATAATAAGCACAGACAACAGGAAATGGACTGCGAAGCCTGATGATATGTTTTGCATGAAATAGATACATCTATGTAAAATATTTATAAGTATGTTTTAGGGAGGAGAATCTGGACCAGACGGCAGACAATGCGTTAAAGCAGATTGAGGAGCGGGGTATGAAAAGGACCTGCTGGCAGTGGGAATTCCAGTGGATAGAATTTACAAACTGGGCTTTGCGTTTTCCGGGAAAGATGTGCTGATGAAAGAGATAAGGTAAGTGAAAAAAATACCTAGGCATATTGGATATGCCTGGGTATTAGTCTGGATGGAGCAGATTTACAGCTTTCCGTATGCAATCAGCGGATCCCCGCTTTTTACACCGAGACTTAAAGTGTAATACAGCACAACACCGTCAAACGGAGCAGTATAGCAGGCAATTTCATTTCCATAAGAATCCTTCAGGGTGCCAAGCAGGGTGCCCTGTTTTAATTTCTGACCGGCTGCCGACACGGCGGGATACCAGAAGCCATCCGCGGGAGCTTCTTCGTAGACGGCTCTGCGGATTTCGGCCTGCTGGAGGCAGGGAGAAACGGAAGCTGCATTCAGGATTCCCAGATGCCTCATCAGCTCATACACATTTTCCCGGCATGCGGCAACTTCTTTTTCACTCCACAGGCCGCGATCTCCGCGCTCTACCAGGAGGGCCGGGATACCGCATTGGGCTGCCCAGCTGTAAAGTCCGTTTTGGGAGGTGGATGCAACACGGTAAGGAACAGAGAGACTTTCAGCGGCAGCCGAAGCAGCGGCAGACAAGGATTCCGGAACGGATGCTGGGAAGAAGACCAGCGGAGTCAGTGCTTCATTGACATCACCGCCATGCAGGTCCATCAGGAAATCCGCTTCGGGGTACAGGGTTTCTTCCAGTACTCTGGCAAGCTGGCTGGAAAAGGTGCCATCCGGTTTGCCGGGAAACATACGGTTTAAGTTCTTGCCGTCAGCCGGGATGGTCTGTTTGCTGCCCTGGTAGAAGCCTTCCGGGTTTACCAGGGGCAGCAGGATCACGCGGCCAGACAGGGCGGCGGGCTCCAACTCTCGTTTCAGGCGGTTCAGTGTTTCGATGCCGACGTATTCACAGCCGTGAACACCGGCTGTCACCACCAGGTTTTTTCCTGGGCGGCTGCCGCAGATCACGGTCATTTCTACAGAATAGGGGCTGGTGACAGGCAGCGGAAGTGTCTGTTTTACTCCGCTGCCGGCTTTGAAGTCAGACAGTCTCATAAGTCTTAAAAAATTCTCCTTTAGTCAAATTCGATAATGGAAGCCAGGAGCTTCTTCGCGTATTCGTCTTTGGTCTCCGCAATGCGGGATACCGGGATGTGCTCGGTGATGCGGCCATGGTAAAGGAAAAGCACTTCATCGCAGAGGTAGGTGACAGAAGTCAGGTCATGGGTGATGAAAATATAAGTCAGTCCCAGCTTTTCCTTCAGTTCATGCAGAAGGTCCATGATCTGGACCTGGGTGTGGGCATCCAGGGAGGAGATGGCTTCGTCAAAGAGAATGATCTCCGGCTGGCAGGCCACAGCCCGGGCAATGCAGACACGCTGCAGCTGCCCACCGGATAACTCATGGGGATACCGGTCTGCGTAGGAAGCGTTTAAACCGACCAGCTCTAAAAGGCGGCTGGTTTCTTCGGCCCGGTTTAACCGGATTTTCTGGTTGCGCTCTCTTGCGGCCAGTCCTTCTGCAATGATCTCCTTTACCCGGAAGCGGGGATTTGCGGAAGTGGTATAGTCCTGAAATACAACACTTAAGCGCTTCTGCAGGTTTTTTCTGCCGCTTCTGGAGGCGTAGACGGAAGTGTCGTGAATCTTCAGTTCGCCGCTGTCGGGCTTTAACAGACCGCAGATCACGCGGCCCAGGGTAGATTTTCCGCTTCCGGACTCTCCGAGGATTCCAAGACAGGTCCCCTTGGGCACCTTTAAGGAGACATCAAAGAGAACCTGGTCCCGGGTGGTGCCGAACAGCTTTTCCTGGCGTTCGCTGCGGAAGCTGACGCAGACGTTATTTACTTCAAGCATGGGAACTCTCCTTTCCGTGTAAGATCTGGCGGTAGCGGTGCATGACGGCAGATCGTTTCTCCACCAGCATGCGGGTGTACGGGTCATCGGCATGCTTAAGGATGTGGTAAAACTTCCGCTGTCCACCACATGTCCGCTGTTCATGACCAGGATGCGGTCAGCTACTTTGGAGATGGCGCCCAGGTCATGGGTGATGAACAGCATGGCGGTATTTTTCTGCTTTTTGATACGGATAAATTCTTCCAGAATCTCGTACTGGGTGATGGCATCGATGGCGGTGGTCGGCTCATCGGCAATCAGAAGCTCCGGCTGCAGGGCCATGGCAATGCCGATCATGATACGCTGGAGCATGCCGCCGGAAAGCTGGTGTGGGTATTTTTCCAGAACCTCTTCTCCGTTTCGGATCCGCATCTGTTCCAGAATTTCCAGAGAGCGGGTGCGGATTTCCTGCGCATTCCAGGAGGTGTGGGTGGCAAAGGTTTCTGCCATCTGGTCTCTGCGGCCTCGGCGGCGTTCCATAAGGTGTTGCGGTCAGCGTACTCCGGCGGGGCATGGAGCGACAGCATGATTTCCGTGTGGACGATTTCGCTTTTATGGGAGTAGTATTTCTGCTTCTGGTCGCACTCGGAAAAGAGCCGTTCCCCGCTTTGGTAGGCAGCGGAAGCAACGGCAGACTGGCGTTTACTCCGCTGGACAATTCTCAAATCAAAGTGCGGGCATGGTGGCATGACGAGTGTGACCTCCTTTCTCCCGGCGTCCGGGCAAAGAAAAAGCAGGAAACCAAAATCGGTTTCCTGCTGATAATATTTATCCCAAATGTTTAATTTCGAGTCATAATATAATATCCACAAAATTTACTATAGTTAGCATAGGAATAATTTCTATTTGCCGTTTGTGGATCTGTAATAAAGTTTCCTGAAGCATCGACTTTTGTGCAACTGGTTGTACCAGGTTTGTGTGACCAATAGCCATCAGAATTTTGAACATACCAGTGATAATCCACACCAGGAGCAATGACAATTGCCACTTTGTATTCATTACTCCTAGGTTTCTCATTTTTTGAAGAACTTCTAATACTTCTTCCGTTTCCCAAATAAGGGCCATCATTTTTAGTCCCAGTATACATTAATGAACAAATATTACTTTTACTTAAATCTTCAAAGGTAATTTCTCCACCGCCGTAATGTCCAGGATTGACACCGCCTACAGTACTAGTAATAACATCCATCGCATAGATATAACAGTTAGCATACAGTTTATTTTCTTCCCAGTAATTGAAATTATATACTGGTTCACCACCACCTGTTGGTAATAGTGATGCACGAGATGATAAATCACTTACTTCTGCACCTTGAGATAAACCGGTTTCCTGAGTAGACTCACTTTGTCTCTTATTACTACCGGGTCGAAAATTAATACGTTGCTGAATATCCGCCGGAAGGGAATTAAACCAATCCCACCATTCTGCTTCAGTTGTAGGAGTAGAAGCTGGTTGATAGTTAGTCTGTTTTTCTTCTGCTGCAAAAGCTACAGTAGTAAAACATGCCATGATTATTAAAGCTAATAGAATTATCTTTTTCTTCATTTCACACATTCCTCCTATCTACTATAATTAAGTTTTAAGTAAATAATTTCCCCCCCATTGGAATCCCCTCCCTATATTTTATGTAAAAATCATAACAAAAATATGGTTTCATGTCAATCTATTTTAGGAAAATTCACCAAACTAGGTAGCTGGAACAAGCCAGCGCAGGGGATGGGTAGCTTCCCCTGTGGGGATTTGGAGCGGATTGAAAATCAGCGGAAAATCCATAGCTTTCCGCAGGACCCCCCCGGCAGGGCGCAACGCACCGGCTCGACTGGTGTATAATTGCGCCATCTTTCAGAGGGGCAGCCCACGGGCGGACGAACTGGAAGCCAGTCAAGGCCGTTCCCAGTCTGTGTCCTTTGCTTCTAAACTGCCGTTTCCAGCGAAAATCCGTTCCATGAGCTGGCGGGTGCTGTCCTGATGGAACAGCAGCTTTAAAAACAAGCTGACCTGTTCATCCGTGATTGCTGCCGGGTGGGGCAGGTAGCTTTCCAGCATGACGGCCCTGGTGCAAAGCCGGTGCGTCCGCTCTTTCCTCGCCAATGCCTTTGCCTAGTGTTCCAGACGCTTTTCCTCCTGACAATGGCAGCCAGTTTCTAAAATGGGATGGATGGGACTATGGTTCCGGCAATCCGGAGGGAAATCAAGGCAATGACCCGTATAATATTGATGATGACGTAACGGACACCAATGGACTTTTAAAATATTCTGCCGGCACCGGAACAGCACATAGGGATACGAAGACGTATACAT
The DNA here is from genome assembly GCF_003435375.1 of Clostridium sp. AM34-11AC. GTDB lineage: Bacteria > Bacillota > Clostridia > Lachnospirales > Lachnospiraceae > Pilosibacter > Pilosibacter fragilis. Next base: position 33,365 of record NZ_QWGL01000006.1, on the reverse strand, counting down.
ACACAAAGGGCTTTTGCGGCGGACACCCGGCAAAACCGGAACCGGAAGAAGATCCGGAAACCGGGGAAATCTTAAACAAGGATGAAATTGAGAACTGGGAGAATGAAGTTTCCACCTGTGAGGATTTGATCTCAGAATCCAATACCGGATTCTTCTGTGCAACAGCGGAAAATGGCTATGAAAATGGTGAAGATGAAGATGGTTCAGAATCCAAAAAAGAAATGGAAGACGACCGGGATAAGTATTACGAACAGTTCATCAGCCTGACATATGACTATTCCGCAAAAGAGATCAAAGCAAGAGACGGATACATCCTGCATGATATCCATACGGATGATATTCCGATCGAGACGAAGACCGTAACCAGTTCCCAGTATAAGGATTACAATGATTCCTGCGGTGGGAATGTGACGAATCTCCCACACCAGGACAGCCCGTCCGGTGGAAATTCCGGCGGAGGCGGGTCAGAAAATCCGGATGAAGATATAGATAATGATTACGAATACGAAGAATATCAGTATACCGGTACGATCACCATGATAAACTCCAGTAAGATTACGATCAAGAGTGATGATGGGGACCAGTATCGCTATTCCACGGATAAAATATACGATCTTCTTTCCGAGGAAGACATCGAGCATTTAACCAAGGGATGCCGCGTATCCGTATCAATCATTGTATTCCAGGGTGAGGAATATATTGATCATTTTGAAAAACACGCACCGCATTCTCGTTACTTCAGTGATGAGTTAGGTGCGCTATTTATTTACAATAATATCGAACATGTGTTTACATGCTTAGTAACATATGGTATAATACCTAAGGAAAGTATCAGATTCAGAGCAGTCAAAAAAGAACAGCTTACACAAAAGATAAGCTGCTCTGAATGTGATTCTTTCCGATTGTACCAATTCGCGGGACTTAGTTGGATACCGTATGGAAAAAGCATTCTTCCCAGAAAGTAAAAACAGAAAATTGAGGTGCCCTGTAATGCAGGAAAGGTGAATTTTTCAAAGCAGTTTCCGTTTTTGGGCATGCTTCGCAGACCTTCCGGTGGGAGGTCTCAAAAAGTGTATGAAAAACCGAAGTATCAGGAGGGAGAGACATAGCACCTTCCCAGTTGTTTCATGGCTGCATGCCCACATTCCGGGCAGAGACAGATGTCAAATTTCCAGACAGCCTTCAACAGTTCTGCCATGGACATACCGGCATAGCGCTGCTTAAACTGCTGACTTCCCTGAAGCTTAAAGATCACCTTTAAGTTAGTGGATTTCATGCGATTGTTCAGAAAACCATAATAGCGGATTTTCTGAAAACCCGGAGGAAGCACGTGCATCAGATACCGGCGGATAAATTCCCTGTTATCCAGGGTGATCAGACGTTTTGGTTCGCCCGGTTTCTTCCCTCTGGCAGAAAAGGTAACCATATCCTGTGTAACAGAAAGAATCCTGCTGTTGGAAATGGCAATCTTGTGGGTATAACGTCCAAGGTATTCAATGGCATTGCCGAAACCGTTAAAGGTCTCTTTAATATAAGGGCACCAGTCTTTTTCGTAAAGGCTATTTTTCCATTCTTTCCAGTGATAGGAATTCCTAAGATCATCACAGGAAGAAGAAAAAATCAGGGAACCGTTATCATAAAGAGCGGAAAGGTGTGCCATAAATTTACCCTTGAATTTATCCCGAAGCACTTCCGTGCGGATAAAAAAGTGATTGGAGGATTTGCGGATTTTTCCATCCTTCGTGAGCCCGCCGCCGGAAACAATGCAGTGCATATGTACATGGTAGGCAAGTTCCTGATTCCATGTGTGGAGCACCTGGATGATACCGGGTGTTGCCCCGAGCCACTTCTTATCCGCAGACAATTCCAGAAGTGTTTCGGCGCAGCATCTGTGAAAGAGATCATACAAAAGCTTCTGGTTACAGTAAATGAGCGGGTTTAATTCATGCGGAAGAGTGAAGACCACATGAAAGTAGGGGGAATCAATGACCTCAGCCCTGCGTTTATCCACCCAGACCTCCTTGAGAACTGCCTGACAGTTAGGACAGTTACGGTTGCGGCAGGAGTTATTGTGTATCTCCACATGTTCACAATTACTGCATCTGCTTATGTTTACACCAAGTTTCCCGGATTTGCAGTTTAAGATGGCAAGTGCAGCTTTCCGCTGTATGTCTGACCGGTAATGGTTTTCTGCAGAATAAGCTTCATAGGAAAGATCAAATATCTGCCGGATCTTGAATCTATTCATGGAAAACACCAGCCAGGCGGTCAAAAGGGCTGACCGCAGAGGAAGTTCCATTGGCAGCAAGGTGCACATAGACAGCAGTGGAGGTCAGAGACTTATGTCCCATAAGAGCCTTTATGGTAAGCAGGTCAACCCCATCCTCATAAAGGGGAGTGCCAAAAGCGTGACGGAAAGAATGACAGGTAATCCTGCGTTCCCATCCCAGTCTGTCCTCATGTGCATGGATATGCCTTGAAAGGAAAAAAGCGTCAATAGGTCTGTCTCCGCCATACTGCTTTGGAAAAAGATAGCCCCTGGGCCTGCCACATTCAAACCAGTACTGAGTCAGCAGGTCGAGAGCTGCTTTGGAAAGGATGGCATACCGGGCAGAACGGTTTTTGGTGTGGGGGATGTAAAGCCTCATATTTTTGCGGTCGACATCCTTATAACGAAGCCGGCATACCTCACCGATGCGAAGTCCTGAGGAATACATGACAGTAACCATGGTTTTCTGCTTTAGATCAGGCATGGTGGAAATAAACTGCCATGTTTCCTGTCTGGAGGGAACGTAAGGAAGATATTCATCAAATTTACGCATGGGAAGCTGTGTATCATCCCATTGTTTATGAAGAACATACAGTGTAAAAAAGCGCAGTTGTGAGATGGCACAGTTGACAGTGCGGTCAGAGAGGGCTCTTGATTTCTGAAGCCAACGGATGTAATCACGCAGCTCTTCCCATGAAACATCTTCAGGTGATTTGTGAAGGATGTCAGTCAGATAATGCAGATAAGCCCGGATATAGGTGCAGTAGTTTTTTTGGTATGGTCAGTAAGACCGCGAAGGGAAATCATTTCCCTGTAAGAATCCAAATATTTGTCCATGATAAATCTCCTTTGAAATGTGATAAAAGCAATGTCAACATTAAAAAAGGTGGCGGACGAATAAAAAAATAAGATATGTAGTTGTTGAGATTAAAAATCCATGATAAAGTAAGCATAGCAGTTTTTGTGTATGTTTATGTTAAGGTAGGGGTATCTCAACAATACAACATATATTCAAAAACTGCTACTTTTTTTGAAAGTGGTGAAATAATTGTATCTGGGGCTGGCCGTCGCGCCAGCGACTTGGCACAATCACAAAGTAGGAGGGATTCAGAATGGCATTAGCGAACAAATTGGGAATTCGAGATTCCGCAGAATTAGCCAGATTGGAAGAAAAACTCAGTAAAAAGAAAGCTGCTGAACTCTTTGAAAAGGGATTACTTGATACATTTGAAGTGGGGACCTTTGCGGGACTTGCAAAGATTCATAAATATTTGTTTGATGATATTTATGATTTTGCCGGACAGCTCCGAACTGTCAATATAGCAAAAGGGAATTTTCGATTCGCTCCATTAATGTATTTACAAACAGCTCTCGAAAATATAGACCATATGCCACAAAGTAATTTCGATGAAATTATCGAAAAATATGTGGAAATGAATGTAGCGCATCCGTTTCGAGAGGGAAACGGAAGAAGTACCCGCATCTGGTTAGATGCAATGCTGAAAAAAGAAATTGGACAAGTTGTGGATTGGAGCCAGGTGGATAAAGAAGATTATCTTTTGGCTATGGAAAGAAGTCCGATTAAGGATATTGAAATCAAATTCCTTTTAAAAAATGCACTTACAGATATGATTGATGACCGTACAGTGTACATGAAAGGTATTGATGCAAGCTATTACTATGAAGGCTACAATGTTTTTAAGACGGACGAGCTTAGTTAAAAAGAGAGGGGAGTTGCCATTAGCAGCTCCCATTTTTACTTTCCGAGACGGGTGTTGAGGATATTCTAAACGTATTGCATATTACGGATACCAACGGCCACATTATGCCCGCAAGCAGCCATAATCTGTTTTGTAACAGCCGGCGCAGAACAATCCTTTGTTCTGCTTGATTGCCTAACCTCATAGACTGCAACACTTGTCAATAGAGGCATTTATGCCTGGCTTTAACCCTTGCTATTGATGAGTATTGCAGTCTGTGATACCGACCGTCTTGCTTCGGAAAGCAGCCGTTCTAAAACGGAATGGCGACCGCCAAGCACCGTAAACTGCACGTATTGTTCCATGGGAACTCTACAGCTCTGGCTCTCAGGATTCCATCCTGAGAAGGATAGCAAAGCTATCTGATACGTTAAATCTTGCTATCTGAGAAAATAACTTTTATTATAGTGCGCAAGATGGTGTGGGAGATAGTGTGCAAATGAATGCTCTGCTCCGGTGTACCATTAGTTATCATGGCTATCGGGAAGAGGACATATAAAATGGATACTATCGATCTTTCTAAAACGACATCAGAAATATTTTCTCCGCTTTTCTTATACGGAAGAAGTTACATTATCAAAAACACCTGTAAAGGATCAGCTCATCTGCAGTGTGGATCTTGGAATCAATACGGATGCAGTCTGTAGTATCATGCGGTCAGACGGAACTGTTCTGGACCGGAAATTTATTAATTTCCCCAGTGAAAAAGACCGGCTGTCCCATGTACTCGGAAGGATCCGGAGATTCCAGAAGGAACACGGTTCCAGGCAGATCGGAAGCCGATGGGCGTATGCGAAACGTCTGAATACGGAACTTGCCAGAAAGACTGGCCGTTCGATCGCAGAATATGCTCATGAGAATCATGCGGATGTGATCGTGTTTGAGTACCTGGAAATGAAGGGAAAGATTTCAGGAAAGAAACGACAGAAACTGCATCTTTGGAAAAAACGGGAGATCCAGACTATGTGCGAACACAAAGCACACCGGTATGGGATCCGTGTGTCCCGTGTCTGCGCATGGAATACCAGCCGTCTGGCGTATGATGGAAGCGGACCGGTCAGCCGAGATCCGAAGAACCACAGCCTGTGTGTTTTCCAATCTGGAAAACAGTATAACTGTGATCTGTCAGCATCCTACAATATCGGAGCGAGATACTGGATTCGGGAAATCATAAAAACCTTACCGGAAACGGAAAGGTCTTCACTGGAGGCAAAAGTACCTGCGGTGAAGCGCAGAACCTCATGCGTTTATGCTGACCTGCTCATCCTTCAGAATGAGCATGGATGTTTGAAAGCTGCATAAACACAGGCAGATATCCGGAGGACTACCTGTTATGTGGAACCCAGCCGTACCCGGCATGGAGGATGCGCATATCTGCGCAGTTCTAAGTTTCAGGCGTATCCGCCGGTATCCGGTCTTGCCGTTTAAAACGGTTGAGAAGTATGTGACTTTAGTCATGTGAGGTTCACGGAAACCCTGATTTTTGAGATTCCCGGATTTGATAAATATTCGGAAAACTTGATAAAAAGTTCGACGATAGGAGCTCGAAAAATCGCTTCCCGGAAAGAATCTGTTGCGGAAACGCGAGAAATACCGTATAATAATGCGGTCTGATCTTTACATTTAGAGCGGATTTATCCGTAAAATGATGGAAAATCCGAATTGTGCGTATTTCAGAAAAAACTTTTTTTGTCGTAAGAGCGAAAAATATTATGTAAACTGTCCGTGACAAAAAAACACTTGACAAGAATTTGTGTTTTTTCGCTTACGGAGAAAATCAGAAAAAAGAACTAAAAGGAACCAAAAACAGCGATGAATACATCGCAAAAAACATGAGAAATGTAGGTAAAATAAGGTTTTATGAGAAAATTAGCATTGCCAGAAGAGATACTCTTGAGTATCCAGCAGCCCGCCCGCTACATCGGCGGTGAGGTGAACATGGTGAAGAAAGATCCGTCCACTGTGGACATCCGGTTTGCCATGTGTTTCCCGGACGTGTATGACATCGGTATGTCCCATCTGGGAATCCAGATCCTTTATGACATGTTTAACAAGTACGAGGACGTATACTGTGAGCGTGTGTACTCCCCGTGGTCGGATCTCGACAAGGTCATGAGAGAGAAACACATTCCGTTATTTGCCCTTGAGTCCCAGGACCCGGTGAAGGAGTTTGATTTCCTCGGAATCACGCTTCAGTACGAGATGTGCTATACAAATATTTTACAGGTGCTGGAGCTTTCCGGCATTCCGCTTCACGCGGAGGATCGTACCTGGGATGATCCGGTCGTCATCGGTGGCGGTCCGTGTTCCTACAACCCGGAGCCGATCGCGGTGTTCTTTGATATGTTTTATATCGGAGAGGGAGAAGTCTCCTACCGGAAGCTTCTTGATGTATACAAGGAGTCCAGAAAGAACGGGGATTCCAGACAGGAGTTCTTAAGAAAGGCAGCGGGAATTCCGGGAATCTATGTTCCGTCCTTATACGAAGTGACATATGAGGAAGACGGCACGATCAGGAGCTTTCTGCCGACAGCGCCGGGGGTGCCGGAGAAGGTGGAAAAGCAGCTTGTTATGGAAATGACAGAGTCCGTCTACCCGGAGAAACCGTTGGTTCCGTTTATCAAGGCGACCCAGGACCGCGTGGTTCTCGAGATCATGCGCGGCTGCATCCGCGGCTGCCGTTTCTGTCAGGCGGGAATGATCTACCGTCCGGTCCGCGAGAAGAACGTAGAACGCTTAAAAGAGCTGGCTTATAAGATGTTAAAGAGCACGGGACATGAGGAGATTTCCTTAAGCTCCTTAAGTTCCAGTGACTACAGAAGTCTGGAAGAACTTGTAACATTCCTGATCGATACCTTCCACGGCAAAGGCGTGAACGTGTCCCTGCCGTCCCTGCGTATCGACGCCTTCTCCCTTGACGTTATGAGCAAGGTTCAGGATGTCAAGAAGAGCAGCCTGACCTTCGCGCCGGAGGCGGGTTCCCAGAGACTGAGAAATGTTATTAATAAGGGACTGACAGAGGAAGATATCTTAAACGGCTCCGCATTGGCATTTCAGGGCGGATGGAACCGTGTAAAGCTGTATTTCATGCTGGGACTTCCGACAGAGACCGTGGAAGATATGGAAGGAATTGCCCTGCTTTCCGAGAAGATCGCGGAGAAGTACTACGAGATTCCGAAGGACAAGCGAAATGGAAAGGTACAGGTCGTTGCGAGTACGTCATTCTTCGTTCCGAAGCCATTTACCCCGTTCCAGTGGGCGCAGATGAGTACAAAAGAGGAGTTTCTCGGAAAAGCCCGTATTGTAAACCACAAGATGCACGAGATGCTGAACCACAAGAGCTTAAAATACAACTGGCATGAGGCGGACGTGACGGTCCTCGAGGGCGTTCTTGCCCGTGGAGACCGGAAGGTCGCTGCTGTCATTGAGGAGGCCTACAGACAGGGCGCGCTCTATGACGCATGGTCTGAGAGCTTTAACAATGAGATCTGGATGAATGCCTTTGAGACATGCGGCGTGGACATCGATTTCTATACGACGAGAGCACGCTCCCTCGATGAGATATTCCCGTGGGATTTCATCGACACAGGTGTGACGAAGGAATTCTTAAAGAGAGAGTGGATCAACGCGACAAAAGAGACTGTCACCCCGAACTGCAGAATGCGCTGTTCCGGCTGTGGTGTGAGAAGATTTGGAGGAGGTGTCTGTTATGAAGATCAGAATTAAGTTTTCCAAGCAGGGAGCCATGAAGTTCATCGGACATCTCGACACGATGCGCTATTTCCAGAAGGCCATGCGCCGCGCGGATGTGGATATCCGCTATTCTGAAGGTTTCTCCCCACACCAGATCATGTCCTTTGCGGCACCGCTCGGTGTGGGACTTACCGGATGCGGCGAGTATCTGGATATCGAGGTGTTATCCACGGACTCTTCCGCGGAGATGGTGAAGCGGCTGAACGACACGATGGTGGAAGGCGTTGAGGTATTGAGCTACCGGAAACTGCCGGATGACGCGGAAAACGCCATGTCCATCGTTGCGGCATGTGATTATACCATCGTCCTGAGAGACGATTACGAGAACGGACTTTCCATGACACCGGAAGAATTCTACAACGGAATTCTTGATTTCATCGAAAACGGAAACCTGAATATCGTGAAAAAGACGAAAAAGGGCGAGAAGGAGATGGATTTAAAGCCTCTGATCTACGAGGCACACCGCGGGGCGGACGGAAACGGACTCTTCCTGCAGCTTTCTTCCGGAAGTGCTGCGAACGTAAAGCCGGAGCTGGTCCTCGAGGCATACTGTAAGTCTCTGGGAAAAGAATATCCGCAGTTCGCGTTCCGCATCAATCGTGAGGAAGTTTACGCGGACGCGGGAGAACATGACTTTGTGACTCTGGAATCCTTCGGAGAAGAAATTGGAGAACACGTTGGATAAACTGATCATTACGGCACTGCGCGGGAAGACCGCCGCAGTGCTTTTTAAAGATGGACATGCTGCCCAGATCGACTTTGAGCCGGAGGCGGCGGAGGAAGAGACCGGCGTGATCTTTGTCGGAAAAGTGAAGAATATTTCAAAGAACATCAATGCGGCTTTTGTGGAGTACCGGCCGGGTGTCAACGGGTTTTACAGCCTGAAGGAAAATGCGCGTCCGATCTACGCGGACGGGAAGACGGAACATGGACCTTTAAAAGCAGGGGATGAGATCCTGGTGCAGGTGGAACGGTCCGCGGTGAAGACGAAGGACGCGGTGCTGACCTCAAATCTTACGCTGACAGGGCAGACGGCGGTTCTGAGTGCCGGGAAAAGTTCTCTGGGAATTTCCGCGAAGATCCGGGATAAGGAATGGCGGGATGCAGTGAAACAGCGCTGGGAGGCGACAGAACACGGAGACAGCGGTCTTGTCGTCAGGACGAACGGAGAGGCGGCTGGGATCGATAAGGTGTTTGAGGAGTTTGCAGCGCTTTATGAACGGTATCTGGCAATCTGTAAGGCGGCGGCAAACCGGACCTGTTACAGTGTGCTGTATCGGCCGGAGAGTTTTGCGGTTCGTGCGGTCCGGGATCTGAAGATCTGTGATGGACTGGAAGTTGTCACGGATCTGCCGGAAGTTTATAAAGAACTGCAGGATGCGTTAGGGATTACAGACAGCAGGGCAGCGGAGAATTCCGGGACAGCAGCGGATTCTGAGGCAGCAGAAAGCTCCTCAGCAACAGCGGATTCCACAGCGGTTGATTCTGCAAAGATGGCATGTCCCATGGCAGCAGGAATGCCATCACTCAGACTTTATACCGATGATTTTCCACTCACAGCCCTCTATCATCTGGAGACGATCCTGTCCCAGGCGCTCTCAAAGACGGTCTGGTTAAAATCTGGCGGAAATCTTGTGATCGAGCCTACAGAGGCGCTCACGGTCATTGATGTAAATACGGCTAAGAGCGTTTCAAAGAAGACGTCCGAAGAGACATACCTGAAGACAAATCTGGAAGCGGCGGAGGAGATCGCTGTCCAGCTCCGTCTCAGGAATCTCTCCGGGATCATGATTGTGGACTTTATTGATATGAAGGAAGAGGAGAGCCGGAAGACACTTCTCGCAGCACTGCGGCGCGCTGTAACAGCAGACCCGGTGAAGACCGTACTTGTTGATATGACACCTCTTGGTCTCGTGGAACTTACGAGAAAGAAGATCCGCAGACCGCTGCATGAACAGGTACGGTGAGTCCGGGAAAAGGACTGCCGGGTACGGAAGAGCCGGATAAACAGGTCCGGAGAACGGATGCAGGAAACGTTATTGTTCGGCCATAATGAAAAATGTTACAGTTCAGCCATTACATCTTCTTGTTTTCATATTCATGAAAACAAGAAGCTTGGTGGTTCCACCATATGCTGATTTGGATGAAAAAGTGCTTATGCAAGCAAGCTTGCAACACACTTTCTCATTCAAACGAGCGCATGGCTGAACTGTAACCGAAAAATATCGAAATTGGATAAGTTTTAGAATGAAAATCGACAAGAGGTTATAAAGCCTCTGCCGATTTTCTTTTTTTATAGGAAACAGCAGAAAAGAAGAGCGTGCAGAGCGTAAAAACTCTGACACGCTTATTTTTTTACCATAAAAGCAAATGAGGACGGAAAGGAGCATAGAACATGGCGAAACGAAAGTACAAGCGTCTGCATTACGAGGACAGGCAGACCATAGAGGCTATGAGTAAGCAGGGCAGCAGTGTAAGTGATATTGCAGAGGCACTGGGAACGCATAGGGACACAATTTATAGGGAGTTCAAACGCTGCAACGCCACACTGAAAACCTACACGGCGGCAGCAGGGCAGCAGGCGTTATAAACAAGAATAACAAAAGAGAGGTAAGACACATGAAAAAAGTAGATTTTAATAAATTGCAGGCAGGCGACTTAGTAGAAGTGCCACGCACACAGTTTGCACCTATGCGTAGCGGCTGGAATGGCTGGTTATTCAGTGAGGCAGTAGTAATAAGAAAGGGCGTAGGAAGAAAAAGCAAAAAGAATGTAGTCGTAGTGGAAATGAGAACACCAGCAGGAAAGAACAGCTACGGGACTATAGAGGCTACATTTTACGCAGAGAATGTTTTTACTACGCCAGCAGTAAAGAACGCAAGAAACATTTTGAAGAAATACGGAATAGAGGACGCAGAGAGCTTTTACAAATTCATTGAGCGGGACGACGTAACGGGCTGCGACTGGATAAGGTTTTTAATAGAAAAAGGCTTTTTATTTAATGAGTAGGCGGCAGCAGCCGCCACGAGTGCCGTTAGTTCAGTTGGTTAGAGCAGCCGCCTCATAAGCGGCAAGTCGTGGGTTCAAGTCCCACACGGCACATTGTGTAGCAGGCATGGCGAGCCTGCGGCAGAGGGTAGCAGGCTAATAGCTGCAATCTGTATACCGTGGAAAAATAGCGGCGGTCATACCAGCCAGAAAGTATGTGGACAGTCAACAGGTTTTCAGTTGCTTTTTAATGCGAAAAGCAGCCCGCACGGTAAAACCAAACGCCAGAACAGGAGAGCGGCACACATGGAAAGACAGAGAGCGCCGCCGAAAGGAAGAGAGGCAGAGAATGGCAGCAGAGGCATTGATAGTAGAGGACGCATACCAGAAAGGCTACGCAGATGCAATGGCAGATATGCGTAAGAAAAAAGAGCAGAGGCGGCAACAGGAGCAGGCAAAGAAAGCCCGCCGTTGGTATTTCATTAAACAGAAAGCCTGTGGGCTTGCAATGCTTGCAATTACCGTGCTGGCAGTATGGGCGACAGAGGGCGACATAACGATAGCATTTATTACAGTACCGCTGGGGCTTACGTGCATTTTCAGTAAAGAAATGCTGATTATGAATGATTACTATTTTACTACGAAAGAAAGGAAAAAGAACCATGATACAGATTTTAGAATTGTTCGGCGGGATAGGTAGCCCACGTTGCGCACTGCGCAATATTGGCATACCAGTAAAAGCCATTGACTATGTAGAGATAGACGAAAAGGCAGTACGTTCCTATAACGCAATGTTTGCGGACGAGCTGCCATATAAGACGCAAAGCGTCGTAGGCTGGAATTTAAAACCAGACATTTTAATACATGGCAGCCCTTGCCAAGATTTTAGTATAGCAGGACACCAAGGAAAAGCGACAGCAGAGGCGGGACGGATAAATAGAGGTAAGGGAGCAGACAAAGGTAGCGGCACACGTTCAAGCCTTATGTGGGAAACAATTCATATTATCGAACAAATGGGAGAATGGAAACCAAAGTACGTAATATGGGAAAACGTCAAAAATGTGTTAAGCCGCTATATGCGGGTAAATTTCAACTTGTATTTATCAGAAATGGAACGGCTGGGATATAGTAGCAATTTTGAAATACTGGACGCAAGAGAGTTTGGTTTACCACAATCAAGAGAAAGAGTTTTCACAGTATCTGTATTGGGAAAAGAAAAATTTTCTTTTGATGATTTAATAAAAACGCCCATGAAAGATATTAACGACTTTTTACTACCAGATGCGCCGCCAGTGTATGACGTGACACAGCCGAGCGTTTTAGATGCAATCGGAAAGAAAGGAATACGACGGGCAACGGTAATAGAGGATTGCGCTTTTACAATTACCGCAAGGCAAGACAGAACACCAGCACAGGTAATAGATATGGGCGGCGGGCGCTACAGATACCTTACAGAACGGGAGTGCTGGCGCTTGCAAGGCTATACAGATGCAGACTACGAGGCGGCTGCTGCGGTACATAAAAAAGTAGGGCGTTACACAATGCCACTGTATAAGCAGGCGGGGAACAGCATACCAGTACCGATTTTTGAGAGTATGTTTAGAAAAATATTGCTGGGCGAAACAACGGAAAGCGGGGCGGGAGAATGAGCCACAGATATTACAGCCCTTTACGCCCGTTATCACGGGGAACATTTCCAAAGCCGCAGGGAAACGAGATTTTACATATAGAAAATTTTGAGGAACGGCAGAACGTACCAGAGATAGAACGGCAGGCGTGGGGATACATTGAGTACAAAGAGGCGCTTACAGAAATAGAGGCGGCAGCTTATGAGCTGATACCGTCAAACTGCATTTCTGAAATAGAAAACTTAGAGGCAAGGAGATAAAGGCAATGAGCGAGGTATATATACGCAGCCAGAATAAAGAAAAGCTGTATAGACTGGGCGGTAATTACGCCTGCGTAGAGTATGGAGAGTACGAGGACATAAAGAAAAAGAGAGGCGGCGCAGAGGCAGACAAAAAGCGCCACGTAATTTGCATAAGTGACGGGTGTTTAGAGGAAATCGGAGAGTATGCCACAAAAGAGCGCTGCTTAGAGGTTCTGGACGAGATACAGAAAGCGTGCGTAAGCTATCTGTTTACGGCTGGCGGTGCAGCCGTAATAAGGGGCGGCATGGACGTACAGCCGTTTGCAGCAGTAATACCAAGGCTGTACGAAATGCCAGAGAAGTAGGAGAGGCAGACTGTGACAGTAAAGGAATTTATAGGCACGCTGGAGAGTTCAGACCGCCTGCGCATTATCGAGGGCAAAGCAGAGGTTTACGTAGGGTATCTGGCAGCGTTCAAACCGTTTGCAGACCATGAGATAAGCGAGGAATACCGAAAATACAGCGGGCATGAGGTAAAGAAGTTTAGAGCAGTGCCGGAGATAACGCACAGACGCTGGGAAGAGCTGGGGCTTATGAAACCATTAGAGCCAGACCAGACAGCACAGTATAAGTTTAGTGATTTGCAGATGTCGCTTTACTACACCATTTACATATAAGAAAGGAAAGGGCAGGAAGTATGACAAAGAAAAAGCCAGATTTTTTACGAGATTTAGATACTGCAATCATGGACGAGCTTACAGGTGGCGGTATCAAGGGAAATGCAGCGGGACTGGTAGGAACGCTTACACAGATTAAGGAAATCAAGCAGCTATGCGGGCTGCCGTTTTGTGGTTATATGGCAAAGTTGGAAACGGTAAGACCAAGCGGCGTGCCGGACGAGGTAACGGTAGTATTTGCAGAGGACGTACCATACAGGGCTTGCAACGGCATAGAATTTGACGTTATGCAGGAATTTGTAGAGGGCAGCAGGCTTTTACTGACAGGTAAGGTGCAGACGCTTAAGGACTTCCAGAGCGGTAGACTGCTGGTATATATTCTGGCAGATTTTGTGGCGGTATCGGAAAAGGCAGTAGAGCAGGACGAGGCAGCAGTAAGAGGCGCTATAGCGAATAAGCCAACATACAGAGAAACACCGAGAGGCAAGCGCATTACTGATATTACGGTAAAGGTAAGAAATGAGCTTACAGGCGGCAGCTGCTTTTTACCGTGCATCTGCTGGCAGGAACAGGCAGACGAGGCGGCGCAGTGGCAGCAGGGCGACACTGTAGAGCTGCTGGGACGGTATCAGAGCCGCCAGTATGAAAAGGTGCTTGACGCAGCCACAGGAGAAAGAGAACAGCGCACAGCTTATGAGGTATCGGTACGGCTGATTAGAAGAAAGGAAGAGGCAGAAAATGAGCGTTGAACATATCGGCAAGGGTTATGTAAAAATCTGCGTGAGCGAGGAAGAGTTAGAGAACAGCATAGCTGGGCTTAGCCAGTTAAAACCTATTTTGCAAGCGCAAGTAATGAAAGGGAACGGAAGAAACATAAAGCAGGGGCTTATTGACGCAGCAGAGCTGGGGAAACATTTTGATACAGCGATAGATGCAATGACTATGCTTTTGGCTGTGTTTAAGGAAGAAAGCGAGGCACAGAATGAAGAGTAAAACAATTTTAGGAGCAGACGGCGCAACAAAAATGCGGCAGATTACAGTAGGGATACACGGAAAGGGCGGCGAGGCAGGCATAAAGGCAATACAGCAGCTTGCAGGCATGGTGGACAGCTTAAAGCAGTGCCAGACACCACAGGAAGTATACGACAGATATTTACAGATTACGGGGTACTGTAAATGCTGCGTTGATTGTAATTTTATAGACCAAAAGGGAGCAGACGAGCTGATGTGCTTAGCAGCATATCTGGCAGGAAATGAACAGGCACGGGCAGAGGCACAACAGAAAGCGGGTAAAAAGGCATGAGAAAAGTTTATATATGCAGCCCATACAGGGCGAAAGACGGCGCAGAGCTGGACAGAAACATAGATTATGCGCAGCAGCTGACACGGCAGGCGTTAGAGGCGGGCTTAGCACCCATTACGCCGCATTTATATATGACGCAGTGCATGGACGATAAAAAGCCGGAAGAGCGGGCAAGGGGCATGGCTGCGGGGCTTGCGCTGCTGAAAGGCTGCGATTTTGTTATTGCTGGTGTGAAATACGGCATAACAGAGGGAATGGACAGAGAAATACATACAGCAAATATGCTGGGAATTGCGGTTATAGATGCAAACCAGATTAAACGGCATCTGGAATATGAGGAAAAGCGACAGGAGAGGGCGGCGAGCGATTACGCAAAGCTGCATAGCTGCGAATTTTGCAAGGGCAGCAAATTATACAGCTGCACGGGCTACGATTGCAGAGAGCCATACAGACGGGCTTATGAGTATGCCTTAAGCCGCATAAGAGAGCGGCAGGAAACATGAAAAAATAAAAGCGCCTACGGTGGGGAAACACCATAGGCGCTAAGCTATACAGCTTTGAAATACTATAAAAATTATAAGCTATGTATGGCGCAAAGTCAAGAAATTTAACGGGCAGGCAGCCCGTTTTAACACTTGATAAAAGTATTAACGAACCGACAGAGAGGTAGATATATGCCATACGTAGAGAGGGTAACAAAAGCAGGAAATACGATAGAGATAGAGAGGTACTTTACCAGCAGATACAAAAAGAAAGGTATCAGCAGAGGGGATAAGGTAAAGCCAACAAAAGAAGAGCAGGAGAAAGTAAACACCAGACAGGCAGAGAGAAAGTTAAGGATACTCATAAATGCAAACTATGGCTATGGGGACTACCATTTAGTGCTTGACTATATCCGCAGGAAAGGAGAGCCGGACAGAACGCCGGAGCAGATGCGGCAGGACATAGACGTATTTTTGAGGGAGTGCAGAAAGGAGTACAGAAAAGCAGGGTTAGAGTTCAAATACATACACGTTATGGAGATAGGCAAGAAAGGTGCGAGGCATCACCACCTTGTAGTAAATAAAATTGATACAGAGATTTTACAACGCTGCTGGTATAAGGCATACGAGGGGCATAACAGGGTTAAGGTATTCCCACTGGACGATAGCGGCAACTATGCAGAGCTGGCAAGTTATTTAATCAAGTACACAGGAACGCACAAAAAGGGTACTGACGGAGCATTACAGGGCAAGCGCTGGAATTGCAGCAAGAATTTAGTAAGACCAGAACCAGAGTACCACATAATTTCAGACCGTGAGTATTTCAAGAAAGAGCCAAAGGCAATAAAGGGCTATTACGTGGATAAGAACAGCGTGAGCATGGGAGTACACAGCCCAGAGTATTACGGCTACGGGTATTTAAGATACACCTTAGTAAAAATAACAGATAGGGGGGGCTGAAATGCAGATAATCAAGGGCATTGCCATTGCAGCAGAGCTGATAATAGCCGGACTGCTGGTGTTGATTGTGGCGGCATATCTGGCGTTTAGAATTGCGGCGGCTATTTTTGAGCAACAGGAGAGCTGGAAAGACAGCGGCAGCAGAAAGGGCAGAAAACATGATAGAAAAAATTAAATACTGGTTATTCCAGAAAGGCAAGGACTGTAAGCGCTGCTGCCTGCGGTGCAGATACTACGATATATGCCGATGGGACGTACTGGGAAATGCAGGACTACAAAGCGAGGAAACAATAACGCTTTTGGCGATAGAGAACAGTAAGCCGCATAAGGACGGGCTACTTTTTAGAATTTGCCAGTATGTAGAATTTAAGCAGAAAGCGAGGCGAGAAAATGAGAAACTTTAGACTGGACGACGAAAGCGGGCATCAAGAGGCATTATTTAGCTGGGCTGCATACAGAACAGAGATTATGCCGGAACTGCAATATATGTATCATGTGCCAAACGGCGGCAAACGTGATAAAGCAACAGCAGCGGTGCTTAAGAGGCAGGGCGTAAAGGCTGGCGTGCCAGACATTATGCTACCAGCTGCAAGGGCTGGGTATCATGGGCTTTACATAGAGCTTAAGGCAGGCGAGAACACGACGACCAAGAAACAGAAAGAGTGGTTAGAGTATCTGCGGCAGCAGGGCTATTATACCGCCGTCTGCTACGGCTGGCAGCCAGCAGCGCAGCTGATAGAGCAGTATTTATTACATTCAGACGAGCTTACAAAAGAACAGGAAACAGTAACCATGCGTTAGGGGCGACGCAGGAAAGAGAGGCAAAGAATGAAAACAATAAGCATTTTGAACTTAAAGGGCGGCGTAGCCAAGACCTTTACAGCGGCAAACATGGCGTATGAGCTTTACAGGCGAGGTTATAAGGTGCTGCTGATTGACAACGATAAGCAGGGAAACTTAAGCAAGGCGTACAGCAGATATGATGCAGAGAACGTAGCACCAGCCACAAGGCTACTGGCTGGGAATTGGGAAAACGCAGACGAGCTGATACAGCATACAGAGTATGAGGGTATCGACATTGTAACGGCGAATATGTCACTATTTGGGGCTACATGGAATTTAACCAAAGAGGACAGCGAAAACCAGATAGAGAGATACAAAGCGCTGGTAACAGCGAAAGTGCTGGGGTTCGGGTATGCAAAATTTGACTACATAGAAACAGAGCGGGCGTATGATTACTGCATCATTGATAACCCGCCGGATATTGGGCTTAATGTTGTAAATGCGCTGGCAATCACGGACGAGGTAATAGTACCCGTAAAGGTGGACGAGGACGCTTTAGAGGGGCTGGACATTGTGACAGAACAGATAGAGGACGCAAAGGCATTTAACCCAGCATTAAAGCTGGCAGGCGTGCTGATTACGTCATACCAGAACACGGACGGCGAGGCAGCAGGCGTAGAGTGGCTGGAACAAAAGACAGATTTTAATATTCTGGGTATTATTCGGTATTCCAAGAAAGTAGCAGAAAATACTTTCATGCGTAAGCCGATTTATGAGTATAGCCCATGCTGCGGAGCGGCGCAGGGGTACAAGAAATTTGTAACAGCGTATACAGGGAAAGCGAGGTAGCAAGCGTGGCACATAAAGAGAGATTATGCGTTTACTGGTATTGCCGCAGGACTGGCGGTACGGAGTGCTGGAACTGGGGTAGCAAATTTGCAGGGAAGAAATGCCCGCAAAGCGACGCTTGTGAGCATTGGAGAACGTGCGAAATGTGCAACGGAGTAATGGGACAGTGTAAGAAAAAACAAAGGATCGAGAAAGCGAGGTAGAGAATATGGCAAAGTTTGGTATTAACGACATTCTGAACGCAAAGACGAAAGCAGCAGGGCAGCAGGCACAGACGGACGGATACAAAGAGATTTATTTAAGCCCTTATGAGGTAAAGGCAGCGCAGGAGAATACGCACCAGAAATTAGAGAACATAGAAGAGCTGGCAGACAGCTTTTTACACGTAGGACAGGAACAGCCTACAGTATTGGCGAGAGTAAACGGGGAATACCGTATAATCGACGGACACAGACGTAATGCGGCAAATATTTTGAACTTAGAGCGGGGGCATAAGGAGTATGAGAAAGTGCTTTACCGCTTTATGGATATGAGCGAGGCAATGTATGAGCTGCGCTTATTGGCTGGCAACGGATATACGCAGGAACTTACAGCCTATGAAAAAACCAGATTAGTAGAGCGCACCAAAGCTGCACTTATCAGAGCCAAGGAAGAGGACGGCTTAGAGATACAAGGCAAAATGCGTGATTTAGTGGCGGCTATGATAAACGAAAGCAGCACAAACGTAGCCAGAATGGACGCAATCAACAACAACGCAACGCCGGAGATTAAAGAGCAGCTGAAAGAGGGCAATTTAGGTATCACTGCTGCATACGAGGCAGCAAAGCTGGACGAGGACGAGCAGAAAGAAATAGCGGAAAAAGCAGCAGCGGGCGAAAATGTGAGGGCAAAGGAAATAGCGGAAAAGGTAGCAGAGAAAAAGGCAGGGGACGATTACGAAACACCGCACCCAGAAAGCATAACGTCTTTGTGCTATTCCTGCCAGAAATACAAGGGCTGCAACGTAAAAACGGGAACGTGCCAGAAATGCGACCAGTACATAAACAAGGCAGAGGCTGAAAAGACGGACGAACAGCGGTACAGCGAAGAGCAGGACGCTATAGACCGCCAGACAAAGAAGAAATTGCAGGAGCGGGCAGACGCAGAAAAAATGGAGCATCTGCCAAGCGAGGGAAACACAGAGCATAAGCAGCATGAGATAAAAATAGTGGCATCTGATTACGAGGACGTAGTAAGCGGGAAAAAAGGCTTTGAGCTGCGGAAGAATGACAGAGGCTATAAACAGGGCGACAGCCTTAAAATGCTGGAATTTAAGGACGGTAAGCATACAGGGCGCACGATTGATGCAGATATTATTTATATGCTGGAAGATTATACAGGGCTTACAGAGGGCTACTGTATTCTGGGTATCAGAGTAACAGACTATACGGGTAAGGTGTCCGAAACGGACACAGAAAGCGGGGTAGAGCATGAATAGACGGCAGCGGAAAAAGAAGAAAGCACAGGTATTTACAATTATTCTGGGTTGTACGGCATTTTGCAAGGCAGAGCAATACGAGAAGATGCGGAAAAGCGTAGAATATCAGTTACGAACAGGCAGCGTGGTTATGCTGCCTGCATACTTGCACGTAGAGGCAATTATAAAGCAGCGAGGCGGCAGAAATATTGAGATTAAGCAGGAAAACGGGGTAGTAAATGTTTGAGTATATGGACGGCATAGTAAATGCAGTGGAAGAATTTGGACAGGCAGCAGTAGACATAGCGGTATATATGCTGATATGTGTAGCAAAACTGGCGTTGATAATAACAGCGCCAGTATGGCTGCTGCCGTATAAAATGTGGAGAAAGGGGCGCAAGGAATGAAATACAGACAGTGGAAAAAGAACTACAAGAAAAAGCACGGAGTAAACCCGCCGTTAGAGCTGGACAAGCGAAAACAGCGCAGGCTTGCAAGAAAAATGGCAAGACAGATAAATAAAACATTGCCAACAGCAGCAGAAACATTGACGGCAGCTATTAACAGCTGGGTGCAGAGTATAAAGCCAGCACTGGCGACATTATGCGAGAACGTAGCAGCGGCGTTTAGCAATATGGCAGCGGGATTGAGAGAAGAAAGCGAGGCGGTAGAAAATGACTAATATTTTACTGGGAATTATAGCACTGGAATTGCTGGCTATATTTTCAAAACTGGACAAACTGGAAGAGAGGGGCAGAGAGAATGAATAACGTATCACTTACAGGGCGGCTTACAAGAGAGCCAGAGCTTAGATATGGCGGGCAGGACAATAGCACAGCTATTACCCGCTTTACGCTTGCGGTAGACGACGGGAAAGACACAGATTTTATAAATATTAAGTGTTTCGGACGTACTGCGGAATGGGCGCAGAAATGGTTAAGCAAAGGCAGCAAGGCAGAGGTTACTGGTAAGATTAAAACAGGCAGCTACGAGAGCCAGCGCACGGGCAGCAAGGTATATTACACAGAGGTTGTGGCAAATAGCGTAGGATTTGGAGAGAGCAAAGCAGAGGCAGAGGCGAGAGGGCAGCAGCTGCCGGAGAGTGACGGGTTTATGAATATCCCAGAGGGAGCAGACGAAGAGCTGCCGTTTAATTAACAGAAAGCGAGGTACAGAACATGGAGCAGGAAGAAACAAAGACAACAGCGGCGGCAGGGGTAGAAATGCCGCCAGAGGCTGAAAGCTGGGTACAACTGCATGAAAGCGAATTAACAGAGCTGATGCAGAAACAGGCAAAGGCTGCAATAACGGAACTGAAACGACAGGAAAAGCAGGAGAGGAAGAAAGAGAAATACCACAACACTTTTACGCTTATGAAATGTTACCGTGATATGGCTTTTCATATCGAGAACGCAATAAGCGACGGGCAGCAGTTAGAACTTAAAGGCATGACGGACGAGCAGCAGCGTACATACTTAGAGAGTATCAGACGCACACGCTTTAAGACATTGATAATGACAGCACATATAGACAAGGCGGTAGAAGAGATAGAGCGCCGCAGAGAGGCAGCAGGCAGAGGCGTAGAGTACAAGGCGTTTGAAATGTATTTCATGCAGGGCATGGACTATGCGGAAATTGCAGAGGAACTGGACACAGGAAAGAACACACCGAGGCGCTGGGTAACAGGTATCATAAACGAGCTGTCAGTATTGTTGTGGGGGATTGATGAAGAGCGCACAGCTGGCGTGGTAAAGTAATGGTAAAAACGTGGTGTTTACATGGGAAAACAAAAGAGATACAATGGTAGCATGAAATGAGTAGGCGATAGCTTAAGCCATGTGCGGCAGCAGTTGCCTACTCTTTTTCTATTCATTCTTTAGCCTCCACCCAGCGCATGAAACTTAGGGCGCTGGGGAATGAAGAAAGAGAGGGGACAGTATGAAAGCATGGGCTAAGAGTTTTTATTTATCAGCGGCATGGGAAAAAACCAGAGCCGCTTATTTAATGTCACAAGATTATATTTGTGAACGCTGCGGGCAGCCTGCAAAGATAGTGCATCATAAGCGCTGGATTAACAGAGAGAACATAAACGACATAAGCGTTACGTTGTGCTGGGATAACTTAGAGGCGTTGTGCCAAGACTGCCACAACAAGGAACACCACAAACAGGAGAGGCATAAGCGGTATCGGTTCGACGAGAACGGCGGCATACTCCCCCCATATCAGAAAAATAATTAAAGGGGGCGAATACCGAGGGGGATACCCTAAAATTACCCTACGGGCGTGCGCACGGGTGGTGTAGGGGGTGTGGTGCGGCGCAGGAATGGAAAGCGGGGTAAAGGAATGGCAACAAAGAAAGAGAAAACCAAAGAACAGAGGATAAAGACCGAAAAGACCAGACTTAAGGGAATTTTCAAGGACTTAGACGAAAACAAAAGAAAATTAGTAACGCCGCTGATAGAAAAGGCTGCATTTATGAGCATTGAGCTGGACGACTTGCAGGCGAAACTTGAAAAAGACGGCTGGACGAGTGAGTACCAGAACGGGCAGAACCAGTGGGGAACAAAGAAAAGCCCAGAGGCAGAAACCTACATAGCACTTAGTAAGAACTATGCAGCAGTGATTAAGCAGCTTACGGAATTAGTACCAGCTGCGAAACGAAAGACAAGCAGGCTGGCGGCTTTGCGGGAAGAGTAAGCAATATTGCCGCCTTATCGAAATTATATCTATGAGTACCACGCAAAGATTACAAGCGGCGAAATCATAGCGGGAAAATGGATAAAGAAAATATACGAAATCATTATAAACGGGCTGCAAAAGCAGGAGTATTTTTTTAATGCAAAGGCTGCGAATAAGGCTATACGGTTCATAGAGAACTTTTGCCACCACAGCAAGGGACGTAATGATTTAATCAAGTTGGAGCTATGGCAGAAAGCCATAGTTTCTGTTATTTTTGGCATACAGGACGCAGAAAAAATACGTATTTTCCGTGAAATTTTTATTGTAATTGGCAGAAAAAACGGAAAAAGTTTATTTGCATCTGCGATTATTGCATATATGGCGTACTTAGAGCCGGAGTATGGACAAGAAATATACTGCTTAGCGCCGAAATTAGACCAAGCGGCGCTGGTGTATGACGGATTTTATCAAATGGTACAGGCAGAGGACGAGTTAGCGGAGCTGGCAAAGAAACGGCGCAGCGATATTTATATTGCGGAGAGCAACACGGTAATAAAACCGATTGCTTTTAATGCCAAGAAGTCAGACGGATTTAACCCGCAGCTTGTGGTATGTGATGAAATGGCAGCATGGAGCGGGGACGCTGGACTAAAGCAGTATGAGGTTATGAAATCCGCTTTAGGCGCACGTACTCAACCTATGATATTGAGCATAAGCACTGCCGGATATATCAACGACAGTATTTATGATGAACTAATGAAACGTAGCACAAGTTTCTTGAAAGGAAACAGCAAAGAGCGCAGGCTATTACCATTCCTTTACATGATTGATGATGTGGAGAAGTGGAACGACATAGACGAACTGAAAAAGGCTAACCCTAACATGGGCGTATCCGTAAAGGAAAGTTTCTTTATGGACGAGATAGCCGTAGCAGAGGGCAGCTTAAGTAAAAAAGCAGAGTTCCTTACAAAGTATTGCAATATCAAGCAGAACAGCTCTATTGCATGGCTGGAATATCAGACAGTAGAGAACGCCGGAGTAGAAAAGACCTTAGAGGACTTTAGGGACTGCTACGCAGTGGGCGGTATCGACTTAAGCCAGACAACGGACTTAACGGCAGCCAGTGTGGTTATTCAGAAAGACGGCACACTGTATGCGTTTACGCAGTTCTTTATGCCACGGGGCAGGCTGGAATACTTACAGGCTACGGACGGCGTGCCGTATGACATATTTGTTAAAAAGGGGTTGATAACCTTAAGCGGCGAGAATTACGTAGACTACCACGACGTTTACGACTGGTTTACTATGTTACTGGAAGATTACGGCATACGACCTTTAAAAATCGGCTACGACAGATACAGCGCCCAGTACCTTATTACTGATATGGCAAATTATGGTTTCCACATGGACGACGTTTACCAAGGCGAAAACCTTACACCAGTTATAAGGGAGTTTGAGGGCATCATAAAAGACGGCGATTTTAAGATAGCCGACAACAATTTACTAAAGACACATTTCTTAAATGTTGCGCTTAAGCACAACATGGAAACAAGAAAATTCAGACCTATAAAAATCGAGCAGCGGGCGCATATCGACGGCTTTGTATCTGTCATAGATGCAATGACCGTGCGGCAGAAATACTGGGAAGAGTGCGGCGAGCTGCTTAAAAATGCCGCATAGAAAGGAGAGTAAACGGCATGAAATTTTTAGATTATCTTTTTCATGGTAAAGAGCTGCGATATATCGACAGCTATTTTAAAATGCTGAACGGATACAGCCCGACGTTTACCAGTTATAACGGCGGCGTATATGAAATGGATTTAACCAGAACGGCAGTAAACAGCTTTGCGACACATTGCAGTAAACTTAAGCCGGAGATTGAGGGCAGCGCCCTTAAGTCACTGGAAAAGACACTACAACATAAGCCAAACTATTTTATGGACACAACAAAATTTATTAAGCGTCTGGCAACGTATGTAGCGGTGGAACACACCGCTTTTATTATACCTATCGAGGACGAGTACGGGCGGCTTTGTGGCTGGTATCCATTGAGAGCGCAACGCTGCGAAGTCGTAGAGGCAGCAGGGCAGGTGTATTTACGGTATCTGTTTGCAAATGGCGAGCATGGAGCTATAGAGTTTGAACGTGTAGGCATTATGACAGACTTTGAATACACAGACGACCTTTTCGGAGAGGACAACAGAACACTTAAGCCAACAATGCAGCTGATACATACGCAAAACGAGGGAATTATAAACGCTGTCAAAAATTCTGCAAATATCCGCTTTCTGGCAAAAGTGGCAAATATGTTGAAACCAGAGGATATAAAGAAAGAGCGACAGCGTTTTACCGAGGATAACTTAAGCGCCGACAACGATAGCGGCATGATAATTTATGATAACAAGTTTAGTGAGCTGAAACAGGTAGAGAGCAAACCATACACGCCAAACGCATTGCAGATGCAGAATATACAGGAAAATGTATGCACGCATTTTGGTACAAACATGGATATTTTACAAAATAAATTTGATGAAAATACGTGGAATGCTTACTACGAGGGGAAAATAGAACCGTTTGCAATACAGCTATCGCTTGTTATGACAAATATGAGTTTTACCGAGAGAGAAAGAGCTTGCGGTAATGCTATTTTCTTTTCTGCAAACCGCCTGCAATATGCCAGCAACGCCACAAAGTTAAGTGTAAGCACACAGCTTTTTGACCGTGCGCTATTGAACAGAAACGGCGTTATGGATATATGGAACATGGCACACGTTGAGGACGGGGAAAAGTATTATATCCGCAAAGAGTATACCGAGGTAAGCGAACTGCAAAACAGTAATGGAAAGCCACAGATAATTATACAGCAAGCGCCCATAGCAACAGGGCAGCAGGCAGAGCCGCAGCAGACACCGCCAGCGGCAGCAGGCGAACCAGCAGGCGGGCTGGGAGAGAAAGAGGGTGTAAATAATGCCGATTAAGAAAGAGCGGGAATATAGGGCGCTGGCAGCGCCATTGACAGCGCAGAGTGCAACGAAATTGATACAGACGGAGTATTACGTAGAGGGTTACGCCACTACGTTTGATACGCCGTATTTGCTGTATGAATTTGAGGACGGCACAAAGATTTACGAAAGAATAGACGCACACGCTTTAGACGGTGCAGACATGAGCGACGTTATCATGCAGTACGACCATGAGGGCAGGGTATTTGCAAGACAGTCAAATAAGACACTGATTTTACAGCCGGACTATAAAGGGCTTAAGGTGGCAGCTGATTTAGGCAAGACAGATTTAGCCCGTGGGCTATACCAAGACATAGAGGCGGGCATGATAAATAAAATGTCATGGGCTTTTAGCGTAGCAGAGGAAAGCTACGACAGAGAAACACATACAAGGACGATTTTGAAAATCAAGAAAGTTTATGATGTATCAGCCGTGAGCATTCCAGCAAACGGCGATACTGAAATAAGCGCCCGTGCTTTTGCGAGTAGGAGTTACGAGCAGGAGCGGCAGGAGTTGCTTAAGAGGCGGGCAGCAATACTAAAGATTAGAGCGAGCTTATAAAATCCAAGACCAGAAAGGAAACATAACAATGAGATTAAAAGAAATTGAGGAAAGATTAGCAGCAATTAAAAACGAGCTTACCACAAGAGCAGCGGAGCTGAAAGAGGAAGAAATTACAGCGCTGGAGAATGAGGTAACAGCTTTACAGGAAGAGAGAGCGGCAATTAAGGCAGCAGCAGAAAAGCGTAGCGCACTGCTTGCGAGAATTGCAGCAGGCGAAAGCGTAGGCGACGGAGAGGGAGACGGCAGCGGACAGCAGAGAGTGCTTAGAAATTTCAAGGGAGCAGCTGGCGAGGGCGATAACGACGACAAATACGGCAGCATGGAATACCGCAAAGCATTTATGAAATATGTATGCAGAGGCGAGGCGCTGCCGAAAGAGTACAGAGCAGATGCGGTAAGCAAAAGCACAGACGTAGGCGCAGTTATCCCTACCACAGTGCTTAACCAGATTGTAGAAAAGCTGGAAAGCACAGGTATGATTTTAGCCCTTGTAACCAGAACTGCATACAAGGGCGGCGTTTCTATCCCCGTATCTACTGTAAAGCCTACTGCAACATGGGTAAATGAGGGAGCAGGCAGCGACAAGCAGAAAAAGAATATTGCAAAAGACGGAATGATTACTTTTGCATACCATAAGTTGCGCTGTGCAGTAGCCGTATCTCTGGAAGTAGATACAATGGCAATCAGCGCTTTTGAAACACTGCTTATTAACAATATTGTTGAGGCAATGACAAAAGCGTTAGAGCAGGCAATCATTGACGGAAACGGAACAGGAAAACCGAAAGGAATTTTAGCAGAGACACCAGCCGACGGGCAGACAATCGAGAGCGCCGCACCGTCTTACAGTGATTTGATTAAGGCAGAGGGTGCTTTACCTATGGCTTATGAAAATGGCGCTGTGTGGTGCATGAGTAAAAAGACCTTTATGGAGTATGTAGGCATGACAGATAAGAACGGGCAGCCTATCGCAAAAGTGAACTATGGAACATCTGGAAAGCCGGAGAGAACGCTTTTAGGCAGAACAGTTGTACTCTGCGATTACGTAGCAAGCTACAGCGCAGCACTTGCGAAAGATACAATTTTTGCATTCCTTTTCAATTTCAAGGACTACGTGCTTAATACAAACTACTCTATGGGCGTAAAGAAGTATGAGGACAACGACACAGACGACCAGATTACAAAGGGCATTATGCTTGTAGACGGCAAGGTAGTAGACAAAAACAGCCTTGTAGTTGTAAAGAAAATCGAGGCAGTGTAATTAACAAGGCAGCTGGTGTATAAACACTGGCTGCCAGAAAGCGAGGTAGACCATGAAAGGGTATTTAGACGCTAAAGAACTGGAAAGCTACAAGAAAGAAGATTTACAGGAACTGGCAAAGCAGCTGGGTGTAGATGCAGAGGGAACAAAGAAAGAAATTGCTACACGCTGCGCAGCGGTTGAGGTAGACATACCGGACGAAAGCGAGCTTACAGAAGAGGATAAAAGAGCAGCGGAAGAGGCGGCAGCAGAGGCAGCAGCTAAAGCCGAAGAGGAAGAGGCAGCCACAGAGCTTGTAAAAGTAAAAGCACAGCGCCGTTTCCTTGACAAGGAATTAAACCAGATTAAGGATACTGGGGACGAATACGCAGTAAGCAGAGAACGTGCAGCAGTTCTGGAAGAGGCAGGCGTAGCAGCAGTAATAGAAGAGTAAGAAAGAGGGTGCAGGCTATGGCAGCAGATACCACAACATTAACCGAGAAAATGCGGGCGGCGCTGCGTATCAGCAGCACCAGTGAGAAAATCACAGAGGAAATAAACGACTGTATAGCCGCCTGCAAAGCTGATATGAAAAACGACGGCGTAAAAGTGATAAAAGAGACAGACGGGTTGATTATCAGAGCAATTACACTGTATTGCAAGGCAGAGTTTGGTTTTAACAATGCTGCGGAACAATTTAGAAAGTTATACGACGCACTTAAAATGCGCTTATCTTTATCAGCAGAATACAACACAGCGCCGCAAGTGTCCGAAACGGACACCAACAGCACAGAAAGTGGGGTGTAAAGCGGTGGAGTGGCTGGACGAATTAACACTTATTGCAGAAACAACAGCAGAAAACAGGGTAAATAAAAACGGCTTTGCAGTAAAGCCGGAAGAAAGCACCCGCACTGTATTCTGTAACAAAAAATCAGTAGGGTACAGTGAATATTTTAAGAGCCAGCAGACAGGAAAATTGGTAGAGGCAAAGTACGAGGTACACAAGGCAGATTATGGCGGCGAGGACGTAGTAGAAGTAAACGGGCGGCGCTATTTTGTACTTAAGACCTACGATACAGGAACAGACACCATAGAGCTTACGCTTACAGATTTACGCCACAGAAACGAGGTGTAAGCATGGGAGAGTTTAACACAGTCGGGCTGGAAGATATTATAGACGCTTTCAGCCGGAGAGAGGCGGCTACAGTTGAGGCAGTCCCCAAAATGCTTAAAGCTGGTGCTGATGTGCTGATAGAGGCACAGAGAGCAGAGGCACAGGCAATGGGACTGAATGAAACGGGCGGTTTTATCAATTCCATAAAAGCTACGGACGTAAAGGGCGACGATACGGAGAAATACGTAGAGATATACCCACAGGGACGGGCAAAGCATGGAAACGACAGAAAAGGAGATAAAAGCAAGGTGCGCTATGCAACAATCGGCTTTGTGGCAGAGTACGGCACAAGTAGCCACGCTGCACGCCCTTATATGACAGTGGCAAACGAAAAGGCGCACGAAAAGGTGGTAGAGGCACAGCGCAGTATATGGGAGAGTGAAACAGGCGAATGAGTATACAGGAGATTTTAGAAAGCGCAGGGTTGCCAGCCCAGAGAGGCGTTTACACTGGACGGGATAAGCCAGACGCATATTATACGTTTCTGCGGCTGCTGGGTACGCCTGCGGTAAATGCAGACGACGAAGAGAAAGAGCGCAGGGAAATGTATAGAGTTACGCTTTTCCATAAGGGCGATTTTGAGGCGCAGCTTGATAAGACAAAAGAGGTATTGAAAGAAGCAGGCGTTTATATCAACAGCATAGACGCAGAAAGCTACGAAACAGAAACGGGGTACTGGTTAGTGCCTATCACAGTCGAGATTTTGAAAGAGGAGTGATTAAACAATGACACTGGGACTGAAAGATTTATATTACGCCGTATGCACAGAGGCAGACGGAGCAGAGAGCTACGGGACACCTAAGAAAATGGCAGAGGCAATGAGCGCTGATTTATCCGTAAAGACAGCAGACGGCAGCTTGTATGCAGACGACACATTAAGCGAGAGCGTCACGGAGTTTGCAAGCGGAACGCTTAAGCTGGGAATTAAAGACCTTACGCCGGAAGTGCTGGCAGAGCTGCTGGGGCAGGCAGTAGATAAGAACAGCGTAGTATGGGCGGGAAAAGAGGACGAGCCGCCGTATGTTGCTGTAGGGTTCAGAGCTAAGAAAACGGGTGGTAAATACCGTTACGTATGGCTGCTTAAAGCAAAATTTAAAGTACCGTCTGAAAAGTACGAAACAAAGGGCGAGAGTATCAAGTTTAACACGCCGGACATTGAGGCATCTTTTACAACAAGAAAGAAAGATAACTTGTGGAAAGCAGACTTTGTGGGAACAGAGGAAAGCGCAGCGGCTAAAACGTGGTTTACAGCAGTGCCGGAAAAGGCAGCAGCAATGGAAAGTGTATAAAACAGGAAAGGAGAGAGGCGTAGCATGGGCTGCGCCTTAATTTTATATCATGGGAGCATTAAAGAGCGGGGCTTTTCCCGTAGAGCTGAACGGCAAAGAATATGGTTTACTTTTTTCGCTGAACGCATTAGACGAAGTGCAGGAAAAGTTTGGGGGCTACGACAAATTAAGTGAGGTATTCAATAAAGATAACCCAAACCTTTTTAAAGATACAAGGTGGTTACTTACGCTGCTTATTAACGAGGCACTTTTAGCAGAGGACGAAAACGCCCAGCTGCTTGAAGAGAAGAGGGTAGGCAGACTGATACACGCAGGAAATTTGCAGGAAGTACAGAACGCTATTTTTAAATCGTTCTACAGAGGAACTGCGGGAGACAACAGCGACACAGAGAACGAAAACGACGGAGAAGAAACAACAGAAGAGGGAAACAGGACAGCCGTGCAGGAAAATTAGATACTGCACGGCTTTTGTATATTGCAGTAGTGCTTTTGAGATACAGGGAACGTGAGGCGTGGAGAAAAACACCATACCAGATAACGACACTGTTTAAATATCACAAGGAATATAACCCGCACATTTTCCGACAGGAACAGGCGGGAACACCAGCAGCTACAGAAAACATGGACGATATAGACATAGCGTTAGGGGGCTTTTGATTATGGCAGATAAGACGCAGAACGTCAAAACAAGGTTAAGTTTTGACGGAGAGGCAGAGTATAAAGCAGCCTGCAAGGAAATTAACAGCACCCTTAAAGTGCTTAATTCTGAAATGAAACTTGTAACGGCTGAATATAAGGACAATGCAAGCAGCGTAGATGCGCTGAAAGCAAAGCAGGCGGTACTACAGAAAACATACGACGAGCAGGCAAAAAAGGTAAAAGAAACCGAGGCGGCCTTAGAAAAATGTCGCAAAGCAACAGGAGACAATAGCGAAGAAAGTAAAAAACTTGAAACCCAGTTAAATTACCAGAAAGCAGCGCTTGTAAAGACAGAGCAGGAATTAGGCAAAACGACTGACGAAATGGAAAAAGCAGAAAAAGCCGCTGACGAAATGGGAAAGGAAATAAAAGACAGCGGGGAACAGGCAGACGACGCAAAGGGGAAATTTTCTGGATTTACAAGCGTGCTAAGCGGAATGGGTACAGCGCTTAAAGCAGCAGCAGCGGCGACGGCGGCAGCAGTTGCGGGAGCGGCAACAGCCATAGGAGCGCTTACCACAAAAGCGATAGAGGGATACGCAGCACAGGAACAGCTTGTAGGCGGTGTAGAAACTCTTTTCAAAACGTCGTCTGATACGGTTGTTGGTTATGCAAACGACGCATATAAAACAGCCGGAATGTCTGCAAATGAGTACATGGAAACAGTTACCAGCTTTTCAGCGTCGCTGCTTGCCAGTATGAATAATGACACGGCAGCGGCAGCAGAAAAGGCAAACGTGGCAATTACGGATATGTCAGACAATGCAAATAAAATGGGTACTGATATATCGCTTATACAGAACGCCTATAACGGTTTTGCAAAGCAGAATTATACCATGCTGGATAACTTAAAACTGGGATATGGCGGTACAAAAGAGGAAATGCAGCGACTGCTTGATGATGCAAGCAAGCTATCCGGCATTAAGTATGATATTTCATCATATTCAG
The DNA here is from genome assembly GCF_003435375.1 of Clostridium sp. AM34-11AC. Taxonomy (GTDB): domain Bacteria; phylum Bacillota; class Clostridia; order Lachnospirales; family Lachnospiraceae; genus Pilosibacter; species Pilosibacter fragilis. Next base: position 2,622 of record NZ_QWGL01000006.1, on the reverse strand, counting down.
ACGTTGTAGACGCTATTCACGTCGTACAGACGGAAATGGGCATAACAGGGACAACGGCAAAAGAGGCAAGTACAACAATAGAGGGTTCGGTTAGTTCTATGAGTTCAGCGTGGGACAACTGGGTAGCTGGAATGGCAGACAGCGAGGCGAATTTCTCACAGCTTACAAGCAATCTGGTAGACAGTATTGTAACAGTGGTAGGGAATATAGCACCGAGGGTAATAGAAACAGTGCCGAGGCTGGTAAGCGGACTGGGAGAAATCGTAGAGCAGCTTGCAACGTATATACCACAGGTTATACAGGAGTTATTACCGCCTTTAATGAGCGGCGTACAGGACTTGCTTAATACGCTGGTTGGAATGCTGCCGGAAATGATAAGCATAATCGGGCAGATTATACCGACAATCATAGATACGCTGCTTACTATATTACCGCAGCTTTTAGAGGCAGGCGTACAGATTATTACGGAATTGGCGCAAGGTATCGCACAAGCATTACCTACATTGCTGCCAACAATCGTAACGGTGGTTACGAACATTGTAACCATGCTGATAGAAAATATACCGTTGCTGATTACAGCAGCATTACAGCTGCTTACGGGGCTGGCACAGGGGCTGGTAGCAGCGCTGCCTGTACTGATTGAGGCACTGCCGGAAATCATAACGGCTATCATAAATGCACTGGTTGAGGGCATACCGCTTATTATTGAAAGTGCGGGCGATATTATAGTTGCATTGATTGACGGCATCATAGATGCAATACCGCTTTTAATCGCAGCCATACCGCAGATTATAGCAGCCATTGTAACAGGACTGATTACGGGGCTGCCTAAGATTTTGACGGCGGCAGGCAAGCTGGTAACGACAATCATAAATAAAATAAAAGAGCTACCTACTCTGATACCGCAGGCAATCGCTGCGGGCGTTGAGAAAATAGCAGAGTGGGGCGCAAATATGCAGGAAAAAGGCGGCACAGTTATAACAGGTTTTGTAACGAAAGTTATAGATATTGTTAAGGAGCTGCCGCAGAAAATCTGGAACAGTATAGTAAGCGCAGTAACCAGAGTGGCTACGTGGGGCGCAAATATGCAGACCAAAGCCAAAGAAGTAATGAACACAATGCTTACGAACATTGTAACGATTGTGAAAGAAACGCCTGCTAAAATCTGGAACAGTATAGTAAGCGCAGTAACCAGAGTGGCTACGTGGGGTAACAATATGCTTACGAAAGCCAAAGAGGTAATGAACGCCATGGTAACAGGCGTTATTACGATTGTTAAGGAACTGCCGCAGAAAATCTGTGTTGTGGTCAAGCTTTTTTGTAACACTTGTGGC
>NZ_QWGL01000006.1:0-1278 GCF_003435375.1 Clostridium sp. AM34-11AC | reverse complement strand
TGTTGTGGTCAAGCTTTTTTGTAACACTTGTGGCTAAAAAAATAGTGCTTATCAATTTATGCTGCCGTCCTTGCTTCATATGGGGTTCGATAACCATTATAACTGTGTGGACGAACATGATTATAATCAACGTATGCAAATTCTTCTACCTTTTGATAGAGTGTTTCCTCTGTTGTAAACTCATACAAATTTGTGCATTCATTCTTCAAGGTATTGAAGTAACGCTCCATCGGTGCATTGTCGTACGGATATCCTGCTTTGCTCATGCTCTGTGTCACATTTACCGATTCGCAGAATTCGGTAAATGCTTTGGACGTATACTGTGAGCCCTGGTCAGAATGTAAGATAAGACCATCTTTGATTGTTGGCTGCGATTCCAGCGCTTTTCGGAGCGTCCGGATCGCAAGATCACTGGTAATGTTACGATCTGTTATGCTGGCAATCACACTCCGGTCATGCAAATCTATAATAGTGCAGTTATAGCGTACTTCATGATTTGCAAGGAACAGATAAGTGAAATCCGTGCACCATTTTCGATTGATTTCATCTGCTGTGAAATTTTGCTTCAGCTTATTATCGAATACTTTATGCGGGTTTCCATGCTCATATCCTGGTTTTTTTGGACGGACAACCGAACGGAGACCAAGCTCTGTGTTCATATATTTATGAACGGTGGTATTACTGTAAGAATAACCTTTACGCTCCAGATAGACTTTCATACTCCGATAGCCGTCAACTCCATTGTGCGAATGATATATTTCCTGAATCTGTGCTTGGACTTCGGCTTTAAGGGTATAATAATCCGCCTTCCGGTGTTTCCGGTAGTTGTAATAAGCATTTGGGCATATACCCAGCCGTCCAAGCAGCCAGCGAATGCCAAATTCATTATGATATTGTTCGATGAATCGATAAGCCTCTAATCGATTTCCTTTGCAAAGAATGCCGCCGCTTTTTTTAAGAAAAGATTCTCCTTACGAAGTTCTTCGTTTTCTCTTTTGAGTCTGAGCATCTCCTTCATGTTGTCATAATCTTCTTTGGCTTCCGGGCTTGACTGGCATTCTTTACTAAACTCGCTACACCACTTAGAAATGCTGGCTTTCGATACCCCATACTCAGCGGTGATGCTTTTGTAGGTACGACCTTCCTCTTCATGAAGACGTACTATTTTTTTCTTAAATTCGGGTGTGTAACTTTGTGGCATGATAATTACCTCTTTTCTCTATTGGATTTATTATATCTTATTAGCCACTACTGTTACAACGTTAGTATAGCACTTCA
>NZ_QWGL01000059.1 GCF_003435375.1 Clostridium sp. AM34-11AC | reverse complement strand
ATCCGGACAAGTGGTGTAAAAGTACCCGTAATATTCAAAAATGGTCGAAAACTTGCTTTTAATGGCGGTTCACCAGAAGATGTCCCCTCAGACGTTTCTATTCCCACTGGCAACAATTTAAAAAGCATCATAGGCGGTATATGGGAAGAATTGAATATGACAAATGTAAAAAATATCAATGTAGAAAAAGGTGAGGAAGAAACAGTTTATCATATAGAGTTTATACAACGCAATAAGGACTCTGAAGCCGGAACTTTAAATTCCAATATTCTCTTCCTTTTTACTAAGCGGACCATGGTTGTTACATATAGTGAAAAAGAAAAACGAATTAAAAAAATCGACTTTTTGAGAATTGGATTAAAAAATTCAGCCGAATATATCCCTGTTTCCGATCATGATATTCTAACATTCGAGTAGGTCATACCAATTTATGGACAGAATACTGGAAAATAGCTGTGCTAATTAGTTTCTCTGATAACGCAATACATATGTAAAAGTGTTGAAAAAAATATGTTGAGCATTGGAAGGGAGGAAAATAAATGTTCAGAGATAAAAAAAAACAAATATTGCTGTGTAAGGCATACTTGATTATAACAGTTATTGTTGTTGTTGCATATGTATTTGATAAAACGGGGATGGATCATGAGTTTGTTCTCAGGCTAACGGGTGTAACAATCTTGTTCTTTACTATTCCTGAGATAGTACAGCAAAGTTCTTTGACGTTGTCTGAAAAATTATTTATTAATGTTCCGGTTGTCATATTTAGCGGTGGAATTTGGTTGCATACAAATGGAAAAATTTGGAGTTACATAGTATTAACGATTGCAGTAATAACAGCAGCTAGAATTGGTAAAAAATGAATCTATTAAAATTTTAAGATGGAGATTTATCTAAAAGCAAAGGAGGAAGTTCTGTGAAAAAAATATTTTTAACATTATGTTTATCTTGTCTTCTTATTTCTACAATGTTTGTTTCTACATATGCAACAACAATGAATGTAGCAGACAATTATCTGGAAACAGATAATTATATTTTGAAACGTGAAAACAGCAGCGAAAAAACTATTGTGTATGTCAAAGGAAAAGATGGGGCAATATTGCATACAATTGTAAATTATAATGGAGCAATATTTGTTGACAATATAAAATTATGCGAGACTGGATATATCAGACAAAGCTTAAATATAAATGAGTTTGCAACAGCTAATAGTGGGAGATCAGGAACAATCAAGTGGGAAGCATGGCAGGATATGGCAACACAGGAGATAGAGACAGGAGGTCTTACATCTGCTGTCATTGCAGGAGTTATAGCTGCTGCAGCGCCATGGGTTGGTGTAAGAGTTGCGGCAAGTGTAGCTGCTGCGGTTGCAGGAAAATATGATACCGTTACAATTTCAGGAAAGATTCGTTATGGTGGGGATCAAGATGACATAGGTTATTATGAACGTAAAACATATTTTTATGGAGATGGAAAATTGATTAAAGGACCAGTAACCGATTCTGGGGTTTTGGATTAAAGAAAGGATAATAATAACATTGCATAATAAAAAGAAGGGGCTGTTGCATTGTTGCGACAACCCCTTCGATACTGTCAGTAGTTTTTCGCAGCTTTTATTTTGTTTTGTCTTTTTCCGCCTCCTGCTCCCTCGCATTCATGATCAGCATCTGAAGCCGGTTCTCGATGTTTGCGAAGCTGACATCCGGATCGTAGTCGAGAGGAAGGATCTGGATGTCCGGGTAGAGCTCCTTTAAGCGCTTGGAGATTCCGCGGCCGACGACGTGGTTCGGCAGACAGCCGAACGGCTGCAGGATCACAAAGGCACGGCAGCCGTGGGCGGCATGGTGAAGGATCTCTCCAGGGATCAGGACACCCTCTCCGGCATCGAAGGTGTGGTGGATGATCGGATCACTCTCCTTTACAAGCTCCGGAAGGCGGACCGCCGGGCGGTCGTAGAGCGGGTGAGCACTCGCGATCTTGTCCGCCGCATCGTGGGCGAGATCAAAGAAGAGATCGGCCATCCGGTACCAGAGTTTTTCCTGGAGCGGCTTATGTAAATGGTACTCACGGACCTGCATATCCCGGTAGAAGTAGGATTTCTGGATGACATCGGACATTCTCGCCTCGATGATCTCGAAGCCGTGTTTTGCGCCGTTTACGCCATGCCTGGAAAGTCCGTCGATCACAGCGTCCATCGCCTGCTCAAAGGCGGCATCGGCATTTCCTTTTGTGAGCTCATAAGGACGGATCTTCCGGAGCAGCTCCTCCAAAATATCGATCATCGGAAGCGCGTAGGCGATCCGGAGCGCGGAGAGGAGATTTAAGCGGAATCCCGGATGGAGGTTATGGAAATCCGCATCGTCGTTTGTGAGGATCGGAACATCGGAAAATCCTGCGTCATCGAGCGCCTTTCTTAAAAGTGCACTGTAATGCGTCAGACGGCAGTCGCCGATATATTTTCCGGTTGCGATCGCGACATCTTTTCCATCGTATTTTCCACTCTTTAAAGCGGCGAGCGCTTCACCGATCACGATCTGGGCAGGGAAGCAGATGTCATTGTGGACATATTTTTTGCCGAGACGGATCGCCTCGTCCCGCCCGATCGGCAGGGGCTCCGCGCGGAGCCCCTGTCTTTCCATCGCTGCCGACATGACGCGGCAGAATGCGTGGGAGGTATTCGGGATCAGAACGATGCGCTCTTTTCTGTCTTTCTTCTCGTACTTTACCGGGTACGGATCCGTGAGGGCATGGACCGGAGCTTCCTCGTGCTTTTCTCTCTGCATCCGGACTGTCTCGATAAAGGATCGGACACGGATCCGGAGCGGCCCCTGGATCTCACTCTCGTCGAGCTTTAAGACGAGCGGGATCTTCCCGGATCCCTGTTTCATGAGACGGATGATCTCATCGGAGAGGTAGGCATCATGGCCGCAGCCGAAGCTTACGATCTGGACATATTCCAGGTGTGGATTTTCAGCGGCAATGACAGCGGATCCGAGCATTCTCGCATGGTAGTTGTTGACGACATCGAGACGGCTGTTGGTGAGATCCACGTCGTTGACACCCGGAACGGCATCTGCGGTGAGGACCGGGATGCCAAGACTCGTGAACATCTCCGGAAGGTTGTGGTTGACCAGCGGATCATTCTGATACGGTCTCGAGGCGGGGATCACGGCGTAGCGGTTCTCCTCCGTGACCTGTTTTAAGATCCGTTCGCCTTCTGCTAAGAGCTCCTGGTGGAAGGAATCCTCCGCCATGTCGGCATAGCGGATCGCAAAGAGGACGCTTGCAAGCTGGTCTGCGTGGTGGCGGCGGTAGTCAGAGTATAAGAGTGATTCGGTCGTCTTGTTGAGGACCGTGATTTTTGTAGTGGTGGAACCGACATCGATTCCGATGAGTAATTGTTTCATATATTTGATCTTTCGTGATATTGATTTATCGGGTCTGCACCGACAGAAAGAAAAAGGGCATAAACCCGTTTCGTACCTGGATTTACGCCGATTTCTACACGATGCTGGTGATTTTAGCGCTGGATTTTTTAAAAGTCAAGGAAATCGGTGCGAGGGAAGCGTTAAAAACATGTTAAGAAGTGAGCGGCTTCGGGCGGGGCGGTGGGCTTCCGCTCGGGAGTGAAGAGGGAGCTGAGTGGCTTCGGGCGGGGCGGTGAGCTTCTGCTCGGGAGTGAAGAGGGAGCTGAGTGGCTTCGGGCGGGGCCGGTGAGTTTCCGCTCAGGAGTGCAAGGTGATCGCGGGAAGGTTCCTCTAGGCTTGCAGGAGACTGCTAAGGGCGAATGCCAGGTGACACAACTCGCTGCGCTCAAACAAGTGTCACCTGGCATTCAACGCATTCTCCCGCGAGCCAAGAGGAAGCCAGATCCCGTGATCAAGGCACTCCTGATCGGAAGCTCACCGGCTGCAGGCGCATTGACCGCAGGATAAGGTGGGAGGGATAGGTGAAGACTGTGGTTTTAGCTGCGGTACAGGGGAAAATCGGCATACTATGATTTACGTGAACAATGAGCCAAGGTCTGCGCTTGCGTGAGACATTGGCGACTGTCGCGATAACAAGGGGAAACTCGCGAAGCGTGTTTTCACTTGTTGAAGTTTCATGGAAAATCCAGTATAATTTTGGAAGATTATGATACTTTTGGAGGGGTTTTTATGAGCCGGACAAGTATGGATATGACGCGGGGATCTTTGAAGAAACAGATCCTGTTTTTCAGTATTCCGCTGATGCTTTCGAATTTGCTGCAGGTTCTGTTCAACATGTCAGATATTGCGGTGATCGGGCAGTTTGCGGGGGCGATGTCTCTGGGGGCGGTTGGTTCTACGACGACGTTGATCTCGATGTATACAGGATTTCTGATCGGACTTTCCGGTGGGATCAATGTGCTGACGGCGCTTTATATCGGGGCGAGGAACCGGAAGTCGGTTTCGGAGACGGTACATTCGGCGTTTCTTGTCAGCCTGGCGGTCGGATTGATCCTGCTGATTTTGGGAGTTTCTACATCGCGCGGTGTGCTGGTGCTTTTAAATACGAAGGAGGAGCTGATCGACAAGGCCGCTCTGTACATCCGGATCTATTTCCTGGGGATTCCGGCGCTTGCGCTTTATAATTTCGGAAACGCGGTGTTCAGTGCGGCCGGGGATATACGGGGCGTCCGCTGAGATATCTGTTTTTGTCGGGGATCGTGAATGTGATCCTGAATCTGTTTTTTGTGATCGTCTGTAAGCTTGATATAGTTGGAGTGGCGCTTGCGAGTGCGTTGTCTCAGTGCCGTTCGGCGTTTCTGATCGTGATGGCATTGTTCCGGAGTCATGAAGATTTCGGACTGCATCTTGCAAAGCTCCGGCTTTCGAAGGATAAGGCGCAGGCGATCCTGCGGCTCGGGATCCCATCTGGTTTTCAGAATGCGATCTTCGGGATCGCAAATCTGTTTGTTCAGCTCGGCGTCAATTCTTTCAGTGCCGTGATGGTAGCGGGAAATTCCGCGGCGGCGAATGCGGATGCGCTGATCTACGATGTGATGGCGGCGTTCTATACGGCCTGCGCGAGCTTTATGGGGCAGAACTACGGCTCCGGAAACAAAAAGCGTGTGCGGGACAGTTATTTTGTGAGTCTTGCATATTCATTCGGGATCGGACTTGCGATGGGACTTCTTCTCGTCGTGTTCGGAAAGCAGTTCCTGTCCTTATTTACGAATGACCCGGAAGTCATGGCAGCGGGAATGAAGCGCCTGACGATCATGGGATTTTCCTATGGGATCTCCGCGTTCATGGACTGCACGATCGCGGCATCCCGGGCACTCGGAAAGAGTCTGGCACCGATGGTCATCGTGATCTTGGGTTCCTGCGTATTCCGGATCGCGTGGGTCTATACGGTCTTTGCGTATTTTCAGACGATCCCGTCCCTGTATCTGCTCTACAGCTGTTCCTGGTCGCTCACGGCGATCGCGGAGATCCTGTATTTTGTACATGCGTACCGGAGGGCGATGGAGAAGATCGCGGAAACGCGGAGCTGACAGGGGGTGTTGAGCGGGAGATGATTCTTGTTTGGATGGCTGGAAAATGGGTGATAGAAAGAGCGTAATAACTCGGAATTGATGGAGGTAGTGTGAATTATGAAAAAAATTGTATGTGCAATGCTATGTATTCTGCTTGTATTTAGTTTGAGTGCTTGTGGCGGAAATGTTAATGAAGTAAATACGCATAATGTAGAATCTGAAATATATTCTGAAGAGGACATTGCAGCCGCTATTGACACCATAAAAAAAGAGTTTAAGAGCAACTGGAATGGATGTACTCTTACAGAAATTTATTATGCAGGGGATGACAGCTCTAAAGACCATCAAGATTGGGCAGATAGGAACAATGCAGATGAAGTCATTGTTTTGCTATCTTCATTCGATGTTGATTCATCTGGAGGAGAAGGTTCTCTGAATCCAAATAGTACATACAATGATTGGAATTGGATTTTAGTTAGAACAAACGGCGGACAATGGCAACATGTTGACCATGGATATTAAAATAAATTCCAGTTTATGTAATAAAATTCTCATGCAAAAGCTTCTTTTAACATATCCGAAAAATCCTCAATGTAATACCCGGAATTATCCTTTCGCCAGAAGGCGCAGTATGTCTTCCGGACAGGATCCCCGTTTCTGACGAGAGGAATCCGGTCAATGGTGGAATCCGACCATACAGGATCGCCGATCACATCGACGGGCATATATCCCTGTCCGGTGATGATCTTCAGGCGCGCTTCCTGGACGGAATCAGCAAAAAGATAGTCCCCCTTGATCCCGATGACATCTTTGTAATAGGTCTGTTCCTCCTTCTGACCGGCCGGATGGATCATCAGGATACAGGGGATATTTTTTAACAAGAATCAGCAAGAATTCTCCCACCTCTATAGATGGTGAGATGAATTGCTATCTCTTGCATAGTGCCATAGTTG
>NZ_QWGL01000058.1:6201-6993 GCF_003435375.1 Clostridium sp. AM34-11AC | reverse complement strand
CGAATGGCAATTTTCTGATGATCGGCAGAAAAATAGCCGTCCGTATCAGCGGCCATTGCTTCAAAAGTAATCGGCACCGGTGCGCTGCGGCGCAGGGCCTCCATGAATGCCTCATAATTTGGCACATTGCCGGAAAGGGAGGAAGCAAGCTCCGGCAAAGGTTTCCCGTCGGTCTGGCTCACATCAAAGACCTTGACCGGACGAAACATGGGGATCTCGATTTCTTTTTCCTCTGTAACGATCTTTCCGTCTTTATCCAAAATCGGAGCCTTGGTATCCGGGTCCAGCTTCTGCTCCTCGATTTTCTTCTTATACGGTGTGGGGGCGATGATGGTAATGCCACGCTCGCCCTTTTTTACATGACGCTCAAACTGGTCTTTCCACTTATTGTATCCGGCTACCAAAGTGGCATCCGGCTTCTGCATATAGATGAGCATGGTGTTGTTTACCGAATAGCGGTGAAATCGGGACATGACGGACAGATAGCGCATATACTTTTCGCTTTCAAACAGTTCTTTGATGCCCTGCTCGATGCCATCTGTGATTTCCCTTAGCCGTTCTCGGTTGGTGGGTTTATTCTCAGCCATGATTTTCAATCTCCTTTCCAAGTGTGTGATTTCTGCTGTGTGTTCTGCAATCCATGCCTTTTGTTCTTCTTCACTTTCATAAAGAAAAAGGTCCATCAGGTACTCTACATAGGTTTTCTTCTGGATTGCTTCCACAAAGCGGGGGTGCGGTTCTTCCTCCGGTGTCCTGGGAGAACGGTCGGCTTCCCATTTTTTCAACAGATAA
>NZ_QWGL01000058.1:0-6191 GCF_003435375.1 Clostridium sp. AM34-11AC | reverse complement strand
GGGACATGACGGACAGATAGCGCATATACTTTTCGCTTTCAAACAGTTCTTTGATGCCCTGCTCGATGCCATCTGTGATTTCCCTTAGCCGTTCTCGGTTGGTGGGTTTATTCTCAGCCATGATTTTCAATCTCCTTTCCAAGTGTGTGATTTCTGCTGTGTGTTCTGCAATCCATGCCTTTTGTTCTTCTTCACTTTCATAAAGAAAAAGGTCCATCAGGTACTCTACATAGGTTTTCTTCTGGATTGCTTCCACAAAGCGGGGGTGCGGTTCTTCCTCCGGTGTCCTGGGAGAACGGTCGGCTTCCCATTTTTTCAACAGATAATAGTAATCGGACAGTACGCGATAACACCGCTGCCGGTCCTCCCGAAACTGTTGTGCCTCGGTTTTCTGCCGGACATACCTCCTTCGGGGAGGGGCCTGACTGTCATAGATCAGGCCAAAGTCCTGTGCCAGTTTCTCCGCCGCTTCTTTTGGGGAGAGGTCAAAGAGCTTTGCGTTAAAGTCGATTACATCCCCATCTGCACCGCAGCCAAAGCAGTGAAACCGCTGGTCTACCTTCATGCTGGGGTTCTTATCATCGTGAAAGGGACAGCAGGCCATGCCAGTTCGACTGACTTTTATCCCGTAAAACTCTGCCGCTTCTCTGGTGCTGACCGACTGCTTGACTGCTTCAAATACATTCTCTGCCATGTGCCTTTAACTGCCGGCCTTTCTCACAGGGGGCTGGTATCCGGCAGCTTTCGCACGCTCACTGGCAGCTTTGCGGCGTTCTGCGCTGTATGGCTCCCTGACTGATACACACCGCTTGGGGACGGTAAAGTTATGGGCATCCTTTCGGGTGATCTGGTCGGGGTGCTTTTTTGCCAGCAGTTCCAGTTTCTCCATCAGGCGGGGATCGTGGGTGTAGACCTCAGCCATTGGTTCTGCCTGGTTATAGAGGAGAATGGTTTCCCGTTCCACTAAAGAGAGCTTCATCGGCTGCCTCCTTTCCGCTGGTCAAATTCCAGCTTAAAGTTGGCGTACTGTCCATCGTCCTCCAAAACCACAGCGGCATCGTAGGTCTTGCCAGTTTTCTCAGAATATAGGCCCGTTACACGGACACGGCCATCTTTCAGCAGTGCAGACACCACAGCCTTGGTCGGCTGTTTTTTCTTGGCAGCCCACCATTTGTTATTTTTCCAGATTGCAAATTTGCAAGAATCATTCTGACAGAAGAAGCCTTTTTGCAGTTCTGCAACTTCACCGCCGCAGCGGGGGCATTTGCCTACCACCTCACGGGGCGGGGAGAACAGGTACTCGGTTCCCTTGATGACCTGATAAGTTCCCACCAGATCTTTCAGCATGGTGCTGATCCCGTCCAGAAACTCCTCCGGGGCAAGTTGCCCGCGCTCGATCTCTCCCAGGCGGTACTCCCACTCGGCAGTCAGAAGCGGCGATTGCAGCTGTTCCGGCAAGACTGTTATCAGGGAGACTGCATCGTGGGAAGGGAGAAGCTGCACCGTTTTCCTGTTCTTTTTTCGTTCCAGAAAACCGGCAGATACCAGCTTTTCCAAAATACCGGCACGGGTAGCCGGTGTCCCCAGACCTTTTCGCTCGGCGTCCTCCGGCATATCTTCTTTTCCGGCAGTCTCCATTGCGGACAACAAGGTATCCTCCGTAAAGTGCTGGGGTGGACTGCTTTTGCCTTCTTTGACGATTGCAGCAGCAACCGCAAGGGTCTGTCCTTCAGTCAGCTCCGGCAGGGCTTTCTCTGCACCATCTTTTTTCGGCTCTGCATCTTTCATTTTGGCACGGTAAGCGTCCTCCAGAGCTTTCCATCCGGGGTGCTTCACTGTTTTTCCTTTGGCGGTAAACTCCCCACCGGCACACGCTGCAATCACAACAGTTTCCGAATAGATATGGGGCTGGGCTACGGCGCACAGCAGACGCAGGGCCACCAGCTCCAGCACCGCTTTTTCTCCCGCAGGAAGGGCAGAAAGGTCTGCATCCTTGAGATTTCTGGTAGGGATTACTGCGTGGTGGTCAGTTACTTTCTTATCGTTGATGACCACATGGGGGTCACAGGTAATGGCGATCCCTTTGCGAAACGGCATAGCATTGGCAACCAGATTGACCAGCACCGGCAGGCTGTCTGCCATATCACCGGTCAGATAGCGGCTGTCAGTACGGGGATAGGTGCAGAGCTTCTTTTCATACAGGCTTTGCAGATAGTCCAGGGTCTGCTGGGCTGTAAATCCAAGCAGGCGGTTGGCATCTCTTTGCAGAGTAGTCAGGTCATAGAGGGCAGGCGGCTTTTCGGACTTTTCCTTGCACTCCACCTTTTTGATTGTGGCAGCTGCACCCTGACAGGCTTCTTTCAGCTGCTCGGCAGCAGCCTTATCCGCCATGCGCTCCCCGGATACGGTAAGACCGGGCAGCTCCAGCGCCACGGTATAAAAGGGAACTGGCTTAAAGGTGTCGATCTCAGCTTCTCGCTGGACAATGAGCGCCAGGGTTGGGGACATCACGCGCCCGATGTTGAGGGTGCGGTGGTACAGCACGGAAAACAGCCTTGTGGCATTGATCCCCACCAGCCAGTCGGCCTTAGCGCGGCAAAGAGCAGCATCCCGAAGCCCGTCATAGTCCGCACCGGGGCGCAGGTTTGCAAAGCCTTCCCTTATGGCGGAGTCCTCCATCGAAGAAATCCAGAGGCGTTTCATGGGCTTTTGGCAGCCTGCCAGCTCGTAGACGCTGCGGAAGATCAGCTCGCCCTCGCGTCCGGCATCGCAGGCATTTACTACCTCCGTCACATCCGGGGCGTTCATCAGCTTTTTGAGAATATCAAACTGCTTTTTCTTATCCTTTCCCACTACCATCTGCCAATGCTCCGGCAGAATAGGCAGGTCATCATATCGCCACTTGGCGTACTTGGGGTCATAGCTGTCTGCGTCCGCAAGACCGGCCAGATGGCCCACACACCAGCTGACACGCCAGCCGTTGCCCTCCAGATACCCGTCCTTACGGGCAGTTGCACCGATCACCGCCGCCAAACTCTGGGCAACTGATGGTTTTTCAGCAATCACCAGCTTCATATTCTTCAACCTCCCATTCTTCCCGCACAGGCGTGTGCAGTTTTTTCTCAATGCTGTTTTCCTCATCCAGAAGCAGGTTATAACCAAACCGGTAGTCATAGCGGTACAGTTTCCCCAGCAGGTCATTGATGATGATGCGGCAAGCCAAAATGACACGAGTTTTATCCACCTGCATCAGCTGGTAGCGTTGATAATTGCTGTAATATTCTTCATGGCGGTGGGTATTGCGGACAGCATCTTCAAGCAAACTTTCTACTGCATCCTGACAACCATCCTCTTTTTCACCCTCCATACAGTTCAGAAGTTCCATTACCATAGGAAAGCTCTGTTCATCCATAGGAGCTTCTGCTGCAAGAAAACCGATCAGGGCAGATAAGAGCAGACGGGCTGCTGCCTGTTCCTGGTCCGTCAAAACAGCCATCGTTTTCTCCGCATTTGGCAGAATCTTATCTTCCACAAAATCTGCCGCGTCACCGGAATAAAGCTGACGGACAGAATCTATGGATAATGAAACCATCACGGCATCCTGAGAAAAGTCAAAGGAATCTTCCTGTTTTGCTTTTCTCCGAAGTTTGTTTAACATGGTAGAAAGAATGTCGCCGCCAAAATACACGGCGATCACCAGCAGGTCAAAAACAGCAATCAGCTTGATAAATATAATCAGAACACTCATTTTTTTCGTTTCCTTTCTTTGAGCCATCGTTCCATCTCACGGTGGCAGACACCTACGCAGGGGCTTCCATAATTTCCGCAGCCATAACAGGGGTGGCTTTGGGGCAAAGAGGGAGGACGGGAAGTTTCCTTCCCGCCCTCCGGCCTGCGTGTCATCATGCGTTCATAGGGACTGTCTGTGAAACGGGTCATTTCACGCTGTCCTCGTCATCTTCTTCTGCGCTGCCCCCGTCAGCATCCGGCTCGTCCGACTCCTCATCCTCGGTTTCCCATTCCTCGGAATCTTCCTCGCCATAATCATAATCGTCCAGACTGTCATTGCCCTTGGTCTTAGGCTTGTTCTTAACGAGCTTCAAGTAGGCAAATACACCACCTCCACCAAGCAGAGCCAGCAGCAGGATCAGCGCAGCCGGGTTCAGTCCGGCAGGCTTCTCTTTTTCTGGCTTCGGTGTTTCTACCGGAGGTTCCGGTGCTTTTCCCGTACATTTACTCTTATCCGTTACACAGACCGGACAGGCCGTATTGACTGCCCCTGCTTCACATTTCTTCGTGCAGCTGCACACCGCAGGCGGCTCCTCTTTGGCATTTCCATCTTCCATCAGCGCCATCAGGTCCGCTTCATCCACCTGGTTCAGAAAGTGAACAGCAGTCTTTTTATCCTCATTGGCCCTGTCGATCAGGATATAAAAATAGTTGCCTGCCTTGGTGGTAACGGTAATGAGCTGCTTGTTGCCACCAAAATCATCCACCAGAGCGGCGTTACCCTCCGGGGTCAGCGGAGGTGCTTTTTCGGGTTCTTCCACCACCACATTGCTGTCATTGGTGGTATCCTCTGCCGGGGGCGGCGCTGCGCCCTGGGCAAAAGCGGGAACAGTAAAGCCCGATGCCAGAACCAGCGTCAGGCAAAGGGCGGAAAGTGTTCGGAGCAATCGTTTATTCCTCATAGCTGTTTTCCTCCTGTTCGTTGTTGTCATCCACCATACTGCCGGAAACTGTGCCGCCGGACAGCATGGCGCTCAGCTGGGCAGGGGTCATACGCAGTGCGCGCACCATCTGAACGATCTCCAGATTTTCTGCCTCGGTTTTCTGTGCCTCCAGCGCCTTGAGCTTTTCCTGATACTCTGCGATCTTCTCACGGACCTTTGTAATCTCCTGGTCAATGCGCTCAATTTTGTTCTTTGCCATCGTCTATCACTCCTTCTTAAAAATCTCTGTTACCAGTTCATCAGGCCGTAGCCCTTAATGCTTTGATAATTCAGGTCATAACTTTTGATCTTGCAGGCATCGCCGGAATTTCCCTCCACGGTATAAACACGGCTGCCATCCGTACCGATCACGATACCTACATGGTCTGCTGTCCCATCCAAATCCCAGTCAAAGAAAATGGCATCACCGGGGGCGATGTTCTCATATCCTCGTGCGCCCCACTGTCCATGAGACTGGAACCACGGAACACCCTGCCACTCACAGCCTGCAAAGCGCGGCTCACTTTTTCCTGCCTGGTTATAGCACCAGGATACGAAGCAGGCGCACCATTCCACGCGGCTGTCAAAACCGTACCAGCTCCAGTAGGGATAACCGCCCACATTGCCCACCTGACTTTTCGCCAGTTCCACCAGCTGCGGATTGCCGGGGCGGGTGCCGTTAATGAACTGCACACCGGACAGATCTTCCGAGCCGCTGGTATCAGGGGAACCGCCGCCAAACAACAGCGGCTTATTGCCCATGGTCTGTCGGTAGACCTGATACATTTCCATCTGCTCCGGGGTCAGAAGTTCCGACGCCACAGCGGAAATGGGCTTGCTGGTGAGTTTCACATTCAGAATGTAATACTCATAGGGGACTTCTTCTGAGGTGGTCTCGCCGGTCTCCAGGTCGGTGGAGGTCTCCGTGCGGTAGCGAATCTCCACTTCCTCAGTAAGCGTCAGCTGATACTGTGCTGCAAACACACGCGCCAGCTCTGCCTGAGCGCTCTGCCGGGTGTAGCCTTGCAAGACGGCAGAGAGAAATGCTGCCAGCTCATGAGGGTCATGGCCGATCATACCAAGGTCATAGCGATACTCGTCATACCCTGGGTGACTGCTTTCAATGTTGTCGATTTCCTCCTGCAACTGGGCTTCTCTGGCTGCATAATCTGCCTCCACCGCCAGCATTTCCGGGTCATCCGACGGATAGGTGGTGCCGGAGAGAACGGAACCGATGCTCTGCGCCATCATGGAGCAGGAGGACATGGTATTCATCAGCATACAGGTAATGAGGAACAAAACCCCTGCCATCAGGAAACCCTTCTTGTGGCGCATGACGAATGCCCCTGCCTGCTGTGCCTTTTCTTTTACCGTCCTTGCGGCTTTTCCTGTTTTAGATGCAGCCTGGGCGGTATTTCCAGCAGTCTGACCGGCGTGTTTGGCGGCGGCATACTGCTTTTTGATGGCCTGCTTTTGCTG
>NZ_QWGL01000057.1 GCF_003435375.1 Clostridium sp. AM34-11AC | reverse complement strand
TTTAAACGTTTTATTTGAAATAGCACAATAGGTTAAATTATTTCTGTTGTTTTTTGGCTTTATTATATGTATTAGCTAACTGTCCACAAGCTGCTTTAATCTCTCTACCATGAGAAACTCTCATGGTAACTTCAAGTCCTGTTTGCTCTAATTGATGTTTGAACGCAACCATTTCTTGTTTTTGTGGTGCTCTAATTTTTGAATTACTCGTCGGGTTGTATTGCAGCACGTTAATCATAACATTTTTGCCCTTAAACCATTTTGCAAGTTGCCTTATATCTGAGGAACGGTCATTTATACCTGGTAAAAGCAAATACGCAAATACCACTTTTCGATTATGCCTTTGAGAATAGGACAATGCTTGCTTAACAACATCTTCAATAGCGTACATGTGCATATGAGGAATGATACAGTTTCTCGCAGCCTGTGTTGCTGCATGTAAAGATATTGTCAACTGAATTTTTAGATGTTCTTCGCGCAATTTTTTTAATTGATTAACTGGACCAACTGTTGATACGGTAATGCCGTCGGTTGGAAAGTTAAGTCCATTTCTATCTCGAAGAATATGGATTGCTGCAATCAAGTTGTCGTAATTGAATAAAGGTTCTCCCATTCCCATAAAAACGATACGATTTACTTTTTGACGTATCAATACAACCTGCTGCACAATTTCAGACGGTGTTAGATTACGAACAAAACCATTGCGTCCGGACTCACAAAAAATACAGCCAACAGAACAACCAACTTGCGTACTTACGCAAACAGTCCCACCATCTCGCCGTTTAATAAAAACCGTTTCAATATACCTGTTATCTTTCAATTCATAAACATACTTTTCAGTATCGCTACTTTTATAGACTTTTTTTGTTGATATTGATAGATTTTCTTTGTGAAATGGCTGTTTATACAATTCCGTATATAAGGCTCTTGCTTTATCCTCTCCAATTACTTCCGACATTTCTTTGTAAGTAAATCCGTATGGGTCATTCAATATTTCCGTAGGTGTACTTTTAGGTAAGTGTTTCATTTAAATATCCTTCCTTTTCAAAATTAAAAAGTTTGTTTTTCAGAGTTTTTGATTATGATTTCTAGTTTTTCAACATCAACGATATGCGTTAATTTACATTTAGGGCAGAAAAGAGGAAAATTTCTTAATACCGTATTATAAAATACTTGAACCCTCGTCTTTCCGTTACAAATTGGACATTTTATCCAATATTTTTCAAGCATAATATTTCTCCTTTTGCGCAAAAAAATGCAGGTCAATTCTCAACATGAGCATTGACCTGCATTTATACATATAACACTACAACAAAATTAAGGCATAGTTTTTATACTATGTCTATACGTCGTTAGTTTTGTTGTATAGCATACGCAAAATAAGCATGACAAAAAAGCCCATATTGAAAATGGGAAAAATCTTTTTTGATTTCAATGCTTATCGAATACGCATGCTATGTAACATAAACATTCCCCCCCTTTTATATAATATTATATACAAAAGCAGCTTGTTGTCAACATATATATATGAATTATTTTAGCTAACTGATAGAACTATGTAGACATATCCAAGAAGAAAGGGGAACAGTAAAATGTAAGAGGGTGAATAACTATAGCAAAAAGACCAGTACCAAAATACAACTTCAAGGCTTTTGGGGCAGCGATAAAGGCAGCGCGTGAAGGACGCAAGGAAAGCCGCAAGAAAGTAGGCGACGAAATGTTTATCTCGCCGCGCTACCTTGCGAACATTGAGAACAAGGGGCAGCACCCAAGTTTACAGATATTCTTTGAGCTGATACAGCGTTACCATATATCCGTAGACCAATTCCTGTTAGACACGCCCGCTGCAAAGGACACAAAGCGGCGGCAGCTTGACGCGCTCCTTGACGGTATGAGCGATACAGGCATACGGATTGTGACCGCAACGGCAAAAGAGATTTCCGAAGTCGAAAAAGAGGGCGAATAGGAATGTCCGGCTTAAAACTGAACAGGATTTAGAGAGCGTTGTAATCTTTTTTGAGATTGCAGCGTTTTTCTTTTGCGGAAGTTTGGCAAAATCGCTTTTTCTCCGTAGTAAGGGATAAGAGCCTAAAGGATAAAAACATTCGTAGCAAGCATAGGAAGCGGGTACCCACTTCCGTATTTTCCCCCTCCCGCGCTGCGGCGCGTCGGTTGAAAATGGCTTGTTGGGAAGTGTCCCAAACCCTCGGAACGGAAAGGAAAGGAGCGAACACATGGACGGACGCAAAAGGACGGTGCAAATCAAATTCAGAGTGACGGAAGCGGAACGGGATTTAATACTGGAAAAAATGAAGCTCGTACCCACCCGGAACATGGCGGCGTATCTGCGGAAGATTGCCATTGACGGGTATATCATTCAGATAGACCACGCCGACATAAAGGCAATGACCGCAGAGATACAGAAAATCGGCGTCAACGTCAATCAGATAGCACGCCGCGTAAACGCGACGGGAAACGCATACCAAGAGGACATAGAGGAAATAAAGGGGGTGCTTGCGGAGATATGGCGGTTACAAAGATTAAGCCTATTAAAAGCACTCTAAGCAAAGCCCTTGACTATATCGAAAACCCGGACAAGACGGACGGAAAAATGCTTGTGTCCTCTTTCGGCTGCTCCTATGAAACGGCAGATATTGAGTTTGAATATACCTTGTCCCAAGCACTCCAAAAGGGGAACAATTTAGCCTTTCATCTGATACAATCCTTTGAGCCGGGGGAAGTCGATTATCAGAAAGCCCATGAAATAGGAAAGCAGCTTGCCGACGCGGTAACAAAGGGGCAGCATGAGTATGTACTCACGACGCATATTGACAAGGGGCATATCCACAATCATATCATTTTCTGCGCCGTAAACTTCGTAGACCACCACAAATACAATTCCAACAAAAGGAGCTATTACGGCATACGGAACATGAGCGACAAGCTGTGCCGGGAGAATGGCTTGTCCGTCGTCGTCCCAGGCAAGGGCAGCAAGGGAAAGAGCTATGCGGAGTACCAGGCAGAAAAGACGGGTACAAGTTGGAAAGGCAAGCTGAAAACCGCCGTTGACGCACTTATCCCCCAAGTTTCCAGTTTTGAGGAATTGTTGCAGCGATTACAGGCGGCGGGCTATGAGATAAAGCCGGGGAAATATGTATCATGCCGCGCCCCCGAACAGGAACGCTTCACACGCCTTAAAACCCTCGGCGCAGACTATACAGAGGAAGCCATAAGGGAACGGATAGCGGGCAGACGGACAAAGGCGGCGAAAGCTCCCAGAGAACAGCGCGGCGTGTCGCTGCTTATCGACATTGAGAACAGTATCAAGGCGGCGCAGAGTAAGGGCTACGAACAGTGGGCGAAAATCCACAATCTGAAACAGGCGGCAAAGACTATGAATTTTCTCACTGAAAACAAGATTGAACAGTACGCGGATTTAGTCAGCCGGATTGAGAAAATGGCAGCGGAAAGCGGACAGGCGGCAGACGCATTGAAGAACGCGGAAAAGCGGCTTGCGGATATGGCGGTGCTTATCAAGAATGTTTCCACCTACCAAAAGACAAAGCCCGTCTATGACGCATACCGCAAGGCAAGGAACAGGGAGAAGTACCGCGCCGGACAGGAACAGGCGATTATCCTACATGAAGCTGCTGCAAGGTCGCTGAAAGCGGCGGGCATTGCAAAGCTCCCGAACCTCGCCGCGCTGCAAGCGGATTATGAAAAGCTCCAAGCGCAGAAAGAAGCCCTTTACGCCGACTATGGGAAGCTGAAAAAGAAAGTCCGGGAATATGACATTATCAAGCAGAACATTGACAGCATTTTACAGGCAGACAGACAGCCGGAACGGGAAAAGCAGACAGAGCGCGGATAAGGATAGCAAAATCCCCGCCGCTGTGCTATGATAGGGCTATCAAAAAGCAGAGGAGCGTTGAGCATGGAAAACCAGAAAATGCCGGAATATGAAACCATACGCGCCGCCGTTGCCGGGGAAAAATGGGCGGTGGAGAAAGTCGTGGAGTGCTACAAGGACGAAATCGACAGGCTATCGACGGTAGCGGTCAGACAGCCGGACGGAAGCACGAAACAGGAAATCAACGAAGATATGCGCCAGTCCATCACAAAGAAGCTGATAGAAGCCCTCCCGCAGTTCCCGCTTGAAGAAATGGAAAAGGGAAATGTCAGATAGGCAAAAAAAGAACAGGGCGCGGAAGCCAGTATATGACTTCCGCGCCCTGTCTTTTTATGGGTGCTGTTTTCGTGAATGTTACGCAGTAGAACGCCATTTTTGGGGGTAAAGGTATAAAGTATCGCCTATCCGATTTTCACGCCCGGAAAGCCCTGTAAATCAAGGGATTTTCCGCGCCTACTGCGTAACAGGGGCGCGTCTTTTCCTCATGCGCTCGGCGGCTTGTCTGCGGGTGATACGTTTCCGGCAGACGGGGCAGTATTTGACACTGTTAGAGGTTGACGCAAAGAACGCGCCGCACTCGGTACATTTCTTCTTATCCCCTGTCTGGTAAAGCTCCGCATAAAGCAGCCTGTCGGCGGGAAGCACCGCAACCCGGAACCACTTGCAGAGAAGCGAATAGGAAATGAGCTGCGGACATACGCACTCGTCCCCGTCGTCCAGTAAGATACAGTTCCCGTTATCATAATTGCAGCACGTCCGGCGCACAAGGGCGTTGACTTTCCGGCTCTGGGGCGGCGTCAGCCGCTTAACCCCGTTCATACTTCATCAGCGGCGTAAATGGGAAGCTCTGCAAATTCCGCTTCGGTCAAAGCGTCCACTTTGGAAAGGGTGCGCTTTGCAAGCTCCCGCATATCCGCGTCCATGTAGGGCAGCGCGGCGTTGACATTCTCAATCAAAGCCCGCTTGCCGCCCTCGTTGTAAATGCTCAAAAGGTTTGTTTCTTCAACAGTCAGTCTAATCATGCTCATACCTCCATATCGTGATTTTTTGTTTTTGCCGCCGCCTTTTTCGGGGCGGTCTTTGCCTTGTCTGCTTTAAGCTGCGCCCGGATAGAGGGGCGGGGCTTCCTTATCTCCCTGTCCCGGTTCTCCCCCTTGTCAATCAGCGCATACGTCCCATGTCTGCCCTCGATTTTGGAAAAGGAAAGGGTCTTGTAGGGCAGCATGGAGAAAAGGCGGTCAGTGTCCTTTGTGGCTGCAAGCCGCATGAACGCCGGGGAAAGCTCTGCCATGAAATGGGTCTTGTTCGGGCTGTTCGGCTCGTAATGCCGCTTCATTTCCCGCACAATGCGCCGCGCTTCCGTTTCAATCAGCCCGTCCCGCAAAGCGGCAATATGCGCCTTGAAATCCCCCGGCGAAAGCTGCTCCCGGCTGCGCCGTTCTTCCTGTAAGAGCGATTGCAGCGCGTCCGGGTCGTTGGGTACGGCTTCAAAGCGTTCAAATTTCCCAAGCTGCGGGTCTGGGGTTCCGTCAAAATATCTCCCGGCTTCCTGTACCCTTTCCCCATGCTCATAAATCAGCTTCACCGTATCGGCGGGCAGCTCCTTTTCCTTGACGCGCTCATAATGTTTAGAGTAGTCCAGTTCGTACAGATTGCCCTTGATTTTCCCGCGCTCCTTTCCCGTCAGCTCGATTGCATAGGCAAGAACGCGGTCGCTTGTCTGCTCCATGTAGAAACGCCATGTGTTGTGGGGCGCGGTGTCTTTGAGGAAAACGTCGCGCTCCCGGAAACAGTGCGTCCCGGACGGGCGGCAGAACCACAAAAGTGTTTTGTCCTCCCTGTGGGGGCTTGCCGCCGCCTTTGCGATAATCTCTTTGTCAATGTCTAAGTCGCTCTGGTAAAAGCCTGTGTTCTGCTTCATAATCGCTTCAAGGGAAGCAAACAAATCCATGTTTTCAAATTTGCTCTGTTCCGGCATGGGTCAGCTCCTTTCCAAGTCCTGTGACTTCTGCTTTGCGTTTTTCTTCTGTGCCTTTTCCTTGTCGGCTCTAAGCTGCGCCCGGATAGAGGGTTTCTTTTCCGGCTTCGCTCCCTTGCCGCGCTCCTTGTCGGCTTTGACAGCGTTAGCCAGGTCAACAAGGGAAATCTGCTCGCCCGCCTTTACCTTTGCTTCCAGTTCGTCAACGGTGGGGGTGTTGTTGATGATACCGTCAATCATGTTCCCGTTCTGCTCTGTGGTCTGCTCGGCGGTTTTCAAGGGATTGTCCCGCTGCGCCTGTTCTGCGGCAACGGCAAACGCCCGCGTCCCATTCCCCATAATCAGATACTTTCCGTCGTCCGACTGGTGGTGAAAGCCATATCCGGCGGCTTCTATCTGCTCCCGGCTCATGGCGGTCACATGGAAAGTCCCCCTCGGTGTCTTGACAGTTTCGCCCGTTTCCAAGTCGTCCGGGGTAAGCTGCTTTTGCTCCTGTAAAAACTCCGGCACTTCCCGAAAACCTACACTGTCAACGAAATGCGCCGCGTCCTGTCCGTCCTGATGAAGCACTACCACGTCGGAAACGGAAAGGCTGTGTCCCTTAAAATCTTTGGGGTGGTCGATATTGAAACAGGTGTAAATATCTTCAAGGGAAGTTTCCGGCGCAAGGGGCGCGGAATAGACAAGCTCATAGTTCGCCCTGTCAACCACATTTCCCGCCGCCTGCAGGCGGTCGTATGGCTCAAAGCGGAAATCCCTTGTTTCGTCCCCGCCCTTTATCTGGTAAATGGAAAAGGTGTCTTTGTCCTGTCCGGCGGTCTGCGCCGTTTCCAGTGCCTTTGCGTAAAGCTGCTTCACGTCGCCCTCGGTCAGCTCGCCGCTTTTGAGCTGCCCCATAAGCTCGCGGCATTTCTCCGGCGTTCCCGTATAAAGCACGTCGCCCATTTTCGCCCGCCCGTTCTCCTGTGTCACATAGGCTTGCAAGAGGTAGCTGTTTTCCCGGCTGTCGCTGTAAGGGTTCCGGCGCACTCTGTAAATCGTTTCCGGGGTAAAGGCTTCTTTCGGGGCTGCGCCCGCTTTTTCCTGTGCGCCGGATTTTCCCGGTGCGGCTGCTTCCGGATCCGGCTTCTCCGGCGCGGCTTCCTGTCCCTCTCTGGTGGGCTGCTCCTGTCCGGCGGTCTGCTCCTTGTCCTGTGCCTTTTGCAGCTCCGCTAAGTTCTCGTCTATGGAATTGATAATCTCGGCGGCTGCGCTGCGTATCGTTTCAAGGGAGCTTTTCAGCTCGGACAGCTCCCGCCCGCTGCTCCACCCGGCGACATAGCCGAAAGAGTAGTCCGACGTGTCAAGCCCGTAATGTTGGCAGACAGTATAGGCGACGCTTTCGGCCTGAAATGTTAATGTTTCCATTTGAAGCATTATACTCATGTTTTTATAATATTGATCTTTTAAATTATTT
>NZ_QWGL01000056.1 GCF_003435375.1 Clostridium sp. AM34-11AC | reverse complement strand
ATGTAATTATCTTTCACTGACAACTATCCTAACACACAGGGGCCTCTGTGATCGCAAATTCATACGAAATTGAACCTGCCTGATAATTGGTTCCCTCTGCGACCGAATATGTAGCCTTATAGGTTCCCACATTGACCGGATCCGTTTTCAGGACCTCGCCCGTCTCTGTGTTTTCGACGATATAGCTTCTTGCGCCGTCTCCGTCTGTCGATGGAGTGATATTCACAGAAGTTCCATCGTAGACTCTGCTTCCATCAGGATATTTTTCTTTCCATAATGCAGAATCTGTGAAGGTCGGAGTTTTCCTTCCAACCGTCAGGGTTCCATCTACAGAAGTTACCTTATAATTGTTCAGACCTGCAACCGCCGGTGTGATTGTATAAGTTCCGGCATTGCTGTTTTCATTGCTCTGTCCCGCCTTCGCCTGCTGATATGCACATGTGAAGGAAAGAGTACCTTTACCTTTCAGACTTTCCAGAGATTCACCCGCTGCAAAGCCCGCATAGACCGCCGTATACTGCGGTGCCGGATCTCCATATGTGATCGACTGATTGACAGCAGTAACTTTCAGTTCTCTCTGTACAATGTCAAACGGAAGACTGATTTCCGCTGCTCCGTAATTGGCTGTCTCCGCCGCTGTAAATTTAGCGGTATAGGTTCCCACATTTTTCGGGATCTCTGCGAGTGCCGAACCGGATGCCGGATTTCCTGCGTAAATTTCTACCTTAACAGTTCTCTCGCCCTCGACAGCTGCTTCTATCTCCGGTGATTTTCCATCATAGGTATACGCCTTCCATTCATTGTAATTAGTCACCTCAATCGTTGCCTGTTTCTTATTTACAGTAAACGATCCCGGAGTGAATCTCAGGCTATAGTTCCGGGCACTCAATGCTCCCTCTCCGCTGCCTGCTTCAATACTGATCGTATGCGTTGTTCCTGCCCCACTCTCTTGAGTATAGGTGCTGCATGTCATCATCGGAGTTCCCGTCAGAGCTGTCTCTTTGGTCTCATTCTTCACAAAACCGGTGTAGCTTGCCTCAAACTCCGGCATCGGATCGCCGTATATCACACCTCTTTTCGGATTTTTCAGCCCTGCAGTTACAGTTAGTGATCTCGGACGGATATGAACCGTCTGGCTTCCCTCAAGATCCTTGTAATTCGGACAGGAAATCTTATAATTCACCGTATACTCTCCCGCATCCGTGTAACTTGGCGGTTCTTGGCTCCACTCGCTTTCAGCGCTGCCCTTATATTTGATTTCTGTCCCGCTTGGAACACTACTCGCCGGAAGTGTTGCTGTAATCGTATGTGGATTCCCATCATACTGACCGTCGTAACCTGTCACAACGATTCCCTTACCATTTAGGCTGGATGGAATAATTTTAACCGTAAAGTTTCCTGTAGTAGGTTCATAATTCTGCGTTGTGATCCGGTAATAAATGGTCTGCTCTGTTTCCTGTACGTTCAGGTTCTGCATTACACCCTTTAAGTCAGAAACATAAGATCCTTCCTGCGTAGCGGAATAGGAAACAACATAACTGCCTACCTGATCGCCAGAAATATTGGAGCTTACTGTCACAGTTGGCAAGAAAGTACCTCTATTTTCATACTCAATCACGTTGTTGTTACCCGGATAAGTCACATTAGGTACAAGTTTTTCTGCAGATGCCTGATCAATATTTCCGGATATTGACAATGTTGAGGCAGACAGATCGTATTTATCTGCATTTTCTCCTGTCAGGGAAATTCCTGTAATCTGAATAGAGTTAGGTCCTACATCTTTGGACTCATATGTTGCTGCTTCATATCTGGCACTTACACCATCCAAAACGGTATTCCCAGCTTCATCCTGCAGAGTGAGTGCAATTGTCTGTCCTGATGCCAAGGAAGTTGTTCCATCGTATGTTTTGCTTGCATTACTGATAACTGCCACCGGCGTCAGTTTTTGTTTTTCGATGGTAAAATAAACATATCGATCGCCCGTATAATTTGCATCAAATGAGTATATATATACTTTATATGTTCCAGCTTCTTTAGGATTATCTGCCGCCCCGCCGGCAGCATAGCTATAACTTATACCGTACTTTTTTACTTCCGTCTTTATGACAGTATCTATTATTTCGATCGCAGGTTTTTTAACCGTTCCATCATATCTAAATGTTTGCGGTGTTAATGTAACAACTATATCATCGCTCTGCAAAGATTTAGGTTTTATACTTGTCACGTGCAATAAACTATCCGATGATGTCCCATCATAAGTGATTTGATACAGTGGCTGATCACTGTCACTTGCTGTAATCCGCACTGCATAATAATATTTAAGAGACTCATCTCCACAATTAGTTGCCGTTGGTGGGGTCGTCTTCCAGTTATTTACATAAAATCCACCCTTCGATTGAGGCTCATAGCATTGATACTCAACCTTGTATTCCTCATCATTTGGTGTATAGACCTTAAGCAACTCCTGCTCAAATCCAGTATAAACAAATTCAATAGGAACAACGCTGAATATATCAGAATTCACATAAATGTATGCTACTGCACTGCCTGCTTTGTACGTCTCATTTCCCTGTGTTTTTGCACCGATTATATAATTTCCGGCAGCGAATTTCGTTGTAGACGAACTCAATGTTTGCTCTTTTTTTTCGGAATCGGCCTGATTTACATAATAATACGATACCTTTCCTTCTTCTGAATCAATATCTGAACTGTTAAACAGGGTAGAAACATCGAAATTTTCACTCTCATTTACTTTCTCCCTCTTAGTTTCTGATGTTCCTTTCACTGCTTTCAGAGATGATGGAGTTCTCCAATTTTCTGCCTGCGTACCTGTAACACGCCCATGATTCTCATAATTTGAAGGAATGGGTTTAGATGAATCTGAAGTCATATTCACTTGAAGTTCACCATCATTCACAAGCTTATTTATTCCTACATCAAAAAGTATCGATTCTTTAATATTTAATATTCCGTCAGATTCAATTGTAAGTAATGATTCAGATAGGTTTATTAATGAGAGATGGTTTACAGTGACCTTTCCAGATATGGATCCAGTAGCATTGTCTAACGTCAGACCATCTGTTTCGATTATTCCGCCTAAACTGCAATCACTTTCTCTGCAAAAATACAGTCCCCGGCTGCTGTCATTCCCTCCTCGTACCTTTGTTTTAAGTGTACCACCTGTTATATTAAATGTTCCACCAGATTGATACAGGCCGCTATATGGACCATTTGCCGTTACTGTTCCTCTTTTTATTGTCAGCTTTCCATAGGACTCAATCCCATGTCGATTATATCCACTTTCATTTACGCTATAAGGGGAAGTGGCGTTAATTTTTCCATCTTGTTCTAAATTGATTGAAACTTCTGCCTTCTTCCCAATAGAAATACCACTTCGGTCACCTTTCACATTCAACGTTCCTGAGCCTGTAAAAGTTACATCTGTATCACTCCAGATCCACAGTCCATAGCTTGCCGAATCTTTGGGCAGCTTTGTTCCATCGAATACGCTTGTTCCATTCAACTCAATAATCCATTTTCCCTTACGAATATCCAGACACGTTTCCACTTGAGGATTATAATTATTCAGTTCTAATACAAAAGCATCTTCTTCACGATAAATTCTGCTGTCCACATCAAGATACTGCTCATACTTACCCGATAAATTTGTTCCATCCCAATCAACAGTAACTGATTTTGTGCTGGTATTATCTTCTCTTCTCGTGAATACCATATAGGTTTCTGCATTCGCCGCCAGCATTGCCGCCTCATCGCTCACCGCGACTTCCACTGCAAGCGGCGCACACCCGTCCGCAAGCTCATATCCGTCCTCCGGCTCTGCCGAGAAGGTGAAGGTTCCGCTTGTCGGCCACATTCCGTCCTCGTTCTGGATATAATCTTCGCACTGCCAACCGGATACTTTGATTTCCACATCGTAATCCGCAGTGATATCTGCTTCATCTGCAGTAATATCCTCTGCTTCGTCCGCAGAAGTATTCTCTGCGGTCTCTCCGGTCTTTGCAAGGATACTCTGCGGCAGGATGGAAACGATCTGTTCCAATGTCGGCTG
This sequence comes from Clostridium sp. AM34-11AC, assembly GCF_003435375.1. GTDB lineage: Bacteria > Bacillota > Clostridia > Lachnospirales > Lachnospiraceae > Pilosibacter > Pilosibacter fragilis. Next base: position 3,846 of record NZ_QWGL01000056.1, on the reverse strand, counting down.
CTCCTCTGCGGTCGCACTCAGTTCCAGTCTTCCGTCATTTAAATATTCTTCCGGGTCCTGCCAGATAAAGTCGTAGATTTTTGCGAATACATCTTCCCCGTCAAATTCTGCATCCGATGGAGAAGCCTTCTTTCGATCATCGATCAGTTCTTCTTCATCTTCATCTGCGTCAGATGGGGAAGCGATATGAATGGTTTGTTGTGCGTTTGATGTGGATGCCTTCAGGTATCCGCTTGCATCTACAACTCCTGATGCAGCATCAAGGCTATCTACATTTCCATAAGCCATTGTCCCCGGAAGAGACATGGTCACTGTCAAAAGAACTGCTGTATACTGTTTTATTTTTTTCCTCATAGGCGTACCTCCCACTGTCTTCAATAATTTTCATTTTAACAGCCCCCCCAAAGCAACAGCTTCGACAGAATCGGTCGAACTTCGACAAAATTGGTAAAATTATTCTTTGCCGGAATAAAATCAATTATCATGGTAAGCCGGTCAGTCCCGGTTACCATCGTCCGCATCTTCTGTCCGATCTTGAAGGTCTTCCCGCTCATCTCACCTCGCAGCTCCATGCGCTCTTCCCGGAACACATAATAGTCGCCATGAAGTTCATTGACATAGACAGGCATGTATTTTGCCTGCTTCATGGAACGCAGGGGCAGACGGCTGATGAGTGCTTCCTCTTCGCTTCCTTCAAACTTTTTCAGAAGCTTCGTCAGCTCCTTCGGATGCACCTCATCATAAGATTTTTCCCTAATATGTCGAGCGTTTCATCAGTTAAAAAATCTAACAGTATTCTACTATTTTTTCATTTTCCAATCGATAGACTTGGAACGAACAGACGTACAACAGGAACGAATCGTTACTGTACACGGGTAGGAATTTTCTGAACTGAAAATGTCGTATGATACGGTGGTGGTAACAGATTTTGCCGATTTGGAATGCGAAGCATCGGCAAAATCACGTTGCTGTTTGCGCAACGCGTAAACAGCAACCGAATCATGTTACTGGCTGCTGCTCACGAATTCGATCTCCGAAATATTGAACAGGATGCACCCGCAATGCCCCGGAAAAGTCGGGAAACATGTGACCTTCAGATTCGTATCGATCTCCGGGCTGTAGTCGATGAGCTCCAGTTTTTCCCCGTAAAGGACGGCCCGCTCATAGCTTCGAAGCCATTTGGAATCCATATTGCTGAAAAGACTTCCGAATGAATTTCCGATCAGCCGGTCTAACGGCAGTTTTTCCAGCCTCGCAAGTTCCGGATTTCCATAGCGGAAGATCCAGTCAACTGCGCGTTTCTCCTCATCAAATACCATCTCGATATCCGTAAATGCGAATGGGAGCTGATCGAAACTGCGGTAATAGTCATGGTACTCATCGTCCGTCATCGGTACTCCATGATTCTGAAATCCCCGGATCACGTCCTGCTGGGCATTCCGGAGTGTTTTCATGATCTCCCCTTTCTTACGGGCCGTATACCCCAGGGATTCCCCATTGCTGAGATTGATGGTATCCGTGACGTTATGGATTGCCATGACTGCTACAAGGCAGCCGCGATGCACCCGCAAAAATCCGTCCCCGATCTTCTCCTCGATCTCCCCAAGAGTCATCGTCGTCCGATACACCTGATCTCCCAGCACATGGATATTTGCGTATTTTCCATTCATCAGAACATATAAGATCGTACTCACTCTTAAAGCGATCGTTTTCCTCTCTGAGACGATCGTTATGTATCTTTCTTCTGGCATGAAACAGTTCCTCCGTAAGATTATATATTTTATTGAAGCTTTTATATCTGAAATTATAAGTGGATTTCACAGCAGAATCAATTCTTCCTGCACAAGATGTCGAAATTTGGATTTTTGAGATTCCCAAACACAGAAAGACATAAAAGGAGAAGTAAACAGATCGAATAGCAGAATGATGAGACAATCACTTCACAATATATCAGCTTTATTTTGATATATTGCGAAGTATAATATCTAGATAAAGTCAGTGCTACGTAGCTCCCCGAAAAAGATGCACACTTTTATATTTCTTTTAGCAAAAATGCCATATAGAGTGGAAGTGTAAGTATCTGTTCCGCACGTCCAACATTATAGTCTCCAAGTTTGATTGCATGACTGACATGGTATTTTTCAGGATGATTCAGGATTGTTCTGGTGCTTTTTGTATTACCTGTAGATGCTTTTACCTCTACCAATGTGCATTCACCTTTATAACGGATCACAAAATCCACCTCAAGTCCACTGTCTTTATGGAAATAGTAAAGTTTTCTTCCCATTTTACTGAAAATATCAGCAATCAGATTTTCGAAAACTGCTCCTTTATAAGCATGAAGATTTCCTTGAAGAATATCGTATTGCGTACCATCCTCCAACATGCTGACAAACAGACCACAATCGCGCATATACACTTTAAATGTATTTACTTCTGCATTTCCGTCTAAAGGCAGTTCCGTAATACTAAGATTATAACAGCGCACAATAATACCTGCATCCTCGATCCATTGCAAGCTTCCAGCATACTTTGAAGCGGTAGATCCCTTTTTGACAATTGAATACTGAAATTTCTTATTTTCTTTACTGAGTTGTTTAGGAATAGACTGAAAACATTCTTTGATCCTTGATTTATCTTTTTTTTCTGCGTATTTTATCATATCATCTTCATATGACCGAACAATATCTCGTTGAATCTGTAGAACTTCGTCCATCTGTTTTGTGCTTACAAATGTCTGTACTACATCCGGCATGCCGCCAACAACTGTATACTGCAAGAGCAACTGTTTCATACGCTTGTGCAATGCTTCCGGAACTGTTTTTTCATTCTGCAAACATGTTTTCAACAGTTCAATCACCGGAGTTTCAATTCCATTTGCCCACAGGAATTCTTCAAAATCCAGTGGATACATATCAATTACCGTTTCCGACCCAACTGGGACCGATTTTGGTTCTTTTCCATATCCTTTTACACCCAAAAATGATCCCGTACCTATCACATCGTAACGCCCATCCATGCGAAAAAATTTCAAAGCTGTTCGAGCTTCTGGGCACTCCTGAATTTCATCCAGGACTAAAACAGTATTGCCACTTTCAAAGACTGCTTCCTTACCAAGTAAGGCCGAGAGCATCATAACAATCGTATCTACTTCCAGAGAGCCTGAGAATACAGCAACATAGTCTGGATTTTCAAAAAAATTCAAATACACAACATTTTTATAATTTTTCTTTGCGAAATCAAGAACAGAAAATGTTTTGCCACATTGCCTGCACCCCTTAATAATCAATGGTTTTCGATTTTCTGTGTTTTTCCAAGCGATTAATTTTTTTTCAATTTTTCTTTTCAGCATAATGATTTCACCTCTTTTCTATAGAGTACAACGGAATATTCATTTTTTCAAGGGAGTTATATAAGATATAACAAACTTTTTTAAACGACTTTTTGATAAAATATAAACTTTTTCAAGTGACTTTTTCGATAAAGTGCAAACTTTTTCAAGCAACTTTTTATAATAGACACCGCTGGTAAATGATTTTTTCACAAAAAAAGGACATCCACACTGGATATCCTTATAAAAAAGAGCACGAGGCGTCGCAGAACATCCGGGGGACGTTCGCCTGCGACGACCGGAGCGGAGCGTAGACATTCGAACCGTTCAAGCCCAGCAGGGCTCGAACACTCAAGAAACCTGCTGTCCACTTGACGACCCTTTCATTTTAGTTACTTATCCACACTTCATCTGCATCGCAAACTCTTTTTCCACAAAAAAAGAGGATATCCATACTGGATATCCTCAAAAAGCGAGCACGAGACGGGATTCGAACCCGCGACCCTCGCCTTGGC
>NZ_QWGL01000055.1 GCF_003435375.1 Clostridium sp. AM34-11AC | reverse complement strand
CTAATGTTTTATACGCTATACCCAAAACTCAGAAAGAACCGTTCCTTCTCCTGTACAGCGTATTTTTTAGATTCAACATTTTTTAATTCTTATTTTACAAAAGTTCTTTCTTTGTAACTGTTCAGCAGGTCTGCGCACTTACTGCGCTGAGCGTAAGAAAAGTTGTCTTTCTTTTTACCAGGTCTTCCTCATGTATAAAAGTCCTGTGAGATCTGCCAGTATCCAGCCGATCGGGATCGCCATCCAGATTCCTGTCTCACCGAGGAATGTGGCAGAGAGCACGTAGGCAAGTAACACACGGATTCCGAGGGAGATCACTGTAAGCACCACAGACATCTCCGCCCTCTTGATCGCCCTGTAATATCCGTAAAGCAGGAACAGGCAGCCGATTCCAAAATAGAACGCGCCCTCGATCCTGAGATAACGGATGCCGGAGGCGATGACCGCCGTCTCTGCGGAGCTCACGAAGATCTGCATGAGCGGTGCCGCGAAGGCAAAGACCAGCGCTGAGATCACAAGGCTGAATGCCGTGCTGATGGCAAAGGATTCCTTTGTGCCGCGGTGGATCCGTTCTTTATTTCCCGCGCCGTAGTTCTGGGCGATGAAGGTCGAATAGGCGTTTCCAAAGTCCTGAACCGGAAGATATGCGAAGGTGTCGATCTTTACTGCCGCCGCGAAAGCCGCCATGGTGGTGGCGCCAAAGCTGTTTACAAGCCCCTGCACCATGAGGATTCCGAAATTCATAACCGACTGCTGCAAGCAGGTCAGGGAGGAAAGGCCCGCGATCTCCTTTAAGATTCCGCCGTCAAAGCAAAGATCCTTTCTCTCCGGAAAAAGGCTTCTGCATCGGAAAAGAACGTAGAGCAAAATACCGATCCCGGATACGTACTGGGCAAAGATCGTCGCATAGGCCGCACCGGCGATCCCCCAATGAAAGACCGCCACAAATAAAAGATCCCACGCGATGTTTAAGATCGCGGATACCGCAAGAAACACCAGCGGAACCGTAGAGTTTCCCAGTGCTCTTAACAGGCAGGAGAAGAAATTATAGAGGGACGTGGCGAGCAGACCCGCGAAAATGATCAGCAGATACTCTCTCATACCGCCCCAGACCTCCTCAGGGACCCGTAAGAAGCTTAAAATCGGATCAATGAAAATATAGACAACTGCGTTCAAAACAAGCGTTACAGCGAGGATCAGTCCGCAGGCGTGGGCGATGGAGGACTTCAGTGCCCTCTCATCTCCTTTTCCCCTGTAAATGGAAAACAGTGCGCCGGAGCCCATGCTGAGCCCCAGAAAGATCGAGGTCAGGAATGTCATCAGCGTGTAGGAAGATCCCACCGCCGCCAGAGCATTTTTCCCAAGGACACGGCCGACGATCAGGGTGTCCGCGATGTTGTAAAACTGCTGCAAAAGATTTCCTGCCATCATCGGCAGAGCAAATAAAAGAAGGGAGCGTGAGATGCTCCCTTTTGTAAGATCATGGTACATGGAAACTTCACTCCATTATCGTTATGTTTGGACGTCCGCGGCTCTGTTTCATGCGGCGGCACCAGTGTCATAATGATAACATGAGTGCGCTGTTTTTACAACCTATTCCCATTTTTCATATCTGATCATCAGATCACGCCCGTCATTTTTAAGATGAGCTGGGCAATGATCGTAGAACCGAGGAATGTTCCCGCGAACGTGAAGATCGCTACGACTACGATCGCAAATCCCTGTTTCTTAAATGTATCCACATCTTTTCCGATGGAGATTCCGGCATATGCAAGGATCGGAGTGCAGAGCGGAAGAAGTCCGATCTTTCCGATCTGTTCGATCGCGTAATCCGCGATCGGGCTGACACCCGGGATCGTGATCAGGATCGCGATAAATGAGATATAGGCGATCGCCGGAAGATTCTTCGGTGAAACCTTATTGATCAGCTCATAAATGATACAGCCCACCAGCGTGCATAAAAGAAGAAGCACGAGCCCGGGCACTGCCTCAAGCGGGGTTACCGGGTTTCCGGCCTTTGATGTACTGATAAAATTGCCGATGGATGCGAAGATGCATACAAGGACAAGACATTTGATTCTTTTAAACCATACTGCTGCGTCCATATGGATCCCTCCTATTCTTCCCCGGCTGCTTTAACTTTTACCTTAGCGCCGATCGGGAGTCCGTCTTTATAATGCCTGTTGTTCTTTGTGAACAGCTTGTACATGAATTCACACATTGGAAGTGCGATGAAAAGACTCATATAAAGGCCATCCACACTGCTCAGCATATTTGAGGTTGCCGCGTAAGCAGTGATCTCCGCTTCCATATCCGGATATGCCTCAACGACTGCCGCAAGGCTGGCAGAAAGCATGGATGCGGAACCTGTTCCACACGCCATTCCGAGCGCGTACGGATGGAAGATATTTAAGGAGCAGAGGAGGGAAACAAAGATACCGTTGAACATGGTTCCGAATACAGTACCTGTGATATATCCACCCATAACACCGATTCCTTCATCTGAATCAAGACCGTATTTATCGGCAACGACCGCAAGGGAGCTCTCTCTTGAAATAGAGAAGGAGGTTCCGATTGCCGCGCGTCCCATATGGAATACAAATACGGCGATCGGGAGCGCTAAAACCGCAGTTCCCAGATTTCCGAATTCCTGAAGGATCAGCGCTGGTCCGGCTTTGACAACCGCGCCGAGGTTCGGTCCGATCGTGGATGCGATCTTTGCTGTCAGCATCATAACGCTGATTCCAATATAGGGTGATGCTTCTGTCATCATCTTCTGTGGAATCATTTTCGCGATTCCAAGGATCGCTCCAAAGATCAGTACATACAGCATCGGAAACAGTGAGAAGGACAAAGGCCCGAAACTGAATTTTTTGGTGCCGATAAATTCGGCAATTACGGTGAGTACGAAAGCAAGTGCATGGATACGCCAATCTGCCATATGTTCTTTCATATTCAATCCTCCTTTTTTTGCTTTTAGCCTCTGCATGTTTCACTCTTTCCGGAATCGTGCGACCTGTCAGCATTTTTTGCGCAGAAAGCCCAGTCTCTTTTCCGCAAACATTTGTCCGCAACGCAGAAACAATTTAAAATTGATTCTATCAGATTTTCACAAAAATGCAAGCGTTTTTTTCGCATTGTGCGAAAAAACTTTGCCGCTTTATTGTTTTACCGCAGTGTGCAAACAAGGATTATCTATTTCGAATTGCGGAATGCATTCTATATAATGAAAATATACCTTCTTTCTGTGCAACAGAAAAAGAGAGTCCACAGTTTTCTCCTGTTGAACTCTCTTCCCCAGGTAACCTGCATTTTCCGGTACTCTGCCCGGTCCGTGCTATGGTTCCTTTGTCATCATCACATTCATATACTGGTACGGGATCTCGATCCCCTCTTTGTCAAACGTGAGCTTGATCGCCTCTGTGATGGACCACTTCGCTGTCCAGTAATCCTCACAGGTCGTCCAGCCTCTGGCGCTTAAAACAACACTGCTGTCTCCCAGCGCATCCACGACAACCTGAACCGGCTGATCCTTCATGATCCCCGGGTTCTCCTCGAAGATCTTTTTCAGGACGTTCTTCGCCTTTAAAAGATCAGAAGAATATCCGATTCCCACATTGATGATCAGGCGGCGTTTTCCGGTCCTTGTGAGGTTTGTGAGCGGCGCGCTGGACACGGAGCTGTTCGGGATCGTGATGACCCGGTTATCCGTTGTCAGGAGCGTCGTGTATACAAGGCCGATGGACTCAACGGTTCCTTCCCCGGAGCTCGTGCTGATATAATCGCCCACCTTAAACGGTTTCAGGAGCAGGATCAGGGTTCCGCCCGCGAAGTTCGAGAGCGTATTCTGCATCGCAAGGCTGAAGGCCAGAGTGACGGTACCGATGACCGCCACGAAGGAGGTCGTCTTGATCCCTAACTGATCCGCCGCCATGAATACCATAACGCCGAAGAGAACTGCATGAAGCAGCATGTCCAGAAACTTTTTTAACGTGATCTCCACCCCGGCGCGGTCCATGATCTGACCGGCTGCCCTGCGGGCGATCCTGATGATCCGCAGTCCCACGAATACGATGACCGCCGCCCAGAAGACTCTGGTTCCGTATTTGATGAGCGCTGCGGTTAGAATATCCAATGTATGTTCTTTCATGTCATTTCACCTGTTGTTTCCCGGATATTTCTGTCCTGTATTTAATTTCTGCGCTGACTGCCCCAATCAGTCAGGCACAAATTTCAGTGCCGGCTCTCGCGCGCCGTCTTTATGATCTGCCCAACCTTCTCGGAGATCACATCCAGCGGGCTCGCCGGCAGCTTTACCGATGGCTGCCGTGCCGGGCGCTTTCTCTTCTCCGCCGTTTTCTTTTTCTCCGGCTCCGCCTCTTCCTCATACGGAGTGCAGGAGAATACAGCTGTGGACATCGGAGCAAGGTTGATGGCAATGGAATTCTTTCTCGTATCCCACTCCTCTTTCTTCGACATCTTGACTCTCCGGTTTACCATGCCGCTGCCGCCGAACTGCTTTGCATCACTGTTTAAGATCTCCTTATACTTTCCCGCAAACGGAACGCCGAGACGGAACTTCTCATGCTCCACCGGAGCGAAATTGCAGACAAAGAGCAACGTCTCTTCCGGCTTTTCCGTTTTTCTCTCAAATATAACGATATTTTCATCGTTGTATGTGCAGTTGATCCACTCGAAGCCCTCCGGCTCGTAGTCCATCCTGTAGAGCGCCGGCTGTGTGCGGTATAGGTGGTTCAGTGCTTTCACATAATCCTTCATCTGGCTGTGGATATCATATTTCAAGAGTCCCCACTCCAGGCTCGCCTTCTCGTTCCACTCATCCATCTGGCCGAAATCCTGTCCCATAAACAGAAGTTTCTTTCCCGGATGACCCATCATAAAGCCGTAGGCGGTGCGGAGGTTCGCGAACTTCTTCTCCTGGGTATCCCCCGGCATCTTACCTGCCAGAGAACCTTTTCCGTGGACCACCTCGTCGTGGGAAAATACCAGGACGAACTTCTCGCTGTAGGCATAGAGCATGCTGAAGGTCAGCTCCCCGTAGTGGTCATGGCGGAAATACGGATCGCACTGCATGTAATCCAGGAAATCGTTCATCCAGCCCATGTTCCACTTGAAGTCGAATCCAAGTCCGCCATCGTTCTCATCACCGGAGACCTTCGGCCAGGCCGTGGACTCTTCAGCGATCAGGACAGAACCTTTCGTGTCCCTCGCGTAGATGGAATTTAAATGCTTTAAGAATTCCACTGCCTCCAGATTCTCATTTCCGCCATAAATGTTTGCGACCCACTCCCCGGCGTTCTTTCCATAGTCCAGATACAGCATGGATGCCACTGCGTCCATCCGAATTCCGTCTGCATGGAACTCCTTCGCCCAGTATAAGGCATTGGAGATCAGGAAGTTTGATACCTGTGGACGTCCGTAATTGTAGATCAGCGTTCCCCAGTGGGGATGGGATCCCTGGCGCGGATCCTGGTGCTCGTAGAGGCATGTCCCGTCAAAGGCTGCAAGGCCGTGGGCATCCCGCGGAAAATGGGCCGGAACCCAGTCCAGGATCACACCGATCCCTTCTTTGTGCATATGATCCATAAACGCCTTGAAATCATCTGGTGTTCCAAAACGGCTCGTCGGCGCGTAGTAGCCTGTAACCTGGTAACCCCAGGATTCATCCAACGGATGTTCCATCACAGGAAGCAGCTCCACATGGGTGTATCCCATCTCTTTCACATAGGCTGCCAGCTTCTCCGCGATCTCCCGGTAGTTGTAGAACTGGCTGCCGTTGATGTCCTCACCGTTCTCATTCTGTGCTACCGTTTTCTGCATCCAGGAACCAAGATGGACCTCATAGATGGACATCGGGGAATCCTTCAGGCGGTCTTTCGCCGCTGCCCGCTCTTTGATCCACTCATCATCGTTCCATTTGTAACCGGACATATCCCAGACAACAGATGCCGTATTCGGGCGGAGCTCCGCATAGTTTCCGTACGGATCCGCCTTCAGCATCGGAAGTCCCGCCTTTGTCTTGATCTCATATTTGTAGATCGCGCCGGGCTTCAGGTTCGGGATAAAGATCTCGTAGATCCCCGACGGACCTCGCTTTTTCATCTGGTGGCGTCTTCCGTCCCAGAAGTTGAAATCGCCCACAACGCTGACGCGCATCGCATCCGGCGCCCACACCGCAAAATGAACGCCCTCGATCCCGGCTTCCACCGCCGGATGTGCCCCAAATTTCTCATAGGAATCATAATAGATCCCCGCACTGAATTTCCGCACCTCTTCCTCGGTAAAGGCGGTGTGGAACTGGTAGCTGTAAGGGTCGATGATCTCCTCGTTGTCCCCGTCCGTGTAGGTGATACAGAAATGGTACGGAACCAGTTCTTTTCGGTCTTCTAAAAGCACCGCAAAGAAGCCGTTCTCGTCTGCCATCTCCATCGGGAACTGTTCTTCGCCGATCTTTACGGACACCTTCTCCGCGTTCGGCAGAAAAGCCTGGATCAGAAGACCTTCCTTTATCACATGTTCCCCTAAAAGCCGTCCCGGATCGCTCGCCTCAGAATAGACAAGCTCCTCGATTCCGGCCCAATCCATCAGATCATATAAGATTTTTTCCATTCAGCACTCTCCCTGCTGCATCCGCATGCCTCTCACCGGGCACACTCCGCTAATAAATCAACTCCGACAACGGATAAATATTACCCGCATTTTTTAACAACATTTTAACATTTTCACTTCCGCGATACAAGTATTCTCCCCTGTTTTCCTCGCAGAAAGAAAAAACTTCCTTACCTTTTTCGAAATTCCCTTGCGAAACTTGACAATTTATCATAAACTCTTTATTGTATGCATACGGGCAGTAACATTTACTCTTACAGTATATCTTTCCCGTAAATATTAGTCAAACGAGGTTATCATCATTTATATGGAAAATAACGAAAAAGAAAAGAAAGAAAAAACAGGCTGGGTCGCAGAGCTCATCAGCTGGGTGCAGGTTCTCGTATCTGCCGCTGTGATCGCCTTCGTGCTCACCACTTTCGTCATTGCAAACAGTGAAATCCCAACAGGTTCCATGGAAAACACTATCATGGCAGGAAGCCGTGTCATCGGCTCCAGACTCCATTACAAATTCTCTGAACCGGAACGCGGCGATGTAGCAATCTTCGTTTTTGGCTGGCAGTGCCCACAGTGCGGTGCGATCATAGAGGGCGATAAGCAGGATACCTGCCCGGCCTGCGGTTCCGAAGTCGGAAAGCGCGGCCACACGATCTACTATGTGAAGCGCGTGATCGGTATGCCTGGCGACGTGATCGATATCGTGGACGATCAGGTCTATTTAAACGGATCTGACACACCGCTCGACGAACCGTACATCGCAGAGCCGATGAACCAGCATGAAACTTACCATTTTGAAGTTCCGGAAAACTGCTACTTCATGATGGGCGACAACCGCAACTACTCCCTGGATGCCCGCTACTGGCAGAACCACTACATTTCCAGAGACAAGATGGTTGCCAGGGTATTCTTCGAATACTTCCCGACACCAAAGGTAATCCACTAAGGTGGAATCCGGCATATATCATTTACTTACACACAGGAGACAGATTATGAAGAAGGTTGTAAAATTTGGCGGCAGCTCCCTCGCAAGTGCCCGTCAGTTTAAAAAAGTAAAGGCAATCATCGAAGCCGACAAGACCCGTTGCTATGTTGTTCCGTCGGCACCGGGAAAAAGAGACAGCAAAGACACAAAAGTGACCGACATGTTATACCAGTGCTACGACGCTGTATGCGCAGGCGAAAGCTATAAGCGCATCCTTGACCAGATCAAGAAGCGCTACACCGATATCATCGACGGTCTTGATTTAAACTTAAACCTTGATTTCGAATTTGCGAAAATTGAGGAGAACTTCTTAAAGAAAGCCGGACGCGACTACGCGGCTTCCAGAGGAGAATACTTGAACGGCATCATCGCCGCAAATTACCTCGGTTTCACCTTCGTGGACGCAGCCGATGTGATCCGCTTCGACGCTGAGGGAAATTTCCTCTCCGAGGAGACAAACGAGGAGATGCGTGAGCATCTCGCTTCCTTAAAGCAGGCAGTCATTCCTGGCTTCTACGGTGCTAAGCCGGACGGAACAATCCATACCTTCTCCCGCGGCGGTTCCGATATCACAGGTTCCATCGTAGCACGCGCGGTCCAGGCAGACCTCTATGAGAACTGGACTGACGTTTCCGGTTTCCTTGTAGCAGATCCGAGAATCGTCGAGAATCCAGCTCCGATCGAAACCATCACCTACACCGAGCTCCGTGAGCTCTCCTACATGGGTGCAAGTGTCCTTCATGAGGACGCAATCTTCCCGGTAAGAAAAGCCGGAATCCCGATCAATATCCGTAACACGAACCGTCCGGAAGATCCGGGTACCATGATCGTCGAGAATACCAGCAAGCGTCCGCACTACACTATCACAGGTGTTGCCGGAAAGAAGGGCTTCTGCGCTATGAACATCGACAAGGCAATGATGAACTCCGAGATTGGGTTTGGGAGAAAGGTTCTTGAGGTATTCGAGAAGAACGGCATCTCCTTCGAGCACATGCCGTCAGGAATCGACACCATGTCCGTTCTCGTTCACCAGGATGAGTTCCAGGAGAAAGAGCAGTCTGTTCTCTCCGGTATCCAGCGCTCCGTTCATCCTGATGTTGTCACATTAGAGTCCGACCTCGCTGTGATCGCAGTCGTAGGCCGCGGCATGAAGGCAATGCGCGGAACTGCCGCAAGAATCTTCGCGGCCCTCGCACACGCTAAGATCAACGTAAAGATGATCGACCAGGGATCCAGTGAACTGAACATCATCATCGGCGTTACAAATGATGATTTTGAGCCGGCGATCCGGGCAATCTACGATATCTTCGTAAAAACTGAATTATAATCCATAAATGAGTTTTCCCCCACATAGGCGGTTTGTTAAGCCCCTGTGCGGGGGCTTTTTTATTCAAGTCCCTTTTATCCTTTTTCATCTGCGCCTGTCTCTGTGCCTCCAGGCCTCTTCTGTTCCATTGCATATTGCGAAGCTAAACGGCCGTCTTTGCGGAACAAAACGGCCGCATTCCGTTTCTGAACAGCCGAATTTCTACCAGTCTCTGCAATCCAATCCTTATAATGATAGTAGCCATCCCAGTGGTGGTGAATAGATCATTTTAAGGAGGATAATGTATGCAGTTAGATTACAAGGACATCATTATCAAACACTATGCGCTATCAATGTCTGGTAGCGAAATAGCACGTCAGACTGGTTTCAGCAAGTCTGGTGTCAATGACTTCTTGAGAGCATTCAAGAAGTGCGAAGATCTGAACTATCCATTACCAGCAGGTATTACCAACTATGGTATTGCCCTAAAAGTGTATGGGTCTGTACCAGGATCAGGAGGTCGAAATGAGAACATCGAGTTACCTGATTATGAAGAGGATGCCAAGCTTATGGCGACACGAAAAAACATGACACTCGTGTTTCTTTGGAATCGCTATAAGAAAAAGTGCGAAGAAGAAGGTGCCCGCTGTTATCAGTACAGTCAGTATTGTGAACTCTACAACAAGTGGTGCGAAGAGAATTACGAGACAGTCCACTTTGATGCCATTATCGCACAAAAAATGGAAGTTGACTTTGCTGGTCAGACCTTCTCAACGACAGATCCTCTTACCGGCGAGATCATGACCATCGTTGTATTTGTAGCCATCCTTCCTTATTCGCAGTATATCTATGCAGAAGGGATGCTCTCAACGAAGGAACCACAGTGGATCGAGGTCAACAA
>NZ_QWGL01000054.1 GCF_003435375.1 Clostridium sp. AM34-11AC | reverse complement strand
ACAGAATTGGTGGTAGACAATCATTCATGCGTTTGTCGTGAATGTCAGTGTTGTAGAACAACTGTGAAGGTAGTCCGATGATAGCTTCTACCAAGTCATTCTCAAGCAGATATCTTCTGATCTGGCTTTCGCCACTGGTTGTGTTTCCGGAGAAAAGAGGAGAGCCGTTTGTGATAATAGCTGCACGGCCTACTTTTTTCTGCATTTTTGCAACGGCGTGTTGCATGAAGAGTAACTGCATATCTCCGGTTGCAGGGAGACCTGCAGGGAATCTGCCGTCTTTTCCTTTTTTATGTTCTTTACGGACAGCTTTTTCAACACCATCTCCGGCATCTTTGCCACCCCAGGATTCGCCAAAAGGCGGATTGGCGATGACAAAACGCATATCGGTGTCTTCAAAACAGTCCTCTTTCATAGTGTCAGCAAAGCGGATGTTTTCAGCAGCCTGGTTTTTAATCAACATATCTGCAAGACAGATAGCGTGGGATTCAGGGCTGTTTTCCTGTCCGAACAGACGAACATTGGCATCAGGATTCATACGAACAATAAAATCGTGTGCGGTAGCAAGCATACCACCTGTACCGCAGGCCATATCCAATACGGTAACTTCACGACCTTCGCTGAAAATGTCACTGCATCCTTCAGCAAGCAAAATGCTTGTCAGAAGACGGATAACTTCACGAGGAGTGTAGTGGTCACCTGCAGATGCATTTTCAGAGAATCTGCGGATGATTTCCTCGAACATATAACCCATCTTTAGGTTATCGACTCTTCCAGGGTCTAAGTCCAGTTCAGAGAATTTCTTAACAACGCCAAGTAAGCGGTTGTTTTTATCAAGGTTTTTGATTTCTTCTTTGAATTTTAATTCTTCAAAAATTGCCTGCACGTTAGGAGAGAATGACTCAATATAAAAAGTCAGATTCTCTACGATAGCAGGTGCTTCTGTTAGCAACTTCTTCAAATCATATTCACAAGTGTTGTAGAATTGGTAACCTGACTTCTTGCAGAGTAACTGCGCAGGAGCCTTGGGGTTTTTCTTATAGGTATCAACAACAGTTTTTTTAGTAGATGCCAAGGCACACTCCAAGCGGCGTAGAATGGTCATCGGAATGATAACGTCCTTATACTTGTCCGGCTTGTAAGGACCTCTTAATGTGTTCGCAATAGAAAATACCATTGCTATTTCTTTGGACGCATCAATAGTCTTGTCGTCCATCATAACTTCTGTAATTTTTGCTTTAGCCATAATATCTGGTTCCTCCGGATTAATATTCATTAATATCGATACCAGCCTGTAGCAGTCGTTTATATCTTTCGTTTGAAATAATAACCGCCATAGGCTTACCGTTTTTCAGGACAAATCCTGCTTTGTCCTCTTCTGATATGGTGGTAATAATTCGTGAAGACTGACCACGAAGGAAATCTGACATATTGTAATGCTCCATTGGAGTAATGCTTTTCTTTGTTTCAGACATTGTTTGCCCTCCTTACACTTATCGCTATTTTATAGTATAGCATAAAGTAATTACATTTGAAATTACATTTGTGTAAACATTTATATGTATAATTTAGATTACCTATAGAATTGCAAAAATTTTCGTAACTTGACGAGTTACGATTTGACACCTACAAGTCCCTAAATCCCTGTCTTCTGCATTTCGTAAAACACAGAAATGTATGGTAGACAGGGATTTTTTGCGTGTTTTACTTGTAACTCGCCGAGATTCGGGTTTTCCGAGTCTTACAGATAAAATTAAAGTGTCGGAAGGCAATAGCCACGATAAATAACAATTATTCCAATGCCCGAAGTGGTCGACCTTAAGGCGGCGGGATACATCAAGAGTCAAATTCACGGTATAGCCGTGGACTGACCAAAGATGTACCCACCGTGCTTTGCCGTGCCCATTTTCGGTATCAGAGTCGGTGTGTACCATCACATCGGCTCTTTTTGTGTCCCTGCCGCCTGCCTTTCGGGCGGAAAAGAAAGGCAGGGATTTCAAATGAGGAAATTCAAGACAGCGGAAGACAACCGTACAAATTACATCTATTACTTTGATGATGGTAGCAAGTGCGTAATCACGCCGGGAGAAAACGGAGAGAACACCACCATTATTTCACAGCTTCACGCAATGGATGATGAGCAGCTTGATGCTGACCGCCGCGAGGATTATCACTGTCCGGTTCATTACCAGGCATACTCCGATGGCGAAGGTGAAGATGCGGATGACCGCAACCCTTACTTATGCGACACAGCTGCAGACCCATTGGAGCAGATGCTTGCCTCCATCAATGAGCAGGAGCATTCGGACAAGCTGGATAGGCTCAAGGCAGCACTCACAACTTTGACCGACCTTCAAAAGGAAACCATCTACAAAAAGTTCTATCGCAACTTGTCCAACGTGGATATTGCAGCGGAAGAAGGTGTGTCTGAGGCGGCTATCCGTAACCGCCTGAAAAAGATCTTCGCAAACCTTGCGAAAAAAATCTAAGAAATGGGGGTTCGATTCCCCCGCTTCTTTCGCATATGGACAGAGGGATACAACAAGAGACCCTCGGAAAGGAGCCAATGCAATGAAACACAAAGTATGTATCAACATTGCAAAACCCGGCGTTACACCGACCCCGGCAGTAAGAAGCGGTACGGTGCAGATCCGAAAGCGTCTGCTCGACTTCCTCTTTGGACAGCATGTCAATGTCCTTGTCCTGTCCCCCGGTGACACGGTGCAGACTGTCGAGATCCGAGAACTGAAGGAAGGAGGTAAGGACCGTGACTAACAATCAGAAGTACAACTTATTTCTTGATGCGGTGAGAATCATCCGCTCTCTGGCTGATGTGTTCGAGGCAATCGCAGATACCTACAAAGATGCAACTGTAGTGGAAGCCGATGCCAAGGTTATTGATGCACAGGAAGTAAAGGCACTCCCTGTCGAGAAAGAAGTAACCTTGGAAGATGTCCGTGCGGTTCTGGGTCAGAAGATCCAGGCTGGTATGACTGCCGAGGTGAGAGAACTCATCACAAAATACGGCGGCACCAAGCTGTCGGATATTGACTCTGCACAGTACAAGGCACTTCTTGCAGAAGCGGAGGTGCTTGGAAATGAGTAAACACGCTTTCCTTTCTCCTTCTGGTTCACACCGCTGGCTGAACTGTACACCAAGTGCGATGCTCGAATCCGAGTTTCCGGGTGGCAGCAGTTCAGCCGCTGAAGAAGGAACTGCTGCCCATGAATTTTGCGAACACAAGTTAAAGAAAGCACTCCGCAGAAGAAGCAAAAGACCTGTCTCCGATTACGATAGTGACGAGATGCAGGAGTACACCGATAGTTATGTGGATTATGTGCTGGAGCAGCTTGAAGTTGCAAAGCAGACCTGCAAAGACCCGATGGTGCTGATTGAGCAGAAAGTAGACTTTTCGGAATATGTTCCGGACGGCTATGGCACGGCAGACTGCATTATCGTATCGGATAATACTCTGCAAATTATTGATTTCAAATACGGACTGGGAGTCCTGGTGGATGCCGAACAGAATACACAGCTGATGTGTTATTCCATCGGTGCGCTGAACCTCTTTGATAGCCTGTATGACATCAAGGAAGTTACGATGCACATCTTTCAGCCTCGCAGGGAGAATGTCCAGAACTGGACTATCCCGGTAGATGAACTGAAAGCATGGGCAGAGAACGAGCTGAAGCCGAAGGCACAGATGGCCTTAAACGGTGAGGGTGAATATCACCCCGGCGAATGGTGTCAGTTCTGTAAGGCAGCAGTCCGCTGCAGAGCAAGGGCAGAAGAAAAACTTCGTCTTGCACGGCAGGAGTTCAAGATGCCGCCGCTTCTTGCGGATTCTGAAATCGAAGAAGTGCTGACCATCCTTCCTGACCTTACCAAGTGGGCAGATGGCATCTTGGCTTATGCCACTGATGCAGCAGTCAACCACGGAAAGGAATGGAACGGGTTCAAGGTTGTCGAAGGCAGATCCGTCCGCAAGTACAAGGATGAAGAACTGGTCGCACAGGCAGCCAAAGACCACGGCTATACTGACATCTACCGTCAGAGCCTTATCACCATGACGGAGATGCAGAAACTGATGGGTAAGAAACAATTTGACCAGATCCTGGGTGACCTCATCGTAAAGCCCCAGGGTAAGCCGAACTTAGTTCCGGTAACGGACAAGCGTCCGGCAATGAACGTAACAAACGCCAATAACGAATTTAAACAGGAGGATTAATATCATGGCTATTTCTAAGACAAAAGTTATCACAGGTGTAAACACTCGTCTCTCTTATTTCCACGGCTGGGAACCTACCAGCATCAACAACGGACCTGAGAGATACTCCGTTTCCGTACTTATCCCTAAATCTGACACCGAGACGGTGAAGGCTATCAACGAGGCTATCGATGCCGCAATCGAAGAGGGGGTTGCCAAGTTCGGCGGCAAGAAGCCTAACAAGGCAGCAATAAAGCTTCCTTTGCGTGACGGTGATACCGAGCGTGATGATGAGGCCTATAAGGGTCACTACTTCATCAATGCCAACAGCACGACTCCGCCTCAGATCGTGGACAAGTATGTGAAGCCTATCCTTGACCGCAACGAAGTATACTCTGGCTGTTATGCCCGTGTATCTCTGAATTTCTATGCGTTCAATAGTAACGGCAACAAGGGCGTGGCATGTGGCTTGGGCAACATCCAGAAGATCCGTGACGGTGAAAGCCTTGGCGGCAGGAGTTCTGCAACTGACGATTTCAGCACTGTGGCTGATGACGATTTCCTTTCCTAAACATATAAACCTGGCGGGCGGTGGTGCTGCCACCGTCTGCCCACATTGAATAACGAGGTGAACGTAATGAACGAAGTATATGAATTTATGAAACAAGTCGATGTGATAGTCCTTTTCTGCCTGATTTACGGTCTTGCCATCAATGGTATCGTATGGGCAGTGTGCGAATTTTTCAGCTTTGTAGTAAAGATGGTAAAGGGCTTTATTGCCAAACGCAAAGATAAAAAGGCTGCACAGAAGGATGATGTGACGGAGTAAACATGACGGGCGGCGGAGGATATTCTTCTGCCGCCTTTATCATAGAAAGGAACAGCTATGCAGCATTTAAGCATTGATATCGAAACCTACTCCAGCGTGAATCTGCAGAAAGCCGGAGTTTATAAATATGCCGAGAGTCCCGACTTCGATATCCTTCTGTTCGGTTACAGTGTGGACGGCGGAGCAGTTCATGTCATAGACCTTGCCTGCGGCAAGAAGATTCCGGCGGAGATTGTGGATGCCTTGTTGGATGAATCCGTAACCAAGTGGGCATTCAATGCACAGTTTGAGCGTGTGTGCCTGTCGAATTATCTTGATACCTGGCTTTCCCCTGACAGCTGGCACTGCACGATGGTGTGGTCGGCAACACTTGGCCTGCCTTTGTCCCTAGAAGGTGTAGGAGCAGTTCTGGGACTGGAGAAGCAGAAACTGACCGAGGGAAAAAATCTCATCAAATACTTCTGTGTTCCCTGCGCCCCTACCAAGACCAATGGCGGCAGAACCAGAAATCTTCCGCAGCACGATATAGAAAAGTGGGAGCAGTTCAAGGCATATAACCTGCGTGATGTGGAAACCGAGATGAGCATCCAGAAGAAGCTGTCCCGTTTCCCTGTTCCTGATTTCATTTGGGATGAATACCATCTTGATCAGGAAATCAATGACCGCGGCATCGGACTGGATATGATGCTTGTGGAGCAGGCTATTTCCATTGACAGCATTAGCCGCAAAAACCTCACACAGCAGATTCAAAATCTGACCGACCTTGACAATCCCAACTCCGTGGCATAGATGAAAGGATGGCTTTCGGATAACGGACTGGAGATGGATACTCTCGGCAAGAAGGCCGTGGCAGAAACACTCAAGACTGCACCAAAGCATCTGGCGGATGTTCTTTCCCTCCGTCAGCAGCTTGCCAAGAGCAGTGTGAAGAAATACACCGCTATGCAGACAGAGGTTTGCAAGGATTCCAGGGCAAGAGGAATGTTCCAGTATTACGGTGCCAATTGAACCGGACGATTTGCCGGACGCATCATCCAGCTGCAGAATCTTCCGCAGAATCATATGTCTGACCTTGCCGATGCCAGGGCACTTGTCCGAAGCGGAAACTACGATGCTCTGGAACTTCTGTATGACGATATCCCGGATACGCTTTCGCAGCTGATCCGCACAGCATTCGTTCCCCAGGATGGCAAGAAATTTATCGTAGCAGACTTCTCTGCAATTGAAGCGAGAGTCCTTGCCTGGCTTGCAGGTGAGAAATGGAGAATGCAGGTCTTCGCCGATGGCAAGGATATTTACTGCAGTTCGGCATCGCAGATGTTTGGTGTTCCGGTAGAAAAGCATGGCATCAACGGTCATCTCCGCCAGAAGGGTAAGATTGCGGAACTGGCACTTGGTTACGGCGGTTCGGTCGGTGCGCTCAAAAGTATGGGTGCTTTGGAGATGGGACTTACCGAAGAGGAACTTCAGCCACTGGTGAACGCATGGAGAAATGCCAACCCGATGATAACAGCTCTGTGGTGGGATATCGACAGAGCGGTGAAGACTACGGTGCGAGAGCATATTCCGACTGAGGTGGCAGGACTGAAGTTTACCTATGAGAGTGGATTCCTTTTCATGAGACTTCCTTCCGGCAGACGGCTTGCCTATGTGAAGCCACGCATGGGTATCAACCAGTTCGGCAGTGAATCGGTGACCTATGAAGGAGTGGGTGCTACGAAAAAGTGGGAGCGTCTTGAAAGCTATGGTCCGAAGTTTTGAGAGAATGCTATCCAGGCAATCGCGAGAGATATTCTCATGTATGCCATGCAGACACTTCGCAACTGCAGTATCGTTGCCCATGTCCATGATGAACTGATCATCGAAGCGGACAGGCGTATGAGCCTCAGTGCAGTCTGTGAGCAGATGGGCAGAACACCACCCTGGGCAAAAGGGCTGCTTCTTTGTGCTGACGGATACGAATGTGATTTTTATAAAAAAGACTGATTTTTGGGGGTTCGATTCATTCGGATTCTTCGCATATAGGCAGAAGGAATTGTCCTTCTGTCTATTTCATTTTTTAGGAGGATTCGCTATGGACGAATTAATCAGAATCAATTACGACAGTGAGCGCCCTACTGTGAACGGACGTGATTTGCATGAGGCTTTGCAGGTGAAGACCGCATACAAGGACTGGTTTCCAAGAATGTGTGAGTACGGCTTTGTGGAAGGCAGAGACTTCTGCTCATTTTTGAGCGAAAGTTCCGGCGGACGTCCTGCGGTAAATCATCAGCTTACCATCGACATGGCAAAGCAACTCTGCATGATTCAACGCACCGATATCGGAAGAAAGTTCCGTCAGTACTTCATCCAGGTGGAAGAGGCGTGGAACTCCCCGGAGGCTATTATGGCAAGGGCACTGCAGTTTGCCAATCAGCAGCTGGCACTTTTATCACAGCAGAACATGGCGCTTACAGAAACCGTGGCCATTCAGAATCAGCAGATTACGGAGATGAAACCGAAGGTCAGCTACTACGATGTGGTGCTGAACTGCAAAGACCTTATTTCTACATCTGCCATCGCCAAGGATTATGGCAAGTCGGCCATCTGGATGAACCGCTATCTCCATGAAAAAGGTGTGCAGTTCAAGCAGGGTGACATCTGGCTTTTATATCAGCGTTATGCCCAGGAGGGTTATACCAGCACCAAGACTCATACCTATCCCGGTACGAATGGTGAGACTCATACGAAGGTGCATACCTACTGGACGCAGAAAGGCAGACTTTTCATCTATGAACTGATGAAATCAGACGGTTATATGCCTCTGATCGAAATGGAGGTGTAAGCCGTGAACATCGATAAGTTCAATTCAGAAGGGTGCGGGTCTCCAGTGGAGACCTCTCAGCCTTTGGCTGAGAAGCACCGACCGAGCCGGGAGGCGAGACACTATGACCCGACAAGTTATGAGGCTATGACCAATGTGGCAAAGGCGGACAAGCAGTCCGCTTTTCGCCCACTCGTTTATATCTGTTCTCCGTTTTCCGGTGATACGGAAAGAAACAGTGAACAGGCAAGAAAGTACAGCCGCTTTGCCTATGAGCAGAATACGATTCCGGTGACACCGCACCTTTTGTATCCGCAGTTCATGAATGACGAGAACCAAAAGGAACGTGCCGATGCCATGCATTTCAACTATGTGCTGCTTGGCAAGTGCAATGAAATGTGGGTGTTCGGTGATGTGATATCCAAGGGCATGGCACATGAGATTGGTATCGCAAAAAAGAGACAGCAGACCGTGTCCGTAAATATTCACAGCTGGAAGGCAGTGGAAAACTGGCACTGGATTATACCGGTTCTGAAATCCATGTGAGGGCGAGATTTGCCTTTAAATCATCGGGAGGCGGTAAAGCAGGAGTGTTTCTTGGAAAGCATTTTCTGCTGTATAAATTACGATACGCAGTGTGTGGAATTGTATCAGGGAAGTAAGAAACTTGGCAGCTATGCATCTTCTTTCAGTAAGATCTCAAATGCAGATTTACGGAGTGATCCAAGCCTATATACCGTGGAAATGAGAATCCGTGGAAATAAGGTAAGGGTATATTCCGGTGCTGCCTACACACTAAGGTTTACAGCAACCATTACTGCAGCAACCGGATATGTGGGATTCATGGCGGAGAAGGGAGTGGTGTGTGACGTCTTGCGACTGGGTGATGCATGGTATTATGAACCTTATGAGTGTTTTGATATTACCTTCCCGGATGAAAAGCAGACTACTTTTGGAAGATGTACCCGGACTGGAATTTCAGGGGATAATGAATTTGAATTGTTCCGTGTCAATTCTGATGTGGAGGAAATCAGCACAAGAAGCCAGGATATTTCTATGGATTACGACTTTTTCCATTCCCATGAAATGTCACTGGAATGTGGCAATGATTATACACCGATGGAGCAGAACCTGTGACAGAGATGGATACGGACTTCATGCTGAAAACACTGGACCACATCAAGGTCTTCGAGGACGGAACATTACGGGTGGTGTTCTTGGACGGAACGGAGATTGAATGTAAAAATGAAGAGAAGTAAGAAAAGATGCCGATTGGGAGTTGCGATTCCTGATTGGCTTTTTTTCATGTATATCATCAACATTATTATTTTCGTTCGTTAATATGGTAAATGATGAGGGGTTGTGGTAAAATGTGAACAATATGATATTGAGGAGAGATACCATGAAGAACATATTAATTACACCAGAAGGAATTAAGACAAACTTAAAAAATGTGAAGCCTTTAGAGGCGATATGCGAATATATATGGAATGGTTTTGATGCGGGAGCATCTCAAATTAAGGTATATTTGCATACTAATGAACTGGGATTAATAAATATGGTGTCTGTTATAGATAATGGTACAGGTATTGTATACCATGAGTTGCCATATAAATTTCAACCCTTTAATGAATCTAAGAAAGCGGGACAGTCGAGTAGATCGAATCATTCTTTGCCGCATGGACGTAAAGGAATAGGGAGATTGACATTTTTTTCATTTGCTCAGATGGCGAGATGGGATACTGTTTATGAAAAAGATGGGAAGAAATATCAATATTACATTGATATGAATAAAGATTCACTTAATGAGTATGACGATAATGGAGGAAAAGAACCCGTTGAAACGAGTGCTTCAGTTGGTACAAAAGTCACATTTACACAGTTAATTACATTATCTAAAGATGAAATAATTGATGAAATAAAGAATGAATTTTTCTGGTTTATAGAATTAAATGAAAAGTCTAATCCCCCAGCTATGCTGGGGAGAATGGAATAAGTGGAGACTGTGAGGATAACAAAATAAAGCCTCCTGTGATATGACGAGAATGGTGTCGCAAGCCAAACTCAAAATCAAAGGAGGCGGTCCAAATGGACAATAGAAGTTTATCACATACCAGATGGAAATGCCAGTATCACATAGTATTTATACCGAAATACAGAAAAAGAATTCTGTATGGAAGATTAAGAGAAGATGTGAAGGAAATCATAAGTACATTATGCAAGTACCGAAAAGTGGATATTATAGCGGGTGCAGTATGTAAGGATCATGTACATTTAAGCGTAGCAATTCCGCCGAAAGAAAGTATTTCAGATTTTATGGGATATTTAAAAGGGAAAAGCACGCTAATGATTTACGACAGACATCCAGAGTTGCAAAGCAAATGGGACAAAGCTTTTTG
>NZ_QWGL01000053.1:7615-10974 GCF_003435375.1 Clostridium sp. AM34-11AC | reverse complement strand
CAAGGACAAGCAAGGGCAGAGCAGAACAGGCAGAGAGACGCCGAGCTGAGCAGGCAGCTCATCAGCGAGCTGAAGAAGCAAGTCGAGCAGTTAGAGAACAGCAACGAACTACTTCAGAACGCCATATCAGCCGGAATTGGGAGCCTGAGAGATGAGGTCAGAGAAAGTACCGTCCAAGAGGTAAAAAAGGCGTTACAGGCGAATATAGAGGCGGTACAGAAGGCAACAAAAGCTCTTGAAAAGCAGTCTGATACGCTTACAAGCGTAATGAAGCAGAAAGTCCGGGAGCTGGAGGAAAGCAAAAACAGCTTTTTCAGATATGAGGGCTTGAAGATATACCTGTTTTGGGGCGGTATGGTCTGTAATATTGGGACGTTTTTGATAGTGTTATATTATTTATTTGTCAAGTAAAGTTTTATAAAAATGTTATATATAATTAATGTTTTTTTGTTGAAAATATAGTATAGTAAAACAAAAAGGAGGGGATGCCAATGTACTTGTTGCTTTAGATGCTATAAAAATACATTGACATAGGAGGAAAATTAATGAGAAATATTCGCAGATCTGTAGCGTTAGCTTTGGCAGCAATAATGATGATGGCTATGAATATGGTTAGTTTTGCAGCAGATACAGCTCCTGCTGAAACCGAGGCGGTAGAATCGGTGACTCGTTCAACTAATGGAGAATCTGTTTTGCTGGATAAAGTATATTTTGCGTGTGATGGAAAAAACACAATTTCTTCTCGAGAACCTATTCCTGCTACAGCTTTAGATATTGAAAATAGAATTTTAGGAAGTATGGAGTATTTTTATGATGGTTTAGATTCATCTGGAAGACCGCAGTACACAGTTAAGGCATCTATGACGTCTAATCCATTAAAATTAAAATCCAGTAAACTTGTAACAAGAGCTGAAGGAGTAAATAGTTGGCATACAAATGAAGAAGATCATAATGGGTATACAGGAACTAATTCTCGAAGCTATGTATATACGACTCCGAATCCACCATCAAATCCATATTGTGAAGCAATATTAACCGCAACTGATGAGAAAGGTGACGAATACGCAGTATGGAAAGGAACTCTTCGTGATGCTAAGTAGAAAATACTGAAATATTGGTAAGAGTAGTGATGAAAATAAGAGGGAGTGAAGTGAGGATGAGATATTCTTAATTCACTCCCTTTTTTTAGAGGTCAAAAAGGTGCAATAAATTCATTGATAAGATAAGCGATAAGGGCGAGAGGGAGTGAGGTGTAGATATTGACACCAAAAAGGCACTCCCTTATACTTGATGGAAAAAGGTAAAATACTTCATTGATAAGATAAGCGGTGAAGGCGAGAGGGAGTGAGGTGTAGATATTGACACCAAAAAGGCACTCCCTTATACTTGAGAGAAAAAGGTGCAAAAATCTATTGATAAGATTAGCGGTCAGGCGGAGTAAGGGCAGTATATTATATAATATATCTAAGTAGGAGAAAAATATGCGTAGAAATACAAAAACAATGTATGAGTGGAGAAAGGTATATAGGGATAAAGAGGAGCTGATGTTGGAGAGAGGTTTTCCAGAGGTCAGCCCCCATGAGTTCTATCGTGACTTGTTCCCAGAGGGGAGCTTACAGAGTGCAGAGCATGACGGAAAAGGAAATGTGATTGCAACCCAGATAAGACCATCTGGAAAGGGAAGAACGAAGCAGTGGGTTATAGATGATAGTCTGAATATGCTTGATAAGGTCATAGGGGACGAGTTCGGACTGATACCGCCTATCACGTTCTATGGCAAGACACACACGAAGCAGAACGCACATGAACTGTATGCGGTTGCAATAGATATTGATTATGTCGGAAAACAGCAGTTGAAGAACCTCTTGAAGCAATTCGGGAACGGAGTACAGCTCCGACCGACCTACCTTGTGAGTTCTGGAAAGGGTGTCCATGCCTATTACTTTTTGAAAGAGCCAGTACAGTTGTATCATAATCTGGAAGATACCCTTGCGGAGCTGAAAGAAGCATTTATCCGCAGACTATGGAACGATACGAGCAGTATCAGACCAGACAGCCCAGATATAACAGGTATCTATCAAGGCTTTAGGTGTGTTGGGAGCCAGAGCAAGCTGGGGGCAGACTTCCCAGTGAAAGCCTATAAGATGTCGGATAACCGCTATACTCTGGAAGATATAAAGGACAGCATACCGAACTGTAAGGTTGATTTATCGGTACTTACAGAGAAGCCGAAGAAAGAAAAGAGTAAGCTGTCACTGGACGAAGCAAAGAAGCTGTACCCAGAGTGGTATCAAGAGCGAGTTGTAGAGGGCAGACCGAAGAAAAAAGGCACATGGGTGTGTAATGAAGCCCTTTATGAGTGGTGGAAGAACAAGATTTTTACCGAAGTAAAGGTAGGCGGTAGGTACTTCTCAATCATGGCATTGTGTGCGTATGGCTTGAAATGTGGCATATCTGAAAGACGAATAAGGCAAGATGCCTATTCATTTTTGGAGCATCTGGAGAGCCTTACAGATGATGAGGACAACCATTTTACAAGGGAAGATGTAAAGGACGCATTGAAAGCCCTCAAAGCTGATAACAAGCTACTTTCGACTATGGCAAGCCGAGAATGGATAGAGAAGCAGACGAAAGTTGTCATACCGCCAAATAAGAGGAACGGCAGAAAGCAAGCCACGCACTTAAAAATCGCACGTTTTACCCTTGAAACAATGAATGAGGACAGGGGCAAAGCTCTACAAGGGAGACCAGACAAGGCGAAGATTGTCGAAGAATGGAGAGAAAGCAACCCTCTGGGAACAAAAGCGGACTGCATCCGAGAGACAGGACTTGCAAAGCATACGGTTTATAAGTGGTGGAAGTAGGGCATACTTGAAATGCTGAAAGGCATATGCTATAATGCCAGTAGGCAAGAAAGACGAAAGTGCTCATTGTGGCACGCAAAAAGCCCCGGAGTTGCGACCTCCGGGGCTTTTCTATTCCGTTGTGGCAAGGTGGCTTATGCCTTAGGCTGGCTACCGCCTATTTATCTCCGTCCAGCCATTTGCAGATGTAGTAGGCGACTACACTTGCCAAGACAGAGAGTAAGAAAGACGAAAATATACTCATGGTGGCACACCCCCTTTCTGTACCTGTATAGGGGTGGTAGCGTTGCCCATTATACCATAGTGGCAGAAATGCCACAAGAAGCCATTTCCCCTTGTTTATTATCAGAGCCATAAGGAAAAGAGTGTCAAGGGCGGTCGAAAGACCGCAGCGTTTACCCTTGATACTCTTTTTTGTTGGCTATCATGCCGGAGGGGGAAACGGCTGTCCGTCCGTTCCGTCACTTCCCCTTGTGCTTCATTGTCTGTTCCGGC
>NZ_QWGL01000053.1:5583-7605 GCF_003435375.1 Clostridium sp. AM34-11AC | reverse complement strand
GGTGGTAGCGTTGCCCATTATACCATAGTGGCAGAAATGCCACAAGAAGCCATTTCCCCTTGTTTATTATCAGAGCCATAAGGAAAAGAGTGTCAAGGGCGGTCGAAAGACCGCAGCGTTTACCCTTGATACTCTTTTTTGTTGGCTATCATGCCGGAGGGGGAAACGGCTGTCCGTCCGTTCCGTCACTTCCCCTTGTGCTTCATTGTCTGTTCCGGCGGAAGAAAGTAAAGGGTGGTCTGCGACCATTTTTTATCTGCTGCATTCGCTGATCGGCAAGCCGAAGCTCATACTGCAGATAAAAAACAAGCCCTTGACTGTCTCCCTCCTACACTTCCAAAGTCGCCCAAGAGGAAGTAAGCTCCACTGTATTTCTGGCGAAATCCACGCACGAATATATCCGCTTGACAAGTGGCTATCACTATGCTATATTATGTGTAGCGGATATATTGCAAGTTCCCTAAAGTGATAGCCTAACGGCTACACTTTAGAACTTGTGAGGGTGGCAAAGCCCCCCTTCAATCCCCCTTTGAGTGACCGCAGATATGCGGTAAATTGTTGAGTGATAGCCAAGAAGAAAGAGAGGTAAAAGCATGAGTTGGGGCGAGGAACAGCAGAAAGAAATTGAGACAATCAGAGAGAGAAAAATCACAGTGAAATTGTCGGACGCAGATTGTGACCGACTGGCGAGAAAGTGTGGGAAGCATGGTCTGACAATCGGAGAGCTGATAGAGAATTTTGTCGGAGATTTGGTGGGCGGTACTTACTCCAATGGAAGTGATGAAAGAGATTATGCTGACCAGTGGTTCGAGCGTTGTTGGTTCGGAATGTTCCCAGAGCCTACACTGCTGAATCACTTATTGAATTTGGGTTATGAACCAGAGCATTATCTGGATATGTTGGAGAACGTAGAGACAATAAAATCCGACATTGAAATTACTAAACAGAACATAGCAGAGCCAAGTGATGAATGGAAAGACATTGTGTACCACAAGTATAATGATGATTTTACAAGCTATGAGTGTGTGCCTTGTTACAATAGTGTTGATGAATATATAGCAAGCGAAAAAGAAGATTTAGAAAGCTATAAGGCAGACTTAGAAGAAGCACTGGAAGAACTGAAAGACATGAGAGCGGACTGGAAGCCAGAGAAAGAGCCGAACATGAACGAGGAAATCGAACTCATTAAGAAGTGGGTAAAGGAAAGAGAGGACTTCATCAATGAATAGGACAAGACCGAAGCAGATAGTTATAAGAGTGTCAGAGGAAGAACTTGCACAGATAAAAGAAAAAGTAGAGCAGTCTGGAAAGAGCCAACAGCAATATATCATTGAAGCCCTCACACAGTCGAACATTGTCAATCTGGACGGACTGAAAGAGATATATCCAGAGCTGAAAAGGCAAGGCAACAATCTGAACCAGATAGCCAAGAAGCTGAATGAAAATGGATATGTGGACTATAAGCAAGAGCTTCCTAACACCATGAAAGAGGTGAGAGAAGTATGGCAGTTATTAAAGCAGTATCTTCAAAAGCAGGCATAGGGCAAGCACTGGACTATGTGACAAAAGAGGAAAAGACAGAGGATAAGCTTGTCAGCGGTCTGCACTGTGAACCAGATACAGTAAAGGACGAAATGCAAGCCACCAAGGAACTATGGGAGAAAACCGGGGGAAGGACATACAAGCATTTTGTCCAGAGCTACCATAAGGACGAGAAAATCACGCCGGAGCAGGCACACAGGAACGCCTTACAGCTTGCAGAGAATACGCCGGCATGGAAAGGGTTTGAGGTGCTTGTGGCTACCCATAAGGACAAAGACCATATCCATACGCACTTTATCGTCAATTCCGTCAATTTTGAGGACGGGCACAAGCTGCAGTGGAGCAGCGCCGACCTGCAGGAGCTGAAGGAGCGGTGCAACGCACAGAGCAGGGAGCAGGGGCTACACGTCTCAGAAAAGGGAAAGACCTTTGAAGGAGCGGAACGTGAGGAAACAGTGGCATGGAAAAAAGAGACGTACC
>NZ_QWGL01000053.1:0-5573 GCF_003435375.1 Clostridium sp. AM34-11AC | reverse complement strand
GAGGAAACAGTGGCATGGAAAAAAGAGACGTACCAGCTTCTGAAGCAGGCGGAGCAGGGGAAAGTGAAAAGCTATGTCCAGGACATTGCCCTGGCAGTCCTGGACTGTAAGGAAACAGCGACCAGCCGGGAAACCTTTATCCGGCTGATGAATGAAAGAGGGTACGGAGTGGACTGGCAGGACAGCCACAAGTACATCACATATACCGACTTAGCAAGGGAGCAGGCAGGGGAAAAGGCTTGCAAAATTCGTAATAATAAGCTGGAAAAATACTACAACATGGGTTTTGGGAAGGAGGAACTGGAGCATGAGTTTGAGAGAAATGCACGAACAGCAGAAGTCAGAGCAGGCAAGTCCGAGAGAACAGCTCCAAGAACTGAACCGTCAGAGCCGGACAGAGCTGGAGAACAGCCTGCTGAAGGAAGCTTTAGCTTTGTCGAGCGAGAGCTGCGAGGAATTGATGAAGCAGTCAAATCAAGGACAAGCAAGGGCAGAGCAGAACAGGCAGAGAGACGCGGAACTGAGCAGGCAGCTCATCAGCGAGCTGAAGAAGAACGTCGAGCAGTTAGAGAACAGCAACGAACTGCTTCAGAACGCCATATCAGCCGAAATTGGGAGCCTGAGAGATGAGGTTAGAGAAAGTACCGTCCAAGAGGTTAGAAAGGCATTACAGGCGAATATAGAGGCTGTACAGAGGGCAACAAAAGCCCTTGAGAAGCAGTCTGATACACTTACAAGCGTAATGAAGCAGAAAGTTCGGGAGCTGGAGGAAAGCAAAAACGGCTTTTTCAGATATGAGGGCTTGAAGCTATACCTGTTTTGGGCAGGGATGGGCTGTAATATCGTGACACTGATATTGCTGATTTATTATCTATTTTTGGCTTAGTAAATGAATAATCAGGAAGCCGTAACGGCTTCTTGATTTAGTATATAAAAAAAAGGTAAAAAAATGTATTGATAAGATTAGCGGTCAAGGCGACAGGGAGTAGGGGATAAAAGTTGTCACCAAAAAGGTACTCATTTATACTTGACAAAAAAAAGGTAAAAAAATGTATTGATAAGATTAGCGGTCAAGGCGACAGGGAGTAGGGGGAAGAGACTATGTCAAAATATCAGAGACGCAGAGACAAAAGAAGATATGAGTGGAAGTCTGCTTACCGGGGGAAAGAAGCCCTTATGCTGGAGAGGGGATACCTGGAGGTAAGCCCTTATGGTTTCTACCGGGAGCTGTTTCCTGCTGGCAGTCTCCAGCAGGAGCCGGAGGACGGAAAAGGAAATATCATAGCAACGCAGATTAGACCGTCTGGGAAAGGCAGAACTCGGCAGTGGGTGATTGATGACAGTTTGAAAATGCTGGATAAGGTCATAGGGGACAGGTTTGGGCTGATACCACCCATCAGTTTTTACGGAAAGACACATACGAAAGAGAATGCCCATGAGCTGTTTGCGATGGTGATAGATGTGGACTATGTAGGGAAACAGCAGCTGAAGAACCTGCTGAAGCAGTTCGGGAATGGTGTGCAGCTCCGTCCGACCTATCTTGTTAGTTCCGGAAAAGGTGTACATCTTTACTATTTTTTGCAGGAGCCGGTTCAGCTGTATCGAAACCGGGAAAAGGTGCTTGCGGAGCTGAAAGAAGCCTTTATCCGGCGGT
Organism: Clostridium sp. AM34-11AC; assembly: GCF_003435375.1. Classification (GTDB taxonomy): domain Bacteria; phylum Bacillota; class Clostridia; order Lachnospirales; family Lachnospiraceae; genus Pilosibacter; species Pilosibacter fragilis. Next base: position 3,919 of record NZ_QWGL01000053.1, on the reverse strand, counting down.
TATGGAATGATACCAGCTCCATCCGTCCGGATAGCCCGGATATAACCGGAATCTATCAGGGGTTTCGGTGTGTGGGCAGCCAGTCGAAGCTGGGAGCAGACTTTCCTGTAAAAGCCTATAAGCTGTCTGAGAACCGTTACACGCTGGAGGATATAAAAGCCAGCATACCCAGCTGTAAGGTTGACCTTGCCCCTCTGTATGAGAAGCCGAGGAGGAAAAGCACCGTCACGCTGGAAGAAGCAAAGGAGCTGTATCCGGAGTGGTATGAAAAGAGGATTGTGCAGGGAGAGCCGAAGCAGAAAAGTAAGAAGCAGGGCGGTACCTGGGTATGTAACGAAGCATTGTATGAGTGGTGGAAACGGAAGATAACCGAGGAAGTGAAAGCCGGAGGGCGGTATTTTTCCATTATGGCGTTATGTTCTTATGGATTGAAGTGTGGTATATCCGAGCAGAAGATAAGGCGTGACGCCTATGCGTTCCTGGAGCATTTAGAGAGTCTCACTGAGGACGAGGACAACCATTTTAGCCGGGCAGATGTGAAAGACGCTCTCCGGGCATTGAAAGGGGACAGAAAACGGCTGTCAACGATAGCAAGCCGGGAATGGATAGAGGATAACACCAAGGTTACGATACCAGCCAATAAGCGGAATTATAGAAAGCAGGAAGTGCATCTTGCAAGAGCAAGAGCTGTACAGGATATAGATTATCCAAATCATGAGTGGGCTGGCAGACCTAATGCGGAGCAGACGGTCAGAGAATGGCAGGAGAGCCACCCGGCAGGAAAAAAAGCGGACTGTATCCGGGAGACAGGGTTGAGCAAGCCAACCGTTTACAAGTGGTGGAAATAAATGGAAAATCGTGCTATAATAATAAAAAAATATTTTTAGGGAGGAAATTATTATGAAAACTGTAAAAATATTATTTTTTTCTGTAGTATTCACATTGACATTTTGCTTTGCAGCCTTTGCGAGTGAAAAGAAAATACCAGCAACAGAAAATTTTACTAATGATGTTGTGTATGACAATCCAAGAAATTTAGAAAATGCAGATGCAAATAATTTAGCTGCTTTTCTTCCTCAAATAGAAAAATTTCAAGTGAAAAGTGTAAGAGTGTATCCGGTATATCAGAAGCCAGGAGATACTGAAGATTATTATGATTCGAATATATATGTAAAACATAATATTTCCGGAAATGATTGGGGGCAAAATAACTTTTTAGAGGTGTCGCCGGAAACCACAGAAAGACTTCTTCATAGCTTTGATGAACAAGGATATCAGGTTGTAAAATGGAGAATGGAAATGGATTGTTATAATACATATAAACATCCATTGAGATATCAATTCAAGTCATTAGATGGTGGAGTAACTGCTTCAGGAGGAGCTTATAGTGGAATGACCCGTACATTTGATTTAGTATTTCCAGTTCAAAATACAACCCAAAAATATGGAAATGGGTATAAGGGGACATTTACTTATACATCCGTAACAGGAAATGTTGTATCTTTAGAAGCAGGAGGTTATGTTTATTTAAATTCTTCAAGTTCAGATGCTCAATAGGTAAGGAGATATTATGAAAGTTAGTTTAAATAATTCTTTATGCTTTCAGATGAATAATCGTCGAATTGGAAAAGTAAATGAACCTGGGGTAAATGGACTTTTTTCAAATTCTATTGCATTGGAGGCAGAAAAAGTAAAAGGTGATCAATATATAGGACACAGTGTATCTCAACCACCAAAATTGGAAGATGATGATTATGATGACCTTGCTTCCAAATGGGATCCGACTCATATGTCAAGGGATGAATATAAGGAATTTGTAAGCTATCTTCGTGATAAAGGAATTATATCGGATGAAGAAAAGAGATATCTTGATGGTGAAAGAATAGCAACATCTGGACAAAGTTGGGTGTCATTCGATTATCCTACCCCAGTTGAGTATGGTGATGAAAATGTGCTGGAGTATATGCGTTATGAAGCTTCACTTGTTTATGAACATAGAACGACATACACAGAATGGGGAAAGAATTTGAGCAAGAAAATAGTTTCTATTCTGGAAGAAATGGAAAGAAGAAGATAGAATCTGGCAACAAATAGCCAGATTGGGTGCGACAACGCTGAATATTATACCATAGGGGCAGAAATGCCACAATAAGCCGTTTTCCCTTGTTTACTGGGAGAGTCATAAGAAAAAGAGTGTCAAGGGCGGTCATAGACCGCAGTGTTTACCCTTGATACTCTTTTTTGTTGGCTATCATGCCGGAGAGGGAAACGGCTGCCCGTCCGTTCCGTTACTTCCCCTGTGCTGTATTGTCCGTTCCGGAGGAAGAAAGTAAAGGGTGGTCTGCGACCATTTTTTATCTGCTGTACTCGCTGATCGGCAGGCTGAAGCTCATACTGCAGATAAAAAACAAGCCCTTGACTTTCTTCCTCCTACACTTCCAAAGTCGCCCAAGAGGAAGTAAGCTCCACTATATTCTTGGCAGAATATACGCACGAATATATCCGCTTGACAGAAGTGCTACCACTATACTATAATATGTGTAGTGGATATATTGCAAGTTCCCTAAAGTGTTACCACTTTAGAACTTGTGAGGGGGGGAAGGCCCCCCTCAATCCCCCTTAAATCAGAGCCGGAAGGCTCGTCATGCGGTGGTGTTACCATCGGGAAAGTGAGGTCATCATGGACAAGAAGTATATCGAAAATCAGTATCATCTGGCAGTGCTGGATTTTCAGACAGCCCGTAGTGAAGAAGCACAGTGGGAGGCAAGAAAGACCATGGCAAGGCTGGAGCAGATAGCCGCACAGGAATATGGTTTTGAATACGTAGATGATTTGCACGAAAGAGAATTAGGGGGGGGAAAGGGTATGAAAGTAGGAGCGTTTCAGATTGGCAGATACCACGCCATTATCAAAAAGAGCTATGCCGACGGAAGTGCCGACTATGAAACGTCTTTTTCAGACGAAGCAGACCTCATGGAAAGCGTGTACTGTATTAAGTTATGTGTCGGGAAAATGGTAGGACTTGCAACGGATACCCCGAAAGTCCTTGACGATGTGCAGGTTATCCGGGGAAAAGAGAACATTGTCCGGGAACTGGAGGGAAAGCAGCCATGAACAAGACAAGACCGAAACAGCTATCTTTCCGGGTAAACGAGGAAGAATACCAGCAGTTGCAGGAGAAGGTTTTCCAGAGCGGGAAGAACCAGCAGGAGTATATCCTTTCCTGTGTGCTGGAGAAGCAGATCGTGAATACGGACGGTATCAAAGAACTTATCCCGGAGCTGAAGCGGATCGGGAACAACCTCAACCAGATAGCAAAGAGGTGTAATGAGGGCGGAGTGCTGCCAAGTGAATCCGAGGTGCGGGAACAAGGGGAGGAGCTGAAGCAAGTATGGCAGTTATTAAGGCGGTATCTTCAAAGGCAGGCATAGGACAGGCGATTGATTATGTGACGAAAGAAGAAAAGACAGAGGAGAAGCTTGTCAGCGGTCTGCATTGTGAAGCAGAGACAGCAAAGGAGGAAATGCAGGCTACCAAGGAACTATGGGAGAAAACCGGGGGAAGGACATACAAGCATTTTGTCCAGAGCTACCATAAGGACGAGAAAATCACGCCGGAGCAGGCACACAGGAACGCCTTACAGCTTGCAGAGAATACGCCGGCATGGAAAGGGTTTGAGGTGCTTGTGGCTACCCATAAGGACAAAGACCATATCCATACGCACTTTATCGTCAATTCCGTCAATTTTGAGGATGGGCACAAGCTCCAGTGGAGCAGTGCCGACCTTCGGGAGCTGAAGAAGCGGTGCAACGCACAGAGTAGGGAGCAGGGGCTGCACGTCCCAGAAAAGGGAAAGACCTTTGAAGGAGTGGAGCGAGAGGAAACAGTGGCATGGAAAAAAGAGACGTACCAGCTTCT
>NZ_QWGL01000052.1:11064-11670 GCF_003435375.1 Clostridium sp. AM34-11AC | reverse complement strand
GGGGAGAAAAAACATGAACGTAGTATACCGGTTTCGGATCTATCCCAATAAAATACAGCAGGAACTGTTTGCAAAAACATTTGGATGTGTCAGGTTTGTATATAACCGGATGCTGGCAGAAAAGAAGGAATGCTATGAAAAGACCGGAAAAAACCTGAAGGTCACTCCGGCAAAATATAAGGCAGAGTTTCCATGGCTAAAAGAAGTGGACAGTCTTGCTCTGTGCAATGCCCAGCTGCATCTGCAGACTGCTTATAAAAACTTTTTCCGGGATCCATCGTTTGGATTTCCAAAATTCAAGTCAAAAAAGAATCCTGTTAAAAGCTATACAACAAACAGTGTAAATGGAAATATCCTGTTAAAAGATGGGAAGCTGAAGCTCCCAAAGGCAGGCTGGATCCGGATCCGGCAGCATCGTAAGATCCGGGAAGATGCCTGCTTGAAAGGTGCATCCGTCTGTCTGGAAGCTGATGGGCGGTATTATGTTTCTCTTCTGTATTTTTGTGAAGAAAAGCCGGTGGAAACAAGGAACATAAGGCAGGTCGTTGGACTCGATTTTTCCATAAAAGAACTATATGTAGATTCCAATGGAAAACATGCAGGTTA
>NZ_QWGL01000052.1:0-11054 GCF_003435375.1 Clostridium sp. AM34-11AC | reverse complement strand
GATTCCAATGGAAAACATGCAGGTTATCCGCACTATTTCAGAAACAGCGAGGAAAAACTGGCGAAGGCGCAGAGAAAACTGAGCCATTGCCGGAAGGGGAGCAATCGTTACAAAAAACAGCAGAAAAAAGTGGCGCGGATCCATACACATATCGCTCACCAGAGAAAAGATTATCTGCATAAAGAATCAAGAAAGATAACCAATTTCTATGATATCGTATGCATCGAAGATCTGGATCTGAAGACGATGAGTGGGGAACATCATTTTAGAAAAAGTGTCCATGATAACGGCTGGAGAATGTTCACAGATTTTTTGCAGTATAAACTGGAACGGGAAGGGAAGAAGCTTGTCCGCATCGACCGCTGGTATCCAAGTTCCAGAACATGCAGCTGTTGTGGAAAAATAAAACATGATCTGAAACTGGAAGATCGGGTATATCTTTGCAGCTGCGGAAACCGGATGGACCGTGATGAAAATGCGGCAGTCAACATCTGCAGGGAAGGTCTGAGAATGTCCGGGATCATATTAGAAAAGAGCGAAAAAGCATCATAAAAATATATCAGACAAAAAGAACCGTGGGACACACGGGGATCGCTCGTGAATGCTTTGCCCAACGGGGCAATCGAACGAGAAGCCCCCACTTCAAGCGTGAGCTAAGTGGTGGGAGTATGTCACTTCAGCGACATCGATCATTTCCAGACGTCCAAGCGTATTTCGGCTGGAAATTTCGATATACATCCGGCTTTCAGCCAGGATTTCATTGTTGTAGCGGTCAGAAAATGCACGTCTCTGGTCATTCAGTACGAGGTCGACCCGGTCCGTTTCCATTGCTCTGTAGAGTTCTTCATGACTTCCGACCATGATATGCTGTATTTTGGGCGAACAAGAGAAATACGGTAATCTGGACTGGTCAAATTAACAAAAACTGGTTGTTTTAAAAAGTCCATATATCATATATCATAAGGCTAAGCTGATACAGCAAATACAAAAAGAAAGCCTGATGTCATTCTCCAAGGGCCCTGAGAGTACATTCATCGGGAAAAGAGGAATGATGATATGAGCACAAACCAGGCAGCAGTGGCTGCAAAAAAAGGATACAGCACAAAAGAACTCGTTTTAGATGCAATGTTTATTGCGCTGACGTATGTATTTACAGCCTTTGTAAATGTGAGACTCCCGATCGCGGCAAACGGAGGACTGATCCATCTCGGAAATGTACCGTTATTTATCTGCGCGATCCTGCTTGGAAAACGCACCGGCATGCTGGCTGGCGCTTTTGGTATGGGACTGTTTGATCTGTTATCCGGCTGGACGGCATGGGCGCCGTTTACGTTCGTGATCGTAGGTGCGATGGGTTACGCAGTTGGCGCGATCACAGAAGGACACCACAGCTTAACGAGAGATGCGATCGCGATCGCGGTTGCGTGCGTGATCAAGGTTGTAGGATACTATATCGCAGAAGTGATCATTTATCACAACGTGTTTGCCCCGGTTGCTTCGATCCCGGGAAATCTGGTCCAGATCGGCACAGCAGCTGTAATCGTTATGATCTGCATTGAGCCGCTTCGCAAGATCCTGCGCCCTGTCTTAAAATAAAAGGAAGCTCCGGGCAGGGATTTGATCCTGCAGGCGAGAGAAAGGAAGAGATTATGTACGATATCATGACACCCGGCCCTACACAGGTGAGGGAAAATGTACGGCAGGCGCGGGCGCTTGCCTGCACCAATCCGGATCTGGATGCCGATTTCTATGATTTTTACAAGGAGACCTGTGAGGAGATCAGCGAGCTCCTTCATACGAAAAATGAGACGCTGATCCTCGACGGAGAAGGAATTTTAGGACTGGAAGCGGCCTGTGCGACGCTCACCGAAAAGGGAGACCGCGTGCTTGTAATGGATAACGGAGAATACGGAAAAGACTTTGCCGGGTTCGTGACCATGTACGGCGGAGAGCCGGTTCTTTACTCCACCGACTACCGCAACGCGTTTGATGTGGCGGAACTGGAAAAATATCTGGAAAAAGATCATGACTTTAAATATGCGGCGCTGGTACACTGTGACACTCCAAGCGGGATGTTAAATGATGTCTCAAAGCTCTGCCCGCTGTTAAAGAAGTACGGGATCCTGACCCTGGTGGACTCCGTTTCGGCCATGTTCGGCGAGGAGATGCGGGTGGACGATTATCAGATCGATCTTCTCTGCGGAGGATCCCAGAAAGCGGTTTCCGCACCTCCAGGATTAAGTTTTGTGACGATCAGTGCGGATGCTTACAAGGCGATGCATTCGCGGAAAACACCGGTCGCGTCCTTCTATGCGAACATCCTGGCGTTTGACGGCTATTATGAGAAAAAGTGGTTCCCGTATACGATGCCGATCAGCGATATCTACGGACTGAGACAGGCGTTCGATAACATTAAAAATGATCCGTATATGCTGGAGCGGCATGCAAAGATCGGAAATGCGGTCCGGGCGGCAGTAAAAGAAGCCGGCCTGGAATTATACCAGGAGACAGGATTTTCCAACACTGTGACGGTATTCAATGTCCCGGAAGGGACCACGGACACCGCGATCCTCACCGCGATGAAGGAAAAATGCAACATCATGCTGGCCGGATCCTTCGGCGCGTTTGCGGGGAAAGTGATCCGCATCGGGCATATGGGCGAAAACGCCTATCCGGAGAAAGTGGGAGCCGTGATGGCCGGTCTGGATCTGGTATTCAAAGATCTGGGGATCACGCTGAAGTGCAGCCTGAAAGAGGCGTATGACAGGAAGATGAGCGAGCAGTAAAGGAATGTCGGCAGAATGCTGCTATGGCAGTTTTTTCACGGGTAAGGATTACGTTTTTATCGGATGATCAAAGAAAATATGATAAATGCATAAAACGAAAAAGACCTGCAGAAATGTATAAAATCTGCAGGTCTTTTTATGTTGATATAGATTATCGGAATCTACCGGCTTGTGCCGACCGGAATTATGCGCCAAGTCTCACACACGTCCGGCTGGAAACGCAGAATTATTCTCTCACAAGAACTTTTGTGATCTCTGCGATATAAACGGTGTGGTAATCTTTCTCCGGATACCACTTTCCATCGTTCTCCTTTGCGATAAAGTTCTCCGGCTTGATCTCATCCTCGTAGAGCTTCTTGCAGACGAAGACTATGTCCGCTTCCTCGAAAGCTGCTGTACCGTCAACAAAGTACGGGGTCAGACCGGCTTCTTTGACCTTATCGCAGTCACGACCGGATTTGGAACCGCAGATGGAGAGTGCCTGTTTGTGCTCCGGTCCGTAGAAGGACAGGGTAAAGGTATCGTTCGCGTCGACGAATTTCTTTGTGTAGCGCTGCGGGCGGATATAGCAGGTGGCAACATTTTTGCCCCAGAGAACGCCGAGACCGCCCCAGCTTGCGGTCATGGTGTTGTATCCGGACTGATCGCCGGCAGTGATCAGCATCCACTCGGAACCGATCTTTGTAAAGGGATTAAAGGTGAGACTCTTGATATCAACTTCTTTGAATGCCATGGAAAAATCTCCTTTCAATGATAAAACTGCTTTCATTATAGAATGAGATAAAATAAAATGCAAATGCTTTGTATCATGAGGGCTGGTTTATGAAAAAAACTGTGCAGGGTGCGGAAAAATTCATGAATGGAAGAGAAAATTATGCTTGAATGAACGTAATATAAGTGTTATATTTTTAACAAGACAGGGAAATCCATGAGGACAATCATGATTGGAGGAAAGCTTATGAGAGGCGTAGAGACAAGAATCCAGGAGATCCGCCATCGGATCTTCAGGGAAGTGGCAAGAATGGCGTATCACACGGAATGGCCGGTGGACAAACGGATTGAGGAGCTTCCGTATAAGATCATTCCGGGAGAAGTCGGAAATTTCAGAAACGATGTTTTTTTGGAGAGGGCGATCGTGAGCGAGAGACTGCGGCTTGCGATGGGACTTCCGTACCGCGGGGCAGCGGATCCGGCGCCTGTCTCAACAGGGATCGAGGAGGCGGACAAACCGGAGACTTACTACACGCCGCCGCTCATCAACGTGATCAAATTTGCGTGCAACGCATGTCCGGAAAAGCGTGTTTACGTGACAGACGGCTGTCAGGGCTGCCTGGCACATCCGTGCGTGGAGGTCTGCCCGAAGGATGCCGTGACGCTTGACCGGACGAACGGAAGATCGAAGATCGACCCGGATAAGTGTATCCGGTGCGGACAGTGTGCCAATGTCTGTGCGTACCATGCGATCATCATCCAGGAACGTCCGTGTGCGGCGGCGTGCGGCATGGATGCGATCCACTCCGACATGAACGGAAAGGCAGATATCGACTATAATAAGTGCGTGTCCTGCGGACAGTGCCTTGTGAACTGCCCGTTTGGTGCGATCGCAGACAAATCCCAGATCTTCCAGGTCATCCGCGCAATCCAGACGGGCGAGCGCGTTTATGCGGCTGTGGCACCGGCGTTTGTCGGTCAGTTCGGACAGAAGGTCACACCCGGAAAACTCCGTGCGGCTATGAAAGCGCTCGGATTTGCGGATGTCTTTGAGGTTGCCATCGGCGCGGATTTATGTGCAGTCCAGGAGGCGGAGGACTTCGTGAAAGAAGTTCCGGAACAGCTTCCGTTTATGGCGACCTCCTGCTGTCCTGCATGGTCGGTGATGGCGAAAAAGCTGTTCCCGGACTACTCGAACTGCATCTCGATGGCATTGACACCGATGACGCTGACAGCGCGACTCATTAAGAAGAAACATGAGAAAGGGAAAGTTGTCTTTATCGGACCGTGCGCGGCGAAAAAGCTGGAGGCGATGCGGACTTCCGTGCGCAGCGATGTGGATTTTGTCCTGACCTTCGAGGAGATGGCGGGAATCTTTGATGCGCGCCATGTCGACATCGAAAATATCGAGGAGGATGAAGGCGGAGTCAATGCTGCATCGAAGGATGGACGAAACTTTGCGGTTGCCGGCGGTGTCGCGAAATCCGTGGTGGATGTGATCGCACAGATGTATCCGGAGAAGGAGATCAAGGTTGCGAACGCGGAAGGCTTAAAGGAGTGCAAGAAACTCCTTCAGCTCGCCAAAGCCGGAAAGTACAACGGCTATCTTCTGGAAGGAATGGCATGCCCGGGCGGCTGCGTTGCAGGTGCCGGAACGATGCAGCCGGTCAAAAAATCTCAGGTTGCGGTAAATCTCTATGCGGGAAAAGCCGGGCATGTGACGAGCGACAAGACCGAGTATGTGAGCGAACTGGATAAACTGGTCGATTAAAAGTAACGATGATAGTTACTTTTCATGGGTAGGAATTTTCTGAACTGAAAATTCCGTATGATACCGTTATGACCGCGTATTTTGCCGATTCGGAATGCGAAGCATCGGCAAAATCCAGTTACAGTGCGCGGGCATGGAGTGCCCGTGTACTGTAACCGATGATAAAACTTATATGGACTTGCAGAATGCGGCTTCCTTGACGGGGAGCCGCATTCGTTGTAAAATAGGAATCCGACACCCTTTTATGAAAGGAGGAAAAAACATTGGAGCAGGAGAGAAAAGAGCTTTTGAACAATGAAAGTGAAGATAGAGCAAAGAATAAGACAGGTCTTGTTCTCGAAGGCGGCGGCATGCGCGGGATCTATACCGCGGGGGTGCTCGATGTCTTTCTGGATGAGGGGCTTGAATTTGACGGCGTGATCGGTGTCTCGGCAGGCGCAGTCCATGGATGCAGTTTCCTGTCCGGGCAGCGGGGGAGAAGTATCCGGTATTATAAAAAATACTGTGCGGACAAACGCTTTATGAGCGCTGAGAACATGATACGGACCGGAAACTTTGTGGACACGGATTTCTGTTACCATGAACTTCCGGAGGTCCTGGATCCTTATGATTATGAGGCGTTCGACCGCAATAAGGAGAAAACGGATTTCTATGTGGTCTGCAGCGATGTGGAGAAGGGAACACCTGTCTACGCGAAGCTTCATGACATGAAGAAGGATATCGATTATATCCGCGCGTCAGCGTCGCTCCCGTATGTCTCAAAGTTTGTGGAGCTGGGCGGCAGAAAGCTTCTCGACGGCGGCTGTACCGACAGCGTTCCGGTCGAGGCATTCATGAAACTCGGTTTTACAAAGGATGTTGTCGTTCTGACCCGTGATCTGGAGTACCGGAAAAAGCCGGAGAATGCCTGGATGGCGGATCTTATGTACCGGAAGTACCCGAAATTTGCCGAGGTGTTAAAGAACCGCTCGGTGGAGTACAACCGCAGCATCCGCAGGATCGAGAATCTGGAAAAAGAAGGAAAGATCTTTGTGATCCGGCCGAGTGTACCGCTCACGATCAGCAGGACTTCGAGAAGTGCAGAGGAGATCGAAAAGACGTATCAGGTCGGAGTTCTCGACGCAAAGAAACAGATGGCTGCGTTGAAAGAATGGCTCGATATTGGATAAGAAGGATCTGTGTCCTGAAATGATGGGACAGTCGGAATTTCCAAAATGTTCCTGGCATCCAGCGTGTGACCGGTGAAAAACAAGACCGGGAACAGGAAACAGTCAGTGAAAAGAAGGAAGGAGAGCGCCTATGTCAGTGAAAGAATCGGGATCGGGAAATACGGATCACAGGATCCGCCCAGTTGCCAGGATCCTCACGGATTTTCCGACAAAGTTCGGGATCCCCAGGCAGAGCGGCCTCACAGGAGAGCTGGAGTCTCGGATCGTATTTGAACCGGAGTTTTCCAATCCGGACGCAGTCCGCGGGATCGAAGAATTCTCCCATCTCTGGCTGATCTGGGAGTTTTCCGAAAATGTGAGGGATCCGAAGAAGTGGTCTCCGACCGTCCGCCCGCCGCGGCTCGGCGGAAACACGAGAGTCGGCGTGTTTGCGACGAGATCTTCGTTTCGCCCGAATTCACTGGGGCTCTCCGTGGTCCGCTTAAAGGCGGTGGAAACCGGGGAGAACGGAATGCCGGTCCTTGTGGTGACAGGGGCGGATATGATGGATGGGACGCCGGTCTTTGATATCAAGCCGTATATTCCCTTCGCGGACAGCCATCCGGAGGCGAAGGGCGGGTTTACGGACCAGACGAAGGAATACGGGCTCGATGTCCGGATCCCGGAGGAGTTCTTAACACTCCTTCCGGAGGAGAAACGCGCCCCGCTCCGCACCGTTCTTTCCCAGGATCCGCGTCCGTCCTACCAGGAAGATCCGGCACGGGTCTACGGGATGGAATTTGCCGGGTATGAGGTAAAATTCACGGTTTCGGGAGAGACGCTCTATGTGAAGCAGGTGGAGAAAATTCACTCTTCGCAGTAAAAAAATCCGGACTGCCGTATTTGTGCAGTTGGACAAAAACCAAAAACAAGGAAGTTGGAAAACACCAGGAGTTAAAAGAAGATGGAAAACGTATTTTTAAAGCAGTTTCTGATGATCAGCGACGTTCGGACGATCGCGTTCCTCGCTGTTCTCGCTGCTCTGTTTTATCTGATCCATGTGCTTTACCATAAAAAGCACATGGATTTTGCTGCCGTAGTCATGATCGGTACCGGACTTGGACTTGTCCTCGGCCTGGCGATCCAGTTTGTGGCCGGATTCCCGGATAAACCGATGGAAGTTGCTTTCGTCGCAGAGACGACAACCTGGTTTGCAATGTTCGGAAGCGGCTACATCAACCTGATCAAGATGATCGTTGTCCCGCTCGTCATGATCTCCATCATGCAGGTGATCATCAACATGCAGCAGGGCAGCAGCATGGCGAAGCTCGTAAAAAAGACACTTTTAGTCACAATGGGGATGGTTGCGATCGCATCTGTGACCGGTATCGTGATCGGAACGCTGTTCGGTGTCGGAAAAGGCGCAGCGATCGTGGAAGATGGAACCGCGACTGCTAAGGATATTACCCCGGTCGCTACGACCATCAAAAACCTGATCCCGGGAAACATCGTGCAGGCGATGGTCGACAGCAACATCATCGGCCTCGTTATCTTCTCCGGATTCCTGGGTCTTGCGATCTGGTGGATCAACTATGAGAGCAAGGAAGAGGCGAAGCCGTTATACGACCTGATCAACGCGGCTCACAAGGCGATGATCAATATGGCGCTCCTGATCCTCGACTACATGCCGTGGGCTGTGATGGCGCTCCTCGCGAACACGATCGCGCAGAGAGGTCTCTCCTCCATCCTGGAAGTCGGAAAATTTATCATCGCGCTTTATGTGGCGGCTGTCGTTCAGTTTATCATTCAGATCCTCTTCCTTGTGATCAACGGTCTGAATCCGGTCGTATACATAAAGAAATCCTTTGCGACCATGCTGATGGCATTCACCTCCCGCTCCAGTGTCGGATGTCTTCCGATGACGATCGAGACACTGACAAAGAAGCTTGGTGTTGACCAGGGTACCGCAAGCTTTGTAGCCGGATTCGGTACAACCGCAGGAATGCAGGGCTGCGCGGGTATCTTCCCGTCACTCCTGATCATCTATGTCTGCAACGTGACAGGAACTCCGATCGATATCACGATGATCGTGATGACGATCTTTGTCGTTACGATCGGTTCTCTTGGAATCGCTGGTATCCCGGGAACAGCCACGATGGCAGCTTCCGTCGGACTTTCCGGCGTCGGCATGGGCGCCCAGTTCGGTATGGTAAGCCCGATCTTAGCGATTGATCCGATCATCGATATGGCAAGAACCATGATCAACGTCACAGGTTCCCTGACGAATGCCCTTGTGGTGGATAAGCTGATGGGAAATCTGAATATGGATGCGTATAACGACATGAGCGAAAGGATTGTGGGAGCACGAAGTGCGGAACAATCCGGTATCAATGCTAAAACTAAAAAAGAAAACGCAGAGTAATCATAGATCCCCGCATGTGCCTGGCAGAGGTATGTGCGGGGATTTTTCTGCCTCCATTTACCTGCAAGAAACTGCGGTTGCCCGGTTCCTGATCGCATAAGATCAGTCATCATACTGCGCATCCTGTTAAAAATATATCTATTTCCGCTAAAATCCCGAAAAAACTGGACAGCTCCTTATTTTTCTGTATAATAGGTAATTGTCGGTCTTTTTACGGCTGGCGGTTATTTTTTGTTTTAAAAGAAATTTCAGGTAAATTCTTTAGAAAACAAAAAAGATCCTACTATATTTAGAACACGAAAAGAAAAAAGGAGAGTTTGAGTATGGAAAAGATACGTCCAATGTTGTTTACAACATTGAAGAAGTATTCCGGTGTCCAGCTGATGTCTGATGTCGTAGCGGGTATCATCGTAGCCATCATCGCCCTTCCGTTATCCATCGCGCTGGCACTGGCATCCGGCGTGGGTCCGGAGCAGGGAATCTACACGGCCATCGCGGCAGGCTTTGTGATCTCATTCTTAGGAGGCAGCCAGGTACAGATCGCAGGACCGACAGCGGCCTTCGCTACGATCGTAGCAGGTATCGTTGCGAGAAGCGGTGTGGAAGGACTGGCAGTCGCAACAATCCTGGCAGGTATCATCCTTGTCATCATGGGATTCTGCCAGCTTGGTTCCTTAATTAAGTTTATCCCGTTTACGATCACCACCGGATTCACCTCCGGTATCGCGGTGACCATCGTGATCGGACAGTTAAAGGATTTCTTTGGTGTCACATACCCGGCAGGCATGGAGACCATCGAGACCATGCAGAAGTTAAAAGCTTTCGCCGCGGGTTTCGGAACCATGAATGTTCATGCGGTGATCGTAGGTCTTGTCTGTCTGGCGATCCTCATCGTGATGCCGAAGATCACGGAGAAGATCCCGGGATCCTTAGTGGCAGTTCTCGCCGGTATCGTGATGGTGAAATTCCTCCCGTTACAGGTCAACACCATCGGTGACCTCTACAGCGTCAGCAACGCGCTCCCGGCGTTCCACATGCCGGCCTTCAGCTATGACGTGATCCAGGGCTCTTTATCGGATGCCTTCACCATTGCGATCCTGGCAGCCATCGAGTCCCTGCTTTCCTGCGTTGTCGCGGACGGCATGATCGGCGGAAAGCACCGCTCCAACACAGAGCTTGTGGCCCAGGGTGCAGGAAATATTGTTTCTGCTTTATTTGGCGGAATCCCGGCAACAGGCGCCATCGCCCGTACAGCGGCAAACATCAAGAACGGCGGACGCACTCCGGTAGCCGGAATGGTCCATGCTGGCATTCTTCTTCTGATCCTTGTGATCCTGATGCCGTACGCAAGCTGGATCCCGATGCCGACCATCGCGGCGATCCTGTTTATGGTTGCCTACAACATGTGCCAGTGGAGAACATTCGCAAGACTCGCAAAGACGGCACCAAAGAGCGATATCGCAGTTCTTGTGATCACATTCTTCTTAACAGTAGTCTTCGACCTTGTCGTAGCCATCGAGGTGGGCATGGTGCTTTCCTGTCTGCTGTTCATGAAGCGTATGAGCGACGAGATGGGAGTCAGAAGCTGGCTTCACGTGGAGGAACTTGAGGAGCAGAAGCGCGAGAAAGAGGAGGCTGCCAAAGGCGTGAAAAAGGCAAATGCGATTCCTTCTTTAGAGGAAGCGCAGCTGAAGGCGGCGGCAGAGGAGATCAACCCGGCAGATTTACGCCAGATCCCGATGGAGCTTGCAGTCTATGAGCTCACAGGACCGTTATTCTTCGGCGCGGCTGACCGCATCAATCAGATCACAGTGGGGGAAGGCACAAGATGCCTGATCCTTCGTATGCGTGCAGTACCGGCGGCGGACAGCACGGCGATGAACTCCATGACAGCTCTCTATGAGCGCTGCAAAAAGAACGGCGTGACTCTGATCCTGTCCCATGTCAACGAGCAGCCGATGCGCGCGATGGAGAAAGCCGGATTCGTTGATCTTGTTGGAAGAGAAAACTTCTGCAGGAATATTGAGGAAGCCCTTGACCATGCGGACAAGATGCTTGAGAAGTAAATAAGGCGCGGAGGAAGGTTTTTCTGTGCAAAGCTGAAAAGAGCTGTGTGACTATATTTGGGTCAGCAGCTCTTTTTGGCATATGTAGGGAAGCCCAGACTGAAAAAATTAAACCTAGATTATTCACGGATCAGCCGTGAAAGTGGCTGA
>NZ_QWGL01000051.1 GCF_003435375.1 Clostridium sp. AM34-11AC | reverse complement strand
TATTAGCCACTACTGTTACAACGTTAGTATAGCACTTCACATAGCGGTGCAAGGGAGGCCGCTTATGGGTAGATACCCCTTTTGACCTTTCTCCACCGCTAACAGGTGGAGACTTCCAAAATAACATATCCAGTCCGATCAGGGCGCAAGTGAACTTACCATCACTTGCGCCCTATTTTTATACGCGCTGTTTCTACATAAAACCTAAAAAAGCCGGAAAGAAACACAAAAAATGCCACCGAAGGAGGACAAGAAAGGACAAGCCTCCTCCTGTCAGACCTTTTTTCTACAAGAACTTCCCATTCGACAGCGTTCCTGACACCGGCGGCCCTGGATGCCGGTCGCCGCCCCGTTTCGATTCGTCCGCAAACCAACCCACGAATCGAAACGGAGGAACACCATGAGCAATGAAAGAAAACTACGGTATCTTTACATAGACGGACAAGCTGTACCGGTAAGCGAACAGGTCTACCGCGTGTATCAGCACTACGAACGAAAAGAGGAATACTTTTCCTACGACTTGAAAGTGGAAAAGTTCCAGAAAGCAACCGCCTCTTTCCTACCCAGTAGAGAGGATTCCTATGAGCGTCTGCTGGAACAGGACAGGCAATTTGCCGCTTCCGCTCATCCCGTAGAGGAACAGGCCGTCTCGTCTGTTTGGCTGGAGGAATTACTGCAATATCTGTCAGCGAATGAGAGGATCATTCTCCGCAAACTTTATTTTGAGGACAAATCAGAACGGATTGTCAGAACGGAGCTTGGAATTTCCAAAACAGCTCTGCATCAGCGCAAGGTCAAGCTGCTGCGAAAATTAAAAAAATTTTTGAAAAACATGGGGAAATCATAGACCAAAACCACTCCCCCAACGGGGAAGTAAGTGAGAGGGTCTGTCTCCCTCATGCAGCTTGACAACTGAATAGACGGCATTTCCGGTACATAACCCATGTACGAGCGAATCAGGCGCGCCGCGAAGATGGACAGCCCCAGGAGGTGATGAACAGAACTGTTCCGAGCGATCAACGTCAGTCTGAAACCCGAAAGCGGCATTTCGGGACGCGGTGACTGCATGGGGGAATAATGATACTTCCTCACGGCCTCCTAAAGACTTGGGGGGAACCCTGCGGCGCACGAGTAAAACGACGCTGCGGAGTTATGACAGCCGCGCCAGCGGAGACCGGGAATGTCCCCATCATCAGGGGGCGTGGCAAATATGACGAGTAATCCGAACAGAATAACAGTAGCCGCACCAGGTTTTTATCCGAAGATTTCTTTCAGACTGGTGCGGCTGTTTAAGTATTAAGATATTAAGGAGGCGAGAGTGATGTTTGAAAAATTCCATCGAGGTGACATATATTCGGCTGATTTAAGCCCTGGTATCGGCTCCGAACAAAGTGGCTCTCGTCCTGTACTCATTCTTCAAAACAATGTGGGAAATTGTTTCAGTCCTACGATTATTATTGCAGCAATTACCAGTGTAAGCAAAAAAAGCAGAAAGTTCCCCACGCATTACCACTTAAATGACAGATGCGGTTTGGTGAAACCATCTGTTGTTATGCTGGAACAGATCAGAACAATCGACAAGTCGAGGTTAAAAAACTATATTGGTCATCTAAACAAGGATGACATGGAAAATATAAACAAGACGCTCTTGTGCAGTCTGGGGATTACATAAAAGTGCCGAAAGGCCCGTATCATTTTCAGGCTGTGCAAGTAGAGTTATAATTTCGTTAGGAATTGCGGAGGTGATTCTGAATGGAGAATATCCAGAATAAAAGCGCATTGATTCCTTCAGATGAAATCCGGTCAGAAGAACTTCTGGCGGAACAAAAATTTGAAGCGTTTATCACTTCGCTGGCACATATCATCGAGAAATATGGTATGAGAGTGCTGGGCGAGGTTGACGGAGCTGCGTGAGAATCGCAGCTTTACATAGGATATTTTCCAAAAGTAAATTTTGGAGGTATGAATTATGAACCGATATGGAAAACGCTGTGTTTTGTATCCGAGGGTCAGCACAGAGATGCAAGTGGACGGATACAGCCTGGAAGGTCAAAAAAATATGCTGACACGATTTGCGGATCGTGAGGAAATGATCGTTGTTGATACTTATGAAGATGCCGGTAAATCCGGTAAATCCATTGAGGGACGGCCTGCCTTTCAAAAAATGCTCAGAGATATTGAGGATGGCTTGGACATTGACTATATTTTAGTGTATAAGCTGTCACGGTTTGGTCGTAATGCAGCAGATATACTTAACTCTTTGGAGTTGGTTCAATCTTATGGTGTAAATCTGATTTGCATAGAAGAAGGGATTGATTCCTCTCAGACAAGCGGAAAACTTTTGATTTCTGTACTATCTGCTGTGGCTGAGATTGAGCGTGAGAATATTATCGAGCAGACGATGAACGGGCGGCGCGAAAAGGCACGGCAAGGTGGATGGAATGGTGGCTTTGCTCCCTACGGGTATACACTGGAAGATAACAAGCTGATGATTGAAGAAACAGAGGCTGTGGCAATACGGAAGATTTTTGAATTATATACTTCATCGGAAATCGGTTTGGGTGGTATTGCGAATCAGTTGAACTTACAAGGTATACGGAAAATTCCGAGGCAGAATGGCACATTAGAGGATTGGACAGGACATTTTATTAAACTGATATTGGATAACCCGGTTTATTGCGGTAAAATTGCTTATGGACGGAGAACGAAGGAAAAAGTCAAAGGCACAAAAAATGATTACCAGATGAAAAGAAATGACGATTACATTCTGACAGAGGGACAGCATAAAGGAATCGTTAGTGAGGAGGTATGGGAAAAGGCTCATGCCAAGCGTCTTAGAACCGGAGTAAAGCAACCGTCAAAAATTGGGCGGGATCGAGTTCATTTGTTATCCGGTCTGCTGAAATGCCCGGTTTGTGGAAGTCCCATGTATACGAATAAACACGCATGGACAAATAAAGATGGCACTTACAAAGAAATTTACTATTATGTATGTAGCCGGAATAGGATGGTCCGGGGGAAGCATTGTGAATATAAGGCGATGCTGAAAAAGACCGATATTGAACCGATGGTCATTGAGGCAATTCGTGAGATCGTAAGGAATGAGGAATATGCCCAAGCCATTAAAAAACGGATTGGAGTTCAGATTGACACGAAAGCAGTGGATAAAGAACTGGAGGGCTATCAGGCAAAGCTGAAGGAAGTTGATCTGAATAAAACAAGATTGGAACGGGAAATTGACAGTCTCCCTGCTGATGCAAAATACCGGGAACGAAAGCTCCATGATATGACCTTGCGGTTAGATTCCCTATATGATGTCATTGTTGAGCTGGAGGAAAAAATCGAAGATGCCAGACTTCGGCGAGATGCAATTAAGCAGCAGGCAATTACTCTTGAGAATATTTACAAAATCATGGTGAATTTCGACTGCGTTTATAATATAATAAATGACGAAGAAAAGAGAAATGTGGTCACAGCCTTGATTAAGGAAATTGAAATTTACAGGAATGACGAGTCTGAATATCCGCTAAAGCGGATTGGTTTGAATTTTCCGGTGTTCAAGGATGGCGGGGAAGTTACGGAGCTTTTGTGGGATAAAGGGAATACCGTTGAGACGGTCGTATTGATGTCAAAAGTACAGAACTAAATAGTGTAAATAGCCTTGAAATAAAGCATTTCCGGGTATTCAGACAACCTCCTGAGGGGTGCCTGGATACCCTGATTTTTCTTTTGTGGGAATATATCAATCGTCATTTTTCGAGGTCGAGTTGACAGGATAAAAATGGCTAAGGTTGAGTGGATAGAAAGACTTTGCGGAGGGTTGAGTGGATAGGAATATTAAAACGCCCCGATCCTCATGTTGTAAGGTCAGGGCGTTAGATTTTATAGAGTATCTTCAATTTCCTTCAAAGAGCGTCCGGATTTATCTGTCCAGGTTTTGGGTCCGCTTACGCTGTAACCAAGAATGAAGTCAGCTGCAGCGGAGGAACTGGAGAAAAGAATATCTTCAGTAGTTGCCAGCGTTTCAACTTTGCCATCGGCAAGGTACTTCTCGCGAAGTTTCACAACGCTTGCTCCCAGTGATTTTGCAGACATCTTTTCGTTAATAGTTGATCCCTTTAATACTACGAAGCCCTCAGAAGTAACTTTGCCTGTTGCGACTGCATTTCCTTTGTTTATGTATAAAAGGACATCATCTATGGCAGTGGAATCAGTAGAGTCGGGATGGAGTAGTGGTTCAAGAACTTTATATCCTAAAGCATTTATAATAATTTTTACATTGTCAATGAACTCCTCCATAGCTGCAATATGTGATTCCTTCATAACTGTGTTTTTGTAAGTGTTTTTGGTGAGAACCGTATAGCGGTGACATCCACGAGCAATATCAACAAATCGATTTTCAAGATATCTAATGAGTGCTTTGTTTAAATCTCGACCGATGAAAACAACAGCTGTATTCCAATAATATTTTTCTTTTTCAGACTGGTAATCACGAATATGTTGTACGAGGCGTTCTTTTACATTTTCAGCTTCACCGATATATACGGAGTCTGAACCATCATCCTCTTTGCAAAAGAGAAAGTAAACACCTGCTTGTGAAAAGTCCTCACGGCTACAGTTTAAAACCTCTATTCGTGGTATTTTTATAGCCTTTCCGTTCCAGTTAGAAAGTTCTGCTATGATGAGGCTATCGGCAGTTCCGTTAGCCAAAAATAATTCAATAGATTTTCCGTATGCCATTTTTGACCTCCTTATTATTTTCGCTGCTGTGTTCCCAAGGTGGGTACATTGACCGCTTCTAAGAAATCGTTACACTCATCTATACCCTTGCCGTAAAAAGCAGTGAAAAGGTATTTATATGCTTCCTGCTCTCGGTCTCCATCTTGGAATGCCATTCCACCAAGTCTTAGGACTTCTTCCATCTCGCTCAAGTCGAGAGATAAACCGACTCCCATAGCCACTAAAGGACGCATGGTAAATTTATGGGTGCCTCCTTGCACACGAGAGTAGTGCATCTTATCCAACTTCGTTCTTTCTTCAAAGGTGTATTCATACCAGTTTTCTTCTTCCATACGCCTCTTCATCCAAGTTGCCGGAGTAATAGTCTTTGCTTGAGAGCGTTGTAACTTTTTCTCGAAGTCTTTAGCTTTATTAAATAGTTCTGTGTTCTGTGTATTGGCTTCAAATGAAGACTCTTCTTTGAAAATACTGTCGGAACGGTACATGATACTTGTTTGACTGTGCATCAAAGAATCCGAAACCAATCTAACGGAAAAATCAAGGGCGCATTCTGGAAGGTGTTCCTTTGTATATGGTGTTAGCACTCGTTTTCCGGATGCATTCATATGGAGATACTTATCGTCATTGAAAATAAAGTATCCTTCCGTAAAGTGAAATGCACCTGTGTCTAATGCTGCCTTCAGCAAATCGTTTGTGCAGTAAAGTTCAAATGCCTGGACAGGGGTAATGGGTCTGAGATGGTATTTAGCTGTTGACCTCGCTCTGTTTGCAGTTTGAGTTCTTCGGTTATTTGTGTTTTCCGTTCCGCAGTATTCCTCTGCTTCTGGATATCCCAGTTCGAGCATTCGAATAGCGGCAGATTGCTTGGATACTTCAAAGAAACCGGAAACAATATCAAGCACTGTAGAAGTTACGGCACGTTTGCAGATGTTCTTATTGTCACCCGTGAGTTGCCTATAAGTCGCATCAACTTTGCTCCTAAAGGCATTGCGTGGCATTAGTATTTTGGGGGCAATTGTTTTTGCCTGCCACTCCATTTTGTCCTCATTGGACCATTCTCCGCCGAGAAGACTTCCGAATTGCGAAATGCGATTATTACAACGAAAAGCAAACTCTGCACCATTTTCGTGTGTGCGTTTGAAGTTGAAGTAATTCCGATGGCGCCACCAATGAAAGCATTCATGAGCCAATGTGTTGTTTGCTCTACCGAGATTCAAAATATCCGCATCGACAAATATTGTAGGATGATATACTTCATATCCGATGTTTTGCTCTGTAGACCAATCGTACACATCTATAATGCCTCGGGTGAAGGCAATAGCACCTTGTACGCTTCCATCAAATGATAGATATTCCGTATCCACGATATCTAAAGACATCAGTCTTGTTGCGATATCACGGATTGGGATAGGTCTCGGAGTATCTATTGCATCGGCGCATTCATATTTGCGAAGGAAATCCTCGGCCTCTTTTTCAAAATCCGGAACATAATGCATAAATGGATTTTTGGCCATATGAATTCCTCCTTGTTAGTCTTTTTTCTTCTCTCCGTAAGGAGCAGGGTATTCAGCTACTTTTGAAACAAAAGCAGTATCCGCAAAGTCGCTATAGTTAACAACAGTAGGTGTGTTTCCACGTAAAATACGGTATATTTCGTTCATGAAAACATTGGCGAATTTTGCTCTGATTTCTTCGTTGTTAAGGAGCAGAGTGTAGAAGTCAACATTCTGGTCATAACCTTCAACCAGTGCATCTTGTACACAGTCATCATATGTGAATTTGAATTCGCTTAAAGTGTTGTTATTTGCACTTTTTTGAAGTCGGTCTTTAAGTGCTGGATTTTTCAGTAGAAGGTCTCGAATTTGCATTGCTGCTTTTGTTGTAAAATCCGGCTCATAGTTTTTGTCATACAGGGCATTCACTTCGTCTATGATCTGGGAAAGAAGTTTTTTCTGTTCCTCTTCAACGCTTGCAGGCTTTGGCTTTTTGATTTTTACCTCCGGCTTTGCTTCAATTTCTCCTCCTTCGTGTTTTTCCATCTGTTTTTGCCTAAAATCACTTACGGTGATTTTATCTGCAATGTCAAAATTATTTCCGCCACCTCCAGGATTGAGTTCTTTAATCAGATATGACAGGAAATTGTATCTCTTGTGGAATTCGAGATTTTCATAAGCCGTAGCCTGGATAAGGAAACAATATCCCTTTAAGAAACGGCGAATCGTAATCTTGATTTCCATCTGCTCCAGTTCAGGACGCTTGGTAATCAGCTTTAATGCACTGTCGAGCAATGCCCACATACGCTGCTTGTCCTTGGAAGTGCGGTTTTCCTTATACAGATAAGTGTTAAATTCATCAATATCGTCTGCATCCAAGAATTCGTAGGCATCAATCTCACGGTCGAGGTCACGAATGTCGGACGGCGAAATAGTCTCAAATAAAACGGTATCCTTGTAGTAAGGTTCAAAAGCTGCCTTGATATCATCGTAGCTGTTTTTGAAGTCCAGGACAAAAGTGGTCTTATCATAAGGAGGGCAAATTCTATTCAAGCGAGAGAGTGTCTGTACTGCCTGTACACCACGCAGACGCTTGTCGACATACATTGCCACCAATTTCGGCTGGTCAAACCCGGTCTGATATTTATCTGCAACAATAAGTACCTGGTAGCAGCTACGGTCAAATTCGTATCGCAGTTCTTCTACCTTAAAGCCGTTCATAACAGGTTCGGTGTATTCTGTATCGTTCAGTTTTACTTTGCCGGAAAAGGCTACAAGTGCTTTGATTCCGGAATAACCCTTTGCTTGGATATAATTTTCAAACTCTTGTCTGTACTTAACGGCAGCAGGGCGGGAGGATGTAATTACCATTGCCTTTGCTTTTCCACCAAGACAACCTGCAACATTGGCTCTGAAATGCTCGATAATTATTTCAACCTTTTGCGCAATATTGGTATCGTGCAAATCAATGAAACGAGCCATTTTGCGTTTTGCTGTGATGGATTGAAGTTCCGGGTCACCCTCAATAGCTTTATTTATATGGCAGTAGGTTTTCCAAGTAACATAGTTGTCCAAAACATTCAGTATGTATCCTTCTTCAATAGCCTGTTTCATGGAATACAGGTCAAAGGATTCCTTTTTGCCCTCTGCGTTAAGGGTACCGAAAAGCTGAAGGGTATCCGGTTTAGGAGTAGCAGTAAAAGCAATCATAGAAACATTTTTCTGTTTACCGCTTTTCTGGATTTCCTCAAGCATTTTATCTTCTTCGGTTTTTTCTTCCTCATTTTCCTCGTTGGTCAGAACATTGGTAACTGACTGCATATAAACGCCTTCAGTGGAAGAGTGCGCCTCATCAATCAGTACTGCAAATTTCTTGTTCTTAAGGTCGCCGAGCAGATTATTATTGAGGATGTAGTAGAACTTATGGATTGTAGTAACAACAATCTTCGTATTTCCACCAAGAGCGATAGCCAGATCTTCTGAATCGCACTTGTCATCCATGACTTTTACTTGACCACTTTTATGCTCGATGCCAAGGATAGCCTCTTGAAGCTGACGGTCAACGATGATACGGTCGGTGATAATCAGAACGGTATCAAATATATTGTCATTATTTGCATCATGAACCGTTGCTAATATATGAGCCAACCAGGAAATGGTTTCTGTTTTTCCGCTTCCGGCAGAATGCTCGATGAGGTAGTTGCAAGATGTATGATTCACAATGACATCGTTCATAACACGCTCAACGGCACGAAGCTGATGGAAACGAGGGAAAATCAGCACCTTGGATTCCTTGATTTTTCCGGTATCTGCATTTCTGGTTTCTTTTTTCTTGATGTAAATAAAACGCTCAATCAAGAACAGGATTTTATCTTTCATCCAGATGTTTTCCCACATATAGGAAACATTCAAGCCATCTTCGTTGTGAGGATTTCCCTTGCCGAAATTTTCGCCAATGTTAAATGGATTAAAGAATGTATCTGTACCTTTGAGTTCGGTTGTAAAATACGCTTCGTTCAAATCCATAGCAAAGGCTGCGAAAACACCAACCTTGGTCTTGAAAAGACGAGTGGTAGCATCACGCTCTTCCTTATATTGTTTGATGGCGTCTTTGTAGGACTGACCGGATGTGTTGCATTTAAGTTCGATGGCAAATATCGCCAGACCGTTGAGAAATAGAACTAAATCTACTCGCTCATCGGCTTTGTGATAAACTTCCTCCATGACGGAGAAGATATTCTTTTTGTAGTTTGCAACAGCCTGTGTATTGATGGTGCTGTCCGGCTTGCGATACATCAGTTTTAATATGGCACCGTTGTCGAATTCAACACCATGCTTGATAACATCAATCAAGCCACGGCTTTCCTTGTTGATTTCAGCATTGATGTAATTAGTAACCGTTTCTTCGGTACGATCCTTATACATACGACGGAGGTGTTCCATTTCATCGTGCTGGGTGTCCTCAAGGAACTCAAGAAGCATCTCGGTGTCCATTGCCAATCCCGGCTTATATGCCGTGTTAGGACGGATGCGGAAACCGTTATCTTCATGCAAGCGTTCCATAATTAGTTTTTGATAATCTTCTTTTTCTCGAAGTTGGTCTGCTTTGATAGGCATATTACTGAACCTCCTTTACTCGTTTTTTCCCTGTGACATACTCAAAGATAAGAGAATCTCTATGATTTTTCATCACAGATAACTGTGTTTCTTTTTTGTTGATAATATCGTCTATGAGAGGAATCTTATAATCCAATTCGGCAACGATAGCATTCTGTTCCTCCATAGGTGGAACTGGAATGTTTTGTTTTTTCAAAATGCTAAATGGAGGGATGTTTTTTATTGCACTTCCATTGCTGTACTTGGCGTTCATATATTCCAATGCTACATCAAATAGATAGATGAAATACGATTTGTTAAATCCTTTGTTAATTCGTACTCTCATAAGAGCCTGATTAATAATTCCTGGCTCAATATTATCGGATAAAATGTAACATTTACCAATAGTTCCGGCACAACTGACGATTATATCTCCGGGGGAAACTGAAAAGTCTTTCAAACCACGATAATCTTCGTACGATAGATAATACCATCCCAAGGATGCATCACCTTGAATTGCATTTTTCTGCTCGTAGACTTTATAGGTATTTTCACCTTTTTCTATAAACATATCAACAGTTACAGCACTTCCAAATGGTCCTTTTTTATATAATGCTATGTCCTGCATACGAAGAGTTTCCCAATGAGAAGGGATTAACTCGCACCATTCAATGTGACTTTCTTTTGTAGGAATGTTGGAATTTAACCCTTGTGTTACAATTTCACAGAGATAAGATTTCTTATATGCCTTGAGTGTTTCGATTTGCAGCTCCAAGTTATTAATAATATTTTCTAATTTACCGCAATACTCATCAAGAAAATTTGCAATGGCTTCTTGTTCCAGATAATTAGGAAAAGCATAGAGAAATTCTGCAAAATCTCCTTGATATAAGTGCTGTATAGTGCTATTTCCGGCGTTTTTATAGTTGAACCAATTCCAGAATTCGTCGGATTTAATTACCCAGTAGAGGAATCGTTTACTATAACCATCAATCGGCATAATACGAAGGACGCCGCTATTAAGAGATGTTTCTCCCGGTATATTTGATACAATTGCAACCTTTCCAATAGTTCCATCTTTGGTGATTAATAGGTCACCGTCTTGAATCTGAATATCCTTTGCTTCTTCCCAACGTTTCATAGGAACATGAACGCAATTTTCCCAATCAATGCCACCGTTAGCAAAATCAACACCCGTGATGAGATAGGCTCCTTCGTCTTGGTATTCTTCAGAAGTTAAGCCTTGCCAACCAATACGTCCCTTTAGGGTGGTCATGTATTTGATTCGTTTTGTATTCCAGCTTTCGGGGATTGCCCCAATCCACTGAATACCGCTTTCTTTCATAGTTTCCATTATTTCGCTCCCTTCTGTAAGGCAGCAATCTTTTCAGCCAATGAAGATTCCAGTTCCATAAACTGAGCCAACAAGTCATCTGCTTTCTCTGGTTCACGATATTCATAGAAATAGCGTGTAAATGGGAATTCGGCTCCTAAACGTTCCTTGTTCGTTGTACTTTCAGCCTTTTTCTCATCAAACTCATAGCAGTAAATGGCATCCGGAATATGAGGAAATACTTCAGCATCCATATATGATTTAACATCCTGGTTTAAGCGGATGATTTCAGTGTCTTTGGTAGTAGGGTCAATGATGATATTGCCTTTCTTATCTTTCTGAATAACGGCTGTTTTATCGATAACCGACATTTCCATGGCGATTCCTCCTAAACGAGAAGGAGACAGTCCATCCACATCCGCAAGTGCTTTTTTCAAAGCAATCTCAAATTTTGAAAAGTCAGTATATACGGTATCGGAGATATGCGTAGTCAATGCTTCGATAACGGAGGCGGTAAACTCACGTCCCTTAAGTTGTTTCTGGTATGCTTTCTCATCAGCATCACTACGGGGGTTGTTTTCTTCTAATTCTTCGAACTTTGCTTCGTTGAAGATGTTTGTATTCGCTGTGAAATAAGCACTGTTGCGAAGTGCCTCAATAGTTTCAGCGTTAATGGCACCACTACGCTGAAGAGGCTGGTACACAGACCATTCTTTATAAAGGAACTCTTCACGGTCAAAAATTTTGCTTTCAATCACACAATCGTGCTTGCGTTTTTCATCCCATATGGTTTTCTTACCAGGAGCGAAATCGGAATACATTTCAGTAATGAGTGTAATCTGCTTCTTGGAAATTTCTCTACGCTTTTTACCAAGGGAACGCTTCAAAGGAGTCCACATATCGGTTGCATCAATAAACTGAACTTTGCCTTCACGTTCCTCCCTTTTGCCTTTGGAAAGAATGAAGGCGTAAATAGCAATGTCAGTGCACGAAAAACGCATGAGTAAATAAATTGTGAACATGCCCCT
>NZ_QWGL01000050.1:450-11699 GCF_003435375.1 Clostridium sp. AM34-11AC | reverse complement strand
AGGGTTTTACATACTGTTCAGTTTTCAAGGAACTTTGTTTTTGTTGCTCTCTGTTCTTCAGCAGCAACTCGTTCATTCTATCATACCGTTTCCGGTTTGTCAAGAACTTTTTAAAACTTTTTTCGAGCGATTAAGAAGTTTTCTTAATGACTCTTAATAAGTTTTGCCCTGTCGCTCAAGGCGAGTATTATAATAACAAATCCCCACGAAAAAGTCAACACTTTTTTCCAGTTTTTTTAAAGTTTTTTCTTTTGTTTGTGCAATTACAACATATTGCGGTTCATAATTGTTTTGCATACAATATATGCAATTCGGTATTCAAGCCATCATTTGAGCAATTTCAAATTGCTCTTTTACACTATAAAAACAGGGATTGCAGCTTAACGTTTTCTCCTGCTGCAATCCCTATTATCAAACTAACTTGTCCTTTTTAAATATGAATACCATATAAGTCCGCATACTTCTCTTTCATGTAGTCAAGAAATGGCACAACGTCCAATGTTTTTCCTGTCAATCGCTTCAACATTTCTCCCGATGTATAACAGCACCCATACTGCCAGATATGTTCCTTCATCCACTTGTTCAGTCTGTCAAACTCTCCGTGGCGTATCTGCTCATACAAATCCGGAATCTCTGATAACAATGCCTTTCGAATCTGTCCATCATAAATATTTCCCAAAGCATAACTTTGGAAATATCCAATATAGTCTCCAGCCCAATGCATTCCTCCGTTTAATCTACTCCCGTTACAGGACAGACTTTACCAGACCGACTACAAGGTAGGAAAGCATATTGTGGTCATACAGCCACGTCAGCCAGATACTTCCATTGATCTGGGTGATCATGCTCTTTCCGATCTCACTGCCCGAAAACAGGGTAAGGACCAGGGCGCCCACCCATATAAAGATCAATGCTTCCGCGAGTCCCAGAACCGCACCGGCGATCTTGTTAAGCCCATACAGGATCGGCAGCCTGGAGATCAGGTTCAGCCAGACTATGATGATATGAAGGAACGCATAGAATACTATAAACAGCACCGTAAATATGATCACGCGGATCACACGATCTGCAAGGTATTTCCCAACATAGTCCTCAAAGATCTGGACGCCCATTTCCTGATATATTTCTCCGTTGTTATTCTCGATCAGAAGCTTTTTGATCTGGTCCGGGATCTCCAGGCTCTCTATGACCGCGCGTTCCCCGGCTCTTCCCGCGAGACCGGCTGTCTGAGCCATCTCTTCCATCTTCTCATCAAGGCCGCTGGCCTTCAAAGCACTCTCCTTCATCGTTTCGTATACAGCCGTATTATGTTCCAGCCAGGCTGCCGCCTGTGGAATCGCTACACGCGCTGCAAATAGCGTGATGAAAAGGGACATTGCGGAAACTGCTATTTTTATAAAACCTCTGTAATGACCGTAAAGCATCATCCCGATGAGATATACCGCTACAGCCACTTCCAGCCAGCGGCTGGATAGAATCTCCATTATTTCCATTATTACTCCTGTCACATATGTGCATAGTTCTTCCGTAAAACAGACAAAGCCTGGATGATCCAGATACCCCGCCGCGTCTATTACCTGAAAGTCCTCATATGCCCATCATTCCTGTTATATCTGAATTCCTGTAAAATGGCAGATCGCCTTCGCGACACCTGCCTCATTGTTGGTCTTCGTGATATAATCTGCTGCCTCCTTTACGGATTCATGGCCATTTTCCATGGCAACGCCAATTCCAGCCATGCGGATCATGCTGAGGTCATTCTCCCCGTCTCCAAAGCCCATGGTGGACTCTCTGGCGATTCCCAGACGTGCGGCAAGACGGAGCAGCGCTCCGCCCTTATCAGCTCCCTCCGCGTTGATCTCGAGGTTATTCGGGATCGATGAGGACACAAGGATCCCCGGGAGCTTCGAGAGTTCCTCTCTCATCCGCTTTCTGGCATCCATGTCACGGAAGAACATGTTGATCTTCTCCGCGTCCTGTCCCCGCTCTTTTAAGTAAGCGATATTATCGGGAACCGTGTCCCTGGTTCTGCGCACCAGCTCCGCCAGTCCCTCCGATGAGACATATTTATATACATCATTGTAGAACTCCGGCATGGTGTAGCCGATTCCGCCCACATATACATCATACATGATCTCATCCGGACTTGTCCGGGCCATCATCATGATCTTTTCCGCCAGGGCCACCGGGATCCGGCAGGAGTCAATGATCTCGTTTTTCGCAAGGTCTACCACCTGTGCCCCATTGGTGAGGATCGCATAGTGTACGCCCGGCAGATTCCGAAGCTCATCCGGCAGTCCGCGCATCGTGCGGCCTGTCGCCGGGACGATCTCGATCCCCTGTGCCGCGCATGCGCGGAAAGCGCGCAGGTTCTCCTCCGGGATCCCTTTTTCGTCATCAAGCAGCGTTCCATCCATGTCCGCCGCGATCAGCCTGATCTCCATATCTTTTCTCCTATAAGAAATCTAGCGCACATGCAAAACATTGTTTACAGCGATACTCCGGAATTGAAAATATCTGTTGCAAAAGGGCCGCATGCGCATTCGTCTTGTCTGTGTTCAGCAAACATTAGTTCGTGTGTATTGGTGAAAAATTTGCGCACCCACTCATCGCAAAAACAATGAGCTTATGGTGCGCATATATTCAGTTCCTATAAGCATGTCACGGAATTCCTGTGTGCCGTCTGGGCTTGCCCAGAACAGTGCGCAGGGATCCCATCACACTCTTTATCAGTCAAAGAAATCCTTTTCATGAAGGATCAGAAGACCTTCTTTTGTATAAGTCGGAGAGAAAAGTCCCGCGATCTTCTTTCCAAGAGACTTTTTCTCTGCCTTGTCAGCAGCTTCCTCGATCAGATCTACGGCTGCTGCCTTTGTCAGGTGGACTTCATCCTCCTCCATCATCTCGATGCGCTCATAGAGGGCGAGAAGGCTCTTTCCAGTGATGCTGCAATCGATCTCCGTCGCATACTTGCACGCGTACTGGGCGAACTCATCCGGATCCATCTCTTCTTTGTCATCGTAGTCTTCCGGAACAACTTCCTCTTCCGCTGCGGACGCAGTCTCCTCCGAGAGTTCCGGCTCTTCTTCAGTCACTGGCGCCTTTTTCTGAGGTTTCTCCTGCTTTGCGAAGAGTTTTGCCTTCTTCGGCGGTACGTATTCCTCTGGCTCCGGTTCTTCCTCGTCCTCTTCATCTGTTTCCGGCTCGGATGATTCTTCCAGGATGTCCGTTTCCTCTTTCTCGTACTCCGGTTCTTCCTGCAGTGCTTCAGCGTCTTCCTGTTCCGGCTCCTCTTCTGTCTCCTGCTCCGCGTTTACCACGTCACGGGCGATCTGTTCCTGCTTTTCTGTGGAGCGCTTCAGCGCAGCTTCCATCTCGGTATCTGCCTCTTTCTGCGCAGACGCGTTCTCATCGCTTCCGATATACTGGAACTTGCTTGCAAGGGATGTATTGTGGGCATGGAGTGCCTCAAGGTTCTCCGGTGTATCGATCAGGACAACGATCATTCCGGAGCGGTCTTTCTCCATCAGATCATCCAGTTCGTTCTGGACAGCATCAGTGAGTCCTGCCGCATGCTGGATGATCAGGTCTTTTCCTGCCAGCATATCGGCTACCGCGCTGATTCCGCGTTTATTTAACTTTTCACTGCTGATCTTTGCAACCGGATTCTTGATGCCGAGCTCACGGTGGATCTCCTTTAAGGAGTTGACAGCCATGGAAAGCCCTTCCTCGTCCGTCTCCGCCTCGATCATCAGGTTGTTGGTATCCAGCATGTCATCCAGGGATTCCAGCTCCAGCTCTCCATCGTCGTCCTCCTCTTCCGGAGCCGGGATGTTGCGGACCTGGTTTCGGCGGGCACGTTCGCGGTCGATCTCCGCCTGCTTCTTCGCACGGCGTTCCTCTTCCTCGCGTCTGGCGGCTTCCCGCTCTTCCTCAGCACGGCGGAGAGCTTCCTCTTCCATCTCTTCCCGCTCTTTTGCGGCGCGGATCGCCAGCTTCTGGCGCTCGATCTCACGCTCTTCCCCGGTCGGGATCGTGTTTTCTTCCTCCTGTACTTCCGGTGCAGCCGCCTGTCCGCCTCTGCGGACCTGGCTTAAGTCAGCGATGGTTCTTGTGGCACCCATGTCATCGTCTTCCTCGACAACAGCAGTCCGTCCCTCTTCCTCAGAGAGTCTGGACATCTCGTCTGCCAGCTTTTTCGCCTGGGCATCCTCATGAATCTGCATGGCAACCTGCTTGGAAGCTTCGGAATCCGGGGTTCCCTCATCATAATCATCCAGCTCCGGGGCATTTCCGCTGTACTCTTCCTCAACAGCGCGCAGCTTTGCCTCGTATTTGTCCCTGTTTTCCACAAGGTCCATCTGGTATTTGTTCAGCGGCGCGTACTGGAGCTTCAGATCCATTGCCTTATCCACATATTTGCCGAGACCAAATAAGAGCATGATGCGGTCACATGTGGCTACACACTTGTCCTCGATCCCGGCTTTGTGGTAGAGGTCAGCCAGTTCGTAGAGCCATTTTTCATCCACCTCGGATGCTGTATACACTTCCAACGCGCGGATCAGCTGATCCACCGGCGCTTTCTTCGCTTTTAAGATCTTGTAGCGGAGCAGATACTGGCGCGGATCATCCTGCGCGAGATCACAAAATTCTCTGTAGTATGCCTCCGCTTCGGCGGTACTTCCGTCCTTTAAGGCGAGATCCGCCAACTTATAGAGCAGGCGCTTTCCTACCGGCGCGCGCTCGAATGCCAGGAGCAGAATATCCTTCGCCTCCTGGTACTCTTCATTTTTCTCATAGATCTGAGCGATCATGGACAGCAGGCTTGCGTTGCGGACACGGTGCCAGTCAATGGTATCTGCGATCTTCATCGCAGTTCCGTAGTCTCCGCGGCTGACCATCTTTTTGATCTGCTCGACTTTAATATTAAACTCGTATTTATCCATTTCTTTCGCATCTCCTGAAACCGCCCAGCTGTCCAGCTGCCGGTTTTATAACTCCACCCGGCCTTCTAACGCCCGAAGAAGTGTGACTTCGTCAATATATTCCAGATCGCCGCCGACCGGAACGCCGCTGGCGATCCTCGTCACCTTGATCCCTGTCGGTTTGATCAGTTTACTTATGTACATTGCGGTCGTCTCACCCTCAAGGCTTGAGTTTGTGGCGATAATGACTTCCTTTACTTCCTCTGTCTGAAGACGCATCATCAACTCTTTTAATTTGATATCTCCCGGGCCGATTCCAAGCATCGGGGAGATCGCGCCGTGAAGCACATGGTACACCCCGTCGAATTTGCCCGTTTTCTCGTACGCCGCCAGATCGCGCGGGTTCTCCACGACCATGATCACGCTGTGGTCCCTCGTCTGACTCCGGCAGATCGGGCAGAGTTCCTGATCCGTCAAGGTAAAGCACTCCTTACAGTAATGAACATTGTGCTTCGCGTCGCGGATCGAGCTGGAGAGACGTTCTACCTGTTCCTCCGGCATGTTGATGATATGGAATGCCAGACGCTGGGCTGTCTTGTTTCCGATCCCCGGAAGCTTCGACAGCTCCTCGATCAATTTTGATATCTGACTGCTGTAGTAATCCATAATTAGAAGGAAAGTCCTCCCAGGTTTCCGAGACCGCCTGTGAGCTCAGACATCACTGCGCTGGATTCAGCTTCCATCTGGTGGAAGGCCTCGTTTGTAGCGGCAACGATAAGGTCCTCAAGCATCTCAACGTCATCCGGATCTACTGCCTCCGGTGAGATCTTTACAGCGACAACTTCTTTTTTACCGGATACGGTAACGGATACAGCTCCGCCGCCTGCTGTTGCTGTGTACTGCTTCTCCTCAAGCTCTTTTGTCTTCTCTTCCATCTGGCGCTGCATTCTCTGCGCCTGTTTCATAAGATTTGTCATATTGCCCGGCATACCGCCCGGGAAACCGCCACGTCTTGCCATGGTGTAATTCCTCCTGAATATTCATTATTTTCTATGTGGCTGTCTTACAGCCATTTTTCACTCCCGTCAGGCGGGAGTAACGGGTCCTGCTTTCAGCTTTCGACCCGGATATTTTATTATTAATCGCAGCATGCTGCTGCGGCTAATCTTCGATCGTGATATCCATATGGATGTTTTCCCTCAGCTCATCATCGCTGATGTAGCGTGTATCCATCCGTTCCCCGCTCTCCCGGACACGGGATTTAAAATACAGGGATTTTCCGTATTTCTGTTCCACATACCGTTCCAGGTCCCCGAGAACACTCGGGCGGCTTCCGATGGCAAAGTTCATCGGATCATTGAATACGATGCAGAGACAGCTGTCGCCCGCCGGTTCCACAACCGTCTCCCGGAAACTGGGGCGGATGGACATGCCCATATCACGGACGATCTTTCCCCACTCGTTGCGGATCATGTTGAGATCTTCCAGCTGGGCTTTCGGCAGGGATACGGTCCTCGGCTCATAATTCTGGCCCGCACCTTGCTGGTTCTGCATATCTGCCGTATTCTGTGCCGGCTGCCCTGAGGGGACCATGCCGTTTCCCGGCGCACCAGCGCCGCTGTAGACCGGCTGCGCGTATGCCTGCGGCGGGATCTGCTGCCCGGCATTTATCATGGGCTCGCCGTCCATTCCGGCAGTCTGTACCGGAACATAACCGCCCGCGGACATTTCCTCCACCATGCGCTCCAGCTTCTCCAGCCGTTCCAGAACAGAATCCATGCTCTGTTCCATCTCCGGCTTTGTGAGTTTGATGAACGCGAGTTCGATCAGCACACGTTTCTGGTTCGCGAAACGGATCTGGTTCGACAATTCTGAGAACACGCGGATATACCGCATCAATGTATTCTCATCTACAAGCGCCGCATCTTCTCGCAGCTGTGTCAGATTATCCTCTGACATATCTAAAAGGTCTTCCGCGTCATCTGCTGTCCTTAAAAGCAGCAGATTGCGGAGGAACCAGATAAAATCCACTACAAACTGGGACAGTTCCCGGCCCTGGACTACCATCTCCTCGAGTTTCAGGATGCAGTCCTTTGTCCGGTTCTCCCGGATCGCATGGAACAGGTCCCGGAATACGCTGTTGTCCACAGCGCCGAGAACATCCAGCACATGCTCATAGGTCAGTGTCTCACCGAAGTGGAACGCCGCGCACTGGTCCAGGAGACTCAATGCGTCTCGCATGGAGCCGTCTCCGGCTTTTGCCACATAGCGGAGCGCTTTGTCCTCCACCGGCATGTTTTCCGCTTCCGTAAGTTCTTTTAACCGGGCCGTGATCGTGTCCAGCGTGATGCGCCGGAAATCATATCTCTGGCATCTGGAAAGCACCGTGATCGGGATCTTATGAACCTCCGTGGTCGCAAGGATAAAGATCACATAGGACGGCGGCTCCTCAAGTGTCTTTAACAGGGCATTGAACGCGCCTGTGGACAGCATATGAACCTCGTCGATGATGTATACACGATATTTTCCTTCCGTCGGCGGGTACTGGACCTGTTCCCGGATCTCACGGATATTCTCAACGCCGTTGTTGGACGCAGCATCGATCTCTACCACATT
Organism: Clostridium sp. AM34-11AC; assembly: GCF_003435375.1. Taxonomy (GTDB): domain Bacteria; phylum Bacillota; class Clostridia; order Lachnospirales; family Lachnospiraceae; genus Pilosibacter; species Pilosibacter fragilis. The sequence goes on along the minus strand of NZ_QWGL01000050.1, from coordinate 4,158 downwards.
TAAAGATGTTCCAGCTAAGATCTGCTTACAGCTTGGACATTCCCCACAGGGGCTTCCGTCCACCGGGTGTTCACAGTTTACCGCCCGGGCCAGGATCTTTGCCACCGTCGTTTTACCTGTTCCGCGGGTTCCGCAGAAGAGATAGGCGTGACCGATCCTGCCGGAACCGATCTGATTCTGTAAGGTTTTAACGATATGGTCCTGGCCTTTTACATCCGCGAATACCTGCGGGCGCCATTTCCTGTATAACGCTTGATATGACATTCTCTATCAGTCTCCGAAACTGATTCCGATAAGCTTCGCCTCTTTTACAATATCAGACTGCGGATCCACATATTTCAGTTTTCCGGCAGATTCTGCCAGCGGGATATCCGTGATCACATTGTTTTTTACAACGACCAGCTTGCCGAATTCATTATTTTTGATCATGTCGGCCGCATGCGCGCCGATTCTTGTGGAGAGCACACGGTCATACGGAACCGGAGTGCCGCCGCGCTGCATATGGCCCGGAACCGTCACTCGGATCTCCTGGCCTGTCATCTCCTGGATCTTCGCGCCGATCTCATACGCAACGGATTGGTATTTTGTGGCGCGTTCTTCCAGATATTTCTTATATTCTTTCTTGGAAAGGGCTGCCTGCTCTTTTGAGATTGCGCCCTCTGCCACCGCGAGGATCGAGAAGCGGCTTCCATTCTTTGTGCGCTCTTTGATCTTCTTTACGACCTTGTTTAAGTCATACGGGATCTCCGGGATCAGGATGATATCCGCGCCGCCGGCAATTCCCGCGTGAAGGGTGAGCCAGCCGACCTTATGTCCCATGACTTCCACGATGAAAACACGTCCATGGGAGGACGCGGTGGTGTGAATGCAGTCGATGGCGTTTGTGGCGATATCCACAGCGCTCTGGAATCCGAAAGTCATGTCCGTTCCCCAGAGGTCGTTATCGATGGTCTTCGGGAGACCGATCACATTGAGTCCTTCCTGGCTTAAGAGGTTCGCCGTTTTCTGGCTTCCATTTCCGCCGAGGACCACAAGCGCATCCAGTTTCAATTTATAGTAGGTGTGCTTCATAAGCTCCACCTTGTCGAGTCCGTTCTCGTCCGGCACACGCATCAGCTTGAACGGCTGTCTGGAGGTACCGAGCATCGTTCCGCCTTTTGTGAGGACGCCTGAAAAATCTGACTGTTTCATCATCAGGTAGTTTGCGTACATCAGACCTTTATAGCCGTCTTCAAATCCGATAATTTCCACTTCATCTTTGTAGGCCTGGTACAGACCTTTCGCGACTCCGCGCATCGTTGCGTTTAACGCCTGGCAGTCGCCGCCGCTCGTAAGGAATCCAACTCTCTTCATCGTCTTGTCCTTTCTCCGATTTCTTTCAGTCGAAATATGAATGCATGTATCCAAGATAAGATTATAATACAAAGAAAAGAGAGGGGCAAGGAAAAAATCTTTGTACGGAATTTTCAGTTCAGAAAATGTTACTGTACACGGGTAGGAATAACTTGCTGCATCTCTCTTTTCTTACGGTAATATTATGGCCGCTTCAAGTGGATCGGATTCGGGATCTCCGCGTGATTGTTCGCCGAGATCGAATCTCGCATCATTCCGTCGAGCTGGCGGAACTCAGTGCTGGGATCCATATAGCGGACCCAGAGTCCGTAGCCGAACTCATTTTTCTTCTCCGAGTAGCTGATCGGCACACCGGCATAGTAGTCTTTATACAGATCCGTATAAAAATCGACCATGACTTCCCTTAATTCTTTCGGAACATCTTCCAGCTTCCGGGCTATCTGGTTTTTGAGGACCGTCTGCAGATAATTTTCTGTGTAGGACGAGAAGTCGAGAAGATTCTCATCGGTCTCCCCATTCGCAGCCGCCCAGCTGGAAACATTCACAATCTTCGCCAGATAGTCGATGCTGCCGTCCGTATTTAATGTCACTGTTCCGTACTGGCACGGCGGCAGGATCAGGGAATTGCTGACGATCTCCCATATTCCGTATGTATCTGAATCCATTCCCGGCTCCGTCAGGTGTTTCATGACCTTCTGTGTATGCAGATGGCCGCTGAAGTACACCGGTGTCAGGTAGCGCTCGAAGAGTTCCAAAACCTCGTCACAGTTTTCGATCACACATTCTTCCACGTAGACACGGCTCAGGCGCTGGAGATTATGGTGGCCCACAGGAATCACGGTGATTCCCTCGGCGTACGCCTCCTTCAGGCATTCTTCCATCCACTCGAGCGTGCCCTCTTTGATCTCGCCGTAGACCTCATTTTCCGGCTCGCAGACCGTTGTGTCCAGCATCATGAGCCAGGTGGTATCGTTTAACTCCACCAGGTAACTTAAGGAATCCGGTGCCCCGCTCTTCGCTTCGTTATAGCCGAAGTCCGCGTAGATCTCCCGGAATTCTTCCGATGTCACACTCTCCACATCGGTTCTCTGATCCCCGAAGTATTCTCCGGCGTCCGGCTTATTGATATCGTGGTTTCCGGGGATCACATAGACCGGAACTCCCGCTTCTTCGATCTCACGGAGCTTTTCGGAAAATTCCAGGTGGTTTGCCTTTTCACCGTTTAAGCTCAGGTCTCCGCTTAAGATCAGGGCATCAGGGTTGGCTGCGAGGACTTCCGATTTAAACGCCTGCCATAACTGTGGCTGATAGCGGATCACTTTTCCATCATTGCTATTTACGAGACTGTCAAACGCCGCGCCGTAATCCGTCATGGATGGTGACATATAGTGCGTGTCAGAGGCAATAATCAGATGAGTCTCCACCTTTTCACGGTCCACCGGGTCTCCGGGCCCTTCCGTCTCCTCCTCAGTCGTTTCTTCTGTCTCGGTCTCAGATTCTGTTTCCGTCTCTGTGGGCGTTTCTGATTCTGTCTCTTCTGTGGCACTCTCTTTCGTCTGATCCGGGGCATGATCCCGCACCGCGGGCAGGACAAAGATCACTCCGGCCAATAAAAAAAGAAGCGCCAGCAATAACAGAAATTTCTTTCTCATTAGCTGTCACCTCTTAAACTTTCCTTTTTTGTCCGCACGTTCTGCTTTGAATACGTCTCATGAACGTTACCCTGGCAGCCAGCTCGGTCCCGGCTCCCTCGCGGCACATGGAAGGTTCTCCTTAATGCTGCTGCATTCCTGCCCTGACATGGTTCAGAGAGTCCCATTGCGCGAGACCAAAACGTCAGCGCCGCTTACCCGGGGCAGCTTCACAAGGAAGTACCCGAGGCAGAACAACACCCCTGCTGTAGCGGATTGCAGGTACAGGGCACCGCTATCTCCCCGGCTGTGCGGACCAGTTAAGTATACATGGATGACAACAATTTGTCAAGTTAGTAAAACTTGTCAACACCATGTTATAAGCATGATACCAACAAGTTTTTATCAAGTCTGAGCATTAAAAAATCCTCTCGTTAAAGCTCTCATTTTTACAAAATCCCCTGATCTATTCCTGACTTTAAATTGTATGTAGTGACATACTCCCACCACTTAGCTCACGCTTAAAGTGGGGGCTTCTCGTTCGATTGCCCCGTTGGGCAAAGCATTCACGAGCGATCCCCGTGTGTCCCACGGTTCTTTTTGTCTGATATCTTTTTATGATGCTTTTTCGCTTTTTTCTAATATGATCCCGGATATTCTCAGGCCTTCCCGGCAGATATTAATCGCCGCATTTTCATCACGGTCCATCCGGTTTCCGCAGTTA
>NZ_QWGL01000050.1:0-440 GCF_003435375.1 Clostridium sp. AM34-11AC | reverse complement strand
TCCATCCGGTTTCCGCAGCTGCAAAGATATACCCGATCTTCCAGTTTCAGATCATGTTTTATTTTTCCACAACAGCTGCATGTTCTGGAACTTGGATACCAGCGGTCGATGCGGACAAGCTTCTTCCCTTCCCGTTCCAGTTTATACTGCAAAAAATCTGTGAACATTCTCCAGCCGTTGTCATGAACACTTTTTCCAAAATGATGTTCCCCGCTCATCGTCTTCAGATCCAGATCTTCGATACATACGATATCATAGAAATTGGTTATCTTTCTTGATTCTTTATGCAGATAATCTTTTCTCTGGTGAGCGATATGCGTATGGATCCGCGCCACTTTTTTCTGTTGTTTTTTGTAACGATTGCTCCCCTTCCGGCAATGACTCAGTTTTCTCTGCGCTTTCGCCAGTTTTTCCTCGCTGTTTCTGAAATAGTGCGGATA
>NZ_QWGL01000005.1 GCF_003435375.1 Clostridium sp. AM34-11AC | reverse complement strand
TGCATTTTACGGAGCTCAGCGGTCGCCATTCTGTTTTAGAACGGCCGCTTTCCGAAGTCAACGGCCGCCTATTTTTTAGTTAGAAGACCACCGCTTATCGTGTGTTGATCTTAACCGTGTAGTGCTTTGTAGCTCTCTTCATGATGGAATTGGCAGATACCTCATCGTTGAGGATCATCGCTTTCCAGTTATCCGGATCACGCTGTGAGCATACGATGGTGCTTTTCCTCTGCTCGTTCCGCTTCTCCAGAAGTTCAAAGAGGATTTTAATCTCTCTTTCGTCAGTGATTGTGTGAAGCAGGAAGTCATCCAGGATGATCAGTTCCCATTTGAGATACTTCTTCATCTTGCGAGCATATTTATCGTAATCCTGCTCTTTAAGAGCTACCATGCTTTCCAAAAGTTCCTCGCTGTGAAAGTAACCGACGTTATATCGGTTGCAGGCCTTTATGCCGATAGCTTTTGCAAGGTAAGACTTTCCGGCATCTGATTCTCCGAGAATACAGAGATTGTAGCCTCTTTCAATAAAGTCAAAAGAGGAAAGAACCTCTGTTATACCGGCAGGCAGATACTCCCGCTTGTCAGAGTCCACACAGTCTGACAATTCTTCAGGTGAGCCCTTCAGATGTGCCGCTGTTAAGCGATTCTTTAATGTCGTGCTGACCTTTTCCTGAAACTGTGGTCCGATCAGTTCTGCAATAAGCGTAAGCCGATCCATTTCCAGAAATCCGGGTTTGTGATACAGATCATCCAATGTAGCTGCCATAGTTGAAAGCTTAAGTTCGTTCAGTTCATCAACGAGTTCATTTATCAGTACAGTTCCTGTAAGCATTATTCATCGGCCCCCTCTCGTATCTGATCAGCAAGAGCCTTGCTGCGTGATAAAAGAGTGTCGATACTGGAAGCTTCCGGTGGCATTACATACCCTCCGCGTACCGGTTCTTTCTTTGCCGATGTGGGATGATGATAGCCTGCTTCTCCGAGATCATCTGCTACAACAGCTATCGTATTCTTGATAAAGGTATATTTCTGCTTATTCAGAGCAACCGCCTGCTTACAGCACTCTTCCAGAGTCTTATTGCTGTACTTCTTTGTAAAGTCCAGAATACCCAGACACATACGATAGGTCTGTACTTCGTATGGTCTGGATTTGAGGATCGTCCGGATAACAGTCTCTGTATTCTTGCCAATGAGTTGCGCTTTCTGAATAAAGTAAGGACCATTCCACTGAGTAAATCCTTTACAGTGATCTGGCAGGTGTGCAGGATTGGTTGACCACTGCCCCTTACGAGTAGCTCTGGGCCATTCACAAAGAAACTCTCCGGCAAGGGAATAAATACGAACTACGGTTGAAGAAGCCTCAATAGATACTTTCTTGTGCAGAAATGCTTTATCTACGCTATAATAAGCATTGTCAAAGCGTACGTGGAAGTCGCTTGATACCTTTGCCGTCTTTCTCTCCATGTACTCATAATGCATGGAGGGGAGCGGCATCAATTCCGTTTGTTCCTCTTCCCAATAGTAGTATCTATTGTGTTCCTTCTTCTTGAATGGCTCTTTATTCAGAGCCTCCAGTTCCTTCCAGAGATCCTTATTAAACTGTTCCAGTGAGAAATACTGACGTTCTTCAAGTTTGTGGAAGAAGCCCTTCTCGAGAATGCCTACTGCGTTTTCTACAGAACTCTTGAATTTCGGCTTACGGACCTTCGCGGGAAGAATAACAGTGCCATAGTGGTCAGCCCAGTCAGCATAATCCTTGTTCAGTTCCGGCTCGATCCAGTCCTGATTAACGATAACAGCCTGTTTACAGTTGTCACAGACTACTAAAGCAGGAACTCCACCAAAGTAATCCAGTGCGTGATTGTTGACCTCGATCCACTGTGGTTCCTTCGTTGAGAGCATTCCTTCTGCATAGATATACTGTGAATAAGGAAGGATGGCTACAAATACAACGATGGCCATGATCTCGCCGGTAAGAGGATCTGTCATTGAGAAGGTCTGACCAGCAAAGTCAACTTCCATTTTTTGTGCGATAATGGCATCAAAGTGGGCGGTCTCATAATTCTCTTCGCACCACTTGTTGTAGAGCTCACAATACTGACTGTACTGATAGAAACGAGCGCCTTCTTCTTCGCACTTTTTCTTATAGCGGTTCCAAAGAAACATGAGTGTCATGTTTTTACGGGTAGCCATAAGCTTGGCAGCATCTTCATAATCAGGTAACTCGATGTTCTCATTTCGTCCTCCTGATCCAGGTACAGCTCCATACACCTTCAGGGCAATACCATAGTTAGTGATGCCTGCTGGTAATGGATAGCTCAGATCTTCGCACTTCTTGAATGCTCTCAAGAAGTCATTAACACCAGACTTGCTGAAACCAGCCTGACGAGCTATTTCGCTACCGGACATTGATAGCGCGTAGTGTTTGATAATGATGTCCTTGTAATCCAACTGCATACATTATCCTCCTTAAAATGATCTATTCACCACCACTGGGATGGCTACTATCATTATAAGGATTGGATTGCAGAGACTGGTAGAAATTCGGCTGTTCAGAAACGGAATGCGGCCGTTTTGCTCCGCAAAGACGGCCGTTTAGCTTCGCAATATGCATGGAAGGCAGATTGTTATCATGTCTGGAACAGAACCCTTGTATTACACAGACAGATTTGGCCGAAGAGCTATCGTTATCAAGGAGAACTGTCCAGAGAATGATGAAAAAACTAATGGATGATGGCAAGATAAAGAGAGTAGGTTCAACCAGAACAGGCTATTGGAAAATAAAGGAAAAGTAGTATCTGAGGAATATAGTGTAAAGGAATCACTGCCAGCTGATTCCGTTTGTAATAAACGGAATTTGCTGGCAGTCTGTTTGTGGAAATCCTATTCTGATATGCGTTCTTCCGCAGGATGAAAATCCGCCATAAACCGTTTCAGAAGGAATATACAGAAATAAGGGAACGTATAAGTGAAGTTTTCGTGACCGATATTTTGCGCAGAAAATTTGAAGCCATATCGAATATCGGGATAGCGGTCCGAGCTGATCAGGGTATTCATGGATTTTGCCTTTCCGGTTGCTGCTTTTACTTCCACTGGAATCAGCGAAGTCATGGAACGGATAAAGAAATCGGTTTCAAGCGTGGATGTATCCCGCTTATAGTAATATAGCTTATAATGCTGCTTGACCAGAGCTTCCCCGACAATATTTTCATATAAAGCGCCCTTATAAACGCCGAGATTTTTGTTGGCTCTCAGGTCTTCCTGTGATTCATCGTCCAGCATGGAAACCAGAAGGCCCGTGTCAGCAAAATACAGTTTAAAAACATCCGGATCATAATTGCCTCCTAAAGGAAGTTCCGGAAATTCCAGACAATAACAGATATTTACCATACCGGCATCGACAAGCCATTCCGCACATCCGCGGTAATCACGAAATCTTGCACCGGATGCGACTTTTGAAATTTGAAATTTTTTATTTTCTCTTGCGAGCTGCGGTGCGATCCGGTTGAAAACATTCAAAATTCTTGTCTGATCGATCCCCTGTGCATATTTGCGGATATCTTCTTTATAGTCAGAAATCAATTGCCGTTGCGTGTCGAGAGAATTTTCAAACGTATTTCGTTGGATATACTCAGTTACCACTGCCGGCATGCCGCCTAAAACACAGAAATCCAGGAAGAGGGAATGATAAACTTTCATTTCCAGCTCATTAAATGGACGCAGTTCTTTCATGTGGGCAAGCATATTCTGAATGGTTGTGTCATCATAACCTTTTGCCCATAAAAATTCTTCGAAATCTAAAGAAAACATTTCATAGTCTTTTTTATATCCGACACTGTTGCTCTCAATTTTACGATAGTTTACGCCTAACATGGATCCACTGCAGATGACGTCAAATCGTCCGTCAATACAGAAAAATTTCAGGGATGTAGCAATCTCCGGAAATTCGGTAATTTCGTCAAAGAAGATGAGTGTCTTTTGCGGAATAAATCTCTTTGACGGATCGATCAGGGAGATATTTTTTATAATGTCGGATGCCTCATATCCATCGGAAATGATTCCCTTGTATTTTTCATCTCTTACAAAGTTGATTTCAATGATACTCTCGTAGTTTGTTGCCGCAAAATGTTTGATGGATTCTGTCTTTCCGACTTGACGGCTTCCTTTGATGACAAGTGGTTTTCGGTTGGGATCAGATTTCCATTCACAGAGAAAATCATCGACTTTTCTTTTTAAATACATGTGCACACCTCCGTTTCCTTACAATGAGTATACACAAAAACATAGCGAATATCAATTGAAATAACACAAAAACATAGCGAATAATTTTTGTAAAATCATAAAGCGTATAGAACACAATTAGATATACGCATTTTCTACTACGCACTTCTCCCGATCATCATCGGCGAAGTAGAGCCATTCGGTGTCACACCGGGGATGTTTTTCTTGGCTTTCATCATCTTTCCAGCAGCTCCGGTGCCATCTCCTGAAACAGTTCCGCCAGTGCTGACGCTGCTCTGGAGCGGTACTTTCCGGCGGGCCATGCAAGGGCGAGGTCAAGGAAGATTCCTTCTTTTCCTACTCGGAGATAGCGGAAATGATCTCCTGGGACACGGCAGGAACGGTAGGTGAAGGCGAGACCGGCACCTTCTCTTGCCATAGCGGCGGCGAAGGAGGCGGAGAGATCGGTGCCCTGCCCAATGGGCTCGATTCCGGCATCCCGCAGCGCCTGACGGCCAACACGGCCGAGTACAGTGTTTGGCGGTCCGAAAATATATTCGAAGGCGGCAGTGTCTTTGAGATCGATCCAGGAAAGCTCCGGAGCGGAATCACATGTTCTGGCAAAGTCCATGACCGGATGATCCGCGGTGGTGACGATCATGATCTCATCGCGCATGAATGGCGAAACGCTGTGTCTGATCCGGACCGGCGGGGCGGCGATCAGGGCGAGGTCCAGAAGACCTTCCAGGAGCTGATCTTCGAGGTCAATGCTGTCCATCTCACAGATCTCAACATGGACCTTCGGATAGAGGGTGCGGAACCGCTTTAAGACCGGCGGCAGAAGATACGTGCCGCGGTAGGTGCTGATCCCGAAGATCATGGTACCGCCGTTGAGATTTTCGATGTCTGCGGCTTCACTGCATGCAGTGCGGTACTGCTGCAGGATCTGCTTTGCGTGGGAAATAAAAGCATCCCCGGCGGCAGTTGGCCGGACTCCGCGGGTAGTGCGGACGAAGACAGAGGTCCCGAGATCCTGCTCCAGGACACGGATCGCCTGGCTTAAGCTGGACTGACTCATAAAAAGCTTTTCCGCAGCGCGGGAGATGCTTCCCTCGTTTGCAACGGTCACAACATAGTTTAATTCCTTAAGGTCCATATGATAAATTTTCCTTTCAGTTGTTTAGTGGTAAGAAAATTATCGGAATAATAGGCGGTATCTCCATTTCGCGACCTGTAGGATACCGGATCATGTTCAAAAAATGCTATCGGAAATATCGATACCGGGTATATGATTTTAGGACTTTTTTTAATAACAAATTTAGTATAAAATGATTCCCGTAAGAAAGCAACAGTAAAAAATGATCAGAGAGGAACAAAGCAGATGAGAATGGATCTTATGAAAGGCGTTATCGACATGCATGTTCATACAAATCCGGATCTGCGCCTTCGTGCCTATGATGACTTTGAACTGATGGAAGCGGCAATCCGTGTAGGCGCGCGGGCGATCGTGATCAAGACTCATCAGGGATCGACGGTGGACCGGGCATATCTCTGTAACCGCCACAACGAGATCGTACATGGGAAGATGAACGACTTCACGATGTTCGGCGGGATCACGCTGAACCGGGTGGTCGGCGGAATGAATCCGAAGGCCGTTGACGTGGCACTCCGCATGGGCGCAAAGGTCGTCTGGCTTCCGACTCAGTCGGCAAAGAACCATCTGGAGAAGATGAAGCAGGACACGAGCCGGTGTGTGGAGGTCATAAAAGATGGGACGATCGTTCCGGAGCTGAAAACGATTCTGGAGCTTGTCCGTGACTATGACGCGGTTCTCGGCACGGCGCATATCTCACCGGAGGAATCCTTCACGGTGGTGGAGGCGGCAAGAAACCTTGGGGTGAAGAAGATCGTAGTTACCCATCCGGAATGGTGGGTTGTGGGAATGACTATGGAAGACCAGATCCGCATGGTAAAGGACTACAGTGTGATCCTGGAGCGCTGTTATGCCCAGAACATGGGAGGCGGAACATATAAGAGCAATCTGCCGGATAACCTTGAGATCATCAAAGAAGTCGGATACAAAAATGTCATGGTCGACACAGACGGCGGCCAGACAGAAAATCCGCACTGGGAGCTTGCAATTGAAGAATATATGCAATACCTGCTTGATCATGGGATTCCCGAAGAGCAGGTATACCATATGACACATACAATACCGGCAGGTCTGCTGGGAATTTAAAAATCAGGAGGAGTTTTAACATGAAACACACAGTAACAGTATTTCGCGGCGATGGAATTGGTCCGGAGTTAGTGGACAATGTCTTAAAGATCTTAGAGGCAGCAAAAGCGCCGCTTGAGTATGAGATCTACAATGTCGGCGAGGATGAGTGGAAGAGGAACGGTGCCCTGATTCCGGACGAGGCGTATGCTTCCTTCGAGCGCACAAAAGTTCTCTTAAAGTCCCCGATCACGACCCCGGTTGGAAAGGGATTCCGTTCCTTAAACGTTACCCTTAGAGGCAAGTATGATCTCTACGCGAATATCCGCCCGGTAAAGTCCAATGATGCGGTAAAAACTCCGTTTAAGAACGTGGATATCGTGATCTTCCGTGAGAACACCGAAGGTCTGTATGTCGGAAAAGAAGAACAGATCGATGAGAACACGGTTCACGCGATCAAGATCGTTACCAAGAAAGCATCTGAGCGCATCATCCGCGACGCCTTCGAGTACGCGAAGAAGAACGGCAGAAAGAAAGTTACCTGCGTTCACAAGGCAAACATCCTCAAGATGTCTGACGGCATGTTCCTCGCGATCTTCCGTGAAGTTGCAAAGGATTACCCGGAAATTGAGGCTGATGACAAGATCATCGACAACACCTGCATGCAGCTCGTTATGAACCCGAACCAGTTTGATGTGATGGTAATGCAGAACCTCTACGGCGACATTCTCTCCGACCTTTGCAGCGGTCTGATCGGCGGCCTTGGTCTTGTACCGTCCAGCAACATCGGTTCCGATTACGCAATGTTCGAAGCTGTTCACGGAAGTGCTCCGGATATTGCCGGAAAGCACCTTGCAAACCCGACAGCGTTCCTGTGGTCTGCATGCATGATGCTTGAGTATCTTGGTGAAAATGAGACAGCATCCCGCATCCGAAAAGCAGTGGATGAGGTCCTTGCAGAAGGAAAGCACCTGACAAGAGATCTCCATGGTGAGGCATCTACAGAAGAGTATGTGGATGCTGTGATCGCGAGATTATAAGGAAAGAAAGATAGAAAGAAAAAAAGAGAACCAAAACCCGGCGGATCGCGCCGGGGATGGTTCTCTTTTCTGCGTTTTACAGCACTTCGCAACCTGCGGAAGCGGAATTAACTGTGCTTCTCATCACAATATCTGCAGCGATATACCTCATGATCCTTATCATCGAGATAGAAAATATGCGGCAGCTCCTGCTCGATGGAGGTGATGCAGCGCGGGTTCTTGCAGTGGATCACGTTCTTTAAGATCTTCGGGAGATGCAGGGTGCGCTTCTCGGCGATCTTGTCGTCGCGGATGATGTTGACGGTGATGTTGTGGTCAATATAGCCGAGGATATCGAGGTCGATGGAGTCTAACGGTCCCTCGATCTTGATGATGTCTTTTCTTCCCATCTTGTTGCTCTTTGCGTTCTTGATGATCGCGACTGTGCAGTCTAACTCGCCGAGGCGCAGATAGCGATAGATATCCATGCTCTTGCCCGCCTGGATATGGTCAAGGACAACACCTTCCTGAATTCCGCTGATATTTAACATGGCTTTTCTACCTCCAGTAATGTCATAATGAGTGCCATACGGACATATACGCCGTTCTGGGCCTGTCTGAAGTAAGCGGCACGCGGGTCTTCGTCCACCTCAACAGAGATCTCGTTGACACGCGGGAGCGGGTGAAGCACATACATATCCGGTTTCGCAAGCTTCATTTTATCCTTATCAAGAATGTAGCAGTCCTTCATGCGGATGTAGTCTTCCTCATTGAAGAAACGCTCTTTCTGGACTCTTGTCATGTAGAGGATATCCAGTTCTTCCATCGCGTCATCAAGACTGGTCGTCTCACGGTACTCGATATTTTTGGCATCAAGGACACTCTCTTTGATATAATCCGGTACCTTTAATTCCGGCGGGGAGATCAGGATAAAACGGATTCCCTCATAGCGGGACAGCGCGTTGATCAGGGAGTGAACGGTACGGCCAAATTTCAGATCTCCGCAGAGTCCGACCGTCATATTGGAGAGTCTGCCCTTTAAAGAACGGATCGTATATAAATCGGTTAAAGTCTGTGTGGGATGCTGGTGACCGCCGTCTCCGGCGTTAATAACAGGAATCGAAGATTTGGTGGAGGCTACATAAGCGGCGCCTTCCTTTGGATGTCTCATCGCGCAGATATCTGCGTAACAGGAAATAACACGGATTGTATCGGAAACACTTTCGCCCTTGGAAGCGGAACTGGAATCAGCGGAGGAAAATCCGAGAACGGAACCTCCAAGATTTAACATGGCAGCTTCAAAGCTTAAACGGGTTCTTGTGCTTGGCTCATAGAAGAGAGTAGCTAATTTCTTTCCGTCGCATACATGTGCGTATCGGAAACGGTCTTTCTCAATGTCGGCGGCAAGTTCTAAAAGACTTTCCGTCTCCTCAAGAGAAAAGTCAAGAGGATTTAACATGTGTCTCATGATGTTTATAATCTCCTTTCAGGCCTCACGGCGGTCCGCATCGTATGTGACCGCACTTAGGCATTTTTACTATTATAGCGAATCTGAAACAGAATTTCCACTATTTTTTTTAAGAAAATTGTGTTAAAATATAAAACAGTGAGTGCAGAGAAACAGAAGAAAAATAAGTGGACAAATTCTGCAGGGCAGGAAGAACTGCCAGATGAAATTCGTGAAATCCCGTGGAAAAAGGACATTGGAGAAAGTCAGAAATGCAAATGAAAAACTGCGGGAAACGCGCGGTGGAGGAACTATGAGAAAGACGATGGAACAGATCGTTCTGGAAGGGCAGGTCGCGAAATGCCGCTCTATAGAGGAACTTTATGTGTTGTGGGAGCTGATGCAGCAGATGGAGGAAGATCCCTTTGGGAACACCTGCTATCCGGAGCTGGATCAGAGAAATTTTCATGTCGACGGAATCGCGGATCCGGAACATTATGACGGGACGCTTTACATATTAAAAGAGACAAATATGAGAAAGATGATCCAGAAGGGCGAGACGATGCCGGTGGCATCGGACATCCGCGCGGATTTCCTATCCGGAAAAAGTCCCTCCGGCCGGGTGGAATATCTGGATTATCTCACAAGCATGCAGAAGATCCTGTGGGAGGAAAAACATCCAGGCGAGGAGTGCAGGCTTCCGGGGAAAAAACTAAGGGAAAAGGCAGCAGTCCTCTATATCAATAAGCGCGGTGGAAAAGGCGCGGCCGACGAAGTCAGCATGGACTACGGCCAGTATTATATCGAGTTTATCAAGAAGCAGATCCGCCTCTTAAATCCAAAGACCGTGGTCTGCTGCGGCGAGGATCTCTTCCGCCTGATCGTTATGGAAGTTTTCCAGAATAAAAAGCAGAAAAAGAACCGTGAGATCTATATGAAATGGAAGGATCTGGTCCGGGGAGATGTATTCTTTGCGGACAGGGACTACCGACCGGTGAAGGAAACAAAGAAGGACGAGGCAGAGGTCCGGGTCGTGCGGATGTGGAATCCGTCATACCGGGTAAACAATGGACAGTATGTGTCGTTGGAAGAGTACCTGAAAGAATTTAAGAGGAGACTTTCCGGGAAGAAGGAAAAAATGGAATAGGGAAGGCGCAAAGGGAATTTCTACGGTTTCAGTAAAACCGGAGAGATTCCCTTTTTTCTATGACTGCGGAGAGAATTGACCGTGGGTTCTGCGGATTTGGAAGAACGTAAGAAATTGTAAGAATAATTAAGTAATTTTATATAGTCAGAACACGATGGGAACGATATACTTGAAATATAAAAAGAATCGGAGAAAAAACGCTGTAAAAATTTAAGAAGAAGGGGGCGGACGGATGCAGCAGAAGGAAGATGCGGTGATACAGGTAAAAGATCTGTATAAGGTTTACCGCATGGGCGAGGAGAAGGTTTACGCGTTAAACGGTGTGAGTTTTGAGATCCACCGGGGCGAATTCTGCGCGATCACCGGACCGTCCGGTTCCGGTAAATCGACGCTTTTAAACATGCTGGCAGGTCTGGAGCACCCGACAAAAGGGGAGATCGTGATCGCCGGAAAGCATATAGAAAAGTTGAATGAAAAACAGCTTGTGACCTTCCGAAGAGAGCGGGTCGGGTTTATCTTCCAGTCCTACAACCTGATCGGGACGATGGATGCGGTGGAAAATGTGGCGCTGCCGTTATCGTTCCGGGGGATGCCGAGGGCAGCGAGGATCAAGTGGGCGAAGCAGTATTTAAAGCTTGTGGGACTTGAAAAATTTATGACCCACATGCCGAACCAGATGTCCGGCGGACAGCAGCAGCGAGTCGGAATCGCGAGAGCCCTGGCGATGAACCCGCAGATCATCTTCGCGGATGAGCCCACGGGAAACCTGGATTCGAAGACGACGATGGAAGTATTAAAACTCATGCAGAAGGTCGTAAGAGAACAGAAACAGACGCTTGTGATGGTTACCCACGACAATAATCTGGCGACCTACGCGGACCGGATCTTTAAGATCATCGACGGAAAGATCGTGAGCATCGAGGAGAACCACCATGAGGTGGACCTGGTGCAGTTAGAAGAGTCCATGCAGGCGGCGGCAGAGGCGCAGGCGGAGGCGAAATCTAAGAATCCGGCAGCAGAAGAGCAAATAGAGACAGTTGTGGAAGCAGAAGAACACCGGATAGAGGGAAAGTCAGAATAACAATCGACAAAATTTTGAAATAAACGCAAAAATATGGAAAGCTGGCACAAATAACTAAAATAGAACAGCCAGGAGGAGAGGAACAGTATGAAAATAAAAGGATTACGCTGGATGGCAACATTCCTTGCCGCGTGTATGCTGATGGGCGCAGTCCCGGCAACTGCATTCGCGGCGAAGGAGACAACAGAAGCGGCGGAGACGATCCCACAGGTATACCGGATGGATGACGACAATGATACCGTCCGCCTTGTGATCGGAAAGACGCCGACTTTATATATCGGAAAAAACGGAACAGTCTCCGTGACACTCATGAACATGGAGGACAAAGACTGGATCGAGACGGAGATCTGGATCGCCTCCGAGGATGATTTCCGGAACCATTATTCCGATGAGATCACAAAGACGGAGGACCGCGACAGCGAGGAGAGCAGCATCGTTCAGTCCATGAAGACGATCTATCCCTTTGAGGTGACAGATTCTTTAAACCGCCATTACAAGGTCGGTCATGTAAATAAAAAAGCGAAAAAGACCGTTAATCTGAATGTCAATGTAAAAAAAGGTCTGGAAGAGGGATACTATCCGATCCTGATCTATATCTCGAAGCGCGCTCAGGGCGAGGACGGAATGTCATCCGAGTACGCAAAGACGATCATGGCGTGGATCGAGACAAAGAAGACAACAGGAACCAGTGAGACAAATGAGGACAACTCCGAGCCGGTAGCATTCGCCCTCGGCGAGAATCAGCCCACCCCGTCCGCGAACTATTCCGAGGTCATGAATTTCGATGTAAATGTGAGAAATACCGGTTATAAGACCGCCTACGATGTACGTGTCGATATGGAGCTCTCTGAGGATATCGCGAAGTTTCCGTTCGAGATCAATGACGGAAATTATGACCGGCAGATGGGAAATATGAATCCGGATCAGACGGTGGCGGTTCCATTCAGCATGGCGGTGCGGGAAAAGGCGAAATCCGGCTATTATCCGATCAAGTTTAAGATCCGTTACCGGGAAAATGAGAATGGAAACTTTGCTGCTCCCATTGAGGATACCTTTTATGTGCGGGTCTATGGAAAAGACGAGGATGATTCTCTGGATTCTGAAGCAGGCGAGAACGAAAGAACAAAGGCGCGTATCATCGTCGACAGCTTTGAGACGGATCCTGCGGAGATCTATGCCGGACAGGATTTTACGCTGAAGGTGCGCATGAAAAACGCTTCCAACAGTATCGTAGCCAGCAATATCCTGTTTACCTTCGAGTCGGAAGCAGTGAGCGACAGTCCGGTATTTACGACGGTGAACGGTTCAAACTCCGTGGTTGTTAATTCTCTGGCACCGGGAGCATCTGACACGCTGACGATAAAATTTTCCTCAAGTCCCACAGCGGAACAGCGTTCCTATACGATCACGATCAATGAGCAGTATGACAGCCCGGAATTTAAGAATGCGAAGGAAGCCGTAAAGATCGCGGTTGGATTAAAGCAGGAGGCACGGTTAAATACCGGCACCATCGAGGTCATGCCGGATGCTATTTCCGTAGGCGAAGAGTCAAACGTGATGTTCTCCATCAACAACACCGGAAAAGTCATGCTCTATAACGTGAACGCGGTCTTTGAGGCTGATTCTATCCAGAAAAATGAGTGCTATGTGGGAAATATCGAACCCGGAAAAAGCGGAAACGTGGATACGATGATCAATGGAATTGCCCCGACCACGGATGATGGAAAGGTAAAACTCTCCATTACATATGAGGATGAGAACGGAAAAGTCTCTACGGTCGAGAAAGAGATCCAGCTTATGGTAAATGAGGATCAGAGCATGGATGAAAGCAATGTTGACGATACCTGGAGCAGTGACGATGTACAGCCGGAACCGTCCACGACGGATAAACTGAAGCATCTCGCGATCCCGGTGGGAATCGTGGGAGTGGTCCTTGCAGCTGTGATCCTTGTGGTCATCAGACGCAAAAAGAAGAAAGCGGGAATGGACGATGAGATTCTTTGATCTGCTCATCATGAGCATCAATAACCTGCGCAGACGGAAACTCAGGACGGGACTTACCGTTCTGGGTGTTGTCATCGGCACGGCCTCCATCGTAGTCATGGTCTCTCTGGGAATCGGACTGAAGGAAAATACCGTGGAATCCTACGCTTCCTTCGGAAGTCTCACAAGGATCCAGATCAGTTCCGGATACGGGAACCAGTCTGAGGACGATTACCTCGTGGACGCCACGGTGACGAAGCTTGCGAAGATCCCACATGTGAAGAGTGTGTCCCCGATCCTGGAGACAGATGTGAATCTGAAGCAGGGAGTTTATCAGGGATATTCGAACATTGTGGGAATGCCCAGAGAGGAGCTGGAACAGATTCCGCTGGCGGAGGGAAAACTTCCGGACAAGAATGCGGCGACGCTGGAATTTATCGTCGGAAATATGGTTTCCGACAACTTTTATAACAGCAAGACCGGAAAGGGAAGCTGGGACGGCGAGGATCTTTCCAAAGTGGATCTTATACACAAGCCGTTTTTTACCATGTTCCAGAATATGGGAAACGGGGATGAAAGCAGCCAGAAAAAGTATCTTTTCCCGGCCTGCGCTCTGGTGGATGGCGGTGAGAACGGATTTTCTGAGTATGGATACCAGATCTACACGGATATTGATCTGTTAAAGACCCAGCTGAAAAAAATCTACCGGAAGAACCCGATCCCCGGACAGCCGACAAATAAAAAGGGAAAACCCTACAATTATTTTGTCTACAATATGATTTACGTGAATGTGGACGATATGGAGCATGTGACGGAGGTCCAGAAAGCGATCACAGATATGGGCTACGAGGCCTACAGCAGCATGCAGTGGCTCGAACAGGCCCAGCAGCAGACGGATATGATCCAGGCGGTCCTCGGAGGCATCGGTGCTGTATCGCTGTTTGTGGCGGCCATCGGAATTGCAAACACGATGATGATGTCCATCTATGAGAGAACGAAGGAGATCGGTGTGCTGAAGGTTTTGGGATGTGCGCTTGGAGATATCCGGACGATGTTTTTGATGGAGGCAGGATTTATCGGATTTATGGGAGGCGTTCTGGGACTTGGCTTAAGCTACAGCGTCTCCGCGGCCATCAATAAGTTTCTGGGAGCCAGTCTCTCCGGCATGACCGGCGGTTCTGGAGCAATCTCAAGGATCCCGCTGTGGCTTTCCGGATCCGCTGTGGTCTTTGCGGTCCTCATCGGAATGCTGGCTGGACTTTTCCCGGCACTGCGGGCGATGAAATTAAGTCCACTGGCGGCGATCAGAAATGAATAAGGTAAATGAGTCCCTGGGTGCGCTGACACCTTAAAAATCTGACATTTCAGCCAGTCCGCAGGCAGGTTGGGGAACAACAGAAAAACTCCACAGTTATGCCGCACATGGAGAGGCGGACGGTTGACAGGCAACAGAAAAATCTGGATTAAAAGATCCGGTAAAACAAAAGACACGCCATACAGATTTCACTTAAAACCTGTATGACGTGTCTTTTTCAATTCTTAAAATATCTGATCATTTACCCGGCACTTAAGCCTTGGCCGCCTTCTGTCTGGACAGTGTCTGTACACCTTCAATAACAAGGATGATCGCAAGGAAGATCAGAAGGATTCCGAGGATCGTCTGTGCCCACGGACCCCAGTCAGCGCCGCCTGCGGCGATCATGCCGATCTGGTTCTTAACTGTGAGTGCAAGGGAGGTGATCGTAACGATGATCATGAATGCCATCGGGATCAGGAACATCTTGTTGTTTTTGCCCATGTTTCCGAGCCATGTGGCAACGGCTAAGAGGCCGATACCTGCGAGAAGCTGGTTGGCAGCTCCGAACAGTCCCCAGATCTTTCCGTATCCGTTCATGCCGAGAAGAATGCCAAGAACAACTGTGAGGATCGTAGCGAAGTAAGGATTTACCATAACCTTTTTCCAGCCCTCCTTGATGTCGGCAGCAGTTTCACCCGGCTCAAGCCAGAATTCCTGGAACATGAAACGCGCAAGACGTGTTGCGGTATCAAGAGAAGTAAGACAGAATGCGGAATATGTAAGTACCAGTAAAGAGTTTAAGATGCTGTAGCTTCCCGGGATGATATCGTCGATCATGTGAGCGATACCGCCGCCGAAGATCGCTGTCGCGCCCTTTAACGCCTGGTCCGGATGAACCGCGTTCCACTTGTAGGCATAGCCGATGGCGCAGAGAGTTAAAACTGCGAGAATGCACATTAAAATTATAAAAATTTTATAAAATCAATTTGTTGTACTCCTGCTGGTAAAAATATGCAAAATTTTTGCAAAAAAATAGTAGTAACGATACGAAATATTAACAAAAAAGGTGAGCATCCGGCGCGGATACGATGAGATACAGGCAAAAAAGACCGCAGATCCAGATCCTGATGTAACGGAAAAACAATCGAAATTGTAAAAGCACCTGAACAGATCCGCCCGCATAAAATAAGGTAATGAAGCTTAAGGCGGCTTTCTTTGAAGACATTTCCGAAACCACTGAGCATACAGGAAGAGCGGGAGTACCTGAAGCGTTACAAAGAGGGCGACCTGGAAGCGAGAGAAGTGCTGATCAACCGGAATCTCCGTCTTGTTGCCCATGTCATAAAGAAGTACCAGCAGACCGGATACGATATGGATGATCTTCTGTCGGTGGGGACCATAGGACTCATAAAGGCTGTAAATACCTTCAATGTGGAGAAAGGATCGCGGCTTGCCACATATGCGGCGAAATGTGTGGAGAATGAAATCCTAATGATGTTCCGGACCGGGAAGAAGTTCTCCAGAGAAGTTTCCATCTATGATCCCATCGGAGCGGATAAGGACGGGGAGACCGTGAGCCTCCTGGATGTCCTTGAGGCAACGGACCGGGAAGTTCTTGAGACCGTGATTATCAAGCAGGATGTGAGGTGTCTTTATGAAGCTTACAGGGAGAATCTCACGGAGATGGAGCAGACCGTGATCCGCATGAGATATGGACTGTTCGGGACAAAGGAACACACACAGCGGGAGATCGCAGAAAAGCTAGGGATCTCCCGGTCCTATGTGTCGAGGATCGAAAAACGGGCGGTGGGGCATATGCGGGAAGCGTTTTATGAGCCTGCTGGGAACACCCTGTGATACATTTTGTAGAAAGTTTCTGCGGGAAGGGAGTTTAAGAATGATTCGGACGGAACGAGAAGTCCCCGGTTCGTCCGGCTTCCTTCCAGGAACGAGAGATCCGGCAGTGGATCGTCAGGAGCGCAGCTGTAAAGACATCCATTCGTTGTGTAAAAGTGGCTGAATCTCGGACCGCGCAGCTTTTCTATAACGGCGAAAAGGGCATCTTCCGGGACCGAGGTGCCCGCACAGATATAGGAGGGGATTGCCGGAGCGCCTTCCAGAGGCCAATAGGCCTTATTTTTTTTGCCGTCAGCCCGGAGCGCATAGACGGACGGAACCAGGGCGAGAGGTGACGCACCGATGGAAACCTGATGAAAGGCCTGGATCGGCATGTCGAAAACGTTTGATGCAGTAAGAAAATGTTTTGCTGTTTCCATACCGAAGGATTCCCATGTGAGCTTCGCGACAGTCTTTACGGCAGAGTTGTTGATGCCACCATAGGAGAGGGGAAAGGATGATTCAACGAGCCGGTTAAGAGAAATGCTTTGATCACTGTCTGCATCGGTTCCTGTGAAAAAATTAGTGTTAATGCTACTGGCATCCATGCTGGTCTGGCGTAGAAGCTCCACGTCGGAGTAAAACACGAGAGGAATCGCAAGATAGGGAAGGAGAGCGGAAGCTTTTTTGAGTCCGCCAAGCTCCGGAATATCTTTTACCGGGAAGAACTCTTTTAATGGAAGAAGCCCATGCTCTCTAAAACGGTTCCAGATCCGCTCATCCTCAAATACTTCCAGGTCCGTGGAGACCACGAGATCTGGAAGGACGGAATCTTTCTCCCTCAGATAGTCGGACATATGGCGGCCATATCCGAGACCGAAGCAGGTGATATCAAGGTCGATGTCATCCTTTCTGAGTTCCTCCCGGATCTCATTTAAAAATTGCAGCTCCTGCCGGTGCAGGACGCAGATATTGTTCCAGTAAAGTCTGATGGTTGTCATAAAAGTTCTTCTCCTTGTCGAAGTAATTCCTGAAGATGTTTCTGACGCTCGTAGGCAGCATCCAGCTCTGCATAAAGCGTTTTTTCCGCCTCTGTCCGCTTTCTGATCCGGCAGACCTCCCCGCCTTTCATTGCGAGGCGTGTGGATGCCATCAGGGCAGTGTGGGGATCATGAGTGACGATGAGGACAAGCTTGCTCTGGTCGGTGAGGAGCCGCAGCGCCGCTTTTTTGTCGATTCCTGCGTTTTCTATCTCGTCGATGAGGACGATAGGGCTGTCACAGATGCAGGCAAGATCGGCGATCATAAGTGCCCGGGTCTGGCCGCCGCTTAGGAGGTTTAAACTTTCTTCCGGTAGAACCGGCTCCGGCGTGATCTGGTTCGCCATGGCTAACACATCATCCGGGGAGATCTCCGGATGGTTCCGGCACTGGCAGTGGAGCTTTAAAAATTCCCGGACGCTGAGATCCAGGACGAAGCGCATGCTCTGGGAGAGATGGGCGATGAGTTCCTTCGAGAGGCTGGAGCGGTCTGCCAGGGTGACCGGGACATCGTTTATGAGGATGCCCCGCCTGCTGATTCCGTCACCGTTTACAAGCTGCTCAATGTCTTTTATGAGACGGCTTTTTCCAGCCCCTGTGTTTCCGGCGATGGCACAGAGCTCGCCGGGATGGAGTGTGACCGGGGCAAAATGTTCCGGTTCCCCGGCTTTGTTGGTTCCTGGTAGAATCGTCAAAGATTCAAAGTTCATCTGCGGATACCTCCTTGAAAGATCTTGCCGACGACACCCTGCTGGTAGGCGGATCCCACCCGCTGTTCACCGACGCAGTAGGAGCAGACTCCGGCGGGCATGGTGTGGCGGAGCCGGTCTTCCTTCAGGGATTCAATTTCCGGCCGCTCCAAAAGCCAGCTCCCTAAAAATTCTGTCCCGTATCCGGCGAGACCGTCCGCAGGGAAAATCCTGGCACCCGGATTTAATTTTTTTAGCTGCCATTCGATGATCTCAAGCTCCGCCTGGGAGACCATATCGATCTTTGTGAGAACAATGAAATCAGCGCCAGAGACCATGGGACCAAGGCGCTCCGGGGAGTGGCTGCTGGCGGTGCAGTCCAGGACACATCCCGCGGTACAGAGTTCTGTCGCAGGAGAGCAACGGTGGCAGAGCCCGGCTGTCTCGATAAGAAGGCAGTCCCGCCCGAGGCAGTCACACCAGTCCCAGAGCTCTGGGAGATTTGATACGAGAAAATGGTCCGGGCAGATATCCCGGCTGAGTCCTGTTACCGTGGGGATATTGAGGTTCTTATATACAGATTCATCGTTGGAGGACAGGCAGTCGATTTTACAGATGGCTGTCCGCATTCCTCCTTTTTCTAAGAAAGGGATCAGATACCGCAGGATGGATGTTTTTCCAACTGCAGATGATCCGGAAAATAAAAATACATGCTTTGGCATTATAACTCCTTTGTCTGTCCTGGCCGGACAACATGTTTCACAATGTGTAAAAAGCATAGCAGAGGGTGGTGATTTTCGTCAGTATCAGATGAGACTGTCGACGGTATATTTTGGGACTTGTAAAAGAAAGACGGCTGTGATATCATTCGAGTTAGATATAGCTAACCGATGACGGACCATAGGAGATATACATAATGAGAGAAGAAGAGATAAAGGCGGCTGTCGAGGCGTCCCCTCTGCTTGGCGGCTGCAATCTACCGGTTTCCGGTATGCAGGTAAAATACTGTCATAAAGGCCAGATCGTGAGCGACAGACAGAAGAATGAGGAGATATTAGGCCTGATTATGGAGGGCAGCATGGACGTTTACAGCATCGCCCTTGATGGGAGAGAGATCCTGCTGTCCCAACTGGAAAAAGGGGATTGTTTTGGGGTGGTGAACCTCTTAACGAACACGGAATTTCCGACGGTACTCCGGTGTCGGACGGATACCACATTGGCGACGATGCCGAAAAGCCAGCTTCTGGCGGTCATGGAGAAAAACAGTGAACTGGCACTCCGGTATGCCGGATTCTGCAATCGGAAAATGCAGTTTCTGATCCGGAGGATCGAGTTCCTGACCATGCAGTCCGGAAAGAAGAAGCTGGTGCAGTACCTGTTGGAGGAACCGGATAAGGGCAGGGCGTTTGGAAAGAACGTTTCCAGAGATGAACTGGCATCGATCCTCGGAATCAGCCGCGCTTCCCTTTTCAGGGAACTTGCAAGTCTGACAAAACAGGGACTTATCGCCCTGCGGGACGGAGAGATCTGTCTGTTGAGGCCGGATGAACTGGAAGAGATCTTATACGCGTAAAGGGACGGCTGTGGTCAGAAGACAGGAAGGCGGTTTGTAAATCCGGAGACGGAACAGATTGCGGAAGAAAAATCGAAATAATATGAATGTTCCCGTGTATGGGAAATAACAGATAAGAAGCAGAGGTTTTGCGAATGCACGAATCCGTGTGCATGAAACCTCTGCTTTTTGTGCAGCAGGAAATTATGATAAAAGAAAGGTAACTATTCAGTACCTTCATAGTTACACGCAAAAATCCATTCCAGATCAGCTTCGCTGATGGGATTTTTGCCCTCCAGCCTATGTTTTCTTACGGTCAGCGTAGCAAGTGCGCAGACCTACTGAACAGTTACAAAGAAAGTTTCATAAAAACGCTGTAAAAAGGCAAAAAAATACTTGCATAAATATACATATAGAGTTATAATTATGCAAAATTATTCAAAAAATATTCACGATTTCCATCTGCACCCCGGTTACTGTCCACGCCTTGCGTAAACAGTAACACACCCCACAAATTCACGGCGGGTGGAAGACGAACCTGGGATCCAGAACAATCTATGAGCGAGAGGAGAATAATTATGAAGCCAAAGGTATACATTGACGGAAAAGAAGGAACCACAGGACTCCAGATCTACGACAGACTTGCATCAAGAGACGACATTGAACTCCTGTTAATTGATGAAACAAAGAGGAAAGACCCGGATGAGAGAAAGAAACTCATCAACGCGGCGGATATCACCTTCCTCTGTCTGCCGGATGCGGCGGCGAAGGAGGCGGTGAGTTTTGTGGAGAAGGATTCCGCGAGGATCATCGACGCGTCCACGGCGCACCGTACAGCACCCGGCTGGGCATACGGGATTCCGGAGCTTTCCGATATGCATAAAGATGCAGTCGTCCATGCAAAATTCACAGCAAATCCGGGCTGCCATGCGTCAGGATTCGTGATCCCGGTCTATCCACTTGTGGCGTCTGGAATGATCCCGAAGGAGACGCCCCTCACTGTATTTTCCCTCACCGGATACTCTGGAGGCGGAAAGAAGATGATCGCGGAGTACGAGTCCCCGGAGAAGCCGGAACTCTACAACACGCCGAGAATCTACAGCCTGAGCCTCAAACACAAGCATCTCCCGGAGATGCAGAAGATCTGCGGACTTGATGTTCCTCCGGTGTTCTGCCCGATCGTGGATGACTATTATAAAGGAATGGCTGTCACCGTCATGCTGCAGAATTCCATGTTAAAGGGAAATCCCACAGCGAAAGATATCCACGAGGCGCTGGCTGCCCACTACGACGGAAAGAAGGTCGTAAAAGTTCATCCGTTCGGATATGAGGATCCGATGATCGCCGCCGGAACCATGGCGGGAAAGGACAGCATGGAACTGGTCGTCAATGGACATGAAGGTCAGACGATCATCACGGCGCTGTTTGATAACCTCGGAAAAGGCGCTTCCGGCGCGGCGGTGGAGAACATGAACCTGATGCTGGGATTTGAGGAGACAGCGGGACTGAATTTATAATTCAAGTCGAGCGTCCGTGAGACTTGGCGCGTGATTCTATTTGGTGCAATCTGAAAAAAGGAGAAAATTTATGGAAAATCTGAAAGCGGAGACAAGAGCGGGCGTCCTTGTGGAGGCGCTCCCGTATCTTCAGGAATACAATGGAAAGATCGTAGTCGTAAAGTACGGCGGAAACGCCATGATCAACGAGGATTTAAAGCAGGCGGTCATCCGTGACATCGTCCTCTTAAATCTCGTGGGTGTGAAAGTCGTTCTCGTCCACGGCGGCGGTCCGGAGATCGGGGAACTTTTAAAGAAGACCGGAAAAGAGTCCAAATTCATCAAGGGTCTGCGCTATACAGACAAAGAGACGATGGAAGCGGTCCAGATGGTCCTCTGCGGAAAGCTCAATAAGAATCTGGTAACACTCTTAAAAAATGCCGGAGGAAAAGGCGTGGGAATAAGCGGAATGGACGGCGGCCTGTTTGAGGCAGTCAAATTGAACGATCCGGACGGAACGGAATACGGCTATGTGGGTGACATCGTTAAGACAAATCCGCAGATCGTCCTTGATATGCTGGAAAAAGGCTATATCCCGGTAGTTACCTGTGTTGCCGCAGGAATTGACGATACCTGCAACTACAACATCAACGCGGATACAGCGGCTGAGAAGCTTGCCATCGCGTTAAAGGCGAAAAAGCTGATCATGCTCACGGATGTAAGAGGACTTTTGAGAGATCCGTCCGATGAATCCACACTGATCAAACGTCTGAAGGTTTCGGAAGTTCCGTCTCTCGTCAGGGAGGGCATCATCAAGGGCGGCATGATCCCGAAGGTCAACTGCTGCGTGGAGTGTGTCCGTCAGGGCGTGGAGCGCGCGAACATTCAGGATGGCCGTGTGCCGCACTCGATCTTAATCGAGCTGCTTACAAATGAAGGTGTAGGAACCATGTTTTCATAAAAGGCAGACGCAGATCCATGTGAAGATGCAGGTTCCTGTAAGAAAACGCATCCGGCGCGGAATGTGCCAGAGTACACGTTTTTTGCAGAGAGAACGCAGGAAAAAGCGTGGATCTGCCGAATTAGTTGCCACAGGAGGTACGATATGACAGCGGAAGAGATCAAGAAAAAAGATTCAGAATATATCATGCATACATACGGACGGTTCGACATCGTCCTTGACCAGGGAAAAGGCGCGACGCTCTGGGATGCCGACGGAAAAAAGTACGTGGATCTGACCTCCGGGATCGGAGTAAACAGCTTAGGCCACGGAAATCCGGCGATCGTAAATGCCGTGACAAAACAGGCGGAAAAGCTCATGCACGCTTCCAACCTTTACTACACGGAGCCCATGGTGAGCGCCGCAGAGAAGCTCGTGACAGCCACAGGGATGGGAAAAATTTTCTTTGCAAACTCCGGTGCGGAGGCGAATGAGGGCGCCATCAAGCTCGCGAGAAAATATTCCTTCGATAAATACGGCGAGGGAAGGAACACCATCGTGACACTGATCCAGTCCTTCCATGGAAGAACTGTTACAACCTTAAAGGCAACCGGCCAGGAGAAGTTCCACCAGTACTTCTTCCCATTCACGGAAGGCTTCGCCTACGCGAAGGCAAATGATCTGGCTGATGTGACTGCGAAGGCAGACAAGACCTGCTGTGCCGTCATGATGGAGATGATCCAGGGCGAGGGCGGCGTTCTGCCGCTCGATAAGGAATTTGTCCAGGGTGTGGCAAAATACTGTAAGGAGAACGATATCCTGCTCATCGTGGATGAGGTTCAGACTGGCATCGGAAGATGCGGAAGCCTCTTCGCCTATGAGCAGTACGGAATTGCTCCAGATATCGTGACCATGGCGAAAGGTCTCGGCGGCGGTCTGCCTATCGGCGGCGTGCTGGCTGCGAAGTCCTGCGCGGATGTTATGGGACCGGGAACCCACGGTTCCACCTTCGGCGGGAATCCGGTGAGCGCGGCATCTGCGAATGTGGTCCTCGACACGGTGATGAAGCCGGAATTCTTAAAAGAGGTTGAGGAAAAGGGCGCTTACATCAAAGAAAAAGTCCTGGGATTTCACGCCCCGGCAGTGAAGAATGTCCGCGGCATGGGACTCATGCTCGGCATCATCGTAGATCCGGAAAAGCGTGCCGGATATGTTGCAAAGCTTATGGAAAAGGGCGTTCTCGTCCTGACAGCCGGAACGGACGCGATCCGTCTGCTTCCGCCGCTTGTTATTACATATGAAGAGATCGATCAGGCACTTGAGGCCATGAAAGGGGTATTTGAATCATGAATCATTTATTAAAATTACTGGATCTCAGCACAGAGGAGATCACCGGAATTCTGGATCTGGCAGACCAGTTAAAATATGAGAGAAAGCACAACATTCCGCACGAACTCTTAAAGGGACAGACACTCGGAATGATCTTCCAGAAATCCTCCACAAGAACGAGGGTTTCCTTCGAGACAGGAATGTATCAGCTGGGTGGACATGCATTGTTTCTGTCCTCCAGAGATCTGCAGATCGGCCGTGGAGAGCCGGTTCAGGATACTGCCCGCGTGTTGTCAAGATACCTTGACGGTATCATGATCCGTACCTTCGAGCAGAAGGAAGTGGAGGACCTCGCAAAATTTGGTTCCATCCCGGTCATCAACGGCCTGACGGATTTCTGTCATCCGTGTCAGGTCCTTGCGGACCTCATGACGATCCGTGAGAAGTTCGGAAGCTTCTCCGGACTCAAAATGTGCTTCATCGGTGACGGCAACAATATGGCAAACTCCCTGATCGTTGGTGGCTTAAAGGTCGGAATGAACGTGGCGGTCGCGACACCGGACGGATACAAGCCGGACGGAGCTGTCCTTGATTTCACGAAGGGCTACGGCGATAAGTTTGCCTTGGAGACAGATCCGTTTATGGCGGCATCCGGTGCGGATATTCTGATCACAGATACATGGACTTCGATGGGAGAAGAAGCGGAGAAAGAGGAGAGAAAGAAAATCTTCAAGGACTACCAGATCAACAGACAGCTCCTCGCAGCCGCAAACGCGGGCGCTATGGTCCAGCACTGTCTCCCGGCATACCGCGGACAGGAGATCACTGAGGAAGTCTTCGAGGAACATGCCGACGAGATCTTCAATGAGGCAGAGAACCGCCTGCATGCGCAGAAGGCTGTTATGGTAAAGCTGATGAAGAAAGACTGATCGGACATGACGACTGTCTTGTAATTGAGGTTGGAAGCATTGGAAAGTTAGAAAGTCCCCGCTGGTGTGAGAGCGCCGGCGGGGCTTTTTGCGCCTGCGCAGAGTGCAGCCCGGTGTAGGTGACCATACAGGATAGCGGAATGCGCCTGACACATTTAATTTCGGTTTAGATAAAGTTTATGAAATTTTAACAGATGTTTCCTAGGGAAAGTTTTGAGTGCGTGTTATACTAGGACTATATTTATAAAACTCTTCGATGAGTACTGATGACAGGCGGAACGGGTATTTGAGTGCCTGTTAGCTAAAATCGAAAATGTTTTATGCACAGGAGGCAGAAATTATGGAGATCCATGAATTTTATATACCATCCAGCAGCGGTCTTGCGAATCTCCACTGTATGGAATGGATTCCAAACGGCGAGGTGAAAGCCGTCGTCCAGATCGCCCACGGAATGATGGAACATGTGGGAAGATACCGGGAGTCTGCGGAATTCCTTGCGGGACACGGGATCTATGTTCTCGGGAATGACCACTTAGGCCACGGAAAGACCGCGGCAGCGGAGGAAGACAGGGGATATTTCGGTGACCATGCGGGCGCTGTCTCCGTGATCCGTGATATGCGCCGTGTGACGGTCCATGCACAGAGAAAATATCCGGGTGTGCCGATTTTTCTTTTGGGGCACAGTATGGGGTCGTTCTTCGCGAGACGATATCTGACCGTCTACAAGGACGGAATCGACGGTGTGATCCTGCTCGGAACCGGAGCACCGAAGGACGCTGAGGTGCGGTTCGGATATATGCTGGCGGACTCTGTCTGTAAGAGGAAAGGGACGAGATACAGGAGCAAAATGCTCTACAACCTGTCCCTTGGAAACTATAACCGGAAATTCAAGCCGACAAAGACGCCTTACGACTGGCTGTCCAGGGATGAAAAGAGAGACCGCGCCTTCGGGGATGATCCGCTGACGAACTTTATTTTCACTGCGGGCGCGTACCGGGATTTCTTCGAGGTGATCTTAAAGACCGCAAAGCTCGAAAAAGCAGGCAAAATGCGCACCGACCTCCCGGTCCTGATACTCTCCGGAAGCAAAGATCCGGTGGGAGAGGAGACAAAAGGCGTGCGGAGAGTTTACGACCGCTATGATAAAGCAGGGGTAGAAGATCTCTCCATCGGCTTTTATGAGGGCGCGAGGCATGAACTTTTAAATGAACTCAACCGCGAACAGGTATCCGGGGATATTCTGGAGTGGATCGAGGAGCATGAGAAGAACAAATAATTCAAGTCGAACGTCCGTGAGACTTGGCGCGTGATTCGGGTCAGCAAAGCTGACATATTCCATATAGAATCACTGCGCATCCTCGCGGAGCGTTTATCTCAGTCGGAGACCCAACGCCCACTGAGACAAATTTGCTATTACTCACCACCTAATGAGGTGGGAGTCTTCTCGACTGAGATAAAAGCGGCAGACTGGCTGCGCTGATCTTTGGGTCAGTCTGCTATAAATTCAATATTTGTAACTATTCAGTACCTTCATAGTTACACGCAAAAATCCATTCCTGATCAGCTTCACTGATGGGATTTTTGCCTTCCAGCCTATGTTTTCTTGCGGTCAGCGCAGCAAGTGTGCAGACTTGCTGAACAGTTACCAATATTTTTCTTAAACATTCTTAAATACATCTATATTATCAACAATGGTGAAAAATTCACCTGTCAAAAATAGTTCTGAAAAATTCAGCAAAGCAAAAACATCTTAAACATGTTTGGAAAGGAGTCTTTTTGTTCAGTAAAATCAATAGCATATACCTTCGCGGCATGGAGGGAAAGAATGTGACCGTGGAGGCGGACGTCAGCGATGGACTTCCGGGGCTGATCCTCGTAGGTTACCTTGCGTCCGAGGTACGGGAAGGCGGAGACAGGGTGCGGACGGCGATCAAAAATCTCGGACTTTCCCTGCCGCCCAAAAAGATCACGATCAACCTGTCCCCGGCAGATTTTAGAAAGGAAGGGACCGGATTCGACCTCGCGATCGCCGCTGCCATTTTATCCGCCTACGGTGGATTTCGGGCGAAAGATCTCGAAGACGCTGCCTTGTTCGGAGAACTAGGGCTGGACGGGACTGTTCGGGGAATTCCTGGGGTTATGGCACTTACAGACCAGGCACGGGAAAGTGGTTTTAAACGTGTATTTTTACCTGTGGAGAATGTGAATGAAGCATCCGTTATAGGGGGAATGGAACTTTATGGGATCCGGGATCTGAGCCAGCTCCTGGAGGTGCTTTCGGGAAAGCTTCCTATGCAGGCGGAGTCAACGATAAATATGGACGAATTGCAGAATTCCATGAACCGTTACGAGGTGGACTTTTCAGAACTTTCCGGTCAGCCGCTGCTCAGAAGAGCAGCCGAGGTGGCGGCAGCTGGAAAACACAATCTTTTGATCGTTGGTCCTGCGGGAGCTGGAAAGACCATGCTGGCAAAAAGAATGCCGACGATCATGCCGGGGCTTGATATCGCAGAGAGCATCGAGATCTCAAAAATCTATAGTGTGAGCCATCTCCTGACAGCCAAAGAGCCTTTGATCCGGACACGTCCGTTCCGGGCGCCCCATCACACCGTGTCGGTTCAGGCGCTGACCGGAGGTGGGAGAAGACCGAAGCCGGGGGAGATATCTCTTGCCACCGGCGGGATTTTGTTCATTGACGAGTTTCCGGAATTCTCCAGAGCAGCCCTGGAGACGTTGCGTCAGCCTTTGGAGGAACGGGAGGTGACTGTCTCGAGAGTGGAAGCTTCCGTGACATATCCTGCGAATTTCCAGCTCGTTGCGGCCATGAACCCCTGTCCTTGCGGTCATTTCCCCGACCGTTCCCGCTGTCGCTGCACCGATGGACAAATAACCCGGTATTTACAGAAAGTATCGGGACCGATGTTAGACCGGATCGATATCTGCGTGGAGGCATCACCGATCACTTACGGAGATATCAGAAGCAGCGGAAATAACGAATCATCCCGTGAAATCCGTGCCCGTGTGGAACAGGCAAGGAAGATCCAGGGAGAACGTTTTGCAGGTGAAAATATCCGCTGCAACGGCGAAATGTCAGGACGTCATATCCGGAAGTTCTGCTGGCTCGGACGCGAAGAAGAAAAGTTTATGGAAGAAATTTTTAAAAAGCTTGCCCTTTCAGCCAGGATGCATGACCGAATCCTGAAAGTAGCACGGACAACGGCAGATCTTGCAGAAGAAGAGAAAATCCGGCTTGCGGATCTCTGTGAAGCAGTGTCTTATGTGAAGAGCCGCGATAAATTCTGGGGAAATTAAAAGGAGAATATGAAATTATGACAAGTAATACACTCACCGACCGCGAAGCTCTCTACTGCCTCTGCCACGTTCCCGGTTTCGGCGGCGTAACAATCAGAGGCCTGAAAGACACATTTGGGACCTACCTGTCTGCCTGGAGGGTAAAGCCCCAGGAACTGCAGAAATCAGGAGTCCTCACGGAGCGGCGTGCGGAGGTCTTCCAGGAGTCGAGAAAACACGAATCCGCATGGCGGAAGGAGTTTGCCGACCTGGCACAGAAGAACATCCGCGTCATCGCGGAATGCGACCCGGACTATCCGACCCGGTTTCTTCCATATAAAGATCGCCCGGCAGCCCTCTTCGTAAAAGGCAGTCTCCCGGAAAACGAGGTCCCGTCGGTGGCCATCGTGGGTGCGAGGGCCTGCACGGAGTACGGGAAGGAAGCGGCAGGCTTCTACGCCGGGGAACTCGCCAACGCCGGAGTCAACATCATCAGCGGCATGGCAGCCGGCGTGGACGGCTATGCCCACAGAGGCGCCATCGAGCGTGGAAAGCCCACCTACGCAGTCTTGGGCTGCGGGGTAAACGTCTGCTACCCACGGGAAAATTACAAAATTTTCCATGCCATGGAGGAAAACGGCGGCATCCTCTCGGAGTTCGTCCCGGGAACCCGCCCCGTCGCCATGAATTTCCCCATGCGCAACCGGATCATCAGCGCCCTCGCCGATGCGGTTATTATAATAGAAGCGAGGGAGAAGAGCGGATCCCTTATCACGGCGGACTTTGCCCTGGAGCAGGGAAAAGAAGTTTTCGCCCTTCCGGGACGGGCAAATGACCCATTAAGCGGTGGCTGCAACCGCCTGATCCAGGGCGGTGCGAACATGCTTTTAAGCCCCTCGGATGTGCTGGAATTCCTTGGGATGAAATACGAAAGAAAATTAACGATTCATAAATTTTCACAAAATAGGCTTGCCAAGAACGAAAATTTGGTGTATGCTTCGGTTGATTCACGCCCCAGATATCTGGAAGAGATCGCCGCACTCTGCGGACTCTCCGTGACAGAATGTATGGAAGCCCTTTTAAAGCTGGAGCTTGCGGGACTTGTTTTTGGAACCGGGAATCAATATTATAAAAAAGCGGAATGATTGCAGAAGGATGTGAAGAATATGGCGAACAGTCTTGTGATTGTAGAGTCTCCTGCAAAGGTTAAAACAATTAAAAAATTCCTGGGAAGCACATATGAGGTCGACGCGTCCAACGGACACGTGAGAGATCTTCCGAAGAGCCAGCTCGGAATTGATGTGGAAAATGATTATGAACCGAAATATATTACGATCCGGGGCAAGGGAGATATCCTTGCGAAGCTTCGGAAGGAAGTAAAAAAAGCAGATAAAATTTATCTCGCAACTGACCCTGACCGTGAGGGAGAAGCGATTTCCTGGCATTTGATGAAAGCGTTAAAGCTTGACGAGGTAAAAGATAAAAAAGTATACAGGATCAGCTTCAATGAGATCACGAAAAATGCGGTAAAGGCGTCCTTAAAGGCACCCCGCGATATCGATATGAACCTGGTGGACGCCCAGCAGACGAGGCGTATCCTGGACCGTATTGTTGGCTATAAGATCAGCCCGATCCTCTGGGAGAAGGTTAAGAGAGGCCTTAGCGCCGGCCGTGTCCAGTCTGCGGCCCTCCGCATGATCTGCGACAGGGAAGAGGAGATTTCCGCGTTTATCCCGGAGGAATACTGGAGCCTCGAAGCGATGTTAAAAGCTCCGGGTTCAAAGAAACCGGCAGCAGCCCATTTTCATAATGACAAAGATGGAAAAACGGAGATCAAGAGCAAGGCGGAGCTTGACGCTTTACTTGAGTCCTTAAAGGGACAGAAATTTATCGTGACAGATATCAGAAACGGGGAGCGCACGAAGAAACCGCCGCTTCCGTTTACAACGAGTACCCTGCAGCAGGAGGCGTCCAAGGCGTTGAACTTTTCTACCCAGAAGACCATGCGCCTCGCCCAGCAGCTCTATGAGGGCGTTGATGTAAAGGGCCATGGCACTGTCGGTCTCATCACCTACCTGCGTACCGATTCCACCCGTGTGGCTGAGGAAGCAGAGAAGATGGCAAGTGATTTCATCGCTGAGAACTACGGCGAGAATTACCTGTCCCAGGGTGAAAATACAAAGAAGAACAGCGGAAAGATCCAGGATGCCCACGAGGCGATCCGTCCGACAAATCTTTCCTTAACACCTGTAAAGGTAAAAGAATCCCTAGCACGAGACCAGTTCCGCCTCTACCAGCTGATCTGGAAGCGCTTCACGGCGAGCCGCATGTCCGCGGCTGTCTATGAGACAACATCCGTAAAGATCGGAGCGGGCGGAAACGAGTTTACGATGACGGCATCCAGACTGAAGTTCGACGGCTTCATGTCCGTCTATATCGAGGCGGATGAGAAAGAGGAGAAAAACCAGATCCTTTCGAAACTGGAAAAAGGTGAGGAGCTTGAGCTTGCAGATCTCGTGAGCGCCCAGCACTTTACCCAGCCGCCGGCCCATTACACAGAGGCATCCCTGGTAAAAGCCATGGAGGAACAGGGCATCGGCCGTCCGAGCACCTACGCACCGACGATCACAACGATCTTAGCCCGCCGTTACGTGGTAAAAGAGAACAAGAACATCTATGTGACCGAGATCGGTGAGGTCGTTAACCGGATCATGAAGCAGTGCTTCCCGAGCATCGTGGACATTGCCTTCACCGCGAACCTGGAGTACCTGTTAGACAGCGTCGGCGAGGGCCTGACCCCGTGGAAGACCATCGTAAGAAACTTCTACCCTGATCTTATGGAAGCGGTGGAAGAGGCCCAAAGAACCTTAGAGACTGTCCATATCGCAGACGAGGAGTCCGACGAGATTTGCGAACTTTGCGGAAGAAGGATGGTCATCAAATACGGTCCCCATGGAAAATTCCTCGCATGTCCTGGATTCCCGGAGTGCCGCAACACAAAGCCGTATTTGGAGAAGACAGGAATCCCGTGCCCGAAGTGTGGAAAAGAAGTCATCATTAAGAAGACGAAAAAGGGAAGAAAGTATTACGGCTGTGAAGCCAACCCGGACTGCGACTTCATGTCCTGGCAGAAACCATCCACTGAAAAGTGCCCGGAGTGCGGCAGCTACATGGTGGAAAAAGGAAACAAACTCGTCTGCGCCAATGAGCAGTGCGGATTTGTGATGCCGATGAAGGAAAATAAGGAAGAAAAAGAAGATTAATATAGCGAGATCAAGATCCGGCAGGGTGCCCAGAAGAGGCTCTGCCGGATATTTGCCGTAAACAAATGGTACAATTTCAATGGTTCAAACTTCCAAAACGTGATAAGAACTTGACAATTTATTTCGATTTATCTCAATTATCCGAAAAAGTCTTGAAATTCTGGAAATATCGTGTTACAATTTAATCGATCAAATATTATTCGTACGATATCAGAAAGTAAAGGAGGTTTTCGGAAATGAGTGTTGAATTATTGGATAAGACCAGAAAAATAAACAAACTGCTCCACAACAACAATTCGCACAAGGTCGTATTCAACGACATCTGTAAAGTTTTAAGCGAAATTTTGCTGTCGAACATTCTCGTGATCAGCAAGAAAGGAAAAGTCCTGGGTGTCAGCATCTGTCCTGGTGTTGATGAGATCCATGAGTTGATTGAGGACAAGGTAGGCGGCTATGTCGATAAAATGTTTAACGAACGCCTCTTAAGTGTCCTTTCCACCAAGGAAAATGTAAACCTTGCGACTCTCGGATTCGCTGAGGAGAATGTAAAGAAGTATCAGGCAATCATCGCCCCGATCGATATCGCAGGTGAGCGCCTCGGAACCTTATTTATGTACAAATCCGACGAGCAGTACGATATCGATGATATTATCCTCTGCGAGTATGGCACGACCGTTGTCGGCCTGGAGATGATGCGTTCCGTAAACGAGGAGAACGCCGAGGAGACAAGAAAAGTCCAGATCGTAAAATCTGCGATCAGCACCTTATCCTTCTCCGAGTTAGAAGCGATCACCCATATCTTCGAGGAGCTTGACGGAAACGAGGGAATCCTTGTAGCCAGCAAGATCGCTGACAGAGTCGGGATCACCCGCTCCGTGATCGTAAACGCACTTCGCAAATTCGAGAGTGCCGGGGTTATCGAGTCCCGTTCTTCCGGTATGAAGGGAACCTATATTAAGGTCTTAAACGATGTGGTATTCGATGAATTAAAAGCCTTAAAGGCAGTAAATACAAAATAAGACAGGGAGACCTGTGGAAAAGAGGCGCGGCTGGGTGAAAAGCCGCGCCTCTTTTTTTAATATGAATTGTTGTATGACATCAGATAGATCAGGCTGTATCTGGTGCATGAGGGATTTAAGGAGAGAAAAGACTATTAAAAGGTCTATCATATATAGAAGAATCCCTGCCGCCGCATGCCCGAATGACCTTGTTTTTTATGAAATCAAATGTAATGGAAAAAAATCAAAAAAAATAGAAAAAAGTGCTTGCAGTGAAAAATGACTTATGATATAGTGAAAAAGCTGATATTATGCACGTCTGCGGATTCTGCGAGTGGTGCCTGAGAAGCTCAGGTGTTCGTGGAAGTGAGATGCAGGCGGAAGAAAACAACCAAATGGAGGAAAAAAACATGAGCGTAATTTCAATGAAACAGCTTCTGGAAGCCGGCGTACATTTCGGTCACCAGACAAGAAGATGGAACCCGAAAATGGCACCGTACATCTACACAGAGAGAAACGGTATCTACATCATCGACCTTCAGAAATCTGTAGGCAAAGTTGATGAGGCTTACAAGGCAGTTGCTGATATCGCAGCTGAGGGCGGCACAATCCTTTTCGTAGGTACAAAGAAGCAGGCTCAGGACGCTATCAAGACTGAGGCAGAGCGTTGCGGAATGTACTACGTAAACGAGAGATGGCTTGGCGGTATGCTTACAAACTTCAAGACCATCCAGTCCAGAATCGCTAGATTAAAAGCAATCGAGAAGATGTCTGAGGACGGAACATTCGACGTACTTCCGAAGAAGGAAGTTATCGAGTTAAAGAAAGAGTGGGAGAAGCTTGAGAAGAACCTTGGCGGTATCAAGGAAATGAAGAAGATCCCGGACGCTATCTTTATCGTAGATCCGAAGAAGGAAAGAATCTGTGTACAGGAAGCTCACACACTTGGAATCACTCTGATCGGTATCGCTGATACAAACTGCGATCCGGAAGAACTCGACTATGTAATTCCGGGTAACGACGACGCTATCAGAGCCGTTAAGCTTATCGTTTCCAAGATGGCAGACGCTGTCATCGAGGCTAAGCAGGGCGAGGCTGAGGAAGCAGAAGCAGCTGAGGAGAACGCAGAGGCTTAAGTTGTTATAAGGAATCCAAGGAGGTGCTGTCAGTGGCAGCACCTTCTTCCGAAAAGACACGTTTTGATTCTTTAATATGATTCGGAGGAAATGAAACATGGCAGCAGTTACAGCTAAAATGGTAAAAGATTTAAGAGAAATGACAGGCGCTGGAATGATGGACTGTAAGAAAGCCCTTTCTGCTACAGACGGCGACATGGACAAAGCAGTTGAGTTCTTAAGAGAAAAAGGACTTGCAGGCGCTGAGAAGAAAGCTGGACGTATCGCAGCTGAGGGTATCGTTGACACAGCTATGGCAGCAGATGAGAAGAAAGCTGTTATCGTTGAGGTTAACTCTGAGACAGACTTCGTTGCTAAGAACGCTAAGTTCCAGGCATACGTTGCTCAGGTAGCAGCTCAGGCTCTTACAACAACAGCGACAGATATGGACGCATTTATGGACGAGAAGTGGACAGCAGATGAGAGCCTTACTGTTAAGGAAGCTCTTTCTTCTGAAATCTCCATCATCGGTGAGAACATGAGCATCCGTCGTTTCAAACAGGTTACAGAGGAGAACGGTTTCGTTTCTTCCTATATTCATGCAGGCGGCAGAATCGGTGTTCTTCTTGACGTTCAGACAGATGTTGTAAACGACGCTGTAAAAGAGATGGCAAAGAACGTTTGTATGCAGGTTGCAGCTCTTAACCCGAAGTACACAAACCGCAACGAAGTAAGCGCAGATTACATCGAGCATGAGAAATCCATCCTTATGGCTCAGATCCAGAACGATCCGAAGGAAGCTTCCAAGCCGGAGAAGGTTATCCAGGGTATGATCCAGGGTCGTATCAACAAAGAGATGAAAGAGATCTGTCTCTTAGACCAGGTTTACGTAAAAGCAGAGGACGGCAAGCAGTCCGTAGCTCAGTATGTAGCACAGGTTGCTAAAGAGAACAGCGCTAACATCGAAGTTAAGAGCTTCGTTCGTTTCGAGACTGGTGAAGGTCTTGAGAAGAAAAACGAGGACTTCGCAGCTGAGGTTGCTGCTCAGATGGGTAAATAATTCATAAAGCGAAAATGCAGCTTATATCGAATCATTCATATAAGCTGTTAAAAACAGCCGGAATCCAGTATTTCTGTGGGTTCCGGCTGTTTTAATTTGTGTGAGCTCTTGCAATTTTCCTGAATATTCGATATAATAATACAGCACTTTAAAGTTTAATGCTTTAAATTGAAAAATGAGTTTCAGGGGAGAGGAAATTGTTATGAGTGAAGAAAAGAAACTGAATATGCCTCAGTCGCTTCTGCTCCTGCTTCTGATCATTGGATCAGTCGCAGTCTGCATCCGGCTGAAGACGGGAGGACCGATGATCGGACTGTTTTTCAGCTGGATCATCATCTATCTGTTTTGTAAATGGTTAAAGATCAAATATGACCATGTTGTGAGTGGTGCCTACGACGCGATCCGTGTGGTCGTTCCGACACTATGTCTGCTTATGGCGATCGGCGTCATGATCGGTACCTGGCTCCAGAGCGGTACGATCGCCACGATCATCGCAGGCGGTCTGAAACTGATCGATCCAACCTGGCTCCTGCCGTTGACACTTGTATTCTGCGCCGTTTTAAGTCTTGTGACCGGAACATCCTACGGCTCGGTCGGAAGTGCCGGTGTCGCGATGATGGCGATTGGAAATGCGATGGGAATCAATCCTGGAATGGTGGCAGGCGCAGTCATCTGCGGTGCCATGTTCGGGGATAAGTTAAGCCCGCTCTCCGATACGACGAATCTTGCCCCGGCTGTTGCGGGCGCGAAGCTCAACGATCATGTGCGGTCCATGTTATGGACAACGCTGCCGACCTTTGTGATCAGCCTGGTCCTGTTTGTCATTCTCGGGATCAGTCAGACCTCCGGTGGTTATGAAGAGGGAAACCTTATTGTCTACACGGAGGCACTTCAGGGAGAATTTAAACTTGGTCTTGTGACATTGATCCCGGCGGCGGTTATCATTGTCCTGCTCTTATGTAAAGTCAACGCGATCGTATCCCTGGGACTGTCCTCGGTGTGCGCCGGTGCGGTTGCGTTCTTCTGCCAGGGCGCGACGCTCCAGAGCATCATCCGTGTTGCTTACAACGGCTATACGACCCAGATTGAGGAGGCTGTTCTGAAAACGATCTTAAACCGTGGCGGTATGAGCAGCATGCTGCAGTATGTGGCGATCATCTGTTTCGCGGTCGGAATGGGCGGCATGCTGGACAGATTGGGTGTTCTTGACAACATCCTGCGCGCGATCACCGGACGGATTAACAGCGATGGCGGCCTGATCTTCGCGACGCTCCTCGTCGGTTATATCACAAGCCTGATCAGCTGTTCCCAGCCGATGTCCCATGTCCTGACCGGAAACATGATGAAACCGTTGTTTAAGGAGAGAAAGATTGCCCCGGAGATTTTATCGAGAAGCCTGGAGGATGCGGGAACGCTCTCCGGACCGATGATCCCGTGGCATGGGTACTGCGTATACATGGCGGGAACGCTCGGCGTCGCTTGGTCTGCGTTCTTCCCATATCTGTTCCTGTTATATCTGACTCCGTTTTTCAGCATCTTTTACGGCTTTACCGGAATCTCGATCCGGCATGTGGAGGATGAAAACGAACAGAAGCAGGGATGAAGCGCGGAAGGGAAAAAGGAGAGAAAATCATGATGGAGACAAAACTTGTACTTCTCGGTACCGGAACGCCGAACGCGTGCCCGGATGCCAGCGGTCCGTCCTCTGCGGTCGTTGTTGGCGACCGGGCGTACCTCGTTGATTTCGGTCCGGGGGTCGTCCGCCAGGCGGCGAAGGCATACCGGAACGGGATCGACGCGCTTCGCCCGGACAGGCTGGTGACCGCGTTCTGCACACACCTGCACACGGATCACACGGCAGGATACCCGGACCTGATCTTTACCCCATGGGTCCTGGAGCGGAAAGAACCACTCCGGCTATTTGGACCGAAAGGGATCCGGGATATGACAGAGCATTTGCTAAAGGCCTACAAGGTGGATATTGATTTCCGGATCAACGGTTTTGAAAAGGCAAATGAAGTGGGATACCGGGTGGAAACACAGGAAATAACTTCCGGAGTTATCTACCGGGATGACCGTGTGACGGTCGAAGCCTTCCCGGTGAGCCATGGGACGCTTGAGAGCTATGGCTTCAAATTTACGACGCCGGACCGGGTGATCGTGATCAGTGGGGATACCGCGCCGCTTGAGATCGTTGCGGAAAAGGCAAAGGGCTGTGATATTCTTCTCCATGAAGTAGAATACACGGCAGGTCTTGCCGCGAGGGAACCGAAGTGGCAGAAATACCATCGGGAGGTTCACACCCTGAGTGTGGATCTTGCAGAGATCGCGAAGAAGGCAAGACCAAAGCTTCTCGTCACATACCACCGGATCTATCACATGGAGATCCAGGACAACACGGTGGATGTGGGAGCCGAGATGGCGAGAAGAAACGAGGCGATCCTTGAGGAGATACGGAATGCCGGTTACGAAGGTCCTGTGGTGAATGGAATGGACCTGGATGTCTTTTAGAAAACAGGCACTGACGTGCCAAAGATGCGCACTCTTTTTCGTTACAGCCCAATGTCTTAAAAACACCTGACCGCAGCATTGCCAGAAACAGTAGTAAGCAGTATAATGATATTTAATAAAAAACGAAGAGGACAGGCAAAACCACAGTTCAGGCTGGACCGGGACGGGAAAGGGCGCGCAAACCTACCGGAGGGCTGGCTTGACGATTATATGCTTCCACAGTATAATTATACGTAACAGCGTTGTCGCCGGAAGGCGGCGTGCCCGTTTAGTATCTGAAAGAGAGGAACCTGATATGCCGGATCTCTATTTTTTTCTTTGACGGTTATCAATTGTTTTGTCCTTGGGTTCATGTGTATGCTCGTCAATTTTAGTGAAGCGTTGTTTCCGAGACAGAGAAGGACTTTTCTGCTGACCTTCATCCTGATCGGCGTGATCTCAGTCCTTGAGCTGGTTACCGTGATAGTGGATGGGACTCCGGTAAGACTCCGCCCGGTCAATATCATGGCAAAGTACCCTGATCTCAGTGCTCTATTACATCTACTGCAATGAAATGTGGAACCAGCTGGATGGATTGACGGGACTCTTAAGCCAGAAGAGCTATCTGAACCGGACACTGAACCTCCAGCCGGAGGATAAGATGCTGATCGTCCTCGACCTCGACAATTTTAAGTACATCAACGATACATACGGTCATCAGGCGGGGGACCAGTGCCTGAAGGTGATCGCGGAATGTCTGAAAAAGGCGTATTCCCGCTATGGAAACTGTTACCGGATTGGCGGAGATGAGTTCTGCGTCCTGTTCAGGAAACCGGAGAAGGAAAAATACTGCAGGGAGAAATTTTACTGGATCATAGAAAAACAGAAAAAATCGCTGCATATGCTCCCAGGTGCCTCATACGGCAGTGCCCTGATCGAGGAGCAGGAGAGCATTTCCGACACAAAAGCGCGCGCGGACGCGAATATGTATGCGAATAAAAAAGCACGGAAACAGGCAAGGTGGCCGGGGCGGATGAAAAGGATGGAATACATGCAGGACCTTGTTGCGTTGAATAGAAAGAAAAGGACAGGAGGGGGCAGGCGCTCTGTAATCTTTGGAGCCGTTATGCTCCTTCTCTGCACTCCGGGTCTGGCAGGCTGTCAGAATGGGGAAACGGCGGTTTCCGAAAAGGAGCGATCAAGGCGGGCATGAACGGTCATATCGCAAAACTGACCGATGAGGCGGTCATCCGGAAGCATCTGGAACAGATCTTTTAAAAGATAGGAGCAGGAAATGGACTTATACAGAATTATCCTTGTGGATGACGAGGAGGAAGTGCGTAAGAGCATTATCCGCAAGATCGACTGGCAGGCGGTTGGATTTACCGTTGTCGGGGACGCGGAGAATGGGGAGGACGCGTTGGAGAAGATCGAAGCCTTAGAGCCGGACGTGGTCCTCACGGATATCCGGATGCCATACATGGACGGGCTGACGCTTGCGGAGAAGATCCGCCAGAGGTATCCATCGATGAAGATCGTCATTTTTTCCGGATATGATGATTTCGATTATGCGAAGCGCGCGATCAAGCTGAATGTGACGGAGTATATTTTAAAGCCCGTGAATGTGGAGGAGCTGACGGCGATCCTGAGGAGGATCCAGGAGAGCCTCGACGAGGAGATCGAGCAGAAGCGCGATGTGAGCCTTCTGCGGGAAAACTACAGACGCAGCCTGCCGATCCTGCGCGAGCAGTTCCTAAAGGATCTTGTGAGCCACCAGATGGACGGGAAAACGGTCAATGACCGCCTGGAACAGTACGATATCCCACTTGCGGGAGCGAAAAAGTGGATCTCCATTGCGGTGAAAGCGGAAATTTCCGAAGTGTCAGGGGAGCTGATCCTTCCGCTCCACGAGGAGCGGGAGCTGATCCCGATCTCTGTGATGCAGATCCTTGAGGAGAACCTGAAACCGTACTGCAGATTCTCCCTGTTCTCGTTCTCCGGGGCGGCTGACGCGGAGATCGCCGGGATCGTGGCGATCGATGAGAACAACTCCCAGACCAGCATGATCGACATCTTAAGCGATATCTGCAAGGAGATCCGGAAGATCTTGATGATCCCGGTAACGATCGGGATCGGGCACAGCCGGACGGAGCTCGGTCTGATCTGTGAGTCCTTCCGGTCAGCGCTCGATGCCTTGGGCTACTGCGCAATTGTCGGGAGCGGCAGTACGATCTACATCAACGATGTGGAGCCGGTGAACACCGGAAAGCTCCAGTTTACCGCGGAGGACGAGTCTGCCCTCATCCAGGCGGTAAAATTCGGTCCGGAGGAGAAGATAAGGTCCGTGGTATCCGGGATCATCGGAAGGATGTCTGACGCGAAGGTCCATGCGCGGCAGTACCAGACCTACATGTTCAGCACCGCGAACTGTCTGGTCCAGCTCATCCAGCAGTACGACCTGGAGATGGGAGTGCTTTTTGGGGATACCGGGATGGGGACGGACCCGTTTATGATGATCCGGCAGGTGATGAACCGGGAGAAGTTCTCAAAATGGCTTCTTGAGGCGGCACTCAGGATCAACGGGGCGATGGACCAGGAGCGTGACAATACGACGCGCCAGAGCATGGAGCGCGCGAAGCGGTATATCATGGAGAATTACCAGGATCCGGACTTGTCTGTGGAGCAGGTCTGCCGGACGCTGCACATGAGTCCCGCCTATTTTTCGACGATGTTCAAAAAAGCGACGGGGCAGACCTATATCGGTTACCTGACGGATGTGCGTCTCAATAAGGCTGTGGAGCTGTTGAATAAGACGGATGACAAGACCTATGTGATCGCGGCAAAGGTCGGCTACCAGGAACAGAATTATTTCAGCTACGTATTTAAGAAAAAATTCGGCGTTTCACCGACGAAATTCAGAGGAAGCCGGTCGTAGGGCCGGCGGGGGAGAGAGGTATGAAACCGGAAAATGAGGGCAGCTTTTTCAAACGGACCAGCATCCGCTATATGATCTTCGTCTACTTTACGGTGACAGCCCTGGCGGCGAGCATCTTTATCGGACTGTCCCTGTACAGCCGGATGTCAAAGCAGATGTCGGATACGATGCAGGAGGAGAACCAGATCCTGATCGACCAGCTGAACCGGTCTGTGGATGTGTGGCTCCGCGGAATCATGAAGCTTTCGGACACCACATACTACGGGATCGTAAAAAACACGGATCTGAGGAATGAGAGTGTCAACAAAGAGATGACGCTTCTCTACGACAACAACAAGGATAATGTCGAGAATATCGCCCTGTTTTCCAGAGACGGAGAGCTTTTGGAGGCCGTTCCCGCCACGAGACTCAAGACGGGGGTAGATCCGGCAGCGGAACCGTGGTTTGAGGCGGCGCTGAAAAAGACGGAGAATCTTCACTTCTCAGTCCCGCATGTCCAGCGGGTGTTCGACGCGGGGGAGAACCAGTACCGTTGGGTGATCTCGGCGGCGCGCGCGGTGGAGATCACGGAGGGCTCGTCCACGGAGCAGGGCGTTCTCCTCATCGACATCCGCTATGACAGCCTGGAACAGCTGTTTGACGGGATCACCCTGGGAAACGGCGGCTATGTCTATCTTCTCGGCGCGGATGGGGAGCTGATCTACCATCCGCAGTCCCAGCTGATCTACTCCGGGCTCGAGGATGAGAACCTTGAGGCGGCAGCGGAATACAGGGACGGGATCCATCGGGAGGAATATAAAGGAAAGGGGCGTGCCGTGACGGTCAAGACGGTCGGCTATACCGGCTGGAAGATCGTCGGGGCGGCGGCACTCGGCGGCGCATCCTTAAACGCGTTGAAGACAAGGATCCTGATCGTGTTTATTGTTGCCTTTGTCGTATTCATCCTCGCGGTCATCAATGCTTACATTTCCACGAGGATTACGACACCGATCGAAAAACTGGAGCGTTCTGTGAACGGGATTGAGGCGGGCAATCTGGAAACGGAAGTCTATGTGGGCGGTTCCTATGAGATCCGTCACCTCGGCACCTCCATCCGGAACATGACGACCCAGATCCGGCATCTGATGGATGACATCGTGGCGGAGCATGAATCCAAGCGGAAAAATGAATTTGATGTCTTACAGTCGCAGATCAACCCGCATTTCCTTTACAACACCCTCGATATCATCGTCTGGATGATCGAGAATGAGAAACAGGCGGACGCGGTGAAGGTCGTGACGGCGCTCGCCAGATTCTTCCGGATCAGCTTAAGCCGTGGGAAGAGCATTATTCCCGTTCGGGATGAGCTGGAACATGTGAGAAACTATCTGATGATCCAGCACATGCGGTTTAAGAACCGTTTTACTTATGAGATCGAGGCGGATGAGG
Organism: Clostridium sp. AM34-11AC; assembly: GCF_003435375.1. GTDB lineage: Bacteria > Bacillota > Clostridia > Lachnospirales > Lachnospiraceae > Pilosibacter > Pilosibacter fragilis. The sequence continues at coordinate 98,742 of NZ_QWGL01000005.1, read as the reverse complement.
ATGTCATGGAGCTCGCGAGCGTGAAGCTGATCCTCCAGCCGCTCGTGGAGAATGCGGTCTATCACGGAATGGAGTTTATGGACGGTGATGGGGAGATCCGGATCCGGGTGTACCGGGACGGGGAGGATCTTTATATGAAGGTTTCCGACAACGGACTCGGGATGACGAAGGAGCAGGTGAAAGGCATGTTCACGGATAAGCCGCATGTGAAGTCCGGAAGCGGCTCCGGGATCGGGGTGCGGAACGTCAATGAGAGGATCCGGCTGTATTTTGGACAGGAATACGGTCTGTCCATCGAATCCGAGCTCGATGAGGGGACGGTCGTGACGATCCACATGCGGGCGGTGCCTTACGCTGAGACGGCAGAGAGGGAAAAGATCCATGTCAAATAGAGAAAAAATCAGCTGGTGTGCCGGCGTCCTTCTCCTTGTGGCGCTCTATCTGCTGTCGTCCACGGATCTGATCATCAAGGAGAAAAAGAGGGAGATCTGCCGGATCTCTGTTATCATAGACAACGTGAATGACAACTATTATGGGAGCTTCCGCGCGGGCATGGATATGGCGGAGAAGAAGTATCAGGCGGATGTCAATTTCATCACGCTGTACGCGGAAAATGATGAGGAACAGCAGGAAGAACTGATCGTCCGTGAAATAAAGGACGGAGCGAATGCGATCATCCTTGCGCCGGTCCGCGAGGATCTCGCGGTCATGAAGCTCGACGAGATCTCACCGGGCTGTCCGGTGATCTTTCTTGGTTCCACGGCGATCAACAGCTCGGTGGCGTGCTCCATCTCTGTGGACCGCTACGAGATGGGACGGACGCTTGGGGAGAAGATTGCGGAGAGCGAGGATCCGGCTGTGCCGGTATGCCTGTTCTCCGAGGGAATGGCGTACACGGGGAACCTTGACGCGTATGACGGGATCCGCTCTGTGCTGGACCCAGCCGGTTTTACCGTACGTCTGATCGAGAAAAAGTCAGAGGACACATACCGCAAGGCTATCGAGGAAACGGTATATCCGGAGAGCGGTGATTTTATGGCGGTCGGCATGGATGTTGGTGCCTTATCCGAGCTTGCGGATATCCTGGAGGGCAGCAGTGTGTACCGGGAGCATGTGACGGCCCTTTACGGGATCGGGAGCACGACGGCGCTCTTAAACCAGCTCGACCGGGGGATCGTCAAGGGTCTGATGGCATGGAACCGGTTCGACGAGGGGTATTTAAGTGTTGAAAAGGCGGTTCAGGCAGCTGGGGGAGAGTGGAAGGAAAAACGGATCACATTGACACCGGAGTATATCGACGGGGAGATCTTAAGGAGTGGGATTTTCGAAAAGATGCTATATCCGATGGAATAGGGGGGAGGCAGGTATGAAAAAGGGAAATGTTCTGATCCTTGCCATTGCGGCGACGGCGCTTCTCGGGGGAAGCGCCTGGCTGTACGCGAAAAAGACCGGAGGACATGAGGAAAAAAAGACGTCCCTGCGGATCGGTGTCCTGCTATACCGTGGGGATGACACATTCATCGGCACCCTCCGGAATTCCATGGAGCAGGCGGCGAAGGAATATGAAAAGGAGACCGGAGTCCGCGTGACGCTGGATGTCCGGGATGCGAAGAGAAATCAGCTCACGCAGAACAGCCAGGCAGAACGCATGATCGGTCTTGGCTGCGACGTGCTCTGCGTCAATATGGTGGACCGTTCCGCCGCGTCCGGCGTGATCGATCAGGCCATGGAGTCGGATATTCCCATTGTCTTTTTCAACCGGGAGCCGGTCGCGGAGGACATGAACCGCTGGGAGAAACTATACTATGTAGGGGCGGACGCAAAGGAGTCCGCGGTGCTGGAGGGGCAGATCCTCGTAGACGCCTACCGGAAGAATCCGTCCACCCTTGACCGGAACGGGGACGGGGTTGTTTCGTATGTCCTCCTTGAGGGGGAGACGAACCACCAGGATTCCCTGATCCGTACAGAGTGGTCCATCGAGACCCTGAAGGACGGCGGTGTTCCGATCGAGAAGATCACAGGCGGGATCGCGAACTGGGAGAGAAACCAGGCCTCGGCCCTCATGGAACAGTGGCTTTCGGATTATGGGAACAAGATCGAGCTTGTGCTCTGCAACAATGATGACATGGCTCTCGGTGCGAGCGATGCCATCGAGCGGGCGGGGATCGTCGCCGGGACGATCAAGCTTGTCGGGATCGACGGGACACCGGCCGGTCAGGAGGCGTTCCGCGAGGGAAAACTCTTTGGGACGGTTGAATCCAGCAAGGATGTCTACGCGAAGAGGATCTTCGATACAGCGGAGGAGCTCGCAATGGGAAAAGAGGTGACCCAGGAAAAATATTTCTGGTGTCCCCAGCATGTCATCGCTAACTGACATCATTTTTTACAGGCATGTGCCGACTCGCACATGCCTGTACTGTTATATTTAAGCTGATTTCTGCCATGATATGACAAAAAATTGTGGTTTTTTTACAGGAATCAAAGAATTTTAATAATTTATCATAAAAAATAGTATGGAAAAATGCACAAAGGCAGGCTATAATGAATTCATCGTTAAGGAAAAATGCCTAAACGGTCAAAATTATTTTTTGAATGGGAGGATTCAAAACATGAGAATGACAAAGAAAGTAACAGCAATGGCACTGGCTTCCATGATGGCCCTGTCTTTAGCAGGATGCGGAGGAAGCTCTTCCACAACAGCAACAACAGCAGCAGCTACTGAGGCAGCAAAAGAGACAACAGCAGCAGCTACCGAGGCAGCAAAAGAAGCTGCAACAACAGCTGCAGCCGCAGCAGCAACCACAGATGTAGCAGACAAGAAAGTCGGCATCAGCATCTACAAGTTCGATGATAACTTCATGACTCTTTACAGAACAGAGTTAGTTCGCTACTTAACAGAGGACCTTGGATTCAAGGCTGAGAACGTAGTCGTTCAGGATGGTAAGGGCGATCAGGCAGAGCAGACAAACCAGATCCAGAACTTCATCACACAGAAATATGACGTTCTGATCTTAAACCTTGTACAGGCTTCTTCCGCACCGGAGATCACAGATATGTGTAAAGAAGCTGGTATCCCGGTTGTTTACATCAACCGTGAGCCGGACGCAGCAGAAGAAGAGAGATGGGAATCTGAAGGTCTTAACGCTACATACGTAGGATGTGACGCAAGACAGTCCGGTACATACCAGGGCGAAGAGATCCTTGAGACTGCAAACAAGGGCGATATCAACGGCGATGGCAAAGTTTCCTACATCATGATCCAGGGTGACCCGGAGAACGTAGATGCTCAGTACAGAACAGAGTTCTCTGTTAAGGCTCTTACAGACGCAGGAATGGAAGTTGAGGAGCTCTTAAAACAGCGTGGTGACTGGGATCAGGCTAGGGCTCAGCAGATCGCACAGGACGCTTTAAACCAGTACGGCGACAAGATCGAAGTAATCTTCTGCAACAACGATGCAATGGCACTTGGTGCATTACAGGCAATCGAAGCAGCAGGACGTAAAGTTAACGAGGATATCTACCTTGTAGGCGTTGACGCTCTGACAGAGGCTGTTCAGAACGTAATCGACGGCAAGCAGACAGGTACTGTATTCAACAACCACTTCGCACAGGCTCAGGCAGCAAGCGATATCGCTGTTAAGTTCTTAAGCGGTGAGAAAGTTGACGCAGTCAACATGGTTAACTACGAGAAGGTTACTCAGGATAACGCTCAGGAAATCCTTGATATGTTAAAGTAATTGATACTGTAACAAATGAGAACCGGGTGTGTCTGGCACACCCGGTTCTCTGAACTTAAAACTTAAAAAAATATGCCACCCGGAGATGCGGGGGAGTGTATCTGAAAGGAGTTTTGGGATGGCAGAACAGTACAGACTCGAAATGAGAGGAGTCAAAAAAACCTTCCCAGGTGTTAAGGCACTTGACGGAGTAAATTTACGGGTTCGCCCCGGAACGGTCCACGCACTGATGGGAGAGAACGGTGCCGGAAAATCGACACTGATGAAATGTCTTTTCGGAATCTATAAAATGGATGAAGGCGAGGTCTATATCGACGGCGTCAAGACGGAGATCGCAAACCCGGATGACGCGCTGAAAAAAGGACTTGCCATGGTTCATCAGGAGCTTCAGCCGATTCCGGAGCGCTCCATCGCTGAGAATATGTATCTTGGACGGTATCCGATGAAAAACTACGGACCGGTCAAGGTCGTTGATCATGCGACGATGAACAAAGAAGCTGAGAAATGGCTTCGGGATGTCAAGATGGATTTTGACCCGAAAGCAAAACTCGGCACATTATCAATCGGACAGATGCAGTCAGTAGAGATCGCAAAAGCGGTCAGCCAGAGTGCAAACCTTGTAATTCTGGATGAGCCGACCTCCTCACTGACTGATAACGAGGTAGAAGCATTATTCCGGATCATCAGAGACCTGAAATCCAGAGGTGTTTCTATGATATATATCAGCCACAAGATGGCTGAGATCCGCCAGATCTCCGACGATATCACGATCATGCGCGACGGTACATACGTTGGAACCTGGGCGATCGAGGATATCTCCGATGAGGAGATCGTAAAACAGATGGTTGGACGTGAATTAAATAACGTCTATCCGCCGAAGGATGATTACCGGACGGATGAGACGGTCTTAAAGGTCAGCCACCTGACAAGTATTCTGCCGAATTCCTTCAAGGACTGCTCTTTTGAATTAAAGAAAGGTGAGATCCTGGGCTTTGGCGGACTGGTAGGAGCGCAGAGAACCGAGCTTATGGAAGCGATCTTTGGAATGCGCCACATTGAGAGCGGTACCGTGGAGATCCTCGGAAAAGAGACTCACATCAAGAGACCGCAGGATGCGATCAACAGCTCCGTCGGAATGATCACAGAGGATCGACGCGGAAACGGTATCTTCGGATGCCTGAGCATCGATGACAATACTGCGATCGCTTCCTACAAGAATTACACCCATATGGGTAAGATCAACAAAAAAGAAGTCGATGCGGTCGTAAAGGACAGCATTGCGAAATTAAAGATCAAGACACCGAGCGGAAAGACGCTGATCCAGTCTCTCTCCGGTGGCAACCAGCAGAAAGTAATTATCGCAAGATGGCTTGCAAACAATCCTGATATCCTGATCATGGATGAGCCGACCCGTGGTATCGACGTCGGAGCCAAATACGAGATTTATCAGATCATGATCGATCTCGTAAAACAGGGCAAATCCATCATTATGATCTCGTCGGAAATGCCGGAGTTGATCGGTATGTCCAACCGAATCATCGTAATGTGCAACGGTCACATCACCGGTGAGGTGGAAGGAGAAGACGCAACTCAGGAGAAGATCATGTCCTTTGCCACAAAATTCACTTTAAGCGGCAAGGAAAACAAGTAGATTACAGGGAGGTTCAGTCATGACAGCGAAAAAAGTAAGTGCAAAAGATTTCCTTATCAATAATGGAATCATCGTCGTTCTTTTATTACTTGCAGTATTTACTGCGATCAAGCAGCCTACATTCTTTTCACGCGGCAACTTAATCAACATCGCATTAAACGTAGCTCCGCGATTCATCATCGCCTGCGGTGTATCCGGATGCTTAATTACAAAAGGTACAGACCTTTCCGCAGGACGTATGGTTGGTCTTTCTGCCTGCTTAGCAGGTACCTTACTTCAGAAGCCGGATTACAGCGGCAAGTTCTTCCAGAACCTTCCGGATTTCGGAAATGCCTGGGGCTTATGGGTTCTCGCGGTTCTTCTGATCTGTGTGGCAATTTGCTGTATCTTTGGTTTCATCAATGGCATCGTAATTTCTTACTTACAGGTTCCGGCCTTCATCGGAACACTTGGTATGCAGCTGATCGTTTACGGTGTCTGCCTTGTTTACACAAACGCGACTCCGATCGGTGGTTATCATAACGCATACACAGCAGTAGCAAAAGGAAAACTCTTTGGCGCGATCCCGTTCCTGTTCCTGATCGCCCTTGCGGTTGGTCTTGTTATGTGGTTCATCTATAACATGACTCCTCATGGAAAATATATGTATGCGATCGGCGGCAACGAGCAGTCCGCAGAGGTTTCCGGTGTAAACACTAAGAAGACAAAGATCATCATCTACATGACAGCGGCAGCTCTTTACGCACTGGGCGGCTTCCTTGTAGGAGCAAAATCCGGTGGTTCCTCCGTTAACATGGGCCAGGGCTGGGAGCTTGAGGCCATCGCAGCCTGCACCATCGGCGGTGTATCCGTAAACGGTGGTATCGGACGTATCTCCGGTGTTCTTATCGGTGTTCTTGTATTCGAGATCTTAAAGACCTGCTTACAGTACCTTGGTGTTGATACAAACTACCAGTACATCGCACAGGGTATCGTTATCGTAGTTGCGATTGCGCTTGATATCAGAAAGTACATTGCAAAGAAGTAATAGACTGACTGTTTCGGTACAGTTAAAAAACGGGCGGAGGACGAGTTCCAACGCCCGTTTTTGCACACTCGCGCGAAGATGCAGATTGTTGGAAACGGCCGTGCGAGACGCTCGGGTGTACCGCGGCACATTTTTGCGTACATCATGTATCAGAAAGAAAATACCGATGGCTGGTTTTAGCAGCCTGCCTCATGGAAAGAAAGCCGGAGCGGTTTGATAAAACCTGCACCGGGAGAGTGGAGGTGAAGGAATGGAAGAAGAGATTGAGAAGGTCAGCGGAATCGGAACAGTGACCGAAGCCGCAGAAAAGGCTGTGGAGGCCTTTGGTGAGAAGACTTTAGAAGAACTCACTGAAGAGAATAAACGGCTGCAGGAGGAAAATGAGCGCCTGAAGAACAGATCCATAAAAGAACGGATGTACGATAAGATCAATGTGTCGGTGCGGACCATTGATATCTTTATCGGGTGCATGTGCGTATTGTTTGTGGCTGTTGTGGTGATGGGGATGCTGAAGTAAGAGAGTGAAGCGCTGACAGAGATCATGCCCGCCGCAGCCTAAACATTCAACGACAGGAAAAGATCCTGATGCCAGAAACTGAAACTATCGAAGTGGATAACAAAAAAGCTCTGGAGAACGATATGAGAAAGGTTCTCCAGGGCTTTTCTTTGTCTTGTCTGCTGATTCCCTAAAGAGGAAAATTACAGCAGGAGTCTTATTTCTTATAAAGAATTCTGATGGAATTCAGCACGCAGAGGATCGCGACACCGGTGTCGGCGAATACCGCGAGCCACATGGAGGCGATTCCCATGAGACCTAAGATCATGACAAGAGCTTTTACCGCAAGGGCGAATACCACATTCTGGTTGGAGATCGCGCCTGTGCTTCTCGCGATCTTGATGGCTTCCGAAATGGCATCCATGCTTGATGTCATGAAGACGACATCGGCGGCCTCGATGGCTGCGTCAGCGCCGCTTCCCATAGCTGCGCCTACATCAGCGCCTGCAAGTACCGGTGCGTCGTTGATTCCGTCACCGACGAACATTGCGCTTCCGTTCTCCGCGCGGAGCTTCTGCAAGATCTCGAGCTTATCAGCCGGGAGAAGCTTTGCGTATACATTGTCGATTCCGACCTCGGCGGCTACCGCCTCAGCGGCTGCCTCGCCGTCGCCGGTGAGCATAGCGGAGCGGATCCCCATGGATTTTAAGGACCTGATGGCATCCTTTGCCTCCGGCTTGATCGTATCGGCGATCTGGATCGTTCCTGCAAGCTTTCCGTTTACCGATATATAGACGGTGGTGACAGCACCGTTCTCATCGTAAGCACCGCAGTCCACGTTAAACTCGGTGAGAAGCTTTCTGTTTCCGCAGAGCACTTCGCCCTGGGAGAGCCTTGCATGGATGCCTTTGCCGGAGATCTCCTCGATCTCGGCGGGCTTTTCGATCACAAGTTTCTGATCCTTTGCAGCAGAGACGATGCTGATTCCGATCGGATGAGTAGATGCGGTCTCGCATGCTGCCGCGATCTGAAGGATTTCCTGCTCGGAAGCTGTGCCTGCCGGAAGGATCGTCTGAACCACGAAGTTTCCTTTTGTGATGGTTCCTGTCTTATCCATGACAACCGTTTTTACAGCTTTCAGGTTTTCAAGTGCGATTCCACCTTTAAAGAGGATTCCTTTCTTGGAACCTGCGCCGATCCCGGAGAAGAATGCCAGCGGAACGCTTAAAACAAGGGCACACGGGCAGCTGATTACGAGGAAGGTAAGAGCTGTGTAGATCCAGTGGGACCAGTTTCCTGTAATTAAGGACGGAATGATCGCTGTCGCAGCCGCCAGGGCAACGACGAACGGGGTGTAAACTCGTGCAAATTTCGTGATGAAGCGCTCGGCCTGCGGCTTGCTGGCTGCGGCGTTCTCCACGGAATCGAGGATTCTTGTGACCATGGACTCGGAAAGTTCCTTCTCGACTCTCATCTTTAAGAGACCGGAAGTATTGACGCAGCCGGATGTCAGCTGGCTTCCGACCTTTACCGATACCGGGACAGGTTCACCTGTGATCGGTGACGTATCGATCCGGCTCTCGCCCTCTACGACAACGCCGTCAAGCGGAATGCGGTCGCCGGGACGGATCTCTACGATATTGCCGACAACGGCGGAACCGGCCGGAACCTCGCGGACAGTACCATTTTCGTCAAGAAGAACGGTCTCCGGCCGGAGATCAACGGCTTCCATGATCTGGCTGCGGCTCTTTTCAACCGCGCGGTGTTCGAATGCTTCACCGACCCGGTAGAAAAGCATAACTCCGACCGCCTCCCCAAACTGGCCGACACAGAAAGCACCGATGGTCGCGAGGCTCATCAAAAAGTTTTCGTCCATCACGTGGCCGGTCTTCATGTTTTTCAGGGCTGTTAAGAGAACTTCCCGTCCAAGGATCAGGTAGGCGATCACAAAGCATATGGCGGAGATCTGCGGCATGGAGTGGGAGAGAAGCTCTCCGACGATGAAGAGCAAGCCTCCGGCGATCAGCTCCGGAAGATCATGGGCATGCTTGTCGTTACTGTTTGCATCTGCCGGTTTTCCTTCCTCGCGGACCTCGATGATGGTGCCTGGTTCGATCTTGTCTGCAATCTCCTGCATCTTCGGGAGCAGCTTTGTTCCTTCAGAAGAGTAGACCCGGAGCTGTCTCGTCGCGAAAGTCAAAATACAGTCATCGACTTCCGGGAGCTCCTGGATTTTTTTCTCGATCTTTGCGGAGCAGTTTGCGCAGTCGATGTTTTTCATTACATAGACGGTGCAGATCGCTTTCGGATTCTTTGGGCGGACCTCAATGACGGTGCCGGGCTCGATCTGATCAGCAATCTCCTGCATCTTCGGGAGCAGCTTTGTTCCCACGGAAGAGTAGACCCGGAGCTGTCTCGTCGCGAAAGTCAAAATACAGTCATCGACTTCCGGGAGCTCCTGGATCTTTTTCTCGATCTTTGCGGAGCAGTTCGCGCAGTCGATGTTTTTCATCACGTAGACCACACAGGTGGATTTCGGTGCCGGACCGTGGTGGTGTTCGGCGTGCTCGTGATGATGATCGTGTTCGGAGCAGCAGCCATCGTCATCGTCGTGATGATGGTGATGTTCACAGCCGCAGTGCTCTTCATGTTCGTCATCATCATGACCTTCGTGATGATGGTGTCCGCAGTCGCAGTGCTCTTCATGCTCGTCACCATGTTCCTCGTGATGGTGATGGTGCCCACAGCCGCAGTGCTCTTCATGCTCGTCATCATGCTCATCGTGATGGTGATGGTGTCCACAGCCGCAATGCTCTTCGTGCTCGTCATCATCATGCTCATCGTGATGATGGTGTCCGCAGCAGCAAACCTCTTCGTCCTCGTGGTCTGCTGACTTCTGCTTGGATTTTTCTAATTCCTCCATAGAGTAGACCTCCTCAGAATTATAATTTTTAATTATCATATTAACATATGAACCATCGTTCATATGTTAAATATAGTACAGCTCTATGGGAAATGCAAGACTGTTTTTTGATATTAGGAAAAGAATTAAGAAAATAAGGTGGGAGAGCAGAAAAAGCTGCCTGGCGATATTCCGCAGGCAGCTTTGGCTATGTACGTATAAATATTAGATTTCCTTAAACATCCGCGCCTCGATCAGATGGATTCCGTGAAGGAAACACTCGCAGACCGGAGTCTCAACGCCAAGCTCTTTTCCGAGGCGGACAACCGTTCCGGCGAACATATCGACTTCCGTGCGTTTTCCGACCTCAAGATCCTGAAGCGTTGACGGCTTATTTTCATAAGGAAGACGTCCGAGCGTGTGCTCCTGACGGTCGATCTCATTCTGACCGATATCAATGCCCAACTTATTTGCAATGCGGATCACTTCCCACATGGCCTTGTGGCGGAAGAAATTGGCGTCATCGTTCTTCTGGAATGCTCCGAAGGGAACGCCGAACATGGCGCATGTCATATTCTCGGCAACGTTGCACATGAACTTGAACCAGATTCCTTTTAACATATCTGCATCGATCTTGTAGTCGATCCCACAGAGATCAAAAAGACTCTTCACAGCGAGAACATTCCCGGAATAGTGTTCCGGATCATTCTTAAGATCGCCGAAGTGGATCAGACCCTTATGCGGATCGAACTCCGTCTTTCCGTCCTTCATGACAATGCTGATCCGCATATAGGAGTACAGCAGATGTTCGCTGCCGTAGACGGCGGCGATCTGTTTTTCGCTCTCCACACCATTTAATACGGAGAGGATGATCGTATCTTTGCCAACCTGATTTTTAATATCCCTGATCGCCTGCTCCAGGTCATATCCCTTTACCGCAATGATAACGAGATCTGCCGGATCCCCCTCGACATCAGGTGTGATGATCGGAAAACGGTAATTGATCGTATTGACTGTTACCCCTTTTCGCTCCAGACGCTCTTTTCTTGCGCCGTCTGCAAGGATCCGGAAATCAGCCCCCAGCTTTTCTGAGATACGCGGTGCGAAAAATACCCCCATCGCACCGAGACCGATCAACGTCACCTTCTTTATGTCCTTCATAACTCCCTTTTCCTCCTTAAAAGTAAAACAAGCTGCGTTCCTTCTATTGTATAGTAAGACCGTTGGGGTGTCAACGAAAACAACCTTGTCTTTAGGGATAAAAGATGATATGATGGAAAAGTATGGAGAAAAATTAACAAATATGTGTGGGGGAGAGAATACTGGATGGAAATCACAAAAGAAGATAAACGGTCGGTGATCGACCACTGTTATCTGACCTATTTTATCAGCGGAATGGTCATCCTGATCTTCGGTGTCATTCTGCCAAACCTGATCGAGGAGAGAAATTTAAGCTTTACCGCGGCCGGCGGACTGCTTTCCTTTCTGGCGATCGGAAATTTATGTTCAAGCCTGGTATATCCGGTATTCTGTGGGATGATGTCCCAGAAGACGGCGGTAGTCGTACTGGCGGTCCCCTATCCGGTGTGCCTCTTCCTGTTTACAATGGGACTTCCGGTCCCGGTGCTTTATGTGATGATCTTCCTGATCGGAATCACGAAGGGCATGATCACGATCATCAACAATCATGCGATCCGTCAGGTGACGGGAAGTTCCAATCAATATCTGAATCTGCTTCATATGTGGTATGCGGTGGGGGCTTTCCTGTCCCCATTCGTTACGATGCTCCTCATGGGAGCGGGTATGAACTGGAAGACGATCCTTCGCCTCCTTGCAGTCCTCACGGTTCTCATCGTTCTTTCCTACGCCACAATGGATTACAGAAAGATCGAAAAAGAGGTGGAGAAGAAGGCGGGAGAGGAGAACGGCGGATCGTCGATGACAAAAGAAAAATTCTGGTTTTTAAAGAACACGGGATTCCTTCTGGCGGTTGGGGCATTGTTCTTCTATATGGGCCTTGAAAACTCCGTAAACGGATGGTTTGTTACTTATTTAAAAAGTACCGGCTTTATGTCCACAAGTCTTGCGACTGTGATGGTATCCGTGACCTGGATCATGATCATGATCGGAAGGATCGTCATTGCGTCCATCTCAAAGAGCGTGCCGCCGGCAAAGATTCTGGCAGTGATCTCCGCACTCCAGTTTGTCTCGGTATTGATCCTTGTCTTCGCGGATCATACCACAATGGCAGTGGCGGCCCTGATCCTTTTAGGACTTGGAATGGCGGGGGCGTTTCCGACAACTACGGCCTTTACCGGCGATCTCATGGGAAATTCCCCACTTGGAATGTCAGTGTTTACAGGGATCGGTTCCCTCGGCGGGATCCTTACCCCGCAGGTCATTGGAGTCCTTGCGGATAAGCTTGGATTCCAGGCGGCGATCCTGTTTTTAGTGCTGGACGCATTCCTGCTGGCACTTTTTGGAGCCGGGGCTCTGAGATATGCCACTAATCAGAAAATTCAAGTCGAACGTCCGTGAGACCTGGCGCTTGATTCTGGTCAGTAAAGCTGACATATCACTGTGCATCCTCGCGGAGCATTTATCTCAGTCAGAGACCTGACTCCCGCTGAGACAAATTTACTATTACTCACCACCTAAAAGAGGTGGGAGTCTTCTCGACTGAGATAAAAAAGTCAACCGGGATGGCATAAAAACCGTCCTGAATATAAATAAGGGGTAAAAACATATGGATATTCGTTATTCCGCAAATCAAAGAGACGTAAAACGCTACACAACCGAAGAACTTCGGGATGAGTTCCTGATTCAGGATCTCTACCATCCGGATGAGGTGGTATCCGTATACTCCCACGTGGACCGCATGGTGACATTGGGATGTATGCCGGTGAAAGAACATGTCTCCATTGAAAAGGGGATCGACTGCTGGAAAAATTTCGGTACCCACTATTTCCTTGAGCGCCGCGAGATCGGAATCTTCAATATCGGAGGTGCCGGATCCATCACAGCGGACGGAATGGAGTACCGCCTTGGCTATAAAGACTGCCTGTACATCACAAAAGGCACAAAGGAAGTGATCTTTTCCAGTGACAGTGAGGAGACTCCGGCAAAATTTTACATGGTGAGTGCGCCGGCCCACACGTCCTACGAGACAAAGCTGATCACCTTGAAGGATGCCGCAAAGCGCCCGCTGGGTGATGCCAATACTTCCAATAAGAGAGTCATCAACCAGTTCATTCATCCGGATGTGCTGAAAACATGCCAGCTTTCCATGGGAATGACAGCACTGGAGCCGGGCAGTGTCTGGAACAGCATGCCGTGCCACACCCATGAGCGCCGCATGGAGATCTACATGTACTTTGAAGTCCCGGAGAATCAGGTGGTCATGCACTTTATGGGTGAACCGACTGAGACGAGACACATCGTCATGAAAAATGAAGAAGCTGTGATCAGCCCGTCCTGGAGCATCCACTGCGGAGCAGGAACCTCCAACTACACCTTTATCTGGGCTATGGGCGGAGAGAATCAGGAGTTCGACGATATGGACAACATCGCTCCGATGGATTTAAAGTAAGATATCGCAGAGGCCGATAAAAAACTGATATAAAATAGGAAAGGTAAGGATCAAAATGGATAAGAAGAACATGTTTTCTCTGGAAGGAAAGATTGCTCTCGTAACAGGAGGTGCCCACGGAATCGGCTTTGCCATCGCGGAGAGCTATGCAGAAGCAGGAGCAACGGTTGTATTTAACTGCAGCAGCGAGGCGTCCTTAGAGCGCGGACTTGCCGCATACAAAGAGAAAGGGATCGATGCTCACGGTTATGTCTGCGATGTTACGGACGAGGAAGCGGTAAAGAAAATGATCGCGGATATCGAGGAGAAGATCGGAACGGTCGATATTCTTGTAAACAATGCGGGAATGATCAAAAGAATTCCGATGCATGAGATGAGCGCGGATGAGTTCCGCAAGGTTGTCGATGTTGACCTGAATGCTCCGTTCATCATGGCAAAAGCTGTCCTTCCGGGCATGATGAAAAAGAAAGCCGGAAAGATCATCAACATCTGCTCCATGATGTCTGAACTCGGAAGAGAGACCGTATCCGCATACGCAGCGGCAAAGGGCGGTTTGAAGATGCTCACAAAGAACATCGCCTCCGAGTACGGCGAGTACAACATCCAGTGCAACGGCATCGGACCGGGCTACATCGCCACATCCCAGACAGCTCCGTTAAGAGAGCGTCAGGCTGACGGTTCCCGCCATCCGTTCGATCAGTTTATCATCGCGAAGACACCGGCAGCAAGATGGGGCACCGTGGAAGACCTCAAGGGACCGGCGGTGTTCCTCGCGTCCGAGGCTTCTGACTTTGTAAATGGACACATCCTCTATGTGGACGGAGGTATCCTCGCTTATATCGGAAAACAGCCGTAAAGGCAGAAAAAGATTTTGTCGTTACAGTTCAGCCATGCGCTGGTTTGAATGAGGAAGTGTGTTGCAAGCTTGCTTGCATAAGCACTTTTTCATCCAAATCAGCATATGGTGGAACCACCAAGCTTCTTGTTTTCATGAATATGAAAACAAGAAGATGTAATGGCTGAACTGTAACATTTCGTCATATAAAGACATAAGTACTGCTTGTCTTTATGTGACCTGAAATTAGTATATTTGATAAATTTTTTCGGGCGGCTTTGTTGACATTTTTGCAGAAAGCTGATATACTCAAATTACGATATTGTGAAAAATGCATAGAAACAGGCGCAAGACGGGTACATTTTTGAGATGTGCCCGTATGCGCTGAGGAAAATGTGGAATGCATTCCACAATACGAAATAACTAACCAACAAAAGTTTCTTAAGTGAAACGAAACGAAGGAGGTGCGGTAAGTATATGTGGACAGGCGGTATGACCTTTGCGGATTCGATCATCATTTCACTTGTTGGACTGTTAGTCGTATTCTCGGCACTTGCAGTGCTCGCAATCGCGGTTATCATTATCTCTAAGGTCATCGGTACATTATTTAAGGAGAGTGCGCCAAAGGCAGCTGCGGCAGTTGCAGCACCGGCTCCGGCTATCGATGAGGAATCCTATGCAGTGCTTCTCGCGGCAGTCAGTGAGGAAGCAAGATTGTCTGGAGAGCAGTTCCGTGTAACAAGTATCAAAGAACTGTAAAAAACAAAAAACCTAAAACGCAGAAAAAGGAAAGGATGTAGTAAATAACATGAAATACGTTGCAACATTAAACGGAAAAAAGTATGAAGTTGAGATCGAGAGAGTAGACGAGTACAGACCGCTTGACAGAGGTGCACAGGCTAGCGCACCGGCTCCGATCCTCGCAGCAGCACCGGCACCGAAGGCAGCTCCGGCACCGGCAGCAGCACCGGCACCAGCTCCAGCACCGGCACCGGCTCCAGCACCGGCAGCAGCTCCGGCAGCAGCAGGCGGACAGACAGTAGAGGCTCCGATGCCAGGTAAGATCCTTGACATCAAAGTTAAAGTTGGTGACGCAGTTGGTTATGGTCAGTGTGTAATCGTTATGGAAGCAATGAAGATGGAGACAGAGATCGTAGCTCCGGCAGCAGGAACTGTTGCATCCATCAACGTAAGCACAGGCGATTCCGTTG
Organism: Clostridium sp. AM34-11AC; assembly: GCF_003435375.1. GTDB lineage: Bacteria > Bacillota > Clostridia > Lachnospirales > Lachnospiraceae > Pilosibacter > Pilosibacter fragilis. Next base: position 83,294 of record NZ_QWGL01000005.1, on the reverse strand, counting down.
AGACAGGTGCAGTTCTGGTTACCTTAAACTAAGCAGGAGGTGCCACACGTGAATATACTTTCAGTTTTCGCGGAGCTGCTCGCCCAGTCAGGTTTCGCCGCAATCACCTGGCAGCAGTGCGTAATGCTCCTTGTATCCTTCGTTTTATTATATCTTGCAATCAAGAAGCAGTTTGAGCCGCTCCTTCTGCTCCCGATCGCATTCGGTATGTTCCTTGCGAACCTTCCGCTTGCAGGTCTTATGAATGAGGCAGATCACTGGTATCAGTCCGGTGTGTTAAGAATTATGTACATGGGCGTTAAGTCCAGCTTATTCCCGTGCCTGATCTTCATGGCAGTCGGCGCGATGACAGACTTCGGTCCGTTGATCGCGAACCCGGTCAGCCTTCTTCTCGGTGCAGCCGCTCAGTTCGGTATCTATGTTGCATTTACACTCGCAAATGCAACCGGACTTTTCACACCGGGTGAGTGTGCAGCGATCGGTATCATCGGCGGTGCTGATGGCCCGACCGCGATCTATATCGCAAATAACCTGGCTCCGGATCTTGTAGCTCCGATCGCCGTAGCCGCGTATTCCTACATGGCTCTGATCCCGCTGATCCAGCCGCCGATCATGAAGCTTCTTACAACAAAGAAAGAGCGTCAGATCGTTATGAAGCAGTTAAGAAAAGTCAGCAAAGTCGAGAAGGTTGTATTCCCGGTATTCGTTGTTCTGTTCTGCTCCCTGCTTCTTCCGTCCGTAGCACCGCTTCTTGGTATGCTGATGCTCGGTAACCTGTTCCGTGAGTCCGGTGTTACCGGAAGACTTTCCGATACCGCACAGAACGCACTCTGCAACATCGTTACGATCATGCTCGGCACAACCGTAGGCGCTACAGCAAACGGAGAGATCTTCCTCCGTGTCCAGACACTGGCTATCATTGCAATGGGTCTTCTTGCTTTCGCGTTTGCGACAGTCGGAGGTATCCTGCTTGGTAAAGTCCTGTGTGCGATCACAGGCGGCAAGATCAACCCACTGATCGGTTCTGCAGGTGTATCTGCCGTTCCGATGGCAGCTCGTGTATCCCAGACTGTTGGTGCTAAGGAAAATCCGACCAACTTCCTTCTGATGCACGCTATGGGTCCGAACGTGGCAGGTGTTATCGGTTCTGCAGTAGCAGCCGGTTACTTCATGCTGATGTTCAAGGCCTGATCGAACCCCTTCGAAACGGAACCAGAAGTTGAAATTCATTCCGTAACGTGGTATATTTTTACAGGAATTAAAAGCAGTTCAGGCCTGTCTGAGGAGAACAGGCAGGCCTTTTAACTGCAAATATAAATAAAGGAGGCTTTATTGTGGCTAATAAAGTTATGTCATTACACGATGCCGTAGAGAAGTATGTACATGATAACGATGTACTCTGCCTCGGCGGATTTACAACAAACCGTAAACCGTACGCTGCTGTTTACGAGATCCTTCGTCAGGGTAAAACTGGTTTTGTAGGCTGGTCCGGTCCGGCAGGCGGAGACTGGGACTCCTTAATCGGTGAGGGTCGTGTAAGAGCTTACATCAACTGCTACACAGCAAACTCTGGTTATACAAACGTTGCACGTCGTTTCCGTGCTGCAATCGAGAAAGGTGAGCTTACATATGAGGACTACTCCCAGGACGTTCTTATGTTACAGCTTCACGCAGCTTCCCTTGGTCTTCCGTACCTCCCGGTAAGAATGATGCAGGGCTCCGGTCTTGTTAAATTCTGGGGTATCAGCGAAGAGAAGAGAAAAACAATGGAAGGCGTTGACAACTTAAAGTGCGTAGATATCGAGAACCCGTTTGAGCCAGGCGAGAAGCTTCTTGCTGTTCCGGTTCCGAAGCTTGACTGCGCGATCATCCATGTACAGCAGGCATCTCCGGATGGAACCTGCATCATCGAGGGTGATGAGTTCCACGATGTTGATATCGCAATCGCTGCAAAGCGTACGATCGTTACCTGCGAGGAGATCGTAAGTGATGAATATATCCGCCGTGATCCTACAAAGACAAGAATCTTCGGCGAGTGCGTAGACGCTGTCGTTCGTACTCCGTACGGTGCATGGCCGGCACAGTGCTATGGCTACTATGATGATGATGATAAGGGACTTAAGGAGTACGATAAGGCTTCCAAGTACCTTGACGCTGAAGATGCAAAGGCACAGCTCGCAAAGGCTGCTGCAAAGGCTGAGAAGGCTGCTGCTGCGAAACCGGAAGACGAGAAGCTTGCAAAGGCTGCAGAAGTTGCAAAACAGGCTGCAGAGGATGCTGCTAACGGCACAAAGATTCCGGAGACCTTCAAGGATTACCTCCAGAAATACGTATACGGCTGCAAGGATCAGGATGATCTTCTTAATGTCCTTGGCGGCGCTCGCCTCATGAACCTTAAGAATGAGCCGCATCTTGGCTATTCTACCAGACACTAATTGAGGGAGGGAAATTCAAAAATGGCTGATTATACAAAGTATACAAAGCAGGAAATGCAGGCTTATGCCATCGCAAAAAATATTAAAGAGAACCAGATCGTTATCGTTGGTACTGGTCTTCCGTTAATCGGTGCTTCCCTTGCGAAGCGTGTGGTTTGCCCGAGCTGCCACCCGATCGTAGAGAGCGGACTTATGGACTGCTCACCGGTAGAGGTACCGCGTTCCGTAGGTGATAACCGTTTCATGGCTCACTGTGCAGTACAGTGGCCGAACATTCGTTTCGTAGGCTTCGAGGCGAATGAATGGCTTCATGACGTTGACCGTATGATCGCTTTCATCGGCGGCGCTCAGATCGACCCGTATGGTAACGTAAACTCTACATGTATCTTCGGTAAAGGCGACTATGTTCAGCCGACAACACGTTTCACAGGTTCCGGCGGAGCTAACGGTATCGCTACATTCTGTAACACAATCATCATGATGCAGCACCAGAAGAGAAGATTCATGGAGCATGTTGACTACATCACAAGCTGTGGCTGGATGGACGGCCCTGGCGGACGTGAGAGAGCAGGTCTTCCGGGCAACCGTGGACCGCAGATGGTAGTTACAGATCTTGGTATCATGAAGTTCGACGAAGAGACCAAGAGAATGTACCTTGCTTACTACTATCCATTCTCCTCTCCGGAAATGGTTCAGGAGAACACAGGTTTCGAGATCGATACCACAAGAGCTCAGCTTATGGAAGGTCCGGATCCGGAGATCATCCGCGTAATTCGTGAAGAGATCGACCCAGGTCAGGCATTCATCAAAGTTCCGAAGGAAACAAAGTAATCGAAACTGATTTAAAGTGAAATCATAAATGCCGCGGTCAGCGGCTGGCAAAATCCGCTGACCGCAGTGATCGCGTATATAAGGAGGAAGAACATGGGCTACTTTTCCATGCCGAAATATTTCCAGAACATGCCTACCGTTGGTAAGGCATTAGTTAATCCGAATGCGGAAAACGAGACAGAGATCAAAGAGATCGAGAAGCAGATCCACGACAAAGTTACTGAGATCCTTGCTGCTGGCATCACAACAGAAGAGAAGTTAAATGAGCGTGGTCAGTTATCCGCAATGCAGCGTATCAACGCTCTTGTAGATGAGGGAACATTCTGCCCGTTAAACAGCCTTTTCAACCCGAACGACAATAAGATGGGTTCCACAAACATCATCAACGGTCTCGGATGTGTAAACGGCAAATGGGTTTACATCATCGCTTCCGATAACAAGAAGATGGCTGGTACATGGGAACCGGGACAGGCAGAGAACCTGATCCGCTGCTCCGATGCTGCTAAGATGTTAAATCTTCCGTTAATCTACTTATTAAACTGCGCAGGCGTAGACTTCCCGTATCAGGATCAGGTTTACCCGAACAGACGCGGCGGCGGTACTCCGTTCTTCCGTAACGCAGAGTTAAACCAGTTAGGCATTCCGGTAATCGTAGGCATCTACGGTACAAACCCGGCCGGCGGCGGATACCACAGCATTTCCCCGACAATCCTGATCGCACACAGCCAGGCTAACATGGCAGTCGGCGGTGCTGGTATTCTTTCCGGTATGAACCCGAAGGGATATATCGACGAGGAGGCTGCTGAGCAGATCGTTGCTGCCCAGATCGAGAACAGCAAGAAGCACGTTCCGGCTCCGGGCTCCGTTCCGATCCACTATGACGAGACAGGATTCTTCCGTGAGGTTTACGAGAACGACTACGGCGTAATCGAGGGCATCAAGAAGTACATCAGCTACCTTCCGGCATACAACCTCGAGTTCTTCCGTGTTGATGATCCGCAGAGACCGTGTCTTCCGGCAGAAGATCTTTACAGCATCATTCCGATGAACGGAAAACGTCCGTATGATATCTACGACGTAATCGGCCGTCTCTTCGATGGTTCTCAGTTATATGAGTACAAGAAGGGCTATGGTCCGGAGATGGTAACAGGTCTTGCAAAGGTTAACGGACTTTTAGTTGGTGTGATCGCGAATACTCAGGGCCTTCTTATGAACTATCCGGAGTACAAGCAGAACTCCGTTGGTATCGGCGGAAAGCTGTACCGTCAGGGTCTCATCAAGATGAACGAGTTCGTAACCTTATGTGCTCGTGACCGTATTCCGCTGATCTGGTTACAGGATACAACAGGTATCGATGTAGGCGACGAAGCAGAGAAGGCTGAATTACTTGGTTTAGGTCAGTCCCTGATCTACTCCATCGAGAACTCCAAGCTTCCGTCTCTCGAAATTACTCTTCGTAAAGCAAGCGCTGCTGCTCACTATGTACTTGGTGGACCGCAGGGTAACAATACAAACGTATACTCCCTTGGTACAGCTGCATGTGAGTACTATGTAATGCCGGGTGAAACCGCTGCAAACGCTATGTACTCCAGAAAGCTTGTTAAGGCAAGCAAGGCAGGAGAAGATCTTGCTCCGATCATCAAGAAGATGAACGATATGATCCAGCTGTATCATGAAAAGTCCCGTCCGGCATACTGCGCTAAGGTTGGTATGGTAGATGAGATCGTTGACATGACAGATATCCGTCCGTACATTCAGGCATTTACAGAGGCTGCTTACCAGAATCCGAAGTCTATCTGCCCGATGCACCAGATGGTAACACCGCGTGCAATTCGCGAGTGGAATGACGCTCACAAGGCTTGATTTTGACTGAAGGATAGAGTAAAATGATATGTATCCAGGCCGGGGGAGTCTTTCTCTGGCCTGGATATACTGGTATAACAAAGCCAGTTTCATTTTACATTTTCAGTATACCCGGAGGTTATTATGAGTGCAATTTACACCCTGGGAATTGACGTTGGATCCACGGCTTCCAAATGCATTATGCTTAAGGATGGCCAGGAGATCGTAGCGAAATCCCTGATCGATGTAGGTGCAGGTACCAGCGGCCCCCAGCGTGCGATCGACGCAGTGCTGGAAAACGCAGGCATGAAAAAAGAGGATATGGCTTTTACCCTGGCAACAGGTTATGGCCGTAATTCCTTAATGAATTTTGCAGACAAACAGATGAGTGAGTTATCCTGCCACGCAAGGGGAGCTTACTTCCTGTTCCCTGACGTTCATACCGTCATTGATATCGGCGGCCAGGACGTTAAGGTCCTTCATATTGATAACGGTGCAATGACCAATTTCCAGATGAACGATAAGTGCGCTGCAGGAACCGGAAGATTTCTGGATGTTATGGCAGGCGTTCTTGAGGTTAAGGTCCAGGATCTGGGACATCTTGATTCCCTGTCCAAGAAGAGAGTGGAGATCAGCTCCACATGTACCGTGTTTGCGGAGAGTGAGGTTATCAGCCAGCTGTCGATGGGAACCGATAAGTGCGATATTATCGCGGGTATCCACCGCTCCGTGGCTCACCGTGTCACTGGACTCGCCCATAGGATCGGAGTTGTTCCGGCACTCGTTATGACTGGCGGAGTTGCTCAGAACGAGGGTGTAGTCAAGGCTCTTCAGAATGAGCTTGGTTGTGAGATCCACAGATCTCCTCTGACACAGTATAACGGTGCGCTTGGTGCAGCTTTATATGCATATCAGGCAGCAAGCCGCCGCGCATAATCATTATTAGTTTATGCAGATCTTTGGCTGTAAATAACATAAGCAGCCATGTTTGATAAGAAATGGAGGATATTTATTATGGCAAAGCAGGTTAGCCCTGGTGTTCTTGCGCTGCGTAAAGTCGTAGATGACGTTCATAAAGACGCGCGCGAAGCCAAAAAGAGAGGCGAGTTAGTTGGTTGGTCTTCTTCCAAATTCCCGTGCGAGCTCGCAGCAGCATTTGATTTAAACGTTATGTACCCGGAGAACCAGGCAGCTGGTATCGCAGCAAACCGTTATGGTGAGCTTATGTGTCAGGCAGCTGAGGATCTTGGTTACGACAACGATATCTGCGGATACGCACGTATCAGCCTTGCTTACGCAGCCGGTGTCCGTGTAGCGCGTAAGTTTGACCCGGAGACAGGTGAGTACATCATCGACCCGAGCACAGGTAAGCCGTTAAAGGACGCAGACGGAAACGTAGTGATCGATGAGGCAACAGGCAAGCCGAAAAAAGATCCGAAGACTCAGACTCCGTATCTTGAGCTTGTAAACCTTCTTGAGCTTGAAAAGCTTCCGGATGGACCGGATAAAGAGCGCCGTATTGCAGCGATCTCCCCGATCCGTCAGATGCAGATCCCGCAGCCGGATTTCGTTCTTTGCTGCAACAACATCTGTAACTGTATGACAAAGTGGTATGAGAACATCGCCCGTATGTGCAATGTTCCGCTTATCATGATCGATATCCCGTACAACAACACTGTAGAAGTTGCTGATCAGAATGTTCGCTATGTTCGTGGACAGTTTGATAAGGCAATCAAGCAGTTAGAGGAACTCACAGGCAAGAAGTTCGACGAGAAGAAGTTCGAGCATGCATGTGAGAACGCAAACCGTACAGCAAAGGCATGGTTAAAAGTCTGTGATTACTTACAGTACAAACCGGCTCCGTACAGTGGTTTCGACCTGTTCAACCATATGGCTGACGTTGTAACCGCACGTGCAAGAGTTGAGGCTGCTGCGGCATTTGAGCAGTTAGCAAAAGACCTTGACGAGACGATCGCTAAGGGCGAGACAACAACTCCGTTCCCGGAGAAATACCGTGTAATGTTCGAGGGTATTCCGTGCTGGCCGAAGCTTCCGGCACTGTTCAAACCGTTAAAGGCTAACGGCGTCAACGTAACAGCAGTTGTATACGCACCGGCATTCGGTTTCGTATATAATGGTCTGGATGAGATGGCACGTGCTTACTACAAAGCACCGAACTCTGTATGTATCGAGCAGGGTGTTGCATGGCGTGAAGGCATCTGCCGTGACAACAAGGTAGATGGCGTTCTCGTTCACTACAACAGAAGCTGTAAGCCGTGGTCCGGTTACATGGCAGAGATGCAGCGCCGCTTCACAAAGGATCTTGGTATTCCGTGCGCAGGATTCGATGGTGACCAGGCTGACCCGCGTAACTTCAATGCCGCTCAGTACGAGACACGAGTACAGGGTCTTGTAGAGGCTATGGAAGCAAACATCCAGGCAAAGGAGGCTAAATAGACCATGAGTATCAACGCATTATTTGACGAATTTAAGGTAAAAGCTGCAACTCCAAAACAGCAGCTTGCTGAATATAAAGCACAGGGCAAGAAGGTCATTGGCGTTCTCCCGTACTACGCTCCGGAAGAGCTTGTATACGCTGCAGGCATGGTTCCGATGGGAATCTGGGGCTCCAACAACAAGACGATCAGCCGTGCAAAAGAGTATTGTGCAACCTTCTACTGCACGATTGCTCAGCTCGCACTTGAGATGCTCCTTGACGGAACTATGGATCAGTTAGACGGAATCATCACACCAACAATCTGTGATACATTACGTCCGATGAGCCAGAACTTCCGTGTTGCTATGGGCGACAAGATGAAAGTTATCTTCCTTGCTCATCCGCAGAACCGTTTCGAAGAGTTCGGACTTAAGTTCTGTGAGGAGGAGTACGCAAACGTTAAGGCTGATCTCGAGGAAGTATGTGGCCACGAGATCACCAACGATGCGATCCTTGACGCAATCAAGGTTTACAACAAGAGCCGTGCAGCCCGCCGTGAGTTCGTAAAACTCGCTAACGAGCACTGCGACGTTGTAACTCCTACAAAGCGTTCTGCAGTATTAAAGGCATTCTTCTTCATGGAGAAACCGGAATATACAGCAAAACTCGAAGAGTTAAACAAAGAGCTCGCAGCTCTTCCGGTATGTGACTGGAAGGGAACAAAGGTTGTTACATCCGGTATCATCGTAGACAACCCGAAGCTTCTTGAGATCTTCGAGAATAACAACATCGCGATCGCAGCTGATGATGTTGCTCATGAGAGCCGTTCCTTCCGTACAGATGTTCCGGAGGACGAGCAGGATGCTCTCAGAGCTCTTGCAAAACAGTTTGCAAACATGGACTACGATATCCTTCTTTACGATCCGCAGTCTTCCAAGAACCGCCGTGGCGAGTTCGTAGCTGACATGGTTAAGAAGAGCGGCGCTCAGGGGCTTGTACTCTTCATGCAGCAGTTCTGCGATCCGGAGGAGATGGAGTATCCGTACCTCAAGAAAGCTCTCGACAACGCAGGTATCCCGCACATCAAGCTTGGTGTTGACCAGCAGATGAGAGACTTCGGACAGGCTGCAACTGCTATCGAGGCATTTGCGGATGTTCTTGAGATGAGAAAGTAAATAAACGTTGAATTGCACTGACCTGGTGATAGAATTGTGTTGAAAGCTTGCTTTCATGAGCAATTCTAATGCCGGGGCAGTATAAGTACGAAGTCCGAAGCTTTTTGGGCGCCGTAAGGCGGACAAGAAGATAATTCATAATGAGAAAGGGCAGGCGTTCCTGTTTCTCAGTGTTCACGCGGAGCCAGGCGAAAAACCGCCGTACCGAACATGATTTCCTTTCGGGGAGATCGTGGAGGTGCGGCGGTTTTTTTATTATATAAAAGTGATGGTTTCTTCAGGGAAAATATGTTAGAATAGACTAAAAAGAGCGACGAAACAGAATGAGATTATAGGAAAAGAGTTATCGATAGAAATTCAATCTGATCGGAATCAAAGGGGGGATTTCGGGGAGTGAAGGGAAAGAGAAACGTATGGGCGTTATTCCTTGGAATTGCAGTTGTGGCGATGAGTGCGGCGGGCTGCAGAACAGGGGAGAGCAGCGGACAGGGACCGGAGAAAGTGAGTGAGGAGAAGAGGCTTACGGTGTATACTTCCCACAAGCAGGAGGTCTATGCGCCGATCATAAAGGAGTTTGAGGAGCGGACCGGAATCTGGGTGGAAGTGGTTCCCGGGGGAACGACGGAGCTTCTGGAGCGGATCCGGGAAGAGGGGGAAAAGGGATCCTGTGACGTGATGTTCGGCGGAGGTGTGGAGAGCTATGAGGTCTTTAAGGACTGCTTCGTGTCATACGAGAGTACCCAGAGCGATCATATCGAGAGTATATACCGGACTGAGGATCATGTCTGGACTCCGTTTACGGAGCTTCCCATTGTTCTGATCTACAACAATAAGCTGGTGGACGCGGCTTCCGCCCCGCGGGGATTTGAGGATCTGTTTGACGGGAACTGGGACGGAAAGGTGTCCTTTGCGGATCCGGGAAGATCCGGCAGCAGCTGCACGATGCTGGAGACGATGATCCAGGTCCTGCCGATGCGTGAAAACGAGGTTCTGGAACAGTTTGCCAGAGTGCTCGGCCGCCGGATGGCGGCGGGGTCAGGCGCCGTGCTCGATGAGGTGTCAGAGGGAACATATCTGGTTGGTCTGACTTTGGAGGAAACTGCGAAAAAGTATATCGACCGCGGCGCGGCGATCTCGATCGTCTATCCGCGGGAGGGAACCAGCGCGGTGGCAGACGGATGCGCGGTGATCAAGGGTGCGGAGCATGAAGAAAACGCGAAGCTTTTTGTGGATTTTATCGTGAGTCCTGATGTCCAGAGACTGGCTGTCGAGAAGCTTTACAGACGGACGGTCCGCGATGATATTACCCCGGATCAGAAGGAAGAGGGATCGATCATGGACTTCGATCTTGGATGGGCAGTAAAAAACCAGAAATCCATTTTGGAAAGATGGGCGGCGCTCATGGCAGGAAACGGAGGTGGATCATGAAGAACTTTATCCAGAGATCTTTCCGGCGTGAGCTTCTTGTGAGTTTTCTCGCTGTGTCTGTTCTTCCACTGATCGTGTGCTGTGTGTTTCTGATCCAGATGTTTAAGGTGAAGGTCGGAAGAGATTTTGAGAAAAAGGATATGGAGCTTGCCGGTGCGGTAGAGCATCAGCTGATGACGCTGTTTGACGCTTACCATGACGCGGCGGAGGAACTGTGTACGGATCCGCTGGTCGCCGAGGCGCTGAAAAAAGAAAGCTTTGGAAAGAAGAATGAAGTGTATCGCAGTCTGTACGGGGCGACCGCTGCATGTCGTGAGATGGCGGGATTTCATCTCTACAATGCGGATGGCTCCTGCCTGTACTCTACGGGAAACCGTACCTACGGGCAGACGCTGCCGGTATACTGGGGGATCCTGAGAGAGGCTCATGCCCACCCGAATGATCTGATCATCCGGAGTGATCTGGAGATTGGCGGTGATGAGGTCCTGCGGTTTGCCAGAGCAGTGACCGGAAATTCGGAGGAATGTTCTGGATATTTTGTGGTCACAATGACGGCGGAGCATTTCGCGAAGGCGCTCTCCGGCACATACAGTGGCCAGGACGGAATCTGTATTCTCAATGGATTTCTGGAGACCGTGTACAGTGTAGGCACGGCATCGGGGGAGACGGTCGGAGATGTTCTGAGAAGCCGTTTTCTACAGGGGGAACCTCTGACGGAGGTCTGGAACAACAACAGTATTTACGTTTCAAAGCTGGGTGATACAGGGCTTTACAGCGTCCTGATCCGTCCCCATGTTTTTACGAGTGATACCACGAGATCCATGTATACAGTTCTTCTTTTCATGGCCGCGGGAAGCTTTCTTTTAAGTGTTGGTGTCGCGATCGGGATCAGCTCCTTTCTTTCCAAGCCGATCCATGTACTTCATGATGCCATGGATGAGGTTCAGGAGGGAAATCTGGATACCCATGTGGACATGGAACGTCAGGACGAGTTTGGGGAGCTGGCGGAAAATTTTAATATCATGACAAAGAGGATCTCCTCTTATATGGAGGAGCGGGTTCGGCGCGAAAAGGAGCTGAACGAGACCCAGATCGCCATGATGCAGTCCCAGCTAAATCCGCATTTTCTCTACAATACCCTTGATACGATGAAGTGGGTGGCGAAGGCGAACCATATTCCGGAGATCGCGACGCTGGCGGCAAAGCTTGCGAAGATCTTAAGGACCAGTATTTCAAGCGCCCAGTTTATCACGCTGCAGGAAGAGATGACACTGGTGGAAAGCTATGCAAAGATCCAGAAGATCCGGTTTAACGGAAAGTTTGATTTCCGCTATGAGATCGCTCCTGAGACGGAGGAGATCCTGGTTCCAAAGCTCATCGTTCAGCCCATCGTGGAAAATGCGGTGATCCATGGGCTGGCGGATGCGGATGAGGGGCATATTTTTGTCAGGGCATATCTGGAAAGGAAGGAGCTTGTGATCGAGGTTTCAGATGACGGATGCGGGATCAGCGATGAAGTGATCCGACGGCTCGGAAACCGGGACAAGGAACAGAAGAATGGCCACATCGGCTTTTACAATGTGGATACGATCATCCGGCTTCATTATGGAAAAGACTACGGTCTCAGGGCAGAGCGGCTGGCTGCAGGCGGAACAAAGGTAACGATAAGAATACCGGTGAATGGCTCCGGACAGCCTGCGCCCAGTATGGAGAACAGATCCTGATGACCGATGGGGAATGGAAAAAGGGAAGGGGGGAGCTGTTATGATCAAGGTGATCGTTGTAGATGATGAGCGGTTCGTCCGGATGGGCATTGTCGGTGAGACGGACTGGGCCTCGCTGGGTTGCGAGGTCGTCGGTGAGGCGGAAAACGGGTTAGACGCGCTGGAACTGGTCCATAAAAAGAATCCGGACCTGATGATCTGCGATATCCGGATGCCTAAGATGAACGGTCTTGAGATGTTAAAGAAGCTTCGGGAAGAGAAAAATCCGGTACAGGTGATCTTTCTGACCGCGTACAGCGAGTTTTCCTACGCCAGAGAGGCGTTGAAGCTTTATGCATTTGATTATCTGCTAAAGCCGTTCGAGGACGGAGAGCTGGAGAGCGCGATCCTCAGGGCGAAAGAGCGGATCGAGACAGATCGGGGGAAGCAAAGAGATACCGGTCTGAGCAGATCTGTCCCGGATAAGGCACCGGTAAAGGAGCAATATCCGGGAGCTTTGGAAGGTGACGGACCAGAGATCAATGCCGCGGTGATCCGGCTCTGTCTGCCATTCGATGAAAATACCGCGGGCCTTACCGGATACGTCCGGGACGCGGTGCTTTATATGGCATCTCATTACGGGGAAAGTACGATCAATGTGGCGAAGATCGCAGGTGCGGTGGGGATCAGCGAAGGCCACCTGAGCCACTGCTTCAAGAAAGAGACAGGATATACGGTGATGGGGTGGCTCACACGGTACCGGATGAAAAAGGCAGTGGAATTGCTTTCTGACCACCGAAACAAGGTGTACGAAGTGGCGGAAAAAGTCGGATATAAAGATATTGCGTATTTTTCTAACACATTTAAAAAAATTGCGGGTGTTGCTCCATCGGAGATACAGGAAAAATAATCTGGATCCTGAAAAAACAAGCCGTTGGAGGCCATCAATGGAAAAAGGTAAGAATTAAAATGAAAATATAGGAGGAATCAGTATGAATGTAAAGATGTTTGGGGAGATCTGCGATGCGTTTGGACCGAGCGGATTTGAGGAGGATGTAATCCGCACGGTTGCGAAGTACTGCAAAGGTCTGGAGCTGGAAAATGACGCGATGAATAACCTATATGCGCGTATGCCCGGTGAGGATCCGGAGAAACCGGTCGTGATGCTGGATGCCCATACGGATGAATGTGGATTTATGGTACAGAGCATCAGAGAAAACGGAAGCCTGGAGATCCTCATGCTCGGTGGAGTGATCCTCACGAACCTTCCGGCACACACAGTAATGATCCGGACCAGAAGTGGGAAACTTGTGCGGGGAATTATTTCTTCCAAGCCGATCCATTTTATGAATGAGGCAGAGCGGGCCTCCCAGTCGTTGAGTATTGAGACGCTGATCGTGGATGTCGGCGCGGTGAGCAGGAAAGAAGTGACAGAAGTATTCGGTATTTCCATTGGAGATCCGGCAGTCCCGGAAGTTTCATTTTCCTACGATGAGGAACGTGACCTCTGCTTTGGAAAAGCGTTTGATAACCGTGCAGGCTGTGCATGCATTATCGACACCATGACCCGTCTGTGCGGGGAGAAGGATCAGCTGGCGGTACGGGTGACCGGAGCGTTTGCGGCTCAGGAGGAAGTTGGAACAAGAGGTGCCACAGTCACATCCCAGATTGTCCGTCCGGACCTGGCGATTGTCTTTGAGGGCTCCCCGTCAGATGATTTCTATTTCAGTGCTGCCCAGACACAGGGGCACATGCGGGGCGGTGTCCAGATCCGCAGGATGGATAAGAGCTATATTTCAAATCCGGTGTTTATCGAGTACGCGGAAGAGCTTGCGAAGAAATTCGGAATTCCATTTCAGGAGACAGTCCGCCGTGGCGGAAGCACGAACGCGGGAAAGATCAGCCTGACAGCAAAGGCGGTTCCGGTTCTGGTTCTCGGCGTCCCGAGCCGGTATGTTCATACCCATTATAATTTCTGTGCGAAATCTGATCTGGAAGCGGCAGCAGATCTTGCTGTGGAAGTGATCCGGGGACTTGACGCGGAAAAGATCCGCCATATCTGCAGACAGGATATTTTAAAATAAGAAGATCCCAGGGACCCGAAAGCGGCAGTGTCCCTCAGGCAGGTGAAGACAGAACAACAGAAAAAAGCGTTCGGATCCATAGAGATGGATTCCGGACGCTTTTTTCGTAAAAATGAGGAACTAAATAGGAAAACTCAGAGGCGGAGATTTGTGGGGGTTATGCCTCTAATTTTTTCCCGGTGATCATCTCATATGCTTCCAGATATTTCGCGATAGTCTTATCGACGATCTCCTGCGGAAGTGTCCAGTCATTGCCCGGATGGGAAGTGAGCCAGTCGCGGGCGAACTGCTTGTCGAAGGACGGCTGACCGTGACCCGGCTCATAGCCTTTTGCCGGCCAGAAGCGGGAGCTGTCCGGTGTGAGCATCTCGTCACCGATCACGAGGTTGCCCTCCTCGTCAAGACCGAATTCGAATTTTGTATCGGCGATGATGATTCCCTTTGCGAGGGCGTACTCTGCACATTTTTTATATAAAGCGATAGTGCTGTCACGAAGAAGCTCCGCATACTCGCGGCCCTTTCCCGGGAAGTATTTCTCGAGATGGTCGATGCTCTGCTCGAAGGAAATATTCTCATCATGGTCGCCGATCTCAGCCTTTGTGGACGGAGTATAGATCGGCTCCGGGAGTTTATCGGATTCCTTTAAGCCTTCCGGAAGACGGATTCCGCAGACGGTACCGTCTTTTTTGTAGCTTGCCCAGCCGCTTCCTGTAATATATCCGCGGACGATGCACTCGATCGGCAGCATATGTAACTTGCGGCACATCATCGTCTTTCCCTCAAATTTTTTCTGCTGGAAGAACTCCGGCATATCCTTTGTATCAACGGAGATCATATGGTTCGGGAGAATATCCTTTGTCAGGTCAAACCAGAATTTGGACATCTGGGTCAGAACAGCACCTTTGGAGGTAACCTCATTGTGAAGGATCACGTCAAAACAGCTGATACGGTCAGTGGCAACCATAATAAGGCTGTCCCCGTTGTCATAAATTTCGCGTACTTTTCCTTCTTTGATCGGTTTTAATTCCTGCATGTCTACACCTCTTCATTATATTTTCTTATACAGCGTTTGTCGTATCATGAAAACGCTGAGCGAACTTACAGTAAAATTACCATTAAATGGCGGTTTCTGTCAATATTCAATTTGCACAATATTTACATAAGAAAAAAGAAATGTTTTGGAAATGGGTCTGTGTAAGGAATTTTACAGGTTTTTAATAAAATATATAAAAGTTGTGCTAATATTTATAAATAAGAAATACTAATAAATACGAGATCAATTATAAAAAAAGAGCGGACGGCTTTGAACTCCTGCGTCCGGAACTGACGATGGATCCTGCAGACCAGCATGATGGGTGAAAGATGTGTGCGGACGAATGATGTTCAAATGAATATACAGCAATATGCCGGTGCTTCCAATTCTGCCACAGAAAAATATATGTCGAAAATGCACAAAAATATTAGAAATATGGAATGAAAATATACAGATTCACAGGATTCCACAAACTATCGCAGTTTTGTCCACTGTTAAAATTTCCTGTGCGCTACTATAATAAAAGTACAAAATGAGTCGTGAGAGAAACAAGATGACCCAGTAAATGAAGGAGGAAAAGTTTTATGAGAAAACGTACTTTGTCATTGGCACTTGCAGTTTCCATGGCAGCGATGTCCCTCGCGGGATGCGGCGGCGGTGGCGGAACGACAGCTACGACAGCAGCAGCCGGCGGTGAGACCACAGCGGCGGCAAGCGAGGCGGCAACAGAGGCTGCGTCCACAGACGATACCAATCTTTCTGATGTTGAAAAGATCATCAAGGAAGCAGAAGGAATGTCCATGGAAGAGTTGGCGAAGAAAGCCATCGAAGAGTCCAACGGAAAGACCTTCTACGGTGTTGGTAACTCCAGCCGCGGAAAGAGTGCGCTGCCGTTATTTATCGAATATCTGCAGTCTATCGATCCGTCCTACAAAATGGAATATGAGTGGCAGCAGCCGAAGAACAACAAGATCTTTGAGCAGCTGACCGCAGACTCCTTAAAGACAGAAGGAACCTTCGCGATGACCCTGATCCAGGATGGCAACCAGATCGAGTCAAAGATGGTTCAGCCGGGAATCTTAAAGACCTACATCCCAAAAGAGTGGGCAGAGGCAAACGGAACAACACCGGACGCATATAAAGGATTCCTTCCATTACAGACATTAAACAAAGTATTTATGTATAACAGCACAGGAAGCGCTGAATATAAGAACTGCTGGGATTTCGTAGCAGAGGGCGTTCATCCGTTATACATGGATATCGATTCCGAGATCGTTGGAAAGAACTTCTTATACATGCTGACAGAAGATAAGTATGCAGGATGGTTAAAGGATGCTTACGATGCTCTCGATGACACAAAGAAGGCATACTTCAAACCGGTTATCGACGAGATGGCAACAGATGCTGAGGATCTTGGACTTGGTGAGAACGGCGCATATGCCCTCGCATGGATCAAGCTCTGGGTTGAGAACTACAATGAGCAGACAGATGATGGTCCGATCTGCAACACACTTGTTACGGATTCTGCAACAGATCAGGCCGGATTATTAGTTTATTCCAAACTTCGTTCCGTAGAAGAGTCCGCAGGCGTTTCCTTAAATAACATTAAGGTTGCCGCTTATCAGGACGGCTACAAAGGTATCGGTGGTTACGGTTACTGCCATTATCTCTTCGTTACAAACAACAGCCCGCTTCCGTGGACCGCATGCGCATTCATCCAGTACATGACATGTACAGAGGACGGATTCTCCGCATGGGGCAAAGACATGGGCGGCTACTCCGCTAACCCGGAAGTTGCAGCAGCGATCGAGGAGACTTACCAGCACAGCAAGGGCGGCTACAACGAGGCCGGCGAAGACCAGTTCCCGTGCAAGGACGACCGTGGATATGACTGGTGGACAACAGACGGCGAATTAGTTCTGGAAGATCCGGACTACTGTGCATCTGTTTCCTTTACAGTCGGCAGCTGGATCGAGCTTCTCACGAAGTACAGCGACTCTGCAAAGTAAATGAAACTGTAACTGCTCAGTGCCTTCACAGTTACATGCAAAAATCCATTCCAAATTGACTTCGTCAATGGGATTTTTGCCTACTGCGCGACGCGTTCTTACGGTCCGCGCAGTGAATGCGCAGACCTATTGAACAGTTGCATGAAACAAGATAGTTCGAGGGTGCCGTACATGTGTGCGGCGCCCTCATGTTACATATGGCATCTGCCGTGAGAGAAAAACGGCATCCATGTTTTAAATGAAAGGAGCGGACAATTCTGTGAACAGATACAATCGTGTAAAAACATATTTTTCAAAACCGCAGAACATCATCCTTCTCCTGTTCGGCATCGTACTGACGTTCTCCACTGTTGCGCCGATCATCGCCATCGTAAAAGATACGATCACGATCCATCCGGGAACCATTGACGCCCATCTCGCCGGAAAGGCGTCCGGTTACACGCTGATCAACTATGTGGACCTCTTTACAAGCCGTCTGGCGAAGACAAACCTCTGGAAGCCGTTGTGGAATACGATCCTCTTAGCAGTCTTTACCTGTACGATCTCTATCCTCTACGGCGGAACCTTTGCGTTTCTGGTAACAAGAACGAACCTGAAATTCAAAAAGTATTTAAGCTCCATCTTTATTTTCCCGTACATCATGCCGCAGTGGACGTTAGCGGTTGTATGGCAGAACGTATTTAACAGCAACGCAGTCGTTGGTACATCCAACGGACTCCTTGCATCCCTTGCCGGCATCTGCATGCCGAAATGGTGGTGTCTGGGATTATTCCCGAGCTCTGTGGTTCTGGGACTTCACTACGCGCCATTCGCTTACATCCTGATCGGCGGAATTTTCCGGAATATGGACGCAAATCTGGAAGAAGCGGCAACGATCCTCGATACACCGAAATGGAAGACGATGTTTCGCATTACGCTTCCGATGGTAAAACCGGCGATCCTCTCGACGATCCTTCTCGTATTCGGAAGCGCCATGGGAAGCTACCCGGTACCGCATTATCTTGGACTTACCACCCTTTCCACGAAGTACATTTCCTTAAACTCCAAGTACACCGGTGAGGCGAGTATTTTAGCCATCATCATGATGATCTTCGGTGTGGCGATCCTCACGATGAATCAGGTGAGCTTAAAGAGCCGGAAGAACTATACGACCGTCACCGGCAAATCCGGTCAGTTATCGAAGATGAACCTTGGAAAAGTCGGAAAATACGCGATTGCAGTTGTGATGATCGTTCTGACCTTCTTCACAAGTATCTTCCCGATCTTTTCCTTCGCCCTTGAGACGTTCCTCCCGAACCCGGGAGACTACAGCTTCCTCTACACGAAAGACTTAAGCAACCTGACCACGAAATGGTGGATCACGAAAGAGAATATCACCGAGAACGGTATGTACGGACAGCACGGTATCCTCTATAACAGTACAATCTGGCACGCGTTTGCCGGTACACTTTTAGTTGCTGTCTGCTGTGCGCTGATCGCAGGTACCATCGGTACCCTGATCGGATACGCGGTTGCGAAGAACCGCAGAAGCCGTTGGGCAAGCTATGTAAACGGCGTGGCATTCCTTCCGTATCTGATGCCCTCCATCGCTGTCGGTGCTGCATTCTTCATCCTGTTCTCCAACGAGAAGATCAACCTCTTCAATACATATACGCTGCTGATCATCGCAGGTACGATCAAGTACATTCCGTTTGCGAGCCGGAGTGCGTTAAACTCCATGCTGCAGATCAGCAATGAGATCGAGGAAGCGGCGATCATACAGGACATTCCATGGACGAAGAGAATGTTCCGGATCATTATTCCGATCCAGAAATCCGCGATCATCAGTGGATACATGCTTCCGTTTATGACATGTCTCCGTGAACTGTCACTGTTCCTGCTCTTATGTACGCAGGGCTTCATCCTCTCGACGACGCTGGACTATTTCGATGAAATGGGTCTGTACGCGTTCTCGAGCGCGATCAACCTGATCCTGATCGTTACGATCCTGATCTTTAATACGTTAGTCAATAAGCTGACAGGTGCAAGCCTTGACGATGGAATAGGAGGAAATTAATATGCCGGAAATCACATTGAGAAATATAACAAAACGCTGGGGAAAATTCTTCGGAGTCGATCATCTGGACCTCGACATCGCGGATAACTCCTTTATCACACTGCTCGGACCGTCCGGATGCGGAAAAACAACGATCCTCCGCATGATCGCGGGGCTCGAGACACCGACGACTGGTCAGATCAAGATCGGAGATAAGGTTGTGTTTGACAGTGAGGCGGGAATCAACATTCCGGCCAATAAGCGTAAGGTCGGATTCCTGTTCCAGAACTACGCGCTGTGGCCGAACATGACCGTTTACCAGAATATTTCTTTTGGTTTAAGCAATATCAAGGAAGAACTTCCGAAATACGATTTTGATGCCATGACGACGGGGGAGCTGATCCGGGCGCTGAAGAGCGGAAAGAAGATCAAAGAGTTAGTGGAAGAGTGCCGCGATAAGAGAGGTAAGCTCGACACGGATAAAGTCTATCTGAAATTTATCGACGCATTCATCCTCTCTATTTATACCGCGAAGATCCTCTACGGATACGGGATTCAGGACGCAGCAGATCCGGACGCAGCCGCAAAGGCGAAGGCGGAGGAGCTGATAAAGAAGCTTGACGGAATCAAGAAGTCCTATGAGTCAAAGGGGCAGTCCTTAAATGAGGAATATGCCATCGTATCCGGAGGAAAAGTTCTGACAGAAGACAGAAAACTCACGAAGGAAGAGATCGATAAATCCGTCCGCAGAGTTTCCAGGATCGTCAAGATCGGCATGTTCATGAACCGTTACCCGGCAGAGCTCTCCGGCGGTCAGCAGCAGCGTGTTGCCATCGCGAGAACCCTGGCACCGGAACCGGCAGTTCTCTTCATGGATGAGCCGCTGTCAAACCTTGACGCGAAGCTCCGTCTTGAGATGCGATATGAGCTGCAGAGACTTCATGTTGAGACGGGAAGTACCTTTGTGTATGTCACCCATGACCAGATGGAGGCCATGACATTGGCGACAAAGATCTGTCTGATCAACAACGGTGTGCTTCAGCAGTATGATGCCCCGCTTGATGTATATAACAGGCCGGCAAACCTTTTCGTAGCGGACTTCGTCGGAAATCCGTCCATCAACTTTGTGGAGGCAAAGGGAAAAGAACAGGCTGATGGAAGTTTCAGCTTTAGGATTCTGGATGATCTCGAAGCGACATTCCGACCGAACGAGCCTATCGATATGGCGGCATGGTTCGCAAAGAGAGATAAAGACGCGGCTGATCTGGAAGCTCAGAGGATTGAGATGCTAAAGGATAAGAAGGCCGTTGAGAAGAGCAATAAGGATGAGGTATTCAAGTACCATATCGCGAAGGTCGACGAGTCTGACTATGCGGTGGAGGAAGAGCCGGAGATCACCAACGAGGACTTCGTCCTGGCGATCCGT
This sequence comes from Clostridium sp. AM34-11AC, assembly GCF_003435375.1. Classification (GTDB taxonomy): domain Bacteria; phylum Bacillota; class Clostridia; order Lachnospirales; family Lachnospiraceae; genus Pilosibacter; species Pilosibacter fragilis. Next base: position 62,856 of record NZ_QWGL01000005.1, on the reverse strand, counting down.
CCGGAGGCACTGAAGCTCTCCGGGGACGGCGCGATCGCATCCACGATCTACGGTGCAATGCCGACTGGTATGGAATCTACCGTGAAGCTCAGGATCGGAAAGTACCTGCTGACAGGCGTTATCTTCGGCGGTGTTACCTTTAAACTTGGCGAGGAGACAGGTGTTGATATCGCGGGAACGGACATTCTTCTGTTTGACAGAAAGTCTGGAAAGGCGATCACGGCTGGTAGTCTTGCGGTGAAAGGCTGAGAAGCAGTAAAGGATAAAAGGATGGATAAAGGCGGTGGAGCTGCGAATGGGCGGCTTTGCCGCCTTTTTCTCTATATAGTAATGTTGCGGAACAGGAGAAAATCTGGTAAGCTTTAGGGAGGAAAAACGAAAGGGAAAATGGTGGAATTTAAAGGAATTCTGCTTATGGGAGTGTATGATGAGAAGAAAAATAGCGGTAATTTGCGGAGCGGTCCTGTTGGCGGGCGTTCTGCTTGGCGGATGCAGCAGTGTGGCATCGGGGACCGTGCGGACGACGGCTGCGGTTGAGGTAAGTCAGGAGACGAAAACGGCTGAGCCTGCGGAGAATAGTGATACTACACAGGAGAGCGTGGACAGCAAAACAGGCGGTGAAAAACCTCATGTTGTCCTGCAGCAGAATGAGACGGAATCTTCCGAGGCGGAGACAGGATCCGCGGATCCTTATGCGGACCTCTTAAAGGACCCGGAAGTCATGGCGGCGAACAAGATCTACGTGAAAGAGACAGCGGAGACGGGAAAGACGCGGATCGTCTTTGCGGGAGATATCCTGTTCGACTCCCATTACGCGATCATGGCATCCCTCTTAAAGAGGGGGCAGGGGATCGAGGGTGGAATTTCCGCGGATCTCTTATCCATCATGCGGAGCGCCGATATCTTTATGGTAAACAACGAATTTCCGTATACGACGGGCGGAGCGCCCACGGCGGGAAAGAAATTTACGTTCCGTGCGGATCCGAAGTACGCGTCCTGGCTCTTTGACATGGGAGCGGATCTCGTGTCCCTGGCGAACAACCACGCCTATGATTACGGCGAAGTGTCCCTGACAGACACCCTGGACACCCTGGAAGCCATCGGAATGCCCTATGTGGGAGCGGGACGAAACCTGGATGAAGCGGTGAAACCGGTATCCTTTATCGCAAACGGAAGGAAGATCACCTTCGTCTCCGCAACCCAGATCGAGCGGACACTTCCGCCGGACACCAAAGGGGCAACGGAGACAACTCCGGGGGTATTCCGGTGTCTGGAGATCAATAAACTTCTGGAGGTGATCTCCGCGGCGAAGGCGGACAGCGATTTTGTCATTGTATACATCCACTGGGGGACGGAAGGAACTGATAAGCTGGATCACTGGCAGCAGGAGCAGGCGCCCCAGATCGCGGCGGCAGGAGCGGACCTGATCATCGGGGACCATCCCCATGTGCTGCAGCCCATTGGCTACCAGGGAGATGTCCCGGTGGTGTACAGTCTCGGGAACTATCTCTTCAACTCAAAGACGCTCGATTCCTGCCTCGTGGAGGCGGTGATCGGAGATGAGGGGTTGGAATCCCTGCGGTTTATTCCGGCGAAGCAGTCGAATTGCCGCGTGGCGAAGGCGGAAGGAGCGGAGAAGGAGCGGATCATCAATTACATGAGAAGCATCTCTCCGGAGGCGGTGATCGATGATGAGGGGTATATTACGAAGCAGAATGCCCAGTAATGGTACAGAACACGTACCGGACCTGTCACATTTAATATTTCCAATGCACAAAAAATTTTCCTGTTTACAGAAAAAATATCCTATGTTATAATGTGCATTAGACGTTTTCTGTACCAGTCTGCCCTTTTGAAAATGGATGGTGCGGAAAAGAAATAGAAACAGTATACGAAAAGGATGGAACTGATATGGCAACATTACTTGAAACATGGAGAAGCCTCGCTTACGGCGATGGTCTCGATGATAAAAAGAAAGAAGAACTCTGGACAAACTATTTTACGATCGAAAAAGGCATCTACGAGAAGATCCTTTCCAACCCGACAGAAGTTGTTGAGGGAACTGTAAAAGAACTTGCTGAGAAGTATGGCACAGAAGTTCTCGTTATGACTGGTTTCCTTGATGGAATCAATGAGAGCTTAAAGGGATATGAGAACCCGATCGACACAATGGCAGAGGATACCGTTGTTAAGATTGAGATCGATCCGGAAAAGCTTTACTACAATATGGTAGAAGCTAAGGCTTCCTGGCTCTATGAGCTTCCGCAGTGGTCTGAGATCCTTTCCGCTGAGACAAGAACAGAGCTTTACAAGAAGCAGAAAGCTTCCGGAACCGTACGCCGCGAAGGCCACAAGATCTACCCGAACGATCCGTGTCCGTGCGGAAGCGGAAAGAAGTACAAAAAGTGCTGCGGCCGCAACGCATAAGATGAAACGTAAGCCATTACCTATTGCGGGTAGTGGCTTTTTCATTATTGTACGCGGACTGAGGCTGATCAAGGAGATAAAATGCAGGCATATACAGGTTTTGCTGCTGTCTATGACACTTTTATGGATAATATTCCATATGAAGAATGGTGTGAATATCTGACAGGGCTTTTAAAGGAACAGGGGGTTACGGAGGGACTTCTTCTCGATCTCGGATGTGGAACGGGAAGTCTCACGGAGCTTCTCGCGGACGCTGGTTATGATATGATCGGCGTGGACAACTCCGAGGAGATGCTGGAGCTTGCCCTGGAAAAGAAGGAACAGTCCGGAAAAGATATTTTGTATCTCTGTCAGGATATGCGGGAATTTGAACTTTACGGCACGGTGGCGGCGGTGGTCTCCATCTGTGACTGTATGAATTATATTTTAGAGCTGGAGGATCTGACAGAAGTATTCCGCCTGGTTAACAATTACCTGGATCCGGGCGGAGTGTTTATCTTCGACATGAATACGGAGTACAAATACCGGGAGATCATGGGAGACAACACGATCGCGGAAGACCGGGATGACTCCAGCTTTATCTGGGACAACCAGTACGATGAGGAGGAGCAGATCAATATCTATGATCTGTCGATCTTTGTCCGTGAGGATGGGGATCTCTTCCGAAAGTACCATGAGACACATTATCAGCGGGCTTATTCCCTGGAAGAGGTGAAGAGTGCCATCCACGAAGCGGGAATGGAATTTGTTGCCGCCTACGATGCATTTACGAAGAATCCGCCGCGGGAGGACAGCGAACGTATTTATGTGATCGCGAGAGAATATGGAAAAGAAAGGAAATAGAGCATGAACGATTATATGATCCGTGCGACGGCTGCGGAAGGACAGATCCGCGCCTTTGCTGCAACGACAAGAGATATGGTGGAGAACGCAAAGAATGCCCACAACACAAGCCCGGTGGCTACGGCTGCCTTAGGACGTCTCATGACAGCAGCTGCCATGATGGGCGCTGACTTAAAAGGGGAGAAGGACCTTTTAACACTTAAAATTGAGGGAAGCGGTCCGCTGGGAGGACTTCTTGTCACAGCCAACGGCCATGGAGATGTGAAAGGATATGCGTTCAATCCGGATGTAATGCTTCCGCCGAATGCACAGGGAAAACTCGATGTCGGCGGTTCCCTGGACCTTGGCGTTTTGAGCGTTATCAAGGATATTGGCTTAAAAGAGCCGTATGTGGGGCAGACACAGCTTGTCACAGGTGAGATCGCGGAAGATCTGACCTACTATTTTGCCACATCTGAGCAGGTTCCGTCCTCCGTTGCCCTAGGTGTTCTAATGAATAAGGACAACACGGTCCGTCAGGCAGGCGGCTTTATCATCCAGCTTCTTCCGGGTGCTTCCGATGAGATCATCGACAAGCTCGAGGCGAAGCTTTCCGGAATTTCTTCCATCACAGCACTGCTGAATGCGGGAAAGACTCCGGAGGAGATCCTGACAGACATCCTCGGCGAGTTCGGACTTGAGATCTTATCAAAGATGCCGGTACAGTTCCGCTGTGACTGTGACCGCTCCAGAGTGGAGAAGGCGATCATCAGCATCGGAAAAAAAGAGATCCAGGACATGATCAACGAGGGCAGAGAGATCGAGGTCAACTGCCAGTTCTGCAATAAGCACTATAAGTTCTCTGTGGATGAGCTGGGAGATATGCTTAAGAAGGCAACGAGAGAGTAAAAAATGAATTCTGTTAAATTAAATGAAGAAGAAAAACGGCTGCTCCACAACGCCTGGCATCACTTCCTGACCATCACGCATCACAAGCTGGTGGTTATGGAAGGCTGCTTTAAGGTTGGACTTTTTAAACAGGGGCTGCTCCACGATCTGTCGAAGTATTCCTGGGAGGAATTTAAGACCGGCGTGAAGTATTACCAGGGAACGAGAAGTCCCAACGCGGCAGAGAAGGAAGAAAAGGGATATTCCTCCGCATGGCTCCATCACAAGGGGAGAAATAAGCATCACTTCGAGTACTGGACCGATGTGTCCACAGCGGAGGACCACTGGAAGATCGTCGGCGTGAAGATGCCAGTGAATTACCTGGCGGAGATGGTCATGGACCGGATCGCGGCCTCGAAGATCTACCAGGGAAGGAACTACACGGATGCGGCACCCTACACATATTTTTCCAGAAATAAGGAATATATCGTCATGCATCCGGAGACGAAGGCATGTCTGGATAAGATCCTGCTGATGTTGAAGGAAAAGGGAGAGAGAAAGACGTTTGCATATATCAGGAAGCTTCTTAAGGATGGGGATTACTAGAAATAAGCACTCGCGTCCGGTGCAGGAATGTGTCTAAGCATGTTTTCGCATTGAATGAGATTTGCAGCATAACCGCTGCCGTCTGCAGCTGACGCAGGCGGCAGGGCTGATGTGTGAAGATACTGGATTAGCGGGTTTTATTTGAGAAATGAGAAGATCTCTTTTATATACCGGTTCAGCTTTTCCACATCGGAGAAGCAGTCTTTCCGGACTTCGAAGAATCCTGTTTTATCCTTGCAGGAGGTCTTGAATTCCGGCACCCAGATATCTGCGGGCTGGGGGAGAAAGGTGCCGTCCTTCTTTGTGTAGCAGGTCTCCTTTGTCGCCTTGATCCGGGCGTCCTTGTCGACAAATTCGCCGACACTCTTGTGGATCGCGGTATCCTCGTAGATCAGATAGTAGTAATCCTTATAGTTCGGATAATAATATTTTAATGTACCTTTGTAGACCCGGATGGAAAGCTCCATCCGGTCTTTGTCTGCCCGGAAAGCGTAGGCGGGGACGGAGGCAGCCACCGGGGACGGAAGGATCGTCACCGGGTCCCCTGAGAGGGAGAGGATCAGCCGGTCTGTCTCGCCGGGAGCTTCCCGCACCGCGTCCAGGGTGAAATCCTGGGCGAAAAAGTCAGGATAGAAGAGTACGGGAAGGAGAGAAGGCATTCCCTTTAAGTCGTCCTCATTGTGGAGGAGAAGAAGATGTTTTTCTTCCTGATCGTGAGTCCTCAGATAGTCCAGGTAGACTTCGATGAGCTCGCCGCCGTTATAGAGGTCCTTGCGTCCGATCTTAAGAAAGCGCTCGATGGTCTTCTGCTTCATGTCCGGCAGACCAAGGAGCTTCTTAAAGGGCTTGATCCGGCGGAAGATATCGACGCTTTCCACGCTGTCAAAGGCGGGGGTGAGCTTTAAGGCCTTGGCGCGCTTCGTGACAAAAGGAATATCGAACATGTCCCCGTTAAAGTGGACGAGAGTGCGAAAATCCTTTATAAAGTAAAAAAATGCGGTCAGGACATCGGCCTCCGCGGCTTTCGTGTCTGCAAACCACTGGATGAAGCGGAGATGGTCTCCCTCCGGCCAGATACAGCCGATGAGATATACGGTGTTGTAGTCGGCGGAGAAGCCGGTGGTCTCGATATCAAAAAAGACAAGCTTTTCCGGATCGCCAAGGCGCTCCAACGGATAGGCGATGGTGCCAGGGAATGTTTTTTCTATAGTGATCATGTGATAGTCCTTATACTTATATTGCTGATCCGCCTGGGGTTCATAAAAATGCTGGTGACTGCTCGGAAAACTGCATATGGCAAATCATGAATGGAACAGGCGGAAGAATTTTTGCTTCCGTGTTTTCTGATTATACCCGCGAAAACATGGAAAGTCAACGAAGGAGAAGCCTGGCGGCGTTTTCCGGGAAGATATTTCAAAAAACAGCTAAATCGAAAATATGTTCGATTCTCGCGGCGGTTTCACTTGCACTTAAATGGCGGCTATGGTATGATTACGACATGCAATATGACATGGCGAAGGGAAAAGGGAGGTTCGTTCAGTGATTTCATATATACGCGGTCCCCTGGAAGAAAAGAGGGAAGATTCCGTCGTCGTTGAGGCGGGAAATATTGGATACCGGATCTTTATTCCGTCATCGGTCCTCGGGGAGCTTCCTGGGCTGGGGGAGGAAGTGAAGATTTACACGTATTTTTCCGTGCGTGAGGATGGAATGAGTCTTTTCGGATTCCTCTCAAAGCAGGATCTTGAGATGTTCCGCCAGTTGATCGGGGTGAACGGGGTCGGTCCGAAGAGTGCTCTGGGGATCCTCTCCGCGCTGAGACCGGATGTGCTGCGTCTGGCCGTACTCTCCGGTGACGCGAAGGCAATCTCGAAGGCGCCCGGCGTCGGGGCAAAGACAGCCCAGAGGATCATCCTGGATCTCAAAGATAAAATAAAAGCAGAAGACGTATTATTTGCAGGTGCAGATCTGGAGGAGAGCCCGAAAACGGATCTCTCTGGAATGGCGGAAGCTGGAAAAGAGGCTGTGGAAGCGCTTACGGCCCTCGGTTATTCCGCGTCCGAGGCGCAGACCGCAGTGAAGAAGGTTGCGATCACAGAAGGTATGACTTCCGAGGACGTGCTGAAGGGCGCGTTAAAGCATCTGGCATTCTTATAGGATGAAACCTTGAAAAATGGCAGCAGGAGATCTGGCTGTCTGATAGAAGATATAGATAGGAAATGTTATGAGCCGAAAAATCATTACGACCGAAGAAACTGAGGAAGACAAAAAAATAGAGGGGACCCTGCGCCCGCAGTATTTAAAGGATTATATCGGTCAGGAGAAGATAAAGTCCACGCTGAAGGTCTTTATCGATGCGGCAAAGAGCCGCGGGGAGGCGTTGGATCATGTGCTTTTTTACGGCCCGCCGGGCCTTGGAAAGACAACGCTCTGCGGAATCATCGCGAACGAGATGGGGGTGAACTTAAAGGTGACCTCCGGGCCGGCGATCGAGAAGCCGGGAGAGATGGCTGCGATCTTAAACAATCTCCAGGAGGGAGATGTCCTGTTTGTGGATGAGATCCACAGGTTGAACCGCCAGGTGGAGGAAGTCCTGTATCCGGCGATGGAAGATTTTGCCATCGATATCATGCTTGGAAAGGATTCATCCGCCCGCTCGATCCGACTGGATCTTCCGAAATTTACACTTGTGGGAGCAACAACGAGAGTGGGACTTTTAACAGCTCCGCTCCGGGACCGTTTTGGTGTGATCCAGAGGCTGGAATTTTATACACCGGAGGAACTCTGCGTGATCGTAAAACGCTCCGCAAAGGTCCTGGGCGTTGAGATCGACGAGGAAGGAGCTTTTGAGATCGCAAGAAGGTCCAGGGGAACGCCGAGACTGGCAAACCGCCTCTTAAAGAGAGTGAGGGACTTTGCACAGGTAAAATACGACGGTGTGATCACGAGACATGTGGCGGATTTTGCCCTGGATATCCTGGATGTGGACAAGCTTGGTCTCGACAATAATGACCGGACCCTGCTTCTCACCCTGATCCAGAAATTTTCCGGTGGTCCGGTGGGACTTGAGACGCTGGCGGCGTCTATCGGAGAGGATTCCGGGACACTGGAAGACGTGTATGAGCCGTATTTATTGATGAACGGACTTATTATGCGCACGCCGAGAGGAAGAATGGCGACGGATTTGGCCTACAAGCACCTTGGGCTGGATGCGGCGAAATAGAAAAAAACATTTGCTGCAGTATACAGGCAGGAATTTTCTGAATTGAAAAATCTGTACGATAGAGAAAAAATGACAATTTTTATATAGATGATAACTGTCCGGCGGATCTGTGGATCGATCGTGTGGAGCCGTGAGGGAGTACAGGCTGGAAAACAGGCGGACGGTTATGCAAAAGAAGTGAGGAATTAGAAATGGATGAGAAGAACTATACGGAAGTGCTGATCAATGGAAATGTCTACACGCTGGGAGGAGCGGAGGATCCGGAGTACCTGCAGAAGGTGGCTGCCTATATTAATGAGAAGATCGCCGTTTTAAAGGCACAGCCGGGATTTACGAGACAGAATAAGGATTACCAGGAAGTCATGATCTATTTGAACCTGGCGGACGATTATTTTAAGACACTTCAGGAGGCGATGATGCTGCGCAGCCAGAAGGATGAGATGGAGAAGGAGATCTACAGCTTAAAGCATGAGCTGATCGGTCTTCAGATGAAGCAGGAATCCGCGGAGAAGAAGGCGGAATAAAGGAGAGAATATGAAAAACAGAACGGTTGAGATACTCGCACCGGCCGGTTCCTACGAGAGTATGGTGGCGGCGGTGAACGCGGGAGCGGACGCGGTCTATATCGGCGGAAGCCGGTTCGGTGCCCGTGCCTACGCGAACAACCTGGATGAGGAGACGATGGTGAAAGCCATCAACTTCATGCATCTTCACGGATGCAGGATTTATATGACGGTCAACACGCTCGTGAAGGAAAAAGAGATGTCAGATCTGTATTCCTATCTGAAACCGTACTATGAGGCGGGACTGGATGCCGTTTTAGTTCAGGATATGGGAGCGCTCACCTACATCCGGAAACATTTCCCGGATCTTCCGGTCCACATCAGCACCCAGATGACGGTGACAGGGAAATACAGCGCGAGAGACCTGAAAGCCCTTGGCGCTGTCCGTGTGGTTCCGGCGAGAGAACTTTCCTTAAAGGAGATCCGTGAGATCTATGATGATACGGGTCTGGAGGTGGAGACCTTCGTTCACGGTGCCCTCTGTTACTGCTATTCCGGCCAGTGCCTGTTTTCCAGCCTGATCGGCGGACGGAGCGGAAACCGGGGCCGGTGCGCACAGACCTGCCGTCTGCCTTTTGACGCAGAGCAGAACGGAAAATATGTCAATAAAAAGAATGAAAAATATATCTTAAGCTTAAAGGATCTCTGTACCCTGGATCTGATCCCGGATATCCTGGAAGCGGGTGTCTGTTCCTTAAAGATCGAGGGACGCATGAAGAGTCCGCGCTACACGGCAGGAGTTGTAAGTATCTACCGGAAATACGTGGACCTCTACTTGAAGGAGGGGCGTGCCGGATACCATGTGGAGAAGGCAGACAGGGATGCCCTGCTGGCTCTTTTCGACCGGGGCGGACAGTCCCAGGGCTATTACCACACCCACAACGGACGGGACATGGTGGTCTTAAAGGAAAAGCCGGAGTACCGCGACGTGGACCAGGAACTTTTCGACTATCTGGACCGCACGTATGTGAATGTGGAAAAGAAGATCCCTGTGACGGGAAGCGCGTACATCGCGGTCGGAAAACCGGGATATTGCTCCGTGTCGGATACGGCGGGAAATACAGCCTGGGAGGAATCCCAGCCCGCCGAGGAGGCAAAGAATGCCCCGATGGACACGGAGCGCATCAGAAAACAGCTCTCAAAGACTGGTGATTCCATGTTTACGTTCACGGACCTTACCGTGGAGTGTGAGGGAAATGTGTTTATGCCGGTGCAGGCATTAAATAAGATGCGCCGCGAGGTCCTGGAGAAGCTTCAGGACGAGATCCTTTCCGGATACCGGAGAAACAGTTCTGTTCCACCGACAAAGGAAGAAGAGAGAGCGCCTGAAAAGGCTGATTTGGAAGAAAGACCGGAATTTACTGTCTTTGTCCAGACGAAACAGCAGTTTGAGATGGTTCTCGGGAAATTTAAGATGTACCGGAAGCTGTCCGAAAGATCATACGGAATTTATCTTGCGGCGGAGAGCTTTGACGCCCAGGAGTGGAAGAAGCTTGCGGACCGCTGTCATGAGGCGGGAGTCCGGTGTTATCTTATGATGCCGAGGATCTTCCGGAAAGAGGCGGAACAGTACTTCAGAAAGCAGATGGAGCTTTTAACGAGTGCCGGTTTTGACGCGCTTGGTATCGGTTCCATGGAAGAACCGGGATTCCTCCGGGAAGCAGGAATTGAACTTCCTATGTACTTCGACCAGGGAATGTATTCCTGGAACCACCTTGCGGGAGCGGCGATGGAGCGGTATGGGGCAGACCGATTGACGATCCCTGTGGAGTTAAACGAGAGAGAGATCCGGGATTCTGGTGTTCAGGGAGAGATGATCGTATACGGGTATCTTCCGATGATGATCTCCGCCCAGTGTATCAGAAAAACAACGCTTGGATGTTCCGGAAAGTCGGAAATCATGTGGTTAAAGGACCGCAAGGACATGCGGTTCCCGGTGGTAAACCAGTGTCGTTTCTGTTACAATACGATCTACAATTCTGCGCCGCTTTCCCTTTTAGGACTCTCCGAACAGGTCACAGGACTTAAGCCGAATGCGGTCCGCCTGAACTTCACGGTGGAGGAACCAGCTGCGGCGGGCGAGATCCTGGACGCGTTCTTTGAGGAATACGGAATGAGTGAAAAAGCGGCGGAGCCGCCAGTTTTAAGGAATCAGTTTACGCGCGGACACTTTAAGCGCGGAGTGGAGTAGGTGATAATTATTGACTAATCTGATCATACAGATATCCAGATACTTGATGATCCTTCTGATCGCCATGGATACCTATTACAATTTCCGCTTCTTTTCCATGCGGGATGAGGAGGGAAAAAACCGCGTCTGCGGACGCCAGCTTGTGTGCATGTTTATGCTGCACTTTCTGGCGAATATCCTGATCTGGCTGAACACGGAATCTGTGACGATGTTAGCCTTTTACGGTGCGCAGGTGGTATTTTTCCTGCTGTACATTTACCTTACGAGACTGTTTTACAGGAACAGTTCCAGACTGCTCGTCAACAATATGTGTACGCTTTTGGCGACGGGATTTATTATCCTCACAAGGCTGAACCCTGACCGGGCTATGAGACAGTTCGTGATCGTGGCGGCGGCAGCGGTGATCACCTGGATCATCCCGTTTATCATCGACCGGGTATGGCAGCTTGTGACGTTCCCATGGGTCTATGGAATACTCGGGCTGGTACTTTTGGGAGTGGTCTGCGTCATCGGAAATACTTCCTACGGCGCACAGCTTTCCCTCTCCTTCGGTGGATTTACAGTACAGCCGTCTGAGTTTGTGAAGATCAGTTTTGTGTTCTTCGTGGCAGCCATGTTCTACCAGTCCACGGACAGGGAGACGATCATAAAGACCACCGTCGTGGCGGCACTTCATGTGTTGGTGCTTGTGCTTTCAAAGGACCTTGGAAGCGCATTGATCTTTTTCGTCGCCTACATGACGATGCTTTTTGTTGCCACATCCAGCTATCTCTGGTTCGGCGCCGGCATTGCGGGCGGATCCCTGGCGGCGGTTGCGGCTTACTATCTGTTCCCACATGTGAGACGGCGTGTGGAGGCCTGGGCGGATCCCTGGTCTGATATCGCAAACAAGGGCTACCAGGTGGCACAGGCGCTGTTTGCCATCGGAACAGGCGGATGGTTCGGAATGGGTCTTTACCGGGGCATGCCGGAGAAGATCCCGGTTGTGGACAAGGATTTCGTTTTCGCGGCGATCTCCGAGGAGATGGGGGCACTCTATGCGCTCTGCGTCCTGTTTTTATGCCTTGGCTGTTATATGCAGTTTATGCTGATCGCGATGAAGATGCAGGCGATGTTCTATAAACTGATCGCGTTTGGACTTGGAAGTGTTTATATTACCCAGGTATTTCTGACTATCGGCGGGGTGACGAAGTTTATCCCGTCCACCGGTGTGACGCTGCCCCTTGTGAGCTACGGCGGCAGCTCCATCGTCTCGACCTTTATCATATTCCAGGTCATCCAGGGACTTTATGTCTTAAAACGCGGGGAAGAAGAGGAGGAGGAGAATTCCAGTGAAGAAGAGTAAACCGAATCCGAAGGCAAACCGGAATATCCTCTGGTTTGTGTATGCAGCAATATTTTTATTTCTCGCAATGGGAATCTATGTGGGATATTTTCTCGTGGTAAAGAGCGATACGGTGATCGATAATCCGTATAACGCCAGAGCCACTATTTTCCAGGACCGGGTCACCCGCGGCAAGATCCTGGCGGATGACGGGACTGTGCTTGCAAAGACCGTTACGGCGACGGATTCCAACGGTACCGAGGTGCGGGAATACCCATACGGCAGCCTGTTTGCCCATGCGGTAGGATATTCGACGGTGGGAAAGACAGGAATCGAATCCCTGGCAAACTTTGACCTTTTGAGATCTCACACGAACCTCATCGAGCAGACCGCCGATGAGATCATGGGAAGAAAGAGCATTGGGGACAACGTGGTGACGACCCTGAATGTAAATCTGCAGCAGATCGCATCGGATGCTTTCGGAAAGAACCGGGGCGCGGTCATCGCCATCGAGCCGGATACCGGAAAGATCCTCTGCATGGTTTCAAAGCCGTCCTTCGACCCGAATAAGGTGGCGGCAAACTGGAATGATCTCGTAAACGGGGACAGTACGGAGGCGAGACTGTTAAACCGCGCGACTCAGGGACTCTACCCGCCGGGATCCACCTTTAAAATCGTCACAGCCCTGGAGTATATGAGAGAACATCCGAGCGCGTACAATGACTATCACTATGACTGCAGTGGAATTTTTTCATTCGAGAACAACAAGATCCAGTGCTATCACAAGAAGGCACACGGATCCCAGGATTTCACCCAGGCATTTGCAAATTCCTGCAACGGAGCGTTCGCGAACCTCGGCACAGAGCTTGAGCTGACGAGCTACCGGAACCTTGCAGAGCAGCTTTTATTCAACAGAAGCCTGCCTCTCGATATTCCGTACAATAAGAGTACCTTCTCCATGCAGCCGGATGCGGAGACATGGGAAGTGCTTCAGACAAGTATCGGACAGGGACAGACATTGATGTCCCCGATGCACAATCTTCTGATCACCGCGGCGATCGCAAACGGCGGAATCTTAATGAAACCGTATCTGATGGATCATGTGGAAAATTCCGGCGGTGATGTGATCCGGAAGTTTTCCCCGTCTGTGGCAGGAGAGCTGATGGTCCCGAACGAGGCGGATGCCTTAAAGAACCTGATGGTACAGGTGGTCAATGTGGGAACGGGATCCGCACTGAAACGGGATTCCTACCAGGTGGCAGGGAAGACAGGATCCGCAGAATTCGACAAGGGAAAAGAGACTCACGCATGGTTTGTCGGTTTCGCACCGGCGGATGATCCGAAGATCGCGGTATGCGTTATCGTGGAGGAAGGCGGCTCCGGCGGGCATACGGCAGCACCGATCGCGGCGAAATTGTTTGATGCATGGCTTCAGTAGAGTGCTTTTTGGAAATATGCCTGTAAGATACGGGACGTGTCTGAGGAACTGAAAAAGTGCTGTATGCGGAGAAAATTACGTTACAGTTCAGCCATGCGCTGGTTTGAATGAGAAAGTGTGTTGCAAGCTTGCTTGCATAAGCACTTTTTCATCCAAATCAGCATATGGTGGAACCACCAAGCTTCTTGTTTTCATGAATATGAAAACAAGAAGATGTAATGGCTGAACTGTAACAAAATTACTGTAAAAAAAAGAAATCTGTATTGAATAAAAGAAAAATGATATTTTCTTTTATTACGGGCAGTGTTAAAATGATAACGAGGACAGGATCCGGGGAAAAGGATCCGAAATAATAACCGTATCTCAGAACGGCAAAATTCATGGGAGGGTTCATCATGAGAATTTTAGTAACCGGCGGCGCAGGATATATCGGAAGCCATACATGCCTGGCACTTCTGGAACAGGGACATGAGGTCGTTGTCTTTGATAATCTTTACAATGCGTCGGAAGAAGCATTAAACCGTGTAAAGAAGCTCACAGGAAAGGATCTGACATTCTACAAGGCAGATATGCTGGATCGTGATGCGATGGAAAAGATCTTTGATGCGGAGAAGATCGACGCAGTGATCCACTTTGCTGGATTAAAGGCTGTTGGCGAATCAGTCGCAAAGCCGTGGGAATACTACCACAACAATATTACCGGTACATTGATCCTTCTCGATGTGATGAGAAAACATGGCGTGAAGAAGATCATCTTCAGCTCCTCCGCTACCGTTTACGGAGATCCGGCTTTCGTTCCGATCACAGAGGAGTGCCCGAAGGGACAGTGCACAAACCCGTACGGACAGACAAAGAGTATGCTGGAGCAGATCCTTACCGATATGCAGAAGGCAGACCCGGAGTGGAATGTGATCCTGCTCCGTTACTTCAATCCGGTGGGAGCTCATGAGAGCGGTCTGATCGGAGAGGATCCGGAGGGAATCCCGAACAACCTGACACCGTACATCACCCAGGTTGCCATCGGAAAGTTGAAAGAGGTGGGCGTATTCGGAAACGATTACGATACACCGGACGGAACGGGTGTCCGCGACTATATCCATGTGATGGATCTTGCGGAAGGCCATGTAAAGGCATTAAAGAAATTTGATGATAAGCCGGCGGTATATATCTATAATCTCGGAACAGGTCACGGATACAGCGTTCTTGACGTGATCCACGCTTTTTCCAAGGCGGTTGGAAAAGAGATCCCGTATGTGATCAAACCGCGCCGTGCAGGCGATATCGCGACATGCTATTCCGATGCTACAAAGGCAAAGGTGGAGCTTGGCTGGGAGGCAAAGAGAAACCTCGACGATATGTGCCGTGACGCATGGAACTGGCAGTCCAAGAATCCGAATGGTTATCGTTCATAAAAAATGAATGACTGAACTTTGGTCATAGACAGGAAACTCCGGCGGATGTATGGTCTGCCGGAGTTTTTCTGTTTCGGCGTAAGGTGTGGACCGCAGTGAAATATATGATCGGCCTTCTGAAGATATCTTATGGTTACTTTTCATGGGTAGGAATTTTCTGAACTGAAAATTCCGTACAATACAGTGGGGGTAGTGGATTTTGCCGATTCGGAATGCGAAGCATCGGCAAAATCCTGTTACAGTGCGCGGGCATGGAGTGCCCGTGTACTGTAACACATTATGGAAATTTCTGCGAGTGAAAACGTGGTTGCAAACACGGGTAAAAAGAAGTATACTAAACTCAGTAAAAAACACACCTGCGGAATCTGCTTTCGGGCGGAATCCCTTGAATGCCTGTCAGGAGGAATTGCAATGATAGAAGCAACGAGCTGCGGCGGTGTGGTTATATTTCGCGGCAAGATCCTGGTTCTCTATAAGAACTACAGAAACAAGTACGAAGGCTGGGTCTTACCGAAAGGAACTGTGGAAGCAGGAGAAGAGTTTAAAGAAACGGCTCTCAGAGAGGTGAAGGAGGAGACCGGGGTCCAGGCCCAGATCATTAAGTACATCGGAAAGAGCCAGTATTCATTTAACACGCCGCAGGATACGGTGGAAAAGGAAGTCCACTGGTATTTAATGATGGCGGACAGTTATTACAGTAAACCACAGCGCGAAGAATACTTCGTAGATTCCGGATATTACAAATATTATGAGGCGTACCACCTTCTGAAATTCTCAAATGAGAAGCAGATTCTGGAGAAAGCCTATCACGAATATCTGGATCTGAAACGGTGTAATCTGTGGGGCAGTAAGAAATACTTCTAGGCCCCGTAAACGGAGGAAAACCCCTTAAAACAGGGGTTTTTCCTGTATATTGACTTAAGGAGCGAGACTATGAAGATCATCGACGCACATCTTCACTTTGTGCCGGAAAATCCCTACTTCCAGGAGATCGCGGTGCGGGCGGAACATAAAAATACAGAGGAAGACTTAAGGGCGGTCTATCAGAAATACAATATTGAGGGAGGAGTCGTCATGGGAAACCGGGGCGTGGACCCGGTGGATCATTCCTACCCGGAATTCCTAAGGTACTGTGTGGGGATCGACCGTGATTTTCTCGTGAGCGAGGACAAAAAGAAGAGCCTGGATCAGGTGGAGGAGAACTTAAAGCGGGATACCTGTGTCGGAATCAAACTCTATCCCGGATACAACAAGATGTATGTGACGGATGAGGTGTACGAGCCGCTCTATGATCTCGCAAAGGCGTACAAAAAGCCTGTGGCGATCCACATGGGCCAGACAGCTGGTTCCCGCGCCTACTTAAAATACAGTCATCCGCTGACCTTGGACGAGGCGGCAGTCCGTCATCCGGATGTAAACTTTGTCATGTGCCATTTCGGCAATCCGTGGCTCCTGGACGCGGCGGCTGTCGTGGAGAAAAATGAGAACGTGATGACGGATCTCTCCGGCCTTCTGGAGGGGAAGATCGATTTCCCGAAGCTTTTAGAGCAGCAGAGAGGATATTTTGATGCCTTAAAGACCTGGATCTCCTACTGCAGCCAGTATGAAAAGTTCATGTTCGGAACAGACTGGCCGTTAGCCAACTACGGAGACTACATCGAAGTCGTAAAATGGCTGATTCCTGAGGAGGAGTGGGGGAAGGTCTTTTATGAAAATGCGAAAAGAATCTACGGATTATAAGAAAATGGACTGCCTGATCAGGGCAGTCCGTTTTCTTTTATCGACATGATCTTTTCTTTATAAAACAGCAAAAACCAGTTGATCTCCGCCCCCACAAACAGGATGCAGATCGAGACATAAAGCCACAGCATAAAAAGGATCACCGCAGTCAAACTTCCGTACGTGACAGCGTATGTGCCGAAATACCGGAAGTAAACGGAAAATGCCAGGGAAGTGAGTGCCCATCCGGCGGCGGAAAACATGGCTCCCGGGATCTGGCCGCAGATCGAGAGCCTCCGGTGCGGAAGTGCCGTGTAGATGGCGGTGAAAAAGATCATCAGCATGATAAACATCACAAGTCCGCGTCCCAGGGAGATCATCCCGGAGAGATAGGACAGGGCCGGGAACCATTTTAACAGCATCTCCTGCAGGAAGCTTCCGAATACGAGGAGCGCAAGGCTCGTCACACACATCAGGGAGAATGCCAGGGTATAAACGCTGCAGAGGGCCCTGCGAAGGATATAATTTCGCGGCGATGTGACGCCGAATACCCGGTTTAAGCCCTTTTCGATCCCGAGCATTCCCTTTGCCGCGGACCAGACCGCCGCAAGAGCAGTCACAGAGATCAGCGCTGCCGGGGAATCGGAGTGCAGGCTGTCCAGGAGATAGATCAAAAGCCCCTGGAACCGGCCCGGGATCGCAGGCAGCAGAAAACGCAGAAGATCTGCCTCATGGATCATGGGGGCCACCTGGATCAGGGCCAGAAGCACCATAAAAAACGGGAACGCCGCCATGATGATGAAAAATGAGGCCTGTGCGGCATAAACGGACATTTCGTCCATGGAATATTTCAAATAGACCTGTCGTCCGAAGAGTAGCAGGCGAAGCATAAGATCCTGACCTTTCCATAACCGCGAAGGAGGTATCCTGTCGGTCATGCCCTTTCTTTCTATATCAGAGAGGTCAAAAGACTTTTTGACCTCAACATCATAAAATATTAACATGAAGAGAGAAAAATAACAAGAGTGGTAAAAAAACAGCATGCGGCAGAATCCACTGCCACGTTACTGTTCACGCTTTGCGCAAACAGTAACTGATTTTGCCGATGCTTCGCATTCCGAATCGGCAAAATCCACTACCACCACTGTATTGTACGGAATTTTCAGTTCAGAAAATTCCTACCCGTGTACAGTAACACTGCCACCACTGTATTGAGAAAAAATAGAAGATCATGCCGAAATACCGAAAAAATCCGGGATTTCCGTCGATAAAAACCTGAAAAGACATGACACAAAGCCGTTCTAATTTACGTTCTAATTACATACAGATATACGGTAAAAGCCGTATAGCGGAAAAAACAATCAAAAAGGAGAAAATACTATGACAGAAAAAGGAATGGAAAACAACAAAGTAACCGTAATTGGAACGATCGTTTCAGGATTCACATTCAGCCATGCCGTGTTTGGGGAGGGCTTTTATCTTGTGGATCTTCTCGTGAACCGTTTGAGTGAGCAGGCGGACATTATTCCGCTTATGATATCAGAGCGTCTGATCGATGTGACGAAGGATTACCAGGGCTGCACCATGGAGGCCTCCGGTCAGTTCCGGTCCTACAACCGCCACGAGGGGACGAAGAACCGTCTGGTATTGTCCGTGTTTGTCAGAGAGGTCCGCTTTATGGAGGAGTTCACGGACTACACGAAAACGAACCAGATCTTTCTGGACGGATATATCTGTAAAGAACCGGTCTACCGGAAGACGCCATTAGGAAGGGAGATTGCAGACCTTTTAGTGGCAGTGAACCGCCCGTATGGCAAGTCAGACTATATCCCATGCATCGCCTGGGGCCGCAATGCCAGATACGCCTCAGGATTTGGCGTCGGAACAAGGATCCTCATCTGGGGCCGTGTCCAGAGCAGGGAGTACACGAAAAAGGTCAGCGAGACGGAGTGCGAGAAGCGTGTGGCCTATGAAGTCTCCGTCAGTAAGCTTGAATGTGCGGATCATGCGGAGTCGTAGAAATACATATTAAAGACATCAGGGAGGGCAACTTTGACAGACAGGCAAATCTCTTGCAAACAGGATAGAGATGTGATAATATAGCATAATAGAAGCCTTAAAAAGCTTCAGCTAACGGTATACACAAAGTGAGGGAATGATCATGGCAAGTGACAGAGTCCGTGTGATCTGCGGACCGGGATACGGAAAATCCGCATCGGCATTGGGATACGCGATGATGGGCGTTTTCCGCGGAAAAAGGGTCATTATGGTACAGTTCTTGAAAGGTATGCTGGGAGAAGGAGCGGCAGACGTCCTGAAGCGTCTCGAGCCGGATCTCAAATTCTTCCGTTTTGAGCACTCCAAAGAGCGGTTTGAGGACCTTCCGGAAGATCAGAAGCACGAGGAACTGATGAACATGCGAAACGGCTTCAATTTCGCAAGAAAGGTGATGACGACCGGTGAGTGCGATGTCCTGATCCTGGATGAGATTCTTGGAATCGTGGATCAGGGAATTATCTCGAAGGAAGAATTCCAGAGTTTTCTTGAGTCAAGAGATGAGGAGACTGAGCTGGTCATGACCGGGCGCGTGTGTCCGGAAGGTATTGAAGAATATGTAACCGATATTTCACGGATGGAAAACATTGACGTTGACAATCATCAGGAATGATGATACCATAAATGATAAGTAGAGGTTGCGCCTGACATGAGTAGACCGGCAGATAATGGGAAATGGCTGCCGGAGAAAAGGGGATGGCGCCGAAGAGACAGGAAGTGAATCCCTAAGGCTCCCGTTTCTGGGCATGCGGCGAAGAACCGTATGACTGTCATCTTTAGAAAAAAGATGGAGGGCTGCTTAATCTGAAAGATCCGGGAGCTGACATCTTATTTGATTTCAGCTCCTTTTTTTGTGAAACAGGATTCTTTGTTCCGCAAAAGAGCGCAATCTATCTTAGACATTTAATTTTTACATAATAAAGAGGAGGACGCATGATGGCTATTTTTGAAGGAGCCGGCGTAGCACTTGTAACGCCATTTAAGGAAAATGGAACGGTAAATTATGAAGTACTGGAAAGCCTGATCGAGGAACAGATCGCGGCTGGAACAGACTGTATCGTAGCAATGGGAACAACAGGCGAGTCCGCGACAACATCTGAGGAGGAGCACATTCAGGTGATCCGCTTCGTATGTGAGGTCGTAAACGGAAGAATCCCGGTGGTTGCCGGAACAGGTTCCAACTGCACACAGACAGCAGTTGAGCTTTCTGTTGAGGCCGAAGAGGCAGGAGCAGACGGCGTTCTCTTAGTTTCCCCGTACTATAATAAAGCGACCCAGAACGGTTTAAAGGCCCACTTCACAAAGATCGCCAACTCCATCAAGATCCCGGCGATCCTCTACAACGTACCGAGCCGTACAGGCGTGAATATCGCACCAGAGACCATCGTTGATCTCTGCAGGCATGTGGAGAATATTGTGGGTGTCAAGGAAGCGAGTGGAAACTTCTCCGCAGCAGCGAAGATCCTTCAGCTCTCCGGCGGCTATGTGGATGTATACTCCGGAAACGATGACCAGGTCGTTCCGATGTTGGCTCTCGGCGGAAAGGGCGTGATCTCCGTTCTCTCCAACGTGGCTCCGAAGCAGACACATGACATGTGCGCAGAGTTCTTCAAGGGCAATATCGAGGCCAGCAGACGCATTCAGTTAAAGGCAATGCCGCTGATCGAGGCCCTGTTCTCCGAAGTAAATCCGATTCCGGTAAAAGCTGCGCTTAACTTAATGGGCAAGAACGTAGGCGAGCCGAGACTTCCGCTTACAGTGATGGAGCCGCAGCACCAGGAAGTATTAAAGAAAGCAATGCAGGATTTCGGTATCCTGTAATAAAATACGAGGAGAAAAACATGATCAGAGCAATTATGAATGGCTGCCACGGCGTGATGGGTCATGTGATCACGGACATTATTTCCAAGGATGACGCGATCGAGATCGTTGCAGGCGTGGATATGAACACAGAAAACTATGCCGGATACCCGGTATTTAAGTCCCTCGACGAATGCCCGGAGGCAGATGTCATCATCGATTTTTCCACCGCAAAGGCGGTTGACGGACTGTTGGACTACTGCGAGACGAAGAAAGTTCCTGTGGTTTTATGCACCACAGGACTTTCCGAGGACCAGTTAAACCATGTGAAAGAGGCGAGCAAGGTGGACGCAGTCCTTCGCTCCGCAAATATGTCCATCGGAATCAACCTTCTCATGAAGACATTGAAAGAGGTCGCTCCGGTCCTTGCGGCAGCAGGATTTGACATCGAGATCTTAGAGAAGCACCACAACCGCAAGATCGACGCCCCGAGTGGAACCGCCATCGCCCTTGCTGATGCCATCAATGAGAGCCTCGACAACAGCTATCATTATAAATATGACCGTTCCTCCGAGCGTGTCGCAAGAGATCCAAAGGAGATCGGAATCCAGGCAATGCGCGGCGGCACCATCGTCGGTGAGCATGATATTATGTTCGCGGGCCGCGACGAGGTCATCACCTTCACACACACCGCTTATTCCCGCGAGATTTTCGCAAAGGGAGCTGTGGAGGCTGCAAAATTCCTCGCAGGAAAGCCGGCAGGACTTTACGATATGGCTGATGTGGTCGGTTGATAGAGGTTAAAGTTTTATACATTTTTTTCCAAAATACTTCTCCTTTCTATGGCACATAATAGCCGTAGAAAGGAGATTATTTTTATGGGAAAAATCAGATGGATCAGAGCATGCGCGCTTCTCATTATGACCGCGGCATTCATCACAGCCTGCGGAAGAGGGAACGGAAATAATATGACCACAGCCCCGGATACGGGGAGCGCGGGAGCGGGAACCACAATGGAGAGACAGACAAACGGCACAAACCAGAGCACGAACGCGCCGTCCCAGACAGCCGGAGAGAGTGGCGGTGTGCTCCGGGATATGGTGGATGACGTGGGTGACGGCATCCACAACCTGACGGACGATGTCACCGGCATGTCAGAAACTACCGCGGCGGGAGCGAACGGCACTGCTGGGGAGACCACCAAGGCAAACTAAATATCCGGACCGGAATCCAGGACTGCCGGGGAATGAAACTCAACACGGCAGAAAGAGCCGGAAAGACAGGACAGCGGGGAAATGATCTGCAGGACGGGTATGAAGATCATTTCCCTGTTTCTTTTGCATCGTGATTTTGCCGATGCTTCGCACTCCAAATCACCAAAATCCACTGCTATCACTGTATTGTACGGAATTTTCAGTTTAGAAAATTCCTACCCGTCACAGCAACTAAAATGTAACGATAACAAGTTTTCCTGTTGTGAAAATATGCGAAAACAGATATAATAAGAGTACATCTTGAAAAAACTTATCAAAAGTCGTGGAAAAGTATCAGCCTGAATTTTGAAAGGAGTGAACGCCATCCGCTATCTGTACCATCCATACCATCCGTGGAGACACGGGTACCGAAGGGAAAAGATAAGAAGAGCTGCTGTAAAGACAGCGAGGATCCTTTTACTGCTGGAACTCCTCTGGCTCGCGTATTCCTGTGCGTGCTCCAGGATGACAGAGAAGACATACCTGGTGCCGGATATTGAAACAGGGATTCCAGATGGGACCGTCTCTGAGACGGAGGGGGAAATTTATGGTATAGGGATCGAAAAAGGGGCCGGAAATTTGTTCTGGTTTCACAAAGAAGTCCACAGGACTCCTTGAGAGAGGAACTTCTTCTTGATTTTCCATAGGGTATGTATTATAATTTCTACTGAAACACTGCTGTTTTATCGCAAAAACTTATAAATCAGAGGATGAAAAGCATTTATGGAGAAATCACTTACTTTAGACTGGGGAACAGACGAGCTGCATGAGGAGTGCGGCGTTTTCGGAATGTACGATCTGGACGGAAATGATGTTGCATCAACCATTTATTACGGATTGTTCGCATTACAGCACCGCGGACAGGAAAGCTGCGGAATCGCGGTGAGCGATACATACGGACCGAAAGGTGTTGTCAATGCCTGTAAGGGGATGGGACTCTGCAACGAAGTATTCACGTCAGAGAAGCTGGAAAAATTAAAAGGAAACATCGGTGTCGGCCATGTCCGGTATTCGACTGCCGGAAGCAGCACCATCGAGAATACACAGCCGCTCGTTTTAAATTATGTGAAGGGAACGCTGGCACTGGCACACAACGGAAACCTTGTCAATGCGCCGGAGCTTCGCAGAGAACTCGCTTACGACGGAGCGATTTTCCAGACCACGATCGACTCTGAGGTCATCGCCTACCACATCGCGAGAGAGCGCTGTAAGGTGGGAACCGCTGAGGAAGCCGTGGCAAACGCTATGAAGAAGATCAAGGGCGCCTATTCCCTTGTGATCAGCAGCCCGAGAAAACTCATCGGTGCCCGCGATCCGCAGGGATTCAAGCCGCTCTGTATCGGAAAGCGTGATAATGCCTATATCCTGACCTCCGAGACATGCGCGCTTGACACGATCGGTGCTACCTTCGTCCGCGATGTGCTTCCGGGCGAGATCGTGACGATTAATAAGGATGGCATCAAGTCCAATCTCATGATGCATGACCCGAAAAAAGAGGCGAGATGTATTTTTGAATATATTTACTTTGCAAGACCGGACAGCGTCTTTGACGGCGTCGGAGTTTACCACTCCAGAATCTACGCAGGCCGCTGCCTCGCAAAGGATTCACCGGTGGACGCGGACATCGTTGTGGGTGTTCCGGAGTCCGGAAATGCAGCAGCCCTTGGATATTCCATGGAATCCGGCATCCCTTACGCGATGGCCTTTGTAAAGAACTCCTATGTGGGAAGAACCTTTATTAAGCCGGGCCAGAGCAGCCGTGAGTCTGCAGTCCGTATTAAATTAAACGTATTGAAAGAGGCCGTGGAAGGAAAGCGCGTCGTTATGATCGACGACTCCATCGTCCGCGGAACCACCAGCAACCTGATCGTGGATATGCTGCGTGAGGCAGGAGCAAAGGAAGTACATATGAGAATTTCCGCACCGCCGTTCCTCTATCCGTGCTATTTCGGAACCGATATCCCGTCCAGCGAGCAGCTCATCGCCCACAAACGTACCGTGGATGAGATCTGCAAGGTGATCGGAGCAGATTCGTTAGCGTACTTAAAGATGGAGCGCTTAAGTGAAATGGCAAACGGACTTCCGATCTGTACGGCCTGCTTCTCCGGAGAGTATCCGGTGGATCCGCCGGAAGAAGATATCCGCGGAAGTTATGAAAAATAATCAGGGAAATTCAACGTTCCACAAAGCTCCGCAGTTGGCGGAGAATTCGTGAAAATATATTGAATTAGAAAAACATTGAATTAGAAAAGAGGATTTTGTCATGAACGACAGATACCAGAGCCCGCTCTCTGAGCGATATGCAAGCAAGGAAATGCAGTATATTTTCTCTCCGGAGAAGAAATTCCGCACATGGAGAAAATTATGGATCGCATTAGCCGAGACAGAAAAAGAACTCGGTCTTCCGATCACAGATGAGCAGATCGAAGAGTTAAAGGCACATGCTGAGGATATCAACTTTGAGGAGGCGAAGGCGAGAGAGAAGCTTGTCCGCCACGATGTGATGTCCCACGTATACGCTTACGGACTCCAGTGCCCGAAGGCAAAAGGAATCATCCACCTCGGTGCCACATCCTGCTACGTTGGAGACAACACCGACCTCATCCTGATGACGGAGGCATTAAAGCTGGTCAGAAAAAAACTCATCAATGTGATGAAAGAGCTTTCTGATTTCGCTGATAAGTATAAAGAGCTCCCGACACTGGCATTCACACATTTCCAGCCGGCCCAGCCGACAACCGTAGGAAAGCGTGCGACCTTATGGTTACAGGAACTCTGCCTTGACCTTGAGGATCTTGACCATGTGATCGGTTCCATGAAATTACTCGGTTCCAAGGGAACTACAGGTACTCAGGCAAGCTTCTTAGAGCTCTTTGACGGGGATCATGAGAAGTGCCGCGAGGCAGACAGACGGATCGCCGCAAAGATGGGATTTTCCCAGTGCTACCCGGTATCCGGTCAGACATATTCCAGAAAGATCGACAGCCGTGTGCTTTCCGTTCTTGCCGGAATCGCCCAGAGCGCCCATAAGTTCTCCAACGACATCCGTCTTCTCCAGCACTTAAAAGAAGTGGAAGAGCCGTTTGAGAAGAACCAGATCGGTTCCTCCGCTATGGCATATAAGAGAAACCCGATGAGAAGTGAGCGTATCGCGTCCTTGGCGAACTATGTGATGTCTGATATGATGAACCCGATGCTTGTTGCCTCCACCCAGTGGTTCGAGCGTACTCTGGATGACTCCGCGAACAAGCGTCTCTCCGTTCCGGAAGGATTCCTTGCGATCGACGGTATTCTGGATCTCTACTTAAATGTTGTGGATGGTCTTGTGGTATATCCGAAGGTGATTGAGAAGCATTTAATGGCCGAGCTTCCGTTTATGGCTACTGAGAACATCATGATGGATGCGGTAAAGGCCGGCGGAGACAGACAAGAGCTTCACGAGCGTATCCGCGAGCTTTCCATGGAAGCAGGAAAGAATGTGAAGGTAGAAGGAAAGGACAACAACCTCTTAGAGCTTATCGCGGCAGATCCGTCCTTCAATTTAAGCCTTGATGAGTTAAAGAAGACGATGGATCCGAAGAAGTACGTC
Organism: Clostridium sp. AM34-11AC; assembly: GCF_003435375.1. Lineage (GTDB taxonomy): Bacteria > Bacillota > Clostridia > Lachnospirales > Lachnospiraceae > Pilosibacter > Pilosibacter fragilis. Next base: position 37,546 of record NZ_QWGL01000005.1, on the reverse strand, counting down.
GGACGCGCACCGAAGCAGGTAGATGAGTTCCTGGATGAGGTTGTCCGCCCGATCTTAAAAGAAAACGCGGATCTTCTCGGAGTGAAAGCGGAGATCAACGTATAATGGATCATGCGAGCAGCATCAGCACGGAATATTATAAAGTATTTTACTATGTAGGGCGCCTCGGCAGCATTACCGCTGCAGCAGAGGCGCTCTGCATTTCCCAGCCTGCGGCGAGTCAGGCGATCAAGCAGCTGGAAAAAGCGCTGAACACAAAGCTTTTTCTTCGGACCCAGAAGGGTGTGCGGCTCACCACAGAGGGAAAGCTTCTGTATCCATATGTGGAGCGCGGGATGGAAAACCTCATGGACGGTGAGGAGATGTTAAAACGTCTTGTGGATATGGACATGGGAGAGGTGAGGATCGGTGCCAGCGATATGACACTGCAGTTTTACCTGCTCCCGTACCTTGAGACTTTCCATGAGCGCTACCCGAATATCAAGGTCATGGTGTCAAACGCGCCGACACCGGAGACCATCGAGTCCCTGTACGAGGGAAAAATCGATTTCGGTGTGGTGAGCACGCCTTTTGACGCGAGACCGGAGGTGGAATCCTTCGAGGTGAAGAAGATCCGGAATACCTTTGTGGCTGGAAATAAGTTTTGGACATTAAAGGGAAAGAGAATGGAGTACAGGGAGCTGGAACATCTGCCATGTATCTTCCTGGAAAAGGATACGAGTACCAGAAAGTTCATGGACCGTTTTTTGGAACAGAGGGGGATCATTCTGGAACCGGAGTTTGAGCTGGCCACCAGCGATATGATCGTCCAGTTCGCGATCCGGAACATGGGGATCGGCTGCGTGATGGAAGAGTTCGCAAAGGAGAAGATCGAGAGCGGGGAGCTCTTCGAGCTCGCCTTCCGGGAGATGATGCCGGAGCGGGAGATCTGCGTCGTGACGGATAAGAAGGTGCCGATTTCCCCGGCAGGGGAGAGGTTCTTAGAGGTCTTAAGGGAACGAAAAGTATAGGATAAAATGTTTTCCGTCTGCAGTTCGTGCCCTGTATGAATTGCAGTGCATAATTAGTTACTTTTCATGGGTAGGAATTTTCTGAACTGAAAATTCCGTAAGATACTGTTATGGCTGCGGATTTTGCCGATTCGGAATGCGAAGCATCGGCAAAATCCTGTTACAGTACGCGGGCATGGAGTGCCCGTGTGCTGTAACCATAATTAGACATTATGGACTTCATAATAAATATTGTCTTTACTTATGGATAATTTTGTTGTAAACTATGGGAGTGTCATGAGTATGACACGTACAACCGCGTAAGACGCCGGGATGCGGAACGCGCATTCCGTTTAAACGTCCAAAGGAGGATATTAGAACATGGTTAGAGCAATCGTAGGCGCCAACTGGGGCGATGAGGGAAAAGGTAAGATCACAGATATGCTTGCAAAGGAATCCGACATTATTGTCCGTTTCCAGGGCGGCAGCAACGCTGGTCACACAATTATCAACAATTACGGAAAATTTGCCCTTCATCTTCTTCCGTCAGGTGTATTCTATAATCATACAACAAGCATCATCGGAAACGGCGTGGCATTAAACATCCCGTTCCTTGTTAAAGAATTAAACGACCTGACAAGCCAGGGCGTTCCGATGCCGAAGATCCTCGTGTCCGACAGAGCACAGATCTTAATGCCGTACCACATTTTATTTGATACTTATGAGGAAGCGCGTCTGGCAGGTAAGTCTTTCGGCTCCACAAAGTCCGGAATTGCTCCGTTCTATTCTGATAAATACGCAAAGATCGGTTTCCAGGTCAACGAGTTATTCGGTGATGAGAAGGAACTGATGGATAAGATCGAAAACGTCTGCACACTGAAAAATGTGATGTTAGAGCATTTATATCATCAGCCGGCTCTTGATCCGAAGGAGATCTTCAATACACTTATGGAGTATAAGGAGATGGTCGCTCCGTATGTATGCGACACATCCAAATACCTTCGCGATGCGATCAAGGCAGGAAAGAATGTCCTTTTAGAGGGTCAGCTCGGTTCCTTAAAGGATCCGGATCACGGTATCTACCCGATGGTTACATCTTCTTCCACACTGGCAGCTTACGGCGCGATCGGCGCAGGCATCCCGCCGTACGAGATCAAGAACATCACAACAGTCGTTAAGGCTTACTCCAGCGCAGTCGGCGCAGGTGCGTTCGTCAGCGAGATCTTCGGTGAAGAGGCAGACGAGTTAAGACGCCGCGGCGGTGACGGCGGTGAGTTCGGTGCGACGACAGGCCGTCCGAGAAGAATGGGATGGTTCGATGCAGTCGCATCAAGATATGGCGTACAGATCCAGGGATCCACAGAGGTTGCCCTCACGGTTCTCGACGTTTTAGGATATCTTGACGAGCTTCATATCTGCGTAGGCTATGAGATCGATGGAAAGGTAACAAAAGACTTCCCGACAACTCCGGAGCTTGAGAAAGCAAAACCGGTATACAAGACTCTTCCGGGCTGGAAGTGCGAGATCCGTGGAATCAAGAACTATGAGGATCTTCCGGAGAACTGCAAGAAATATATCGAGACGATCGAGGAGGAGATCGGAGTGCCGATCACGATGGTTTCCAATGGTCCGGGAAGAGACGAGATCATTATGAGAAAGTAATTTGAAGATGCAGGATGCAGAAGCGGGGAAAGTTCCCTGTGGAGCAGATGTTACTTTTCATGGGTAGGAATTTTCTGAACTGAAAATTCCGTACAATACAGTGGTGGTAGTGGATTTTGCCGATTCGGAATGCGAAGCATCGGCAAAATCCTGTTACAGTGCGCGGGCATGGAGTGCCCGTGTACTGTAACGAGCGGATGACGTGTTCGGAACCCCCAATTTCTTTCCCTTGCCTTTTCTATTAGTACCACGTATAATAGAAATTAGCGGTTTTATAACAAAAACTGATAAAACAAATTGGAGGGAAACAAATGAGTCTCGAAAAATTTTTCCATCTCAAGGAAAACAACACAACTGTTAAGACCGAGATCATGGCAGGTGTGACATCGTTTATGACGATGGCGTACATCCTGGCGGTAAACCCGAACATTCTGGCGGCAGCCGGAATGGACCACGGAGCGGTCTTCACAGCGACAGCGGTGGCATCCTTTATCGGAACACTCTGTATGGCACTGTTCGCGAACTACCCGTTCGCTCTGGCACCTGGAATGGGTCTGAACGCTTACTTTGCATACACGGTCGTTCTCGGTATGGGCTATTCCTGGGAAGTTGCTCTTGCGGCAGTTCTCACAGAAGGTATCATCTTTATCATCCTGTCCTGCTTCAACATCAGGGAAGCGATTTTCAACGCGATCCCGTTTAACTTAAAGAAAGCGGTCAGCGTTGGAATCGGTCTCTTCATCACATTCCTTGGTCTTCAGAATGCGAAGATCGTGATTGGTGGAGCAACGCTTGTAGGTCTGTTCTCTGTTGACGGCTACAACAAAACTCTCGCTGACGGTCTCACAGCGTCCATGAGCGACGCGGGGATCACCGTACTCCTTGCGATCTTTGGTGTTCTGATCACTGGAATCCTGATCGTAAAGAATGTCAAAGGAAATATTCTCTGGGGTATCCTGATCACCTGGATCCTCGGAATCATCTGCCAGTTTGCGGGCATTTACATCCCGAATCCGGATCTCGGCTTCTACAACCTGCTCCCGGATTTTTCCAACGGAATTTCCATCCCGAGCCTGGCGCCGATCATGTTCAAGTTCAGTTTAAAGGGTGTTCCGGTACTGGAATTCATCATTATCGTATTCGCGTTCCTGTTCGTTGACCTTTTCGACACACTTGGAACCCTGATCGGTGTGTCCGCGAAGGCGGATATGCTGGATTCCGAGGGAAGACTCCCGCGGATCAAGGGCGCGCTCCTTGCAGATGCGGTCGGTACGACCTGCGGTGCCTGCCTCGGTACATCCACAGTTACAACATTCGTGGAGAGTGCTTCCGGCGTGACAGAGGGCGGTAGAACCGGTCTTACATCCTTAACGACCGGTATCCTGTTCCTGCTATCATTGTTCCTATCCCCGATCTTCCTTGCAATCCCGTCCTTTGCGACGGCTCCGGCCCTGATCGTTGTAGGCTTCTACATGATCGGCTCCGTATCGGAGATCGATTTCAAGGATCCGGCAGAAGGAATCCCGGCATTCCTCTGCATCATCGCGATGCCGTTCTTCTACAGCATCTCCGAGGGAATCTCCATGGGAGTTATCGCCTATGTTGTCATGAACCTCTTTGCCGGAAAGAAGGAGAAGATCACTCCGGTCATGTATATCCTGGCGGTGCTCTTCATCCTCAAGTATATTTTAATGTAAATATGTAAATGCCAAAGACTGCCGGATGCATAGTATGGTAATGTCAGAGATGACTGCCGCTGTGCATCCGGCTTTTTTGATTGTATTCCACAGAGAATAGGAGTTGTCGGGCAGATTGCCGGATTTTTGTGTGAAAACATCCGGAGTTGACGGAGACATCAGACAAATCTGGCTGCTTTTCTGTAACAAATGACAAAATTTGTCATAAAACTATCAAAAAGATGGTGATAATTGTCGATTGACGCTTGAATTTGAATGTGGTATAAATGTAGAATCGTAAAAATATAAAGGATTTGACATCAAAGGGTTTAACAAAAAAGGAGTTAAGGAATCATGATGAAACAGAAAAAAGTAAAATTTGTGTCCGCAGACGAGGCGAAGGAGTTTGTCAGCATCGCAAGCGGCTGCGATTTTGATGTAAATGTATTTTATAACCGTATGATCATCGACGCGAAGTCTCTTCTCGGAGTACTGAGCCTTGATCTGACAAAGATCCTCACCGTTGAATATGACGGCGAGAATGCGCCGTTCGAAGCTTTTCTTGAGAGAAAGAATCCGATGCACGCGGTAGCGTAAAAATATACATAAAGATAAAGAAAGAGGCAGCGGCTGTATGAAAAGTACGGCAGGCTGTCTTTTTTGCGTCCGGCGGGCGGCACAAAGCGTGAAAATTCCGGCAGCACGGGAAAATAGCACGGAAAGCTTCTGACAGATGACCTGCCATATGTTCTGTGAACACACGGCATTACTTTACAGGAAATTGTAAAAATGTTATACTTGCGGGAGCGATATGTGCGGCATATAGCAGGATTCAGGAAAAAGAGGAACATATGTGGGGTGGTGAGCGGTGGTCGATCAGCATATCCACAGGAAAGGAGCGTCTCATGAGCGAAGAAAACAGGAAAGCGATCCGGATCTCGGTCCGGAACCTGGTGGAATTCGTGCTGCGCTCCGGGGATATCGACAACCGCTGTTCCGGAAACGCCCAGAAGGATGCCATGCTGGCGGGAGGAAGGATCCACAGGAAGATCCAGAAGCGGATGGGAGCCGGCTACCGGGCGGAGGTCCCCTTAAAGCATGAGGTCCAGGACGAGGAGCAGGAGATCACGCTTCTCGTGGAGGGACGCGCCGATGGAATCTTCGCGGAAAACGGGATCCCGGTGATCGACGAGATCAAAGGCATGTACACGGACATTTCAAGGCTGGAGGAGCCCATCGAGGTCCATCTCGCCCAGGCCATGTGCTACGGATATTTTTACTGCTGCGACAAAGATCTCGACGGGATCCGTCTGCAGATGACCTACTGTAACCTTGAAACAGAGGAAATAAAAAGATTCCAGACCGACCGCTCGAGAGAAGAGCTGGAGACATGGTTTTCCGGCGTGGTTCACGAATACTTTAAGTGGGCGAGGTACCTCTACCACCATGAGCTGACCCGTGACGCCTCCATCGGGCACCTGGAATTCCCGTTCCCTTACCGGGCGGGACAGCGTGACCTTGTAGTATCCGTCTACCGGACCGTCAGCCGGAAAAAACGCCTGTTTATCCAGGCTCCCACGGGAATCGGAAAGACGCTCTCCACTGTATTCCCGGCGGTCCGTGCCATCGGGGAAGGAAAGGGAGACAAGCTCTTTTACCTCACCGCAAAGACCGTGACGAGGACCGTGGCGGAGGAGGCGTTTCGGATCTTAAGGGATCACGGTCTGATCTTCACCTCGGTGACAATAACGGCAAAGGAAAAATTCTGTCCCATGGACGAGTGCGAGTGCAACCCGGACGCGTGCCCATACGCGAAAGGCCACTTTGACCGGGTCAATGAGGCGGTATTCGATATTCTCCACCTGGAACAGGAGATGACAAGAGAGAAGATCCTGCAGTACGCGGAAAAGTACCGGGTATGCCCATTTGAATACTGTCTGGACATCTCCAGCTGGACCGACGGGATCATCTGCGATTACAACTATGTGTTTGACCCGAATGTGCGCTTGAAACGCTACTTCGCGGACGGACAGAAAGGTGATTATCTGTTCCTCGTGGATGAGGCCCACAATCTGGTCTCCCGCGCGAGGGAGATGTACAGCGCCGAATTAAAAAAAGAAGATCTCCTCACCGTAAAGCGCCTCGTAAAGCAGAAAGCGCCCCGACTGGAGAAAAATCTGGAAAAATGCAGCCAGGTGATGCTGGGAATGAAGCGGGAGTGCGAGACATGGCAGCTGCTCTCCGATGTGACATCCCTAGCGGCAGCTGCGATGGCGGTGTTCTCCGATATGGAGACATTCTTGGAAGATTTTCCGGAGTTTGAGGGCAGGGATACAGTTCTGGACTTTTACTTTGGTCTCAGGGATTTCTTAAACGTGTACGAGCTTTTGGATGACCATTACCGGATCTACGCGGAGAACGTGGGAGTCACTTCCTTTAAAGTAAGGCTCTTCTGCGTGGACCCGTCGGCGAACCTCTCCCTCTGCATGTCCCAGGGAAACAGCACGATCCTGTTTTCGGCAACCATGCTGCCGATCCGGTATTACAAGACACTGCTCTCCGGAAACGAGGACGACTACGCGATCTATGCGAACTCGCCCTTCGAGGAAGAAAAACGTCTTCTCATGGTTGCGACGGACGTCAGCAGCCGCTACTCCAGGCGCAGCGAGAGCGAATACCGGAAGGTGGCGGAGTATATCAGGGAGGTGGTCCTCTCTAAGAGCGGCAACTACATGATATTCTTCCCGTCCTACCAGTATATGGAACAGGTGGAATATGCCGTGGAGGACATGGACTTCCCAGCGGATCTCCTGGTCCAGGGACAGGGCATGAAGGAACAGGAACGCCAGGAATTCTTAGAAGAATTTGAAAAGCCCAGAGATCACTCCCTTGCGGCATTCTGCGTCATGGGAGGTGTGTTCTCGGAGGGGATCGACCTGAAGAAAGAGCGGCTCATCGGTGCCGTGATCGTCGGAACGGGACTCCCGATGGTCTGCGTGGAACAGGAGGTTCTCAGGGGATATTTTGAGGAAAAAGAAGAGGAGGGATTCGATTTTGCCTACCAGTATCCGGGAATGAACAAGGTCCTGCAGGCGGCGGGCCGTGTGATCCGGACAACGGAGGACGAAGGGATCATATTGCTTCTCGATGACAGGTTCCTGAAAAAAGAATATCTGGAACTGTTCCCAAGAGAATGGGAGCATTTCCAGATGGTAAACAGAAAGAACGTTGGTCAGTGCCTTTCGGATTTCTGGGAGTCACGGGGCAGGTAGATGGATATCCGGGCAGTCGTTTGCCGGGACGGCGCAGGAAATATGCAGGCCTGGTGAAGGGCTGCTGCAGGTCTTACAACATATCCATGAACTGCTTCGCGGCCTGGGAGACCGGAAGGTTTTCGTTATGGACCACAACAAGCTGGCGGACGGGAAGTGTCTCGGAGAGTTTTAAGATAAAGAGCTGCTTTTCGTCCTTGGGGATACAGAAATCCGGCACGAAGGCGATTCCGAGGCCGATGCGGGCCAGGTCGATCAGAAGGTCGTTGCTGCTGAGCTCGATCTCCGGGACCAGATCGAGATGGGACTTCTGGAACATGGAGTGTAAGAACTCACTTGTGGTGCTCTTGCGGTCCAGCATCATGATCGGGTAATCGAGAAGCTCGGCGAGGGTGAAGGTCTTGTCCCGCAACGGAAAATGGTCAGCACTCGCAACGAAGACATCGCGGAATTCCCGGATCGCCCGGACACTGTGGGTGTTTAAGAGACCGGAATTTGGATAGTTGGTGATAATGAAGTCCACCTGTCCATTCTCTAAAATGCGGGCACAGTCGATCGAGGTGGAGTTCGTTACTTTAATATGAACGTTCGGGTAGAGTTTATGGAACTTATTTAAATATGGGACAAGGAAATAGCGGCAGATCGTGTCGCTGGCGGCGATCCTGAGCTGGCCGCCGTTCAGGGTGTTGGCCTCTAAGAGCTGGGTCTCGCCTTTATGGATCAGGTTCATTGCAGGTTCGATGTGTTTAAATAAGATCTCGCCTTCCGGGGTGAGCTGGACCCGCTTCGTGCTTCGGATAAAGAGCGTCTGGCCCAGCTTTTTTTCCAGAACCTTCACAGACTGGCTGACGGCTGACTGGGAAATATAGAGGCATTTCGATGCCTCGGAAAAGCTCAGAGTTTTTGCAACGAAATAAAATACTTTATATAATTCATAGTTAATATCCATTATTAGTCCTCCTAATGAAACAAGGCTATTTTATCACAGGAACCGGGATTTGAAAAGAGGAAAAAACGAGAAAGTGTGGTTTTGTCTGGAAGCCGGGTGGAAAATATGGTATGATTACGGAAAGGCGGCGGGGCCGGAAGAAGAAATCCGTCGTGCGAAAAATAAGAAAAACAGGTGCAAAGGAGAAGAAAAAAAGCTTTGCGAAGAGAGAATAACTGTGAAAGCTGAAGCAGTAATCAAGAAAAATCAGAGAGGTTTATAGAGGCTATGGCAGAAAAAATGAGATATGAGAACGAAATAGAGAACGCGAAGGTTGACGACGAGTTCAACAACTCCGAGGAGGATTTAAGCGCGGAGGACATCTACCGCGTATATATGGAGGAGATCGCGGCGATCCCGCCATGCAGCGAGGCGGAGAACGCGAAGCTTCTCGGCGAGATCCGGAACGGAAACAAGGCGGCGAGAGAGCGCCTCATCGAGGGCAACTTAAAGAACGCTCTGTTCTTCGTTCAGGATTACATCAACAAAGGTGTTCCGATGGCGGACCTGATCCAGGAAGCCAGTCTGGAGCTCATGATGCTGGCAGATGAAGGGTTCGAGGGTAGTTTTGAAAAACTTCTGGAGAGCCGGATCCGTGTCCGTATGGAGGAGATCATCAACGATCAGAAGAAGGAAGCGGATATCGAGGAGGAGATGTTAGCCCGCGTCAATGTGCTTCAGGAGGTATCGAAATCCATGGCGGAGGAGCTTGGACGCGAGGCAAAGCTTTCCGAGCTTGCGGAGCGCATGAAGATGACCGAGGACGAGGTCCGGGAGATCATGAAGGTGACCATGGACGCGCTGAGCATGAGCAAGATCAACCAGAGCTTACAGAGTTAAAATCAACATATAAGTATAAATAATAAAAATAATTAAATATATTAACTTTACTAATCACACTGACCTGTGCTATGATTAAGGCAAAATGAAAACCATCTGACAAAGCCGTTTTCCAGGAGGAGAGACTATGAGCGTAAAGCGCGTATTTGTTGAGAAGAAACCGGAATATGCAATCAAGGCGAGAGAGCTTCGCGAGGAGATCGAGAGCTATCTTGACATTACAGGGGTAACGGGCGTCCGTGTGTTAGTCCGCTACGATATCGAAAATATTTCTGAGGACGTATATAAAGAGGCACTCGGAACGATTTTTTCCGAGCCGCCGGTAGACGATGTGTTTGAGGAGACATTCCCGCACAGTGCGGATGATGTGGTATTCTCCGTTGAGTATCTGCCGGGACAGTTTGACCAGAGAGCCGATTCCGCAGAGCAGTGTGTAAAGCTATTAAACGAGAACGAGGAGCCGGTGATCCGCTCCGCAATGACCTACGTGATCTCCGGAAAGCTTTCCGCAGAGGAGACCGCAGCGATCAAGTCCTTCTGTATCAACCCGGTGGACTCCAGAGAGGCATCCGAGGAGATCCCGGAGACACTTGTGACTGTATTTGATGTGCCGGAGGACGTTGCGGTCTTCGACGGCTTCAAGGACATGGACGAGGCTGCATTAAAGAAACTCTACAGTTCCTTAAACCTCGCAATGACCTTCAAAGACTTCCTTCACATCCAGAACTATTATAAGAACGAAGAGCACAGAGATCCGTCTGTGACAGAGATCCGCGTGCTTGATACATACTGGTCCGATCACTGCCGCCACACCACATTCTCCACAGAACTCAAGAATGTGACATTCACAGAGGGCGACTACAAGAAACCGATCGAGGATACCTACAACCAGTACCTTGCTGACCACAAGGAGATCTACAAAGGACGCGACGACAAGTTCGTATGTCTCATGGACCTTGCGATCATGGGTATGAAGAAACTCCGCAAAGAGGGCAAGTTAGAGGATCTTGAGGTATCCGACGAGATCAACGCCTGCTCCATCGTCGTTCCGGTGGAGATCGACGGAAAGACCGAGGAGTGGCTCGTAAACTTCAAGAACGAGACCCATAACCACCCGACAGAGATCGAACCCTTCGGCGGCGCAGCAACCTGTCTTGGCGGCGCGATCCGTGACCCGCTTTCCGGACGTACCTATGTATACCAGGCAATGCGCATCACAGGTGCCGCTGACCCGACAAAGCCGTTAAATCAGACATTAAAGGGCAAGCTTCCGCAGAGAAAGATCGTTACAGAGGCTGCCCATGGATACAGCTCCTACGGAAACCAGATCGGTCTTGCGACCGGTTATGTAAAAGAACTCTACCATCCGGGCTATGTTGCGAAGAGAATGGAGATCGGTGCCGTTATGGCGGCAGCTCCGAGAAAGAACGTGATCCGTGAGACATCCGATCCGGGTGATGTGATCATCCTTCTCGGTGGACGTACCGGCCGTGACGGAATCGGCGGTGCGACAGGTTCCTCCAAGGTACACACAGAGGCATCCATCGAGGTCTGCGGCGCTGAGGTCCAGAAAGGTAACGCCCCGACCGAGAGAAAGATCCAGAGAATGTTCCGCCGTCCGGAAGTTTCCAAACTGATCAAAAAGTGCAACGACTTTGGCGCAGGCGGAGTTTCCGTAGCGATCGGTGAGCTCGCTGACGGACTTCTGATTGATCTCGATAAAGTACCGAAAAAGTACGCAGGTCTTGACGGAACAGAGCTTGCGATCTCTGAGTCCCAGGAGAGAATGGCAGTTGTCGTTGATCCGAAAGATGTTGACACATTCTTAGGATACGCCAAAGAGGAGAACCTTGAGGCTGTCACAGTCGCAACAGTCACAGAGAGCCCGAGACTCGTCCTCACATGGCGGGGAAAGACCATCGTTGACTTAAGCCGTGCATTCCTCGACACAAACGGCGCTCATCAGGAGACAGACGTTACCCTGGAGGTTCCGAACCATGAGGGAACACCGTTTGAAAAGAAAGAAGTAGGAGACGTTAAGGAAAAATGGCTGAAGATGCTCGGTTCCTTAAATGTCTGCTCCCAGAAAGGTCTCGTGGAGATGTTCGACTCCTCCATCGGCGCGTCTACCGTTATGATGCCGTACGGTGGAAAATATCAGCAGACTGAGATCCAGACCATGGTTGCAAAGCTTCCGGTTCTCGAAGGAAAGTGCGATGCTGTGACCATGATGAGCTACGGCTTTGATCCGTATCTTTCCAGCTGGAGCCCGTATCACGGCGCGATCTACGCAGTCCTCACATCTGTCGCTAAGATCGCAGCAGCAGGCGGCGACTACAGGAAGATCCGTTTCACATTCCAGGAGTACTTCCGCAGAATGAGCAGCGAGCCGACAAGATGGAGCCAGCCGTTCGCAGCACTCCTCGGTGCCTACAACGCGCAGCTGGGCTTCGGACTTCCGTCCATCGGCGGCAAGGACAGCATGTCTGGTACCTTCGATGAGGAGAGCGGAAAAGAGATCGACGTTCCGCCGACTCTGGTTTCCTTCGCGGTTGACGTTGCAAGCGCGAAGAACATGATCTCCCCGGAATTCAAGAAGGCCGGAAATAAGATCGTTGTATTTGAAATTAAAAAAGATTCCTATGATCTTCCGGATTATGCCCAGATCATGGCTGGATATGATAAACTCCATGAGGACATCAAGGCAGGCCGCGTGATCTCCGCGTACGCCGCAGAGGCAAACGGAATCGCAGAGGCAGTCAGCAAGATGGCCTTCGGAAACCACCTCGGTGTCAAGATCGAGCATGACGTGGATCCGAGAGACTTCTTTGCACCGGCATGGGGCAATATCGTCTGCGAGGTTCCGGCTGATAAGGTCGGCGAGCTTCAGATGAGCTACCGTGTCATCGGTGAGGTTACCGACAAGGCGGTCTTTGAGTACGGCAATGTCTCCATCACTCTCGATGAGGCATTAAAGACATGGGACGCGGCTCTCGAGGATGTATTCCCGACAGAGAGCGATGTCAGGAAAGAAGAAGTTAAGAACGAAGTATTTAAGGCAGAGAACGTTGTGATCTGCAATCATAAGATCGGTACTCCGACTGTATTTATTCCGGTATTCCCGGGAACAAACTGCGAGTACGACAGCACAAAGGCATTTGAACGTGCGGGTGCAAAGGTCATCACAAAGGTATTCAAGAACATGAGCGCCGAGGACATCCGCGATTCCGTAGAAGTCTACAGAAAGAGCATCGAGCAGTCCCAGATCGTCATGTTCCCGGGCGGCTTCTCCGCAGGCGATGAGCCGGAAGGTTCCGCGAAGTTCTTCGCTACCGCGTTCCGCAACGAGGTATTAAAGGACGAGATCATGAAGCTCTTAAATGAGCGTGACGGATTAATGCTCGGTATCTGTAACGGTTTCCAGGCTCTCATCAAGCTTGGTCTTGTGCCGGAAGGAAAGATCGTAGAGCAGAAGCCGGATTCCCCGACCTTAACCTACAACACCATCGGACGCCACGTTTCCAAGATGGTTAACTTAAAGGTTGTTTCCAACAAGTCCCCGTGGCTTGCAGGCGCAGAGCTCGGTAGTATTTACACGAACCCGGTATCCCACGGCGAGGGACGTTTCGTGGCTCCGAAGGAGTGGATCGACAAGCTCTTCGCAAACGGACAGGTTGCGACCCAGTACGTTGACCTTAACGGTGTTCCGACCATGGACGAATACTGGAACCCGAACGGCTCCTTCATGGCGATCGAAGGTATCACAAGCCCGGATGGACGTGTCTACGGTAAGATGGGCCATGCTGAGAGACGCGGCGACTATGTTGCAAAGAACATCACAGGCGAGCAGGATCTGAAGCTGTTTGAGAGTGGTGTGAAGTACTTTAAGTAATTGAATATTTGGAAGAAATAAGAGAATGCCCCAGGGAGAGAAAATTCCCCTGGGGCGTTCTGCGCTGCTGTGCATTCGGAAGAAGCTGCCGATTACCATGAACCTGAAAGAGACTGTTGACAGGAGGTTCTGTGTGAGGTGCTGCTTTGCCGCGGTACCTCAGTTAGTTGACAGAAACTCCGAAGCGTACTAAACTGGACGTATCCGCGGCTGGCGGACAGTGACGGCCGCATATTATAGTTTTGGAGGGTATTTGACATGGCATGCACAACGATTCTTGTAGGAAAAAACGCGTCTTATGACGGTTCAACGATGATCGCGAGAAATGATGATTCCGGTTCCGGACACTTTACGGCGAAAAAATTTGTGGTGATCCACCCGGAGGAGCAGCTGAAGGTTTATAAGTCTGTTCTCTCTCATGCTGAGATCGATCTTCCGGGAGATCCGATGAAGTTTACGGCAGTTCCGAACGCCATTAAGGGAAAGGGAATCTGGGCGGCCAGCGGCGTTAATGAAAAGAATGTCGGCATGACAGCTACGGAAACGATCACATCCAACGCTCGTGTTCTCGGAGCAGACCCGCTTGTAAAGTTACAGCCGGCGGAGGACGGAAAAGAGGAGATCGTCGGTGGAATCGGTGAGGAAGACCTTGTGTACATCACGCTTCCGTATATCAGCAGCGCGAGAGAAGGTGTGATCCGCCTCGGAAGTCTTTTGGAGAAGTACGGGACTTACGAGATGAACGGTATCGCGTTCCAGGACGTCAACGAGATCTGGTGGCTTGAGACCATCGGCGGACATCACTGGATCGCAAAGCGTGTTCCGGATGACCGTTACGTGGTGATGCCGAACCAGTTCGGTATCGATGATTTTGACTTAAACGACGCGTTCTCCGAGCAGAATGAACATATGTGTTCTTCCGACTTAAGAGAGTTTATCGCTGAGAACCACCTGGACCTCTCCTTAAACGGAGGAAATGGAAGCAATTTTGATGCCCGCGCGGCATTTGGAAGCCACAGCGATTCCGACCATATCTACAATACACCAAGAGCATGGTTCATGGAGCGCTACTTTAATCCGAAGACAAAGAAGTGGGACGGACCGGACGCGGACTACAGACCGGAATCCGACGATATCCCGTGGAGCATGGTTCCGGAGAAGAAGATCACGGTGGAGGATGTCAAGTATGCTCTTTCCTCCCATTTCCAGGGAACCCCTTACGATCCGTACGCAAGGAGCGGTGACGGGCTCCAGAAGGGCAAATACCGCGCTATCGGCATCAACCGCAATGATTTCCTTGCTCTGATCCAGATGCGCCCGGGTGCCCCGGCAAACTGTCAGGCGGTCCAGTGGCTGGCTTTCGCGTCAAACGCGTTCAACACCCTGGTTCCGTTCTACGCGGCTGTGGACGAGACACCGGAGTACCTTGCGAACACCACGAAGGAAGTCTCTACAGAGAACTTCTACTGGTCCGCGAGAATGATCGCGGCTATGGCGGACGCGTCCTTCGCAAAATCCGCGATCCACATCGAGCGCTACCAGAACGCTGTGGAGGCGAAGGGGCATGCGCTGCTCAACAAGTATGATAAAGAGGCGGCGAAGGTTACGGATCCGGCGGAGAGCAGAAGACTTTTAGAAGAAGCGAACCGCGAGATCGCGAAGATGTTGAAAGAGGAGACAGGAAATACCCTGGATCATGTGCTCTTTGAGCTCAGCAATTCCATGAAGAATGCGTTTTCAAGATCTGACGCGTAAAAATGTCAGAAAGTGCCTGTCGGAATCATTGGAAAGCTTGGAAACCATGAATGATGGCAGCAGGAATGAATAAAGATGAATAAAGAAAGACCTCCCAGGAGACAGAATCTAAGTTTATGGTTCTGTATTCCTGTAGGAGGTCTTTTAAGCTCATTAGAAATCCTTAAAGGAAACTTATGCGGTTATAAAAAGCTGCTGCCGTTGCGGCCCGCCGCGGCAGGGAAAAAGGTTTCTGCCATTATTTCTTCTTATGATACAGATATCGCGGAATTCCGTCCACCATAACTGGTGACACGTCACCCTGGATCAGCGGGCGGACATAGCTGATAAACTCGTCGGTGACGTAGGTACCGTCCTCGGTGATCCATTCCCTCGGGACCACTTTTTCCACATTGGAGACCTTGTGGACATTTCTAAGGTCTGTGGTGGACTGGTACGGGTCATCGGAGAGACGTTTGATGATGACCATCTCACCGGTATCGCCCTCGTCGGCTGCCTTCACGGCGGCACCGCCGACCTGGAAAGCTTCCAGAATGTCGATTCGGGATGCCAGATGGGAGGCCGCTCTCTGCATGGAGCTAAGCTCTATGGTTCTCGTCTTGCAGCCAATCTCCTGAGCCAGACGGCGGGCAAGATAGTTCGCGGTGCCTGTGAGCTGCTTGTGGCCGAAGGCGTCAACGAAATCCACACCGTCGGTGAGCTCGCACACATAACGTCCGTCCGCCAGTCGGATGCCTTCGGAGACGGCGACCACAACGAAAGTCTTTTCTGCCAGGAGTTCCTTAATGCGGACAAGGAAATTGTCGATATCGAAGGGAAGTTCCGGAACGTAGATCAGGTCCGGTCCATCGCAGTCCTCGCCTTTTGAGAGCGCCGCGGCACCAACGAGCCATCCGGCGTTTCGTCCCATGATCTCGACGATGGTGACAAGACCCTTATCGTAGATCAGCGCCTGGCTGTCCTGGATGATCTCTTTCACTGATGTTCCGATGTATTTCGCCGCGCTGCCGTATCCCGGTGTGTGGTCGGTCAGGGCGAGATCGTTGTCGATAGTCTTCGGAACGCCTAAAAATTTGGTTGGATGACCCCTTAAGATCGCGTAGTCGGACAGCTTTTTGATTGTATCCATGGAATCGTTTCCGCCGATATAGATAAAGCACTCGATCTCAAGCTTATCGAGAATAGAAAAGATTTTATCGTATGTAGCGATGTCCTCATGGATCTCCGGGAGCTTATAGCGGCATGATCCGAGATAGGCAGCAGGTGTGCGTTTTAAAAGTTCTACGTCCAGATCCGTCTGGATATGTTCGGAAAGATCGATATAATCTTCGTTTAAGAGACCCTGAATGCCGTGACGCATGCCGTATACTTTTTTTGCTCCGCGGTCGATAGCGGTGCGGTAAACGCCCGCGAGACTGGAATTGATAGCGGCAGTCGGGCCACCGGACTGTCCAACGATAATGTTGCCTTTCATGTAGCATCCCTCCAGGTATTGTAATTATATGATAACTGTCCGTCAGACCAGCGTTTTGAGTTTTTTCGCTGATCGAAGACACGGAAACACGGAGCAGTTACAATAAAATCATTATATCAGTTTTATGATGCAAAAACAAGTAAAAGGCAGAATATTTAGAAAAAAGATGACAAATTTGAAATATATGCGCATCTCGAACAAATATGACAGGATTTTGACGATTGAGTGATTAGGAGTGTGAAGTACTGGAAAAACCGGTGGCTATCTGGCTGGGCGTGAACGGCAGCACTCCGGAAGAGCCATAATTTCTGTCAACGAAAAGATACTTTACATTTATATGAAGAATATGTTAAGATAAACCGGTATGTGTAGAAAAACAGCGATAAATACGAGGTTTTGACATGGAAGAAAAAGAGGTACAGGGAGCACCGGTACACAAGCGGCGTGTCCGTTACAGCGGGACACATCCGAAACGGTTTGAGGAAAAGTATAAAGAACAGAATCCGGAGAAATATGCTGACACGGTCGAGAAGGTCATCAAAAAAGGCAGCACTCCGGCAGGCATGCACATCTCGATCTGTGTGAACGAGATCCTGGATTTCCTGGATATCAGGCCGGGAATGCAGGGGCTTGACGCTACATTGGGTTACGGCGGGCACACAACGGAGATGTTGAAGAAACTCGAGGGACAGGGACACATGTACGGCCTTGACGTGGATCCCATCGAGATCGTGAAGACGAAGGCACGGTTAAAGGAGCGCGGATTTGACGAGGACATCCTTACGGTGAAGCAGATGAACTTCGCGGATATCGATAAGCTTGTCCCGGAGACCGGACTTTTTGATTTCGTTCTGGCGGATCTCGGTGTGTCCTCCATGCAGATCGATAACCCGGAACGCGGATTTACCTACAAGGCGGACGGTCCGTTAGACCTGAGACTGAATCCGGAAAAGGGGATCTCCGCGGCGGAGCGGTTAAAGCAGATGGATATGGAAGAAATCGCCGGAATGTTTGTGGAAAATTCCGACGAGCCGTATGCGGAGGAGATCGCGAGGGAAATTGCGAAGAGAAATAGAAAGCGCCAGTATATTGAGACGACGACAGGACTTAAGGAAGTCATTGAGACAACACTTTCCTTCATTCCGGAAAAAGAGCGGAAGGAAGCGGTGAAGAAGTCCTGCCAGAGATGTTTCCAGGCACTCCGGATCGATGTAAACCAGGAATTTGAGGTTTTGGAAAGTTTCCTTACAAAGCTTCCGGGTATCCTGGCACCGGGCGGAAGAGCGGCGATCCTGACGTTCCATTCCGGCGAGGACCGTCTCGTAAAGTATTACTTCAAAGAAGGCAAAAAAGATGGACTTTACAGTGACGTGGCAAACGATGTGATCCGCCCGTCCGCGGAGGAATGTCAGAGAAATCCGAGGGCGAGATCCACGAAGATGCGCTGGGCGATCCGTGAGGGAGAGAATTCCCATAGAAATTAATGTAATAGAAGATAAAAGTCCAGCAGGCACACGTTTGGGCGGCTATGCACTTGGAAAACTATCGACAGCAGTTCTTTTAAATTGCTATGGATCCGGAAGCAGCTGCCGGTGGCAAGCCCTGCGGATGAGATTTTGCTGAACAAGTTTCTGACAGACAGATTTAGAAAGTGAAATAAACGTATATGGACGAAAAGTTTGAAGAAAGAACAGGGGAGTATGAAGAGAGGGAAGACCACAGACTGAAACATGCAGGCGCTATCGCATTATTTTTATTATCGCCGGTGTTCTCCTATGTCATGTTCGAGTTCGTGACCGGAAACTTTGTGATGGTACTTCCGAAGAACGCGGTGCTCAACATTGTATGGATGTTCGCGCTGTACCTTCTGGTATTCGGAATCTCCGGCAGCACCCGGATTTCCGTTCCGGTCTCTTCTGTGATCCTCTATGCGATCTCCCTGGCGGAGGCGTTTGTCGTTTCCTTCAGAAGCCGTCCGATCATGATGGGCGATGTTCTGGCGGTGAAGACCGCGATGACGGTTGCAGGAAGCTACGATTACACCCCGACATTTATGATGATCATCTGCGGTGTTCTCCTGATCATATGGAACGCGCTGGCGCAGTTTGTGTTTGTGCGGGTAAAAGGAAAAAAGAAAAGAGCAGTGGTATTCAGCGTTTCTGCTGGTGCGGTTGCTGCGTTTATCGCCTGCTTTTATAACTTTATGATCTCAGGCCTGTCTCTGGAGGTAAACCTTTGGGATCCGACGACCTCCTACGCAGAGAATGGCTATATCCTGTCCTCCGCAATCTCGATCAAATATCTGGTAAAGAAAGCGCCGGGAGGTTACTCCCAGGCGAAGATCCAGGAAATCTGCGACAAATATGTGGACAGTGAGAAGGAGCGGAATGGGGAGACTGCTGCAGTGGTGGCGTCCGGGGACGCGGTCCAGCCGACGAATATTATCTGTATCATGAACGAGAGTCTTTCCGATCTGGCGGTGGACGGAGATTTTACGACAAATATCGATTATCTCCCGTTTCTCCACAGCCTGACGGAGAACACCGTAAAAGGAAAGCTCTGCATGCCGGTATTTGGCGCCATGACCAGCAACTCTGAGTTTGAATTTCTGATCGGTGACTCTATGTATCTGATGCCGAGAGGAAGTGTGGCTTATCAGTTCTATGTAAATCCGGGCGTCCGCTCCATGGTCAGCACGGTGAGGGATCAGGGATACACACCGGTTGCCATGCACCCGTACCCGGCTGAGAACTGGAACCGCCGCATCTGCTACAACAACATGGGCTTCAGCGATTTCATGGATATCAGCGCCTACGAAAGCCGGGATGAACTTCGAAATTATATCAGTGACCTGAGCGATTTTAAGGTCATCACCGAGTATATCGAGCAGAAGGCAAATCCGGATGACAAGCTGTTCCTCTTTAATGTGACCATGCAGAACCACGGCGGCTATACGATCCCATACGCGAATTTTGACCAGGAAGTATGGCTCACCGGGGACATGGAAGGAAAGTATCCGGAGGCAGACATGTATCTGTCCCTCGTGAAGAAATCTGATGAAGCTTTTGAGTGGCTTGTAAATTATTTCTCCCAGTGCGACCAGCCGACGATGATCGTCATGTTCGGCGACCATCAGCCGGGAATCGAGGACGAGTTCTTCGATGAGGCTATGGGCGTGGAGAGTGCGAAGGTTCCGAATGAGCAGAAAATGGTCTGGTACGAGACCCCGTTTGTGATCTGGACCAACTACGACCAGCCTTCGGAGGACATGGGACGGTTAGGTGCAATTTACCTTTCCTCCTATGTATTAAAGCGCGCGAACCTGTCACTCACCCCGTACAACGAATTTCTCTTACAGCTTTCCGAAAAGCTTCCGATCATCCATCACCTTGGAATCTGGGAATCCGACGGAACCTACCACAGCTGGGAGGACGCGGAGAGCGGGGACTACGATTGGAAGGAACAGCTGGTGGAGTATGAGAATCTTGTATACAACCACAGCCTGGATTCGAAGACCGTGAATGAGATGTTTTCGATCGCACCGTAAATGAATATTATATAGAGATGGGCAGCCTGGAGACAGGCTGCCTGTTTTGCGTAATAGCTCGCGCGGGAATGTGCCAAGGCACATTCATTTTTGAAAGTTCCGCTAAAGTAAAACTTTATGCAAAATAAAAAGAGAAGAGGGCAGCAGGAACAACTGCAGATGCCTGTCTCCGGAGAGCAGGCGAAGAGCCAGTATGAGAAGAACGGCACTGTCAGGGATGAGAGTATTTTTTGTATTGAAATAAAATGTCAAAAAAGTGACAAAGAGGATTGACAAGATGGTTAGTTGGTGCTAATCTTTGTTAGTAGAAACTAACAGGTGAAAGAAGATACCCCATGGGGAATGAAAAACTGTAGTTTCTGAAAATTAAGAGGAGGCGTGATCCGTCATGATAAATGGTATTATTATCGTCGCATTGATCGTAGTCGCGATCTTCGCGGTGAAAGGTTCGATCCGCCAGTTCACCTATGGCTGCTGCGGAACGAAAGATGTAGAAAAGAAGATCAAAGTGCAGGATAAAAATGCTTCAGACTATCCGTACTACGCAGTCATCGGAGTGGACGGCATGAAATGCAAACACTGCAAGCTCCATGTGGAGAATGCGTTCAATGAGAAGGATGGCAACTGGGCTGAGGTAAACCTCGAGAAGAAGGAAGCCGATGTCCGCATGAAGACAAAACTGACAGACCGTGAGATCCGTGACATCGTGAGCAAGGCCGGCTATGTGCTCCGCAATATCGAGTGGAAGCGGGCGTAAACGAAAAAACGGTTTCGGTTGAAACTCCAAATGCCTGGCTCTCTGCAGGGCAGGAACACACTTTTTAGGAATGAGAGGGATGCCGGATGTGGCAGAAGAAAGACATCGTTAATGAGTTCCAGAGACTTGGGAAGCGTATTACAAAGCAGAGAATGGTCATCCTTGATGTGATCTTAGAACAGAACTGGACCGACTGCAAGGAAGTCTACTATGAGGCGGTACAGAGAGATTCCACCGTGGGCCTTTCCACAGTCTACCGCACGATCCGCATGCTGGAGGAGATGGGCGTCTTAAAGCGCGTTTACCAGTATGTATTTACGGATGAAACAGGAGTGCGCGCAGACGGGGAAAACGAGGTTATCGCCCCGGAGTTCCACGGAAAGAACGGTCTCAGACAGACCGAAAAAGAGAAAGAAAAATGCTGTTCCTTCAGTGCGTCATAAACGCGGAGAAAACAGCAGGTCATAGAGTTAGGAATGACTGTAAATTATCAGAAAATGACAAAATTTTTCAACATAAAATATTATGATTGACTAACTTGGGGGCGAAGAGTTACCATGTGGAAAATGCTTGAAAGCCTTCCGGTTTTCGACGTTCTGCCAAGTAAAACGCAAGGGAGTGAAAACCGATGAAACACCATAAATTCTGGGCGTGGGCAACTGTTTTCTGCTTTGCTATGGTGATGTATACCGGATATAAGCATAAGTGATCCGGCAGCTAAAAGCCAGGTCAGCAGGCTTTAAACAGGACAGATCATTTACTATTAAATTATATTTTTTACTTACAGGAGGAATTTAAAATGTTCGATGTTAAGAAATGCTTGAAATTAAAAAATGTTGCAGTATTCGCAGGCGGTGTTCTTTTCGGGACAGCTGGTGTCAAGGTTCTCGGAAGCCAGGACGCTAAGAAGTTATACATCAACTGCCTCGCAGCAGGTCTCCGCGCAAAAGAGTGCGTTATGACAACAGCTTCCAACATCCAGGCAAACGCTGAGGATGTTCTTGCAGAGGCTAAGGAGATCAACAGAGCACGTGCTGAAGAAGCATTCGGTGAGGAAGAGGAAGCAGCAGAAGACTTCACAGAGACAACAGAAAAAGCAGAGGACGCTGAATAATCATTATGAAATCAGGAATCAGATTTACGGTAAAACATGATATCAAGGGCCGTATCCGAATCCATCTCACCAGAGGCCGCCTGTCAGTCAGACAGGCGGACCTCTTTTCCTTTTATCTCGCATCCCTTCCGCAGGTAACGGCAGCAAAGGTATATGAGAGAATCGGAGATGCGGCGATCACGTACACAGGCTCAAAGGAAGATCTCATTGCTGAGATCTTAAGGTTCTCCTTTGACGATGAAGAGTTAAACGAGATCGTGCCTGTGACAAGCACGAGAGAGTTAAATCAGGAGTTCCAGGAAAAGCTCGTGACAAAGTGTCTTACAAGATGCCTTACAAAGATCTTCCTTCCGGCTCCGGTCCGTGCGGTATGGACAGCGATCCAGTCTGTTCCGTTCGTTATTAAAGGCATCAGAAAGCTTGCGGGAAGAAAGCTTGAGGTCGAGGTCCTCGATGCGACGGCGATCACGGTGTCCATGCTGCGGTGCGACTTCAACACAGCAGGATCCGTTATGTTCCTTCTCGGAATCGGTGAGCTTCTGGAAGACTGGACCCACAAGAAGTCTGTCAGCGATCTTGCGGGCAGCATGTCCTTAAATATCGAGAGAGTATGGCAGAAGACAGAGGACGGGGAAGTCCTTGTCCCGATCTCTGATATTAAGGAAGGAGATCTCGTCTCCGTCCGCGTCGGCAGCGTGATCCCGCTTGACGGCATTGTAGATTCCGGCGAGGCGATGGTAAACCAGGCATCAATGACCGGTGAGTCTGAGCCGGTCCGCAAGGAGAACGGCATGTACGTCTATGCCGGAACCGCGGTCGAGGAAGGAAACCTCATCGTCCGCGTCAAGAAAGCAGCTGGATCCACAAGATTCGAGCGCATTGTGAAGATGATCGAGGAGTCCGAGAAGTTAAAGTCTTCCTTAGAGACAAAGGCATCCGGACTTGCGGACGCTCTCGTTCCGTGGAGTCTCGGCGGAACCATTGTTACTTACCTTCTCACAAGAAATGTGACAAAGGCGATCTCGATCCTTATGGTTGACTTCTCCTGTGCGTTGAAGCTCGCAATGCCGCTTTCCGTACTCTCTGCTATGAGAGAGGCAAGCAGTTACAAGATGACTGTCAAAGGCGGCTCCTTCATGGAAGCAGTCGCTGAGGCGGACACCATCGTATTCGATAAGACAGGCACCCTCACAAAGGCACAGCCGGTGGTTGCAGACGTTGTGACCTTCGAGGGACGCGACCAGGCTGAGATGTTAAGGATCGCTGCCTGCTTAGAGGAGCACTTCCCGCACTCCATGGCGAACGCGGTTGTTGCGGCCTCCAGAGAGCGCGGACTTGTCCACGAGGAGATGCACTCTAAGGTTGACTATATCGTTGCACACGGAATTGCATCCCATATCGGCGAGGACAAAGTCGTGATCGGTAGCTACCACTTTGTATTCGAGGACGAGCAGTGTGTAGTCCCGGAGGGCGAAGAAGAGAAATTTGAAGCCCTTCCGGCAGAGTACTCCCACCTGTATCTCGCGATCGCGGGAAGACTGGCGGCTGTGATCTGCATCGAGGATCCGCTCCGTCCGGAAGCTCCGGAAGTTATGAAGGAGCTCAGGAAGCTTGGTATCAAGAAGATCGTCATGATGACAGGAGACAGCGAGAGAACGGCCCGCGCCATCGCCGCAAGAGTCGGCGTGGACGAGCATCACTCCGAGGTCCTTCCGGAGGATAAGGCGAACTTCGTTGAAGCAGAGAAGAACGCAGGCCATAAGGTTATCATGGTGGGAGACGGAATCAACGATTCTCCGGCACTCTCCGCGGCAAACGTCGGCATCGCGATCAGCGAGGGCGCTGAGATCGCAAGAGAGATCGCGGACATCACAATCTCTGAGGACGCGATGTTCCAGCTTGTGACTTTAAAAGCAATCAGCAATGCGCTGATGCGGCGTGTTCACAGAAATTACCGCTTTGTCATCAGCTTCAACTTTGGTCTCATCATCTTAGGCGTGATGGGCGTGCTTGCCCCGGCGACATCTGCCCTGCTTCACAACACATCCACTCTGTGCATCAGCATGCACAGCATGACGAACCTGTTGAAGGACGAGGAGAAGAAGCACTAATATAGGTAGAATTGTAACTATGAATGAATGCACTGAATAGTTACGATGAATTATATGCCCGCGGCATGGAGCGATCCGGCCGCGGGTGTTTTTTTCTCTGCACGGAGGCGATATGGAATACTTGGCGGTGCGGCTGCCTGCATTTTGTGGTTCACAAGAGGCGGATTTCATGCTATACTAATGCAGACATGTGGCAGAAGCCTGTCATCTGTTTTTTCAAAAACGACAAAGGAAGGCATAAATATGAACTATATGATCTGTATTCCTTCACCGAGACTCGTCTCGAGGGAATACTGTGAAAGGATCCACAACATTCTGGCCAGAATGTCGGATCAGTACCGGGTCAATATCGTTCCGGAGCCGGTTAAGATGCGCCAGGGATCCTGCCCGGACTACTATAAGAAATACCGGATCTACAAAGATATCAAGGAACGCGACGGAAACGGGGAGGCGTACCTGACCTCCGAGGAAGAGAATATGATCCTCAGCGTGTGCAGAAATCCGGAGGAAGCGGAGCTTATGAAGAGCTGCACCTACGCATACCGGTATCCGACGACACTGGTGCTCAAGAGCTTCCGGGAAGATAAGAAGAAGTAGGACAAGGAAACATTTATAAGCGGTGCTGCCGGTCTGAAACTGTTGGCAAACAGACAAAAGTGTGTTATACTTATCCTAAATCTGCAGGGGGGTTGTGGTCTGCCCTGTGGAAAGGAAAAAAGAGATCTGTGGCGGCTGGAACGAAACAGTCACAGAAGATTACGAGGAGATCAGAGAAAATGAAAAACAGAAGAGTTTTTTTAAAGCTCAGCGGAGAGGCCCTTGCAGGTCCGAAAAAGACTGGCTTTGACGAAGATACGGTAAAGGAAGTTGCAAGACAGGTCAAGGCATCTGTTGATGCAGGTGTACAGGTCGGCGTTGTGATCGGCGGCGGAAATTTCTGGCGCGGACGCACAAGCGATGCCATCGACCGCCCGAAGGCCGACCAGATCGGAATGCTTGCGACTGTCATGAACTGTATTTATGTATCCGAGATCTTCCGGACCGCGGGAATGAAGACGCAGATCCTGACCCCGTTTGAGTGCGGAAATATGACAAAACTGTTCTCCAAGGACCGTGCAAACAAGTACTTTGAGCACGGAATGGTCGTATTTTTTGCCGGTGGAATCGGACAGCCGTATTTCTCTACAGACACGACGATCACTCTGATGGCGATCGAAATGGATGCGGACTGCATTCTCCTCGCAAAGTCCATCGACGGCGTATACGACAGTGATCCGAAGGTAAATCCGAATGCGAAAAAGTATGACGAGATCTCGATCCGGGAAGTGATCGACAAGCAGCTCGGTGTCGTTGACCTGACTGCTTCTATTATGTGTATGGAACACAAAATGCCGATGGCAGTATTCTCCTTGAACGAAAAGGATGGAATCGCGAACGCCATGCAGGGAAAAATTAACGGTACGATCGTTACCGTCTGATAACAGGAGGAAACCATGAGCGAAGAATTAAAAGTATATGAAGAGAAAATGGAAAAATCCATCGATGCCCTCTTAAACGAGTACGCATCCATCCGCGCAGGACGTGCGAACCCGCATGTACTTGACAAGATCAAA
This sequence comes from Clostridium sp. AM34-11AC, assembly GCF_003435375.1. GTDB lineage: Bacteria > Bacillota > Clostridia > Lachnospirales > Lachnospiraceae > Pilosibacter > Pilosibacter fragilis. Next base: position 11,856 of record NZ_QWGL01000005.1, on the reverse strand, counting down.
GTGGATTACTACGGAACACCGACACCGATCCAGCAGGTCGGAAATATCTCCGTTCCGGAGGCAAGAATGATCCTGATCCAGCCGTGGGAGAAGAGTCTGATCCGCCCGATCGAGAAGGCGATCCAGACCTCCGAGCTTGGAATCAACCCGAGCAACGACGGTTCCGTGATCCGTCTCGTATTCCCGGAGCTCACCGAGGAGAGACGTAAAGAGCTTGCAAAGGATGTTAAGAAAAAAGGCGATGGCGCTAAGGTAGCGATCCGCAATATCCGCCGCGACGCGAATGAAGCGTTCAAGAAGATGGAGAAGAACGATGAGATCTCTGAGGACGATTTAAAAGAGCTTACCGAGAAAGTCCAGAAGCTTACCGACAAGTCCATCGAGAAGATCGACAAGGCCGTTGAGAACAAGACAAAGGAAATTCTTACCGTTTAATCGGAGTTTCCTACTACACAAAACAGACAGGGGGCAGGGGAAGTTTTCCTGTCCCCGTTTGTTTGCGCGGGCAACGAGTCAAGGCCTGTGCTTGCACGAGGTTTTGACGTTGCTAAGCGCCAGTGGCGCTTGTCCAGCAACGACCGGAACAGAGTGTAGAAGACGCGGCAACTTGAGAAATGCTTACGTTTCTCATAGTCTGCGCGGGCAACGAGCCAAAAGATAAAGGGAGAACAATCATGGAAGAGAATTTAAAGATTCCCGCCCACGTGGCGCTGATCTTAGACGGAAATGGAAGATGGGCGAAGAAGCGCGGACTTCCGAGACAGCTTGGACATAAAAAGGGCTGTGAGACACTGGAGCAGGTCGTTGAGGACGCAGCACGGCTTGGAATCCGGTATCTGACAGTTTACGGATTTTCCACAGAGAACTGGAAACGCCCGGAGGAGGAAGTCGGTGCGCTGATGCAGTTATTCCGTTTCTACGCGAAGAGGCTTCTCGCAATGGCTGAAAAGAACAACATCCGTGTCCGCATGATCGGCGAGAGAGGCCGTTTTGCGTCGGATATCGTAGATGCGATCAATGTCCTGGAAGAAAAGACAAAAAAAAATACAGGAATGACCTTTGTGATCGCCGTAAACTACGGAAGCCGCGATGAGATCACGAGAGCAGTGAGAAAGATCATGACGGATGTGGAGGAAGGGAAGATCGCGCCGGAGGATATGACGGAGGAAGTTTTCGCGTCCTACCTGGACACGGCAGGAATCCCGGATCCGGATCTCATGATCCGCACCAGCGGGGAGTTTCGCCTCTCTAACTACCTGTTATGGCAGCTCGCGTACTCAGAACTCTACGTGACAGAATGCCTGTGGCCGGATTTCAATAAGGAAGAATTATTGAACGCGATCCGCCAGTATAATAAGAGAGAACGCCGGTTCGGAGGAGTTACGGCGGTAAAAACGGAGTAAGAGGTGATCTTATGTTTACGACAAGACTGATCAGCGGAATCGTCCTTGTGATCATTGCGGCGTTTCTGCTTGTTGAAGGCAGTACAGTCCTTTATTTCGGCTCCATGGCGATCTCCTTGATCGGACTTTATGAGCTTTACCGGGTCATGAAGATCGAGAGATCGGCACCGGGGTTTGTGGGCTATGCGGCTGTCGTTGCTTATTACTGGATCATGGGAAACAGGGAGCAGTACGTGACGTTCCTCGCTATCATTTCCCTCATGATCTTAATGACGATCTACGTGGTGACGTTCCCGAAGTACGGGACGGAGCAGATCACGGTGGCGTTCTTTGGAATCTTCTATGTGGGGATCATGTTCTCCTACCTCTATCAGGTGCGGGAGATGCCGGACGGAAAATATCTCGTATGGCTGATCCTTTTAAGCTCCTGGGGCTGTGATACCTTCGCCTACTGCGCGGGAAAGCTTTTTGGAAAGCATAAGATGACCCCGAAGCTGAGCCCGAAAAAGACCGTGGAGGGTGCCATCGGAGGTGTCGTGGGCGCGGCAGTCTTAGGATTCCTCTACGGAACCTTCTTTAAGAACAATATGATCCAGGTGATAAATCCGGGCGTGATCTCGGGAGCTGCCTGCGCCATCGCGGCGGTAATCTCCATGGTGGGAGATCTGGCGGCTTCCGCCATCAAGAGAAACCATGACATCAAGGATTACGGAAATCTGATCCCTGGCCATGGCGGAATCTTAGACCGGTTTGACAGTATGATCTTTACCGCCCCGGCGATTTATTTCGCCATCATGTTTATGGGCATCCGGTAGGAAAGGACAAAGAGATGAAACGAATTGCTATTCTGGGTTCCACAGGTTCCATCGGAACCCAGACTTTGGATGTAGTCCGTGCAAACGGAGATATTGAAGTTGTGGGAATCGCGGCGGGAAGAAACATCGATGCACTGGAAAGCCAGATTCGTGAATTCTCCCCGAAGATCTGCGGTGTCTGGGACGAGGAGAAGGCAAAAGAGCTGGCTGTCCGTGTGGCAGATACAGGCACGAAGATCGTCTCCGGCATGGAAGGACTTTTGGAGATTGCGGTCATGGAAGGATATGAGATCCTCGTGACGGCAGTGGTGGGCATGATCGGCATCCGCCCGACGATGGCAGCTATTGAGGCAGGAAAGGACATTGCCCTGGCAAACAAGGAGACTCTTGTCACTGCGGGGCATCTCATCATCCCACTCGTGAAGGAGAAAAAGGTCCGTCTTCTTCCGGTGGACAGTGAGCACAGCGCGATTTTCCAGTGTTTAAACGGGGAACACGGGAATAAGATTGAAAAGATCCTATTAACGGCATCCGGTGGTCCGTTCCGCGGATGGACGAGAGAGCAGATGAAGAATGTCCAGGTGGAGGACGCCTTAAAGCATCCGAACTGGTCCATGGGAGCGAAGATCACCATCGACAGTTCCACCATGGTCAACAAAGGTCTCGAGGTCATGGAGGCGAAATGGCTTTTTGATGTGGGAATGGACGATGTCCAGGTGGTCGTGCAGCCGAAGAGTGTGATCCACTCTATGGTACAGTTTGAGGACGGCGCTGTGATGGCGCAGCTTGGAACGCCGGATATGAAGCTTCCGATCCAGTATGCCCTCTATTACCCGGAGCGCAGACCAATGAAGGGAGATCGTCTCGACTTCTGGTCCATGAAGGAAATCATATTCGACAAGCCGGATTACGAGAATTTCCGCGGTCTGGCCCTCGCGAGAGATGCCGGAAAAGCTGGAGGTTCCGTGCCGGTAGTGTTTAACGCGGCGAACGAGTTTGCGGTTGCGAAGTTCCTCGGAAAGAAGATCAGCTATCTGGAGATCACGGATATGATCAAGGCTGCGATGGAACATCATAAGAAGATCGCCCATCCGTCATTGGATGAGGTGCTTGACGCGGAAGCGGAGACTTACGAGTTCCTGAAGAAGCAGTGGAATTTCTAAAGCTGTATAATGATTGAAAAACGCTGTTTTACACATCAAAGGTATGTGCAAAGATTGAATGATATTTTGCAACTGTTCAGTAGGTCTGCGCACTTGCTGCGCTGACCGTAAGAAAACTTGAGCTGGAAAGAAAAAATCCCATCAGCGAAGCTGATCTGGAATGGATTTTTGCATGTAACTATGAAGGTACTGAATAGTTATGATGTTTTAATGAAAGCAGGTGAATATTAAAGTTGGATCTTGGGTATCTGGCAGCGGTGGTTGTCCTTGGCGGAATCATCCTGTTTCATGAATTTGGACATTATCTCCTGGCGCGGTTAAACGGGATTGCCGTGGTGGAGTTCTCGGTGGGATTCGGACCGAGACTTCTCTCATGGGTGAGCAAAAAGACCGGAATCCGGTATTCCTTAAAGCTTCTGCCCCTCGGCGGCTCCTGTGCGATGCTTGGAGAATTCGGGGAAGATGAGGATGAAAAGGAAGAAGTCCCGGATTTGAAGGGAGTTTCCTTCTTTGATAAGGGACCATTGGCGAAGATGGCGGTGATCGCCGCAGGACCGATCTTCAACTTTATCCTGGCGTTTGTTTTTTCCCTGGTGATCTTATCCTGGGCCGGAATCGATCCTGCAGTCATCGCCGGAACCTCCGAGGGAATGCCTGCGGAGACGGCTGGACTGAAAGAGGGCGATGTGATCACAAAGCTTGATGGCAGAAAGATCCATCTTTCCAGGGAGATCTCCATGTACCTGATGACGGCCGGACAGGATCCCGTGCAGGTGGAGTATAGACGATATGATGAAACATCATCGTCGTGGACAACAGAACACACGGTGATCCAGCCGGAGTTTAAGGACGGCAGGTATTACCTCGGCGTCATTCTTCAGGGACACCGGGATGCCCCGGAGTCTTTGGTGCAGGTTCTGCAGTACAGCGTCTACGAGGTGCGGTACTGGATCCTCACGGTGATCGACAGCCTGAAGATGATCGCCGGGGGCAAGGTCTCCACAAACGATATCGCAGGACCTGTCCGCATTGTCACGATCATCGATCAGACTGTGGAAGAGAACACCCAGTACGGATTCGTGGCGGTGGTGATGAACCTCTTAAATCTTATGGTCATGTTTTCGGCGAACCTGGGCGTTATGAACCTGCTCCCGTTTCCGGCGCTTGACGGCGGACGGCTGGTATTCTTACTCTGGGAACTCATCACGAGACAGCCGGTGAGCCAGAGAGTGGAGAGTGCGGTGAATATGGCCGGGATGGCGCTGCTCATGACATTTATGGTGTTTGTTGTATTTAATGATTTGAGAATGATATTTTAGCAGGAGTGAAATTTCGTTTTTTGAAGTGGGAGAGAGATGTATGTATAGAGATCATACAAAGGAAATTCAGATTGGGGACAGAAAGATCGGCGGGGGAAATCCGGTTCTGATCCAGTCCATGTGCAACACGAAGACGGAGAATGTGGCGGCAACGATAGAGCAGATCCACCGCCTGGAGGACGCCGGATGTGACATTATCCGTGTGGCGGTTCCGACCATGGAAGCGGCTGCTGCAATCCGCGAGATCAAGAAGCAGATCCATATTCCGCTGGTTGCCGACATTCACTTTGACTACCGCCTGGCTATCGCAGCTATCGAGAGCGGAGCGGATAAGATCCGCATCAACCCGGGCAACATCGGGGCGAGAGAGCGGGTGAAGGCTGTCGTCGACAAGGCGAAAGAGTACGGGATCCCGATCCGCGTGGGAGTAAACAGTGGCTCTCTGGAGAAAGACCTCCTCGCAAAATACGGCGGTGTGACGGCGGAAGCTCTCGTTGAGAGCGCATTGAAGGAAGTGGCCGTTGTGGAGGAGCTGGGATACGATAATCTTGTGATCAGCATCAAGTCCTCCGACGTTTTAATGTGTGTGGCAGCCCACGAGCTTATCGCAAAGAAGACGAATTATCCGCTTCATGTGGGGATCACAGAGTCCGGAACACTGCTTTCCGGAAATATCAAGTCCTCCGTGGGTCTTGGAATCATTCTCCATGAGGGGATTGGCGATACGATCCGTGTCTCCTTAACCGGAGATCCGGTGGAGGAAGTAAAGAGCGCGAGACTGATCCTGAAAACGTTAGGGCTCAGGAAGGGCGGCGTGGAAGTTGTTTCCTGTCCGACCTGCGGAAGGACCCAGATCGACCTCATTCACCTGGCAAATCAGGTAGAGGATATGGTATCCGGCATGGATCTTGATGTGAAGGTAGCCGTTATGGGCTGCGTGGTCAACGGACCTGGCGAGGCGAGAAGTGCGGATATCGGAATCGCCGGTGGAATCGGCGAAGGTCTCCTGATCAAAAAGGGAGAGATCATCAAAAAGGTACCGGAACATGAACTTCTTTCCGTTCTTCGGGAAGAGCTTTTGAAGATGCAGGAGATGCAGAAATAAGTATGGAAAAACCATTCCTTGAAGTTTTCCCGGGGCTTAATATTGCTGATGAACTGAAAGAGCTTTTGAAGCTTGTTGTGGTGGAAAAGGTCACCATGACAAAGGACAGAAGCTCTATTCGTGTTTATATCAGGAGTCCCCGGCTGATCCATAAAAAGAATATTTATGCCTTAGAGGACGGGATCGCGAAGCAGCTGTTCCCGGGGAGACCGATCACGATCAAGATCTTAGAGAAATACCGCCTCTCGGCACAGTATACCCCGGAGAAGCTCTACGATGTCTACCGGGACAGTATCCTCATGGAGTTAAAGAACTACGGCATGATCGAGTATAATATTCTCCGCCGGGCGGACACGAAGTTCGTTACCGATGACAAGATGGTCATGACCATCGAGGACAATCTGATCTACAGGGAGCGGTCTAAGGAAGTCGGACGGGTACTGGAAAAGATCTTCACGGAGCGCTGCGGGCTTGCGGCTGAGGTAGAATTTTTATATAAAGAGAGTGAAAAGAAAGACCCGATGGACCAGCCGGTATTCATGAAGCCGGGAGGAGAACTCGTTGTAGGTGTACAGAGTGAGGAGAATTACTTAGAAGGTGCAGCGGAGAGTGCCCCCTGGGATGAAAGAACGTCAAACGGCGGATTTAACGGGACATTCGGGGATGGAAATGGAAACGTGGATGTTCAGATGGCAGCTCAAAGTGCGGCCGGTTCTGGAGCTTCCGGCGCCAGATCCGGCGCGGATCCGGGAAAGGCAGCCAGTGGAAAGAGCGGTTCCGGCACAAAGACATCGGCCGGTTTTGGAGCTGCAAAGCAGAAGACGGACGCGGTTGGAAAGGGCGGCGGAAACCAGACTGGAAAGTCCGCGGGTAGCGGACAGAACGGGAACGGCGGCGGATTCACGAAGAAGACCTTCGGAGAGAAGGGAAAGGGCGGATTCTCCGGCGGTTTCCGGAAAGGCTCCGACGGAAGGATCCCGTACCGAAAGTCGGAGAACCCGGATGTTCTTTTCGGGCGCGATTTTGAGGGCGATGCGGTGAATATCCATGACATCGATGGTGAGATCGGCGAGGTCGTGATCCGCGGTAAAGTGATCCGGGCGGAGAAGCGGGAACTCCGGAGCGGAAACAAGCTCATGATCTTCGATCTTACAGACTTTACAGACAGTATTACTGTAAAGATGTTCTTAAGAGAGGGTCAGGAGGAGGACGCCACTGCGGCTATCAAGGAAGGAAACTTCATCAAGATCAAGGGAATCACCACCATTGATAAGTTCGACGGCGAGCTGACTATCGGTTCCATCGTGGGCATTAAGAAGAGCGAGGACTTTACCTCCAAGCGTGTGGATAATGCCCCGGTGAAGCGAGTGGAGCTCCACTGCCATACGAAGATGAGCGATATGGATGGCGTTTCCGAGGTAAAGGACCTGGTAAAGCGGGCGAAGAAGTGGGGAATGCCGGCCCTGGCGATCACAGACCACGGCTGTGTCCAGGCGTTCCCGGACGCGAACCATGCCCTTGACAAAGGGGATACTTTTAAGGTCCTCTACGGTGTCGAGGGATATCTGGTGGACGACATGAAGGAGATGGTCGTCAATTCCAGAAATCAGAGTCTCGATGGGGACTATGTGGTGTTCGATATCGAGACCACGGGATTCTCGCCGACAAAGAATAAGATCATCGAGATTGGTGCCGTGAAGGTGAGAAATGGCGAGATCATCGACAGGATGGATGAGTTTGTGAATCCGGAGGTTCCGATCCCCTTCGATATCGAGCGTCTGACAGGGATCAACGATGCCATGGTCATGGGGGCGGATACGGTGGACAAGGTGCTGCCGAGATTCCTGGAGTTTGTGGGGGATGCGGCACTGGTTGCCCACAACGCGTCCTTCGATGTGAGCTTTATCTCCCACAATGCGGGTCTTTTGGGACTGCCCTTTGATCCGACAGTCCTCGATACGGTGACTCTGGCGAGAGCACTTCTTCCGAACCTGAACCGGTTTAAGCTGGATACGGTAGCGAAGGCACTGGGTGTTTCCCTGGAGAACCATCACCGGGCCGTGGACGATGCGGAGGCAACTGCTGGAATTTTCCTGAAATTCGTGGAAATGTTAAAAAAACAGCACGATATGACGAATCTCGACCAGCTGGAGGAGTTCAGCCACGTGAGCGATGAGACGATCATGAAGATGCCGACGTACCATGTCATCATTCTCGCAAAGAATGACCTGGGACGCGTGAATCTGTATCGTCTTGTCTCATGGTCCCACCTTAAATATTTCTCGAGAAGACCGAGAATTCCGAAGAGCGTGCTGAACCAGTACAGGGAGGGCCTGATCATTGGATCAGCCTGCGAGGCGGGGGAGCTTTATCAGGCGATCCTGCGGGGCGTGCCGGATGCGGAGCTTGCGAAGATCGTGAAGTTCTACGATTATCTGGAGATCCAGCCTCTTGGAAACGACATGTTTATGCTGAGGGATGAGAAGAGCACGGTGAAAACAGTGGATGACCTGATGGACATCAACCGGAAGATCGTTTCCCTCGGCGAACAGTTTAACAAGCCGGTGTGCGCGACCTGCGATGTGCATTTTATGGATCCGGATGACGCGATCTACCGGAAGATCCTGATGGCAGGAATGGGATTTAAGGATGCAGATGACCAGGCTCCGTTGTTCTTGCGGACAACGGAAGAGATGCTCTCAGAGTTTGAGTATCTGGGAAGTGACAAGTGTTATGAGGTCGTTGTCACGAATACGAGAATGATCGCGGACATGTGTGAGCCGATCGCGCCGGTGCGGCCGGATAAGTGTCCGCCGGTCATCGACAAGTCTGATGAGACGCTGCGAAACATCTGTTACAACCGCGCCCACGAGATGTACGGCGAGAATCTACCGAAGATCGTTGTAGACCGTCTGGAGCGGGAACTGCATTCCATTATCTCCAACGGATTCGCGGTTATGTACATTATCGCGCAGAAGCTTGTGTGGAAGTCCAACGAGGACGGATATCTGGTTGGTTCCCGAGGATCCGTAGGTTCGTCCTTCGTTGCCACCATGTCCGGTATCACGGAGGTCAACCCGTTAAGCCCACATTATTATTGCCCAAACTGTCATTATTATGATTTTGACTCGGAGGAGGTAAAAAAGTACGGCGGTATGGCGGGATGTGATATGCCGGATAAGGTGTGTCCAGAGTGCGGACATCCGATGGTGAAGGACGGGTTTGACATTCCGTTCGAGACGTTCCTTGGATTCAAGGGAGATAAGGAGCCGGATATCGACTTAAACTTCTCCGGTGAATACCAGAGCCGCGCCCATGATTACACGGAGGTTATCTTCGGTAAAGGACAGACGTTCCGTGCGGGTACCATCGGTACTCTGGCAGATAAGACGGCCTACGGCTATGTGAAGAATTATTTTGAGGAGCATGGAGAACGGAAGAGAAACTGTGAGATCAACCGGATCGTTCAGGGGTGTGTCGGCGTACGGCGTACAACGGGACAGCATCCGGGAGGTATCGTTGTTCTGCCGCTCGGCGAGATGATCTATTCGTTTACCCCGGTACAGCATCCGGCGAACGATATGACCACGAAGACGATCACGACCCATTTCGATTACCATTCCATCGACCACAACCTGTTGAAACTCGATATTCTCGGACACGATGATCCGACGATGATCCGTATGCTGCAGGATCTCACAGGACTCGATCCGGTCAAGGATATCCCGCTTGACTCCAGGGAGGTCATGAGCCTGTTCCAGAGTACGGATGCGCTGGGGATCAAGCCGGAGGATATCGGCGGCTGTAAGCTTGGAGCACTCGGCGTTCCGGAGTTTGGTACGGATTTCGCAATGCAGATGCTTATTGATACGAAGCCGAAGTATTTTTCGGACCTTGTGCGTATTGCGGGTCTTGCCCATGGTACCGATGTGTGGCTGGGAAATGCCCAGACGCTTATCCAGGAGGGAAAGGCAACGATTCAGACGGCGATCTGTACGCGTGATGATATTATGATCTATCTGATCCAGCAGGGGCTTGAGGAAGGTCTTGCGTTTACGATCATGGAGGCGGTTCGTAAGGGCAAAGGCTTAAAGCCTGAGTGGGAAGAGGAGATGACGAAGCATGGGGTGCCGGACTGGTATATTTGGTCATGTAAGAAGATTAAATATATGTTCCCGAAGGCTCATGCAGCGGCGTATGTTATGATGGCATGGCGTATTGCTTATTGTAAGGTGTTTTATCCGTTGGCGTATTATGCGGCGTTTTTTAGTATTCGTGCAAGTGCGTTTTCTTATGAGATCATGTGTTTGGGGCGTGAGAAATTGGAATATCACTTGGCGGATTATAAGAAGAGGGCGGATACACTTTCGAAGAAGGAGCAGGATACGCTGAGGGATATGAGGATCGTGCAGGAGATGTATGCGCGGGGGTTTGATTTTCTGCCGCTGGATATTTATACGGCGAAGGCCAGACATTTTCAGGTTGTGGGAGACAAGTTGATGCCTTCCATTAACAGTATTGATGGTCTGGGAGAGAAGGCTGCGGACTCGATCGAGGAGGCGGCGAAGGATGGGAAGTTCCTGTCTAAAGAGGATTTCAGGAACAGGACGAAGGTCAGTAAGACGATCTGTGATCTGATGGAGGAACTGGGGATCCTGAAGGGACTTCCGGAGTCGAATCAGTTGTCGCTGTTTGATTTCTAAATTTCATAGTGGCTGGGGGGGACGCGCCGGTGAGACTCCGGGCGCGAACGCTTAGTGGGATTCCGGGAGGGTTCCTCTAAGCTCCCAGAAAAATGCTAAGGGCGGAGGTCCGGGGACACAACTCGCAACTTGCGTTGCTCAGATAAGTGTCCCCGGGCCTCCAACGCATTTTCCTGCGAGCCAAGAGGAAGCCAGCTCCCTCCACCCAGGCGGTCTGTGCCCGGAGTTTCACCGGCGCTGTGTGTTGGCGGGAGTGAGGGGGGAGGGGAAAGGGAAGGCTGTGGAGGGAGAAAAAGTGTTGGCGGAAGCCAGACGATGCGCGGGGCCCTTTGGGCGCCGCGGCATCGCGAGGTTGTTGTGGCGGTGTGAGGACGTTGAGGGATCGTGAGGATGTGGGCAGTGTGAGGACGTTGGGGGATCGTGAAGCATCTGAGGTTTTTATTCCTCTTGGAGGAGGCTGTCCAGGTATTGCTGGGTGGTCATGAGTTCGGTGTGGAGAGGGGACAGGTAGGAAAGGATATTTTCGGCTTCTTTTCGTGAGGTCGCATTGAGCCCTGCTACGGCATCGGTGAGGTAGATGACTTTGCATCCGGCATCGATGGCGGAGAGGGCGGTGGAGAGTACGCAGCATTCTGCTACTACGCCGGAGATCACGACGCGGGAGGCGTGTTTTGCGAGTTCACGTACTTGCGGGATGACGAAGGAGGAGTAGACGCTTTTTGTGTATACAGGGTATTTTTTTGTGTAGGGCAGAAACTCGGACATCATTTCGTTGAGCCAGGGGTCTGCGTTTACGGCGGCGTTGACTTTGTTGTATTCTTTCCATACGCCTTCCGGGTGTTTTGTGGCGAGGTACTGGGTGAAGATCACCTGGGAAAGGGCGCGGCTGTTTAGAAGGCGGAGAATGGAGTCGGATGCTTTTTCGACTTCTTCGCAGGCCCATTCCTGACCTTTAGTGTAGACATTCTGCATGTCAATGACAAGTAATAAATCCTGATTTGTTTTTGCTGTTTGATCCATAAAGAGATTCCTCCTGATTCTTGGCGGCCTGGTGATAGAACCGTGTATCTAAAGTTTAGTATAGTTTTGATGAGGAGAATTTACAAGCGAAACGAATGTTACTTTATTAACAATCTTGCTTGAAATCAGGCGTTTTCATTGACTTTACACAAAATCAATGCTATCTTTATTTGGAATTGTTGTTAAATTGTAACTATTTGGGTTCAGTAGGTCTGCGCATTTACTGCGCTGACCGTAAGAAAACATAGGCGGGTAGGCAAAAATCCCATTGCCGCAGGCAATTTTTCACTTTATAGGAAAGACCGCCTGCGGCGCTCTCTTGAATTGA
>NZ_QWGL01000049.1 GCF_003435375.1 Clostridium sp. AM34-11AC | reverse complement strand
TTTTAGCCACAAGTGTTACAAAAAAGCTTGACCACAACAATCGGTTCTAATGGTATCCACATTCAAGTCCTGCAATTCCTTTGTCAGATAACCGCTGATTGCCTGCATCCTTGCTTCAATCGCTTCTTTGCTGTTATTCCATGTGTAGTAGGACTTCGCAAAATTCTTCACGAAATTTTCTATCCCGGTGGTGTCCTGCAAGCGAAGCTCTATGATTTCTTTTTCATGGGTCGTGTGCTGGTCGATAGCAGTAAAATTCTTATACACTCCAAAGCTCACGCTTGCGATAAGCACCACCCACAACGCAATCACGGTTTTCTTATGTGTGCCTACCTTAACAGTACGCACCTTTTTTTCTTTTGGTTCTTTGATAGTTTCTGTCTGTTTCTTATTCTTCTTAAACATATTTTTCAAGTCCTTTCTATTGTTTTACTCGTCCTGCACCGATTAAGTGCTGTTGCCAGTAACTACTACTTAGGTCTGCATATCCTATCGGGTCGCCTGCATGGTACATCTGATTATTTCCTACATAAATGCCGACGTGGGTTACATACGAACCAGCGTTATAGGTAGAATGGAAAAATACCAAGTCCCCAGCCTTTGCCTGCGAGAGTGGAAGATGTTGGGTAGCGTCATACTGTGCTTGTGCTGTTCTCGGTAAGGAGATACCAGCTTTTCCATAACACCATTGCACAAGTCCGCTACAATCAAATGAAGTGTTCGGGTTACTGCCACCATACACATATTTCCAGCCTTGATATTTCAATGCTTCATTCATAATCGCTTGTGCCGTCGCATTATCAAAATGTGCCACGGTCAGATATTGATTGACTAATTCCACATAGAACATATTTCCATAGCCATACCGCCAGCCCCCATTCTTCGCAACGGCTATCGGGTTGGTGTAGGTTACTTTCTTTCCACCCGACTTCTCACGGGCGAAGCTCTCTGCAAGGTTAAAGGTATGTTTCTTTCCTTTTCCTGCCACATATCCCACATAACCACCGCCATAGTTATAGGACTGTATCGCTACATTCAAATCGTCGATACCTTGATTTTTGCAGGAAGAAAGCAGGGACGCAAAATACTTACACCCCTGCTTGATTGAACTTTCCGTATCTAAGGAATTAGGCGGTAAACCAAGACTTTCCGAACTCTGCATGACATCTTCTGCCGTACCGCCACTTTCTACTTGAATAATAGCCAGCAACACGTTGACATACTCGGAGATACCATATTCTTTGGCGTATTTTTCCACCATAGGCTGATGTTTCAAGACTTCTGCGGATAGGTTCATACCCGTAATGCCAGAAGAAAAGTTGCTGTTCTCGTCGTCGCTGTCCGCACTAATCAAGACACCAAAGAACAACACCAGCGAAAAGAGGATAGGAAACAGACTGCCAATGATAGCGATATGTTTCAGTTTCATTTTTTCTTCTGTCCTTTCTTTGTTACAAGGTTACGGTTCTTTTCGGTATGTTCCGTTGTACGCTTTGATTGTTCAAAGGTCTGTGTCTTTGTAGTACGCTCTGCTTTGTAATTCTGGCGTGTTTCCTTTGATACCACTTTTTCTACATTCTGCCTATGTACTGGCTGTGCAGGTTGGGTCGTTTTCTTATCAGAAGCACCAGAAGATAACGGACGCTCTTTCACAACATTTGTCTTGACTGGCTCACTTGCTTTCGGAGTTGGAGCTGTGGCAGGGCGTTTGACTTCCTGCATTTTTTCCGCACTCGATTTTGGAATGGTTGAAGCGGTGGCTGGTCGCTCATGGGGACGGGTAGCTCCCGTTGTCGCTGATCCGTCAGCCTTTCGCTGTGCCTGCCTTGCTTCTTGTGCCTTTTGAAGCTCCATACGCTTATCAGCGATATTCTTCTTACGCTGTTCCTGCTTTTCCAAGCGTCCCGACTGTCTGGACTGCTCTTCCTGCACCATGCCACGCTTAAAGTCGGACACGCTGGACTTTGCCTTTTCCTTTGCGGAATATACCGCATAAGCGGTCTGTGTCGGCATATCCTTGATATTCTCTTTGACAGCGTTTGCCTTGTCTTTCACTTTATTTTTCGTATCTAAGACAGCACCTACCTTTGAGCCTGCACGTTGTCCCATGCTGGAAGTGGTATTGCCCCGATTTTCTTTAGAAGCTGTATTTTTTCTTTCCGCTCGTTTGCCAGCAACGGCACTTCCAGCTACCGCACCAGCGACACCGCCCGAAATACCGCCAGCACTTACCGCCCTTGCAATACGGTGTTCCATACGCCTAGCCCGATGTCGCATAAACAGATACGGTCTGCGGAAAATTCTTCGTCCCATGCTTTGACTGTCGCCAGCATTAAGTGAGAACATACTCATTAAGTCGCCCAGTTTCATATAGATACCAGCAAAACACACTATCTGCAAGAACGCCACCATGAAAAACGGATAGTCCGTGGAGATGTTATAAAACATACTGGAAATGCTGAACGCCACCGTTACAATGAGCGTAATTCCTGCCCTTGTCATAATGGTATTAAATACCCTCACGATTGCCTGCTTTGCCATGCTTTCATAGCTCGGTATCATAGAGAGCAGGAAACTAATAGGCAGGAACATAGCGAAGATAATAAAAAGTATCTGGCTAAATAACATCATACCCGTAAGCAAGAATACAAATATCGTGATACCCAAGTTGAAGAACAAGAGGAAGAACACCATACCCAAACGATTTACCACCTGCGGTATCGTCAGATTGTTGTTGTCGTTGTCCTCGATTTCTGTTTTCACGACTTCCTCTCTGGTCTTTCCGTCCTCGTCCTCTGGGCTTGCCGATACGAGAGCTTCGACACGGTCTGTCCCGATTTCCTCTGCGTTACTGTTACCAAATTGAAGCAAGAGCCACGGCTGTTGTACTTGAATAGAAAATAAGCTGTCCCGTATCAAGTCCACGCTGTCCTTACCCTCACTGTCAGAGTTGGGGAGCATGATTTTTGTTCCTAAATCCAAAGAAGCGGTACTAATATCACTTGAAAATTCATTTATCTTTTTGATGTAGTCGGGAGCGTAGGCAATAAACGAAGCGGACAGCACAAACACCACAACAAAGTTGATAACAGCGTGAAGTGCCTTGCTCGTTTCCCTTTTTATCAATCCCGTATAAGCAACATAAAGTCCCACCACTAAGATAATGAGAAGCAGGAAACCAACATAGAAGCCAGAGCTGGAAAAACCGTTCTGTGTTACGCCTGCAAGGGTCTGTATGCTCTTTCCGATACTGTCTGCCATATCGTTGATAAAGTCCAGTTTATAGGCTTCCTGCACCACATAGCCCGTGGCATTGCTTAAATATAAACTGATAGTCCAGACAAAGTTGGTAATACAGTAAAGCCCGTACTGTACCGATTTTCCAATCCCGTCCAGCCAGTTCCACGGCAACCACGACCAGCTATTATCTACATAAAAATCAAGCTGGTAGTTGGAAAGGGGATATTTTGAATATAGATTTTCTGCGTTTATGGTATCGTCCACAAGCCCCGTCGCATGAGCCACCGTCCCCAGAAGTGAAAGCAGGATAAGGGAGAGTGCCACCACGAACAGAGCCATTTTGAGAAAGTGGAAAATCTTCTTTTTTGTGAACGCACCTTTTATCCTTTCTTTCATCACTCCACCTCATTTCTCTGTACGGGCGGTCTGGTATCAAAGGCGTGTAGCAGTTCTTCAAAAACGGGGTGTATCTGTACCACACCGACACGCCCGTATAAGTCCTGCAATAAGCATTGTCCGTTCTCCAAATCACGCAAGCGTTTCTGGTTGTTTTCGTCGTCCTTGTCGATACCGAAAAATTCTAAGGTCTGTTTTATCTCGTTGATGTCAGTAGAACGAAAAGCGAATTTTAAGCCGATATTGTTTTTCAGACTTTCCTTTGAAACATCATAGGCAGACTGGGTAACAAAATAAACGCCTGCCTGCATAGCTCGTCCAGCACGAACCAGCTTGTTAGAGAGCGTTTCTCCTTGTGCCACATTTAAGAACGCCCACGCTTCGTCAAGGTCTACAATCTTAAAAATACTTCTGTCCGAATGGATAAAATCAAGGGCAAAGGTACTAATCACAATCAGCATAGACACCGACAATAATTCAATGGTCGTGTATTCCTCAAAAGTGGTATCTTTATCTGGCAATACTAAGTCCGCTACTTGAATGATATTGAGCTGGTTATCCAGACTGATAGCATTTTCTACCGTACCGTCTGAAAACAGCAGGTGTGCAAAGTCGTAGTCCGTGAAGCTGTCGATATGGTCTGCGATATTTCTTGATATGGGCGTATCTTCACGGCGTAGCTCGTCTATCACATGGAGCAAGCCCCGACTGTCACTCTGGGTAACGGAGCGAACCGCTTTTCGTAACACGGGGAATTTTTCGCCGTCCCTAGAGGAAATACCCGTTAAAAATGTCAAGATGTCGATTGCCAGACTTTCAGCATCTTTGACATTCTTCATAATCACAAACGGGTCAAGAAGTCCTGCATTGTCCTTGTCGCTGGTAAGGTTTACGATATTGATTTCATGGGCGATTTCTGGGAGCGTTTCTTTCCAGTTGCCACGCTCACTTTTGGGGTCTAAGATAACCGCTTGTCCCCCAAAGAGAACGGAGTAATACACCAGAAGATTGTTGCAGAACGACTTCCCACCACCAAGCGAACCGACAAATGCAGAAGCAAGGGCATTTGTAACTGTGCCTTTTACGCCTTGACTGGCAAGGGACGGTTGCAGGTACACATTTCTTCCCGTATCAACGGAATAGCCCATATAGATACCCGTAGTTTCCCCTAACTGCTGGGTTGCACCAAAACCAAGCCCTGCAAGAAAATCTGATTTTACATACTGCACATAGTCATTGATATATCGCTTGCTGGCAGGAAGAAATTCAGAATGAAGCCCCAGCATATCCCCAGCAGGACGCACCAGCTTTACATTGAGGTCGTCGTAAAAGTCCTTGACTTCATCACAACGGCGTTTTAATTCGTCCAAATCATCAGCCGATACACGCACTACATAAGAGAGCTTATACATACTTTCTTTTGTCTGGTCTAAGTCTGTTTCCAGCTCGTCCACGCTGTCTAATGCGTCCACTACATTTGAGCTGGTTTCACTTCCTGCTTGATAGGCGTGGTTATCAAGGTCTTTCAATTCCTTTTTCTTGTTTCTTACTGTCGTTAATGCTTTTCGATTTTCCACGATTTCTACATTCATAGAAGTATCAACGGGGAATGTGAATTGCTGTTGCTGGAAATAGAAGATTTCAGACGACGGAAAATCAAGCTCCCCGACAATCGCATTGACGGTAAAGTAGGACACATAGCTTTCCTTGTCCTCATGTTCCAATCGTAAATACCGCTGGCTTTCCTCAATCACACACCTTGTCGGGCGGATAAGGTCGTAGTATTTTATCAGCGTTTCTTTCTTATAGTTTTTCTTTGGTAGCTGGTACTCATAATCTTCATAGGCGATACCGTCCCTGCCGTAAAGATGTTCCATGAGATACCCAAAATCATGGATTTCCAAGCGACGCACCTTAAAGCGACGGGAGATTTTATTTTCCAGTAACTTTTCCATTTTCATGTAACGGTTGATTTCATCATTCGGCATGGAAACGAAGTCATTCATCAGCGTGTGGTTCACTTCATGGAGAAATTCCGTAAATGTCAGCCACGCCGATTTTTTGATGTTCTTCAGATTGAGCTGTTCTTCCGTAACCATGAGCTTAAAGCCAAGAAAAAAGCGGTAGTCCACTTGATTGTCCCCAATCATAGATACTAACGCTTCGGTCTGTTCGTCTATTTTCTGGCAGGCAACTTCCTTTAATTTTCCCGTTACCAGCTTCTTTGACTGCTCCTGCATACTTCGTATGGAGCTTTCTGTGGCAATCTGCAAGGCATGAATTTTACCCTCACGGGACTGTGCGATTAGTTGTCGAAAGCTGTCATGCACGATAAATTTCTGCTCTGCGGATAAGAAAGAATAGTTGTACGGTATCAGCTCATAGTAAGCGAACACCTCATTGTCCTTGTTCCAGACAAGGTTATTGTCAATATATTTTATCGGGAACATAGTTCACACTCCTTACTGCCGTGATTGTTTCATTCAAGGTCTGCTTATGCAGTTTTACGGCTTTTCCTGCATAAGTGATTTTCGGTCGCAGGGCATAGGTTATCTGTGATTTCAAAAAGCTGTACGGCTTCTTTCCGTCAAAGGTTTTCTGCGACATAAACCAAGTGAGAGCAACGGGAATACCAAAGTATTTGAGAAATGCTCCCTCAATCATGGAAAGTGGGGGAATATCCCCAAACAAAATGATGATAAATTCCGTAATCACAAACCATGTAATCTGTGTAAAAGTAACGGGAAAGGGCAAGTTAAAGTCATTGATTGCATACAAGACTTTTTCCACGTTCCAGATACCCGTATAAGATTTAATCTTTTTCAAGTTCTTTCAACTCCTTTCATAAGTTCTAAATGAGAAAAGGACAGCCATGTTTCAGACTGTCCCTTAAAAGAGAAATACGCTGTCAGTAGCAACAATGCTTGTCGCTGATCTTCCAGCGTTAATATGGTATCTCGCACATACCTCGGCTTGTTTCAATAAAGCAACCGCCCATATCCAAATCTCGCCCGTAGGCTTCATAGTCAATGTAGTTCTGTAAGCTGGGTGGAATGTCGCCAAGTGCCTGCAATTCGTCTATGTAGTAGTAGGCAACATCTGTCATGGTTTCACAGTCGGGATAATAGTAAATATCGTCCTTATGTTCCACGACTTCTTCCAGCGTCCCATAGTGGCTGATAAATTCGTCCAGACACTCTGCGATATAGTCTGGAAGTTCCTCTATCATTTCATACATTTCATTGAGTTCTTCAATGGAAACATACTCGCCAATCGCAATGGGGAAGTTGTCAGTATCATGGATAGCGTATTCCTCGTACTGTTCATTCAAGCCGATTTTTTCTTTTACATCTTCCTCGTCAATGGGAAATGTGAACCAAGCACCGACTAAATAGCCCTCATTGTATTTGCCAAGATTAGCAATGTAAACCGCCATATCATCAATCATAAGCACCACCTCATTTCCTACTCTGGCAGTTCAAAGACGCTGTGTTCTGTTACAAGATAGCGTCTATTTTCCAACAAATGAGAAGCGTAGGCTTCAAAGTCAAAGTAATATTCTTGACAGTCCTCGGATAAATGTTTAAACGTCGGGTCGTTCATCAGCTTTTGCCTTGCAACATCAATCATGCTTTTACAGTCGTGATAAACGGTAATTACGTTCCTGCAAATATAAAGAGCCTCTAAGTTCTCATATACGGTCAAAAGTGCTGTATATTCTTCCTGCATATCGCTGGAAAGCTGGTGGTACATATAATCTAATTCGTTGAGTTGGTACACACTTGTATGTTCGTGGACTTCATCAGCATAAGGCAACACCTTTTCGATAATGCGGTAATCCCCACTTTCTGCACCGACACCTAGCTTTTCTTCAAACTCAGCAACATCTATCGGCAGGTCGAACCAGTACGACGTTGTTTCTTTGCCAGTTGTTCCTTTCGTTTCCACCAGCACCTTTGTTTCCTGCATTGTTCCTCACGTCCTTTCTGTTGTTTCATCACATCTTTTAATGTCTGATACGACATACCAAACACATACTTTGAAAAATCTTCTAACTGTCTTTCTTTATAATCGGCAGGGTTTAATCGTTTCATTTCATGCCACACCTTACGCTTGTAAAAGGGCAGGTCGGAAATGTATTCACAGCCGACTTTTGCCTGCATATCCCTAAAAATATCGTTCATTTCATCACTCCAATCTGAAATTTTAGGTAAGAAAAAAGCAGTCAATCCTAAGACTAACTACTTTGTGTGTATGGATATGAAATTGTAATAACGGAAGGTTACAAGTTAAATTTATTACAGCAAAAATGCAGATATTCTTTAACCGATATTTCTTTACTATGCAAAATTCCAATAACAACAAATATAACTTCTGCAACTGTAAGATAACAATCTTTCAAATCAAAAATAAACAAGGTCGGTATCTGTAAAAAATCTAAACTCCCTCCCCAAAACAACTTATCAATCAGACTGCATAAACTTCCAGCTATCCCACAAATCATTATTACTTTTACCCAAAAACTTGTGCGTGATTTTTTTGTCTGATATAACATATATCCTGATATAAAGAGGAATAAAACAAGAATATTCAATAAAATTGTAACAAATGGACTTGATAACAATTCAAAAAAATTCCCACCATAAGATAAACGTGTATTTAATTCTGGATTAAATCTTAAAGTTTTAATCATTATATCAAACTCGCATTTCATAAATAATTTAGAAATCACTATTTTAACAGTCTGGTCAATTATTACCAATAACAATATAGGAATAATGAAAGGCTTAAATTTTTTCATCAATCATAGCTCCTCTCAATTCAAAGTTGTTACATTCTTCAATATCCACATTATAACATTCTTATATCAGCACTACAATATAATTTTATGCACCGATAATCTTATTGAACAGCTCTAACAGTACATCTTTTACACCGCCAGCATTGAATACTAAACCAACGGCAACAAGGGCAACTACCAAGAAACCGATGAGCTTTGAAAACTCACGTTTGAACCCTAAGTAGATACCGATAACCACAATCGCCATAAGCACTAAGCTTTGGGCGTTGCTTAAAAACCATGTATATAAATTTTGTCCGAAATTCATATTATTTGTCCTCTCTTTCTTTGATTTCTTCCATGTATCTATCGGCTTCTTTGCCAACATTCAAAATACACATCAAAACTATACCAATACCCATTCCCATAGATACCAGCAGTAAGTCTTTTCCTAATTCCCACATTTTTTATCACTCCTAACTTTCCACTAAATCTTTTGCAGGGGTCGTCTGCTGTTTGATTATCATTTCATGCTTTTCTGTGAGCTTTGCCTGCTGTTCGATTGTTTCCATGTAGTCTGTGCCGTTTCCCTTATCAATCTTTTTCAGCATTTTCAAGGTTGGTGCTACCTGCCTTTGTACCCAACGAAGCGTGCGGTCTAAGGTGTAAGGCTCTGGTTTTGTCGTCAGCTTCAAGCTCTGTCTGTTATCACCGATAAACCACGCCCAGCGATCGTTGAGTTTCCAGTCATTTTTTCGCTTGTCGGGTTCTTCATCAACAAACCGCACATATTGATTGATGATAGAAAAAGCGGTCTGCTCTGCGTCATAATAGGTCAGCAAATCTCGTACTGCATAATAGGCTCGTTCATTTCTAAGCCGTATCTCAAAACGGTTGATAATGTCGGCTTCTTCCAGAGGTGTCCCTAACTTGACGTACTGCTCATAGTCCTTTTCATAGATACAGAAATACACATCTGATTTCAGCGAACCAAGATAAAGGGTACGTCCCATATATTCTCTATCGTCCTCTCTGTGCTTGATAAGCTCGCCCGACTGATAAAACTTATAACTTCTGGACTTTCCGATATATTCCCGTTTTCTGCATTTTTCCGCAAGCTCTGGAATATCCAAAATGCCCGTATGGTCGTTGATAGCAAGGTCGATACGCTTCATCACGCCACCGTCTACGAGTGCGTCCATGAGAAAATCATACCAGCTTCTTTGCTGTGCCAGCAGGTAACTTTCAAACTGCCTGCAACCACGCCCCTTTAACTCCAAAAGGACACCTTTTTCTTCGTCAGCCGACGTATAGATAAAGATGTCCCCTAAAGAGTAATGTTCCGTATAACTGTAACGCCCGTAATCTTCATGGAGCATATAATTGATATTCAGTTTTAATATGTCTTTGATGATGTGCTGTATATCCAGCGTGGGAAAACGAATTTTTACATAATCAAACAGCAGGGTAAGCGGTGCTTCTGGATTGAACCTTGCCAGTTCCTTATACAGAGTTTCTAGAAGCTCCTTTGACGGCTTCATTTTTCCACTTTCTATCTTGTTGAGATATTCCCTTGTGATACCAGAAGCCACCGCCAGTCTGCCTTGTGAGATACCGTAAGCAATCCGTTTCTCCCGTAATTCTTTTATCCATTGTTCTTCATTCAGAACCATACCCCCAATCTGTAAAGTGTGAAGTTTTTTAAGGCGACTTCACAGCCGATTTTTGCTAGGAAACCATGCCAGAAGCCTTATGTTTCCTATGTTTTTTGTCTATTGTCTATTTGCAAACGTACCCCTCTGTTAGATACCGAGGGGTTTTACCTGCTGGCGTGGCTTACGCCACACCAGCAACGGCTAGTCCGTGCCGTCGCCTTTCGCTTCGCACGTCGCCGTCCCGTCCTGCCTTGCTTGTGCAAGAGAGCCGATAGTCTGCAAAAAATCATGTCCTTTCGGGACTAAAGGCGTGTAAAATTCGCTTATAACGCTTGTTCCCACATCACAATAGCCACGCCCCTTGATACGCTTCTGGAAAAACTGCTTTTTCACATCTGAACCAAACAGCATACCGTAACCTAATTCGCTGATACGCCCCAATCCCACACGGAAGTTGAAGTTATCTCTGATACCGTCCGAGAAATACTTTGCGTCTGGACGCTGGCAGGCAACAATAAGGAAATAACCTGCTTGTCGCCCTAACATAACGATTTTCTTTAACTGGCTAAGTAAGCTCACGCTTTCTTTTGTCCCAAGCATTTCAAAAAATGCTACATATTCATCAAAGATAAGAAAGCAGGGTGGCAGTCCCAGATAGGCGTAGTTTTCGCCCGTCTTATAGTTCGGGTGTCGCTTCATTTCCTCACTTCGCTGTACCATGCCCTCATAAAAGGCATTGACGCAATCAATCATTTCTTCTTTGGTGTGATACACATTTCCCATAACTGTCCCCAAGTCTGCAAGGTCAGCGTTCTTCGGGTCTAAGATATAAAGGACAGCGTTGGTATGCAGTAAAGCTTCAATGAGCGTCAGCAGAAAATAGGTTTTACCGCCACCAGTCCCACCAGCGATAAGAGCGTGAGGGAGTGCGTCATATTCCCAGACAAGATTTTTCATCAGTCTAAGACAGCCTTTTTCTGCCCGTACTTCATCAATGGTAATGCGGTTCGCTATCATATCATAAAGCAGGGTATATTCGATATAGCCGTCATGCAGAGTCTTGTCGGTCAGCTCGCAATATAAGCCACTTTCCAATTTATCCTCTAACCGTAAAAGCTGGTCTTGATATTTCCCCAGTGTAATTTCACAGCGGATATGAAGCAGTCCCTTTTCCATTTGATAATAAATCTTTGGAAACCAGACGATTTTTTCCCTTGATCTGCTTTGCAGGTCAGTAAAAAAACCGCTGTCTTGTACGGTATCAGCTTCATACCACTTGTTTTCCAGTATCATTCTTGCCAGCTTTTGACGGTGCAGGAGCTTCTTGAAACTGTCGTAACAGAAGCGGTAATATAGAAAAGCGACCAATGCACAAACACCAGTCGCTATCAGTATGGTTATGAAGTTATAAGGAGAAAGCGTCAAGCCGTTCTCTAACAAGCTGAAATGCTCCCAATCGGTACGCATGAGCTGTTTGATATTCAGTAGCAAAAGAACCGCCACGAATACAAACAGAAGCGTCCCTATGGAAAAGTGATAGACAAGGTGCTTGTCGCTGGCTCTGATACGGTGTCCTTTGTTCCAAATCTTTTGCATAAATCAATCACTCCTTTCTAGGTACGAAAAAAGCAGTCAATCCTAAGACTAACTGCTTTTTCATTACCATTCATTAAAAATCTTCTGAGTCCAACACTTTATATCCAGCCTCAATTAACGCTTGTGCAAATAGACCTTGACCTTTTATCAATTTCCCCGTAAAACTACCATCATAAATATTCTTGACTGCACAAGTTGGGCTTCTTGATTGCGCTGATTGTCAAGGTAGTTGTCAGTAAAAATTTATATTCT
>NZ_QWGL01000048.1 GCF_003435375.1 Clostridium sp. AM34-11AC | reverse complement strand
TTAAGTTTATGATGTTGACTTGAAGTGGTGGTTGATAACTTGAAAGGAAGATACATCAATGCGCTTTTGTGACTTTTTTATTTCATACAAAATCGGTCTTAAAGGAATAAAAAATAGTATTCCTTTTACTCAATTACCATTATATCGGAAAATCGCTATCATTCTTATTTTTGTGGTGGCATTATCCGAAATGTTATTGCTGTTTTTTAATCAATCTACTCTATCCATAATTTTACTAATATTAGCGCTACTATTTCTAAGTATTTTTATATTTATTGACTCAAAAAAAGGGAATCTGGAGCATATGCTTCAAAAACACTATGTTCCTTATTCTGTGGAAAGAATCAATATAACTCTTGAAATTTTGCAGAAATATGGTATCGACTATTTCGATGTAGACACCATTGATCTACTAATTGCAGAAGCACAGATAGCTCAATTACACTGTGATTTTTTTCTACAATTAAAAAGCCTCTTCAAATACTAGGTGCACTAATTGTCCCCGTTATTGCTTACGTGGCACAAAAAATTGGTGATGCAGCTACACAAAATACAATGATTATGATGGCTATAAATGTAATTATTATTTCGATAATAATTTTTTCTTTACTTTACGCAATTATTCCTATTATAAAAAATTTATTCTATCGCGATTATAATAAATATAATGATTTAATTTATGATTTACGGCAAATCAAAATTTTCTATGCACATAAAAGGACTTGTTTTCAATGCTCTTCCACAAGTCTTTGAGTAGATAATATGGACTTTACTCCTAATAAAAATCAACTGATTGACTTGATTTGCAATACAACTTTAGAAACAATGGGAACACGATTTTTTGATACCGTGAATTGGGAGAAATCAAGAAGTTTAATAAGTTTCTAAAATAAAGATTGGAGATTTTATTGAAGTGGAGGATATATTGCAAGATCCCTACTACTTAATCATATGAATATGCTTGTAGCTGTTTTCCGGCTGGATAGTATTTTTGCAGGCTCCACTAATAATACTCATAAGAAAACGTCAGCGAATTTTACTGCCAAATATGCTCTATACAAATACCTATATCTTATTAGAGATAAGTTGCTGAAATACCTCGAAAACAAATAGATTCTTAATAAAAGGAGCATCATAATGAGAGTATACTTAGATTATCAAATATGGGATTACATTGATAAAAATGACTGCATAAGGTCATATTTCCAGTTAAAAAAAGAAGAAGGATGGGAATATTTTATCAGTGTTGCTCATTTGGAAGAAATTTACAGGGCTCGAAAAAATGAAACAATTGAGAAAAAGGGACTTACGGATTCTCTCGAAATGACGCTTCGAAGCATGTCCGCAAATGGGGTTATTAAACCAACAATAAATGGAATCAAGTACGTGCCTAAAAGTTATGATCAGACATATCAGGATATTGAACGCTATGATACAACAAATATTATTCTGAAGCGTTCTTTAAATCGAAAACAAATGGATAAAAATGCTTATAATCCTAAAGACTTGTTTAAAGGAGTAATTCATAAAAAAGAAGAAGAATATAAAATAGTATGGGATACGGCGAGAGTAAAGAATGAATTAAATCTATTATCCACTATTTCAAACCAACTTAAAATGGAGGTATCTCAACCTCACAATTCTTTGATAGAAACCTTTAATAATTTGTATGGGGAACGTGCAGCAAAAGAACAAATAAAACGGCTGATAATTAGTTCGGATGTTGAAATAAAACCTGCGATTTATCATAGTATTCAAGATAATTACGGAAAGCTTGAATTTGTTATGGAACAGCTATACTTCGTATTAACAAAATGTGGTTTCAGGAGAGATGGTTCGGATAAGCATTCAAATTCTGGAACCTATGATATACAGCATTCAATAAATGCAACCATGTGCGATATATTTATAACGAATGACAACAAGTTCGCCGATAAATTTATGGCAGTGGCTTATTTCCTTGGAATTCCAATTAAAATTATTAAATGGAAAGATATGGAACCTGAAGTATATAAGTGAAAAATCTAATCGCCCAGCTATGCTAGGTGTTACGTAACCGCCTCAAAGTGAGTACCTGTATTTCTGCCCTATTTTCTGCAATAATAGTCTTACCTTAACAAGCCTGGTGGCGGAACAGGTTCGGCTGCGTCAGTGGGCTGCACAGATACAGGTGCATATAGCCAAGTTTAGCGACCAG
Organism: Clostridium sp. AM34-11AC; assembly: GCF_003435375.1. Classification (GTDB taxonomy): domain Bacteria; phylum Bacillota; class Clostridia; order Lachnospirales; family Lachnospiraceae; genus Pilosibacter; species Pilosibacter fragilis. The sequence continues at coordinate 10,896 of NZ_QWGL01000048.1, read as the reverse complement.
CAGGGCCGCATTCCCCGGACAAGCAGGGCCATATTAAACGGACAGTCTGTTAATGACTGACGAAGTAGAGGAAACCTGCTCCGCCAGTCAATTTTGAGATAACTATGAAGTTATGCTCTCTCGATCAAAACCGTAAAGCCTAGACGAGAAAGTATTTATATCCAGACAGAAATGGGGGAATAGATATGTTATTTAGGTACAATATAGAACTACACCTAACCTACAACCGCATGGCCCTATACGACCGGACTCCAGATTCAGAATTCAGGGTAGAACTCGAAAAACCATTTGTTTGGAAAATCAATCAGACAGTTCAGACAAAGGAAGAAAACGGAGAACCAAAGACTTTCTCTGACACTTATAAGATCGAACTCAGCAGCGTCTGGAAGGAAAACATCGAAAAGGACCACATGCCGGAACCATATTTTAGGATGGCGATCGAAAATATCCTCGGAGAGACAAAAGATGCAGCCTGTGAATATCTGTCGGGGACGGTTGAGCGGATCTGTAAGAACCTTACGTTGGAGATCAACCATCACAACTGCAACCGGCACCATTACCAGCCCCGTGTGGAGGCGGACTGGAGTCATGCGGTGTGGAAAAAGCAGGAGTATGAGCCGTATCTGGAATATCTGGAGAATCAGGGGAATGGACGGGAGTTTCATGTGTGGAATCATATGACGGAAGGTTGTTACATGACGAGCTGCCTGAAATTCCGGGAAGGAAAAATCGACTATAAGAACTGGACCATGCCGGAGAATGAGGCATACGAGTTTCTGATGAATGAGTATTATATTGCTCTCGGGCAGGAAGACGCGAAAAGTAAGTTCTTTCATCTATTCTCGATCATCGAATATATTGAACACCGTTATGAACAGTATAACGGGGCAATTCCACTCTATCCGGAGGAAACGCGGAAGGAGATCGGGGATATGCTTCAGGAGCTTCTGGCGAAGCGGGATGATTTTAGTTCTAAGGAGCGGAAACAGCTCTGTGGCCAGGTGTCGGGAGCGCTTGCCAGGGCAGCGAATATCGGACGGGCGGACAAGCTTAAGAATATCCTGCAGTACATGAAAATTGAAAAATTAAAGATCCATGACCATGAGATCGAGGTGGACCGGGCGTTTCTGCAGAAAATGATCGCTCTTCGGAATAAGACTTTCCACGGGGAGGGAAAGGACCTGCAGGAGTATATTCAGGCAGGTCCTGAGATGCTGTATCTGTGCGAGATGATTCTTGAAGCGGTGCGGAAAGGCATGTGATGGACGCGTATCACCAGTTTACGACCTGATCGATCACTTCCCACTGTTCTCTACTGCTTCTCCTCAGATAGATCCTTGTGGTCTCGATATTTTCATGTCCAAGGAGATCGGCGAGGAGAGCGAGATCGTTAAAGCGTTCCAGAAAGCTTTTTGCGAAGCGGTGGCGGAAGGAGTGGGGATAGACGACGTTGGGGTCGATCCCGTAGAGGAGCGCAAATTTCTTAAGCTGGCTCGCGATGCCACGGCAGGTGATCCGGTCGCCGTAGCGGTTTGTGAAGAGGAAGCCGCTGGTCCGCTGCTCAGTGTTGATCCAGTCCAGCGCTTCTTGCTGGAGAGGCTTTGGGATATAGATGCGGCGGAGTTTGCCGCCTTTCGAGTAGATATCGATGTAGCCGCATCGGACATGTTCAACTTTAAACTGGACGAATTCATGGATCCTGGCGCCGGTGGAGGCGAGAAAGTGGACGACGAAATACCAGTAGAGATACCCATCGCGTTTCAAGGAGTTTAAGAGGTAGAGGTAGTCGGCTTCGCTGATCACATTTTCGAGAAATGGTTTCTGCTGTTTCTTGATAAAAGGCAGCTTCCAGTGGTCTTTCCCACAGAATTCCAGGTAGCAGTTGATGCCACGGATCCGCAGGCTGACGGTCTGGGGACGGTAGGTCTCCAGAAGATAGAGCTTATACTGTTCCAGATTCCTCTGGGTGAGCCGGGGATAGAGGGAAAAGAAGAGTTTGCGGCTGTAGTTGTAGGACTTGATGGTGTTTGGGGAGAGCTTTCGCTGGGTGAGATATGTTTCAAATAAGTGTTCCATGGGACCTCCGTTCTACCGTGCGATGCGGTATCATTTGTAATTGAAAAGTAACTGTAAAGATGCTGAACAGTTACGTTGGGATTACAAAAATTATAAGTAGGATCCAGAAAAATCACAATGGAGGCGGTGGCAGGAGAATTTGCGGCAATTCTCCGGGAATTCTCCGGAAACGGCGGTATCAGCCAGGATCATACTTGTATGGCTTTCTTGATTGTGTTATAATCAAACCAACTGTCTTTTCGACAGGATATGAGATTTGAGAAAGACGAAGGAATTTACATATGTGTGGAATCGTTGGATTTACAGGACATAGACAGGCAGCTCCGGTACTGCTTGACGGACTTGCAAAGCTGGAATACCGTGGATATGACTCTGCGGGAATCGCGGTCCGGGACGGAGAGAAGGATGTGGAGATTGTGAAGGCGAAAGGTCGCCTGCGTGTTCTTGCGGAAAAGACGAATGATGGAACCGCAATGCACGGAACATGCGGAATCGGGCATACCCGCTGGGCGACACACGGGGAACCGAGTGAGCTGAACGCGCATCCGCATTGCAGTGATGATCGGAATGTAGTTGGTGTCCATAATGGAATTATCGAGAATTATCAGGAACTCCGGGAAAAGCTGCAGCACAAGGGATATAACTTCTATTCTGATACGGATACAGAGGTTGCAATCAAGCTGATCGATTATTACTATAAGAAGTATGAGCATACGCCGGTGGACGCGATTAACCATGCAATGGTGCGGATCCGCGGTTCTTACGCACTGGCTATCATGTTCAGGGACTATCCGGAAGAGATCTATGCGGCGAGAAAGGACAGCCCGATGATCATCGGTGTTGCGGACGGCGAATCGTTTGTCGCGTCGGACGTTCCGGCGATCTTAAAATACACAAGAAATGTTTATTATATTGGAAATATGGAACTCTGCCGTCTGCAGAAGGGAAATGTAACGTTCTACAATCTGGACGGCGATGAGATCGAGAAAGATCTGGTGGAGATCCAGTGGGATGCGGAAGCTGCGGAGAAAGCGGGCTTTGAGCATTTTATGATGAAGGAGATCCATGAGCAGCCGAAAGCGGTCCGTGATACAGTAAATTCGGTTGTCCGGGATGGTAAGATCGATCTTGGCGGAGTAGGAATCACGGAGGAAGAGATCCAGAAGCTGCAGCAGATCTATATCGTTGCCTGTGGCTCCGCGTACCATGTTGGTGTTGCGGCCCAGTATGTGATCGAGGAGCTGGCGCAGATCCCGGTTCGCGTGGAGCTTGCGTCGGAGTTCCGTTACCGGAGAATGCTGTTTGCGCCGAATTCTCTTGTGATCATCGTAAGCCAGTCTGGAGAGACGGCGGATAGTCTTGCGGCGCTCCGGGAGGCGAAGGCCCATGGGGTTAAGACGTTAGCGATCGTCAATGTAGTCGGATCCACGATCGCCCGGGAAGCGGACCATGTTTTCTACACGCTTGCGGGACCGGAGATCGCAGTTGCGACGACGAAGGCGTACAGCACACAGCTGATCGCGTCCTATATTTTATCCATTGAATTTGCTCGCGTCCGTGGAATGATCGATGAGGACAGGGCAGCGGAGCTGATCGCGGAGCTTCAGACGATCCCGGATAAGATCGAGAAGCTTCTCGAGGACAAGGAGCGGATCCAGTGGTTCGCGGCGAAGCAGATGAACGCACAGAATATGTTCTTTATCGGCCGCGGAATCGACTATGCGGTGAGTCTGGAAGGCAGTCTTAAGATGAAGGAGATCAGCTATATCCACTCTGAGGCCTATGCGGCCGGGGAGCTGAAGCATGGAACGATCAGCCTGATCGAGCCGGGAACGTTGGTGATCGGAGTTTTGACGCAGCAGGATCTCTATGAGAAGACTGTCAGCAACATGGTCGAGTGCAAGAGCCGCGGGGCGTATCTGATGGCACTCACGACCTATGGAAATTACAGCATCGAGGACTGTGCGGAGTTTGTGATCTATATCCCGAAGACGGATCCGCTGTTTGCGGCGAGTCTTGCGGTGATCCCGCTGCAGCTTATGGGATATTATGTATCTGTCGCAAAGGGACTTGATGTGGATAAGCCGAGAAATCTGGCGAAGAGTGTGACGGTGGAATAATTTTTGCGTGGGATTTTACATGTTGGGAAATAAAGATGAAGGAGAGTAACATGGAAAACAATTCAAATGAAGTTGTAGAGATCGACCTGAAGGACCTGATGTTTGCGGTCCTTCATAAGTGGAGACCGGTGCTTGCAGTCGCTGTTATTATGGCAGTTCTGCTTGGTGGTGCGAAGGGCACGATGACTTACAGGAAGCAGAATGACCCGGAGACGGCGAAGGAAGCGAGAGTAACTTACCAGAATGATCTGGAGCTCTATGAGAAGAATAAGTCCACGTATGAGCGTGAGATGGAAAATCTCCGAACAGATATTGCGAATCAGCAGGAATATCTGGATCATTCGATCTGGATCAACATGAGTCCGTACGATGTATGCGAGGCGAGAGCGGATCTGTTCGTTTCCACAGGATATCAGATCATGCCGGGAATGGAGTATCAGAATCGTGATAATACAGATACGATCCTTCAGGCATATCAGTCTCTTTTAACCAGCAGCGCAGTTCTTGAGGATGTTGCGAAGCAGGTAAAGACGGAGCCGAGATATCTGGAAGAACTTGTGGAAGTGACGATCGGGGCAAATCAGGATGGCCAGTTAAACCGTATGCTTACGATTGATGTAAAGCATACGACAAAAGAAGATGCCGAGGAAGTTCTTGGCGCGTTTCTGGCACATGTAGACGATATGCATGACCGGATCGCCACAAGTATTGGGGAACATACAGTTTCTATCGTAAATGAGAGTGTCAGCGCGCTGGTGAACCTTGATCTTGCAGAACTTCAGCGCCAGCAGACCGAGAAGCTGACAACGCTGAATGACAGTTTACAGACAAAGCAGACTGAATATGATGAACTTGAGGAGCCGAAGGAAGTCGATTCTTCCAAGCGTGCGGCGTTAAAGAGCGCGATTAAATATGGAATTCTCGGTGGAATTCTTGGTGGATTCCTTATTGTGTTTGGAATCTGTGTTGCGTTTGTGATGAGTGATAAGCTGTATTCTGCGAAGGAACTCCGATCCCGCTATAAGGTAAAAGTTCTCGGAAGACTTTCCAAGGGCGGAAAGAAAGCTGGAGCGATCGACGCATGGCTGAATCGTCTTGAGGGACGCGCATGCAACGTGAACGCTGAGACGGAGTATGGTCTGATCGCGGCGAATATTAAGAACTATGCGGATGGAATGAAGACCATTCTTGTTACCGGTGATGTGGATCCTGAGGTCCTCAGAGGGGCTGTGGAGGCACTGGAGAAAGAGCTTAGTGGAATCCGCGTGATCTCTGGAAACTGCATGCTGGAGGACGCTGAGACCGTTAAGAAGCTGCCGGAGTGCGATGGAGTTGTGTTTGTTGAGCAGTGCGGTATGTCTAAGTATAGTGCGCTGGAGCTGGAGATCGAGAGAGTGAAGGATCTTGGGAAGAGCGTTGTGGGGTGTGTGGTGTTGGAGTAGAGAACACTAATGTCCGTACGGGAACACTGGAACCAAGAGGTTGATTGTAGGTTGTAGTAGTTTTAGTTTATAGGTGAATATTGAATGAGAGAAAAAGGGAGCGATCGCTTGGGATTTTCTATGGTTGTGGAGAGTTCGGAGAGGTGGCTTCCTTTTTGTTATTTAAATTGTAAACGCTCCATAGCGTTTACGTAATGGAACGGGATTCTGACGAATTATAATGGTATAGTGGTTCAGCTTGACTACACAGCGATATTGACGTATGCTGAATGTGGAAGACAATACCATGGTTGATATCAAAGAGTGGAAACAATAAATGGAACCTATAAAATGGTTTCGGAACTTTTGAAGGAGGAATTGGCATGAGTGGCGTAGCAACTCTTAGCAATGAGAAAAACTATACCGTGTTCCAGTTCGGAAACCATGTGATCCGGTTCATTGCTCCGTATTCGTTGGAACGATATACAGCAGTGAAAGAGTGGGACAATGGATATCTTGTTGTTATGGCAAAGTATAAGCACAACGAGAAACCGGAAGAAGAATATATTGATTTAGTTCCGATTCTCCAGAATTTGTATTTCGATGTCGATAAGTTCTTAAATCCAATCAAAAGCGTGGAGGTGGCAAATGGTTGATGTGAAGCAGGTTGCAGATGCGGCAGATATGATTGTAAATGGTTATGCGTTTACCCGTTGCGCTGAGGGATTCCGTGTTTTGAATTTGAATCGTCCTGATCGGGCCGTAGTGTTTTCAAGTGATGGTAAGGTTTTGGAGACCAGCATGGATGATATTGAGGTTCGGATCGCGAGAGACTATCCATTTTAAACCTGGAAAGTCTTAGTTTATATATGGAGAGGATAAAATATATAATAAGTGGAAAGGCGGACCAACATGCAGGAATACTCAAGAATTCTAATCGAAAGATATTGCATGGAACATAATTCAGCAAAAAGCCGCAGGCTGCAAAAGTTAGTTGAAATGTCATATGATTTAAGTGCTGTGGGAACGGATTCAGATGCAATTTTTCTTGAAAAAGTAATAGAACAGGAAAAGGATTCAGAGCTAAAGGAAGCATTTGAAGATTTGGATGATTATTTGTTTAACTGGTAAAAAGCGTTAAAATCATAAGGGTGCATTCAAAAGAAAGTGTAGATAATTCTATGAGCAGCGGTATGGGCAATGAAACAAAAAAGTTAGGGACTGAGATTGATGTTCTTAAGAAACGAATTGAATACCTGGAGACGATTACACCAAAACACGCCAACTATTTCTATTCATTCTTCAAGGGCAGAACTGATGTCTATAGCAAGAGATCAGGAAAGCCGAATCCCAAAACCGGAAAGACAGGATATTACACACAATGTTGGAACTATTGGAAAAATGGTTTATGCCTAAAACGCGAGGGAAAGCAGATAAAATGTGGTAACTGTGAAAATCAGAAATATAAGAGTTTGACAGGAAATGACTTATTGATGCATTTACGTGGAGATAGGGAAGACTGCTCAGACATTTTTCCTGCTATCATTCGTCAGACCTTTGATGTCGCGATTTACGATATCTGCAGCAAGAAGAGAAGTAAAACGGAGCCAGTTTGTTTTTGCGGAATTAAGGAAACGGTAGAACGTGTTCTTGGAAAACGCTTCCTCAAAAGAGCCGGTCTGTTGCTGCATATACATACTTCTTCCGACAAAAATGTTACTGAGTTTGTAACTAAGCAGAGAAACCGGCGAAACACCTTTTTCTTTCATGCCATTACATCTGGCAAGAAGTTTACCGACATGGTGTTTAGAAAAAAATCTCTGAACGCAGTCAATTAGGGCTTTTTCATCAGAATGGTTTTGTGGTATACTGGACATGGCATAAATCTCCTTTGTAAAGATGGTTTCTAGTCAATTCCATTATACCAAACGGAACAGGTTTATGCCTTTTTTATTGGCTGAAATATTGAATTTTCAAGGTTCAACACACCATATCGGTGTGGGAAGTTTTAGTAATAATATATAAGCGCGAAAAAATCTAATGGGAAGAACTGGAAACTGAAGATAATATTACCATGGAGTCATTACAGAAAGATGAAAACACAATATATACCAGAATATTAGGTTGACAAACCCGTATGTAGGTGTATAACTTAAATAAGACACAATATACAGACAAAATATCAACTAAATCAAAATATCTTGTATCATAAATCTTAATCCCCCCAAATAAAGGAGCCCAACTCATGATCCTCATCTACGCCTACATAAACAAATTCAAAAACTACACAACCCAGGAAGTCATCTTCGACCACCGCTGGCGTGTCAATTTCTCAAACAACAAACTGTCGATCCAATACCGCGGTCAGTCATCCGCGTCTGCGGTCATCCGTGGAGACAGGAAACCTGACAACCTGCATATTCTTGTTGGAAAAACAGGGTCTGGAAAGACGAATCTGCTTCAGATGATCGGGGCGAAGCATGATGTGCGGTATCATAGGAAGTGGGAAGGAGAGGATGACTCGTATTTTCTTCTTTATAGTATCAGCGATACGGAATTTTTCCTTGAGATATGTGACATGGAGATCATGCAGTTTCCGAAGCCTGTGGAGAGGGATGATTCGACGATTCCGGAGCCGATCAGGGAGAATGCGAGGCGTGCGGGGACGCTGCGGACGGTTCGTTTTGCGCTGGAAAAAGCGTTGAATCCGGGCGAGACAGCGGTCAGATTTTGCGCGGTAAAAGAGTATGGATACGAAAGAAATCTTTCGGAATTAAAGGTCCGCGACATGGCGCTGATCATGAACTGTTATGATGTTCATGCGTTTATACGGCCGCCGTATCCGGATGATAAGGAGGATTTTACGGATTTCAGGAGTGACTGGATCGGCAGGGCGGCTTTCCCTTATCAGAGGACATCGCTCTGGCAAATCTGCGGCTATATCCGGGAATATCTTACGAGTCTGGAACCAGGGAGCGGGAAACGTCAGGTTTCGTTTGTGCTGTCGACGCATAATTTTGCGGATCAGTATCCGTTAAAGCTTTCTAAGGCAGTGGAGAAGGAATACTGGACGTTTTATGACAGACTACAGGATGAGAAACGCGCAATTTATGATGCGGAGGCCAGGGAACGTGTACGGAAGAGGAAAAAGAAGAAAACGCTGACGAACAAGCAGATGTTCATTCATGATCTGTGGACGGATTACACGAAGTATCTGCGGAAATGGGTCGAGAAGATCCGGAACTTTAATGCGGAAGAGGAGCCGGCGGAGGACCTGGATGCTTACCAGGAGTTTATGGACTATTATATAGGGAAAACGCGCAGGGAGAGCATCGATCCGACTGTGCTGCCGGATGGAGAAAAAATGTCCATTGTCAGGAGATGTACCTGGCTGGCGGAGTATATAGACAGAGCCGGGGATGGGGATCCGCATGGGCTGTTATGGCAGATCATGGGGGATATTAAGGACATTGTCGGTTTTCTCGAGAAGCTGGATGAGCGGTATTTCACGGTGGACACATGCTCCATACCGGTGGTCGATATGGAGAGACCGGAGTATCGGGAAGTGTTTGATGAGCTCTTTGAACGCATGGAGCAGTATCGTCCGGATGATGCAGGTATTTTTACAGAGTGTCTTCTTCCATACGAGTTTACAAGACTCAGCACCGGGGAATACCAGTATGCCAAGGTTCTTGGTGGGCTGGAGGACTATTTGAAGCTTTCGTCTTCCGGCAGGGCTAACAGAAGGCTGGACAAGATCATACTGATGGACGAGCCGGAGGCGTATATGCATCCGGAATTGGCACGGCAGTTTATCGCCCGTATGTTGAAAATTGTTGAGAAATATCAGGGATCTTCTACGATCCAGATCATACTCAGCACGCATTCGCCATTTATGCTTTCCGATGTCCTGCCGGAAGAGATCACCAGGCTGACGATCGACCGGGAGACAGGAAATGCGTTGGTAAAGAACGGGTCAGATAAGGAATATTTTGGTGCAAATATTCACACGATTCTGGCGGATGGATTTTTCCTTGATTACACCATCGGGGAGTATTCCAGAAGCTTTCTGCAGAATGCTTTTTCGCGGCTGGAGATGTACGCGGATCATGGTGACGCTGATGAGTCGTTTTTGATGTCGATGGAACAGTTGATCCCGCACATCGGAGACCGGATGATCCGCAGGGCATTTGAACTTCAGATGGAGAAGGTGAGAAAGCATGATTAAAATACCCGAGAAAGAGGGGCGGCTTTCCGCAGCTAAGGCCGCTCATATTGAAGCAGTTATAGCATTTGTGAAAAGGAAGACGGAGGGATACAGGAGAGACCTGTTTGCAAATATCAGCCGTGTCATGACTGTTTCAGGGACCTTTGAGGACATGAGTGCCAGGGATGACTGGAGCTGGCTTTCTGATTTTATCCTGGCAGATGTGAAGACTTTGAAGCAGATGATCGGCAGGCCGGAGCTGCTGCAGTTTAATGAGTTTAAGAGAATGTATTCCGATTATTTCAGTGCCGGAAGTGATAAATATGTGGATGCGTCAACGAAATATAATGCGTACACGTTTATTGAGAACCTTGGTGTCACGATCTGTCCCTACTGTGACGAGGAGTATCTGGATGTTGTTGAGAATGGAAATGGAGGAAAACTGAGGACACTGGAGATCGACCATTTCTTTCCGAAGGGAAAATATCCGGCGCTCGCAATGTGCTTCTATAATCTTGTTCCCAGCGGGCAGAACTGCAATGGAATGAAGCGGGAAGAGCTCCTGGGAATGAATCCCTATGAAGAGGGAATCGAAGGCTGTACATGGCTCTACCCGGATCTGCCTGTGGGAGTCAACATGGAAAAGGTCCCGGCTGCTGACTGCACGATCCACTTTCATCCGAAGGCGGGAATGGAGAAGAATGTGAAGGCGCTTCATCTGGAAGAACGCTATGAGCGGCATAAAGCCACAGCGCATAAATATCTTCTTTTGCGGCAGCAGTATGACGATGCAAAGGTGGAAGAGATGGTAAAAATGGGAATGTTCCCAACGAAGGATTTTGCGTATAGGGTGCTGTATGGAGAGCCGCTGGATGAGGAGGCGGAAGAGGGGATTTTGAGAAAGTTGAGGAGGGATATTGCAGGTAGAGGGTGAGAAGAGGATGCCCGGCTGCGTGTTTGAGGGGTAAACGGTACAACGCACGTCCTTCGGTAGAATTTAAAATAAGGATAAAATATATAATAAATGAAAAGCCCTGTGTGTTAGGATAGTTGTCAGTGAAAGATAATTACA
>NZ_QWGL01000047.1 GCF_003435375.1 Clostridium sp. AM34-11AC | reverse complement strand
CATTTTTCCGGACAGACGGCTTCGCCGCAACGGAATATTCATTTTACTGTCTACACATATCGTATCTGATATAGATTATATTGCAGACCGTATTTTGATTATGAAGAATGGAGAACTGATTCAAGAAGGAACGGAGAAAGAGATTACTGATAAAGTAGAAGGATGTGTTTGGAAGTGTATTGTTTCTGAAAAAGAAGCAGGGCAGATAACCAGTAGCTTCATTGTAAGCAATGTGAGAAGTAGTGGAGAAAATGTTGAACTAAGAATTGTTTCAGAAAGACAGCCGGTTGCAGGTGCAGAAAATGTAGAAAGTACACTGGAAGATGCATATCTTTATCTTACACAAATAGCAGGGGGAGAAAAAAATGCGACTTTATAAGATGGAGCTTTTTAAACTATTTCAAAATAAAATATTTAAAATAGGAATGTTGGCTGCGACAGGATTGCTGTTTCTGTATTTTTGGTTTGCAGAGGTCGGTGGAGAAATAGCGACAGTAGATGGGAAGTTTTATTCCGGTTATGAAGCAGTGCAGATGAATCGGAAGATTACGGAAGAATTTGAAGGTGATTTGACGGATGAAAAAGTGAATCAAATAATTGAAAAATATGGTTTGCCTACAAAATTTGAGGAAAATATGCCAGGATGGAGAGATGGAAACTTTTTAAATGATTTTGTTACAAGATATTTTACTAATGGAGCATGGGAAAATGGTGTACTTCCAACGGAGAGGTATTTTCTAGGGGAAACAGAGTTGGGAAAAGCTTATGATGAAATTGGGAAAACACCTTATTTGGCATATACAACGGGATGGAAGGTATTCGCTGAAATGCTTCAGTTTGGATTGATTTTAGGAAGCATATTGATTATTTGTGGAGTGTCGACCATCTTCGCAGAGGAAAGCCAGACGAAAATGCTGCCATTAATTTTTAGCACGGAAGAAGGAAGAAGAAAAGATGTTCCTGCAAAAATTTTGGCTTCTATGACATTCACTATTTTCATTTTTATGTGGTTTGTGTTAGTCAATTTAGTCTTATGCTGGACGATATATGGTTTGAAGGGATTTGAAAATATATCCTGGATGGTGCTTTCTCAACATATGCTTCAACCTGTATTATTTTTGAAATATCTTGGCATTTTATTAGGATTAGCTTTTCAGGCGCTTTTATCGTTATGCACCATTACACTATGCGTTTCTGCATATCAGGATAGCTCTTTTGGCGCAGTAATTATTGCGGCTGTATGTTGGGGACTTCCTGTATTGATAAGGATGTTTTTCGGGGGAATCATTTGGCTTATAGTAGATTCTATGCCGATTTTTCTTGTCATGACGGGAATTGTAAATGACATATATGAGATATGGTATATTGTACTGGGAATAAATATTTGTTTTGCCATAGGGTGTTTGGTAAAAGGATTGGTATCTTATAAGACAAAACAATTTGCATAAAAATAATTGGCTTGTACAGGATGTGAAATGGGGTGATCATTTGGGAAGATTTTAATTCTATCATTTGAGGATGGAGAAGAGCATATTTTCAATCGTCGTTTGTCATATGTTAATGAAGAAATAGAAGTTCTGAAACATGATGACTTCTGTAAAGAAAAACTTCATTTTGAAGGACTTTGTATTGACAAGTATAAGCGGATTGTGGTTCGTGACGAAAATGAGATTGAACTTACATATACAGAATTTGAAATATTATTGTTGTTGGCTCAAAATGCCGGAATAGTATTCAGCAAAGAACAGATATATGATAGTGTTTGGAAAGAACCATATTTCGGGGATTACAACATTGTTATGAGCCATATTCGTAACATACGAGAAAAGATAGAAGATAACCCAAGCAAGCCAATATACATACAGACGGTTTGGGGTGTCGGCTATCGGTTTAATAAAAATGGGCGGTAATCAAACATAGATTGCCGCCTATTATTGTGCATGAGCAAAACGAAAATATCTAAAATAAAACGTAAAAACAGTAAAACAAAACGAAAATAGTAAAAACAAAACGATTTTTCTTGAAATAAAACGCTTATGTGGTATAATATATATAAATGATAAGGTAAGGAGAATGCATATGTATTATTCGGAGATAGGAAAAATCATTGAAGCTGGTTTAGAAAGAGATAAAGATAAAGTTGCTAGTTTTGCACAGTTATTAGCGAAAAAAATGGCGGCAGACGGAGAAGAAAGAGGAAGCAAGAGAATTGGTGATATATTGGAACGAAAGAACCGTAGTAAGGCTGTTACAGATTCGCTTATAGCCCCGCCACCTGTTGATCAAGAAAGTAGAATGAATATTGTTGAAATAGACTACCAACCGGTTGTAAATGATTTGATTTTATCTAAGGCTGTTGAATTGAAATTGATGGATTTCATGGAAACAATAAATAACAAAGAAAAGATGGATCAGATTGGATTGGAGTTCAATATGTCGCTGCTGCTATATGGACATCCAGGATGTGGTAAAACAAGTGCAGCAAAATATATTGCGTCGCAGTTGGGATTGCCATTAGTTGTAGCAAGATTAGATACATTAATTTCTTCATTGCTAGGAAACACTGCGAAAAACATTCATAAAATATTTGAGTTTGCTAAAAAGCAACCATGTGTATTGTTCTTGGATGAATTTGATGCGATAGCAAAAGCTCGAGACGATCATCATGAATTGGGAGAATTAAAGCGTGTTGTAAATAGTTTACTTCAAAATATGGATGAGTATTGTCAAAATGGAATTTTGATTGCAGCTACCAATCATCATGAATTGTTAGATAGTGCAATTTGGAGAAGGTTTCAAACTGTAATTGAAATGCCGAAGCCTGAATTGGCTGAAGTTGCAAGTATGATAAAAAATATGCCGGAATTTATTGATGTAAGCCAAATAAAGCCAGGACAATGGAAAAAGGTATATGATGCATTATTGGGATTGTCGTATTCGGATATTAAAAATATTTTAAATAATATGGTAAAGAAACTAGTATTAAAGGATGAGAATAAAGTCAAGTTTACAGATATTTTAGCCGAAGCATATTTATTTAAAAATCATGGAAATTACACTATGGAGCAAATGGTACAATATATGATTGATCATGGGGTATCGCAAAAACAAGCGTCCTTATATTTTAATGTTTCAACAAGACAAATAAAAAACTGTTTGGAAAGGAGTGAAAAAAATTGAGTGAAAAATATTTGCCAATAAAGATTTTCGAAAAACGAAAAGATTATGATGATAGAAGTACTGAGGGCGGAGGAGATAGTCATGAAGGTAGTTGGGTACTTCATGGAGAAGAATTAAATAAACGTGTAGACTACTTAAGTAAAAATGTTAATACCATACAAGATTCTTTTCAAAAATGGAAAGAAAATAAGCGAGCATTGCCAATGATTATCTCAACGACGGTTATTGATAAAGCAATTGCCAAGACACATAGAGGAAGAATTGTAAATTTGCTAGAAAATGACGGCAAAGATAATGTGATAGGTGTGTATGGAGATAGGCAGTTGCTATCAATGGTTACAGAGGAAAGGCTGCTGAGTACAATTAGCCAGGTAATAGGAAGAAGAGAGGATGAGGCAACTCTTATTTCTTCAATTTCTGGAATAGATGTGTTTTCACCTTGTGTTGAACCGTATGATTCTGATAACAATGTTTATCGAGTTAGATTATGTGATTATAATGATTTTGACTTGAATAATATGGCAAAGATTTTATTTGAACAATCTTGTGAAGCGGCTGGTATTAAAATTCATTCTAAGGTGCGATTTACTACAGATATGACGATTTATAGGGTCACAATTGACAACTTGGAACAGCTGAATGCTATGGGAGAATTTGAGGGTGTCTATTCGGCTGAAAAGACATATCCGATAATGGCAACTATGGATATTTTAGATTCTGATAATGTAGTCGTTGTAAAACAACCAGAGGAAACGGAAGAATACCCAGTGGTAGGAGTATTAGATACGGGCATAGCGGACATTCCGTACTTAGCACCCTGGAAAGAGGCGGTTGTACATGAAAATTATCCAAAGGAATATCAGGATAATTCCCATGGTTCCTTCGTTGCAGGTATCATTGAATATGGAGATGAACTGAATGGTACAAATATCTCAGCCTTAAGTGGAGTGAGATTATTTAATGCTGTAGTACATCCTGGAAATACAATGACAATTTATCCGGAAGAATTAATTGATCATGTGCGTGAAGCAGTTGAGAACAATCCTGAGATAAAGATATGGAATTTATCTCTAGGAACGACAATGGAAAGTGAATTAGACGAATTTTCAGAGTTTGGTATGGCTTTGGATAATATCCAAGATGAGAATAATGTTCTGATAATTAAATCAGCTGGAAATTGTAACAATTTTGCAAAAGGTTTACCCAAAAGCAGAATAAGTAAGACAGCAGATTCAGTGCGTTCTTTAGTTGTAGGTTCAATTGCAGAAACGCAGGGGGAGCATGATTATGCCGAACCAAATATGCCTTCGCCATTTACAAGAGTTGGACCGGGACCTGCAAGTATTGTAAAACCGGATTTGGTATTTTATGGAGGTAATGCTGGAGTTGATAAGGGGAAATTGGTTATCAATGGAGTTCCGTCATTTGGTTTAGATGGAAATATATATAAAAATGTTGGAACAAGTTTTTCTACCCCAAGAGTGTCTAGAATAGCTGCAGAACTCGCTTTCATGATGCATGAGGATTTTGATGCGTTACTTATTAGGGCGTTGATGATTCATTATGCAAAGTATCCGGCGGATATTAAAATGAAAATGACAGATAAGGTTGCACAAATGGGATTTGGAATGCCTGTAGGTGCCAATGAGATACTTTACAATTCACCAGATGAGATAACACTAATTTTGAGGGATACTTTGGAAAAGGGAAGCTTTATTGAAATGTTTGATTTTCCTTTTCCGACAAGTCTGGTAGATGAAAATGGATTTTTTAGAGGACAGATTATTCTTACATTGGTAAATAAATCACTTGTAGATGAAAAACAGGCAGGAGAATATTGCCAATCAAATATCGATGTGTTTTTTGGTACATATGAGACTGAGAAAGAGCGTGATGTGACAAAACCGACGATAAAAAATCCTAGAGGTGTGGATGATAATCAAAACCTTTTATCTGATAGCTTATATAGCGCAAGTGCGAAGGGAATACATCCTATAAATGGATTTGAACGGGAATGTACACTGGTTAAGTATGGCAAAAAGTTCCATCCAGTTAAGAAGTATGCAATTGATTTAGCTGATATGACCCCGTCGAATCGCGATAAGTGGTTGCCATCTACACGCAAGTGGTATCTGAAGATAGAAGGTTTATATCGCGATTTTATTGAAAAGGAAGCTGTGAAAAAGGATTTTCAGTTAAGTCAGGAATACTGTATGATTTTAACTATTCGAGATCCAGAACATACAGCTCCGGTTTATGATGAAGTGACGCAACAACTTACAAACCGCAACTTTATTCATCATGATGTGAGAGTAAGAAATGTAGTTCATGTAACCAATGAATAAAAGCATGCTTAGGGCTCGAATAAGGTCAGTTTACAAGGAACTACACGCAGACCACGAAACGGGGGCTGCTGACAACAAATAAAGGCTGAGTATCAAGCACCGGGAAAGTGCGGGATATTCAGCCTGTTTTGTTGTCAGGGGTTTCCAAAGGGGCTTGCCCCTTGGCACACGACTTTGCTTGCAAAGTGTAGTGTGTTATACGCTCTGTCGGCGTTGCCGTAAAAATGCCATTGCCGCCGGGGAGGGCAAGGGCATTTGAAGCGGCAGGAAAACGGGGCTGTGATTGCGTGGCGTGGAGCCGCAACCGCAGGACTGGTTTCATCAGCAGACAGGGCGTATATGAAAGCCCCCGTCCCTCGTCCCACGCCAGACTTCGGGACAAAATGTCCCGAACTTGTGGACACACTCTCGAAAAAGCAGCCGGATTTTTCTCTCAAAATTGAAATGGGCGGGAAGCCATTTTAAGGGCTTTCCCGCCTTGATTGCCTATTAGCAAAGGCGGACGGGACTGTCAACGGCGGCGCATTTATGCGCCGTTCATCTTGACCGTTGACTGGATCGGCTGACTTTGCTATTTCAGCAACAGTTGAAATTATACAGTTAATAGATTGACACTAAAACGGCGCTCTCTTGTGCTGCCATTTTTTCATAAAACTTTTTCAAATTTTCAAATGAATTTCTTAAATCATCTTTAATTTCATCTGCTTCATCTTCGTATCCCCAAATATTGGGATAAATATCATTTTGGGAAAACGCACTCATATCAAATTTATCAAGATATGTTTCAAAATCAATTTCTTGCAACGCCCTGGCTATTTCTTTCACCCTATCAGCTTTCGTTCCAGATATAAAGTCTTCTTCAGATATATTGAACTGTCCTACAATCGCTTCACTGATTAAATCATCTTCAATCGGTTCGCTGGCAGATTTCCCCGTCAGTAAAAAATGAAGTGCGTCCCACATTTTATCTATATCACAAATTTCTATGTCCTCACTTTCTTGTAATTCTTCCACATCATCAAGGCACATGATTTTTTCTAATTCAATGTCAGTGGTTGGTTGATAATTTGCAATCATTCCCATTTGCATTTCCTCCATATTTCGATTTGTTCTTTTGCTTTATCTTCCCACAAAAAGAAAGAAAATCCCACAAGCAATAATTACAACGCCCAGAACGCCCATAAAGACACGATACCCGCCCTGTCCGAATATGTCATAGATAAAGCGTCCGGGGCCGTTTGGTCTTTCTCCATCCGGGCTTGTGACCCACCGCCAGTTAAAAATTGCTCCCAACAGTGTCAGCCCACCGCCCGCAATCACCACATACTGCCAGTGGTCTTTTAAGTATGCAACGACATTCTCCATGTACTACCCCCTTTTTCCTCGCTGTGGGTTCGGATTTTTCAGCAAGTCGGACTTCTCCGAAATCTTTTTAAGCCATTTCTTTTCTTCCTCGGACAGCTTCTTATAATTCAGCCGAAGCCGTTTGCAGATAAACGCCAGCGACGCTTGCTCCGGGTCGCTGTCCTCTCTGGCAACTTCATCGGCGGCCTGCAACAATCCTTTCAGCGGGTTATCCTCCGGGACGCTGAAAAAATCGTCCCTGTGGGCTTCCCGCAGGTCAAGAGCTATGCTGTTTATGTCCTGCTGTATCACATAGCGGCAAAAGCTGTCGTCGTCAATATGGGCGGCGACAAGCTGTCTTAACTGCGGGTCGGTCAAGCCGGGATTGTATTGTTTCATAATGGTTGCGCTCATGGTGTTCACTATGGCGTTTACGGTCTGCACCTGCTTCACCGCCACGCCGTTCACATAGATTTCAAGGTCAGCCATGAGCCGGGGAAAATCCGGGTGCGCCGCCAGTTCACATAAAAGGGAATTGTCCACCCGCCCGCTTTTCAGCAGTTCAATCATATCGTCACTCAAACGCAGGTCTGCAAGATCGGCGTTTGGGTGATTTTTTGTTTCGGACAACCCCAGCAGATAATCGGAGGTCACGCCGTAAAACTTCGCCAGCTTGATAAGGGCATAGTGGCTGATGTCCTTGAAGTCCTCCGCTTCATAGCTTCCCAGCGCAGACTTGGAGAGGTGCGTCTGCTCCGCAAGTTGTTCCAACGTCAGCCCACGCTCCACACGCAGGTCTTTCAATCGTTCTTGTATGGATAATTCCATGCTCTCCCTCCTCATCTGCCCGATAAATAAGCGATAATAAAAGCTATTTATTGTTGAAGCCTTTTCTTTATTGAGAGTTTATCCTCTTTCCATGCTTCATACAATTCCTCGTTTTCTTCCCACAATTCTTTTAATTCGGAATTATCAGAAAGAACAGCGTCAATGGCTTTTACAGCTTTATGTTTGAGTGGAGAGAAATCAAAGCACTTTTGCAATCTCGTCCATTCAAAATAATCATCACCATCACACCTATATTGAGTATCATTTATAACACTGTCAATAAATGCGGCTGATACCAAAGCATAATGCGCTTCGTCGTAACCGACATATTCTGCCTGTATAACCTCATCAAAGTATCTTTCAATATCAGCGATTATATTTGATGATGCTTTAAGGTCGTCCAAAGCGTCATATGCAGTATCATCATCAAAAACGCCATAATTCCATGCGCCCATATATTTTCCTCCTATATTTTTTCCCTTATTTCGATTCGCTGTTTGGATATTTTTATTGTACCACAATTCCGAGAGCGTGGAAATAGGGAGTTTTCCGGGCTGATTTCCGACTTTATGGATATACGGGACGGACGGTCATTTAGGTGTAGACTTAGGTTAGTTCATCGGTGAACAGCACCTTGAAAACAGGATGACCGTCCGAAAAGGAATATCCCGGCAGGGGAAGCACCGCAACGAGCCAGCTTCGGGACAAAATGTCCCGAAGTCCGGGGAGCGTGCCAACGCCGGAACACGCCGCAGGAATGGGGCAGGAAGCCTTTTCGGGGAGAACGGCAGCAAGGAAACGGAGGAACGCATGAAAGAAAATTTATACAAGCGATTGCCGTCCTTGGAGCGCAGGCCGGACGGTTCCCTCTACCGCATGACACCGGCGCAGAGGAAACAGGCAAACAGCCTAATCCGCTGGGAGTGCTGCAACTGTGAGGGCGGGGACTGTATCGCTCTTGACGACGGGGACGGTCATACCTGCCCGCAGATGATTTCTTTCTCGGTCTGCTGTAAGTGGTTCCGCTGGTCGGTCTTGCCGCTGGTCGGAACACTGGAAGCGGAAATTTTCCGGGATAAGGACTTGAAACGCTGTGAGGTCTGCGGCGGCGTGTTCGTCCCAAAGTCCAACCGGGGGAAATACTGCCCGGACTGTGCCGCCAGAGTTCACAGGCGGCAGAAAGCGGAAAGTGAACGGAAAAGGAGGTCGAGTGTGGACAATTAGGCAGGAAAAAAGCCTTGATTTATAAGGCTTCCAGAGGGCAGAACCGGGGCAGGTCATATAAAATATCGTCTGCCCCCGGAAATGCCGTTCTAACTGTCCACAAAGCACACTATGACAAACACGATTTATATTCATCAACCGGAGAAATCGGTCAGCTTCACCCGGCTCCCGAATTTTCTCTTTGAAGCCCCTACATTTACGCCCCTGTCCAATGAAGCGAAGATACTGTACGCCTTTATCTTGCGCCGGACGGAGTTATCCCGCAAGAACGGCTGGGCGGACGAGTACGGGCGCATTTACCTGTATTATCCAATCTGCGAGGTGGTCGCCCTGCTCCACTGTGGGCGGCAAAAGGCGGTCAACACCTTGCGGGAATTACAGTATGCGGGGCTTGTGGAGATACAGAAACAGGGCTGTGGAAAACCAAACCGTATCTACCCAAAATCCTATGAAGCGGTTTCAAACACTGACTTCAAGAAATCCGGTTCCGGTACGCCGGAGGGCTGAAAACCGTACTCATGGAGTACGATAATCAATCCTCTTGAAGTACGAAAACTGGACGGTATATAGAAATACAGAGATTAAAACGATTTATTTATATCAATTCCATTCCAATCCTATCAGAGATATTTCCGGCGGGATTTTCCTTTGGAAAAGTCCCGGATAGGAAAGGGATGGGGAAAGGAGTTTATGGCACAGCACGCAATTTTGCGATTTGAGAAGCATAAGGGCAACCCGGCAAGGCCGCTGGAAGCCCACCACGAAAGACAGAAAGACCAGTACGCCAGCAATCCCGACATTGACGCCAGCCGGAGCAAGTACAATTTTCACATCGTCAAGCCGGAGGGCAGATACTACCATTTCATTCAGAGCCGCATTGAACAGGCGGGGTGCAGGACACGCAAAGACAGCACCCGGTTTGTGGATACGCTCATAACCGCCAGCCCGGAGTTTTTCAAGGGCAAGTCCCCAAAAGAGATACAAGCCTTTTTCCAGAGGGCGGCGGATTTCCTCATTGACCGGGTAGGCCGGGAAAATATCGTGTCGGCGGTGGTACACATGGACGAGAAAACACCCCACCTGCATTTGACTTTTGTTCCGCTGACAAAGGACAACCGCCTGTGCGCCAAAGAAATCATAGGCAACCGGGCGAATTTGACGAAGTGGCAGGACGATTTTCACGCCTACATGGTGGAGAAATATCCCGACTTGGAGCGTGGAGAGAGCGCCAGCAAGACAGGCCGGAAGCATATCCCTACCCGGCTTTTCAAACAGGCCGTTTCCCTCTCCAAACAGGCGAGGGCGATTGAAGCCACGCTGGACGGTATCAATCCGATCAACGCCGGAAAAAAGAAAGAGGAAGCCCTTGCCATGCTGAAAAAGTGGTTTCCGCAAATGGAGAACTTCTCCGGGCAGTTGAAGAAATATAAGGTCACAATCAATGACCTGCTGGAAGAAAATCAAAAGCTGGAAGCGAGAGCCAGAGCCAGCGAAAGCGGCAAAATGAAAGACCGCATGGAACGGGCGAAGCTGGAAAGCGAATTGCAGAATATCCAAAGGCTGGTTGACCGTATCCCGTCGGACGTACTGGCGGAGGTAAAGCGGCAACAGCGATACACAAAGGAAAGGTGATTGAATATAAGCAAAATTTCACGCCGCCCCTGTGCGGCATTGTACCTTGAAAATTGAATATGGGAGGTTCTATGGAGCATATCAGATACAAGAAAGAAACAGAGGTCGTAACTTTTCAGGGAAAGGAAATCACGCTGGAAAATCTCTCCCCGGTGTTCACGCCGGAGCAGGAAGCGGCGAAACGCCGGGAGTTGGAACAGCAGCTTTATGAAGTGTTCCGCAAGTATGCCGATAAACGGCAGAATGAGGGCGCCGGGGCGTAAGGTTTTCCAAAGCCACCGTTGATTTGCGGGGCTGCTGGCGGTATAATAATAGTGTCAGCAGCTCCGTTTCTTTTTTAAGAAAAGGAGCGACAATATGAACAACAGAATAGACGCAATCTATGCAAGACAATCGGTGGACAAAAAAGACAGTATTTCCATTGAAAGCCAGATTGAATTTTGCAAATATGAATTGAAAGGCGGTAACTGCAAGGAATACACAGACAAAGGGTACAGCGGCAAAAACACAGACCGTCCAAAGTTTCAAGAATTGGTGCGGGACATCAAGCGAGGCTTGATTGCAAAGGTCATTGTTTACAAACTTGACCGTATCAGCCGTTCCATTCTGGACTTTGCAAACATGATGGAACTGTTCCAGCAGTACAACGTGGAGTTTGTTTCCTCTACGGAGAAGTTTGACACCTCCACTCCTATGGGGCGGGCTATGCTGAATATCTGTATCGTGTTCGCCCAGCTTGAACGGGAAACGATACAGAAGCGGGTGACGGACGCTTATTACTCCCGCAGTCAGCGGGGCTTCAAAATGGGCGGTAAGGCTCCCTATGGCTTCCACACAGAGCCTATCAAAATGGACGGTATCAACACAAAGAAGCTGGTGGTAAACCCGGAGGAAGCGGCGAATATCCGGCTCATGTTCGAGATGTACGCCGAGCCGACGACTTCATACGGGGACATTACCCGGCACTTTGCCGAACAGGGGATTTTGTTCAACGGCAAAAAACTGATACGTCCCACGCTGGCGCAGATGTTACGCAATCCCGTCTATGTGCAGGCAGACCTCGACGTGTACGAGTTTTTCAAAAGCCAGGGGACAGTCATTGTCAATGACGCCGCCGACTTTACGGGCATGAACGGGTGCTATCTGTACCAGGGGCGGGACGTAAAGCCGGACAAGGCGCAAAATCTCAAAGACCAAATGCTGGTGCTGGCTCCGCATGAGGGGATTGTCCCCTCGGACGTATGGCTGACCTGCCGCAAGAAGCTGATGAACAACATGAAAATCCAGTCTGCCCGGAAAGCCACTCATACATGGCTGGCAGGAAAAATCAAATGCGGGAATTGCGGGTATGCTCTTATGAGTATCTTTAATCCGTCCGGCAAGCAATATCTCCGTTGCACAAAGCGGCTGGATAACAAGAGTTGCCCCGGCTGTGGGAAAATCATCACTTCGGAACTGGAAGCGGTCACTTATCAGCAGATGGTGAAAAAGCTGGACAGCTACAAGACACTGACGGGCAGGAAGAAAGCGGCAAAGGCAAACCCGAAAATCGCCGCTCTGCAAGTGGAGCTTGCTCATGTGGACAGCGAGATTGAAAAGCTGGTAGACAGTCTGACGGGCGCAAACAATGTTCTGCTCTCCTATGTGAATGTGAAGATAGCCGAACTGGACGGACGCAAGCAGGAACTACTGGCGCAGATAGCGGAGTTGACGGTGGAAGCCATAAGCCCGGAACAGGTCAGCCAGATTTCCGGCTACCTCGACACTTGGGAGAATGTAGCCTTTGACGACAAGCGGCGGGTGGTGGACTTAATGCTCACTACCATAGCCGCTACAAGCGATAGCTTGAATATCACATGGAAAATCTGACGGGCGGCACACCTCCCGTCAGATACCTACCCTGTGTAGTCCCTTGTAAACTGTACTTAATAGAACTTTAAATATAAATGCGGTATTGCTCTGCAAAGCAATACCGCAACATCGGATACACAGTTGGTATTCCGAATCTTGATAGTTCAAATAGATTATAGCGAAACTGTACTTCTATTTCAAGATATAATTCCCAACTGAGAAAGGTATGGTATTGAAAATGGGAAAGACAATTTGAGTAAGAGTCACTGCAAAACCAATATCAAACAGAAGAGTAAGAGTTAAGACTTCGTTGAGTAGCGGTGGGACAACCAGAACAAAACACAAACAATCAAAATGAAATAGGAGGGCTATTTTTATGGCAACAAACAGACCAGTTGGAGATAATTCTCGAGTGGGAGCAGTTAGAGGTAGATCGCAGGTATATAATCCGACAACGGGATTATGGACTAAGCGAGATGCACAAACAGGAAAATTCATGGATGTAAAAACATCTAGTAACACACCTTTTAAAGGAGTAAGAAAAGAGAAGTAATATAGTAAAGTATCAGGCAAGGAAGTAATATGGCAAAGTCATTTTGCTTCCTTGCTATGTTATAATGAAAACTGTTGTTCTTATGGAGGAATATATGAGAAAAAAGAAACACAAGAAGAAAAATAAAAATATGAAAAAAAGAGAAATACAAAAAATGCAGGTAGAAAATCAGCAGGAGGTGTTGGGTGCTGATGTTGATAAAAATCAGGTAGAAAACCAGCAAGAGATATTGGTAGATGCTGCTGAGAAAGAGCAAAGAAGAACAACCCGATTAGGAGCAATTATAGCTATTGTTGCGGTGATAGGAACGTTGTGTGCTTTTTTATTTAAGATGACGATTAGTTCTTTAACTGTGTGGTCGGAGCAGGGGGTAATGTATTGGTATTTGCAAGCACTTTTTTCATTCGCATTATCAACATCAGTTATTATATTTATTGACATAGTGTTGTATGTAATAAGTGATCTAAAAAGGTACAATACGCTGGATCAAAATTATAAGCAGTATGATCAGGAATCAGACAACAGATACATGTACTTACTAAGTGATTTTAGAATATATACAATAATGATTATTTTTGTATTCATTTTATCTATTCCATTATCTGCAATTTATGGAGAGGAGAGTCAAAAATGGAGTGGGATTTTGGTTTCTTGTCTGTGTGCAGTTGTTGGAATTGTTCTTGTTGTGCAATGGGTAAAACATAAGAGTAAAGAGGAAATTAAGAGAATTTTTCTGAAGGTAGGAGGAAAAATTGCAGAATGGATGTTTGTAGCATTATTATGTTTTGCTATAAGTGCTATATTTATTGTGAATAATAAAGCAACAATTAGTGTAAGTTATAATGCTGATGGTATAGTGGAAATTTGTAATACATCAGCAGAAAACTATAATGGACTGGATATAGAAATATGGAATATGGATGGAGAAAAAATTTACACAGAGTCTGTTGAAAAGGAAAAATTGTTGTTTGCACGAGAAGATAAGTACGTTAATAATGAAGTTGAAGGTGAAAAGGTGGCAGAAGGAATATTAATAAACAGTGAATGTTTACATTGGAAATATATGTTTGATTTGAAAGAAGTAATAAATGAATCGGGTGAGTATTGTGTTTCAATAACAGTACATCAAGATGGTAAAAGTGCTTTTTTGCTTAATTCATTATCTGTAGAGAATAAAGAATATATTTTTGCAAAAGACAGTATGGAAAAAGACTATTAAAAATGGTGCTGGGTATAATTTGGGTACAGTAGTTTAGAAACCACATTGACGAGATGTAAAAACGTATCAAAATGATACGATTTCAACGCCTGATAACATTAGATTAATATGAAAAATCAAACCCGAAAAAGAGTTTGAATAAAATACTATTGTTAACAGAGGATGCGGGAATATATTTCTGCACCCTTTGTTAATTGTCAGATGAAAGTCTGTGAGTTGAAAAACATTATTATATATTTGCTTATGTAAAAAGGCGATTGATTTATTCAGTCGCTTTTTTGTTTTCAAAAAAGTAACTGAGATTGTTTGCTTTGTGTCGAAATTATTCGTCGTATTGTAATGAACACTTTGGCTTGGTATAGGAACGCTGAATCGTCAGCCCCCTTGCGGGGCTGTGAGTTAAAACAAAAATCAGGTAATCGCCTTTTCTGCCGCCCTCAAAGTCAGCCTTCTTGTGGATTGTGAGTTGAAACAATTTTTCTCTACATCTAAATGAAAAACTTAAGCTTTCAGCTGTTCTTGGGAGAATGGAATAAGTGCAGTCGGTGAGGACAACTAAATAAAGCCTCCTGCAATATGATGTCGCAAGCCAAACTCAAAACCAGAGGAGGCGTTCCAAATGAACAATGGAAGTTTATCACATACCCAATGAAATAATATAAAATTGCATACATGGTATAATTATGGTACAATTAAACTACATAAAGGAGGTGCTTTTATGCCGCAAATTGTTCCAATCTGCATTTTACGGAGCTCAGCGGTCGCCATTCTGTTTTAGAA
>NZ_QWGL01000046.1 GCF_003435375.1 Clostridium sp. AM34-11AC | reverse complement strand
TCTACTTTTTCTTGAAATACCCAAAACTCAGAAAGAACCGAAGGAACCCCATGTACAGCGTATTTTGTTGCCGTGTGCCCAGATCTGGCGTTTGATCTGCGCTATCCTGCGGTCAGCGCAGCAGACATATTTAGACTAACTTACTCAACAGCTTCTCTTTCCTATCGATCATCTCGTCGATCCTCTCGATATAGGAAGCTACATCCTTCACATTCTCCGCGCGTTCCAGACGGTTTTCCGCCGGGAACGTGACTTTCGTGGTGGTTCCGGCACCGCAGGCCACGATGGTCTGCTTTTCCTCCATAATGAGGATATTGTAGATACATGCTTTTCCGGGTGCCGCATAGCCGACATTCTCGAAATTTCCGGCCATATTCTTCTGACGGTACAGGTAATACGGTTCCAGACCCATCTCGCGGGCGTACTTCGCGGTGAGATCGATCATCTCCTGGGTATTCTGGATCTTTAAGTTCGCGTAGCGCTCCTTGAAGATATTCAGTCTCGCCGCGCGCTTGATGGCGAGAGAGTGGACCGTCACGCTGTCCGGGGCAAGTTCTCTGACCTGCTCCATGGTGCTGCGGACATCGTCGATATCTTCCTCCGGAAGTCCGATGATGAGGTCCATATTGATATTGTCAAAGCCAAGATCTCTTGCCATGCGGAATTTTTCCTTCACCATATCCACGGTGTGATGGCGTCCGATCAGATCCAGAGTTGCCTGCTTCATCGTCTGCGGATTGATGGAGATCCTGGAGATGGTGTGGGCACGGAGAACTTTGAACTTGTCTTCAGTGATGCTGTCCGGACGTCCGGCTTCCACAGTGAATTCCTGTACCTTTGAGAGGTCAAAGGTATTCTCGATCTTTGTGAGCAGGGCGTCCAGTTCCTCGGCCTTTAAGGATGTCGGAGTTCCGCCGCCAAAGTAGACCGTGTCGAGAGTACGTCCCTTCATCTTTTCTGCCACATAGTCTAATTCTTTAAACAGCGCTTCAAGATAGAGATGAACCTTCTTTTCCCATGCGCCGATCGGGTAGGAGGTGAAGGAACAGTAGAGGCAGGTGGTCGGACAGAACGGAATTCCCACATAGAGGCTGTATCCCGTCTCATAGTCGATATGGCTTAAGAGCTCCCGCTCCCGTTTCGCGACCTCCACACTTAAGTCGATCTTCTCTTTGCTTGTCAGGTACATGTCCCGCATGAAGGAACGGATGCTCTCCTCATTTTCGCCCTGATCAAGTCTCGTCATGGCGATCTTTGTCGGGCGGATACCGGTCAGGGTCCCCCAGGGGAGTTCTTTTCCCGTCCGCTTTTTTAACATGCCGTAAAGCTCTTTCTTGATCGTTGTCTTTGCGTTTAACCGCACATCGTAGTCGATCGGAAATACGGTCTCATCTGCGACAGTGTCCGCCGGATCCGTGATCTTCAAGCCAAATTTCGTCTCATCAGCGTTCTGTGTGCAGGTTCCCTCCACATAAAAATCCACGTCGTCCTGCTTCTCATGGACAAAAGTCTCACCCGGATAAAACGCCATCAAAAGCTCCCGGATATCCTGCTCATAAGCAGTATCGTTCAATAAAATTCCAATCATTCCATTGCCCCCGAAAGAGGATTATACTTCTTTTCAAAACCGATGGTAGTCGTGTCCATATGCCCCGGATAGACCATGGTGTCGTCCGGCAGTGTGGAGAGTAGACGTCTTACAGACTCGGCGATCTGGCGTCCGCTTCCCGTCGGGAAATCTGTGCGGCCGTAGGAGCCTGCAAACAGGGTATCTCCGGAGAAGAGAACAGATTCTTTTTCGATATAGTAACAGCAGGAACCGATGGTGTGTCCCGGTGTTTCAAATACTTTCCATGTAAATCCGGCGATGGAAAGCTCGTCACCCTCCTTCACCGTAATATCCGGTGTCAGCGTATATGGTTCCCTGTAGTAGCTGGATACAAGGCTTTTTCTGCTGTCTGAAAGCACCTCGATCTCCTTTTCACAGGCGTAGATCGGCACATGCCATGCTTCTTTCAATTCCTTTGCGGCCATCATGTGGTCGAAGTGACCGTGGGTCAGAAGGATCGCTTCTGGTTTTAACCCCAGAGATACTGCCATATTGGCGATCTGACCGGCGCCATCACCCGGATCGATAACGGCAGCTCGTTTTGTCTCATTATCATAGACCAGATAGCAGTTGGTTCCAACCATGCCGACTACCAGAGTCTTAATGCGAATTTCGCTCATATCTTACTTTTCCTCCATTTTTCCTGGCACAAAGCAGGGACTCCGGCCCTGTGCCGTGTACAGTAACGGAAATGTTTCTTTAAAATCCATGTATAAAAAGGTCTACCGTCCGTAACACCTCCGGCAGACCTTTTTCCGACTGCATTCGACCTGTTCTGTTTCAGAACAGCCGGCGGCAGACATTCATTTGAAATTGTAGTTATCAGCCTGTGGTTCTCTCAATATCCAGCACGCCGTCGATCTGGCGCAGCTTTGCCATCAGGTTGTTTAATTCTTCGATTCCATGGATATCGAAGCTCATGGTGATCGTCGCTTTGCCCTGCTTGTTCACGCGGGAGCTCATGGCCTTGATGTCGATCTCGCGCTCTGTAAAGATCTTGGAGATATCCACGAACATTCCGATCCGGTTGTTCGCGAAGATCGAGATCTCTGTGGAGTAGGTTGCGGCACTGTTGTCCTCCTCAACGCCCTGCCACTCTGCGTCGATCAGGCGGCTTCTCTCAATCTCCGGGAGATTTAAGACGTTGATACAGTCCGTTCTGTGGATCGTAATTCCGCGGCCTCTCGTCACGAAACCAACGATCTCGTCGCCCGGAACCGGGCTGCAGCACTTGGAGAAACGGACCGCAAGGTCATGGATTCCCTTTACGGTAATGCCGCTCTTTGATTTGCTGCCCTTGATCGGAACCACAGCAGGTTTGTTGTTGTCACCGATGGCATCAAGGATCGTCGCATCGGTCACTTCGCGTTTCAGCTTCTTTGTGCGCTCCTCGATCATCTTGTTGATGACCTGCCCCTCTTTTAATCCGCCGTGTCCGACGGATGCCAGAACGGAATCCCAGTCCTGAAAGGCGTAGCGCTTTAATACTTTATCCACAAACTCCGGCTTATTGATATCGGAGAAGTTGATCCCCTTTGCCTTACAGTAGCGGTCGATCATTTCGCGGCCTTTTAAGATATTGTCAGCCTTCCGCTCCTGCTTGAACCAGGCGTTGATCTTGTTTCTCGCCTGGCTGCTCTTGATGATATTTAACCAGTCACGGCTTGGTCCCTTGGAATTCTGGGATGTCATGATCTCGATCCGGTCACCGTTCTGGATCACATAGTCAATATTTACGAGCTTTCCGTTGACTCTCGCGCCCACCATCTTGTTTCCGACAGCCGTGTGGATCGAGTAAGCGAAGTCGATCGGTGTGGAGCCGCTTGGCAGTGCCTTTACGTCTCCGGTCGGTGTAAAACAGTACACGCTGTCGGAGAACATATCGAGGTCGCTCTTGATGGCATTTAAGAATTCCTTGTTGTCGGACATATCCTGCTGCCACTCAAGGATCTGGCGCAGCCAGCTTAACTTCTTCGCCTCATCACCGGCAGCAACCTGTCCGCTGCCGCTCTCTTTATATTTCCAGTGGGCGGCGATACCATATTCCGCTGTACGGTGCATCTCGAAGGTACGGATCTGGATCTCAAAGGGCTGGCCGTTTGTGCCGATCAGTGTCGTATGTAAGGACTGATACATATTCGGCTTCGGCATCGCGATATAATCTTTAAAACGGCCGGGGATCGGTTTGTACATCTCGTGGATCACACCCAGAGCCGCGTAACAGTCTTTTACGGAGTCCACGATGATGCGGACCGCGAAGATATCGTAGATCTGGTCCAGCGTCTTGTGCTGGTTTAACATCTTTTTATAAATACTGAAGAAGTGCTTGACGCGTCCGTTGACCTCGCACCTGATCTCAGCATGTTCCATGTGGGTCTTGATCTCGGCGATAATGTCATCGATGAATTTCTGGCGCGCTTCGCTTGTCAGGGCAATCTTTTCTTCCAGTTCTTTGTATACATTTGGCTCGAGATACCGTAACGCAAGGTCATCCAGTTCGATCTTGATCTTGGAAATACCGAGTCTGTCAGCAAGAGGGGAGTAGATCTCGATGGTCTCTCTCGCCTTCTCCTTCTGCTTTTCCGGGCGCATGTACTGAAGCGTCCGCATATTGTGGAGACGGTCCGCAAGCTTAATGATAATGACACGGATATCTTTTGCCATGGCGAGGAACATTTTTCTTAAGTTCTCCGCCTGCATTTCCACCTTATCCGCCGACCAGGATAACTGGGTCAGCTTTGTAACACCGTCGACTAAGAGGGCAACCTCTTTTCCGAATATCTCGGCGAGCTGTTCCTCTGTATATACGGTATCTTCCACCACGTCGTGGAGAAGTCCGGCTGCGATCGTCTCTTTATCCATCTCGAGATCCGCGAGGATGATCGCCACACAGAGCGGATGGATAATGTACGGTTCCCCGGATTTTCGCTTCTGGTCTTTATGGGCATTATCCGCAAGCTGATATGCCTTCTCGATCATGCTCAGATCATCGGACGGATGGTACTTTCTGATACTGGCAACAAGATCCCGGTAAAGAACATCAGGACTTGTGAAATCAGCAGGCGCTTCCAGCTCGCCTTCGATCGTTTTCAGTTTGTTTTCTTCCATAAAATCTCCCACCTTCATTTTTAGCGTACCATCCGGTCATGTCCGCCGCAGAAATCCGTCGTTTTCCCGGTATTTTCGACAAAAGCAGACACTCCTGAAATATATCAACCATTATAAAATTTTTTGGCATAAATTGCAATCGTTTTGTTGTGGTTTTAGACCGCTGCTTTCCGGAAGGATTCCCCGATGCGGGGACTCTTATACAGGGGCGTTCCGGATTCGGGATATAAAATGTTTATGACAGACATATCTTATTCTTATAGTGCTACCGTATTAAAGTAGTTGAACTTTAAAGGACAATGTATTATAATGCAAATATTAAAATTTTATAAATAAATTGGAAAGGGGTACTCCATTATGGATACAATGAGTCTCACAGCAAAGTATGAAGATGAAATGATTGCCATTCGCAGGCATATTCATAGACATCCGGAGCTTAGCAACAAGGAATATAAGACAACGGAGTTCATCCGCGAAAAACTGACGGAATA
This sequence comes from Clostridium sp. AM34-11AC, assembly GCF_003435375.1. Taxonomy (GTDB): domain Bacteria; phylum Bacillota; class Clostridia; order Lachnospirales; family Lachnospiraceae; genus Pilosibacter; species Pilosibacter fragilis. The sequence continues at coordinate 10,273 of NZ_QWGL01000046.1, read as the reverse complement.
CGGTGTGGAGATCGCTGAGATCGGGATGAAGACCGGCGTTGTTGCCGTTATCCGCGGCGGAAAACCGGGAAAAACCGTTGCGATCCGCGAGGATATCGACGCACTTCCGATGAAGGAACTCACAGGACTTCCGTTCGCCTCCGAGAATGATGGTGCCTGCCATTCCTGCGGACATGATATCCACACAACCGTGCTTCTCTACTGCGCGAAGGTATTATCAGAGATCCGTGAGGAGCTTGCCGGAACGGTCATGCTGATCTTCCAGCCGGCAGAAGAGCATATGGGAGCCGGAGAGCTTGTCGACTGCAATTTCACGCAGGTTGCGAAACCGGACGCATTTATCGGTCTCCACGTATCACCGGAGATCGATGCCGGAAGCATCGGATTAAAAAAGGGACCGGCAAACGCGTCCAATGATTTCTTTAATATCAAGATCAAAGGAAAGGGCGGACATGGCGCTCATCCGGAAAACTGCATCGATCCGGTCGTAATCTCCGGTTATGTGATCACACAGCTTCAGACCGTGATCTCCCGTGAAAACTATCCGGTATATCCGGGCGTTCTTACCATCGGCAGCATCCACGGCGGAACCGTAAACAATATCATCCCGGATTACGTGGAGATGCACGGAACACTGAGAAGCCTTGATCCGGACTGCCGCAAAAAAATGATGGCTGCCATCGACCGCGTCGTAAAAGGCTGTGCCGAGTCCATGAGAGGAACCGCGGAGGTCGAATGGGAAATCGGAGTTCCGCCGCTCGTAAATGATGATTCCATCATCGAGGCAGTTGCTGAGGCCGCTGCAAAGACCATCGGTACTGACCATGTTTCCTACGTGAAGAATCCGTCAATGGGTTCCGAGGACTTTTCTGTTCTCTTCCCGAAGTTCGGACCGGGCGCACAGTTCCGCTTAGGATCCGGAAATAACGAGGATCCGAATTCCAGACACGGCCTTCATAACTCTAAAAACGTATTCGATGAGAAGTGCATCCGCACAGGCGCATCCGTAATCATCCAGTACGCGAGAGATTTCTTAAGATAAAGGAGAATACTTATGGAAAACAACAAGAAAAAGCTGCAGATCCCAAGTACATGTGCACTGTTATTCATGCTCATGATCGTCTGCACCATCCTGACCTGGATCGTTCCGGCAGGTGAATTCGATACAGAGAAAGTGGGCGACTTAAACAAGGTTATCGCAGGTACCTATCACACCGTAGAAGCTTCCCCGGTCGGTCCGTGGGCAACTATCATGGCAGTCGTACAGGGATTCTACAAAGCCGCAAAGTTAATGGTCATGATCATGTTTGTCGGCGGTGCCGTTGAGATCCTTGAAAAGACAGGAGCGATCCACGCTGCCTTCGGAAAACTTGCTTCCAAGCAGAACTTAAATGTAAACGTACTTGTATTCTTAGTAATGGCATTCATGTCCATCGGCGGCGCAGCAGGCGTTTTCGCAAACCCGGTCGTTGCCCTGATCCCGATCGGAATCATTCTTGCAACAAACTTAGGATATGATTCCTTCACAGGCTTCCTGCTTGTATATATGGGCGCTTATTCCGGATTCAACGTAGGATGGGCGAACGCCTCCACTATCGGTACTGCACAGCCGATCGCGGAGCTCCCGATCTTCTCCGGTTTCAGTGTCCGTGTCGTATTAAACATCATCAACTTCGCGATCTGCTATTTCTTTACGATCCGTTACATGAAAACCATCAAGGCGGATCCGAAGAAGAGCTTAAACTATGAAGCTGGCATGAGTGTATCTGACAGCATGGGCGCAGGAAAAGATGGAGCGGAGGCGATCGAAGCACGTTTAACAACGAAGCACCTGATCAGCCTGATCGGTCTTGTCGTAGCGGTTGCGGCAATCCTGGTTGGCTCTGTAAAATATAAATGGAGCTATGATCAGATCGCAGCTACATTCTTTACACTTGCGGTTGTTGTTGGCCTTCTCAATGGTATGGGTATCAACGGAACAACGAAGGTATTTATCGGTGGCTGTTCCAAGATGGTAAACGCCGCGTTCATTGTCGGCTTCGCAAATGGTATTTCTGTGATCCTTGCAAGCGGAAACATCTTAAATACGATCGTTTACTGGCTGTCCATCCCGATGTCCGGAATGGGTTCCATCCTCGGAGCGAACTTCATGTTCGTTGCAAACCTGTTTATCAACCTTTTCATTCCGTCCGGTTCCGGACAGGCTGTAGCAGTTATGCCGCTTATGGTTCCGGTTGCTGATCTTGCAGGCATCACAAGACAGGTTGCTGTACAGGCATTCCAGTTCGGTGACGGTTTCTCTAACTGCCTCTTCCCGACAGCAGGTACTCTGATGGGTTCCCTCGCAATCGCAAAGACAGACTGGACAAAATACGCAAAGTGGCTTATGCCGCTCCTCGGATGTCAGGTGATCCTCTCATTCGCATCTTTAACGATCTTACAGAGCATCGGCTGGACCGGACTGTAGGAAGACGTATAAAAGGAAAAAGGACTTCCGTTTCCTGGCGGAGGTCCTTTTTCTATGCAGGCGGCTGATCCCGCCGCTCTTTTGTTACTGTTCACGCCTTGCGCAAACAGTAACTGATTTTGCCGATGCTTCGCATTCCAAATCGGCAAAATCCACTACCACCACTGTACTGTACGGAATTTTCAGCTCAGAAAATTCCTACCCGTGTACAGTAACGATCTTTTCGCTGAGGGATGGGAAAAACTCACAAAATAAGTTGACTTATCCATGTCCGAAAAATATAATACTTTTATTAAGGAAAGAAAAAACCCTTGAAAACCTAAGGCAATCAGCGTATTATGGTGAACGTAGGCGTGAAATTGCGCGATAAAGAGAGAAACAGAGGTAGCTTTATGGCATTAAAGAAAAAGCCGGTCACCGGCATGAAAGATATTCTCCCGGCAGAGATGCAGATCCGGGATTATGTGCTGAACCAGATCAAAGAGACTTACCGCGGCTTCGGATTCTCCGCGATCGAGACTCCATGCGTGGAGCACATTGAGAACCTCCTGAGCAAGCAGGGCGGCGACAATGAGAAGCTGATCTTCAAGATCTTAAAGCGCGGCGAGAAATTAAATATCGAGACAGCAGAGACGGAGAACGATCTGGCAGACGGCGGACTCCGCTATGATCTGACACTTCCGTTATCCAGATATTACTCCAACAACTCCGCAAACCTTCCGTCTCCGTTTAAGGCACTTCAGGTAGGCAGCGTATGGCGTGCAGACCGTCCGCAGAAGGGACGTTTCAGACAGTTCGTCCAGTGTGATATCGATATTCTCGGTGACGCAACGAATCAGGCCGAGATCGAGCTGATCCTCGCGACAACGACCGCGTTAAAGAAGATCTGCCCGGACAACAGCTTCGAGGTACGCGTCAACGACAGAAAGCTTCTCCGTGCGATGGCCGTATACAGCGGATTCCCGGAGGAAGATATCGATAAGGTATTCATCACCGTCGATAAAATGGACAAGATCGGTACAGATGGTGTAAAGGCAGAGCTTATGGAAAACGGCTACTCCGAGGAGACGGCCGATAAATACTTAGAGCTTATGGGGCAGGCAACAAACGATGCCTCAGGTGTCCGCCGTATGGGAGAGATCCTTGCGGGTGTGTTGGAGGACGGTGCAGCTGAGAATCTTGCACAGATCATGGAGACAGTCGGCGATGTTTCTGACGGAAGCTTCAAACTTGCGTTTGACCCGACCTTAGTCCGTGGAATGGGCTACTACACCGGAACCATCTTTGAAGTATCAATGGAAGGATTCGGCGGCTCCGTAGCGGGCGGCGGAAGATATGACAAGATGATCGGAAAGTTCACAGGAATGGATACACCGGCCTGTGGTTTCTCCATCGGCTTTGAGAGAATCGTTACGATCCTTTTAGACAACGGATTTACAGTTCCGGGCGGAAATGAGAAGGAAGCGTGGCTCTTCGAAAAGGGAATGAGCTCTGAGAAGCTTGCTTCCATTATGAAAGAGGCGATGACTGCCCGCAAGGAGGGAAAGATCGTCCTTGTAGCCCAGATGAACAAAAATAAGAAGTTCCAGAAGGAACAGCTCGGAAAAGAAGGCTACAGTGAGTTTAAGGAATTCTATAAAGAGGACTTAAAGCACTAAGACCGGGAAAAGGACAGCTTTATCTCAGTCGAGAAGACTCCCACCTCTTTTAAGTGGTGAGTAATCTCACGGATGTTCGACTTGAAATTACAATAACATTCAGCGGGTATGTTTTTAAATATTCCAGCTGTATCAGGAGGAAAATCATGGCAGAATCAATGGCAGGCTTAAAGCGTTCCTGCCGCTGTGCTGAAGTCACAGAGGCAAACGTAGGCCAGGAAATGACACTTATGGGATGGGTCCAGAAGAGCAGAAACAAAGGCGGTATTATCTTCACCGACCTTCGTGACCGTTCCGGAATCATCCAGATCATCTTTGAGGAGAGCGACTGCGGCGCTGAGAGCTTCGCAAAAGCTGAAAAATTAAGAAGTGAGTTTACAGTAGCGGTTGTCGGAACCATCGAAAAACGTTCCGGCGCGGCAAACCCGAATTTAAAGACAGGTACTATCGAGATGAGAGCGAAGTCCTTAAGAATTCTCTCCGAGTCCGAGGTACCGCCGTTCCCGATCGAGGAGAACAGCAAGACGAAGGAAGACCTTCGATTAAAATACCGTTATCTTGACCTCCGTCGTCCGGATCTCCAGAGAAACATCATGATAAGAAGCCGTGTGGCTACGATGGTCCGCCAGTTCTTAGCGGACGAAGGTTTCCTCGAGATCGAGACCCCGACTCTGATCAAGAGTACACCGGAAGGCGCAAGAGACTACCTTGTACCGAGCCGTGTGCATCCGGGCGAGTTCTATGCTCTTCCGCAGTCTCCGCAGTTATTAAAACAGCTGCTGATGTGTTCCGGTATGGACCGTTACTTCCAGCTCGCAAGATGCTACCGTGACGAGGACCTCCGTGCGGACCGTCAGCCGGAGTTCACACAGATCGATATGGAGTTATCCTTCGTGGATGTTGAGGATGTTCTCGAGGTCAACGAGAGACTCTTAAAGAAACTTTTCAAGGAGATCTGCAATTTTGACGTCCAGACTCCGATCCTCCGTATGACATGGCGCGAGGCTATGGACCGTTTCGGTTCCGATAAGCCGGATATGCGTTTTGGCATGGAATTAAAGAACGTATCTGATGTTGTAAAAGACTGCGAGTTCGTTGTATTCAAGAGCGCTCTTGAGAACGGCGGATCTGTCCGTGGTATCAACGCAGACGGACAGGCCGGTATGCCGAGAAAGAAGATCGACGCTCTCGTTGAGTACGCAAAGGGATTCGGTGCAAAGGGGCTTGCATACCTTGCGATCCATGAGGACGGTTCCTATAAGTGCTCCTTCGGAAAGTTCATGAAGCAGGAAGAACTGGATGCTCTTGTAAAAGCGATGGACGGTAAGCCGGGCGACCTTCTGTTCTTCGCGGCAGACAAAGATAAAGTCGTATTCGATGTATTAGGAAATCTCCGTCTTGAGATCGCAAGACAGTTAGACCTCTTAAAGAAAGACGATTTCAAGTTCCTCTGGGTAACAGAGTTCCCGCTCTTAGAGTACTCCGAGGAGGAGGGACGTTACGTCGCTATGCATCACCCATTCACAATGCCGATGGAGGAAGATCTCCCACTTATCGACACTGATCCGGGTGCAGTCCGCGCGAAAGCCTACGATATCGTATTAAACGGTACGGAGCTCGGCGGCGGATCCGTCCGTATCCATCAGGATGATATCCAGGAGAAGATGTTCGAAGTTCTTGGCTTCACAAAAGAGAGAGCAAGAGAGCAGTTCGGCTTCCTGCTTGACGCATTCAAGTACGGAGTACCGCCGCACGCTGGTCTCGCATACGGCCTCGACCGTGTCGTTATGCTTATGGTAGGTGCAGACAGCATCCGTGACGTAATTGCCTTCCCGAAGGTAAAAGACGCGTCCTGTCTTATGATGGAAGCTCCGGCACCGGTAGATCCGAAGCAGCTTGAGGATCTCGATATCGCGATCGTTGAGAAGAAGGACGAAGAATAAAGATAATAAAGAGACGCTGAATAATGGAAGCGCTGTGCAGAAAAACTGCGCGGACGCTTCCATTTGCTATATTGGAAACAAAGGGAGAGAAATATGAAAAAGGTATTGAAAATAACAGCAGTGACCACACTGCTGAGCCTGGGACTGGCATTTTCCTCATATGCCGGACAGTGGAAACAGGGAACTGGAGCAAATGCCGGTAAATGGTGGTATGACGAGGACAATGGCACCTACGCAACAAATGGATGGCGCTGGATCGATGGAGACGGGGATGGAATTGCGGAGAATTACTGCTTTGACCAGAGTGGATGGCTGTATGTGTCTACGGAGACACCAGATAAGAAGACGGTGGATGCCAATGGTGCACGAACACAGGATGGAAAAGTTGTTACGATGAATGTAAATTCCGGGGATACGACTTATACTGTGGATGGAACAGGGACACTGGAACCTAAAACATATAACGGAATAGAATTTAGTCTGGATAATTTAGGTTATAGTAACATGGCGATTGGAAGTATTATGTATCCGAAAGCGAACTCTGTTACAGCTGAACATATTTTGGAATACAAAAGATATTATGAAACCGGAACTGACAATTATTGGTTGGGAGCTAAGCAAAAGGAGCGCGTAAATGCTTTTATTTCAGAATGGAAAAGTAAAAATATTAATAATTCAATGACGGAGGATCAAAAGGCACGAAAGATTTACGATTGGCTTGTTGACAATGTGATATATGATGCGCAAGAAACGTATAATCAGTCATCTTATGGTGCGTTTATAGATAGACGATGTGTCTGTGGAGGTTTCGCAAATGCGTTTATGTCATTAGGAAAAGCTTGTGGACTTGATGTAAAATATGTATTTGAAATTGAGCATGCATTCAATATTGTTAAATTAGATGGGAAATGGTATGCAGTGGATGCAACAAAAAAATATTATAAAAATAAGGATACGTCGTCAGCTTACTATTATAAAGATATACCAGAAGGTGATAAATCTATAGAGGAAAAGGTGCAGAAAAGGGAAAATAAGGAATCTAAACGAATAGAAGAAATAAAAACAAGTAATGAAAAAAATATGGAGAGAGCTAAGAAAAACTTTGAAAGCGGCGCGGTATTCCAAGCAGATGATGAAAAGCTGATTCCATCGCTGTTACAATACATCAATGAACAGGTGAATACAAATGTAAAATCGAGTCAGCCTATTACTGCTGTTATATATACAGGGGGAAGAAATTTTCAGGAATTCAATAAACAGAGATTTTCGTATAATGGTTTTACAGGAAAACTTGATGAAGTTATAGAACATGAAATAATCGGTAAAACGATTAATGGCTATTACATAGGAAATTATTCCAATTGTGTAATTGATTATCAGAAAAATAAGGGAACAGATGGAACATCTATATTTGTGACAACATGGAAAGACAAAGACGGAAAAGATTATATAATCTTCAGAGTAGCACTCAATCCTAGAGACAGAGTGACGGCTTCAAAAGGAGAATAATACAGTTCTCCCGCCTTCATGAAACTGCCTTTGTGAAATGTTCGTGAACTTATAGAAATCCCACTTATTATCTGCTAAAATATAGCTGATGATAAGTGGGATTTTTATGCACACATGTATGATGCCGGTAGCACCGAATCGACTGGTTAATATCTCAAGTGTGTTGGAATACGCTTCTGTTCTTATCGGAGTGCATCAGGTAAAATATATGGAGGTACAGACAATGGATGCAGTAAAGATACTTATGGTTGACGACGAGGAGAGAATGAGAAAGCTCGTCAAAGACTTTTTAACCATCAAAGGATACCGTGTTCTAGAGGCGGGAGACGGCGAGCAGGCTATTGATATCTTCTTTAAGGAAAAGGATATCAGTCTCGTGATTCTGGATGTCATGATGCCGAAGATGGACGGTTGGGAGACATGCAAGACGATCCGACGCTACTCTCAGGTTCCGATCATTATGCTGACGGCGAGGAGTGAGGAGCGGGATGAGCTTCTTGGATTCGAACTCGGCGTTGACGAGTATATCACAAAACCGTTCAGTCCGAAGATCCTTGTGGCGAGAATTGAGGCAATCCTGCGTCGTGGCAGCGGTACATCAACGGGTGAGATTCTGGAGGCGGATGGAATCCGCGTGGATAAGGATGCCCACGAGGTGACTGTGGATGGAAGGCCGGTGGACTTAAGCAATAAGGAATTTGAACTCCTTACCTATTTTATGGAAAACAAAGGAATCGCCCTCTCAAGAGAAAAGATTCTGAATAATGTCTGGAATTACGACTATTTCGGAGATGCGAGAACCATCGACACCCACGTAAAGAAGCTGAGAAGTAAACTTGGTCCGAAAGGCGATAATATCAAGACTGTTTGGGGCATGGGATATAAACTCGAGGTGGATGGATGATGAAATCGATACGATCCAGACTAACGGTCACGTTTATTGGCCTGATCGCTGTGATCCTGGCAGTGATCTGGGGCGTCAATAAGTGGTATCTGGAAGATTTCTATGTAACAAAGAAGGTACAGGCGTTAAATGGTGCCTACGAGGCCATCGACTCCCGGATCGAGGAGAACAAGGAAAACGGTATTTCCATCGAAGACGCCATGAGAAGAGAAAAGGATGCTGACGGAAATATCACGGAAGGAAATTTGCAGCGCCTGATCCGGAATTTCAGCGACAGCGCCAATGTTTCTGTCCTGATCATTGACAACAGCACGGAGGATGCGACGGTCTATTCAACATCCCGTGATACGAAGTTTTTAAAGGACCGCATTGACCGCTATATTTTCGGCTGGGCAAAGGCCAAGTACACGATTCTGGAGGAAAACGACCAGTATAAGATCCAGAAAACATACGATCCTCAGCGGGAGAGCATGTACTTGGAGAGCTGGGGATTTTTCTCCGATAACAGCACTGCCTTTATCATGAGCGCACCGCTGTCAAGTATTGGTGAGAGTGTCCGCCTCGCGAATCAGTTTCTGCTCTATGTGGGAATGATCGCTGTATTGATCGGTGCTCTGGTCGTATATCTGGTGGCAAAACAGATCACAATGCCGATCTATAAGCTGTCGAACCTCTCAGAGCGCATGTCGGATCTCGATTTTAATGCGAGGTATGAGTCCGGAAAACATGATATGGAGGAGATACAGGTTTTAGGAAACAGCATGAACACGTTGTCCTCGCGTCTGGAGGAAACGATTTCAGAACTCAAGTCGGCGAACAACCAGCTCACAAAGGATATCGAGGAGAAGACAAAGATCGACGAGATGCGAAAAGAGTTCATTGCCAATGTCTCTCATGAGTTGAAGACTCCGATCGCCTTGATCCAGGGATACGCGGAGGGACTCCAGGAAGGCATGGGCGAGGAGAAGGAGAGCCGCGACTATTATTGTGATGTTATTGTTGATGAGGCCAACAAGATGAACAAGATGGTTAAGCAGCTTCTGACATTGTCTTCTCTGGAAAGCGGAAATGATAAGCCGGTGATGGATCGTTTCAATTTGACGGAACTGGTTCGCGGCGTTGTGAACGCGTCGAAGATCCTGCTCGAACAGAATGAGATTCAGGTGGATTTTGATGCTCAGACGCCGGTTTATGTATGGGCGGATGAATTTAAGATCGAGCAGGTAGTCACAAACTACCTGAGCAATGCAATCCACCATATCGATGGAGAGAAAAAGATCATTATCAAAATGCTTCCGGAAAACAACATCGTCCGTGTATCTGTCTTTAATACCGGAACCCCGATCCCTGAGGATGCGATTCCGAATCTCTGGACGAAGTTCTATAAGGTAGATAAGGCGAGAACCCGTGCCTACGGCGGAACCGGAATTGGTCTTTCTATTGTAAAAGCGATCATGGATGCCCACAACCAGCAGTATGGCGTGAAGAACTGGGAGAATGGTGTAGAGTTCTGGTTTACGCTTGACGGAAGTAATTCATAATATTATAGTAGAAACCCATTTGGAATATGGCAGGAGCAGCTTTTGACTGCTCCTGCTTTTTTCTCTTGCGGGACATGATGAAACATCATATTGCATTAATTGAATATATAATATACAATATATGGTACTTTGAGGCTGGACTTGTAATGATATCGCAAAACATGTAAAAAGAAATGAAAAAATATGTAAAAAACAGTTGACTTTTGTCCGGGGATTTGATATTATAATACTCGCCTTGAGCGACAGGGCAA
>NZ_QWGL01000045.1 GCF_003435375.1 Clostridium sp. AM34-11AC | reverse complement strand
TTTTAGCCACAAGTGTTACAAAAAAGCTTGACCACAACAGTGTTTGCAATCGACTTTGACGAAAAAACCGTTCGCGTTGCACGTACGCTCAATCTGATTGCCGGTGATGGGCAGACGAACGTTTTGCATCTGAACACGCTGGATTATTCCCGTTGGAATGAAATTACAAAGCAGGAAGATTGGAACGACACCTATAACGAAGGTTTCAAAAAATTGAAAAAGCTCCAGTCGAAAGGAAGTAATGACTACAGCCAGTTCCAGTTTGACCTTGTTATGGCGAATCCTCCGTTTGCCGGAGACATTAAAGAGAATACAATTATTTCACGATATGAGCTGGGTAAAAATTCTGCGGGGAAATGGCAGAATAAAGTCGGCAGAGATATTCTTTTTATTGAGCGCAATTTGAACTTTCTGAAACCCGGCGGTCGTATGGCAATTGTACTTCCGCAAGGTCGCTTTAACAACAGCAGTGATAAGACTATCCGTGAATATATTGCGGAACGTTGTCGCATTCTTGCCGTTGTTGGACTGCACAGCAATGTTTTCAAACCGCATACTGGAACAAAAACCTCAGTTCTGTTTGTGCAGAAGTGGGACGACGAATTATGTCCGAAAAAAGAGGATTATCCGATTTTCTTTGCTACCATGCAGAAGCCCAGCAAGGATAATTCCGGTGATAAGATTTATCTGGTAGATCCTGAGACTGGACTGCCAGCTTTGGATAAGCACAATCACTTGATTGTGGATCATGATCTGTTCCAACTTTCCTACATGAAGCAGGATGGAACAGAAGCTTTTCTCGAGCCCGGCATAGCGGAAGCCTTTGAAGAATTTGCGAAAAAGGAAGGTTTAAGTTTTTTTCGATAAGCCCATCCGTTAAACCTTTCGATGAAGCCAGATACAAGGCTTTGATGGATGGGCTGGAATGCAGCGAGATACTTTTCTCGCAAATAGATTTAGGGGATAGGTTCGATTCCGACTACTATACAAAAAACTATTTGCATATTTCCGATCAAATGTCAAAAGTGCCAACAGAAAAGCTTGCGAAACTGGCGACCACAGTTGCAAGCGCATTTTATCCTGCAGCAACACAACTTTATTCAGAAGGTGACACTGCATTTGCTCGTTGTGTGGACTGTGTTTCTTATCCAGTTATTACAAAGGATCAAGATTCCAAATTTGAGAAAATACCATATGCATTTGGCAAAGAAAACAAAGGAATCTCTTTCATAAAGGCGGAGGATATAATTATAACAAAGGTCGGAACACCTTGCTACGCAAGTATTTTAACTGACTATAGCGAAATAGCACTGTCTCGAACGGTAATGGGGTTGACAGGTATCCATAGCGTTGATCCGTATTACCTAATGGTTTTTTTGCGTTGTAAGTATGGATTTGACCAATTATTCAGACAGCGAGAACTCACAATCCAATATCAACTCACATTACCAAGAGTCAAAGCCGTTGATGTGTATTTGGCTAATGATATGCTTCAGATTAAAGTAATGAAACTGTGCAAGAAATCAAAAGAGTTTCAACAGAAATCGAATGAAGCGTACCAAATGGCAGAGCAAATATTGAGAGATATTGTAGATTACCCTGATGATACAGCGTTAGGCACTTATTCAATCAAGAAAATAAATGAAAGTTTTGCGATCTCTGGTCGTCTTGATGCTGAATACTATCAGCCGAAATATGAGGCAATTGTAAAGAAACTCAATACAAGAGAGACGGTACTATCATTGTGCAATCTGCATGATAAAAACTATAACCCGGATGCAAAACAAACATATCAATACATAGAACTTGCAGATGTGGGGCAATCAGGTGATATTTCTGATGTTGATATTCAATACGGCAGTGATCTACCCATGAGAGCACGCCGAATTGTAAAATCAGGACAGGTGATAGTGCCTTCTGTTGAAGGCTCATTACAAAGCTGTGCCCTAATTACCGACGAATATGATGGTGCACTGTGTTCAACAGGGTTTTATGTGCTCGATTCTGATTGTATTAACTCTGAAACTTTGCTTGTCCTTTTCAAATCTGAGCCGATACAGGCTCTTATGAAGCAGCGTTGTTCAGGGACAATTCTTACTGCAATTAGCAAAGATGAACTTCTTTCCACGCCGTTACCGATGATTGATGGTGACATTCAAAAAGAAATTGCAGGCAAAGTGCAGGAAGCCTTTACGCTTCGCAAGCAATCCAAACAACTGCTTGAATATGCAAAACAGGCTGTCGAAATGGCTATTGAGCAAGGCGAAGATGTGGCATTGGCATGGCTGAAAGACAAAATTCCGGTGGAGGTGTAAATATGCCTCAGGAGAAAATATACAAAAACTGGAAAGCAGTAACCGAAGCTGATTTTGTATCATTGTTTATTAAGACATGGTTTGCCTATATTTCTACTCTTAGAACTATGTTTCCAGAGGCAGCAAACAGAAGAGGTGACGGCAAGTATCTGAATGCATATAAAGATTACTACAGAACAAGTGGGAGCAAGAAACTTATCGTTGATGATCAGATAATGGCGTCTATGGAACAAGTCTACCGCGAAGGTCGTAAAGTCATAATGGAGCAATATCCTGAATACTACCTTTGGGACTTTTATCATGTAAACGAGGACTTTGAATATACTTTCAAGGACATTCCGCCGGATAAAAGTGATTGTCTCATCATCGGTTTAAAATTAAACCGAAATCGTGGCACTAAGTGGCAGTTTATAATATCCGGGTTTGCGCGTTTCTTCGGTAAATACTATGACGAATATAATGGAAATGTCCAATTCCAGTGCAATATATCGGAAATCCTCGAATCGTCATCGGCACACGTTAGAGACAATCCAAATGAGAGCGAGCAGGACTATCTTTCATGGTTGCTACGAGAAGTAAACGTCTCGTTGACACATAGTATTGTTGAAGCTTTTAAAATGCACTATGAAAGTGCTTCCTACGGAAAACGTGTTCTGAATAAAATAGGTGATCTTGAAAAGCGTATCATTTCTATTATATGGCAGATTTTTGCTCTAAATGCAAAAGACGAAACATTTAAAACGGTTGAAGAAATGGGACGTTCGCGAAATACATACGAATTGATTCATCAACGTCCATTAAACTATTTCCAATATCATTTCGATGTAGATTGGCTGCCCCAGTGTGAGTTAACTGCATCAGAAGAAGAGTGGTTCCACAAACTGTATGAATCACTTAGACAAAATAGTGTCTTCTGGTTTCTCGACTTTGTATACCGTCTTCGAAATGCACTATTCCATGAAATAATTGATCCCTTGGATGAAGAATGGCAGGTTATTTTCAAGAATGCGTACTTAGTACTAAAAGAGATTGTTGACCTCAATATTGCTACTATTGACATTACAGACCGGACTGTTTAATTTAGTCTCCGGGCAAAGAAAACGGCGGCAAGGAGTGTCCTTGCCGCCGTGTATCTATTATGCGTATATCAGATCATTATTGACGAGTTCTATTGCCGCTGCTCGTACAGTATTCATCCGTTGTACCCAAAGCATCTGATTTTCTGCTTTGAGCGTTTCCGTGATACCTTCCTTTTCGGCAAGTTCATTTACCAGCCGAAAGAACATATTCTCTGCCTGTTCGTTCAGCTCGGCAAGGTAGCCGTTGAGCTTCCCGCTGAGAAGCAGACTGTCATACAGCCCTTTGCGATACTCACGAATATACCGAAGATGCCGACGCCCCACATGCCGATGGGCTGTTGTTCTTCCTTCGAGATAGTCAGGCAGGGAATGTAATAATCGCCTTGCAACTCATACCAAAGACCGTTTTGCTCGTTATAAATGTACTTTTCCATTATGTAATCCTCCGAGATTTTTATATTCGCACATATGCCACAGTTTTCCGATCACCATATTTTGTTATGTCGTGTTACGAGTTTTTTCTTCCCTTGATTTTTCCCTTATGAGGTTACAAGGGAAGCATAAACAAAAGTGAAATCGTATAAAGGGATAAGGTGAGCACACTGCGAAAAATCCTTTATTTTCTAGGCCTTTGGAGGATTTTATTGATAACCTGTAACCTCTGTTAAGAGGTCATAATTTGTAGAAATTCAAATTCTAATTTGTCACTTTGTCTATGCTACAAATTATATCACATCGGTTTTTGAGAATCAATGTACGCAAGGACAACCCGAAGGGTTCCTAAAGATTACTCTATAAAAACAACAGCCCCACACCGTAGCGCATGACTGCTATGTAAAAAGTTCGGAAAGAATTTTTGCAACCTGACACAATTTTCTGTTTTATAATCTCCGTCATCGTAAAAATATCTACCTCATCTGTATATGAAATGAGGTAGATAAATAATTTATGACTTAGATTTTTACATATCCTGTAGCCGGACCTGAACCGACCTTCGCAATGTACTCACTCTTAACTAAATCTGCCAGAGTGCGTTCCACCGTGGTTTTGCTTATATCAGGGTGAGCATCCATAATTTCTTTCTTTGTGATTTTACCAACTTTCTGATCAATCATCGCTTTAATTCTTTCGGGCTTAGAAAGAGTGCGGTTCTTTAAATGTTCTACACGGCTTTCAAATTCATTATATGCTTTCAACATGATACCCAGATAATACTTAACAAAAGGCTCATAGCTGTTCTCATTTTCATGCCATCCTGTCGAACTTGCCTGCAATGCTTCATAGTAAGTTTCCTTTGTTTTTTCAATCAACATTTCCATGCTGACATATTTTCCTACAATATATCCTGCCTTATAGTACAAAAGAAGCGACAGTAAACGGCTCATGCGTCCATTTCCGTCATTGAAAGGGTGGATACAGAGGAAATCCAGAATAAACATAGGTATCAAAAGTAATCTATCAATTTTATCAGTATTCCATGCTTCTAAAAACTGTCTGCACAATTCATCCATAGCTTCCGCAGTCTGAAAGGCAGGAACCGGAATAAACCTTGCTTTCTGGTGACCTTCTGCATCTGTTTCTGCAATTACATTATCAGCATTTTTATATTCTCCACCGGAACCGGCATAGGAATACAAATCACGATGAAGCTGCAAAATAATATTAGGTCTGGGCACAATATACTCATAGCTTTCGTGGATTGTAGAAAGCACCTCTCGGTAACCTGAGATTTCCTGCTCAGATCGGTTTCTTGGTTCTGCCTTTTGGCTGACCAATTCTTCCAATCTCTTATCTGTTGTATAAATACCCTCAATACGGTTAGAAGCACCTGTACTTTGAATCAAAGCGACTTCAAGAAGGGTTTTCAATTCATCAATATTAGCTTCCAAAAATAGCTCTTGCTTACCTTTGTGCTCATGAATTTTTCCAATCATCTGTACAATTTCAGGAGTAAGCAACTTTTCTGGCTCTTTTATATAATCAAAAGCTCTCATGTTATCTACCTCATTTCAGAATTATCTGCCTCATTTTACTCTAAAATGACGGAGATTTCAATGGGATGAGGCAGATAAATTTTCCGGTCACTATGACTGAAATAATAGTATGCACACCTACCACACAGAATATTCAAGAGGTCGCTTTCAAAAACACAAAATATTTTATTTTTTGAAAGCAGATGCTATGTAAAGGCAATCCGAAGATTGCCCCAGGCATCAAGCCTATCCTGTTTACACAGGTTCATTATCATCTTCATCGACGGAGCTATCTGCATCATCGTCCTCAAACTCCGGATCGTACCCATAGTCCTCGTCATCGTCCACATAATCAGCATCCGGGGCAGGCTTTGCCGCTTCCTGTTCCTTCTTCTTTTCCTGGACTTTCTTAAATACGAAGAATCCACCACCACAGGCAAGCACAATCAGAGTAAGAATCGCTGGGAGCATATTCGTGGATTTTGGCTTTTCCTCCGGCGCCGGTTCTGTAATTTCAGGAACTGTTTCAACCACTTCCGGCTTTGTTTCCTCAATCGGCTTGGTGAACTCTGCAACTTCTTCCTCGTCCATCAGCTTGAGCAGGTCAGCTTCATCCACCTGATTCAGAAAATGCACGGTTTCCCTTAATCACTATATCAGAAAAGAATATAGGCTCTGCTTCCTTATAATTGTCTTTCAAAAATTCATATAACATAAACCTCATTCCTTTCCCCTAAATATTTATAACCTATATGGTTATTTTTGTTAATTATATTCTATATCCTGTTTTCACGATCTGGCAATGTAATTTTAGCACTATGGTTAGTATATCCAAAGCAGAATAAAACATAAAAAAAGATCTGTCACCCTTAGGATTCTTCCCAAAGCCAACAGATCTTACATTTTCCCTTACATCTTTATACTCTTTGCCAGACTCGTCAGCAAAGCTGCCATCTCCGGATTAACCTTTTTTCTTTCTAACCCACGTTATTTTGCAGCCACGGTTACCACTGTTTCCTTTTTTTTCGACATAAGCCAATAAAACATAGAACAAAATATTAATGCAAATACAACGCCAAAAACATTCTGAATCACTCTAAGACCAACTGCTCCTTTTAGTCCATAACTCTCTGTAGCAATGGCCAAAGCACCAAATGTGTTAAATACTGCCTGCCAGCCATATTTTGCAGAAAGTCCTACACCAATTCCGCCAAGGATTCCTATGTATGTATAGATGGATGACGGAAGCAGAAAATATAGTACTGTAAAGCATATTACACCTGCAATATTTCCGACAATCCTTTTGCGGACTCTGTATTGCATGTCCTCCATAAATGGTAAGATTGCTGACATTGCCGCAATTCCAGCCCACATTGCCCGTGGCATATTGCAGAGTTCCGCAATGCAGAGTACTGCCGGTACGCATATGATCTGACATAACTGCCACTTTGTTCTGGAAGAAGATATATCAAATTCCTGTACCAAATCATTCAAATTTCTTTTATACGTTCTGTTTTTATGATTTCGATAAAATACGAAGCAGGTAAGTGCTGCACCTAATGCCATTCCGGTTAATCGCATCTGATAACTTTTTCCTGTTACATCATATCCATACAATAACAGATAACCAAGAACCAATGTGGATTGGTTAAACATGAATGGGTTATGACATCCGAACAGAATCAGCACTGCCATTGCCGCAATATTTAACAGCATTCCAAGTACCGGTGAAAGCTGGTTTGCTAAATGCGGACATACAGTCATAATTACAAAGAACAAAGCCAAAAGCATCGTAGATTGTCCGGTGTGGATCCCCAGATCCGCATTCCGAAATACCATAAGGCATAATAAAACTACTACACCCACAATACTATTCTCATTTCCAAATAAGATACTGAAAATAGTAACAAATAAAAAACAAAATGCCATTGTAACAGCTATCTTTACCAAATATACCAGTATATGATATGATTTTTCTTTCACTGTTTCACTCTTTTTCAACAGATTTTTAGAACCTGCCTGATTTAACTGCAATTCCTGATAAAATGTCATGTAATTCCTCCTCTATCTGTTTTTCTTAAACTTATATGGCCTCATCTTTCTGTATTGGAAGCTCTACAACAAATCTGCATCCACCATATTCCCGGTTTTCTGCCTTGATTGTCCCGCCAGCACTATCTACGATCCGTTTCACAAGTGCAAGGCCGAGACCATTTCCTTCTGCTTTGTGAGAACCGTCTGCCTGATAAAATTTATCAAATATTCTGGTTTTCACATCATCCTCTATTCCCGGTCCTTCATCTTCCAGAATAAACATTACAGAATCCTTTTCCTGCTTCAGAAACATCATAATTGTCCCCTTTGCAGGACTGAACTTAATCGCATTATCCAAAAGATTTATCCAGATATGCATAAAAAGTCCTTCATTCCCAGTATATTTAACTTCCTCCAATTCTACCTGAAAACCAATTTCTTTTTCTGTCCATTTTGTTTCCAATGAAAGAAATGCCTGGCGGATCTGTTCATCCAGACGATATTTTGTTTTTTTCATTGGTATATTCTGATTCTCTAACTTGGATAACAGCAAAATATTACCAACCAATCCGGAAAGTCTTTGGGTGTTAAATAAGATTTTTTCTACATATTCCTCTTGATCCGGAGACAGTTCTTCTCCCTGAAGCAGCATTGTATATCCTTCAATGGCATTAATCGGGGTCTTAAACTCATGAGAAACATCAGATACAAAATCCATCTGCAGCACCTCTGTTGCACGAAGTTCTTTTGTCATAACGTTAAAACTTTGATAAGATTCTCCAACTTCTGCTATACGGCTGTTCGTTTCCAAATGCTGTTCAAAATCTCCCTGAGAAACTTCCTTCATTGCTTTACTAAGTCTGGTAATTGGTTCCAGTAACTTTGCATTGATAAAGGAAGTGATCAGCCCTGCAATCAATGTATTGAAAATCAAAAGCCAGCCAAGCACAGGTATGCTGCCCGGCAGATTAAAAAAATGATTCAAAAAAGCAAATAATAAAGCAGATATGACTGTTGAAAATACAAGTGCCAGCCAGATTGCACCAGTCAGACAGGATCGGATCCGCAATCCTTTTTCTTTCTTTTGTTCCATTATTTTTTCACCACCTTGTATCCAATTCCACGCATTGTTACGATTTCAAAATCAGGGTTATCTTTCAAACGCTCCCTGATTCTTCCTATATGTACCTCTATCGTATGTGGGTCTGCCTCCGTCTCGTATCCCCATACTTCATCCATCAACTGTTGTTTTGTAAATGTTCTGCCTGGCGAAGCTGCAAGCTTATATAAAAGCAGGAATTCTTTTTTAGGCAAAACAAGACTTTCCTTATCAGTTGTAACCGTCATTGCATCATAATCAAACTCTGTTGAACCGATCACAATTTTGTGTTCATTCAGTATCTGTGCACGACGAAGCAGTGCTCCGACTCTTAAAACCATTTCATTCACATTTACCGGTTTTACCATATAATCGTCACTTCCCGAAAGAAATCCCTGGCGCATATCATCAAAGGAACCTTTCGCAGTGATCATAAGTACCGGTATCTGATATCCTGCTGAACGGAGTTCCGACACCAGTTCATAACCATCCATAACCGGCATCATAATATCGGAAATGATCAGATCAATATACTCTTTATCCAATATTTCTAATGCCAGTGCTCCATCTGATGCACTTTTGACCTGATATCCATTCTTCTCAAGCACTTTTTGGAATAGCTGGCTTAATTCTTTATCATCTTCTACAATTAATATTTGAAACACGATCTTCTTCCTCCTTTATCAGAACAGATATCTTGCCCATCCAAGCAGATGCTGTACCAAAAGTATGTTTCTCTGACGCTTCTTTGTCAATTCAATTGGCTCTACATGATACGGATCACGATAGGTTCCATCTTCCAATACCTGTCGGGACACTCTTTCATATTCCATCATGCCTTCTTCCAACTGTTTATTAATCTCTTTGCTACGTATTACAAGCATCAGTTCCGTATCCAGATACGTGCTTCTCATATCCATGTTAAAGGAACCGATTACGGATAGATCATCATCAATCAGGATGCTTTTTCCGTGGTAAGAATAGCCGCCTTCATACTCCCAGATATCAATTCCTGTATTTAAAATTCTGTTTCTGTTTCTCGCATAATCAGCAGAACCAAACGGATTTCCATTGTTGGCAACCGAATTGGTCATGATAGAAAAATCCGGAACTCTCTCCGCAATCTCTTTCCATGTATTATACATCATATCATTGCAGATAATATATGGTGTATGAATTTTCACGCGCTCTTTTGCATTTTTCATTAGTTCTCCCAGTTGATACCAGACTACTGGTTCCTTGGGACCTGTGTGGATAGGATTTGACACTAATGCAATCTTTTCTGTCTCAAAAGTTTCGTCCGTGTAATCGGTATCGCAGATTCTTTCCTTATTCTCTTCAAAATATTTCTGATAGCCGT
Source organism: Clostridium sp. AM34-11AC (assembly GCF_003435375.1). Lineage (GTDB taxonomy): Bacteria > Bacillota > Clostridia > Lachnospirales > Lachnospiraceae > Pilosibacter > Pilosibacter fragilis. The sequence continues at coordinate 6,055 of NZ_QWGL01000045.1, read as the reverse complement.
TCTGCAGCTCTAAAACTGCGTTCTTTACAGATTTTCTATTTGCCAGTTTTTTATTGTCATGAAAATAACCACTGTCTTCTTGTTCCCATATTGTTTCAAAATACTCTAACAACTGGTTAACTGAATTTTCTTTCTCAGGTTCATCGCAAACCACTAACACATCTCTATCATAGTTCTTATGTCCCAGAAAATCACCCAGGAAATAATTGTATGTATTTCTTCCACCAAGAATATATGTCTTACCATCTGCAATCAAATATTTATCATGCATTCTCCCCATCATCTTCCATGGTTTCAACGGATTGGCCTTATTATACAGTTTAATTTCAACATTCTCATGGGAAGATAATCCATAGAAATACGGATTGCCTTCCATATCAACCCAGCTCTCCATTCCATCTACTAACAGACGAACATGCACACCTCTGTCTGCCGCATCATGCAGTGCTCCTAAGATCAATTTTCCACTTTCATCTGATTGAAATGCAAAAGTAGAAAGAATAATGTCTTCTTTTGCATTTCGGATCAAACGCACTCTTTGTAAAAGTGCTTCTGGATTTTTTTCTATGATCACTGCTCGTTCCATATTCTCGCTGCGTTCGTTCCACGAATCATTTTGTGTTTCTTTTTTGATGGTATTAGACACTTCCGGCTGTTTTTTATATGCAATACAGATTCCAAATAATTCATAAAAAGCCACACATAAAAAAATTGACAGTATAACAAAAACAATTTTACATATCTTACGTTTTCCCATCGCACATCACCTGACTTTTTTTCATCTTATGTCTATACAATACAAAATCAACCTCAATTTTACCTCAACAGAAGTTATCAGGGGCTGTCGCACTAACATGCGGCAGCCCCGATTAGACTTTTCATTTACAATTCCCATCCCACTGACTATAATAAAGAATGTCCGTTTTCCTGCAAAGGCGCGGAACCATATCCATCTGCATCAGGGCGATATGACAGAAAAATGAACTTAAAAGAATGGAAGAAAGAACAATGGATGTAATTGAAAAATTTGGAAATAGGGTGAGCAGCCAGGCGCTTAAGGATCCGGAAAAAGCGCGTCGGCTGCTTCTTGCGGGATACCGCCTGCAGGAAAAGAAGCTTCAGTTTTTGCCGGATCGGGAGCTGCCGTCGTCGGGACAGTATGTGGCGCGGGTGGTTATGAAAAATATCATTCAGTCGCTGTCGGAACCAGAGAATGCGGCGATGGTCAGCATATTTGTGCCGGGAGAGCTGGTGATGGCGGCAGGGCTGACGCCGTACTCAGTGGAGGCGATGTCCTGTTTTATGGCGGGAACGAAGTGTGAGCAGACGTTTCTTCGGAAAACGGAGGAAGAAGGATTTCCGGAGACGATGTGTTCGTACCACAGGGTGTTTCTGGGGGCGGCGCTGACGGGGATTCTGCCAAAACCGAACTGCATGATTTATACGAACCTTGCGTGTGATGGAAATATGATGACGTTTCCGTATTTAAAGGATAAATTTGAATGTCCAGGCTTTTATATTGATGTTCCGTATGAGAAAAACCGGGAATCAGTTCTGTATGTGGCGGATCAGCTGCGGAAATTGAAACGGTTTCTGGAGGAGACGACGGACAGACGGATTTCGGAGGAAACAGTGCGGAGTGCGGTAGATAACAGCCGGAAAGCGGCAGCGAATTATAAAAAACAGCTTGCCCTGCGGTGTGCGCATGACCCGGTGACCTCTCTGACGAATGAATTGTATGCGCTTTTTATGTGCCATCTGATGGCTGGCTCAGAGACGGCGGTTACCTATACGGAAAAACTGCTGCGCGATGTGCGGATGTCACCGAGGGGAGATGGTCTTTCGGTAATCTGGATGCACATCATGCCATTTTTACAGGAGCCGGTTAAGGATATTTTTAATTATAGTAAGAAAATGCACATCCGCGCTTGTGATTTCATCGCAGATGGTTTTCAGGAGATGCATGCGGAAGACCCGTATGAGGCGATGGCAGAGAAAATGGTCTACTGCATTTACAATGGCAGTGTGAAACAGAGAATTGAGGAAGCGGAACGGCTTGCCAGAATCACGGAATCGGATGGTGCTGTTTTATTTGCCCACTGGGGCTGTAAGGGAACGATCGGTGCATCCAGCCTGATTAAGCAGTCCTTAGAAAAGACAGGACTTCCGACGATGATTCTCGACGGTGACGGCTGCAACCCCGCCAATACCAGCGACGGTCAGGTATCGACGCGGCTTCAGGCGTTTGTGGAAATGCTGGAAAAGGGCAAGGAGGAGAAACACGCATGATTTATTACGTCTGTAAGTACACCCCGATCGAGCTGTTCCGGGGGTTTGGAGAAGAATGTTCTGTTTTGGAGGAAATGCCAGAAAATTTCGAACAGTCGGATCAAATTGCACATGCAAATCTGTGCGGCTTTGGAAAATCGGTCATTCAGGCAGTGCTGGAAGGAAAGGTTGAACAGCTGGTGCTGGTAAACTGCTGCGATTCGATGCGGCGCGTTTACGATATCGTGGAGAGCACGGGAAAATGTAAGTTTTTATATATGCTGGATCTGCCGCATGATGATAATGAATGTGAAAAAGTGAAATTTGCGGGCACGATCCGGAGGCTTAAAAAGGCATATGAGGCATATTCCGGGAAAGTGTTTGATAAACGCGCTTTTATCAAGTCCTTTATTACGCCAGAAATGAACACGGAGCCGTACATTGGTGTGCTGGGCGTGCGGGTCAGCGGCATTCTGGAGGATATGATCCGGGACAATATCCAGATGGATGTGGAAAATCTGACCTGTACGGGTGGTCGGAAACTGTCGGTCGTACAGGATGAAATGTGGAATATGGAGGAAGAGGAGCTGTTTCTTTCTTACGCGGACGTCCTGCTGGGACAGATGCCGTGTTTCCGCATGAACCGTTCGATCCGCAGAAACCGTCTGTATCTGGATCCGAATTTAAAGGGAATTATTTATCACACGATCAAGTTCTGTGATTATTATGGATTTGAGTATGCGAGTATCAAGCGGGATATCAAGGTTCCGCTCCTTAAGATTGAGACTGATTTTACGAGCCAGAGCGCGGGGCAGCTTTTGACGCGCATTCAGGCATTTGAGGAGACGATCGAGGGATCAGAGGATATGGATCCGGGAAAAGGTATCAGTGAGGAGGCAAGAAAGAAGATGGAGTCGGGCATTTTTTATGTAGCGGGAATCGACAGCGGTTCGACAAGTACTGATGTGGTCATACTGGATCAGGATGGAAAAATTAAATCGACGATGATTATTCCGACCGGCGGCGGTGCGATGATGAGCGCCGAGAAGAGTCTGGATCTGGCGATTGAGAAAGCGGGAATTAAGAAAGAGGAGATCGTGCGGATCGATACGACCGGATATGGACGATCCTACATTGACAGCGGGGATGACAGCATCACGGAGATTACCTGCCATGCCAAGGGCGCAAATTATCTGAATCCGAATGTCCGCACTATCATCGACATTGGCGGGCAGGATATCAAGGCGATCAGCATCGACGGGCAGGGAGCCGTGAAAAATTTCCTGATGAATGACAAATGTGCCGCCGGAACGGGACGTTTTCTGGAAATGATGGCGAAAACGCTGGGACTTTCCCTGGAGGAAATGAGTGTGAAAGGGCTGGAATGGAAGCATAATATCGTGATTTCCAGCATGTGTACGGTGTTTGCAGAGTCGGAGGTCGTGTCGCTGGTGGCACAGAATAAGGATGTGGCAGATATTATCCACGGTTTAAATGTGTCAGTTGCCTCAAAAGTCGGCGCGTTGGCAGCCCGCCTTGGAAAGGATCATCCAGGCGAATATATGATGACCGGCGGTGTGGCGAAGAACCGGGGTATCATCCAGGCATTGGAAGAGAAGCTTGGTGCTAAACTTTATATCTGTGATGAGGCGCAGCTCTGCGGTGCGCTGGGAGCGGCGCTATTTGCTTATGAGAAATGTAAAGGCAGTGCGGAGGAAACACGATGAAGCGGCAGGGTTAAAACACTTGTATCGATATTTTCGTCAGATATTCACTGGGAGAGGCTGTGGCCAATTCGTCGATCACAGCCTCTTTATAAGAGTATTTGCCGGTTTTAAACTTGTGTTCATCGGTCCAATCAAAGAGTTTTTCGTAGGTGGCTTTCGAGAAATAGTAATTTCCCATTAAGTAAGCAAGTACCTTGCCAGCCCAAAGTGCTGCAACATGGTTTTGCAAGCAATAATCCGCAACGTTCGCTCCTCCAGTATTCACCTGTAATCTCCATACCGCCATCTTCTCATCTCCCCGCTTTCTTCTTTAGTGCTTATCCACCTTCCGCTTCGGGAACCATCCTTTTGCCACTCTTTTTTCCTGTTCTTTCAGTTCCTTAATGCTCCAAAAGCAACTGACGCCCAAAACACCCAGGGAAACCGACCAAAGTATTTCCTGCATTCTTACGGATAGAATCATACACAAAATGCCCACCAGCAAAAATACCGGCCAACAGCGGCTTCCAAAGTAATACTCCGCATATATAACAATAGGATGGAACAATCCAATCAGAAAAAAGGTAAGCACACCAATCAATATCCCACTAAAATTCATCATAACTCCTTGTCCTTTTCCTTATACAAACAGCACATTATCGCAGACCGGCGCAACTTATCTTCTGCGTGCAACAGTCGCCCTCAACAGCATATCCAATATGCGCAAAGAAGAAGTATTGCAATATAGAACTACAACCTTCCTCTTCCATATTTTTTAAATATCTGACACATTTTTACGGATTGCATTTTTTACACGGATCATAACCTGCAGCAATCAGCGCATCCCTACTCTCTGATGAGGATTTTTTATTGCTCTCCTTCATCTGTTTGACCGATGAACAGGACGGCCGATGAAATTTCTTTGTATTGGTATTGAGGATATAGGATTCCGTGCTGGTCTGCTGAGAAGCTGCCTGCGTAACAGCCTGTGTGGCCTGCTCTGTTACTGCCGTCTTGTTTGTTCCAGAAGCCGAGCTGTCACCCGTCGCATAATTGATGTTAATTCCCGGCTGAACATTATAAACGTAAACGCAGTACAAAATACCTTCGCCTTTGTCTTCTACGGATTCCGCTTCCATTAGTACGCCGGATGCTACGAGATTACTGCCTTCAAAAACCGGAGTCACCCGATACAGCACATGATTTCCAGTTTCTTTTACATAGTCCGCTGCCATATTCTCAAACGACAGCATTCCCTGAACATTCAGATATCTGGTCCCAGTGATTAAGTTCTTCTCGTTTGCATTTTCTGCAGTAAGCTGATAACCGATCAAATGGCAGCGATTATATAAATATTTGCCATCCACATTGTCATATTTGATCGTATGCCAACCAGATGGCTTTACCTGCCCAATAGAGCCGCGCTCTTCTGTCGGCATCAGATCTTTTCCAACTGATGCATAGGCTACACCACATCTACCCATGAATCCAGGTCACTATATGTTTCAAAAGAAACTGCCGTCAGATCAGCGTCTGTGAAATACGGCTTGTTATCATTTACTATGGCATACGGTTGCCCAGAATAAGCCGGAACAGAAGCCAAATCAAATACCAATGTACCGGCCGAAACAAGATCAACCTGATGTAACTCTGTTGATGCAGAAACAATCGGTTCCTGCTTTGCCGCCTGCCCGCAAGCAGACATACTTAATGCTACCGCTGATAATAAACCGAATTTCTTTCATTATACTACAGTTTTCCAATTCCTGAAAGAAAAAAGAGGATCCCCGCAAAGAGTTCCTCTTATCATTATCCTATATTTTCGTATTTCCTTAACTTCTTCTCTTGTAAGTTCTTTTTTCCACTTTTTATATTCTTCTCTTAATACTTTACTTTTAATTGCATGGTATTCCATATTTAAGTCTTTGATTACACTGTCTATTGCTACACATCTTTTACGAATTAAATCAATCACTATCCTTCATCCCATCTTTTTATATTTATCCTGAATTATTCACGGAGCAGTATCTGAACTGGTAGCTGTACCATGAATCCCAAAATTGACCCATGTAGCCTAAACA
>NZ_QWGL01000044.1 GCF_003435375.1 Clostridium sp. AM34-11AC | reverse complement strand
AAGAGAGCGCCGCAGGCGGTCTTTCCTATAAAGTAAAAAAGCCTTACAGCGTTACACTGTAAGGCTTTGCTTTTCTTCGTAACTTGTTCTTTCAAGTTTCTATCAGGCAATCCCGGATTCAGTATAACGCAAATAAGCATTCCCGTTCACGACGATAATGCTGACGATAATTCGAATCACGACTGCGAGTAGAATAAGATTCGTCATATCTTTGCGTCTCCTTTCCAGTTGCCCTTCAGCAATGTTGCTACGTTTTATTATAAGCACTTTGTCAGAAATTGCAAGTAGTTTCTTTTTATAGCTTGTATGAACCAGAGTTATGAAACATTGCCCGCTCGTAAATGCCTTTTTGTTTAACAGGGAATTCCGCAGAGTTTCCTGTTAAAAGAAAAAGCTCTGCAGGCACCGGGATTTCCCCGGCCTGCAGAGCTACTCCTATTTCAAATTATTTTTTTACAGTTTTGAGTATCCATACGGATTGATCAGCGCATCCAGTTTCTTTCCTTCCTTACATAACGGGCAGTTTCTGTAATCGCTGTACTGGTAATCCGGAACATCTTTTAATCCGAATACCGACTTGATCGGAATTCCGTTGACATTCTCAAGCGCGCTGAATACTGCGGAGATCCCCTGAATAATTCCTCCATAGTACTGGACACCCTCGATCGCCTTGTTGATCGTCAGACCTGTTGTCACGGTCGCGGTGAGGATCAACACATTCTTTCCGTTGATCATTGCGCGGTAATTGTCCTTAAACACGATCTGGCTGTTGCTGTTGAACTCTGGTTTGATAACGTAGATCGTCTTGTGGGCGTTCTTCGACATGAAACCGCCTTTTGTCAGCTCCTGTGCAAGAAGCGTTCCGATCACTTCGGTCCCTTCCATACATACGATTGTATCGACGATCATATCGTACAGATACATATGTACGAGTGCCTGGGCAATTCCTCCCGCCTCACTCAGACGGCTCTTTACCGTCGTCAGGTCAAAATAGTAATTCGTGTGGGCATGATTCGTTGCAAAATGTCCCTTTACGATTTTTAACGGGGTATCTGTACCGGTCGTCTGAATTTTGTTATACTTTAACTCCATACACGATCCTCCTTATTCAAATCTCACGTTTACTGTTATTTGACTATATTATACCGAATTTTCAGATACTATTCAAGGAATTTTCCTGTTTTCCACCAGGTTTTTCTCCCGGTTTTTTCTACCACGCAAGGACCTCATGTCCGGTCTCTGTCACGAGTACCATGATCTCCCTCTGGGCAGACGGAAGCCTGTCATCGGTATAGATCGTCCAGCCGTTGCTGTCATCCACAAAGATATCCGGACGGCCCATATTGATCATCGGCTCGATGGTAAAGATCATCCCCGGTGCCATAAGCATCTCCTCGCCCCGTCTTGTCACATAGCTTACAAACGGATCTTCATGGAACTCAAGACCGACACCGTGGCCGCCGACTTCCTCGACAATGGTGTATCCGTTCTTCTTCGCATAGTCATGGACTGCCTGCCCCATATCTCCTAAGAATCCCCACGGTTTTACCTGTTCAAGACCTTTTTCCACAGCTTCGTTCGTGACACGGACAAGTTTTTCCTTTTCCGGATCCACGTTGCCGATCAGGAACATTCTGGACGAATCAGAGAAATATCCGTGAAGAATCGTGGAGACATCCACGTTGATGATATCGCCGTCTTTTAAGACAACATCCCCGGACGGGATTCCGTGGCACACCTGATCATTGATGGAGGTGCACACGCTCTTCGGGAATCCCTCATAATTTAACGGTGCCGGAATCCCGCCGTGCTTTGTCGTAAAGTCGTATACCCACTGGTCGATCTCCTCCGTGGTAATTCCCGCTCTGATGTGCTCCGCCACATAATCAAGGACTGCCACATTCAGTTTTCCGCTCTCACGGATCCCCTCGATCTGTGCCGGTGTCTTGATGATCTTGTGGGACGGAACCTCGTGGCCTGCAAAGCGGGCACGACTGATCTTCTGGTCAAATGCCATATGGCACTCACAATATGGCTTCCCGCTTCCACACCAGCATGGATCATTTTTTCCGATTCTGCGAAACATAATTTTTCCTCTTTTCTATCTGTTTTTGCATTTCTGCATCGCACAGGATTTTCAACAAAAAATGTGCCTGGCACATTCTCGCGCCTCACGCAGTCGTGTGCGGCAATCTATATCTTCGCGTGATTGCACATTAGAAAATTCCTGTCCGTGTACAGGAATTGCGTTTGCGAATTCTTTTATTTTCCTGTATAATATCCTTATCTATCATAACGTCGGAGACTCTGTTTGTCAAATAAGTCTCCTGAGAAAATATGCCGTTAATATCACGGCGTGGATTTTCCGGACTGAAAATCCCCCGCGTTGCAGAGGCGGCTGTAAAGAAAGTGAGGAATTTACATGAACGTACTGATCACCGGGTTCGACCCCTTCGGCGGAGAGCCGATCAATCCTGCATGGGAAGCCGTAAAAGCCATGAAAGACGAGATTGCAGGCGCAACGATCACAAAGCTGCAGATCCCGACCGTAGTCGCTAAATCCATTGCGAAGGTCCATGAAAAGATGCAGGAGCTCCGCCCGGATATCGTCATCAGCATCGGCCAGGCCGGCGGACGGTTCGGCGTGACTCCGGAGCGTGTTGCGATCAATGTAACAGATGCAAGGATCCCGGATAACGAAGGAAACCAGCCCATCGATGAACCGATCTTTGCAGATGGAGATGCCGCTTATTTCTCCAATCTTCCGGTGAAGGCGATGGTTCAGGAGATCAGGAACGCCGGTTATCCTTCTACCCTCTCCAACACCGCAGGAACTTATATCTGCAACCATGTCATGTATGGAATTTTATACTATATCCAAAAGGAATTTCCAAATGTACGCGGTGGCTTTATCCACGTTCCGTATGCCGTTTCTCAGGTTGTCAATAAACCGGCGACCCCGTCTATGGCCATTGCGGGTATTACGGCTGCATTGGAAGCGGCGGTGAAGGCCGCTGTTGAATATGAGCAGGATATCAAAGTGATTGGAGGAGAAACACACTAAAAAGTCACTTCTGTCGCAAAAAAACTTCATCTTCGGAAGTTTTTCAGGCTGTGATACCGGTCTGAAAAACTCCAAGGATGAAGTTTTCTTTTATCCGGATCCCAGGCTGCCTTCAAAGCACCCGCCCGGAATCCGGTTTTCTGATTATTCTTTTGTTCCTCTCTCCGCAGACGCGTTGAGTTTTCCGTCGACCACGTCGATCCTGATCGTATCTCCGGTATGGACACCATCCGACAGGATCAGGCGGGCTGCCAGAGTCTCCACATTCTTCTGCAGATATCTCTTAAGCGGTCTTGCGCCGTATACCGGATCATAACCGTTGTCCACAATAAACTGCTTTGCAGAATCGGAAAGTGCAACCACAAGCTCTTTATCCGCCAGACGCTTGTTGATATCGGCAACAAGCAGATCAATGATGCTTCCGATGTTGTTCTTTGTAAGCGGCTTGAAGAGGATCGTCTCATCAAGACGATTTAAGAACTCCGGACGGAAGTGGGATCGCAGATCGTTCATGACCTCAGCCTTTGCCTCCGGCTTGATATCACCGTTCTCATCGATGCCGTCAAGCAGATACTGGGAGCCGATATTGGAGGTCAGGATAATGATCGTATTCTTGAAGTCCACGGTCTTACCCATGGAATCTGTGATACGTCCATCATCGAGAACCTGAAGCAGAACATTGAATACATCCGGATGTGCCTTCTCGATCTCATCGAACAAAACGACACAATACGGTTTTCTGCGGACTGCCTCTGTGAGCTGACCGCCCTCATCGTATCCGACATATCCTGGCGGCGCTCCGATCAGACGGGATACGGAGTATTTCTCCATGTATTCACTCATATCGATCCGGACCATGTTGTTCTCATCATCAAACAGACTTGCCGCAAGTGTCTTTGCAAGCTCTGTCTTGCCAACACCTGTAGGTCCGAGGAACAGGAAGGAACCGATCGGCTTTGTCGGATCCTTGATCCCGGCCTTGGAACGGATGATCGCGTCTGTAACCTTCTCGACTGCCTCATCCTGACCGACAACACGTTTGTGGAGCTCATCGTCCAGATGAAGGGTCTTGTTTCTCTCGCTCTCCGTGAGCTTTGCAACCGGGATGCCCGTCCAGCGGGATATGATCCTTGCGATCTCATCTTCTGTAACGCTCTCATGGACAAGGCTCAGATCTGCGTTCTTTACCTTCTCCTCCTCTTCCTTCAACTCTTTTTCAAGCTGCGGAAGCTTACCGTACTGGAGCTCTGCTGCCTTATTCAGATCATATTTCTGCTGTGCATCCTGGATCTGACGATGGACTGCCTCGATCTCCTCACGGATGGAGGAAAGCTTATCAACCGTTGCCTTCTCATTCTGCCACTGGGCCTTCTGAGTTGCGAACTGGTCATGGAGCTCTGCCAGCTCCTTCTGAAGATCCGCAAGGCGTTCCTGGCTTAAATGGTCTGTCTCTTTCTTAAGAGCCGCCTCCTCGATCTCCAGCTGCATGATCTTTCTGGAAAGCTCATCCAGCTCCGTCGGCATGGAATCGAGCTCCGTCTTGATCATTGCGCAGGCTTCATCCACGAGGTCGATAGCCTTATCCGGAAGGAAACGGTCACTGATATAACGGTTGGAAAGGGTTGCCGCCGCTACAAGCGCGGAATCGGTGATCTTTACACCATGATAAACCTCATAACGGTCCTTCAGTCCACGAAGGATCGAGATCGTATCCTCGACCGTCGGCTCATCAACCATAACCGGCTGGAAACGACGTTCCAGAGCCGGATCCTTCTCAATATATTTCCGGTACTCATCCAGAGTTGTCGCACCGATACAGTGCAATTCACCACGGGCAAGCATCGGCTTTAACATATTGCCGGCATCCATAGAGCCTTCCGTCTTTCCGGCTCCGACGATGGTGTGAAGCTCATCGATGAACAAAATGATCTGTCCCTCGCTCTTTCTCACCTCATCGAGAACGGCTTTTAAACGTTCCTCAAACTCACCACGGTATTTCGCGCCCGCAACAAGGGCACCCATATCCAGCGAGAATAATTTCTTGTCTTTTAAGCCTTCCGGTACATCACCTCGGACGATACGCTGTGCAAGACCTTCTACAACGGCGGTTTTACCAACACCAGGTTCACCGATGAGGACCGGGTTGTTTTTCGTTTTTCTGGAAAGGATGCGGATCACATTCCGGATCTCGGCGTCACGGCCGATCACCGGGTCCATCTTCTGGTCTCTTGCCTTCTCTACAAGGTCAGAACCATATTTATTTAAGGTATCGTAGGTTGCCTCCGGATTATCACTGGTAACTCTCTGGTTGCCGCGGACCGTGGACAGAGCCTGTAAGAATTTATTCCGGTCGATCCCATAAGTACGGAACAGTTCCTTTATTGCCCTGTTCGGTTCTTTTAACAGGCATAAGAACAGATGCTCGACGGAAACATATTCGTCTCCCATCGCCTTTGCCTCGTCCTCGGCGTCAATCAGAACTTTATTGAGGTTCTGGGTCAGATAAACCTGTCCGCCTCCGGATACCTTCGGCAGCTTCTTAAGTGCTGCTTCCGCCTCATCCGCAAACTGCTCACCGGAGATTCCCATTTTTGTGATCAGCTTTAAGATCAGGCTGTCATCTAACTTTAACAGACTCACCAGGAGATGTTCCTGGTCGATCTGCTGATTTCCATATTCATAAGCCAGCTTCTCGCAGTTCTGGACTGCTTCCACTGATTTCTGTGTAAATTTGCTGATATTCATGATCGCAAGCCTCCCTTCAATTCTGAAGTACTTGTTGTGTTTGTTGTCAGTAATACCGCCCAGCGAAATTTTCATCCGCCGGGCGGCTTAATCTTTCAGATACGTGGCAGCTTCGCATACGTTTCTGTATCGTTACCGCTCGGGGCTGTCAGATCACCCTTCGATGGAAATGTGCTTTGGACCTTCAACCTTCTTCTCTTCCTCTTTCGGAATCGATACACTCAGGATACCGTTTTCGAATTTCGCCTTAATCTCCTCTTCCCGGATCTCCTCGCCAAGATAGAAGGTTCTGCTCAGAGCACCTGCATAACGTTCCTTGCGGATGTATTTGCCTTTCTTATCTTCCTCATCCTTATCAAGACCTTTCTCGGCACTGACGGTCAGATAACCATCCTTCAGTTCAATCTGGATCTCATCTTTCTTAAATCCCGGAAGATCGATATCAAGCTCATACGTCTTTTCTGTCTCTCTGACATCTGTCTTCATCAGTCTGGATACGTTCTTACCATACAGCGGATCCTTCTTTTCTGTAAAGAACTTCTCATCAAACGGGAACATATTATCAAATAAACTTTCTCCAAAAATACTCGGCATATACATAAATCATTCCTCCAATCAGAATTCCTGTTTTCTTGTTTGTCATCTATCTGAAAGAACTTCAGAAGATTTTCCAATCTTGGGAACTCCTTGAGATCCTTTGATTTTTTCTCTCTTCCTTTGTTCTGCATGTAATATAACACATATTATTAGCACTGTCAAGAGGCGAGTGCTAATTTTCTGTGAAGAATTTGTGAATTCTGAGAGTCATGTATTGTACGTAATTTTTAGTTCAGAAAATTCTTATCCGTATACAGTAACATGTACCGCATAAAAATCCACTGCTTTACATTTTTTTCCGTTTTTGCTATAATAATGCTACATCGTGTGGCGTTTCTGCGTAAATCCAGTTGCAGAAGCGCCACACTTTTTTTATCTCCGTGGGAGTTAGGTCTCCGTCCGAGATAAATGCTCCGCAAGGATGCGCAGTGATTCTGATAGGAATACCAGAATCAAGCGCCAAGTCTCACGGGTGTTCGATTTAAATTGAAAGGAGGTGGGAAGTGAACGATAAAGAACAATTTTATAGACAGATCGTGTTGCAGAAATGCGTAAGTCCGGATTTAAAGGAGCTTACGCATTTCTTATTTTTTTAAGAAAAAGGAGATCATTATGGAAATTGGAAATCAGTTTTTGGGAACAGAGCGTATTGATAAGCTGATGCGTCAGTATGCAGTTCCCTGTATCATCTCATTGTTAGTAGGTGCATTATACAATATTGTTGATCAGATCTTTATTGCAAACGCCAGCTACCTCGGCTCTTACGGAAACGCAGCTAATACCGTTGTTTTTCCGTTGACGGTTGTTGCACTGGCTATCGCCGTGATGGTCGGTGACGGCTGCTGTGCCTTTGTCAGCATGGCGCTTGGCCGGAATGAAACAGCCCGGGCAAAGCGCAGTGTCGGCAATGCGGTAGTTTTGATCATTGTAGGAAGTCTTATCCTGACCGCCGTATATCTGATCTTTGCAAACAGCATCATCGCCATGTTTGGCGGTACGGTCAATGAGGAAACCTACCGGCATTCACAGGAATATTTCTTCTACATTACTCTTGGGATTCCGTTTTATATGTTCGGTCAGGCTATGAATCCTATTATCCGTGCAGACGGGAACCCGAAATTTGCCATGATTTCCACACTGGCAGGCGCTGTTATCAACATCATTCTTGACCCGATTTTCATTTTCGGCCTTCAGTGGGGCATGATGGGTGCAGCTGTAGCCACAGTGATTGGTCAGGTGGTGACGGCAATTCTCGCTGTCTGGTATCTGGTGCACATGCGGATCATCAAGCCGGAAGCCGGTGACTATACACTTTCTCCAAATATATTCGGACGGATGCTCACCCTTGGTATTACCAGCTTTCTCTCTCAGATCAGCCTTGTGGCCGCAATGGCAGCGATCAACAATATGCTCCGCAAATACGGTGCATTGGACGCTGTGTTCTCACAGGAGCAGTACGCACAGATCCCCATGGCAGTCGTCGGGATCGTAATGAAATTTTTCCAGATCGTCATTTCTATCGTAGTCGGCATGGCAGCCGGCTGTATTCCGATCGTCGGCTATAATATGGGTGCAGAAAAGACCATGCGTGTGAGGGAGCTGTTTACCCGGCTGCTTATTTCCGAGGCTTTGGTAGGTGCAGTCGCGCTCATACTGGCGGAAGGATTCCCGCATCAGCTTATCGCTATTTTCGGCGCTTCGAATGAGAGCAGCTACTATACCGATTTTGCTGTTAAGGCATTCCGTACCTATCTTTGCATGATGATCTTCGCGTGTGTCAACAAGGCATGCTTCATCTTTTTACAGGCCGTGGGCAAGGCATTGACATCTACCATGCTTTCCATGTTCCGTGAGGTAGTATTCGGAGTCGGCTTCGCATTGCTCCTTCCGGTTTTCTTCGGTCTGGACGGTGTTCTGTATTCCATGCCGGTTTCAGATATTCTGACCTTTATTATCTCAGCAGTGATTATCATAAAAACATATCATGAATTAAATGTGAAAGGAGCATAAGACGTATGAAAAACAGAGTGATTACGATCAGCCGTGAATTTGGCAGCGGCGGACGCACCATCGGAAAAAAAGTGGCAGAACAGCTGGGCATCCCCTGCTATGATGCAGAGATCATTCAGGAAATGGTAAAAGAAACCGGTTTTACACCGGAGTATGTAAAGGAAGCCGGTGAATATACGCCCGGCAGCTTCCTCTCATCTGCATTTTCAAACCGCTTATTTGGCCCCACAAATGAAGATATTCTGTGGGAGCATCAATATAAGGTCATCACGGAGCTTGCACAAAAAGGCCCCTGTGTAATTGTTGGACGCTGTGCTGATTACATTTTACAGGATAAGGCCGACTGCCTGAAGGTCTTTATCCACGCAGATATGGATTTCCGTGCCCAGCGCATCGTCGAGGTTTATGGAGAACGTGAACAGTCCCCGGAGGAACGCCTGCGCGACAAGGATAAACGCCGTGCTGCATATCACCGGTTCTATACCGACATGAAATGGGGATATGCACAGAATTATCATCTGACACTCAACAGCGGTGTGCTTGGAATCGATCAGTGTGTAAAAATCATTGCTTCTTTATATTAGAGATATCCTTCACACTGCATTTCATTGCAGACAGGAGCAACATCTAATCTATTCCCTTTCCGGATCCGGAAAGGGAATTTTGTATCTATCCGCGCAGATAAGTGCTATAATATAATACTAAGATCATGCGGTCCGAAGTCCGACGCAGGCTTGTCTGTAGGAATACTTTTTCCCCTGGGCCCACCAAAGACATGATTCAAGTCGGAGACCTGACTCCCACCGAGACAAATTTGCTGTTACTCACCACTAAAAAATGCGGGCGTCTTCTCGACCGAGATAAAAGAATCAATACATAAAGAAGAAAGTGATGGATAAAAATGCAGACATATACTTATGTTTCCAAAGGAAAATTTGAATTAATGGAAAAACCGAAGCCGGTTCTTATGGATGAACGGGATGCCATTGTAAAGGTAACACTCGCCAGCATTTGCTCAAGTGACCTGCACATTAAACACGGAAGCGTCCCCCGCGCTGTGCCGGGTATAACCGTCGGACATGAAATGGTCGGTATTGTTGAAGATATCGGCAGCGCCGTAACGAATGTGAAACCCGGTGACAGAGTCACGGTAAACGTGGAAACCTTCTGCGGGGAATGTTTTTTCTGCAGGCATGGTTATGTAAACAACTGCACCGATCAGAATGGCGGCTGGGCTCTCGGATGCCGGATCGATGGCGGACAGGCAGAATATGTTCGCGTACCGTTTGCAGATCAGGGGCTAAATAAAATCCCGGATCATGTTACAGACCGTCAGGCTTTGCTGGTCGGAGATGTTCTTGCCACCGGTTTCTGGGCAGCTCGTATTTCTGAGATCAAAGAGGAGGATACGGTATTGATCATCGGTGCAGGACCTACGGGGATCTGTACGCTGCTCTGTGTCATGCTGAAGAATCCGAAACGTATCATCGTCTGTGAAAAAGACGAAAGCCGGATCCGCTTTATCCATGAGCACTATCCGGAAATCCTTACTGTATCACCCGAAGCTTGTGCAGATTATGTTCGTGCCAACAGTGACCATGGCGGAGCAGATGTCGTTCTTGAAGTCGCAGGCGCCGAATCCACGTTTCGCCTTGCATGGGAATGTGCAAGACCAAATGCGGTCGTGACGGTCGTTGCTCTTTATGACAAGGCTCAGACTCTGCCGCTGCCGGATATGTACGGCAAGAACCTCACCTTCAAGACCGGCGGTGTAGACGGCTGCAATTGTGAGGAAATACTGCGGCTGATCGCAGAGGGCAGACTGAATACGGAACCACTTATCACACATACATACCCGTTAAACAGGATCGAAGAAGCATACACACTCTTTGAAAATAAGATGGACGGTGTGATCAAGGTAGCCATCGAATGTTAATACGGTTCCCAATCCCGGTTCCTGGACACTGTATTTAAATTGTCTTCCCGGCAACCGATTCCGTTTCTCTATAATAACACAGTCCGCTGCATCCATACGGAAACAATGTTCGTTTTATGTCCCTGATATATTCCTCTTCCGTATCCACATGCTCAAGGATATCCAGAGCTGTCTTCAGGTTCCGGATATCCTTTTCCATAAAATCTACATAATTTCCGCGCCCCACAAGCTTTAAATGGGTGATTCCGGCCTTTCGCAGCCGATACAATGCGCAAAGCCCACATCCTGTCTCACCGCAGAGATAGCCGTCGGAATCATATCTTCGTTCCTCATACTCTTCGTTCTGTTTATCTGCGCTTCGTTCATCATTCGCATCTTTCACTGTGTTCTCCGTCCGTGAGACCAGCTTCTCCGTTTCTGAACCTTCTTCTTTTTTCTCTCTATTTCCTTTAACTTTTCCTATCTTATACGGGACCCGGCACAGATGCCCCATCTCATCGCAGTGCAGGGAATTGCAGAACGCCCCCGAAAACTGACAGAGCTCGTTCAGTGCAAATGCCTCAAATTCATATACGCCCCTGCTGCCCTTTTCCCTCTCATGCCGGATCACCGACTCCATGTCTGCGAAGCTGTTCTTCCTGTGAAAGATAAGCCGACTGACATCCAAGCAGTCAAATACATCTATCATACGGCTGTTTACCTCTGCCGTCTCCCCACTCAGATGGATCTCACAGCGGATCCCATTATTTTTCAGGTAGATCAGCAGCGCCGGATCCGCGATAATAAAGCTTGAAAATCCAAGCTCCGTACACCGGTGAAGGACATCCGCGATCTCCGGGTACTGCTCCGGTGTATAATAAAGCGAATTAAATGTCAGATGTACCGGTTTCCCATATTTTCTCACCAGCGCCGCCAGAATCCTCAGCTCACTCTCCGCCCCGATCTGCACGTTGATGCCAAGAACCTCGCGACGATTCAGCGGCAGAACCGTCCCGTATTTTTTATTCCATTCATAAGGTACGTATCCGCAGAAAAACTCATCTGCCCCGGCCTCGACGTACCGCACATATTCATCGATGGACCCAAGTCCCGCCGTGATCTTCATTGTATCTCTCCTTAAATTCAGCTTCTCAACTTCTGAAAGTTCGCATCTGCCACATTTCGTTTCATTTTTCGCGAGTACAATTCTGACTATCTGCTATTTTTAATTGCATATTAGTTACAGTAAATTTACTACGATTCTATCAATTCTTTTCTCTTTCCAACCTTCTGTATCCGCCATTCCGGAAACTGCACTCTCATCCAGCGCAAAGAGCGAATTATACCGCCCCACCATCTTCAAATGCTTTGGATACAGAAAAACTTTCTCCCTGCAATATCCCGGACACGATTCCGGCAGTTCCTGCTTTCCACGTTCTCCATTTTTACACGCAGCATACAGTATACAATACTGGGAGGTATTCGTCTGATAGAACGGAACGTGGATGCTGTTCTTTCCTTCCGGAAATTCCTGCCTGTATCCGCAGGACTCCCACTCGTACCGCCGGATCCCGAACGTGTCTCTCAGATACGTCCGGTAAAATTCCGCATTCAGGCTGTTCTCCCGGAAATATCCTGTCTCTCCCTGCTTGTATCCCATCCGTGGATCCTTTTTTCTTTTATTTAACAGGGTCCCCATACAGGGCACAAGAGCTTCTTTTTCTTCCTTCCATTCCTTCCGCTCTCTCAAAAGCTCCAGCAGACCCCAGTCGTTTGCCGCGATCTCCAGAAATGTCTCCCGGTTTCTGCACCATTCTTCCAGCTCATCCAACAGTTTTTCCGCCGGTTTCAGCATAAATTCCCGCAGATATGAAAATGTAACTGTCACAGCCAGACCTTCCGACTCTGCCTTTTTAAAGATCTCAAACAACTGCCGTTTTTCAGGAAACAGCAGATGGCAGAAGGCATTTCCCACATAAATCCGCTCTGGAACCGGCATTCGTTTTCCCAGCTCTTTAGCCCCATTCACGTTCCAGTACCAGTCCATAAAATCGCGGAATTTCATGGATAAATACCGCTCATAAAGCTCCGGACGGTCCAATTCCACAGCAACTTCGATATTCTTCCGTTCCTGCTCTTTATATTCTTTGTATTCTTCGAGTTCAAAATCTCCTGCTGCGATGCAATTTTCCCTCATACCTGACTGATTTTCGATTCGCGTTTCCAGCCTCGCCCTGTCTTCTCCTTCACCGAACCACTCTTTTTTCTGTTCAATGAAATTCTCCGCAAACTGTTCATCCTTTTTTGCCGGATACCCGGTAAGCGCCATTGCAAGTTCCCCGTCCTCGCACTCCAGCTTCAGCCGCACAAATCTATCATACCAAAGGATCAGTTTTCCAGCGCATTCCCGGTATTTCTCCTGCTCCACAAACACCGAATACTCATATACCGGAATCCCCAATCCATCTTCCACACGCACTTCCATCTCAAACGAATGAATCTCAACTTCCGTATACGGATCACTGCTTTTCTTCTCCTGATCTCCCGCCTTCAGCCCGTTGAAACCATCATAAAAACAGATCCGGAATCCCTTTACTTCGCGGATCTCATCCAATGTCCGAAAACAAAATCCATGTTCCGCAAGCTCCGTGATCCGGATCTCCTGCCCGTCTGCAAATCCCGCCACAAGTCCGAACGGGATCATAAAAACTCCGTTTATTTCTCTCTTCCCTGACACTTTTCGTTCCCCAATTCAAATCTTTTTACAGTACCATAGCTCACGCCGCTCATAAATGCCAGCTTTTTATCTATTACCATTCTATCGTGAATTACCCACCACTTAATTTTGAAGAAATTTGAAGTGGGGGCTTCTGGGGAATCCTTGGACTCCCGTTTAAGAAGTTTGATCTTTGAGTTTCCGCCCGCTCTCAGGCGATCCTTATTCTTACAGGCGTATCCACATCGCCTCTATCATATAGAGCCCTTAGGCTCACAATGTTACATTTACGCATGATATTTAAAGCACCATTGACATCAGCGTTGATCCGCCTTCCAGAGCGGTCCTGATACAGGCCACGGCAGATCCGGCGGCCGGAAAAGACCGGTGGCACAAGTCCTGCTTCTCCATATACGGGCATTTCATCCAGATCCCAGAAGGATGCCATGGAAGTATAGCTTTCCTCCTGTTCCACGTAGCGGATCCCATTCATTTCACACAGATATTTCAGTTTCCTGCGGAGTATCCCGAACGGAATTCCCACAAAGACCTGGTTCATCTGCCTGCCAAGATCTGAGGAGCGCTGAAATGTGGTATTGTAGCCCACGATCAGGGTTCCGATATCGTTCCGGATGCAGTAGGTGACCACCTGTTTCGCTGCTTTACCCATGTAGTCACGGACCTGGTTGTTTCTCTTCCTCTGCAAAACGGCCTGACGTCTGGTTGTTTTCTTTCCGTAGTGCTGCTTGTCTTTGACGCTCTGCAGGCAGGTGTTCCGCTTGTTGAACCACTGGTTGATGGATTTTAAGCGTTTCCCATCGATGAGGAAGCTTTCCCCTCTGTTGGAAACGGCCGTCATGAGATTGTCGATCCCGAAGTCGATCGCCAGTGCATGGGTTGGATTCAGATTTCTCTGAGCCGCTTCCACCTGATAGGTGTACTGGATCTCAAAGAACCTGGCGTCTGCTTTTGGGATGATACGGATCTCCTTAATGGTTTTATCTGCCAGGACCGGCGGGATGGTAATGGTGACCGGTTTATGATGCTTCTTATACGCTGCTGAGTACGGAAGGACAAACCGGTTCCCATTCAGTCTTACAAACCCGACGATCAGGGTTGCGTAGCCGTCTTTTGGAAGGTATTTGGGCAGCCTGCAGGATGAAAACGGATACTTCCCCTGCTTTGCCAGTTTCAACAGACCGAAGAAAGACTTAAAAGATCCATCCACTTCCTTAAGGATCTGCTGGGCCATGTTGGAATTCAGCAGCCGATAGTTTTCGGAAGTCTTTAAGATGGCGTAGTTTTTCTCATATGGAAGATACCGGCTATGTTCAAAGTAATGCTGCCGTACCTGGTAGATGGCCTGGTTGGTCAGGTTTTTGGCTGTGCGGCATAATTCCCGTAGAATGAGGAATTCATCTTTGGACAGATGCTTTAGCTGCTGGCATACGGTCAAATACAAAACGGTTCCTCCTTTCCTAATTGGTGCAGAACATATGTTCTGTGTTAATTATAGCACATGGTTTCACAAAAGGGAAGAGAAAGAATTGTAATTGCTTACCGTTTTACATCTGTCTGTGTATCGTTATAGTGGCATTCATCCCGCCACCTACGAGGAATGGGGGTATTCTGCCGATTTTATGATAAACCAATAACGTGCAGCTGTACCTTTTATATAAAAGAATGTGCCTTGGCACATTCTCGCGCCACGCGCAGGCGCTTGCGACAATCTGCATCTTCGCGCGAGTGCGCATTTGGGGCACGTCAGTGCCTTTTTATGTAACAGGAACTTCCTATGAATTTCCTGTTACATAAAAAAGGACCGCTGCCCCACAGATCTCTCTGCAAAGGCAACGGTCCTTTTCAGCTACAGGTTATTTTCATTGATACCATACACCGCAGGTAGCTTTCACTGTCTGCCGCGCTTCCTTAACCTTCGATCGCAATACGCTTAGAAGTTTCAACCTTCTTCTGCTCAACTGGTTTCGGAACGGACAGGCTTAAGATACCATTTTCAAATTTAGCCTTGATATCTTCCTGCTTTACATCTTCGCCAACATAGAAGGTTCTGCTCATTGCTCCGGAATAACGCTCCTGACGGATATAGTGACCTTTCTTATCTTCCTCATCCTTATCAAGACCCTTAGCAGCGCTGACGGTCAGATAACCATCTTTCAATTCTGCAGTGATCTCATCTTTCTTGAATCCCGGAAGATCGATGTCCAGTTCATAGGAACCTTCATTCTCCTTGATATCAGTTTTCATAACTCTCGAAGCATTCTTTCCATACAGCGGATTCTTCTTAGAAGTAAAGAAGCTGTCATCAAACGGGAACATATCATCAAATAAACTCTCTCCAAAAATACTCGGCATATACATAAATCATTCCTCCAATCAGAATATCTGAAATCTATTGTCTGGGAGATTCTGAAAATCTCCAGGACTTTTTGCATCCCTTTGATTTCTTTCTCTCTTCCTTTGTTCTGTATGTACTATAGCACATATGATTAGCACTGTCAAGAGGCGAGTGCTAATTTTTTGTGAATTAATTGTGAACTTTTTTTCCTGCTCAAATATTCCTTATTTTCAAAATCCGCTGGGACAGTTAGAAACTATCTGGCATCTTCTTATTTCTCTCACACTCCTCGTGCATAATCATGATCATACATGCATTGGTTTTCTGCAGTAGCACAATGTGATGTGCAATGGCAGGAAAATTTAAAGGACATAAATTAAGAACATCTTGAATTATTTTTCCAAACGCCTATAATATTGATATGTTATCCATTTTGATGACAAATCTTTACTATCAACCGTAACGCCTCTGGATAGTTTATTCTATCCTCTAACAGTTACCCCCACAATCTGACAGATATTGTTTATTCCGGATATTTGTCAGCTCACAACAAGAAAGAACAAGAAAGGCAGAAGCAAATGAGTTACAGTGTATATCTTCCTAATTACTCCATCGGTGAAAATTGTTACAAGGAACTTCCATACGTCGCAAGAAACTATGGAAAAAAGGCAGTCGTGATCGGTGGTAAAACAGCCATGGAAAAAACAAAAGATGCACTCTTGGAAGGCATCAAGGGCTCCGATCTTGAGATCACGGATTTCATCTGGTACGGCGGTGATTCCAGCTACGAGAACGGCAATGCATTGATCGCGAATCCGGCTGTCCGCAACGCAGATATTATCTTTGGTGTCGGTGGAGGAAGAGCCTGCGACACCGCAAAATATGTAGCAAACGAACTTGACAAACCACTATTTACCTTCCCGACCGTTGCCAGCAACTGCGCGGCCGTGACTGCCATCTGTGTCATCTACAATGCCAACGGCACCTTCCGGGAATATTATTATCCGAAGCTTGCGGATCATACCTTCATCAATACCGCCGTGATTGCGGATTCTCCTTATGACCTCCTCTGGGCCGGAATCGGCGACGCACTCTCCAAAGAATGTGAGGCTGTTTTTTCCAGCAAAGGTAAGCACTTAAGCCATACTCCGTTAATGGGTGTCCAGCTCAGTAAAGTCTGCACACAACCGCTCCTGGATTATGGAAAAGAGGCACTCGCATCCTTAAAAGCGCACAAAGTCAGCGATGCCCTCATGCAGGTCACTTTGGATATCATCGTCTCCACCGGTATCGTTTCCAATATGACGACTCATATTCCGGATTATTACTACAATTCCTCCCTCGCGCACTGTGTCTATAACGGCTCCACGATCACGCGTCATGGTCACGAACACCTGCACGGCGAAGTCGTATCCCTCGGTGTTCTCTGCCTGCTCACCTATGAAGGCGCGAACGCTCTCCGTGATACGATCATGAAATTCAATGCCAGTATCGGTCTTCCGGTATGCTTCGATGATATCGATATCACTGAAGATGAATTCGATCTCATGGCAGATAGAATTCTTACTTCCACCGAATGGCAGTACCGCCCGAAGGATGTGACCCGTGAGAAATTTATTGCATGCATGAAAGAACAGAATAAGATCGGACAGGAATTTAAGAAACAGACAGGCTCTTTATAAAATTTTCTTGATATATCTCCTCAATTACACCTACAGAACCTGCCCTGACAGCGTCTACGAACACATATCATCAAAAAACAGCCCGTAACTCCGGCGAAAATAATAATGCCGCTGAATTACTGGCTGTTTTTATCTCAGTCGAGAAGACTCCCACCTCTTCAAGTGGTGAGTCATAACAAATAAGTCTCAGTGGGCGTTAGTTCTCCGACCGAGATAAACGCTCCGCGAGGATGCACAGTGATTCTGTAAAGAATATGTCAGCTTGCGCTAACCAGAATTACGCGCCAAGTCTCACGGACGTTCGACTTGAACTCTGTATCTGCGAAAATGCACAAGGCATTTTAATTATCCGGAAAATTTATCACTGTAACGAATGTGCATATCCTCCCAATCCATAAACAATACATAAAATACTCTTCCGTATTGCCGACTCTCCACAATTCTTCCATGGTCAAGTACCGAAAGATAGGATCCATCAGCTTTTCGAAGCTGGAAATGAATATAGGCATTTTCATTACCGTCATCAATCTGTTTCCAAATACTTGATTCTATCTGTTGCCGCTCATCTTCCCGAATCAGATTACGAAAACTTTTCTTTGTGATCTGAAAGAGTTCATCTACGTTTTTATATCCGGCCATATGAAGAAATTCGTTGTTAGCATAAAAAAGTTCATCATCTTCTTTATCTGCTCTGTATATAATAAATGCACCCGGAAGATGTTCCGAAATGTCTTTAAGGGCAAATCCCAACTGTTTGCGAACTCCAGATTGAAGACCTTTCCTGTAAGCCATACATCCATTTTTTCCGTGAAGCTTTATTTCATAAAGAGCTGCATCTGCACAACGCAAAAGCTGGGATCGATTGGAAGCAAAGGTAGGATATTCCGCATAGCCAAGAGAAATATAAAATTGATATTCTTTACCCTTGCATGAGAATGTCTTAGGGAGCTTGATGAATTGCTGCAGTTGTTCTTCTGCTTCTTCACAGGTACAATTTCGTAAAAGAATACAGAATTCGTCACCACCGTTTCTTCCCAGCAATGTATCCGGTGGGAAAAAGTCTTTCATACTATCTGCCAGACTCTTTAATGCCTTGTCACCGTAGACATGTCCGTAAATATCATTAATAAACTTAAAATCATCAATATCAAGGAGTCCGGCTACAAAATGCATTTTCGGATTTTTATCCATCATTTTTTCCGCTAATTCATCAAATCCATAGCGATTGTTAATTTTAGTAAGAGAATCCGTGTGCGCCAATATTTGAAATTTATTTTTGTTTTCTTTCGATACCAGCCATACCCTGGTAAGACCTGACAAAAGCAAGGTGACTGCCATAAATATTCCACTGACTGTCGCAATTAAACAATCATTCCTCCATCCGCTTTTAGGAGTTACTTCAAATCTCCATTTTCCCCCTCCAATCGTAAATTCATAAGAAACAGGAGCAGTCATTTGACCATCTGACTGATAAACAACTTTATAATCGTCACTCCAGGGAGCGTCTTTTTTAGAAAGTCTATATTCATATCCAAAATTCGAAAGTGCTTCAATTGAGTTTGAAAAAATATCAGGAACGCGCAAGATAACAATCGTAAATCCCCAGAAATATTCTTGTCCGTTTGCATTTTTCAGGTAAATTGGATTGCGAACAGCAATTCCATAGCTGCTCTGTTTCAATTCGAATGGTCCCTGTGTAATCAGTGTATGATTGTCTCTTGCATAACAGGAAATTTTGCTGCGGTCCTTATCATGGAACAGGTCAATTTTACCTGCCTCGTTTCCCTCTGCAGGATAAATATCTGTCACAATACCATCCGGAGCAATCTGCACACTTTCAACCGAATCAGACATAAGATTTTCTGCAATCGTGTCAAAGTGATTGATCTCTCCATCTTCACTGATTAAGATCTGCTTCAGAGCATCCGTAATTTCGATCCCATTCGTAATCTCATTTTTTATCCGTTCACCATAGGTTGTTGCATTTAATTGTGCTGTTGTGCGTCTCTGTTCTTTTTCGTGGGTATCTGTTTTCCATACAAGCAAACCGGCAAGGCATATGCCCAGTAAAAAAACGCTAAGAGGCACAAGTATTTTTTTCTTCACCTCATTCACCTCGTTTTATACATCGGATTTTTTCATAATAAAGCATTATAGCACAAAAATCAGAAGTTGCTTGTTTTTTCTGAAAAAATAAATAATTTTTGATCGCACATGATGTCTCCTGCGATGAACAGATCGGAGCCTGGACTTCGAACCGTTCGAGCCCGGCTGGGCTTGAACATAGAAAAAAGAGCCATCCATCGGATGACTCTTTTTT
>NZ_QWGL01000043.1 GCF_003435375.1 Clostridium sp. AM34-11AC | reverse complement strand
TTTTAGCCACAAGTGTTACAAAAAAGCTTGACCACAACACTCCTATGCTTTGGCGAGGTCTGACATCTTCACTGCCGCAGTTACGGTAGAACCGATTCCGATAACAACTCGGTCTCCCTTGACCTGTATCACATCGTAAACAGAGTACCAACATACGAACATTCCACCCGAATACTGATACCCTCTCGTCCTGCTGCCCTGTTTGACAGTTCTGATGACCTTGACCTTATCGCCTTTCTTGATGTTTCCCGATGAACCTCCACTACTCCCGGATGACTTGGACTTGCTGCCGCTATCTGCCTTTTTGTCAAGTTTCGGAGCGTCTGCAATTTTCAGCAACTGTGCTGTGCATACCCAGTCTCCGGACATATTGTCTCCGTCCATCGTGACCTTATGAACTAAAAAGTACCCGCTTGCGGTGTCGCTGCTGAGTCTGACAATATCATTAACTCCTATCGCACCGTTGAGCAGGTACTCAACTTCCCATCCGGTCTTTGACTCATCACCCGAGCCGATTGTGATTCTTTTCGGGATGTTTATGAGTCCGGTATCGGACGAAAGCAAATAACCCTGTGTCGCAATGGAGCGACCGGGCCATGTAACATGAATGACTTGGTTCTGTATCGACCAACTCTGTCCGCAGTAGTTCGCAATCTTCTGTAATGCATTCTTTGCCTTTCCCACATAGGAAAAACCATTCGGGATAGTTCTGAACCATAAGTCCGGAGCGAACTTGATGGATAGTCCCATGGCGGCAGCTATCTTCTTGTAGACCGTTTTGCCGTTGACCTTGCCATTGATTGACACCTTAATATTCGTGTCTCTGAGTTCTACGAGACCATCTACAACCGTGAGTTCTGTAAGCCTGTCTGCGTTGTCGAGAGTCGTGATTGCCGATGATACATTGCCGACAAGTATCAGAGACCTGTTGTTTCCATATCCTGCCTTGAGTTCTACAATGCAGTCTTTGGATTCCAGTATGCTCAGATTCTGTTTCGACAAGTTCCATATCTGAACTTTTGCGTCATTCGGACTTTCCTCGTTCGACTTCTCTACCGAAAACGAAACATGGAGGCAATCCTCCGTGATGCTGTTCACATTTCCAATTTCAAATCCTTTCGTTCCCATCTTCCCTGCTCGCAGGGTGTAGGTTCTCATCCAGTTTTCGTTTGCCATATCAATTATCGTCCTCCAATTCAATCGTAGGTATGTAGACAAACTCCGCTGTCACATCCTTGAAAGCGTTTCTACCGACAGTATCGAGGGATGAGATACATCCGAAGATGCCTTTCGGAATATCGCTTTCTGTGTAGAAATGGAATATCGGAAAATTCGGAACTATCCTCGTCTGAGAAATGATAGGTTCCATATTCTCGTCATACAGACCAAAACTCCAATAATCATACTTTTCGTTGTAGGTAAATCTCAACCCATATTCAACACCGTCTATGGAGAGTGTCGAAACACTATCATTCATATCCGGTACTGTGATATAAAGCATTTCAACACCTCCTAAATCAGACCGAGACCGCTCGCTGCTCCGTACAGGATTGAAGCGGATTTCTTTGAATTACTTTTCGACTTTGAGGAACTGCCACTTCTGCCCGAACCGCCCGATGAGCCGGAAGAACTGCTTGACGATGCGGTTGATGATGCAGATGTCTTGGATGTCGATGCCTTTCCTGCTTTTGCCATTGTCTCCCCGGCTTTCAGTACATAATGAGGTATATTGACGGTTTTCCTCTTTGTCACTCTGACTTTCTTTGCAGAAATGGAAATCTCACGAGCGTATCCTGTGTCCGTAGACTTCTTGATACTGATGCTCGTGATACCCATATTCATATATATCACATCAGAGGTTACTATCTTTGTGAGTTGCTTATCAAACCATTTCCGCTGAATCATATCGCAGATTTGGTTCACTCTGTCATTGGATGTACCATGGCGGTATAACCATGTGACAGGAGTATTTGTCAGATACAACGTCATTGACACCGAGAGCGGGTCATTGATAATCGTATCTGACACCGGAAATCCCTTTTCAACCGGGTACTCCGGAATTGTGGAGGTCATACTTTTGGTCTCATCTATGAGAGCATCAAACTCTATCCCCCACACCGAAACAGGTTGCAATTTTCTTGCCATATAACCTACCCCCTTGCATAGGCAAGTCCTCTTGCCATTTGTGTTGTCGCATCTACGGCTGACTTATTCATTGCCTTAGACACATTTTTCTGAGTTTCTGTACTTCCTCCGGAATAACTGTTATTGATGTTGACATTCTGCGTCATGTTGGAGGTCGTATTATTTACTTGACTGCTTGCAGCCGTTGCCGCAGACGCTGTTGCTCCTTGCATCAATGTCTTGATGCCGCTCGCTACACCTTTGACCTTATCGAGAACAGTATCCTCACTTGCTGAAATACCGTCCGCCAGTCCGCCCATGAAGTCGGGCATCCACGACTGGTAATCTGTCAGAGGTCCTTCATCCGGTACGGAGAAGTGCAGGAACGACTTAATCTTATCAGCCACTCCCTTAACTGCATCGGTAACTTTTCCGATGGCTCCCTTGATACCGCTGACAATTCCATCTATGATGTCAGACCCCCATTTCAGTGCTTGGCTTGGCAGTCCTTTTATCCAGTCTATCGCTGCTGTCAGTCCGTTCACAATGGCATTTTTGATGTTGCCAACAAATCCGGTAACTCCCGATACCATATTACTGAATGTAATTGAGACAAACGATGCGATGCCGCTGAATATGTTGCTGAAGAACGACGATATAGCCGACAGTACCGATGATACGACACTGTATATGCCATTTATCGCTCCGGAGATAACTCCTGTGATTGTGGACCAAATACCGCTTATAAACGATACGATGCCATTCCATATTCCTTGAAAGAAATTACAAATAGCAGTCCAAATTGCATTCCATAATGATTGCAAGACTCCTAAGCCTATCGTTAATACGGTCGAAATCGTGTTCCACGCTTGTTGCAGAATTGCCGTAATCATATCCCAAATTCCGGAAAATACCTGCTTGATGGCTTCCCATGCTCCCGACCAGTTTCCTGTAAATACAGAACTTATAAAATTGGCTACTCCTTCGAGTACCGTTAGAAATCCATTGAGGAATTGTCCGAGGTTATCCCACAGTCCTTTGAACCATGCAAGTATCTCAGAACCCCAACTGTTCCAAAATGCCTGTATCCATTTGAATACAGTTTCGATAACCGTGGCTACCGCATTAAATATTGCATTCGCCACAGCGAATAATGCATCCCATATAGATGACAGTGTATCAAGGATAGCCTGCCAAATCGCCAGTATCTTATCTTTGGTACTTTCCTGCGAGCCGTTAATCTCATCTTCCGTACCTCCGAACAGTGTGGCAGCAAGCTGAGTAATGAAAGTCCAAACACCATTGAGCAGGGTACTGATTATTCCCCACACTCTCTCGAAGTTTTTCCTTATCTGCTCTCCGTGCCTTTCAAAGAAACCTTTGACTGTATCTATCCACATTCCCGCCGCAGTCTTGAGCAAATCCCATACATTTAGCAGGAACTCCTTGACCTTATTGAATGCGTTAAATATTGCCTGTCGGGCATTGTCTGCCCCAATACCTGCCTTGTCGAATATTGTACCAATCAGTGAGTCATTTCCCATGAGGAAATTGATAAAATCCTCAACTATCAGTGCCAGTATTACAATTATGGCAACTATGCCGAGTATCTTTAGATTGGCAAACGAAAATAGCTTTCCCATTCCCTGTATGAGAGACAAAAAAGCCTTGGCTCCGCCTATGATTTTGCTCCAATTCATCGCTATGATAAAAGCACCTGCGATTATCGCAAGCAACTTCATGGCATTTTCCATACCTCCGAACCGATTGATGATGTTCTTTATCGTGTCGGTGGCTTTGTTGATACCGTTCTTCATCGAGGATGTGAACCTCTCCATAGCAGGTTGCAGTCTTTTCACGACTGCGTGTATCCTATCGAATGACCGCAGGATACGATTGTTACCGTCAGCATCCAGTAGGATTGCTTTGGCAAATTTTGTTGCCGCTTTCACGCCTTTCGTTACCCATTGAACGAATACAGACATTACCGGAAGCAACTGACCGCCGATAAACTCCTTAAATTCTTCCTGTGCAGCCTTTAACTGCCTTGTAGATGACTCATACGAACCCATACTTCTGACGCAATCTCCGACTGCATCGGGAGACTGCCGCAGGATTGCATTGTAGTTTACCTGCATCTTCTCCAACTGAGACAGGCTGTCGTATGTACCCGACATTCCGAGTGCTGCCATCGTTTCGGCTCGTGTTGTATCATTCAGAACTGCACCGAGAGTCTTTGCTGCTTCGCTCTCTCCCATAACAGCCTTAGTCATGGCATTAACTGCCACATCTTCGTCTTGGTTCGAGAATGATGCAATATCGAGAGCGAGGGTTGTCATCTGCTCTGAGAGTTTTGAGCCCTCCTCTCTTGTCATACCAAATCCTACCAACAAGTTCTGTTGGTCTGCCAAGTAGGTCTTAATCGTGTTCTTGTTTCGACCGACCGAATCTGCGAATTGCTCCGCCCATTTATCAACTTCATCAGCCATGTCTCCAAATACGACATTGAATTTATTCTCCATCTCTTCGACATTTGACGCTGCTTCCACGCAATCCTTGGCAAACGATGTCAGCTTGGCAACAGAAAAGACGACCGCAATCTTTCCTAAGAGTTTGGTCGCCATATTCTTGATACCTTTTATGCTGTTCTCTGCTTGCTGTTGGGATGCACGGTCCACATCGAAGCCGAAAGCGACAGATATATCTCTAATCGTCACTTATCAAGACCTCCTTTCCAGTTCGTCTGCTCTCCCTTTCTCAATATCTAACTGCATAGAATACAGTGCGTATAATTTCAGCATTTCATCGAGAGTGTAAACCTCTTGCAATTCGGTCATAGATACCATTCCCGCCTTGATGAGGATGTAACACCGGAGTTCCAACTCACTGAATTGTGAATAATCAAACTTGCCGAACTTTACAATATCTTCCTCGGAGTCTTGGCAGCCACCTGTTCGGCTTTCCCAGATAGGGTGGCTAACTTCTCGAAAAAACCGTTGAAGTTCAACTTTATTACATGAACGCAGAGAACGAACATATCCTGCACATTGCCGCAGAACACTTCATCAGCGAGGTCCTTATCGAGTACATCCTGCTGTCTCTCGCCCTCTTCGTCCTCATATTCAATAACAATATTGCCGCCAAGCAGGAGTTTCTTCATCAGAGCCTCCAATCTGTCTCCGTTGATTACGGTTGATGTTGACAGTGCCTCAGCAGCCTTATTTACATCTACATCCATCAAGTCTCCATCCCCGACAAGCGGTGCAATCGCACCAATAAGGGGAGACAGCACAGACGCTAACTCCCCTGTAAGATTTGCCGCCTTAAATGCCGGGAACGGCTTGATGTGAAAACTGTTATCGCCAACAGTTACCTTTTTTGCTTCCATCTGTTTCAATGCCATGTTTCATTTCCTCCTTACTTGAACTGTCCTTCGCCTACGGCGATTTCCCATTCACGGTTGCCCTGTGCCTTACCTCTCGCCCATGATGCGGGTTTTGTAACCCACGCAACTGAGCCTGTGAACTTCTCGTTTCCGAGCAGGTCGGCAATGTTCACACTGAATGTGCCTGTGCCGTCTTTCTTGTCCTTGTCGTACATCTTTTGCAGGTACTTGTTTGTAGCGGATGCCTGTAACAGTGCCA
Organism: Clostridium sp. AM34-11AC; assembly: GCF_003435375.1. Lineage (GTDB taxonomy): Bacteria > Bacillota > Clostridia > Lachnospirales > Lachnospiraceae > Pilosibacter > Pilosibacter fragilis. The sequence goes on along the minus strand of NZ_QWGL01000043.1, from coordinate 13,648 downwards.
GCTTAATCGTGTAGACATTGGAAGGGTCGATGCTTCGAGCAATCTCTCCATCCGCACCAACGACATAGGAAGTACCATCGCCCGCAGGTTCGATGCTGATGAATGAGTCATCCGCAAAGCCGGAAACGATGTGTCTACCTAATGCACAGGTAACTTTCTTAGGATTGTAAGTAGTAACTTTACTCATTGTCCTTTATCCTCCTTCCTTAGAATGTCAAGTTGCCGCTGATTTCTACTGCATGGATTGCTCCTGCGAGTCGAGCAGACCACTTGCATCCTGTAAGTTTTCTCGACTTTCTTTCTGCCTCCGTGAGGTCGGATGCCTTTGGAACAGTGACCGAATATCCATAGATAGGATTATCGTCATCGTCATACTCCGTAGGAGCGATGCCTCCGATGTCCTGCCCATCCTTGAGAGTGGAGTCCATAACTCCCTCAATCAGACCGATACCTCCGTCAGTAAACGGAACCTTGCGGTTGGTCTTGAGGGCATTGAATGTTCTAATCTGCAACTCATTCTTGAGCCAGTCTCTGAAACGGATAACATCAATCCACTCTCCCGCAAGGGTCATGCCGCCCATTGCACAGTTGCATCCTGCATAGCGGAGAAATGTGTTGATATTCTTTGCTCCCAGTGCTTCCTTCTGCTCCGTTGACAACTTCGTAGGAGCGATTGTTGCCAGTTCCTTGAGGTTCCATGTCTCAGTTCCCGGGTCATATCCGAAACACTTAGCCATCCAAGCCAGTGCTGCATACTGGTTTTCAACAGGCTGTTCTTCTGCTGCATAACCATCTGCGAGTCCGGAGAAAATACCGAATGTACGGTAGAAACCGGAATTCTCTACCGGACAAGAGTTGATGTCCGTGTACTCAAATGCGTACAACTTCTCGTTTGCCTCCGCCCAAGTCTTTGCAGCCTCAATATCCGTACTGTCTCTGAACTCCGTGAGGTGGATGCCGTAGAATGATGCCTCACTATTCGCTCTTGCAAGCGTAGTATCGACATCTTCATAAGCGCTTTTCTCAGCAGTCTTTTCACGGACAATGATATACAGTTCATCCGGAGATGGGTTCTGAGAAAAAGCAACCGTTGCAGCGATGTATGCAGGACTGTCGGTCTTGTAACCATAGTTAAGTAATTCATCAGCCTTGCTGATTGCTGTCGTGCCGGAGATTGTTGCTGTGCCTTTTGCAGCGGGTCCGGCTACCACCAAGAGGATACTGTCGAAACTCACATCACTTGAACCCGGATTTGAAATCTCGACATCGCACTTGATGATGTCATCTAATGGATTGTTCTTCATTATGCTTTACCTCCTTCATAGGTTTCTTCTGAAATTTCTACTTCCTCGATGACACCCGATGTTGCATCTGCCATCTCAGCAGAGCCGCCTCCGGATGCGTTTGGAGCATCCATGCCACCAATTCCGTAACGACCATTTGCTTCTTGAGAAAAAGAAACCGTTGCCTCAGCCATTGCTCGGTAACGGTACTTACTGTCATTCTGCAAATTTGTCAAATCCCTCACAGGCGGTTCGAGAGATATATCCATGCCGTGTGCTGCCAGTTTGTCCACAATCCCCTCGGAGTCGAGGTAATTGAAGAAATCCTGCAAATCGCTTGCGGCTGTGTTGGCATAGTTTCCGGTAACATTCTCTGCCACCGTAACCGCCTTGCCTTTGGTGTACAGGTTTATCTCGAGTAATGTACTACACGGATAAAACCTGTTTCCGTCATCATCTACCACTGGAAAGCGAGTTCTGTTGAGGTTTCCTGTCTTGAGTGTCACATACGGTAAATCCGGTTTCGTATTTACCTGCTCCGCCCAAATGACCGTAGCACCGTGGAAGAACTCAGCCGTAACATCGTAGATGACCGACTCTACATTCTCCATGTTCATTATTCGCCCTCCTGTTGTGGACCATCTTCGGCATCCAAGCACTGTACGAATGTTGCCGTCCAGTGTTTCAGCGGCGTGTTCTCACTTAACCTGCTTGACAGGCACTCGAACCACTTCCCTTGAAACCAAACACGGTCTGCTTTCTGCTTTTTATGCTCATCCTCAGCCAAAATCTCGTAGTCACAGAATACTTTCAGCTTCTGAACTGATTTCCTACCGTCCTCTTCGGTCTGTATGGTGTCCTCTAAGGTCTGTATATCCATAGGGAGCGTTAAATCTTCGTAAGGTATAGAAGAATACCCTTGAACATATTTAGGCTCTGAATAACGCCTCAGCGTGTAATTCTTCTTTAAGAAGTTCATCAGTCTCCACTTCCCTTCTGCTTAATTTCGTAATTGACCGACTGTCTCATTCGTCCAGTATCAATCAATGGTTTGGATGAACCTTTCTTCTTGACAGTCGATGCCGCATTTGGTGCGAAACTGCCGTCCGTAATCTTCTCTTGGATAAGGTCTTTCTGAAAAATCCCTATCTCCTTGAGGACCTGTTCGGCAGAAACACCTCTTACGAGGTCTTTTCTCTTCTCCTGTAAGAAGCTTTTAATCTTTGATGTGTTGTCATCAACACTCATACGCAAAAACGGACGAGCCGGAATATGCACAGTTCCGAGTTCGTTCCATGCTGCAATGTCGCAGATGTCTGTGCCGTCCTCCTCCGTGGCTTTGCCATGTTGGAATCCGACTCGCACTTCCTTTTCTGCCAGTTCCTTGAGCATTTTCTGAAACTTTCTGCCGTCCGCTGTCACGGTGTCGGTAATTCTCACACTCATTGAGCCTCTCCTGCTGATACAATCGGGATGATTGCGTTTCTCCGGAGCGTAAGAAACTCCAAGCCATATACGGTAAGTGCATATTCCGCATCGACTTGGAGATTCGTCTGTTGTCCGGTCGTATAACTGATTGAGGTTTCGCCCTCTGAATATGAGCCAACTCTGAGTGAGTCTGCAATGGTTCCTGTTCCGGTGTCTCCATACCCATTCATCTTCAACTTGTGAGCGGTCAGATATGCCAATGCCTTTTGGTACGACTTTCCGAACCTCTTCTCGCTGATTTGGTCTGAGTACAGTTCGATAAACGATTTGACGCCATGCTGAGTAACCTTGCCGTCATCGTTGACTACATCTTCATCCGGCAGGTCATCAAATTCCTTTGCAACCATCCGGAATATTTCTAAGGCATTCATAAAGCCACCTCCTCAACTTATTTGCTGAGAGCAGCCTTTACCTTTTTGCGTACATCTGCGAGGTCCTTGCACTCTGCCGGGTTGATGCCGAGTTCCTGTGCAAGAGCGGCAACTTCCTCATCGGACGCATCCTTGAGAGAGTCTAACTTTGCTTTCTTCTCGGCGGCAGCTTTGGCTTCTGCCTCAGCCTTTGCTTTCTCTTCCTCGGCTTTCTTCTCGGTGGCAGCCTTTGTAGCGGCTGTTGCCTTTCCGGACAGGGATACTAACCCCATATTCTTATACACTTCTAAGATAGGACTTGTCTCAAAAGCAACAGGTACTTCCTTGGTTTCCCCCGGAAGTACTGTTACCTCGCCAACTCCAATTACCTTTTCAGATAAATTCGTCATCTTAATTGCCATTTCGCATTTCCTCCTTCTTTCAGACTACGCTCCGACTGCAATGAGTGCAGAGAGCGGATAATAAATGATGCAACCTGCGACACGCTCCTCGCAAGGAACGATTATTTCGAGGTTTCTGTTCTGTAACGGATACTGATAGAACGGCATCGGAATCTCGAGACTGAACTTATCGACAGAGTTCGTATACAGGAACATAACGCCCTTCTTGTAAGGGTTCGTATCCTCAGCATCTGTCTCTAACTCCGGTGCAGACACTATGTCCTTGAGGTACGGTGCGTTCTCCTTGAGAAAACGAAGTACCGTATATCCTGTGTTTGGAATCTGACGAGTGGAGATGTCGATGTAGACGCTGTGAGGGAGCATCAGAGTATCAGCGTGTTCAACGCCCTTGGTAATCTTCGCCTGGTATGCAAACATACCGTTGATGTCATCAAGAATCTGAGATGCTGTCTTATGCTTGAAGTCAGTATGCTTAACTCCCTTCTCATCCTCAACCTCGCTGAGAGTGTAAAGAGGAATGTTGTTGTCGGTAGACAGAACTCCGACAAGGTTGTTCTGCTTATCGCCCGCAAATGCGATGACATTGGTTGTGCGGTCTACTGCGTATCTTGCAGAATCAGCACGGCGAGTATCGAGAGACTTTCCTGCCATACGGCTCGCTCTCATATCCTGTACCGAATATCCGTAGGATGTACCGATAGACTTAACAAATGCAGTAGATGGAGCACCCTTAACATCTGCTCTCGGGAGGTCAGTAGCATAGTTGCTGATGATTGCAGCCATACCGGTTCTCTCGTAAGAGTAGTATGTCATGGACTCGGCACCTTCCGGTACTTCGTGTGTGATAGGGAAATTATTCAGAGCAGTGAACTCCGGATAAATCTTGTCGTAGGACTTAGACTTGATGTAGTCCAGTTCTCTCGCAAAGAAGATAGAGGCATCATCTGTGCTGTCGAATCTGCAAAGTCTGTCCTCCTTGAGTGCAGGCATCAGATTTGATGCCTTTAATGCCGCAAGGTCTGCGACATCGTAGCCAGTGGATGGCATTTCGGGATTGTAATTTTTGCTCATTCTTTCTTACCTCCTTAGATTAAAGTACGATGACAGCAATGCCGTCATCAGATGCGTTGCCGAATGTAGCACTGATGTCAAGGTATTCAACCTTGCCGCTATCACTCTTGCCGTTATCGGCTGCGTGCGTGAATGTTCCGGCTTCGTCTCCCTCCGGAATAACATAAGCCTTTGTTCCATAGGTAGGAGTAGCACCTGTGGCAAGTCTGCCCCAAATGTTGCCTTTCTTCATAACACTGAGGGATGCGTTCTTCTTGACAACAACTTTGCCTGCCATATCCTGCTCGGTGTTAGGCAGTGCGATTGTGATACCCTCAATCTGTGCGGCAGTTGTGCCAGTAACAGGAACCTTGATGCCATTACCTGCATCCGTTCCCACTGCTACGGCAAGACCGTACTTCATAACGCCATCTTCATTCTCATTCTTGCGGGTTACAACCTCGTCAAATGCGATGTCGAACTTTCCGCCCGGTACACCCTTCGGGGTGCCATAATTGTAATTAAGCTGTGCTGCCATTACTCATTACCTCCTTCTCTTGCAATCATGTTCTTTCTTGAGTTTGCTGCCATACTCTCGCTGGAGTCTGCTCTTCTCTTCGGAGTCTGTGCCATCATCTGCTGTTTCTGATACGCAACTCCCTTGTGTTTGTTGGTCTCATTCACAGCAAGGTCATACATCGCATCAATGTAAGCATCGGACTTACCATCCATACGCATTGTAGGCAGGACTTTGGCGATAATCGCTTTCTTGGCCTGCTTGATGCTCATGTCCTCGAGACCATCCATGTTGAGCTTGTCTCCAACACGGCAGATGCTTAATCTCTGACGAACAATCTTATCCGCAGAGTCTGCATTTAAGGACTTGGACTCGTCATCGGAACTGTCTTTATTCCCTTCCTCGCCCTCTTCATCGCAGCCATCTTCCTTAGTCTCTTTTTCCTCTTCCTCGCCATCAGCATTGCCTTTCATCTCAGCAAGGACTTTCTCGAGAGCGGCGAGGAGCATATCAATATCCTCATCCTGCTGTGCGATAACTCCCATAGCAGCGTTGGCATCTTCCGGGTCGTCCTCAGCATCTCTTCTGTCTCTGCGGTCTTTAACCGTCTGAGCGATGTCTGCCGGAGTGCTGCCCTTTTCCTCTTCTGCCGGAGTATCTTCTCCCTCGCCATCAGCAGCCTGTTCCTCCTCAGTTGCAGGAGTGGAGTTCTCTTCGGCTGCATCGCCATCTGCCTCAGCGGCAGGTGTCTCTTTTTCCTCTTCGTCTGCGGATGCTCTCTGAGCCTTTCTTGTCTTGTAGGCTTCGATGGCTTTTTCGAGTTCTTCCGGAGACATTGCCCCACCGTCTGCACGGCGGGAATTTGTTGATTTTGCCATTGCTTTACCTCCTTTTAGTTCGGGTTCATCAGACCCATCAATGTTCAATCTTGCCTGTTCTCCTGCTCTCGCAGATGCAACAAGTGCAAGGTGGTTGATGACGATATTCGTCTGAATTGCGTCATACGGCTGACCTTTCCACACTCCCGGCTCTTCAACCAAATCGAGGTTGTATCCCAAGGACAACTCCTTGAGACCGCACTTTTGCATGGAATCTGTATCGTGGATAATGATTTCCGCACGGACATCTTCTCCATCTTCGTAACCGTCTGAAAGTATGGTTCCTATCTGTTCCTTATCAACATTGTTCTTGTCCACGACTCCTGCATCGTGAGTGATGATGATTGGCTTACCACGATAGGTTTTCAATGAGTTCTCATCGAACACATACTTAGGTAATCGCAACTCCCTACGGATACTGCCATCGGGATTTGTATATTCAAATATTCCACAGGATGTCAGTATCGGGTGGTCTACCAAATACCCCTCATTCGTGAAATAAGTTGAATCGTTCTTATCGAGTCGGATGCTGTCTAATCTTCTGACTCTCCTCAGTTTTGGTGCATCTCTTGTTTCCATTGGTCTTATGCCCTCCTTTTCTCATGGCTTTCTCTTCTTTGGATACATGGGCGATAGCCATGTCTGCGGTTCTGTCCGTGCATCCTTCCTTGTTACTCATCAGAGCCTCCGCTGTCTGCGGAGCCATCGGACATAAATTCCGTAATAGCAAGAGTCAGACTCTGAATATGTGCAACTCCATCAAGTCGTATCATATCGAGGGTCTGAGCCGCTTTGTTGGAACCGTCCGGCAGGGATGCTAACCTATCTGTGCATCCGATGACCGTATCTGCCTCGCCTTTCAGTGCAAGGCACAGGTTTCTGATTGCTTCATCCATGTTCTATACCTCCAATCTACTTGATAGTGATATTCACGCTGTCATCCACCGGAAGGTTCAGCGTGTTCTTGTTGAATACAGGTCTGCCGATACATCGGCACTGGTAATCTTCTCCCGGGTGGCACGAACGACCATCTGAATTTGTAGGAGGAGAACTCCAACTGAACTTCTTGCCGTTCAAGGACCTGTGGCTTTCTCGGACACGCTCGTCTCCGCAGGTACACCATATATACTCCGTGATGCCTGCGTCCATTTGCTGATACCGTTGTATCTGTCCGTTGAGTTTTGCTGTTTGGTCTCGAGCAATCAGAGTGGCGTGCCGCTTGCTTATCCGGTACACTCTCTGAATATCCTTAACCATCCGGGTCGTGGTCTTTCCATTCGTGTAGCCGTCATAAACAATGTCTTTCATTTTGTCGAGAGTATCCTCCGGTATCGTGGAGATGAGGTCTACATTCTGTTTGACCCATTCCAGTAACTGCTCCGAATAGAACTCCCCGAGGTAATAGTCCTCTCTGATGTCGATACCGAGAGTTGCTTTGATTGCTCGCTTCCACTCCTTGACGGTCAGCTTCCTGTTGAGATGAGCCAGCGACTCAAGTCTCCTCCTCAGACCAAATCCAACCGTCTTTTTCAACAGGTTTGATTTCATCCTTGTGAACAGTTCGTTGACCTTTAACATTAAATCAGTGGCTGCATCCATTCTCCGGTTGTCAGCCACCAATTCATCTCTGTTTGCCTTGTACGACTCCTTGAGTTCCGGAAGATTTTCTTCCAGTTCTTCCTTGAGGAGCCGCATATATTCATTTGTCATCCGCATATACTCACGCTCTGCCGCTTCCGGTATCTGGGGTGTGTACTTGCTATACAGGCTGTCGTGTCCGTAGAACTTCCTGCCAACCTTTCGGATTGTCTGCTTTCTGATTACTTCCTCATCCACGAAACCACCTCCTTACCTCCCGAGCAAATCCTCGAGCATCTTGAGTGACTCCTCGAATGGGGGAAACAGGAACTTGCCCTTTAACTCTTCCAGTGACAACCATCTCTCATTCAGCATCTCAACTCCATCTGCTTCCGGAGTTCCTGTGAATTGGTCTGTGAAATATATCATAGAATCGCAATATGAGCCTGTTCTGCTTTTATAAACTCCCAAAGGTAGAATGTTTAGGGGAACAATATTAAACTCCTCCTGTGCCTCTCTGAGTGCTGCCTCCTCGGGCGTTTCTCCGTCCTCGATGTGACCGCCCGGTCCGCAGATACCTTCCGATGACCTGCGGCTTGCACATAGGATTTTGCCATTCTTGATAACGAGGACTGCGGCTCCTCCATAATCTGTGCCATCCTCCGCTTCGCTCTTGAACTGCAAATCGAAGTCATCGCTCTCGGATGTTCCCGACATTTCTGTCGGGGAGAATGTATCTTCCGGCAGATTGAGGTCATCTTCTGTGATGACCTCCTCGATGTCGAACTCTCCCTCAGTTGCAAGGGAACTTCTGACCTCTGATGGGTCAAGCACACCGGAGTCGATATAAACCTGTGCTGTCTGAGCCTTGGTCTGTTCAGTGGTTGCTTTCTTCTGAGCAATGTCTGCCTGCTCTGTGTCGGACAAGGACCACAGTGCAGCAAACTTCATCTTGTACTTAGGGATTTCCGGTATCTTCCCCTCAATCAATCCCTGTTTGAGGATGAGGTCGATTACTGTTCGGGCATTGGCTTTCATGTTCTGCTTCTGAATATTCTCAACCATGTTATAGTAGTTCTCGAGGTCGCTGTCTCCGGTGGCATTCATTCCTGCCGGGGAGCGACCGAACAATATAGTCTGTGGAATGTTCGTTACTGCTGAAAGCATATTGCAGGTCGTATCAATGACATCTTTGACTCCCGACATCTGCAATGTCTTGAAGTCGTAGTCCTCTCCCTCAGCGTCAATCGCCATTGAGTTGAGGATGCCTCGTGCCATATCAATAACCTGTAATCTTTGGAGAACTTTGTTTTCTCCATCTTCCGTACTAAGCAGGTTGGCAAGGTTTTTCATCTTGTAGATTGCCTGTACTGACCTTTCCAGTAACTTAGTGCCATTCGAGTGAGATGTAATGCACTCTCGCAATGCCCGCTTAATCTTGACATATTCCGGCATCCCCCAATATCTGTATATGGAATTGGTCGTCTGCTCCGGAAGTCTGCCGTTTCTGAATACCAAGCATCTTGAGTAATGCACCGTGAAATATCCATACATCGAGTAGATGTGGTAATACTCCGGCTGTCCGAATGGCTTGTCGCTGTGCATCGTGTCGAAGAAATGGAAGTTGTACATGGTCGTGTAATCTTCCTGTATGACTGCCCTTTCAAACACCCTCAGTTCTTCGATGGTCGTGACCTTATCCCAATTCAAAGGTTCCTCGAGTCCACCTCCGTCATCGCATAACATAACAATGAGCGAACCTCCATAGAGTCTCGCCCACTTCTCTGCTGTTGCAAATTTGTCCTCGAAATCCAAGTCATCCAGTCGCTTATCGACATACTCGGTAATATCTTCATCTCCATAGTCGATGTCAAATCCATGCTTCACAGCCTCTTCGGATGGTCGGTCGATTATCTTAGTGAACAGACCGTTTCCCTCATACAATCGAATGAGTTCGAGGTCCGATACCACAGGTTCCTGCTCGTAGGTGTATGCAGTCGAGTTATCCTGTGCTGTGCCATACTTATTAAGCAGGTTCGTGTATCCGTCCTGCCGGAACTTGTCTTGAGTTCCTTCGATGATTGCCGCTCCTCGCCTTAGCTTATTCATTTGGTCGAGTTTGGCTTTCTGCTGTTCATCCACTTGTCTGTTCTCCTTTCTGCAACAAAAAAACAGCCTGTAAATTCAGACTGTGATTGTGCTTCATAATATCCTGTTTGGCTTTGTTACCGCCCTGTGCTGCCTTTTGGCATCTTTCGATGGAGAATTTGTTATCCATGCAAAAAGGTTTCGTTTCTGCCTTTATATGAATGTCTCCCATTACAGGAGAGCATCAATATCAAATGTGTTGTTCGTCAGTTCGTTAAAGGAATCTGATGACGCATCTACCATATCATCGTGTTTTGACTCCGGGAACGACTCTAACTGACTGAAATACTCCTCATTCCAATCTCCGAGGAGAACTTCGACATTGCCATTCTGCCATTGTGCGGCGAATGGTGTTGCTCTCAGTTCCTTGCTACCGCTGACTGGCAGTGTCTTGACATTAAAGCCGGACAGTAATTTGACATACTGCCCTGCGAGGACCTTGCCTGCCTGTCCGGGGTCTTGAGGAACTCTGACGATGTACTGGTATCCATACCTCTGACGGTCGATGAGTGCCGTGTTGTAAACCAACTTCTCGACATCTCCGGCTTTTATCCTTTGGTTGATAACATTCAGAACGACTACCGTTCCTCCTTTTCTCAATCCCATAAGAACTCCGGCTGTCAAATCGGCATCTCCATTCTCATCCTCATCGGTTGCAGCCAAATCCCATGCACGACACCACATGATGATGTCATTCGGTGCCTCAGCAATGATTGTAACCTGTGTCCTCTTGAAGTACCGTCCTGCCTGTGCCTTAATCTTCCAGTTACCATAGAGCAGTCGTTCCATATCAACCTCGGTCATGGCTTTTAAGTTCGACAGGTACGATGGGTCGGATGTCATCAGAATCTTGTTATCTTCCAGTCGGCTCGCTATGAATGTTACGGACTTACAATCAGTAGGAGGAATATCATACTTATCTGCCAAATCTTCGGGCGAATCTCCCCAATAGATAACATCGTTCAAAACACACATATACCGGACAACCCCGCTTCGTTCTCGAATAGGGTATCCGGTATCTTGGTCTATCCACCATGATATGAAATCTGCCACCCAACTATCTGAGTCCGGGTTACAGGTGGCACGCACATACGGTTTCACGCCGCAGGTACTTCGGTTTCGGGATAGCATATACAGGAACTGATGCTTGGTAAAGTGTGTCAACTCATCAAAGGCAAGATATGCAATTTCAGTACCCTGCCACGCAAGCAAATCCTCCTCTCTATCCAAGTGGGCGAATGTCAACTTCGCTCCGGCATCGAACTTCCAATGGAGTTTCGGCGTCTTTCGTTGGTGTGCATCCGGCACTTGCGAGAATATCTTGGTACTGGCATCCCACAAACCACCCTCAGCGGTAATCTGTGTGAAATTCTTTCGGAAGATAACAGCACCAAATCCTTTGACATCCTTGTGTCTCAATGCCTCGAGCAACAGTGCGTAGGTCTTGCCTCCACCTGCCGCACCACCATAAATAACAATGTCGGCTGAGGATGCCATGAACATCGTCTGAGGACCTGCCTGCGGTCCGAGAACATTCTGCTTTGGTTCATCCCTGCCGTTCTCCGGTATGAGGATTGCCGGATACTGTAACTCAATCACATCCGGGTCATCTGCCTCGATGTATCCGAACCTGTTCAGTTCTCCTGTCAGTTCTCCTAATACACGAATAGCTGAGGTGTCTCCCTCGACCATTGCTTTCTGTATGAGTCTGACAACAACTGCGGCTTGGTAGGTCATGTCATTCTCTTCCAAACCCATACGAGCGAGCGTGTCTCTGACATTACCCATCTGCTCCGAAACTGTCGTCTCCATGATGCTTTTTGCCATGTCTCGCATCGTTTTTTTCTGCCTGCGAACCTCCGCAGATTTCAGACCGCCTTTCCTACCACGCTCCCTTGCTTCCTCTTTGGTTCGCACCGGAACTAAATTCTGTGTGCCGGGATGCTCAGATGACGCATTTTCGGTAGGTTTTTCTGCCTTTTTCTTAGCCACAACTCGCTCACCACCTTTCCTACATACCAAAATGGAGCCGATATAGGAACTCGCTTCGCTCCTATTCGACTCCTTGATACTTTCTTTGGCTATTCAGTTTGGGCGGCTCACGCCCCATACAGGCGACTTACTACCTCCTTACCTTCGGCTATCGCCTTGGGGATGTCTGTTCCTATCTGTCTGTAAAACTCCGGATGAACAATGCACTCATACGCTCTGCTCATCTTGTCTCTGTCTGCCACCGTGATATTGATTCTAAATCCTTTGGCTATTCTGAGTGCTTTCTTGAAGTCTCCCTCTCGAACTGCCTCTCTGACTATATCTGTTTTCTTTATCATAACGACCACCTCGCATTTGTTTTATTTGACGGTCGTACGATAACATAGCCTCCTGCCAAGTCAATAGAAAAATCAGTATTTATCTTGAATTTTATCCACAGGGTTTCCTTTGCGGGTCTTACTGTATTCGAGCATCTCCCGATACTCTCCCTCGGTACACAAATCATGCAGATGCTTGTATTCGTATCGAGGTTGCCAACTTCCCTCATCGAAGAACGATACCTGTAATGGAGATAATGCCTCCTGCTCCACTAAGTTCATTCCCCAATCAGTCTTTCCCGCTTTCTTCCCTCTTATGGTGTGAACATCGTAAACCCATTCCGGTACAATGTCATCCGGGAGATTGCAGTTTCTGATGTCGATAAACTCGTGGTCATCCCATCTCACAAGGAACTCTGCATCCATAATGTCATTTCCAATAGTGCTGCTGAATTTGCCACATATCTGATACATGAGTACCATGATACCTTTGCAGATGTAGATTTCATCTCTCTTATCCAGTCCTTTGTTCTTGTTTACATAATCATCAGACTGTTTCAATGAAACAATCTCCCTTGTCGGAATGCCTTTACATTCGTTTCGGGAGATTACATACAATGTTTTCCAAGCGTAGGATAAATCAGTCTGTCTCAGATTATGAATGGCATACCCTGCCAGTTCCATATCAAGGGTTCTGATTCCTTTTCTGAGATATGCCGCCCACATTTCACACTTGGTTTTCTTATCATCATCCGGATTGATAGTAAGTTCTTCATCGCCGGGAATAGAAGTCATATCGAATATAGACATCTGTTCTCCCTCAAATGAGGACTCGGGAACTTCCCATTCCCCTACCTCTCCGCTGATGTTCTTAATCTCGAGAGCGTCATCTGCTACACTCTCGATTTCCCTTACAGTCTGTTGTACAAATTCCTTTGACAACTCGCCCGGGTCTGTAACATAGGTTTGGAGGACGAAGTTACAGGCATAATAGCAAGCATCTCTGCTCTTTTTGGCATCGCATAAAAGCGTAATTGCCTGCGATACATACCGGGTGTCTTTCTCGTATCCTTTTCGGTTACGGTTTCTGACATCATCGGTGTACCTCAGAGCAACTATCTCCTTTGCCAAAATACCCCAACAATCCTCGCATGATACGGTCATTATTCTATTCCACAGCATTGTGTGGTAGGAGCCGAATAATTCCATTGCTGCATATCCTGCCCTTTCCTTATCTCCCCTGCGGATTGCTTTCTGCAAGAGAGATGCCATCGTGAACATATTGTGACCGCTTCTTGTTTCTAATCTGTAAGCCATAATAGACCTCCTTTTCCTTTAACTTTGGCGTATCGTAGCATAACCTCCTGTAAAGTCAAGGAAATATCAGTAAAAATAAGAGGTAGTTCCGTTTATTTACGGATGCTACCTCCTAACCCTCACATATATCTTGTTGGTCTTTAACTGATAGTCAAAATATTTGCCCCACTTGTGCTTCATCAACTCGAAACTGGCTATTTGGTCGTTTCGGGTCTTTTGGGAATTTCCTCCGGAATTTACATCCGTTGCTCCGTGGGAACACAGGTACTTTGAAGTGCTATACTAACGTTGTAACAGTAGTGGCTAAT
>NZ_QWGL01000042.1 GCF_003435375.1 Clostridium sp. AM34-11AC | reverse complement strand
AAACAGAATTGGTGGTAGACAATCATTCATGCGTTTGTCGTCGGAAACACTTGGAAATCAGTTGTGCCGTCAGTTGGAATCGGTTATAATAAAACCTATAAAAGACAAAAGATCCGGGCTGCCAGAAGAGATCAGACAGCCCAGGGAGAAAGAGGATTCCGCTGTTGGACGATTATAAGGAACTGAATGAGATCCTGGTGAGATTATTCCGCAGCATCATGGATGTTGAGGAGAAAGCGATCATTACCCGGGAATTCCAGGATATAACAAATAACGATATGCATGTGATTGAGGCCATCGGCATAGGAACACCGAAAAATATGTCCTCGATCGCGAAAAAGCTTTCCGTCACGGTGGGAACCCTGACGATCGCAATGAACAGCCTGGTTAAAAAAGGCTATGTGGAGAGAGAACGCGGTGAGGAAGACCGCCGGGTCGTATATATTTCGCTTTCAGATAAGGGCAAGAAGGCGTTTGTTCATCATGCAAGATTCCACAAAGAGATGATCACATCCATCATGGATGAATTTGATGATGATGAGAAGAAGATCTTGATCCGGGGTCTCACGAAACTGGATAATTGGTTTAAGAATAAGGAAGAAGAGAATAAAAAGAATCGGGAGTAGAAACGATAGACTACCAGCTCTTGATAAGATGTGTAAAAGGCAGATGTTCTTCAAAAGGATATCTGCCTTTTTGAGTATGCGCGCCATGGGCGCGCTCTAACGGTGAAGGTTCCGAACACGCCCAGATAGTGGGAAGTCTAATAACTATCACCTTTGTAGTGGCAGTGAATGCAAAATAGAAATTAATAAAATAAAGTAAAAACAAAAATAACTTTAAAAGAGAGTCAATGGTTCACTCTGAACAAAATTTCCAGGCACATTGTAAAAAATAACTAAATGAACTGGCAAAATAGTCTGAATATATATACATAATCGTTAATCGACAAATCCAATTATGGACAGTAGAATAAAACGCAATTACAGGAGCAGAAAAAGCAAAAAGATAACTGTTGAGCATACAATGGTGTATCAAAAGACGCATTGTGTGCTTTTTTATTTGTTTTTTCTGGATAGCAAGAAGGGAGAGGACAATATGAGAAAATTCATCGTAGGACGGTTACTTTCCATTATTCCAGTATTGATCATCGTATCCGTCGTTATCTTTTCAGTAGTGCACCTGACGCCTGGTGATCCGGCAGCTTCTATTCTTGGCGATGAGGCCACGGTGGAAGATATCGCGGCGCTCCGGGCGAAGATGGGGCTGGATAAACCTGTGGTAGAACAATATTTCGTCTGGATATATATCTGCACATTTTCACAGGTTCCGATTCCGTCCTTAAAGCTTTACTTTGGACCGAATTACGCGGGCTGGAACGATGATGAGACACTGCAGAGTCTTTTAAATGACATGAATACCTCCACAAATATGGATGACGCGAAGGCGGCCTGGGAGAAAGTTCAGGAGTATTCCTGGGATTATCTGGCGGTCATCAACTTTGGCCATTATATTGCGAATTATGCATGGAATGATCATGTGAAAGGCTTAAATAATTACAGCGGACTCTACTTCTGGAATGCGGGGTACGTAGAGTAGATCAGCACAAAGATCCGGATAAAAATACCTGGCAGAGATGGATTACTTCACTCTGACCAGGTATTTTTGTGTCTGTAACTGGATGTGTATAAAGACTGGCGCCGCGGTGAACAGCGGCGCCGGAAAGTTTTTGCTTATTCGATATAGGCAACTTTTCCGATCCGCTCTTTCGGTTGGATCTCAGTATCCGGATCCGGATAGCCTAAAGCAGCCATCCCATAGACTACATGATCGGCCGGAATACCAAAATCATTTAAGATGTCACGGATCGCCGGAGTATCGCAGATATTCTGGAGCTGGTTGATCCATACAGAACCGACACCGTAGGAGTGGGCAGCCAGAAAAATGTTTTCAAGGGCGCAGGCATCATCCTCTTTTCCCCAGATGCTGTCACGGAGGTTCGAAGGCATGATGATTGCCGTTGGGCAGTACATGTTGTAGCCTGGGCGGTCTAAGGTCGTCCTGATCGCGTCTGCCAACCGCCTGATCGCTGCTTTATTTGTGATAACTGTAAATTTCCAGGTCTGTTTTCCACATCCGCTCGGCGCATGGAGCGCAGCCTGCACCAGATCATCCAGAATCTCTTTGGACACAGGTGCATCAGTGAATTTCCGGATGCTTCTTCTTGTCAGTATGTTGTTCATGATCTCATTCATTGAAAAGTCCTCCTGTTATGTTTGATTTATGTAATATGTTGTAACTGTTCAGTAGGTCTGCGCACTTGCTGCGCTGACCGTAAGAAAACATAGGCTGGAGGGCAAAAATCCCATCAGCGAAGCTGATATGGAATGGATTTTTGCGTGTAACTATGAAGGTACTGAATAGTTACAATATGTTTTGCAACAGGTTGCCGGGTGCAGCTATTCATGGATGATCCGATATACTTTCTGTGGTCTTCCCTTTGTTCCTTTCTGACGATGGTATAAGAGGGCGGCCATATGATAACGCACCATGTTATCCAACATTCGATTGGCGCTTCGAAGTGTGATATGGAGAATATCAGCCAGATCCTGGGAAGTAAAATCCGTATCGCCTAATATTTCCTTAGCTTTTAAAATTTTCTGAATGGTCAGGGTAGATAACCCTGTTTCTTCGGCCAGATTCAAAATCTGAGGGGAAACGTCACTTGAAAAGGCTACCAGCCTTCCATCTCCAAACAGACCGATCTTGTTTTTCTTCACATTGATCAGATAACTGTTATAATCCACTGTATTCATGGATTCTTTTAATGCATACAGGCTGTTGGAAACGGCATCCTGGAGACTTTCTCCTAATCCGTATCCGATACTGACGCGAAAATCACATTTTTCCTCGAGATACGTTTTCAACGTGCAGGTCTGAAAGTCGCAGGTAAGCTTCTCCACGGAGTGGTGATTCGTAAACACCTGAATAAAATCATCCTGATCTTCCTGCAGGAAGTCACAGAGATATTTTTTACTGTATGACATCAGGCACTTTTGGATTTTCTGCCTGTTTTCTTCTGTATTTGGATAAGGCTTGATATCGATCACCGCAGGGCGGTTTTTCTTCAGATTCTGAATCGTGATGTCATGCATCAGAAGCTCACTGCTCTTTAAAATATCGTCCTGATTACAGTTGACAAAGCGGCAATTTACACCTGCCTTTAAAAGGTCCGGCACGATCAGGCTTCGTCTGGACAGCGTGTATTTAACGGTTCCGCTCTTCCAGAGTTCAATGTGCTTATTTCGTTTTGCCTCCAGAGAATCCCAGATTTCATTGGGCGGCACCTGATTTATAAACTCCTGATTCTTTTCAAACCAGTCCTCAAATTTTCCCTGCCTCATTTTTTCAATCAGACTTTTTGCATTATCCGGACACATAACATCACAGAAATCAAAGTATCCATACTGCAGTGTAAAATCCTGATATTCGAAAATGACTCTGGTAATTTCGCGGTAGAAATTACTGATACCACATTCAATGTTCCGCATTGGTTTGTGCTTCGGGTAGGCTTTCTGAATGATCCGCATCGGGGCGGTTCCTCCGGCAAGAATACCATCATACTGTTCGGAGATCTGACGATACAGATCCACAACATGTTCATATGTATAATACACATAAACATCAATAATATCTGCGAGGTCAAGTTCCTTCAGCTATTTTTATAAAAAGATTCCAGATATGACGTTGATAGTAACGCTATTTTCATTTTTTAGGCCTTTCGCCTTCAGCGATTCCTGTGTTGTCAAGTTATATATTAAAGTGCCTGTGCAAATAGTTACAGTTCACCATAACCTCTTGATCCCCATAAAAATCCGAAACATATATCAGGATTATACCTCGTTTTCTCTGTATTATCAAATCAAACTTCCGCTGGATTTAGAGATTTCTATTCCATCTGATGATCCAGTTCGTCTGGTAAGTGCCTTTGTGGAGGAAATGGACCTTTCTGAACTGTATAAAACTTACGGCAGGATCAGAAAAAATCAGGCAACACCGCGTCAGATGCTGAAACTCGTTATCTATGCAGCAATGAATCGAATCTATTCAAGCCGGGATATCAGAAAAGCATGTAAACGAGATATCAACTTCAGGTATCTCCTGGAAGGAATGCCTGCTCCTGATCACGCAACAATCGCACGTTTTATATCCCTGCACTTTTCTGCCTGTGCAAAAGCTTTGCTTGCTCAAATGTCAGATTTGCTCTATCTTATTGGTGAGATTTCAGGGAAGACCATCTTTATTGACGGCACCAAGATCGAATCTGCAGCCAATAAATATACATTTGTATGGAAACGGGCTATCACGAAAAATCAGACTCGGTTATACACAAAACTGACCTCTTTTGTGGCAGAATGCGAAGAACTTTACGGAATCAGAACTGTATATCATGACCGGATATCTATCCATACATTAAAACGCTTAAAAAAGCAGTTGTGCCGTATCAAAGTACAGGATGGCATTGTGTTTGTACATGGAATCGGGCGGAGAAAAACGCAGCTGCAGAAATCCCTGGAACAACTGGATCAATACCTGGAAAACTAAAGGAATATACGAAAAACTGTATACTCTTGGAGACAGAAACAGTTATTCAAAAACGAACCCGGATGCAACTTTTATGAGAATGAAAGAAGACGCAATGCTGAATGGGCAATTAAAGCCTGCTTATAATATCCAACACGGAGTGGATTCTGAATATATCACATGGATCGATATCAGCCCACATCCAACCGATACACGTACTCTGATACCTTTTTTGAAAGATATGGAGAGTCACTTAGGATTTAAATATTCAGAAATCGTTGCAGATGCCGGATACGAAAGCGAAGAAAACTACCTTTTTATTGAAGGCAACGGACAGACTGCGTATATAAAGCCGCAGAACTATGAGATCTCGAAAACCCGAAAATACAAAAAAGCAATCGGCAGAAGAGAAAACATGGAGTATCATGCAGACAGTGACAGTTACATCTGCCGCAACGGAAGGGAACTGACAGTTACAAATGAACGCAGAAGTAAAACAGCCAGCGGATATGTCAGTGTAAAAACTTATTACAAGAGTTCAGACTGTACCGGCTGCCCTTACAAAATAGAATGTATCAAAGGGAACAACTGCAAAACGCCTATGGAAAAACGGAATAAAGTATTAATGGTCTCGAAGACGATGAGCCAGAAACGTGCAGAAGATTTGAAACGGATTACAAGTGAGTATGGAACAATGCTCCGGATGAATCGCAGTATTCAGGCAGAAGGTTCTTTTACTGATGTAAAAGAAGACATGAATTTTCGGAGATATCTGTACCGAGGAAAGGCAAATACACTGGCAGAGAGCATCCTTTTGGCAATGGGACGAAATATAAATAAGCTTCATTGCAAGATTCAGACTGGAAGGACGGGAAGCCATCTTTTTTCATTAAAGACAGCATAGATTTTGATAATTAAAAATAAAACAATTTGAATAAGGCATGCCGAAAGGGATGGCTGGGAATGAACTGCATTTATAAAGAATGGCATCGAAACCGTAACTGATTCCGATGCCATTTGGACATAAAGCAGGGCTGCCGCCCAGCAAAAATATTTGCTAATGCGACAGCCTCATCTCACAGAATCTCCTATTTTACACGTTTTCCCTTAAAGATAATCCCCCGAACAGAAAGATCTTTCTGATCCAACAGTACTGCCGTTCCATCCTTTCCGGCATCAAGACTTCCGATCCGGTCTTCCATACCGATCGATACTGCCGGGTTGTAGGATGCCGCGCGGACCGCGTCATCAAGCGGAATTCCGAATGCCACCGCCCGGCGCAGGCAGCCCATCAGACTCGTGACCGAACCGGCCAGTGTTTCCGGATGGTCAAGGATCGTTGCCCGGTTTCCATGTACCTCGATCATCTGACCTCCAAACGGATATTTTCCATCCGGCATTCCCGTTGCCCGAAGGGAATCCGAAATCAGGATCATCCGGTCTGCCCCAAACAGACGAAATGTTCCGCGAATCACACTGCCATGGATATGAACTCCGTCACAGATAATCTCCGGTCTGACTCCCGGAGAATCGAATGCCGCCATAATGACTCCCGGCGCACGGTGATGGATCGGCGGCATACCGTTAAAAAGATGGGTCACATGATCCGCGCCCGCCTGAAATGCCGCTAACGCTGTATCATAATCCGCAGCTGTATGTCCGATCGACACATGGATCCCGGCCTCGACCGCGCGTTTTGTGAATTCCAAACCGTTTTCTTCTTCCGGGGCGAGCGTCACAAGTTTTACAAGACCATCCGCCTCTTTCTGAAGTCTTAAAAGCATATCCGCATCCGGTTTATGAAGGAAATCGCTGTTCTGCGCGCCTTTCTTCGCCTGGGAAAGGAACGGTCCCTCGAGATGAACACCCACCAGCTCTGCGCCCGCGGAGGAAGTTTTCTTATGATTCGCCGCGTTCCGGCATATTCCAGTCAGCTGTTCTTCCGCCAGCGTCATTCCCGCCGGACAGATATATGTTACTCCCTCTGACAATTCATAATCTGCCATTTTCTGAAGTCCATCCGCCGATGCGTCACTGAAATCTTCTCCAATACAGCCATGAAAATGAACGTCCAGAAGTCCCGGAATCACATAACATCCTGCCGCATCTATGATCTCTGGATCTTCGACCGGATCATCTGTGATCACTCCGTCCCGGATCCGCAGATCCCGGTCTTCAAAACCTTTTTCAAGGTCAAAAACAAGGCCATGTTTTATCTGCATATCTCCACCCCGGCTTCCCGTACCATAGAAAGTGCTTCCTCGTCTCCAACGATGACAACATCATTATGAAGCTGAAGGATCGATGCCGGACACTGCGGGGTGATCGGACCGCATACAGTGCGGTAAACCGCTTCTGCTTTGTTTGCACCTGACGCTACAAGAAGTACACGGCGGGCTGCCATAATACAGCCGATTCCCATTGTGATTGCTTTCTTCGGAACAGCCGCCTCGTTCTCGAAAAATCTTGCGTTTGCTTCGATCGTGTTCTGGGTAAGCTCTACCACATGAGTTTCTTTTCTAAAGCAGTCTCCTGGCTCATTAAATCCAATATGTCCGTTTCGTCCCAGTCCTAAAAGCTGCAGATCCGCATACCCGAGTGATCGGACAAGCTCATCATATCGTCTGCACTCTTGCTCAGGATCAGCAGCCATTCCGTCCGGTACATGCGTATGTTCAAACGGAATATCGATCTTGTCAAACAGATTCTCCTGCATAAAATAGCGGTAGCTCTGGTCATGGGTAGGCGGCAGACCGAGATATTCATCAAGATTTACGGTACGCACATCCTTAAAGCTGAAATCCCCTTTCTGGTTCCAGGCCGATAACTGACGGTATGTTCCGACCGGAGTCGATCCTGTCGCAAGTCCGAGTACACAATCCGGTTTCCGGATCACCTCCGCTGAGATCAGATTCGCGGCACGGCGGCTTAATGCATCATAATCCTTTTCCTGATAAATTTTCATCTTCCTTCTTCTCCTTTTTCATAAATTCCCTCATGCAAATAATACTTACGCTGTCTTTCTTTCCATTGTATCACAGGCAGATATTTTTGTCATTTCTTTTTAATTCTTTATATTTTTTGTTCTTTTAATTTATTATATATTATTTTCCGAACTATAATGTTTTTTGAAATAATTTTATTTCTCTTTTGACTTTTCTGTCCCCCTTGCTTATAATGAAATTAGTATTATTTCAGAAAATTTATGAAGGGAGATATACATGCAGAAAAATTCAAACTGCCATCTGATCGGTATCGATCTTGGCGGCACTTCAACGAAGCTTGGCCTGTTCGACTCGGATGGAACACTTCTTTTTTCATGGGCAATTTCCACAAGGATCGATGATAATGGCGGACATATTCTCGAAGATATTGCCTGCTCGATCCGCGAAACACTCGCCGGCCGGGGACTTTCTCTGGCAGATATCGCGGGAATCGGAATGGGGATCCCTGGTCTCGTTTTATCTGGCGGATACGTAGAAGTCTGTGCAAATCTTGGCTGGAAAGATACTAATCCGCAGGAAGATCTCAGCGCGCTTCTCGATTGCATTTCTGTTTTCTGTGAAAATGATGCGAATATCGCAGCTTTCGGCGAAATGTGGCAGGGCAGCGGAAAAGCATTCCGGGATATGGTTATGATCACTCTCGGAACAGGAATCGGCGGGGCCGTGATCCTCGACGGAAAGATTCGCGCCGGAAGAGAATGTCTCTGCGGCGAGCTCGGACATATCCATATTATCGAGGATGAAACGGAACCTTGTACCTGCGGCGGAGTCGGCTGTCTCCAACAGGCAGCATCCGCGCCTGGAATCATCCGTACCGCAAAACGTCTTCTTGCTGAGCCTGACGCTGTTTCCACATTAAAAGATAATCCTGAAATCACCGCAAAAGATGTGATCGACGCTGCAAAAGAGAATGATCCTGTCGCCTCCCAGGCCGTAGAACGCGCCTGCCGGTATCTCGGCTGGATCCTTTCCGGGGTAACCATGACCATCGAGCCGGAAGCTTATATGGTCGGCGGAGGTCTTTCTGCTGCCGGATCATTCCTGATCGATAAGATCCGCCATTACCATGATCTCTTTACACCGGTCGTCCGCAGAAAACCGGATTTTGTTATCGCCGCTCTCGGAAATAATGCCGGAATCTACGGTGCTGCAGGTCTTGCCCTGTCACACTGTAAAGAATAAACTATTAATATTTTTATCTATATTAAGGAGGAAAACGTATTATGAAACGAGTGCTGACCGCCTCACTGATGCACGAATCCAACTCTTTTAATCCGATCCTGACCGGCGCGAATGATTTCAATGTGATCCGCGGCGAAAAAATTTTCCAGAACATGAAGGCGAATGATCCTGCCAGCGGAGTGATCCAGACGCTCCTTGACCAGGGCTATGAAGTTGTTCCGACAATCTTCGCAAGCGCGGTTCCGAATGGTGAGGTCGACCGTAACTTTTACCTTGACCTCAAGGCAGAGATCATCCGACTCGCAAAAGAAGAACAGGCAAAAGCTCCGATCGATGCCGTTACACTTTCTCTCCACGGCTCCATGCGTGTCAGAGATTTCGGCGAGGCAGAGGGACCGCTTTTAGAGGAACTCCGTCAGGTATTCCCGAATATCCCTATCTTCTGCGCTCTTGATATGCATACGACCATGACAAAGAAAATGCAGGAAAACTGCGACGGTTTCGTCGGCTATAAATGTGCTCCGCACACCGACCGCTATGAAACAGGTGTACATGCGGCAAAAATGACGATCGCAGCCTTAGAAGATGGTTTTAAAGCAAAATCCGCATGGGTAAAGGTTCCGATCCTGATCGCCGGTGAACAGTCCTCTACGACCGTAGAACCGATGAAGGGGCTTGTTGAAATGACCCGAGAAGCGGAAAAGAAACCGGGTGTCATGGCAGCTTCCTACCTGATGGGATTCCCGTGGGCAGATAATACCGACAGCTCTGTTGCGGTCCATGTTGTTGCTGACAGCCAGGAGCTCGCTGACAGCGAAGCGATCCGTCTTGCCGACCTCATGTGGAGCAAAAAAAATGAATTCTGCTTCCAGACAGAAACTTACCATGAGGAAGAAGCGATCGACACTGCTATGAAGGCAGTTTTAGCCGGTGACCCGCTTCCGATTTACCTTTCCGACTCCGGAGACAACCCAACAGCCGGTTCTTCTTCCGACTGCACCGGTTTCTTAAAGAAACTCATGGATGACCCGCGTACCGATAAATTAAGAACTCCGGTCCTTTACGGCGGAATCTATGATCCGGAAGCCGCAAGAGCATGCGCGGGAAAAGTTGGGCAGGAGATCACACTGACCTTTGGTTCCAAATTTGACTCAAAGACAACTTCCCCGATCACAGCAACAGGTGTTGTAAAAGCTTATATCGAAGATTGGGATAAATTCCCGATGAAAACAGCACTTGCTCTCTTCTCTACCCACGGAGTCGATGTAGTGATTGCTGAAGCTCATGTCGGATACACCACACCGGATATCTTCAAAGACCTCGGACGTGACCCGAAAGACGCCGACATCGTTGTCTGCAAACTCGGATATCTGACCGCAGCGCAGTCTGCTGTTGCAAAGCGCAGTATTATGGCACTTTCCAAAGGAAGCACAAATGAAGATCTGAAGACTCTTCACTATGAGAAAGTTCCGCGTCCGATCTTCCCGTTAGAGGATGATTTCCTGTATGACGCGGCTGCAAATCTTATGAAATAACGATTGCTCAAACATATTCTGCTGCCGGTATCTTTCAATAGATACGGCACATAAAAAGGTGGAGATACAGGAACCAAAATTCCTGTTCTCCACCTTTTCATCTATGACAGAGCTTCAAAACGCTCTTCTTAATCATACAGATGACACGCTACAAAATGTCCCGGCTCCACTTCCTTCGTCTCCGGACGATTTTCCATGCAGACAGCTTTACACTGTTTACATCTCGTTGCGAACGGACATCCCTTCGGCAGCGAGATCGTACTCGGGATATCACCCTCAAGAATGATTCTATCCTGCTGATAACGCGGGTCCGGAATCGGCACTGCTGAAAGAAGTGCCTGTGTATATGGATGCAGCGGAGTCTTATAGAGTGCTTCTTTCGGCGCTGTCTCCACCACAAATCCAAGATACATGACCGCAATTCGGTCTGAGATCATCTCTACAACGGACAGGTCATGTGAAATAAACAAATATGTCAGATCGAACCGTTCCTGAAGATCATGAAGCAGGTTTAATACCTGCGCCTGGATCGACACGTCTAACGCGGAGATCGGCTCGTCGGCAATGATCAGTTTTGGGCGCACGGTAAGAGCTCTCGCGATACCGATACGCTGTTTCTGACCGCCGGAGAACTCGTGCGGGAAACGTTTCGCGTGTTTCGCGCTCAGTCCTACAATCTCCAGAAGCTCATGTACGATCTTCATACGTTCTTCTCTTGAAAGATCAGTATGAATAAGAAGCGGCTCTTCTACAAGGTCCTCCACGCGCATTCTCGGATTCAGGCTGCCCGCCGGATCCTGGAAGATCATCTGGATATCTTTCCTGAGCGGGCGCATCTGTGCCTGGGTGTAATGGCTGATCTCCTGTCCACAGAACCAGATCTCACCGGAATCCGGCGTGATCAGATGATCCAAAAGACGGCCTGTTGTACTCTTTCCGCAGCCGGACTCACCTACTACGGAGAATGTTTCGCCTTTATAAATATCAAAGCTTACGTTATTTACCGCATGTACAAATTTATCTGGTCTTCCTAAAAGGTTTTTGCCGACCGGGAATGCTTTGGATACCTGCTTTAATGAGACGATCTTTTCTCTTTCCGCCATCTACTTCTCCCCCTTTCCGGCATTTTCCGCAAGGAAGCATCTGGATCTCTGTCCCTCTCCTACTGGATAAAGATCCGGTTTTTCCTTCCGGCACCGCTCCGTCGCAAACGCGCATCTCGGCGCAAAACGACATCCCTCTGGTAAGGATGAAAGATCCGGAACACTTCCCGGAATACTCGGAAGTACTTTTACACCTGATCCAAGCTTCGGAACAGATGCGATCAGGCCTTTTGTATACGGATGTGCCGGCTGATAGAACAATACATCTACCGGTGCTTCCTCTACGATCTCGCCTGCGTACATAACGATAACTCTCGTACACATCTCCGCAACGACACCGAGATCATGGGTGATCAGAAGGATACTCATTCCTTCTTCTTTCTGGATCTTTTTCATAAGCTCCAGGATCTGTGCCTGGATCGTAACGTCCAGTGCAGTCGTCGGCTCGTCCGCGATCAGAAGCTGTGGATTACAGCTCATTGCCATCGCGATCATAACACGTTGGCTCATACCACCGGAAAGCTGATGCGGATAGTTTTTCAATACCCGCGGCGGATCCGGGATGCCTACCAGTTTTAACATTTCAGCCGCTCTTTCAAGAGCTTTTTCTTTGCTGTAATCTGTGTGGAGACGGATCTGCTCGATCAGCTGCTTATCGATACGCATCGCCGGATTCAGGCTGCTCATCGGCTCCTGGAAGATCATACTCATCTTTCCGCCGCGGACCTGCCGCATTTCCTTCTCTGACAGTTTCTGAAGATCTGTTCCCTCAAAGAGAACTTCTCCTTTTGTAACTTTTCCTGACGTAAAGTTTAAAAGACGCATAATCGAAAGGGAGGTCACACTTTTTCCGCAGCCGGACTCGCCTACGAGACCGACGATCTCCCCCTTATTAATATAAAAACTGATCTCATTGATTGCGGTAACACTCGATTTCTTGCTCTGGAAAAATTCCGTTCTCAGTTTATCAACGACCAGCAGTTTTTCCTCTGACATGACGTACTCCTTTCCCTCTCTGATCTTATTTATTTGATCTTGGGATCAAGTGTATCCCGCAGTCCGTCTCCGAACAGGTTGAATGCCAGTACGGTAACGAAGATCACGATACCCGGAATATAGACCATATGAGACGCAATTCCAATATAGTTTCTTCCCTGAGAGAGCATTGCTCCCCACTCCGGTTCTGTAACATTTGCACCAAATCCCAGGAAACTTAAGGATGCTGCTGCCATGATCGCGGAACCGATACGCATTGTGAAGTTTACGATCAGGGACTGGATCGTTCCCGGGAAAATATGAACAAACAGAAGACGGTTATCCTTACATCCCAGACTCTGCGCCACCTCAACGTAAAGAGAGTTCTTTACCGTCAGTGTCGCGCTTCGCATGATACGCGCAAAACTCGGCACCGTGAATACCATAACGGCAATAAATACGTTGATGATTCCAGGTCCAAGAATCGCAACGATCGCGATCGCAAGAAGAATATCCGGGAAGCTGAACAGTACGTCCGCGCTTCGCATAACAAGCATTTCAATAATTCCGCCGTAATAACCGGCCAGGAGACCGAGAACGGTTCCGAGCGCCGCGCCCACAACTACAGAAGACAGGGCGACTCCCAGTGTCAGTCTTGTGCCGACCAGCATACGACTGAAAATATCCCGTCCATAATGATCTGTTCCAAACCAGTGCGCCGCACTCGGTCCGGAAAGCATGTTGCTGTAGTCATATGCTGTATAATCATATGGAGCGATTGATGGTCCAACGATCGCAACGACTACGAAAAAGAGAATGATCACAAGTCCAAGGACTGCTGTTTTTCTCTGCAGAAATTTTTTAATAAATGCGGCCGTGCGGCTGCTTTTATCGGCATGAATCGTATCATCTATGTAATGCGCCCCAAATGCCGCCTGATCCGCCTGCATTTTTTCCTCATTCTGAGCCATATCATTTCCTCCTTTTTATCAGTCGTAACGAATCTTCGGATTGATGACTCCGTAAAGCAGATCCACAACCAGATTAATAAATACATACTGAACAGCAAACAGCATCAGAAGTCCCTGAATGACCGGATAATCACGGAATGCAATAGAATCTACAAGAAGACGGCCCATTCCGGGAATAGAGAAAACTGTTTCTGTAAGAACGGAACCTGATAAGAGTCCACCGATCTGAAGTCCCAGGATCGTAACGACCTGGATCAGGGAGTTACGGAACGCGTGAAGAAACATAACGAGCGATTCCTTCTGGCCCTTTGCTCTTGCGGTTCTGACATAATCCTCACGGAGTGTCTCCAGCATGGAAGATCTGGAATATCTCGCAAGTACTGCCATGATGCTGCATCCCATCGTAAAGGACGGGAGCACCATTCCTTTCCAGGAATCCAGGCCGCCGGACGGAAGCCATCCAAGCTGTACAGAAAAGATCTGAATTCCCATAAGCCCCAGCCAGAAACCAGGCGCTGAAAGACCGCTAATGGCTAAGAACATACAGGCGTGATCCAACGCTTTTCCCCTCTTGATCGCCGAGATCACTCCAATAAAAATTCCCAGTGCCGGTGCCCACAGAATTCCCGCAAACACAAGTTTTAACGTTGTCTTCATACGGGTAAGAATAAGCTCTGTGACCGGTGTGCCGGATTTCATGCTTTGTCCCATATTTCCGTGGAACAATTTTCCCATATATTTTACATATTGAATTACCAGCGGTTTGTCCAGATCATATTCTTCCCGAATCGCCTGTACCTCTGATTCTTCTGCATCCAGCCCCGCAATCGTTCTCGCCGGGTCGCCCGGAATCAAGTGAATAAACATGAATACAAAGATGGAAATGACCAGCATCAGCGGAATCGTTTCCAAAATTCGTCTGATAAAATAACGGTTCATAGATTACCTCCGTCGTATTTCCTCCGGCATTGCCTCATAAGATTAAAGGGGCAGTAATTCATACTACCCCTTTTGACCGGCATAATAGTTATTTCAAGACTTAATGAACAAGCTCTATGTTTGTAACAAGGATTGTTCCGCCCGGTCTGTATTTAATCCCCTTTACATACTTCTTCTGTCCGATCAGTGAATTATCAACACCGAGGAAGATCCACGGGCACTCTTCCCACGCAATCGACTGAGCCTGTGCGTAAAGTTTTGTAATTTCATCGGTATCAGTTGTCTTAAGAGCATCATCAAGGCACTTGTTAAACTCAGCGTTGTTATAGAATGCAGTGTTATATCCAGACGGCGGATACTTATCGCCATGAAGAATATTTCTCATGGAACCATCTGCACTATAATCGCCGGAGGACCAGTTTACATACCACATCTGAACTTCTGTCTTATCTTCCGGTGCACTTGTCATATCAGCGATCGTTGTGGATTCCATCGGAACTACATTTACATCAATGTTGATCTGTGCGAGCTGCTGTTTTAAGAACTCTGCACCCTGCATCTCAATTGTTGTATTATCTACCCAGATATTGATCGGGAAACCATCGCTGTAACCAGCTTCGCTCATCAGGGATTTTGCTTTTTCTACATCTGCTGTATACGGAGTCTGCTCAGCATAATACGGAACAGAACTTGCAAATAACGATGTCGGAACTGATGCGTAACCCTGGAATACAACCTGTGTATATGCTTCGCTGTCGAATGCATAGTTCATTGCCTGACGAACTCTTACATCATCTAACGGTTTTCTTCCATCCGCTAATGTATAGTTCTTATTAAGAGTCGCATAACGGTATGTAAGACCGCCGAGATTTAAAACATCAAGGCTTGCATCATCTTTTACCTTATCTACCTGGATTGCCGGAAGCGGGGAAATAATATCCGCTTCACCTGTCTGGAGCATAGCAACACGGGCTCCATCCTCCGGAACTACACGCCATGTGAGTGTATCAACCTTCGGACCATCCTGCCAGTAGTTTTCGTTGCGAACCATCTTCGTATATCCGCCATCTACGCGCTCGGAAAGAATAAACGGACCAGTTCCAGCGGACTGTTTTGCAAGACCGTCTTTTCCAAGTTCTTTGATTGCCTTCGGGCTGACAATTCTAACCTGTGCAAGTTTATTTAAGAATGTGTTGTTCGGTTCTTTCAGATGGATCGTCACCTGATACTCACTGTCAACCGTAACACTGTCCCACATTGCTGTCTGGGATGCAAGACGAAGAGAGGAATCGCTCTTTGCGCGCTCATAGTTCGCTACGATAGATTCCGCATTGAACGGCTCACCGTCATGGAATTTGATACCCTCATTGAGAACAAATGTGTAATCCAGTCCGTCATCCGATACGGTCCAGCTCTTTGCAAGCAGCGGCTTAAGCTCAAGATTTTCATCAAACCACACTAATGTCTCATACATGGAGTTTGTGATCGTGTTGGAAACGCCGTTTCCGGAAACATGCGGATCCAGATGGGTCGCATCGGCCTGAAGCGCGATTACAAAGTCGTTGTCCGGGGACACCGCCGTGTTATCGCCGCCTGCTGTGGACGCTGCCTCTGTTGCGGCGGAAGTTTCACCGGCTGCTGTTGTTGCGGGTGTTTCAGTTTTTCCTCCGGAGCAGGCAGTAAGGCTTACTGCAAGCAATGCGGCAAGAATGATAGAAGCCTGTTTTTTCATAAAATCCTCCTTTTTCGTGTGATGTTCCCACGTTCCGGAACATCGTATTCTACTACTTACAAGGATACTCTGTTTTCAGAATTTTTTCAAGCAATTTTTGTTTTTATTGCTAATATTTTTACATTTTTTCCATCTGCTGGTTATATTCCAGTAATTTTAATGCAAGCTCTACGCTGCCAACATGGTAACCGCTGGTTCCGTAAATGCCCAGAAGTCCTGGCTTTAACAGCAGAAGAAGCGGGAGTTTTTCCGGATCCACATACATCCGGCGGGCTAACGGTTCTACGACAGAGTCGAAATCCGCGTACAGAATATGAATCCCCGGCAGACGGTCAAGAACTTTCTTCACAGTCTTATTTTCTGTTCCATGCTCATCACGGAAAATAAACCAGATATCTGCTCCGCATTTTTCCAGTTCCGGACTGCTCTCCAGGATCTCATTGAGAACATGCTCTGTCGGCTCTTCGCCCTCTGATAAGAATGCCGCGATATTCATTCCCTCGCCCATAACGGAAAGCACAGATACCGGAGTCTTTCCATCCTTCGTGACATCAAAATCTTCAAGCTGGTTTGATACAAGCATATCTTCTGTTTTTACAGACTCCAACTTCATTTCGATCTCTTTCTTCTCTCCGTTTTTTATACAGAAACGATATTCCATAGCAAGCTGGTTTCCGCTCGGAAGACGGTTCGAAGTAAGGATCCGGTAAGCTCCCGGGCGAACGGTCAAATCAAGTTTTCCGTCTTCAAAACGGATTCCCAAATAATTCAATGTTTCATAATGGCCATTCTGCAGTCTTCCGATCGTCCATGTACGGTTATAGCTCCACGGATCTCCTTCTTTTGCGAGCAGGCGGATCTCGGCACTCTCGTCCTCTCCCTCAACAACTTTTTCTGCCTCTGTAGAAATAAAATGACCATCTTTATAGTATTCCGCTTCCAGGTTTACCGGATTGATCCGCGCCGGAATTCCCAGTGCGCGACAGATTGCGACAAATGTGATCTTTTTATCCAGCGGATTGCAGATCTTAAGTTTTAAAGCTGCCTCCGGCGTCGTATAGATCGTGCTGTAATCAAGCTCTGGTACATAGCGGATCTCGTTCTGCACATAGGACCACGCCTCCATCGGATCCGCCGCGAAACGTTTTTTCTCCTCTTCGTTAAATGCATCAAGCACCGGTTTTCTCCATGCTTTCAGTTCCTCGAAGAATATTCTCGGGCACAGGATGTATTTGACATAAATATCATATTTTCCTGCTACCACCCATTTTTCTCTGTATTCGGACGCAGCTTCCAGATGAGCTTCCAGAATATCCGCGCTAGCATCCTTGGAATCTTTAAGTACCAGACTCTTTAACAGTTCCTTACGGTCCGGATTTCCATCCTTTTCCAGGAAATGGATCAGCTCATCAAAGTTACCGCCGGAAAAATGAAGGATCTCCTGCAGATCCGGATATTTTTCTGCCTTTTCTTTAAGATAATAACTGTTGATGCGCTCCTCACGAATCTTTCCGCACTCCCTGATACGTTTGCGGTTCTTTTCTTTCTGTTCACGAGTCAGTTTTCCTGGATTCATCGGGTAATCTGCCGGTGCTTCCACATAAAAAGCTTCCCAGTCGCTGCTTTCCCGTAAAAATTCCTTTTCCGGACGAAGTTCCAGTATGACCTCCCCCTGTTCACGGACATTCAGCTTTTTCTCGCAGTACCAGTCATCTTTTCTGGCAGCCAGACGGATCGTTCCAAGTCCAAGAATAATGGATGCTTTTCCCTCTTCATCCGTCGTAAGTGTTGCCGCGTCAAAAAGATCCGCACCATTTAAGATCTGTACTGCTACATTCGCTCCGGATACCGGTCTCTTTTCACCATCTAATACGTTCACCTGGAGATTTTTCGTCCGGGCATATGTATCTGTATGGTTGTAGTAGTAAAGAAGTTCCTGTTTGCCTAGACAGCCTTCTTTTCTCTCACTCATGAAATCAGAGAAGCTGCGGGAATGGACAAGAAGCGCTCTGGAGGAGGCGCTGGAGAACCAGCCCTTATCAAGAATCTCTTCCGGCTCACATGCACCGAGGAAGTGCCATTTTCCATCTACATAAACTTCCACCCAGGCATGGTTATCATCACAGTGTGCCCATCTCGGTGTATATACCTGGCGGGCCGGGATTCCAACACTCCTGAAGGCGGTTACCGCAAAAGTAGATTCTTCTCCGCAGCGTCCTTTTCCGGATTTATACAGTGTCACCGGCGATATGGTTCTCCTGTCAGATGCCTCGTAGGAGCCGTTTTCCGCACACCAGTAGTTGATCTCAAGCGCTGCTTCTTTCGCGCTCAGCCCGCGTATTCTGTCGATCAGCTGATCATAAAAGAATCTGCGGCAGTCAACGATATTTTCGGAATTAATCCGGTAATATAAAACATGGTTAATGAATATTTCTTCGGAAAGATCCCTGCACCAGTCCATTGTCGTATATACCATGAGTGAATGGCGGACATAGCCCAGGAAAACTTCAAATTCATATTCTCCGGCATCCCGGACCGGCATCGTTCCGTAAAGGAATTTCATCAGGATCTGCTCATCCGGAGTACAGCTTTTCATTTTTTCCTCAACGATACGGCCTGTCTCCCCAAGAATTCCCAGACGTTCCTCATATTGTGATTCCGCGTATTTTTTTAATTTTTCTGAAAACATACGTTATCCTTTCTTTTTTAATTTGTATTATTTTTGTGAACATGCAGAATTACTTAAATAATTTATTTAATTCCTGAACTGCCTTTACAATCTTCGTCTCATCCGTACGGAAGATCTCGTACTCGCCAATTCCCGGAATTCCCATATTTACTTCGTCATTCCGGTACTCCATTCCGCTTTCAATGATCTTCTTTCCGGACATATGGAAACTATCCGTTCCGGTCTCTTTCGCAAGCATGCCGATATTCTCCGGAGTAACTCCCCCACCCGCAAGAATATGGATTCTGCCTGCCGACTGCTCTGTGAGCTGCTTCAACAGCCCGATTCCGGCCATGCAGCTGTCCTTATGGCCGGACGTAAGGATCGTATCGACTCCGATCTCCACAGCCTGCTCCAGCGTCTCTTTCGGATTTCTGCATACGTCAAATGCGCGGTGAAGCGTCATGTGCATGCCGTCTGCCGCCTCCCTCAGCTTTTTTATCCGTTCCAGATCCAGTGTGCCATCCGCATTCAGACAACCAACAACTATGCCGTCCGCCCCAAGTTTCCGAAACATTGCCGTGTCTTCCAAAAGCATCGTAAATTCTGCCTCTGTATACAGAAAGTCTCCATATCGCGGGCGCAGTAATACATTTAACGGAATATCACAAGCTTTCCTCATCTGTTTAAACTGGCTGACCCCCGGTGTTGTACCTCCGATCACAAGGTTCGCGCAGACTTCGAGTCTCCTTGCACCTCCCCGGACCGCTGCGGCTGCAGATTCCACAGAATCTGTACACACCTCAAGCATAAACTCCCTCATCATTCTTTCCTCCCTGACAATCTTGTCAATTTTATGCTATTGTCTGTTTCAATCCACTCAGTTTTGAAATCTGATTTCTTTTATTATAATTGTTTTTCAGAATAAAAGCGATAACTATCTTTTATTTTAATACGATTTTTATTTTTTCTACCTATAGTTCCAATAATCCATTTAAAATTCTACATCCTACCAGCATCACGAAGAGATGCGGAAAAAAAAACAGCAATTGATCCGGAACATACAGGGGTATTG
>NZ_QWGL01000041.1 GCF_003435375.1 Clostridium sp. AM34-11AC | reverse complement strand
GTTTCTTTATATTATTTTATCTAGCACAACAGGTTAATTTAATTAAAAGAGCCAGACGCACAGACGCAGAGCCGATAATATGCAGTTTGAAATACTGCTGTTATCGGCTCTTTTTTGATTTTAATTTGTGCCCCCAATAACCATATTGGAGCAAAATCAGAACTGTTGCTTGTCGTTCTTTGATTTCCGCAGCAGCTTTGAAAAATCAAAGCCGCCGTTTCTTTTTATCTTCTAATGAAATGACGCGGTATCACTGCTAAAAGCGGCGGCTAAAAGGAGGTAGCCGCCATGAAGCACATACCCTATCGACAAAATCCGACGGTCATTGACACATCAAAAAAAGCCCGACCACCGCCGGGAACATCTCTACCCTTGACTATGAACTGTCTAATCATCTAAATACTGCTTACAATACCCATACGCCTGTCCGGGCTTTTCGGACAGGCGTATTTTGCTGCTCAAAAAATTTTTTGAAAAAATTTCAAAAAATCTTCGGCGTTTTTCAAAAACGCCGTATTGCCCCGCGAAAAGGGGGAAGCACCACCAACTTTCCAACGAGAAAGGAGGTGAGAATGTGGAACCTAATAGCAGGGAGTTTTACAAACAATGTGCTTTTCAGAAGTTTTGTAATACGGTGCTGCACAATGAAGCGTGTGACGCTCACAGGGAGCTGCACAGGCATAAGGCAAGGGAAGTCACCTTTTCCGATTTGCCCTTAGACGAAGCGCGGCAGCTTCATACCTTTGATGAATATTTCAAACGGGAAACCGCCGAAACCGTCTTTGAGAAAGCCGGGAAGAAAATCACGCCGAAGCTGCTTCTTGAAGCAATCCGTACTTTGCCGGAAGAAAAGCGCAAAGCCGTACTCCTGTACTATTTCGAGGGAATGAACGACACCGAGATTGCGGAGATGTTCAACACGTCGAGAAGCACGATACAGTACAGGCGGACAAGCTCTTTTGAGAAATTAAGAAAATATCTGGAGGAAAATGCTGATGAATGGGACGAATGGTAACGAACCCGGCTACCCGGAAAACGCCCTTATTCCCTATTCTGTCATTGTGGCAGCGACAAAGGGCGACCCGGACGCTATGAAGATTGTCTTGCAGCATTTCAGCGGCTACATAGCCCGCCTCTCCATGCGGAAGCTGTACGACGAGCGTGGGAACGTCTATTTCGGCGTAGACCACGACATTCGGGAACGGCTGCAAGCAAAACTGATGATGGCTGTCCTCACCTTTAGGACAGAGGAATAACCCCAACGGCGGCGGGACGCTTTCTCTCACCCCCTTTTCCGTTCCGCTGCTGACGCGGGCAGTACAGCCATTTTGAACCTTGAAAAAGAAAGCGGCGCAAGATAACGGCGGCGCAGCATAGGGCAAATCGGATACGTTCCTTTTGCGTCGAGCCATACGGCGGGTGCGCCATGACGCTATCCCGGTGGGAGTATTCCCGCCCGGACAGCCGAGCGACCAACACCGCGCCGGAAAGCAAGTGTAGCGGCTTGCGGGCGACGACACGCAGAATATACAATGATACTTCCTTACAGCCACAGTCCGAGCGTTAAGAGCGTCGCAGGCAATGGGTAGGGCTGCATGAGAACCATGCCGGGGTGAAATTCCCATGAGGTTATGCTAATAACCGTCCGATTAAAGCCTTTGTTTTATTGAATAGTGGACTTGCTGCTATTCATAGACTATATTATATGTTTGCGAAAGAAAGGGGGATTTTCTTTGACGCAAAACCAAACGCCCGTTACCACAACGGAGCATAAAATAGGAAAAGTTACTTACCTTGTATGTTCGTCCGCAAGTGAACGCGCAACGGACACACTGGATAAAAAGATAAAAAAACTCATTCGCAAAGACATGGAACTGAACCCCGCAAACGCCCGGAAATAGGGCGTTTCTTCACATTTTATACATGACACAGGCAGCGGTATGTGGTATAATATAGACAGTACAAATACCATGCTTGTCTGTCGTCGGAAAGGAGGACAAAATGTTACAGACAGACAAGATTACCGCTTTATATTGCAGATTGAGCCAGGAAGATATGCAAGCCGGGGAAAGCGAGAGCATACAGAACCAAAAACTGATTTTACAAAAGTATGCTGACGAACACCACTTTTTCAACACGCGCTTTTTCGTAGACGACGGATTTTCCGGCGTGAGCTTTGAGCGTGAGGGGCTTCAAGCCATGCTGCATGAGGTTGAAGCCGGGAACGTGGCGACCGTCATAACAAAAGACCTTTCCCGTCTGGGACGTAATTATCTGAAAACCGGGGAGCTGATAGAGATTGTCTTTCCCGAATATGAAGTGCGCTACATTGCCATTAACGACGGTGTAGACACAGCAAGGGAAGATAACGAGTTTACCCCTCTGCGGAACTGGTTCAACGAGTTTTACGCCCGCGACACCTCAAAGAAAATCCGGGCTGTCAAACAGGCAAAGGCGCAGAAAGGCGAGCGCGTCAACGGCGAAGCTCCTTACGGCTACCTTATCGACCCGGATAACCGCAATCATCTGATACCCGACCCGGAAACGGCGCACGTCGTAAAACAGATTTTTGCAATGTATGTACGGGGCGACCGTATGTGTGAAATCCAGAACTGGCTGCGGGACAATGAAATACTGACCGTCGGGGAACTGCGCTACCGCAGGACAGGGAGCAAACGCCACCCCCGCCCACAGCTCAACGCATGGTACAACTGGCCGGATAAGACGCTGTACGACATTCTGACAAGGAAAGAATATTTAGGGCATACCATAACCGGGAAAACCTACAAGGTATCTTATAAGTCGAAAAAGACGAAAAAGAACCCGGAGGAAAAAAGGTATTTCTTCCCCAACACTCACGAACCTTTGATTGATGAAGAAACCTTTGAACTTGCACAGAAGCGGATTGCCACCCGGCAACGCCCGACAAAGGTTGATGAAATTGACCTGTTTTCCGGGCTGCTCTTTTGCGGGGACTGCGGCTACAAAATGTATGCAGTACGCGGAGCCGGGACGCTTGAACGGAAACACGCCTACACTTGCGGCAACTACCGCAACCGGGCAAGAAATGATATGCTCTGCACTACGCATTATATCCGCAAAAGCGTATTGAAAGAACTTGTCCTTGCAGACTTGCAGCGAGTAACGTCTTATGTGAAAGAGCATGAACAGGAGTTTATCGAAACAGCCAACGAGTGCAGCGCAAAGGCAGTACAAAAGACGCTGACACAGCAGCGGAAAGAGCTTGACAAGGCGCAGAACCGTATTAACGAGCTGAACATCTTATTCCGCAAGCTCTACGAGGACAACGCTTTAGGGAAACTTTCAGATGAACAATTTGCTTTTCTGACTTCCGGCTATGATGAAGAAAAAAAGACGCTGACCCGGAGGATTGCGGAGCTGTCACAGGAAATCGACAACGCCACCGAGCGCAGCGCGGACGTAAAAAGGTTTGTCGCACTGGTACGCAGATACACAGCGATTGAAGAACTGACCTACGAAAACGTCCATGAATTTATTGACCGTATTCTTATTCACGAACTGGATAAGGAAACGAACACCCGCAAAATCGAAATCTTTTATAGCTTTGTCGGCAGAGTTGATACAGGTGACAAGCCTACCGAAAGTATCTCCTATTTCAGACAGATAGGAGCCGACGTAAAGAGTTATGCTATCTAACATACATCAAAAAGAGGTAAGATAACACCCTCTGCAAAAAAGGTATCGTTATCTTACCTCAACAAAATTTGTACCACTATAACCGTCATCAGAGAAATGCCGGATATTCCGAAGCCCATGCTGTCGGGCATATTCCTCCAGATACATCTTCTGGTTCTGTATGCTGTTAGATTCGCCAGCCTGCTCGTCATCTCTGGAAAGTCTTTCATACAAGGCAGTAATCTTGATTGGTTCTTTTTTCGTCATGGTGTTCAACCTCCCTTCCATGGACAATCAATTACTTTTCGTTGTATGTAACGCTCCCTTTTTCTATCTTCTTATAGTGTAGCCATTCGGATCAGTGACAACATAAGACGAGTGCATCTGCATCAGGTTCGGCTTCACAAAAAAGCGAGTCTTACCGGAACCGGAACCACCGATAACAAGAATATTTTTATTTCTTGCATACTTCGGCTCTTTCGGTCTGCCGGACATCATCAGCCGTTCTGTCTGTGTCAGAAGAACATTATTTTCAAACACAGAGTCCATATATGGCTCTATGTCCTTGGCATTTCCCCATGAAGCGTTTTGTCAAGTGCTTTTTTGAGTTATTGACGCAAATTATCGTGAAAGTGCGAAAGTGCAAAGTGCAAAGGGTCTGCGTTTTGCACTTTCAGCTTGCGGGTTCGGGTGGCTGCTTCTTCTTGATGAAGTTGTACCATTGACCGCCGACACGCCTTGCGCCTAAAATGCCGCCCATGTTGCGCTTGGCGGTCTGTACCGTCCTCTCGGATATTCCGGCTTCGGCTGCGGCTTTTACAATGTCCTCGCTGGCAAGCTCTTTCCCGTCTGCAAGCAGGTCAAGTATCAGCCTTTCGGCTTGCTCGGTTTTGGTGGCGTTGTTGCCGCCCGCGCCGGACAGCAGTTCGTCGGCGGTGATGTCGTATTCGCCTATCCACGAAAAGCCCGTTTCCGGGTCAAGGCAAAAGGCAACGGGCTTGCCCTCCGGCGCAAGGGAAGATTTGTCATGGACGATAACGCGCACATTCGGTTCTCGCTTCACGCGCCCGATCAGCAGGACGCTCCTTGCTGCGGCGCGGAAGTCGATAGACCCTAAGCCCCGGTATGCGCTCTGCCCTCCGGCAGCTTTGTTGAGATGTCCGATAAGGATAACGGCGCACCCGGTACGCTCGGCAACATCGGCAAGGCGGCGGAACATGGGGCGCACTTCGTTTGCCCGGTTCATGTCGGTCTTTTCGCCCATGTACGCCTGTATGGGGTCAAGGATAATCAGACGCGCCCCGTTCTGCGTGATTGCCTTTTCTATGCGCTCGTCGGAGAGGGTAAGCTCCCGCTTGGCTTCATCAATCACAAGTACGCGGTCAAGGTCGGCTTCTGCTTCCATCAAGCGGGGCTTGACGGTATCGCCCAGCCCGTCCTCGGCGGTCTGGTAAATCACATTGAACGGCGGCAGGGGCTTCATGTTCGGAAGCTCCCGCCCGGTGGTGCAGGCGGCGGCAAGGCGTAGGGCAAAGGTGGTCTTGCCCTCGCCGGGATTGCCTTGCACAATGGTTACTTTCCCAAAGGGAATATACGGCTCCCATAGCCATTCAACGGTCTGTGTGTCCACCTCGCTCATACGGATAATCTCAACGGTTTCTTCCTGCGGCGGCTCTTTCAAGCCGTAAATCGCTTCCCGGATATACTTCCCGTCCGCGATTTCTCCCCGGCGCGTCTGCACCTCGTTCCAATCTTTGAAAAGTGGAATAAGACGGTGGACGGTCAAGCCCTCCGGCATAAGCTCCACAAGGCGGCTGCAAGCGTCGTTTCCGGCTTGGTCGCTGTCAAGGCAGAGGTAAACGGTCTTGATGTTCGGACGGTCAGAGAGGAAACGCAGCAGGGCTTTTTCTCCCACGCCGCCCAGTGCAAGGTAGCTTTGTTTCTGCCATTCCTTTTTGAACAGGCAGAGGAAAGATAAAAGGTCAATCGGTGCTTCAAAGACAAACAGCCTTTCGCCCTCGCCCCGGTAGCAGAAGTTAAAGGCTTTGTCGCTGCCTTTCACATCAAGCCGGAAGGTTCCCGCCGTTCCCTTGCTGTGGGCGTAGCGCGGTATTCCGTCCTCGTCCCGCCCTACGAATACGGCGTTGTGATGGGCGGCTTCCTCGTAAATATCGCCGCTGGAAATGAAAAAGCCCGTCACATCTTCATCAATGCGGCGGGCTTCGGTAAGATACCTTTTCACTTGTTCGGCGGTGGGGCTGCGGGGCGGCAATCGGAAGTCGGAGAGGGGCGCGGGGCTGTCCGGCGGTGGGGCTGCGCCTTTCTCTCCTGTGAGAAGTTCAACGGCTTCGGTAAAGCTCTTTCCGAAAAACTCCATGACAAAATCAACGGGGCCGCCGCCTTTGCTCTGGCTATGCCTGTACCACTTGTTTCCCCGGACGGTCAAGCTGTCGTGCCGTTTCCAACGGTATTCCTGTCCGGCGCGGGTAAGCTGCTCGCCCTGTGATTGCAGGAAAGAAACAAGGTCGGCTTGGTTGGCGTGGTCTATCTGTTCTTGGGTGTAATACATGGCTGATACCTCTCTTTCTGTGGTTGAATTGTTCATAGTTTTGATGTAGAATGAAACCGAAAAATCGGAAGTTAGTGAGGTGCTGGATTGTGAATGAAAGAGAAAAAAATATTCACTTATGGTTTGAAATGTGGCTTACAAAACAGGATTTAGGTATTGATAATATTTTTGCAGAAGATGTAATTTATACTGAAAGTTGGGGTCCAAAATATAATAACCGTCAAATCGTAAAACACTGGTTTCAGGAATGGAATACTCGTGGCAAAGTCGTTGCTTGGGAAATCAAACAATTTTTCCACAAAGGAAATCAGACGATTGTGGAGTGGTATTTCAAAAATGAAATGAACAATGGGAGCATAGAGGAATTTGATGGAATTTCCCTGGTTGAATGGACAAAGGATAATAAAATAAAATCATTGAAAGAGTTTGGCTGCAATTTGAATAATTATAATCCTTATGAGCATAGTGACCTGCCCGAATTTAGGGACGAAAGAGCAAGTTGGTTTTAATATTAGGAATCAATAGCGTCCATTTTATCGGAAAACATTTAGGACGGACAGGCAAAGTAGCTTGCCCGTCCTTTTCTTATCGCTCCTGTTCATGCCGCTTGGTGCGGCTCTGCATCTGCTCCGGTTGGTCGGCGCGGAGTGCAATATCCACGCACCTGCGGATTTTTTGAAGCTCGGCAACCTCGGCGCGGGTATCTTTCAGTTTGGTATAATCGCTGTCCCTCTGCGTTTTGAGGTCAGCATATTCCTGTTCCCATTCCGCAATAGGCAAGGTCTTTGTTCCTTTCGGCAGATTTGCATGGAGATAGCGGTTTGCCGCGTCCCATAGGGTAAGCTCGGCGCGGCGGGCTTCTGCAAACTTCTCCTGTTTTCCTTTCCAGCGGATTTGCCGGTACTCGTCCTGTATGGGCTTGTACTCTGTGTAGCTCTTCCCGTATTCAATTAGCTTTTGCAGCTTCTTCATGCGTTCCTCAGCGGTTTTCATTCCCTCCCGGATTGAATAGGCTTTATCGCTGACAGAGGAAAGAGAAGCGTCCAGCTCGTCAAGGGTCGAGATACTATGCTCGGAGAGATAGTTGACCGCTGCCGCTATGGTTTTCAATTCATCGGTTGCGTGCTGCTGTTGCCAACTCTGCGAATACTTCCGGCTCTTTTCTCTCTGAACGCTCAAATACTTCATCAACAGATTTGCAAGGTTGGGAGATTGCGGCGGCTGCTCCGGGGCGGTTTCCCGCGCTTTGAACAGGTCAGCAATCCATTCCTTGAGCTTGCTAATCTGCGCCCGGATTTCCCGGATAAGGCGGTTTGTCTTTTGAATACTGCGGTTCAGTTCGCCTTTCTCGGTGGCGATACCTTTCTTCTCCATCTGGCAAGCCGCCACGCCCATGTGGACGGTAGGCAGTTCGTCAATTCCTCTCTCGGCGTTGCTGCGGTGGTCGATGCGCTCCGGGCTTCCGTTCCTCTCCAAAAAGTCGTTGGTAAAGTCAGCCCATGCCTTGCGCCACAAGAGGGTGTTGTCCTTGTCGTTCCAGCCTGTAAGGTCAACTTTGTGGGTCTTGTATCTGCCGCTTGGCAAGCGAATACGCTCGCCGTTCTCGTCAAGGTCATATT
The DNA here is from genome assembly GCF_003435375.1 of Clostridium sp. AM34-11AC. Classification (GTDB taxonomy): domain Bacteria; phylum Bacillota; class Clostridia; order Lachnospirales; family Lachnospiraceae; genus Pilosibacter; species Pilosibacter fragilis. The sequence goes on along the minus strand of NZ_QWGL01000041.1, from coordinate 12,491 downwards.
CCTTTTTGGATTTCGCTGCCCATGTGCCGCGCTCGTCAAGGGGGCGCATGGTAAGCATGATGTGACAATGGGGGTTGCCGCTGTCGGTGTCGTGAATGGCATAATCAACGCACATTCCTCTGGAAACAAATTGAGAGGAACAGTATTCCCGGACAAGCCGGATCTGTTCCTCTCTGGATAACTCAATGGGGAGTGCTGCGTCAATCTCTCTGGCAAGCTGGGCGTTCCCGGCTTTCTCGTAAAGCTCCACGCTGTTCCACAAGGTTGAACGGTCAGAGAAAGAGGGCGGGGCATGGGGCGGCAGCATGATTTCTGTATGGACAACGCCGCCTTTGCGAGTGTAGTCATGTGTCATTCCGTCCCATTCGTTTGTCAGCTTTTCGCCGCTTCGGTAGGCGGCTGCGGCAACGGCTGATTTGCCTTTTCCTCGGCTCACAATGCCGATGTTCCAATGGTAAATGGCTATGGGTATCACCTCCCGGATAGGATAATAAAACCCGCAAAAATGGTACAGACGCCAAAGGCGGGGGTACTGTTTTTGTGGGTGTGCAGGGATAGCCGCGAAGCGGCGCAAGGGGTGCAGCCCCTTGTTGCGGCAAAGCCGCCATATCGGAGCGCGGGGAAATCTCCCTGTGCGGAGATAAGCCCTCGGCAGAGCGCACACGCCCGCAAGGGTGTATAAGTGCGCCCTTGTTGCCAAGGGATTATTTAGCTTGTCGCTCCCTCGGCTCGTTTTTTCAGATATTCCCGCGCTGGTTCACTCGTCAAGGCAAGCCGGAGAAGTGCTGTGGCTTCCTCGTCGGTCATGTTCTTTGCTTCCGGCACAATGCTTTCAAAGACTGCGCCCCGGACAATAAGGCGGTGGCTGCGCGTTCTGCGTTCCTCTTTGGATAGCTTCTGACGCAACATCTTTTCTCGGTTCTCAAACTGCCGGATTTTCTTCTTTCCGTCCTCAATCTCGGCTTGCAACTCCTCGCGGGTTTTCTCTCTTGGCTTTGTCATGGTTGGGCGCTCCTTTCTGCTCATACGCATAGAAAAAGGACAGTCGATTTTCTCGGCTGCCCTTGTGGGTGGCTATTCAATTTTAGTCTGCTGTTTTCAAATATATAAAATAGCTTGCTGTTCCGCCATAGCCATTTTCAGTATTCCATTCAGCTGTTACTTCATAAATATATCCGCCCAGTTTAAGAGTGAGTACGTTTCCAACAATAGTTACATCTTCGCTGTTTGTAGCAGGCTCTCCCCAATGTTCGTCACTCCAGCACTGCACACTTAAAATTGTATCTGGGTCTTCTGTAAATCTTAATGTAGCTGTTGTTTCTGTTGTTTCAAATGGCGGGGACAACAGATCCTTGCACTCTAACGGGTGTGGGCTATCAGCTATTGTGCTTTCAGCAGTTCCGTCAATATTTGTTTTTTGCCACGAATAAGTTCCTAATACTGCACCGATAGCGGTTTCGTCACTCACAACGCTTAATGTGGGCGGTTCTTCCAAAATTATATTGGCAGTCCCAGAGTTTAGTAATTCATTTGCATAGCTGTTGAGTGCTTCACATGGCTCATATTTTGTCTTATAACCGATACCGTCAATGACAATAAATGGGTTATACGCCATAATATCTGTTTGTGTACCGTCTACCATAGTCAAGGTAAAAACAACGCCTTGTCCAGCATACTCTGTGTAAGAATTATCCTCATTATAGACAACAACATCATTCAAATATTCAACTAATTCTTGGATATTTTCAATCTCAATCGTTTTGTCTGGCGGTGTTAATAACACTTTAGCGGAAACAATCTGCGCTGCGTCCAAATTCTTATACGGTTTTTTCCCCTGTTGTGAAAAAAATACGATTACCGCGATACCTACTAAAATGATACAAGCTATTGCAATCATCAATCTCTTTTTTCTCATGGAACAAGCCTCCTGTTCTTCTCTGTTACTTGTATAGACGAAAAAATTGAAAGGAAGTTTCACTATCTATAAATATCATAGCACATGGTTATGAATAAATCCACCTCATTTCAGCCTGTCAGTGGCCTTGTTTTCTCTGGCAGACCGCCGCGCAGCTTCCCGCCGTTCCTCGTTGTATGGGGCGGTCAGACGGAAAGAGAAACGCCCCTTTGCAATATCAAACTCCATGCAGTCCGTTTCGGGGTCTGCGTCGGTCTGGCGGCACTGGTCGGGGTGCTGTCCGGCGTAGGCGGCAAGCCGCTTCTTTAAGTCGGTGTTGTGGGTGCGGATATGGATAAGGGGGTCTTTCTCGTCAAACCAAATATCGGTGGTCTTTTCCTGCTTCGTAAGCCCTGTTCTCATAAACTCTCCTTTCTGCGCCCCTGTTACGCAATAGGGGCATTTTTCGGGTGTTTTTCCCGGCTCTTGACTTGGGGAAAATGAGGATTTTCAAATAGAAACCGCCCAGACGGGGAGTGTATCGTCGGGGCGGCTGTTATCGCAAGATTTCCGTTTTTTCCGGCTCTTGACCGTCAGACGCGGATAAACGCGAGCTGTCGGCAAGTGCCAGTTTGAGCAGCTTGTCGCGGAATGTTTCTGTGCTGCTGTGATTGAAAAATAACTCCGCAACAATGGTCTGCCCGTTCCTCTGGGTCGTGATGATACTGTCGGGGGTATGTTCTGCCATAGGCGGCTCCTTTCTTTGGGCGCAAAAGAGGGATTTCCCGTAGTTCGGAAAATCCCTCTTGGTTGACGGTTATTCTGTTTTACTGTGCGGGCTGTGCTCCGGCTGCCTGCGCCTTTCTCCTTGCCCTGTATTCCCGCGCTTTCATGCGGTCATACTCCCGCTGCGTTTCAAGGTTTCTCGCCCGGTACTCCCTTGAATACTGCCGATGATAGGCGCGGCTCTTTTCCTTTTTGGCTTCTTCGATTTCCTCCCGCATTTGCCGGATTTCCTGCTCGGTCGGCTCTGCAAGCTGCGTCACTTCATTCTCAAACTTGCCGATATAATTGAAATATATGCTGATGTGCTGGATTGCGTATCTCGCCCTTTTCTGGTCGCGCTCATGCACTTCAATCCGGCTGATAAACTCGTTGAGAATGGTGGGGGTCAGGTCGGTAAAGGCAGCATGGCGTTCCGTCAGCTTCAAAAACTTCTGCGCCCGTCCTCCCGCGTTCTCATAAGCGGATAGCTGCTCTTGGAGCGTGGCAAGCTCCGCTTTCAGCGCATAGTATTCTTCCGAATACTTCTGCGACATCTGCTCATAACGGTCTTGCGGGATCGTGCCGAGGGCGTTGTCCTCATAGAGCTTATTCAGCACCTTGTCAATCTGTTCAAGGCGCGTCGTGATTTGCGGAATACGCTTCTGCTGCTTCTTGGTCTGGTCGGTCTGCTGCATGGCAAGGTTCTTTTTCACTAAGGCTTCAAACTCCGCCCGGTTGCTGATGGAATAGTCCTCGATTTTCTTCAGCACTTCCGCGATGGTCTGCATGAGCAAATCCGCGTCCATGATGTGCGGGGAGCTGCACTTGGGATTTTTTGCTTTTCCCTTGTGGTACTCGCTGCAATAGGCAACGTGCCGCTTGCTGCCGTATCTGTAATCTATTCGGATGTGCATTTTTGCGCCGCAGTCCTTACAGAAAAGTAAGCCCGACAAAGGGTGGATTTCCCCGTCCCCGTTGGGGCGTTTGACGGGTGCGTTTTCCAAAATCCGCTGTACGGTTTCAAAATCGCTGCGGCTGATAATCGGCTCATGCACATTTTCTGTGATGTGCCACTGGCTCCGGTCTACATAGTGGTTATGTTTATCCCGGAAATGCTTTGTAGTCTTGAAGTTGACTACATCGCCGCAATACTCCTGCCGTGTGAGGATATTGGTCAAGGTGGCTTTGTTCCACTTGCAGCGGTTATCCTCGTTGAGCGTCTTATTTTTACAGGTTCCCCGCCCGCGGTCTTTCATGTAGAAAGTGGGGGACGGGATTTGTTCCTGTGTCAGATATACGGCGATTTGGTTTCGGTTTTTCCCGTCCAAAAACAGACGGAAAATAAGGCGTACAACCTCGGCGGCTTCCTCGTCGATTATCCAAAAGTCCTTGTTATCCGGGGCTTTGATATAGCCGTAAGGGGCTTCGGTGACAATCGGCTTTCCACTCATGCCTTTGGTCTTAATGCCCGTTTTCACTTTCTTGCTGATGTCCTTTGCATACCACTCCGACATGATATTGATAAAGGGCGCAAACTCCAATGTGTCGGGCTTCTCGCTGTCAATGCCGTTGTTGACCGCGATAAAGCGCACATTGTTCCGTCTGAATATCTCCATCGCATTGCCTACTTGGAGATAGTCGCGCCCCCAGCGGGTAAGGTCTTTCATAATGCAGACACCGATTTTCCCGTTTTCCACATCGTCCATCATGCGGGAGTAGGCGGAACGGTCAAAAAATCTGCCGCTTTCGTCATCGTCGATGTAGTGCCGGATATTGGTCAGGTGCTGCCCTCTGGCATAGTTCTCCAAAAATATTTTTTGGTTCTGTATGCTGTTGCTCTCGCCGCCGTCCCTGTCCTCGTCGCCCACGGAAAGGCGGGAGTAAAGGGCTGTAATTTTGCTATAATCAGTCATGTGCATAACCTCCTGTGCGTCCATGTATGTGTCATTTACACTTAAAATTATGCACTCCACCTTGCGGAACCGTATTCTACACCCTGCCGGAACTTCTTGGCATTCTTGGCTTTGTAATACACCACAAGGCGGAGCGCTATGCCGCCTGCCACACCAATCAGTAAATCTCTTGGGTGGAAGCTGGGCAAAGGATTGGCAAACAGCTTATCAAAACGGTTCATGACTGCCATCATCTTATCAGAAGCATTTGTACCTTCTGATACTCTCCACATCCATGCAACCTTATCACAGAAATATCCAACAAAGATATAGGGCAGATTCAAAAGCACCAGCTTCTTGGTATCCATACCGCCTGCTTTTGCTTTCAGATTTTTCGGGATAGCCTTCAGGTCTTTGGTTATGCCTTCAATGATGTTACTCAAAGGCTCTGCACCCTGTCCTTATTCTTTTCCCGGCTCCGTTCTCTGTTCTTATTCTGTGATACTGCATCCCTGAAGCGTTTCAGTTTCTCCCTTACGGAAGTTCTGCTCTTTCGTTTCTCATTACCATAAACAAATTCCTTGAATGCCTGTGCTACTGCATCGGCATCCCTGCCCTTGAAAAATACCACATATTTCGGCGGGGCCGTTGTCTTGTCTTTCTTGACGGCGAAATCAACATTATATTTACGAGCTACCCGCTCAAAGGATTTGATATTGCCGTCCGTCACTTCGATAGACGAAACTCCCACACCTTCGCCAACCAGCTTTTTCACAGAAGTTTTACCATGCGTTTTCTGTGCTTTCTGCCTGCGGTGGTTCAAATACATCCGCATTGCAGCCTTCAAGACGTTGGCATCCAGTTTAGCGGTCTTAATTACAAGAGCGATTGTTTTCTGCGTTACTTCCTCTTGCATAAGTACCTCCGATCTGCATCTTCCTGTGCGTATGCTTCGCTAAGGCGGAACATACAGCCGATGTAATAAATACCTCATAATTCTCCTTTCCGCTTCTGGACATCGTGTCCAAAAGCAATAAAAAAAGGCAGCTACAAATCTCTCGACTTATAACTGCCCTGACGCTGTTTCTTTTATAATCTGTTTCAAATCAGCAACTTCAAACTTACTTTGAAATTTTGATTACCAATTTCTTATTTTACATGCCCCCAACTTAATCAATTCACTATACTTTTCTTCACGTAACATTTCTTCAAGCTTTTCCCTCATATTCACTTCTCTTGAATCAATCTTCCTTGTATTAAATAGATTGATAATGAACTGTTCAACAACTTTATCATCTAAAGTTTGAATTTCACTTTCCCCAAATTTATAAAGAATGTAATAGTAAAAGATGCTATGTTCTCCTATATTTTCTCCATTTATCTTTATTTCATCACTTCCAATATTGTCCTCAACAAATCTTTTAAGCCCTCTCTTATGAATGACATCCGTATTTAATAAGTCTTGTAATTGATTTAGTACAAAATCAACCACATATTGATTACCACCATGAATTCCTGCCACTCCTTTACCCAATATATGAAGAATATCTAAAACAAAGAGATTATAGTTAATATGTTGATTTTGGGGCATCATTACATGACATTGCAATCCCCCAATTTCCTGTGCCGGAAAATCAGTACTCTCACTCATTCCATTAATCATGTCTGAAACAATATCATTATAGTCATGAACACATAAACATTCACGCTCTCTATTTCCTGAACCATCAATGTTAATCTTTTGCAATATGCAATTATTCTCACAAAATGTTGGTATATGTTTACATACCTTTATATCATATACTGCAACTCCAAAAATATCCACTAATACACTAATGCCACCTTGATTATCAATATAAGCTAACATAGCATGACTTCCATCATGACAAAATTCGCTAAATTTGTCGAGTAGCATTTTATCTGTGACCATTTTTACAACTTGGTCATTGCCACCGTCTAGAATATAGGCTATTATATCTGAAAAATCCTCGTATTTATCTTCCACTTTATTTTTCAGACAATACCATTCATATGCGATCTTCGCCACTTGCCTATGCATCGCTTCACTAAAAAAGACCTCATACTTAAGTGGAATATGTGATTCTATCACTTGAGTATTTATATCTATTTGTTCAATATCGCCTTTATTAGTCTTTTTTGATTTTGCTATCTGTTCAATCTTTTCATACGGTCCAAATGCTGACTCATTATTCTCACTCCACAGAATTTTCTTGTTTATAAAATCATGTTCTTTGACCACCTTTTTATCATGATATCGTATCCCTGCAATCACATAATCTGCTTCATAAGTCGGAAAATGATTACTTTTTTTCGATTTAATATTTAAATAATTCAATAGAAAGGCTAATTTCTCAGCCACCTCTGATTCAAATTTTTTTGTCATTCCACTATTATGCTCCACATGACACACACACTTGTTTATTATCCTTGATGCGGTTAATGCATCTGGTATAATATCTGAATCAGACAAATCTTTGGAAGTTCCACAATAAATACATTTTGGTTCACCCATATTTTTTTCTCTCCCTTTCGTAACGCATAACTTTTTAATAATTATCAACAATATTATCTAAAATCACCGATAAAAAATCTGCATACATCATTCCATCTTTTATCTTTACATCATCCAGCATCAATGCCTGAAACAAAACATCACCCACATTCTCCAGTCTTACCATTTCATATTCTTTTTCAGTAAAACCTTCCACCTGCCAATCCTGCACAGCAGCTTCTTTTCTTGCCACCAGACAATGCGTATATAGTGCCATGATATATTTATCCGACATCAGAAAGGCGTATGTTTCGTTCCCCTGATATGTATATCGGCACTTTTCCAGATTTTCTTGCGGTATATCAAAATAACATCTGACCGTTTCCAAATATACATCTCCATTATACTGCGGCTTTAGCTTCTTTGCATACCTTCTGATTGTTGCAAATATATTATTTCTTTCCATAGCTGTCTTGGTTCTCTTAAATACGGGTTTTTTCCCTCGCAGGTCCATATAAACATTATTAAGGATAGTCTTTCCGGCATACTGCTTGTAATCACCTATCCGTAACAAATACGATAATACCTCCAGCAGTTTCTCCTTTGATGTTATCTCCTGATACGAATAATCTCCAAATTCAATATGATCCAGCTTCAAAGGGCAGCTCCCCTTCGCTATCTCACGCTCCATTACCCTGTTAATATCTCTCATTGATTCCATCTATATATCTCTCCTTCCCGCTTCTGGACATCGTGTCCAAAAGCACAAAAAAAGCAGCTACAAGTATTTCACTCATAACTGCCCTAACGCTGTTACCTGATTATTCTATTCCTGCCGTTTTTGCAAATCCGGCTTTTCTATTCATAAGTTCCTCTTGTTTCTCCTTTGGCAGACACTGGAATATCTCATTATATCCCATTCCTGCCATTGGTGTTCCTTTTGCCAGAAGGAACAGCTGCGTGTCAAACCATTCCTCCCACAAGTTTTCAAACATGCTCCGGCTATCCGTAAAGGTAATTGCATCTTCAAAACCTTGCGGTGGTCTATAATACTGTAACTTGACAAAACCATATCTTCCAGCATCCACAACAAGTATATTTTCAATCTCATACAGCTCTGCAAAAGCATCTGCAACTTTTCTGCATTTCTCCCTTTCATCGTCTGTAATGTATTTTTCTTTCACGATTAACCATCCTCCTGTTTCAAAACCACACTACCTGCATCTATATCCTCAATCTCCAGAAATAAACCATTATTGTCTTTACCATTTACATACTTTATGGTGCTTACACGCACCATATTATTATAAGTTCCCTGCCATTAAAATACAAGGTAGGAAAGGAGTTGCCTATATGATTAAATATGATCCACTTTGGCAAACGCTTAAGGCTAAGAACATCAGTCAGTATCAGCTCATTAAAGATTACGGCATTGACAAAGCACAGCTTCAGCGACTCCGGCAAAATATGGTAGTAAAGACCATTATTCTGAACAGGCTATGTCAGATACTTGACTGCCGGATTGAAGATATTATGGAATATGTTCCAGATGACAAGTAGAGGTATTGTTCATGATTGATTGACAATGCCTTTTTTGTTGCTCTTTTTTCTTTTACACCTTTGGACATTGTGTCCAGAAGTGTCCTGCTATTACTTTTATTATCTCCGTAAATATAACGATAATCCTCACAAGAACAATAATACCACCAATCAGACCTCCAACGATACAATTCAGTGCCAGTATTCCCATACTTCCTGCAATTCCAAAATTCTTCGGCACAAGAAACATACACATTTTTCTGATACCGTAGGGGCATCCTACCAAAATCCAATAAAGGAAATAATCAAACCCTTCTGCTTTATTGCAAACCTGATAACAGGTAATCATCCACAGAACAAGAACGCATACCGGAAGAATTATTTTAAACAATGCCTTTTTCATGCCAGCCACCTCCGTACATATCGTGCTGCACTTCCTGCTGATAATAATGGTTTATCGTTGAGGGTGCGTTATAAAGAGCAGTAACCATATATGCCTTGATATTTGTTATTTTCGTATTCGTATCGTGCATACAGCCAATCACATACTCCAGATGTCCACTGTTCAGCTTCAGGAATTTAGATTTTACAAGCTCATAAGGATAATCCTCCCCTGCAATCCGGATTGTTGTACGCTTTACGCATACAACCTCACAGATAACCTCAAAGAGCTCCTCATACAAAGCCTTGTTCTGCCAGTCATCGTACTTCATGTGATGCTCATATTCGATGTTATCCTTAATCAGTTCTATGTATGCATTGACATCATCCATCAAATCAATCCTTTTTTCCGACTTACTCTCATTACCAGATTGATTGATAGGATTGGTATAACTTATATCAGTATAACTCTGGTTAGTTTGATTATAGTTAGTATAAATAGAGTCTGCTTTATGAACTTCTGCAAGTTCACTTTCTGAACCTCTTGAAGTCTGCATTGTGAACTTCTGGTGTTCTAAATCCTGAACCTCTTGAAGTTCAATTTCTGAACTTCTGGAAGTATGCATATTAGACTTCTTGAGGTTCAGTTTTTGAACTTCTGTGGATTTATCAGCATTATCGGTCTTTTCCTCTGTCTTTGCATCAGTAATTGTAGAAAAATTCTTCACATAAATTATGTCCGGCTTCCCAAGTCCACGGCGTTTCTTTTCAATCAGACCGATTCCGTTTTCGGTATCAAGCTCTTTCATAATCTTAATGCAGGTTGCCTTTGCACATCCCAAATCTTCCATAATAGCATCCACCGTATAAATAATGTACGCCCTGCTTTCATCATCCAGCCAGCCGTTTTTCATGGATAATGACATCCTGTCAAGCATCAGCCCATAGAGGAGCTTAGCATCACTACTAAGCCCCTTAAATCTCTCGTCTTTAATCAAAAGCCGGGGAACACGATAAAAAGAGAACTGCTCTGCTTCAATTCCGTAATAATAATCAAAGTTTATTGTATCGCCCACTTTACCGTGCCTCCTTTACTGCTTACTTTGCCATTCTTCCAATAGCTGATAGATAATGTTTTCTATATCCTCACTGGAATAATCCTCCGTAAAATATCTGCTGATTTTATCAGCCTTAATTGTAACTTTTCTTTCCTTTGGCTTTTCCTCTACCAATATAAGTTTTACCATTGGCAGAGTCAGCTCGCCGTTTTTCCCATATTCCTTTAACTTTGATGATTGGGTAGTCGATATAGATGCTCCCGTTTCTTCAAGAATGCCCTGCACCCATTCCTGTCCCTGCTCTGTCAGAAAGGATATGTCAACACCCTGTACCAGACCGATTTTTTTCTTATCAACCATATCCAGCAATTCATCTGACAGACGGGCAAGCCATATATAACGCTGAACCGTCTTGCCACTCTCTCCGGCTGCTTCTCCCACTTCATCAAGGCTGCTTCCTTTTCCCTTTTTTCCCTGATGCTTCATGGCTTCATACTTCATGGAATAGGCTCTTGCCTTTTCACTTGGGAGAATATCTTCCCTCTGGATATTGGTATCCACCATAATCACTGTAGCTTCATCATCATTGTAATCTCTGATAAACATAGGCATGGTGGAAAGACCTGCAAGCTCACAGCCATGTTTTCTGCGGTGTCCAGCGATTATCTCATAACCGCCCTCTGCCCTTGGTCTTGCAATACCGGGCATAAGTACACCATAGTTTCTGATGCTCTCCACTGTTTCCTGCATCTTTTCATCATCCAGCACCTTAAAAGGGTGTCCTTTGAACTCATAAAGCTCTGAAAGAGGTATCTCCTGTACCTGATCGGTGCCCGCTGTCATATCAGAAGCACCGAATAAATCATCAAAACTGTTTAACTTTACCTTTGCCGCACTTCCTGCCTTACTCATTGCCAAGCACCTCCTCCGTCAATGACTGATAGGCACTTGCCACTTTTCCCTTCGGGTCGTGCTGATAGATGCTGACACCCTCTGCCGAAATCTCGGCAGCTCTTACGGAAATCGGAATGCTATTCTCAAATATTCTTACTTTGCTGCCATAATTCTCAATCAGTAATGCACTAATGTCCTTTGCATAATTTGTCCTGCTGTCAACCATGGTCAACAATATGCCCTCAATAGACAGCTTCGGGTTAATCTGTCGTTTCACCTTACCAATGGTCTTGATAAGCTGTTCCAACCCCTTCACTGGCAGATATGCCGCCTGTACCGGAATTAAGATACTGTCTGCACAGGCAAATGCATTTATGGTTATCATGCCAAGTGAAGGCATACAATCAATCAGGATATAATCATATCGCTCTTTCACCTGCTCTATGTAGGAACGCATCACAAGCTCCCTGCTTATGACATTTACCAAGGATACCTCCAGACCGGATAATTCGATATTGCCGGGCATAAGGTCAATTCCTTCCTCATGCCTTAAAATCCCGTAATCATCTTCCATTTCCACATCATTGATGATATTCGCCATCACAGTCGCAAGAGTTTCCTCCAGCTTGTCCGGCTCTGTAAATCCCAAACTTGCAGTCAAACTGCCCTGTGCATCGGCATCTACAAGCAGAACTCTCTTTCCCTGCTTTGCTAATCCTATTCCCAAATTACTTGTTGTGGTGGTCTTTCCGACTCCACCTTTCTGATTTGCGATTGCTATTATTTTACACATGATACATTCTCCTTTACTCTCTGCTAACTTTCTGCTACATTAGTCTTTTTCACTTCTACATACGCTCTGTAAAACTTCTTTGTCCCTTTATTCGGGTATAAATCTGAAAACTCTGTCACTTCGATTTTGGAATTTCTTTGCAAAATCTTCCCAAACCATTTAATATCATTCTTTGTTCCCATCAATCGAACTTTTAACATCAATCTGCTCCTCCAAACAGGGCATACAGTTTCCGGTTATAGGTTGCATACTCCGGATACCGGATTTGTATTGCCTGCCAAAAATATGGTGCATAGGCACAGCAAAACAATTCTTCCACTGTGTACTGCCTGCACTCGTTAATCTGCTCCTCTGCGTCCGTGTAATCATCCACGCTTGGTGTGGCATTGCAATATAAATTAAATGCCATTCTGACTACTTTCACGCTTCCGCTGGTCTGCCAGCCTTCATGCAAACATTCTGTTTTTACACAGCCTGTTTTAAAATCATAAATGCGGTTCGCATTTCTTCTGGTATCATCGTTAATGCCAAGACAGTAGCAAAGTGCCTTGTGGTACACATCCTGATACCTTACTTCTTTTAATTTCTCGTAGTAGAATTTCTCATGTGCTTCGCTGATAAAAATAATTTCTTGGGCTTTTTCAGCTCCTGCTCCTAACGCTGTGTTTGTCATTGTATGACCTCCTTCTAAAGTGAATTGAAAAAGGCACTCCTAATGGAATGCCCTAATATCAAAAATAGGCTTCGCCTATTCAACTCCCCT
>NZ_QWGL01000040.1 GCF_003435375.1 Clostridium sp. AM34-11AC | reverse complement strand
TGCATATAGATGAGCATGGTGTTGTTTACCGAATAGCGGTGGAAGCGGGACATGACGGACAGATAGCGCATATACTTTTCACTCTCAAACAGTTCTTTGATCCCCTGCTCGATGCCATCTGTGATTTCCCTTAGCCGCTCTCGGTTGGTGGGTTTGTTCTCAGCCATGATTTTCAATCTCCTTTCCAAGTGTGTGATTTCTGCTGTGTGTTCTGCAATCCATGCCTTTTGTTCTTCTTCACTTTCATAAAGAAAAAGGTCCAACAGGTACTCTACATAGGTTTTTTTCTGGATTGCTTCCACAAAACGGGGGTGCGGTTCTTCCTCCGGTGTCCGGGGAGAATTGTCGGCCTCCCATTTTTTCAGCAGATAGTAGTAATCGGACAGTACGCGATAACACCGCTGCCGGTCCTCCCGAAATTTCTGTGCCTCGTTTTTCTGCCGGACATACCTCCTGCGGGGAGGGGCCTGACTGTCATAGATCAGGCCAAAGTCCTGTGCCAGTTTCTCCGCCGCTTCTTTTGAGGAGAGGTCAAAGAGCTTTGCGGTAAAGTCGATCACATCCCCATCTTCACCGCAGCCAAAGCAGTGGAATCGCTGGTCTACCTTCATGCTGGGGTTCTTATCATCGTGAAAAGGACAGCAGGCCATGCCATTTCGCCTGACTTTTATCCCATAAAACTCTGCCGCTTCTCTGGTGCTGACCGACTGCTTGACTGCTTCAAATACATTCTCTGCCATGTGCCTTTAACTGCCGGCCTTTCTCACAGGGGGCTGGTATCCGGCAGCTTTCGCACGCTCACTGGCAGCTTTGCGGCGTTCTGCGCTGTATGGCTCCCTGACTGATACACACCGCTTGGGGACGGTAAAGTTATGGGCATCCTTTCGGGTGATCTGGTCGGGGTGCTTTTTTGCCAGCAGTTCCAGTTTCTCCATCAGGCGGGGATCGTGGGTGTAGACCTCAGCCATTGGTTCTGCCTGGTTATAGAGGAGAATGGTTTCCCGTTCCACTAAAGAGAGCTTCATCGGCTGCCTCCTTTCCGCTGGTCAAATTCCAGCTTGAAATTGGCATACTGTCCATCGTCCTCCAAAACCACAGTGGCATCGTAGGTCTTGCCGGTTTTCTCCGAATATAGGCCCGTTACACGGACACGGCCATCTTTCAGCAGTGCAGACACCACAGCCTTGGTCGGCTGTTTTTTCTTGGCAGCCCACCATTTGTTATTTTTCCAGATTGCAAATTTGCAAGAATCATTCTGACAGAAGAAGCCTTTTTGCAGTTCTGCAACTTCACCGCCGCAGCGGGGGCATTTGCCTACCACCTCACGGGGCGGGGAGAACAGGTACTCGGTTCCCTTGATGACCTGATAAGTTCCCACCAGGTCTCCCAACATGGTGCTGATCCCGTCCAAAAACTCCTCCGGGGCAAGCTGCCCGCGCTCGATCTCGCCCAGGCGGTACTCCCACTCGGCAGTCAAAAGCGGCGATTGCAGCTGTTCCGGCAGAACGGTGATAAGGGAAACTGCATCGTGGGAAGGGAGAAGCTGCACCGTTTTCCTGCTCTTTTTTCGTTCCAGAAAACCGGCAGATACCAGCTTTTCCAAAATACCGGCACGGGTGGCCGGTGTCCCCAGACCTTTTCGTTCGGCATCCTCCGGCATATCTTCTTTTCCGGCAGTCTCCATCGCGGACAATAGGGTGTCCTCTGAAAGCTTTTGTCAAGGGGGTGCGTGGATATTTTTTATATTACTTACGCAGATTCTCTCTCTGCTTCTGCCTGAATAATGCGTTTCAATCTGTCCTCAGCAGTCAAACCGCTACTATGGTCAAAAAACACTTTGACTTTATAATTTGTTTTGCCTTGCTTAATCACAAAAACTCCATCCGGTTTGTTTTTCTCCGAATGGTTATTTGGGGTGGGTAGTGTACTGTTCACAATATTTGTCATACGATATTCCTCCTTGAATGAAAAAAGCCCGACAAGGAAAGGTCTGACAACGAAGTTCCGACAACGGACATCAGAAAACCTTTTTTCTTTATCGGGCGATACTATCTTTTTACTATTTCCTTTTTCTTTATAATATTGGTTGTCATGGTTGTCAGAGAGGGAAAAGTGCCGCAATATCAAGGCTTTCGGGATTTTTGCCCGACAACCAGACCGACAACCGGCTCGACAACCGAAGCGACAACGAGCTTTTATTTTTGCTTCAACCATTCTTCCGGAAGCCCTAACTGTTCCATTTCCTCTGTCGGGATTTCTTGAAAACCATCCATGCTGTTGTCAGGCTCGTTGTCGTTCCTGATACGCTCCCAGCCTTTTTGTCTGCGGTAAGGCTCTGGAAAATACCTAGGATTGCTGAACGCCCTCCAGCCTGTGACAGCGTTATTCATAATGTCGTTGATCTCTCGCAGTTCCCATTGTTTCGGTTCGTCATAATCATGCCCCAGTGCTTCCTTATAAAGCTGTTTGGAACAGACCATGCTGCCGGAATAGCGTTCCAAATAGTCTAAAATCTGTCCTGCCTTTGTGTCCTCCGGCATAAAGTCCTTTTGGTGGGCTTTCAGATAAGCGTTCATAGCCGGACTGAATCTCAGACGGAAATTTCCGCTTCTGTAAATCTCCATAGCTTCTGCCCACATCTGATTGATATACTCTCTTGAAGCCTGTTCATCTGCCAAAATATGAACCTCAGCCCTTTCAGGATAGACCATAACCGGAACGAAGCGGCGGTTGCCTGTTCGGTCGAGGGGAAGAAAGTCAAGGGTATTGGAAGAACCTCCAAACACACATTGTCGTTTTCTGTCTGCCGGATGTGTTTCATAGGGTATCTTATAGGTTTCCTTTTGGCGGCTCAGAAAGGACTTGATTTCTTCAATGCTCTTAGCGTTGGCGGTTGCAATCATTTCCGACATTTCAATAATCCAATGCCCCTGCATTTTGCGGTACACATTTTCATCATCCAGCTTCTTCAAGTCATCAGAGAACCAATCATCATTGACCGCAAGCAAACGGAAGAAAGAGGACTTTCCGGCTCCCTGACCGCCTACAAGACAGAGCATTACCTCAAATTTGCACCCCGGCTTAAAGGCTCGTGAGATAGCACCCAACAGAAACAACTTCAATGCTTCATAGGTGTAATCATCTGTATCAGAACCGAGAAAGCGGTGCAGACAGAAGCGTATGCGTTCCGTTCCGTCCCAGTGTAGGGCATTGAGAAAATCGCAGACAGGGTGGTAACGGTTTTCGTTGGCAATAACCGCAACTGCGTCTATGATTTTCTTTTCTACGGTCAATCCATAGTTTTCTTCAAAATATAGGAGCAGATATTTCACATCCACATCCGTCAATGTCGGGCTGTCACGATACCAACCGAGGGGCTTCACAATGTCGATTCTTTCGGTCAGAAGATTTTTTCGGATAGCTCCTTTCAAAAGTGGGTCATATTGCAGAACACGCTTATAATTTGCGGCAGTATTATAAACCTTACCTTTCTCGCTCTGCTCTAAGCTGTTTCGGATTTCTTCTACTGTGCATGGTTCTGTCTGCTGACAGTTCTGCAATTCGTTGTTCAAGTTTCAACACCTCCTTTCTCTGTTCTGCCACAAGTGCTTTTCGTTCCTCCAATGAACCATACAGAAGAATATCAAGCAGATATTCGATATAGTTCTTCTTATACAGTGCTTCTGCAAACAGAGGATTCCATTCCTCATCCGGCTGTTTAGGAGCGTATTTCTTTTCCCATTCTCTAAGAAGATGAAAATAATCCGTCAGCACCTTGTAGCAATGATTTTCTTCTTTTTGATATTTCTGCTCCGGTGTCGGCTCACGAATACGAGGGCGGACACTGGGCTTTTGTCGGCTGTCATAGTTAAGACCAAAATCTTCAGCAAGTTTGACAGCAGCTTCCCTCAGCCCGATACCGAATAGCTTCGCTGTGAGATCAACAGCGTCTCCGGTTGCTCCGCAGCCAAAACAGTAATAGCGTTCATCCAGCTTCATACTGGGGGACATATCCGAGTGAAACGGACAGCACGCCATACCTGTGCGACCCACTTTCAAGCCATAGGCTTCTGCGGCTTGTCGGGCAGTAACATTTTCTTTTACAATTTCAAATACATTCATGTGACTCCTTTCCTGAAACGAAAAAAGCACCTGTCATTTTCAAAACGAAAATAGCAAGTGCCTTAAAGTTCCATATTTAATTTTAGGTGCAAAAAAGCAGGAGACCTTTTCAGATTTCCTGCTTAGCAAAGCTGTGAAGATTTAATTGTGGTTGGGTTGCCAGTTATACAAACTGGGATTTTTCTTTTTAGAATGAATTATTTATTTTCTACAATAGCACCATATTTCGTATGCGGAAGATATTGTACCTTTAAATAAGTATTTTTATCAACATACCTTGAAAATACTGTGATTTCGATTTCATCATCTTTAACTTTATCATATAGAAAAATACTTCTTCTTTCAGAAGATATATCTGCACCACCATGAGATTGTTCAGTTACATATCCTTCTGCATAACTATACTGTTTGTTTATGATGTAAGGCATATCTAAAACAAAATCTTTCAAATATAAGATTAAAAGAATAGCTACTATAACAAGAATGGTATTAGCCAATCGAAGAAATATTATATCATTTTTTCCAGTATATTCTTTTTTTATCGCTTCTTTATCAAAAAATATCGAATAGATAAGTTTTCTTTTTTTAATTAGATAGATAATGCAAGCAATTAAAGCTATAACAAATAATGAAACTCTTATAAACAATCTAAATATAGCAAAATCCATAATATCATTCCCTTAAACTTCAAGTTTGTTGCTTACATTATACTTCATCAACCTAAAGAATGGAAGATATTTTCTTGCTCCCTAAAGCAAAAGCACCTGTCATTTTCAAAACGAAAACAGCAAGTGCCTTAGAGTTCCATATTCAGTTTTTGGGAAAAAAAGCAGGAGACCTTTTCTGATATGCTCCCTTTATGAGAGACAGTGAAAAAACAAACTGTCATCATGAAGGGAGCATATCATTCGGATCTCTTGCTTAGTAAAGCTGTGAAGATTTAATTGTAGTCAGTTTTTCTTATACCATCCGAAATTTATACTTTAATGTTCTCTCATAACAAAAATCAATTTTGTCCTCCAACAAAAATACCGTTTGGGGGATTATCCCATATAAAATTATCCTCAGCCACTTCGCTCTCTAATGCAATTTCAATTTTATATATCCCCACATTTTGGGCATTTTCATCATCCTCACTATACATATAAAAATTCATACAATACCGTTCCTTCTCTGTCAATATGAGATACATACCATCCAATTCCGTTTTCCTTTTACCATAGTTGCTTTCACTTGATGATGCACAATCGCCCTCAAAACTTTGGATACTGCCCTCAATATAATCGAAAAAAGCAGAGATTTCAGTGTCTAAATTCTCAATGTTCTTTTTGCTTTCTTCGGAAAATAGAGATTTGAGTTTCTCTGAATCCTGTTGCTTACATGCCTCGATAATTTGTTGACACATCTTATCCGTTTCATTTTGTTCAGAGCTAAACCAGTCATTGAAATATTTGTTAGAGCAGCCTGTTAAACCGAGTATAATAATCACACTGAAAAGCAACAGTACTTTCTTCATATAATTACATCCTTTACTTGATAATTGCAAAATCACTTATTGGATTAAGGTCATTACAAAAAATTTCTTACTATCATTATACTTCATCAACCTAAAGAATGGAAGATATTTTCTTGCTTCCTAAAGCAAAAGCACCTGTCATTTTCAAAGTGAAAACAGCAAGTGCTTTAGAGTTCCATATCCTGTTTTTTGCTTTTC
Organism: Clostridium sp. AM34-11AC; assembly: GCF_003435375.1. Classification (GTDB taxonomy): domain Bacteria; phylum Bacillota; class Clostridia; order Lachnospirales; family Lachnospiraceae; genus Pilosibacter; species Pilosibacter fragilis. Next base: position 14,805 of record NZ_QWGL01000040.1, on the reverse strand, counting down.
GCCGGAAGTGTCCGGCTGACTTCACGCTCTGCCATTTCTTTCTTTTTTCGGCTCAACTGCTCTATAATGGAACTTTTGGCTTTCTTCTTGATTTGCTCCGTTCCGGCTTTTTTGACCTCCGGTTTCATCAGCGTGGTTTGAATTTTCTGAATGGTTGATTTCATAGCGTTTGTGATTCTGGCAATCACGCCATCCAATCGTTTCGTTGCATACTCGATTTCTTTCTTTGAAGCCTTACGCTCAGGGGAGAGAACCCATGCCTTAGACTGCTCCACCAGCTTAATATCCTCCTTGTGCGTTTCCAGTTTCACAGTATCAGCAACGACCTCAACCGCCTTGTCATAGGCAATATCGGCAACCTCGTCCACCAGAGCTTCCACATCCTCAATCTTCATCGTGAGTTCTTCCAGCTTTTGCTCCTGTGCTGCCAGTTGCTCCTTTTGCTTGAAAAGAATATAGTCCTGTTTTTCCAGATATGCACGACCACCATATTCCGGTTCTTCTTCCAGTTGTAAGCCATGCTTTTTCGCCACATCAAACAGCAGCACTCGGCAAGCTGAATCGAAAGTCATCTTGCGGTTATTTTTTCTTCCGACAGGCTTCTCCGGTTCCGGCAGTTCAAACCCCAGTGCTTCCAAAGCCTTTTCCTGTTGTGGGGCAATCTCCCCATATTGATTTTCACAGTCGAACACATGACGCTCGTGAATATGAGGGGTACTTTCATCCAAGTGCAGAGCCCAATTCAGGATATGGACATGAGAACCGAAACGCTCATTTACGATTTCCATAAATTCTGTGACGATCTCAATGAGCAATTCCGGTGGAACATGATTATCAAGCGTTCCAATCTGATAGACCGTTTCCTCTGGACAGGTCTTTTTGCTTTTGAGTAAATCTCCGGTTTCCTTATTTCTTTCAGGGTGTCGGTTCTTCACATTTCTTTCGTTCTGTCCGGTCACAAAATCACGATACCGCTGACGATAAAAAAGCTGTTCCACATCTTCAAAAGTGGCAGACAGCTCATTTTCCTTTTCGGGATTTTTGAAATTGCGGAAGCCATTGTAACAGTCCCAATAGAGATTTTGTTTGGCTCGTTCTTCGTCAATGTGTTCGCTGTTGGCAATGTCAAAACTGCGGTCATTGTGCTTCGGATTATAAACGCCATTCTTTCCGGCTCGTCCATTGTGTCTTGTTAATTTCACATGAGTTCCTCCTTTTCTTTTTGATTTCCCCGACAGGGGAGAAGGGCAGCGAAGCTGATTCCTTGCGGCTTTCTGCGTCAAGTAATACCCAGTACTAAGTGGCGAAACGCCACTTAACTGGGCAAGGCTGCCGCCCTTGACCTGCACAGGGATATTGCATTCCCTGTACCCATGCACAAAGGGTTGCACCCTCCGTACTCCCGCCCGAACAAACTGACTTCGCCCCGTCCCAAGCTCCGTCAGTTCCTTCGGTTTTACAAAACAGTCCACCGGACTATTTTGCAAAAAGAAAAACCGACGCATGATCGCTTTACGCTCAATACATCGGTTTCTTCATCTGACCTTAACGTTCATATTCAGTTGTGGCAGATTAGCCAATTTGAAAAATTACTCTGGCACATCTACTGAGTAGCTCAGACAATCGCCTCTTTTATTGCTTTTCAAATCGTTATAATACCACATATACATCGTTCTACCATATTCTTCATATTCTATAATCCCATCTGGCTTTTGACCTTCTACTTCTAATGAGTAAATTTCTTTATCATGTGCATAGCCAAAAACGAATCTGGTATCCGGATAATTTGGATTTAAGTCTTGTTGAATATCACTTATTGTTAAAGATAAATGGATAAATTTTTTGAAGTCTCCCCCATAAGTGGTATCTGGTGTAGTGGTAGCTGGTGTAGCATTTACAAACGCATATTGTACACTTGCTTCCTCCACCTGTTTTTTGCAGCGTGCCATCACAAAACCTTGAACGGGATCGTTATCGCTTCCTGCCCGATAGAAAATAGTATCATACTGTTTGCCATTCCATATATGCAATATTTCATCAACATGATTAAGAAAATCTTCTGGAACAGAAAATTCTTCATTTTCAGCATTCAAAGGAGAATTCAAAATAGCTTCTTCGACAGAACTATAATATATGAGTTCAGAATCCTTTTTATCGTAATCACTCAAATTGAATTCGACATATGCATTGTCTTTATTGTCATCTTCCGGAACATAAGTATAACGACCATTTTCAATATGGTCATCATAATCAACAAACAGTCCAATACATATCAGCGCTGCAAAAATCAAAAAAACTATTCCTACAATGATTAGCAATATTTTCAAAAATTTTTTCATACAAAAGTCCACCTTCTTGCTTCATTTCAGTAAATTATATCATACCGATATGAACAATTCAATTCACGCTCTATCAAGTAGTTTTTTACTTACCTATAACGCACATTTCCGCAAAATCCATAGTCCCCGATACTTTCCTCACAGGCGATAGGCAACGGTCAAAACATCAGGTCTGCACCTGACATTTTAACCGCATATCAGCCCTGATTATCACATTATCCCTGCTGGCTGTTCAGCCCATGCTTTTTCGCATATTCACTGGCTTTCTGTCTGCGTTCCTCACTGTAAGGCGGCAGGAAACGGATAGACAGACGGGACTTTGCCAGCTCATAAGAAACACCGCCTTGAACATTGGATTTTTCCAGTCGGCAAAGGTCAGGGTACTTCTTAGCAAAAGCAGCCAACCTCTTTTTCAATCCGGCGTTGTGGGTGTAGATATTTGCCTTGTCCTCGCCCTCATTAAAGAGAACGATTGTTTCTTTCTCAATCTTTGTCAGTCTCGTCATAGCAGCCCTCCCTACGGTTTTTCAACACCCTCAGCCTGCGGTAAAAGCAACGATACCACCTTTCAACACCCTCAGCACTCAGCTTGACGGAAAGCATATAAAACAGCTTCTTCGCCACCGGATCGGGTGCAAGGGCAGCCACCATACGCAAACGCTCGACAGTTGCTTTCAGGTTCGGACAGCCAAAGGCATAAAGGGCTTCCATTTCATTCCGGTTCATCTTCATTGTGTTTTCCTCCTTAAAGTTTGATAAATGAAAAGCGACAGACACTTCATAAGGAAATACCTGTCGCTTCGTTGACGATATAAAATTGTTGGTTTTGGACTTGATAAAATCAGCAGTAAATCATTTCCTGTCTGATGATTTCTTCGGCTCGGTTACGGATAGAGTTTATGGACTGTACCCACAACATCTGATTATCTGCTTTCATGGTTTCGGTCACACCCTCGGCTTGTTTCATCTGCTCAATGATAAGGCTGCACCTTTCCGCTGCCTGTTCGTTCAGGTCAGCAAGGTAAGTATGCAGTTCGCCGGATAAACAGAGGGCAGATAACCTTGCAGGGCGGTACTGCTCCAAATATGTCCTGTGCAGTCTGCCCCACATACCGATAGGGCGGTGTTCCTCCGGCAGCTTCAAGTCCGGCACATAGTAATCGCCCACAAGAACATAGTCCAGACCATTGCTTTCATCATGGATTCGTGGTTTCAATTCTGTCATGCTATTTTTTCTCCTTTCACTTTTTGCCGATTTGATTTGCTTGTGGCGTTCTGTTCAACACACACATTGCTATCAGAGCTTTTTTCTTCTGCTATACGCTCATGCTCCGCAAATTCTTTTGATTTCTCACGAATCTTTTTCATATACTTACGATTGGATTCTCGTTTTCTGCGAAGTCGTTCCGCCTCTTTTTCAGCAGCAATCCTTTCTTCCTCGGTTGGTTCATGCTGCTCCACAGGTACTTGAAATTGCCCGACATAGTTAAGATATATCTCCACCTCTGTGGTGCGGTCTGCACCTTTTCCTTGTGGCTCGTGAACCAGAATTTTGTCGATAAATTCATTTATCATGGCAGGAGTAAGTTCTGTAATGTTCTCATACTTTTTGACCAGCTTTAGAAAACGCTCCACATTATTTTGACCGCCTATAATCCGTTGCATATCAGCGGTGTCAGTCTCAATAATCTTGTTCAGCTCGTTCTGCTCATTTTCATAATCAGTAAGCATACTCTGAAAAAGTCTGTCCGGCAATCTTCCAATCACATTATCTTCATAGATTTTCCTGATAAGCATATCCAGTTCGTGAACTCGCTTCTGATTTCTTTCAATGCGGTTTTTTACAGTTTCAGAAACAGCAATATCTTTCATCGCCGATTCTTCTTGCAGAGAATAGACAAACTCCTGCTCATTCAAAGAAACATAATGGCAAGTCTCCTGTATGGTTTTCAGAATGATGCTTTTAAGTGCTTTTGTTGAAATATGGTGGCAAGTACAGTGACGATCATACTTCTGATAAGCAAGATTATAAGTGGAACATTCATAACAATCTGCCGGATTGGAATAACTTGTCCTTTTTTCGCCTTTGGCAGTATAGTATATTCTTTCTCGCCCTTTCCGCTGCCTGTGATTATACATCGGCGCACCACAATCAGCACAGTAAATCTTTCCGGTCAGAACATTAGGCTCGCCCATAGGATCTGCTTTTCTTACATTCTGTCTTAACTTTTGAGCAAGCAGCCATGTTTCTTCATCGACAATAGGCTCTTGTGTATCATCAAAAACCACCCAATCTTCCTTGTCTGCCCTTTTCGTCTTTTTGTCCTTATAGGAATTTTTGAATGTCCTGAAGTTGACAGTCTTTCCGATATACTCTGGTCGGGCAATCAGAGTAGTAACCTGATTTCCTCGCCACATATACGGATTTTCTTTGTCATAGTTGCTTGCATGATTTCCAAGTCCCTTTTTTCCAAGATAATAAGACGGTCTTTCTATTTTTTCTTCTGAAAGTTCTCTTGCTATCTGATAAGGTCCTTTTCCCTCAATAGTCATGCGATAAATTCTGCGGACTACTTCAGCAGCTTCTTCATCAATAATCCAATGGTCGGGGTTTTCGGGGTCTTTCAAATAGCCGTATGGTGGGATATTACTTGTATGAGCGTTGCCGGAAGAACCTCTGGATTTCAGTACAGCTTTAATTTTCTTACTTGTGTCCCTGACAAACCACTCATTCATGATATTCAGAAAAGGGGCAAACTCACTGGTTTCTTGACGGTCACTGTCAATACCATTATTGATTGCTATAAATCGAACTTCCTTTTCTCTAAACAGAATGTCAGTGAAAAAACCTACTTGCAGATGATCTCTGCCGATTCTGGACATATCCTTGCAGATACAGGCAGTGATTTCTCCGTTTTTAACACCTTCAACAAGTCTGTTCCATGAAGGTCTGTCAAAGGTCGCTCCACTCCAACCATCATCGGTAAAATGAACAAGATTCGTAAAGCCATGTTTTATAGCATAATCTTCAAGCATTTGCTTTTGATGAACGATACTGTTACTCTCTCCAGCATTATCATCATCACGAGACAGTCTTTCATACAAAGCAGTAATGCCATTGCTTTTATCTTTTTTTCTTCTCATGCTGAACTCCTTTCTTCAATTCCTATCCACTCCTTACGCTCACAAAATATCACATCCGTAAAGTGCTGGGGCGGACTGCTTTTGCCTTCTTTGACGATTGCCGCAGAAACCGAAAGGGTCTGTCCTTCGGTCAGCTCCGGCAGGGCTTTCTCTGCGCCCTCTTTTTTTGGCTCCGCATCCTTCATTTTGGCACGGTAAGCGTCCTCCAGTGCTTTCCATCCGGGGTGCTTCACTGTTTTTCCTTTGGCGGTAAACTCCCCACCGGCACAGTCGGCAATCACAACGGTTTCCGAATAGATATGGGGCTGGGCTACGGCACACAGCAGACGCAGGGCCACCAGCTCCATCACCGCTTTTTCTCCCGCAGGAAGGGCAGAAAGGTCTGCATCCTTGAGATTTCTGGTAGGGATTACTGCGTGGTGGTCGGTTACTTTCTTATCGTTGATGACCGTCTGCGGATCACAGGTAATGGCGATCCCTTTGCGAAACGGCATAGCATTGGCAACCAGATTGACCAGCACCGGCAGGCTGTCTGCCATATCACCGGTCAGATAGCGGCTGTCAGTACGGGGATAGGTGCAGAGCTTCTTTTCATACAGGCTTTGCAGATAGTCCAGGGTCTGCTGGGCTGTAAATCCAAGCAGGCGGTTGGCATCTCTTTGCAGAGTAGTCAGGTCATAGAGGGCAGGCGGCTTTTCGGACTTTTCCTTGCACTCCACTTTTTTAATTGTGACAGCTGCACCCTGACAGGCTTCTTTCAGCTGCTCTGCGCTTGCTCGGTCACTCATGCGCTCCCCGGATACGGTAAGACCGGGCAGCTCCAGCGCCACGGTATAAAAGGGAACCGGCTTAAAGGTGTCGATCTCAGCCTCTCGCTGGACAATGAGCGCCAGCGTTGGAGACATCACGCGCCCGATGTTGAGGGTGCGGTGGTACAACACGGAAAAAAGCCTTGTGGCATTGATCCCTACCAGCCAGTCGGCCTTGGCACGGCAGAGAGCAGCATCCCGAAGTCCATCATAATCTACACCTGGACGCAGGTTTGCAAAGCCCTCCCTTATGGCGAAGTCCTCCATTGAAGAAATCCAGAGCCTTTTCATCGGCTTTTGGCAGCCTGCCAGCTCATAGACGCTGCGGAAGATCAGCTCGCCCTCGCGTCCGGCATCACAGGCATTTACTACCTCCGCCACATCCGAGGCGTTCATCAGCTTTTTGAGAATATCAAACTGCTTTTTCTTATCCTTTCCCACTACCATCTGCCAATGCTCCGGCAGAATAGGCAGGTCATCATATCGCCACTTGGCATACTTGGGATCATAACTGTCTGCATCCGCAAGACCGGCCAGATGGCCCACGCACCAGCTGACACGCCAGCCGTTTCCCTCCAGATACCCGTCCTTACGGGCAGTTGCGCCGATCACCGCAGCCAGACTCTGGGCAACGGATGGTTTTTCAGCAATCACCAGCTTCATATTCTTCAACCTCCCATTCATCCTGCCAATCATCAGACAGTTTTTTTGCAATGCTGTGTTCTGAGGCAAGTGTAATGTCATAGCCAAAGTGATAATCATATCGGTACAACCTGCCAATCAAATCATTGATTATGATATTGCAGGCCATAATCACACGCTCTTTATCCACCTGCATCAGCTGATAGCGTTGATAATTGTTGTAATATTCTCGATGTCTGTGGGTTCTGCTGACCGTATCTTCCATCAGACAATCTATGGCGTCTTTTTCACCATCTTCTTTGCTGCCCTGTGTATAAGACAACAGTTCCTTAACCATGGGAAAACTTTGTTCATCTACCGTTGCTTCTTCGCTCAAAAAACCGATATAAGCTTTTAGTAACAGGCTAACTGCTGTTTTTTCAGCTTCAGATAAAGCGTTCATGGTCTCCGCTGCATCAGGCAACAGTTCCTTTTCCACAAATTCATCTATCTCACCAGAATAAAGCATTCGGATTGAGTCCACACATAAAGAGCGCTTTTGGGGTGCGGTCTCAATTTCAAAATCATAAAGATCCAAGTCATCGTCCTTCTTTGACTTTTTTTGAACTTTGCTGATAGCAGTGAAAAGAATGTCTCCTCCAAAGTAAATTCCGAAGGCGACCAGATCAAAAATAATCAGAAAGTGTAATAACCAGTTCCATGTGTTCATTGTGAGGTCCTCCTTTCTTTGACCATGTGCTGCTGATTTTGGGTGTGGATTTGCAGTAAGAGAGTGAGTAGAGCAGCAGAGGACAGGAATTTCTCCCTGTCCTCTGTCCCTTATCCCGCAATGATTTGAAATACGCTACGCTCAAATAGTTCAATCTGTTCTATCGCTTTCCTCATTAGGGTCAGAACCCTCAAAACCATCCTCAAGGACTTCTTCATCCTCGGTTTCCCATTCCTCGGAATCTTCCTCGCCATAATCATAATCGTCCAGGCTGTCATTGCCCTTGGTCTTAGGTTTATTCTTAACGAGCTTCAAGTAGGCAAATACGCCACCGCCGCCCAATAGAGCAAGCAGAAGGATCAGGGCAGCCGGGTTCAGTCCGGCAGGCTTCTCTTTTTCCGGCTCCGGTGTTTCTGCCGGAGGTTCCGGTGCTTTGCCCGTACATTTGCTCATATCGGTTGCACAGACCGGGCAGGCCGTATTGACTGTCCCTGTTTCACATTTTGTCGAACAGCTACACACCGCAGGCGGCTCCTCTTTGGCTGTTCCATCCTCCATCAGCGCCATCAGATCCGCTTCATCCACCTGGTTCAGAAAGTGAACAGCAGTCTTTTTATCCTCGTTGGCCCTGTCGATCAGGATATAAAAATAGTTGCCTGCTTTGGTGGTAACGGTAATGAGCTGCTTGTTGCCCCCAAAATCATCCACCAGAGCGGCGTTGCCTTCCGGGGTCAGCGGAGGTGCTTTTTCCGTTTCTTCCACCAACACATTGCTGTCATTGGAGGTATCCTCTGCCGGGGGCGGCGCTGCGCCCTGGGCAAAAGCGGGAACAGTAAAGCCCGATGCCAGAACCAGCGTCAGGCAAAGGGCGGAAAGTGTTCGGAGCAATCGTTTATTCCTCATAGCTGTTTTCCTCCTGTTCGTTGTTGTCATCCACCATACTGCCGGAAACTGTGCCGCCGGACAGCATGGCGCTCAGCTGGGCAGGGGTCATACGCAAAGCGCGCACCATCTGGACGATCTCCAGATTTTCTGCCTCGATTTTCTGTGCCTCCAGCGCCTTGAGCTTTTCCTGATATTCTGCGATCTTCTCGCGGACCTTTGTAATCTCCTGGTCAATGCGTTCAATTTTGTTCTTTGCCATCGTCTATCACTCCTTCTAAAAAATCTCTGTTACCAGTTCATCAGGCCGTAGCCCTTGATACTCTGATAATTCAGGTCATAACTTTTGATCTTGCAGGCATCGCCGGAATTTCCCTCCACGGTATAAACACGGCTGCCATCGGTGCCGACAGCAATTCCCACATGGTCTGCGGAACCATCCAGACCCCAATCGAAGAAAATGGCATCACCGGGGGCAATGTTTTCATATCCTCGTGCGCCCCACTGTCCATGAGACTGGAACCACGGAACACCCTGAGACTGACAACCAGCAAAGCGTGGTTCCGTTCGACCGGATTGACCATAGCACCATGATACAAAGCAGGCACACCATTCCACACGGGAGTCAAAGCCGTACCAGCTCCAATAAGGTTGTCCTCCCACATTGCCCACCTGACTTTTCGCCAGTTCCACCAGCTGCGGATTGCCGGGGCGGGAGCCATTGATAAATTCAACACCAGTCAAATCTTCAGAAACACCTGTATCGGGGGAACCGCCACCAAATAACAGCGGCTTATTGCCCATAGTCTGTCGGTAGACCTGGTACATCTCCATCTGCTCCGGAGTCAGTAGTTCTGGCGCAAGAGAGGCAATGGAACGGCTTGTTAAAGTTACATGGAGAATACGATATTCATATTCATGCTCATCCCCGTCTTCGTCAGTGTAAGTGCGAATCTGAATTTCTTCTCTCAGCGTGAGCTGATACTGTGCATCAAACACACGACTCAACTCTGCCTGTGCGCTGTGGCGTGTATAGCCTTGCAAGACAGCAGAGAGAACTGCCGCCAGCTCATGGGGGTCATGGCCAATCATATCCAGGTTATAGCGATACTCGTCATACCCTGGGTGGCTGCTTTCGATGTTGTCGATTTTCTCCTGCAACCGAGCTTCTCTGTCTGCATAATCTGCCTCCACCGCCAGCATTTCCGGGTCATCCGATGGATAGGTAGTGCCGGAAATTACAGAACCAATACTCTGTGCCATCATAGAGCAGGAGGACATGGTATTCATCAGCATACAGACGATGAGGAACAAAACCCCTGCGATCAGGAAGCCCTTCTTGTGGCGCATGACGAATGCCCCTGCCTGCTGTGCCTTTTCTTTTACCGTCCTTGCGGCTTTTCCGGTTTTGGACGCAGCCTGGGCGGTATTTCCGGCAGTCTGACCGGTGCGCTTGGCGGCGGCATACTGCTTTTTGATGGCCTGCTTTTGCTGCCAGCGGGAAAGTGGATTGCTGGCAAACTGGGGATTTTCCTGCAAAGATTTCTGGTACAGAACATTTACATTTGCCTTTTCCAGTTGGCGCTCTGCCTGTGCTGCTTTGCGGTACGGCTTCAGCTTGTGGCTGTGATAGCCCTCCCGCACCAGATAAGCGCCGGTCTCCACCGCTTCCTCGGACTTGTGGGCGCTTTCCACGCCCACATTGTCCTGTTCTGTTTCCCGGATCTCTTTGTGGAGTTTGCCCGCAACCAGATGGACGGGAGCTTCCTTGACCCCTTGAGAAAGTTTGGAGGGTGGCTTTTTCTTGTCCTCAAAGGTCAGCTTCGAGGTCTTTTTTCCGGTATCCGGGTCGATGACCGTCTGCCTGACCTTTTTCTTTGGGATATTGGCCTGCGCCTTATCTGCTCTGGCCGCAGCTTTCTCCGTTTTGCGGATCGGCTTTTCCAGTGCAGGGTCCGACCGTTCCTCATCAGTAAAGCGCAGGCGCGGCTCTTTATTCAAACCAATCACCCATTAGGATAGCATCCATCATGTGGTGCAGCTCCACATAGAGGGCCAAACCTTCCGGATCATATAGCGGATGCACGGTGAGATACGCATGGACTTGCGCCAGAATCTCAGAGAGCATTGTGATAGGTCTGCACCCTACAATGGTTGCTGCACCAGGGGCACACATCATATTCGCCCAAATCGAAAAGAGACGGGCAAGACCAATTTCGCCATCCTCATTCAAGGTTTTGAGTTCTTTGTCAGCGGTACGACACTCAACAACAGCGGAGGCCATTACCGGAAGCAACATGAATTCGTGAGCCTCCAATGCCTCACGGAAAAAAATCATGGTATCAAGTTCGCAAATATTCTGTTTCATAGTTATTCATCCTCCTTTTTCAGTTCCTGGGGTTTGGTGGTCATAATGCGGTAAAGCTCGGTATTCTTCGGGAAGTGATCCACGAAAGGCAGGATTGTAGAGCCATAAAACAGCAGGCCCTCGCCCTCACCGGAGTGGGTCACATAAGATAATTGGTGTGTGGAAATACCCAGCTGCTTGGCAAGTATCTGACGGTCTCCGCCTGCCTGGTTGAGCATATACACGAAGTCCGAGTTTTCAAAGATGTTCTCTACCTCGCGGCTGCTCAAAAGGTCTTTGACATTCTGGGTGATACCTGTCGGAATACCGCCCCATTTTCTGAATCGCTTCCAGATTTCTACCGTATAAGCAGCGGTCTGTTCCTCCTTCAAAAGCAAGTGCATCTCGTCGATGTAGTAGCGGGTGGACTTGTGGGCAGCGCGGTTAATGGTAACGCGGTTCCACACCTGATCCTGGACCACCAACATACCGATTTTCTTGAGTTGCTTGCCCAGCTCCTTAATGTCATAGCAGACAATGCGGTTATTGATGTCCACATTGCTCTGGTGATTGAACACATTGAGGGAGCCGGTTACATAGATTTCAAGGGCCGTGGCGATATACTGGGCTTCCTTTTCCTCCTGTGAACGGAGCAGGTTATATAGGTCCTCCAGTATGGGCATATTCTCCGGGCGCGGGTCATTGAGGTAGGTCTGATAGACCAGACGCACACAACGGTCGATGATGGTTTTCTGCACCGGCTGCAATCCGTCCTTACCGCCCACGATCAGCTCACACAAGCTGAGGATAAAGTCAGACTTGAGGGACAGCGGGCTTTCATCATCCGAATAGTCCAGGTTCAGATCCATCGGATTGATGTAGTTGGTTGAGGTAGGCGAGATCTTGATGACCTGCCCATGCAGACGATCCACCAGAGGTGCGTACTCCGCTTCCGGGTCACAGATGATGACATCATCATTGGTAAGCAAAAAGCAGTTGGCAATTTCTCGTTTTGCGCTGAAGGACTTACCGGAACCCGGCGTACCCAGAATCAGGCCGTTGGGGTTTTTCAGCAGCTTTCTATCCACCATGATGAGGTTGTTGGACAGAGCATTGATGCCGTAGTACAGAGCTTCTTTCCCGTTCTGGAACAGTTCCTGCGTAGTGAAGGGCACAAAGATAGCTGTGGAACTGGTGGTCAGCCCTCGCTGAATCTCGATCTGATTGAGTCCCAGGGGCAGACAGCTCATCAGCCCTTCTTCCTGCTGGAAGTCCAGTCTGGTCAGCTGGCAGTTATACTTCTGGGCAATAGAGCCTGCCTGAAAGATGTTGTTGCCAAGCTGACGGGGGGTGTCCGCTGTGTTCAGCACCAAAAAGGAGACCAGGAACATTCTCTCGTTTCGGCTCTGCAAATCCTGCAACAGCTTTTTCGCTTCGCTGCCGTAGGTGGCAAGGTCAGAAGGAATGATGTCCATGTCGTATCCGGCGCGGACTGCTTTTTTCTGTTCCTCAATCTTACTGCGGTCCAGATCGGTAATCTTACGCTTTACCGTTTTGATGGCTTTCACCTGATCCACCGACTGAATGTGCATACTCACAATGAGCGAGCTTTCCATATCCAGAAAATCAGCCAGCAGACGGTCATTCAGCTCTGGGGCTAAAATCTGCAAAAAAGAAACAGCCCCGTATTTCTTGCCCATACGGAACTGCTTGCCGGTGCGGAACTCAAAGGAGCTTGGTGCAATAAAATCTTTCGTGGACAGGCCGGAAGGAGCCAGCCAGTCCCATTCAAACTGAAACGGGAGCTGTTCATCCATGTGGAATACCGCATGAAGCTGGGAAAGCCTTTCCTTACCGTCCAATGTTCTGGCGGCTACACCAAGACGCTTGAAGTTATTGAGTATATCGGTCTCAATACGCTCCAGACGGGGCTTGGCGGCTTTGATGCTGTCAGCGTTGATACCAAAGGTCAGGTATTTGGTCTTGATGAGACCGTTGTTGCCTCTGACCAGCTGATTTTGCAGCATCGTGGTATATTCCTCACGGATACTGTCAAAGGCATCCCCCTGGGGCGGAATGGAAATGGAGTTGGCAAAGGTCTCCTCCGATGCCGCAAGGTTCAAAAAAGACAGCTGGAAGTGAATCGAGCTGTCGAAATAATTGAGGAAATCACACCAGCCCTCAAAGATCGCGGTCTTATCTTCATTTTGGGAGAGCTGATAGTTGATGTCCTGAAACTGAATGGTCTTTGTGTAGTGGCTGTCCGATACGCGGCAGATCCCGTCCGGCCACATTCGTTCATAGGGGATACTGTCCTGTGCCGATTTTCCTTTTTTGTCCGTGCGGTTGGCGCGGGCAATGGCCGCTTCGATCTGCTTCTTATCGGCGCGGGACAGCTTTTTCTTTGTCTTTACCGGATGCACGGTCTTTTCTTCCGGGTTTCCCAGCAGACGGCGCAGCCAGCTTTTCATTGCGGTGAACAATGTCATACCCCTCCTTATCGAGCATTTCCTGCCGCTTTAATACGGCATAAAAGTTATTGGTCTGGTAGGGACGCTGCTTGGGACGGATCACAGCTACTTTGAGGATGTTGCCGACGATCTTTTCCAGGGGCTGTCCATGCTTTTCATACATTGCCAGCAGGAAGAAGGGCATCATGACCAGCATCATACACATGGCAGCCATGCTGTTTCCCGCAGGCTCACGGAGCCACAAGAACAGCGGTACGCCTACAAGCGCCCCGGCGGTAAAGCAGACCAGCTGCCTTCGTGTCAGATTGAACATGACCTTGGTTTTGACTTTGGTTAAATCTTTGGGTACGGGTACATAAGCCATATTATCCACCTCCTTTATGGGAATGAAATAGAGCTGTCCACTTCATTTCCCCACACATCCCAACCGGGTGTGGATTGACGAGCAAACAGTTCTATGCGCGGGAGATCACCCATCAATGAGACAATGCGTTCTCTGGCTTCCTGCGGTTTTTTTGAATGTTCTTCAATGTGAGAGACAATGACCTGATGAACAGCTGCGTTTATACGCTTGGGATGTCCTTTCGTTGCGAGGATACAAAGTTCCACATTGGAGCGCGTCCAATATCCCATTCCCCAGAACAAGCTATCTGCCTTTCGATTTTGCTTTACCCAAACAAAGCCGACGGTTTTATAGGTAAATCCCCATGCCTTCAGAACTGAGAGACCTTCCAGTAAACATGGAATCGTGACCCATAAAAACAAGGCACAGTCTTTATCCGCCAAGTTGCCTACTGGCAGCGCACAAATATCCTCGATACTCATGGTCGGATAGTGACTTTCTGCACTGCGTCCCAATCCTTTCTTGGAATATACTTTGTAGTTCCATGGCGGGTCTGCGTAAATGATTTGATATTTTTTCATACAGAACCCTCCTTTAGTGCGCCTGAAAGACTGATTTTGCGAGACTGCCGGTTTTGAACAGCGTAAAGCACAGCAGTACGGTGTAGCCCACGCAGCTCCAGATTGCCATGATGATGTCATCTTCCAGAGCGATGTTCTGCACCAGCACAGCATAAATTGCCACGCAGACGATAATGAGAAACGCCTGAAAGCCCAGCGCCAGCAGGGATCGGAGGTAGTTCTGTCCCATACCGCCCCATTCTTTACCCATCATTGCAGCCATTGGAACGGGAGCCACCGAAGTCACAAGGTAGATTTCGATCATACGGCCATAAATAACGATAAAGATACAGATATATAACGCCCACATAGTAATGCCAATAAAGAGGGATTGGAACCACAGTCCGAACAGCGGTCCCAGATCCATTTCCATCAGCCTCGGTTCCAGATCGGTCATAACTGAGGAAATGTCAATGGACGCATCCGAATTGATAATCCCTGCCGCCTGCGCCACTACGCTCTGCGCCATATCAAAGACGCCCATCACGATATTCCATGT
>NZ_QWGL01000004.1 GCF_003435375.1 Clostridium sp. AM34-11AC | reverse complement strand
TTAAGTTTATGATGTTGACTTGAAGTGGTGGTTGATAACTTAGAAATACCAGTGTAAAGGAGGTGATCTTCAATGTTTTCAAGGATTTGGACAAAGCCATATACGAAAAGCTGCTCAGAGCAGATTGAGCGATTGAAAGCTGCATTGCAGGACTGTGACGCCGTGGTGATCGGTGCCGGAGCCGGTCTTTCCACCTCAGCCGGATTTGTTTACACCGGCGAACGGTTTGAAAAATACTTTTCCGACTTTGCGGCAAAGTACGGCATCCAAGATATGTATTCCGGCGGCTTTTATCCCTTTGCCATGCCGGAGGAGCATTGGAGCTATTGGAGCCGATACATCTATATCAACCGCTATATGGATGCCCCCAAACCGGTCTACGATGACCTTTTGAAGCTGGTGTCTGACAAGGATTATTTCGTTATCACGACCAACGTGGATCACTGTTTTCAGAAAGCAGGCTTTGATAAAAAGCGGCTGTTTTACACGCAGGGCGATTACGGCCTGTTCCAGTGCAGTGAGCCGTGCTGTCAGGAAACCTTTGATAACGAAGCTGCGATTCGTGAAATGGTCAAGCGGCAGCAGAATATGAAAGTACCGACAGAACTTTTACCCGTCTGCCCTCACTGCGGCAAGCCCATGACCATGAATCTCCGCTGCGATGATACCTTTGTGGAGGACGAAGGCTGGCACAAGGCAGCGGAGCAGTACGAAAATTTTCTCCGAACTCGAAGCGAGCAGAAAATTCTCTTTCTGGAGCTGGGTGTCGGCTACAACACCCCAACCATAGTGAAGTACAGTTTCTGGCGCATGGCTCATGACTGGAAAGATGCCACTTATGCCTGTCTCAATTATGGAGAGGCGTATGCGCCTGACGAAATCAGAAAGAAGTCCATTTGTATCAATGGAGATATTGGAGAAATCCTGTCTCAGCTTTAAGAAAAGTCAATATTGTCTTGCCGTGGGCGTTTCACTTTAACCAGTGGATGCCCTTTTTTCATACCCATTTTCAAAGGAAAGGAGGTCTTGTAATGGCTGTATTCAGAGTTGAAAAAACGAAAGACTTTACCATCATGTGCAACCATCACCTGCGGAATATGCACCCTATGCTATATCACGCTCTCCGAATAAACCTCAAGATTTTGAAAATAATAAAGTGAAAATTCCGATGTTTGTATTGAAACCATGTCACGAATAGTATATAATATTCGTGATATCATGAAAGGAGAGCACGGTCGTGGACAATGGATATATGCAGAAAATACGAGCGCGAATTCTTGCTGCTGAGGATGGTGCAGTTTTTGTTGCTCCTGATTTTGCAGATATTGCGGACACCGCAACAATTCGCCAAGGATTGAAGCGGCTTTACCAATCTGGCATTATCCGCAGAATTATCAGAGGCATTTACGAAAAGCCAAAGTACAGCAAACTGCTTGATGAATATGTAGCGGCCGACCCGGATGCAGTTGCCAAAGCATTGGCACGGTGTTACCACTGGACCATTGCCCCATGTGGAAATACGGCCCTGAACCTGTTGGGTCTCTCTACACAGGTAACAGCGGTCTGGTCCTACATCAGCGACGGTCCGTATAAGACCTATGAGTGGAATTCCACCAAGCTGGAATTTAAGCATAGGACCAACAAGGAAATCACTGGCCTGTCTTACATGACGAGTCTGGTGATCCAGGCGCTGAAAACTCTGGGAAGGACCAACGTGACGCCGGAGATCATACAGACGCTTTCTGAAAAGCTGTCCGAGGCTGAAAAGCAAGCCTGTCTGAAAGAGGCAACGGAATCCACGGATTGGGTTTATGATACGATACGAAAAATGTGTGGAGGTGACACACAATGAGGAATGTAGCACGATTGCCGGAAAGTGATCGGCGCGAACTGTTCCGAAATACCGCCGATAAAATGGGCTTGAATGATGCCATCGTAGAAAAAGATTTTTGGGTATGCTTTACGCTGGATTATCTGTTCCACCGCTGCCCGTGGAAAGAGACTATTACCTTCAAAGGCGACACCAGTCTTTCCAAGGCATTCAATCTGATCAGCCGCTTTTCCGAAGATATTGATCTGATTCTGGATTGGCGGGTGCTGGGATACGGTAAGGACGAGCCATGGGAAAAACGTTCCAACACCAAACAGGATACGTTCAACAAAGAAGCCAATGCTCGGGCAGAGGTTTTTCTTGCGGAGCAGTTTTGTCCCACCATTCAGGCAGAACTTTCTCAGGAGCTTGGCTGTGAGGCGAATATTTACATAGACGAAAAGGACAAACAGACAGTTACCTTTGCCTATCCGCACCTGTTTACAAATCCCGCTACCTTGCAGGTTATTCGTTTGGAGATCGGTGCGCTGGCCGCTTGGACGCCCGCAAAAATCGCTCAGATCGAGCCCTATGCCGCAACCTATTACCCAAAAGTATTTGTGCAAAAGGACACGGCTATTCTGACCGTTGCGCCGGAGCGGACTTTCTGGGAGAAGGCAACGATTCTGCACCATGAAGCCAACAGACCCGAGAGTTCGGAAATGCCGCAGCGTTATTCCCGGCACTACTATGATCTGTACCGTATGTCCATGACACCTGTGAAAGAAGCTGCCTTTGCCCGGGTGGAATTGCTGAAGACAGTGGTGGACTTCAAGATGAAGTTTTATCCGAGAGCCTGGGCAAAGTATCAGGAAGCTATTCCCGGCACCTTGAAGCTTGTTCCCCCGGAGTATCGCTTTGCAGCATTGGCCGCAGATTACGAAGCAATGAAGGATATGCTCTATGGTGATGTGCCGACCTTTGAGACTGTCATGAGCGCAGTCAGCGAATTAGAAAAAGAAATCAACGCACTGTAACAACCTAATATTATAAAGCCACCGGCTAAGCCGATGGTCTTGACTCGTGAGCCCGGCAGGTAGAAGAAACGTTGTCACTGATAAGGATTTGACCAGAGACGGTAAAAGGAAGTATAATTGGACTGAGAGAAAACAACAGGAGTGACAATATGGTAAAAAATCAAGTACATTCATCTCAGTCAGGAACCTTTGACATCAGTGCGGCAATGCTTCATATCATCGCCATGACATTTATGCTGATGGATCATCTCTGGGCTACGCTCCTTCCGGCTCAGGACTGGCTGACCTGCGTAGGAAGGCTCGCGTTTCCCATCTTTGCATTTATGGCAGTGGAAGGATATTTTCACACGCACAGCTTTAAAAAGTACATTCTCCGGCTGCTGCTGTTTGCGGTGCTGTCGGAGATACCCTTTGATCTGATGTATGGCGGAACCTGGTTTTATCCGTTTCATCAGAATGTGATCTGGACGTTGTTGATAGGACTCGCTGGAATCCATTTGATGGAAAAAACTCGAAAAAAACAGAAGCTTACGATCTTTCTGCCGACGGCGGTTCTGGTCGTGCTGGTTGGAAGTGCACTTGGGACGGTAGGAATGGCAGATTACTATGGTGCCGGTGTATTGACACTGTTTATTTTTTACTTTTTCCGGGGAAGAAAATGGTGGTGTTTTGCCGGACAGATTCTGGCGCTCTATTGGGTCAATGTAGAGCTGCTGGGAGGTCTGATGTACCCCATCCGGCTTTTTGGGATGGACTTTGAACTCTGCCAGCAGGGACTTGCATTGCTTTCACTGCTTCTGATCTGGTTGTATCGTGGACGGCAGGGCTGCCATACGAAAGTCTTCCAGTATAGCTGTTATGCGTTTTATCCGGTCCATATGCTGATTCTTGCATTGGTGCTGAATTATGTAAATCGATAATGATAAGAACTGCGGCTGCAGGGAATACGACCCTGCAGCCATTTGAAATCTTGTGGCACATATAAAAAAGAGCGGTAGGATCGTTTCCTTTATTTTAAATATTCATCCATCCAGTTAATGATCTCCGTCATCCGGTCGATCCTGTTCTCCGGCTTTCCGCCTCTGGACAGCTCATGGTTTTCTCCATGGAACAGGCAAAGCTTCGACGGGCAGCCGTTCCGCTTGATGGCGCTGAACATGGCGAGTCCTTCCGCCATATAGCAGCGGTAGTCCTCATCAGAGTGGATAAAGAGTGTCGGTGTCTTGCAGTTCGGCGCAAACTGGAGCGGAGACTGCTTCCAGAGGAGCTCCACATCGGTCCTCGTATTGGCTCCCTGGTTGTTTAAGATGAAGGTGTGTCCGATATCGGAGCTGTGCTCAAAGGATACCCAGTTAGAGATGGAACGCTGGGAAGCGGCGGCATGGAACCGGTCTGTATGTCCGATGATCCAGTTTGTCATAAATCCGCCGTAGGAGCCGCCTGTGACACCGAGATGTTCCGGATCGATCATCGGATACCGCTTTAGGACTTCATCCGTGAAATCCATCAGGTTCTGATAGTCCACAGTTCCGTAGATTCCGTTGATATTTCCAAAATCCGTGCCCCGTCCGTCAGATCCTCTCGGATTGCAGAAGAACACGAAATATCCGCGGTTTGCCCACATCTGCATCTCATGATAGTAGACGTCTGAATAAACGGTTCTCGGACCGCCGTGGATAGTTAAGATGCCGGGATAGGACTTTCCTTCCTCGAAACCTGCCGGTTTTAAGACCCATCCGTGGATCTCGTAGCCGTCGCTGGCGGTGAAAGAGAACGCCTCCGGTGTCTGTACGTCATATTCGTCGGTGAGCCAGTCATTCATGTGGGTCACCTGCTCGCCGTCTACAAAGAGTTCCGCAATGTGGAGTCCGTGGAATTCCATGGAGGCGATGTGTCCGCCCGCGAGATCGAAGCTGTCGCAGGAGCTTCCTGCCGTCAGCGGCCCGGAGACGGTGCCGCCCCGGGAGATCTTATAGAGATGGGAAAAATCTCCCACGGTGGAAATATAGTAAAATTCCCCGCCCACAGCCTTAAATGTCTGTCCTGCGCCGAATCTGGAATCGGAGCCCACGGAGGAGCCGCCGATGGAAGATTCATAAGGATGGATCAGCTTCATGGATCCGTCCACGAGATCCATATGGTAGAAGTCACAGTATTTCGTCGTATCCTTATAGGAGTCATCCGTTGCCGCAATGAGTGCAGTCTTTTCGTCTAAGAGGGAGACAACTCCGGTGCGCATGGAATCCGGCGCGATCAAGGTTTTTGTCTCTCCGGTGGAGAGGTTATAAAGATAAACGCCCGGACGAATCCCCATGACACCCTGTTTCCACGGATATGCTTTGTAGAGCAGGAGATTTCCAAGGACAGAATACTGGGAACAGTCGGTCCAGTCGTCCGCCACGTAAGTGAGTTTACCGGATCCCATATCATAGATGGCGTAACGGTTCCTCTTCGCGTTCGTGTATCCCTGACCATTGCCCCAGAACGGAAGCTCGTCGAAGACCTCGTAAGATTTCTTTCTCGTATCTCTGTAATTATCATGACGGATCGTCAGAAGGTAACGTCCATCCGGGAGAAGGCGGATCCCTGTGACAGTAGCCGGAATGGACGTGATGCACTGGGCCTCTCCGCCGGACGGAGAGATCTCATAGAGGAAAGAAGTTCCGTTCTCCTTTTCTTTTTTTAAGGCGGCAGTCCGGGCTGCGGTAAAGATCAGGGTATTCTCCGCGGTCCAGCTCCAGGTCTTCGCGTCACCGCTGCAGGTGACACGGGAGACAGTCTTCTTCCCGAGATCATACAGGTACAGGTCAGACAGATAGCCATTGGTCTCCCGGTCCGGTACGGATACCGTGAAGGCGATCTTCGTTCCATCGGGTGAGAAATGTGGGTTGCTCAAAAAACGGAACTTCAGGAATGTGTCGATCTCAATCTTCTTCATCGTCATGTCCTCCATAATTAGTATTTTGTAACAGGAAATCCGAGGAATTCCCTATTATACAAACAGGCACTAATGTGCCAATGATGCGCACTTGCGCAAAAATGCAGGTCAGATGCATCCATCCACAGAATCTGCCGGGCTGACCCCGGAAGATCATAGGCCGGAAGGCACTGGATCGCTATGAAATGAGTATAAATACTCAGAGTGGAATGTGTCAAGGAAAAGTGGAGCAGGGGTATCCGGAAAAAGCGCTTGCCATATCAGAAAAATGATGTTAGAATATTTTAGACTATGTATAATGCGCACGAAAAGATCCTTGGGACTGGTGCACGAGAGATAAAAAAGAGCGAGATGCGAAGAGAAAGGAAGCTGAACCGATGTCAGGACATAATAAATTTTCCAACATCAAACATAAGAAAGAGAAAAATGACGCAGCAAAGGGTAAGATCTTTACCGTAATCGGAAGAGAGATTGCTGTCGCAGTTAAAGAGGGCGGCGCTGATCCGGCTAACAACAGCAAGCTGCGTGATGTGATTGCAAAAGCGAAAGCAAACAACATGCCGAACGATACCATCGACCGCGGTATCAAGAAAGCAGCCGGTGACTTAAACTCCGTAAACTACGAAAACTTAACATACGAGGGATACGGTCCGAGCGGTGTTGCGATCATCGTTGACACACTGACTGACAACAAGAACCGTACCGCAGCAAACGTAAGAAGCGCCTTCACAAAGGGCGGCGGAAACGTAGGCGCACAGGGAAGCGTTTCCTTCATGTTCGACCGCAAGGGCCAGATCGTGATCGACAAAGAAGAGTGTGATATGGATGCCGACGAGCTCATGATGGCTGCACTCGATGCAGGCGCTGAGGATTTCTCCGAGGAGGAGGACAGCTACGAGGTTATCACAGATCCGGACAACTTCAGTGCAGTCCGCGAGGCTCTCGAGAAAGCCGGAATCCCGATGGTAGAGGCTGATATTACTATGATCCCGCAGAACTGGGTAGAACTTACTGACGAGGAAGCGATCAAGAAGATGCAGAGAATCCTTGATCTCCTTGACGAGGATGATGACGTACAGGCTGTATACCACAACTGGGATGAATAAAAAATCGTGATTGTGTATGTTGTGATCCCCTTTCACCAGAATTGTACTGATGAGAGGGGATTTCTTCATGTAACAGGAAAATCGGAGAGCGTGGAACTCTCCGGAGACAGGAGGGAGGAGTCCGTTATGACGGATATGAAGAAAAATATAAAAAGGACAGCAGTGCTTTCTGTGGTGCTGGTCCTGATGTTCGCGATAACCGTATTTGGCGCGGAGCAGACAGAAGAGTATGTGCCGGCGGTCTATGCGACGTTCTGGGCGCTCGTTCCGCCGGTCGTGGCGATCGGGCTGGCACTTATCACAAAAGAGGTGTACAGTTCCCTGTTCATCGGTGTTCTTATGGGTGGAATCCTGTATTCCGGTTTCAGCTTTGAGGGAACGATCACCCATATTTTTGAGGACGGAATGATAAACGTTCTCTCTGACAGCTACAATGTGGGAATCCTGATCTTCCTTGTGATCCTTGGCACGATGGTGTGCCTGATGAACCGGGCCGGCGGGTCGGCAGCATTCGGCCAGTTTGCGGCGGATCATATTAAGGGCCGCGTGGGCGCGGAGCTTGCGACGATCCTGCTGGGCTGTCTGATCTTTATCGACGATTATTTTAACTGCCTGACCGTGGGAAGCGTGATGCGCCCTGTGACAGACAAATTTAAAGTCTCAAGAGCAAAGCTCGCGTACCTGATTGACGCGACGGCAGCTCCGATCTGCATTATCGCACCGATCTCTTCCTGGGCGGCCGCGGTTACCGGATTTGTTGAGGGCGAGGACGGATTTTCTATCTTCGTGCGGGCGATCCCATACAACTTTTACGCGATCCTGACGATCG
The DNA here is from genome assembly GCF_003435375.1 of Clostridium sp. AM34-11AC. Classification (GTDB taxonomy): domain Bacteria; phylum Bacillota; class Clostridia; order Lachnospirales; family Lachnospiraceae; genus Pilosibacter; species Pilosibacter fragilis. The sequence continues at coordinate 131,851 of NZ_QWGL01000004.1, read as the reverse complement.
TGATGATGATCGGAATGGTACTTTTACGGACAGAATTCGGTTCTATGAAATTTCATGAGAAGAATGCGCTCAAGGGGGACCTTTATACCACGCCGGGACGTCCGTATGACACGGAGAAACAGCCGGAGGTCTCTGTCAGGGGAACCGTTCTGGATCTTCTGATCCCGATCATATCCCTGATCATTTGCTGCATGGTCGGCATGCTCTATACGGGGGGATTTTTCTCAGGAGAGGATTTTGTGACAGCCTTCTCCCAGAGTGACGCGTCCCTGGGACTTACGATGGGAAGCTTTTTCGGACTTTTGATCACCATCGGTCTCTATCAGGTACGCCGGGTCCTGAAATTCTCTGAGTGCATGGCCTGCATTCCGGAAGGTTTTAAGTCCATGGTCCCGGCGATTATGATCCTGTCCTTCGCATGGACACTGAAGGCGATGACGGACAGCCTCGGCGCAGATGTCTATGTGGCGACGGTGGTTGCGTCCAGCGCCCGTTCCTTCTTAAATTTCCTTCCGGCGATCATCTTCGTTGTGGGCTGCTTCCTGGCTTTCGCGACGGGAACATCCTGGGGAACCTTCGGGATCCTGATCCCGATCGTTGTTGCTGTGTTTGAAAACAGCAACCCGGATCTTATGATCATCTCCATCTCTGCCTGCATGGCAGGAGCTGTCTGCGGTGACCACTGTTCTCCAATCTCCGACACGACGATCATGGCATCCGCCGGAGCCCAGTGTGAACATGTAAACCATGTGACGACCCAGCTTCCGTATGCGGTCACGGCGGCGGTTGTGTCCTTCGTCTCCTACATTATCGCGGGCTTCGTACAGTCCGCATGGATTGCCCTGCCGATCGCCATTGCGCTTATGGTGGCCACAATGTTTGTGATCCGCGCGGTGAATGGAGTGATGAAGGAAGAAGCGTGAGTTCCATGTGGCCACTGAACGTGCCGGATGGCTCCGGTTTTGAAAGGACCTGCGGAATCTGCGGGTCCTTTTCCTGTTCTGTATGTTTCTGACGATATTTTCCGGTTGCTTTTTTGCCGGTTTCTGGTATAATAGTTTTTGTTCCCGGGGTATGGCGTAGCTTGGTAGCGCGCTCGGCTGGGGGCCGAGAGGTCGCAGGTTCAAATCCTGTTGCCCCGATTTTTGATGAGCAGGAGCTGGAATGAACCAGCCCCTGCTTTTGCTTTACCGGTACAGCCAAAAGTTGCAAACAGAAACGGGAATTGCTATAATGAGAACAGTATAATGCCCTGCGGTCCCAATCCGTCGGGGACGAGAAACGGAAAGGTCAGATCATATATGAAACCAATCATTCTTTTATACCATCTGCCGGAAGGCGAGAGACTTGCGAAGATCAAGAGGGCGCTGTTCCCGCTTGGAATGAAGCTGCGGGCTGTGAAAAAGGAAGAGTATCTGGAACCGGTGGGATATCTTGCCGGGGTGAAGGAACTCGTGCCCTGTGGGAAGGTCTATACAGGAGATGACTTTGAAAAAGAGATGATGGTGATGGCGGGACTCACCTCAAAGCAGGTGGACACGGTGATCCTTGCGCTGAGAAAGACGGGGGCCGGAAGGATTGACTACAAGGCAGTCCTTACGCCGACGAACCAGAGCTGGAACGCGCTGACATTATACGGGGAGCTTGCGAAGGAACACGCGAAAATGAACCGGTAGATCACCGGAATCCGGAAAGACTGACGATGAACCTGACTGTTTGACAGTCCATAAAATGGAATGGAGGGATCGGTCCATGAGAGATGAGAAGAAACAGCAAAAAGAAGCTCTGAAGGAAGAAATGCTGAGACTCGGGAACCTTCAGCGGGAATGCAAAGAGGAAAAGATTCCTGTCTATATTACCTTTGACGGTTACGACGGTGCCGGAAAGGGCGTGCAGATCGGCCGGCTCATGCAGGCACTGGATCCGAGAGGCTTTGACGTTTACACCGGAGATAAGGATACCGAGGAGGAAGCGCTCCGTCCGTTCCTCTGGCGGTTTGCGGTCCATGCCCCGGCGGATGGGCGGATCACGATCTATGACACAAGCTGGTACCGGAGGGTTCAGGCGGACCGGTTCGAGGGAAAGCTGAATGAAAAGAAAGCAGATGCCGCGTTTGAGGATATCTGCGCGTTTGAGAGATGCCTGGTGGACGGCGGAACCGTTCTCATCAAATTTTTTCTGGATATTTCAGAGAAGGAACAGGAAAAGCGGTTTAAAAAACTTCTGGAATCAAAGGATACCGCATGGCGCGTCACAGAGAAAGAACTTGCGAGAAATGCCCATTACGGAAAATATAAGAAGCTCAGCGATGAGATGATCAGGAGAACGGATATGCCTTATGCTCCCTGGTACGTGATCGACGCGAAGGAAAAGAGCGGGACGGCGCTAGTGGTCATAAAGACGGTGGCAGATGTTCTGGAAAAGGCGCTTGAGAAAAAACGGGCGGGAAAAGAGGCGGAGATCTTTGAGAAACCGGTTCCGCCTGACAGATATGAAAAAGGGATCCTTGCAAAAGCGGACCTGACAAAGCGCCTTGAGGAGGCGGAATACCGGAAAAAACTGGACAAGCTCCAGAAACGGCTGGAAGTGCTCCACGGAGAACTCTACCGTCTGCGGATCCCGGTGATCCTTGGCTTTGAGGGCTGGGATGCCGCCGGAAAGGGAGGAGCGATCAAACGTCTGACGAGCCATCTTGATCCCCGCGGATATAAGGTCTGCCCGACAGCATCCCCGAACGATGTGGAAAAATCCCATCACTATCTCTGGCGCTTCTGGAATCATGTTCCGAAGGCAGGACACATCGCGATCTTTGACCGCACCTGGTACGGAAGAGTCATGGTGGAGCGGATCGAGGGCTTCTGTTCCGAGGAGGACTGGCACCATGCATATCGGGAGATTAACGAGATGGAAGCACATTTTGTGCACTCCGGGGCTCTTGTCTTAAAATTCTGGCTCCAGATCGACAAGGACGAGCAGGAGCGGCGGTTCAATGACCGGATGAAGAACCCGGAAAAACGGTGGAAGATCACGGACGAGGACTGGAGAAACAGGGAAAAGTGGGATGCTTACGTGCTTGCTGTAAATGAAATGCTGGAAAAGACCTCTACAAAGGATGCCCCCTGGATCGTTGTGGAAGGAAATTCCAAGTGGTATGCGCGAATCAAGGTCCTTGAAACTGTGGCGGATGCCATGGAAAAAAAGATAAAAGAAGTGGAAAAGAACAGAAAAAGATGAGCAAAGTAGTGATTATAGGCGGCGGGGCAGCGGGAATGGCTGCTGCCATCGGCGCCGCGGAGTGCGGACATGATGTCTCCGTTTATGAGAAAAATGAGAAGCTTGGAAAAAAGATCTATATCACGGGAAAAGGACGCTGCAATCTGACGAACGGCTGCGATACGGAGGACCTGTTCAGAAATATGGTCTCCAACGGAAAGTTCCTCTACAGTGCCATCTATGGATTCACAAACTTTGATATCGTGGATCTTGTGGAGGCAAACGGCTGCCCGGTGAAGGAAGAACGGGGAGCAAGAATGTTCCCGGTATCGGACCATGCTTCCGATGTGACGGGGGCCTTGGAGCGGAAGATGAAAACTCTTGGCGTAAAGATCTTCTTAAATGAACCGGTCAGGGATATCGTGATCAGGGACGAAAGGGCGGCAGGGATCATTCTGGAAAAATCTGGAAAGAGTGTGGATGCCGATGCAGTGGTGATCGCCACAGGCGGACTTTCCTATCCGTCAACAGGTTCCACGGGGGACGGGTACCGTTTTGCGAAAGAGGCGGGTCACACGGTGACACCTTTGTCACCGGCGCTTGTTCCGTTCGTGTGTGCAGAAGATGATGTGAAAGAACTTCAGGGACTCTCCTTGAGAAACATCGAGGTGACTGTCTGGAACGGAAAGAAAGTGCTCTGGAAAGAGTTCGGCGAGATGCTGTTTACGCATTTTGGCGTCAGTGGACCTGTCGTTTTGAGTGCCAGCAGCTATGCGGCGAAGATCATCAAAAAAACACCGCTCAGAATGGATATCGACCTGAAACCGGCACTCTCAAAAGAGCAGCTGGATGCGAGAATCCTGCGGGATTTCGATGAGGCGAAAAATAAGCAGTTTAAGAACTCCTTAAATCACCTCTTCCCGGCAAAGCTGATCCCGGTGATGATAAAGAGGAGCGGCATCGATCCGGAAAAACAGGTCAACGAGGTGACTGCGGAGGAGAGAAAACGTCTGGTGGATCTCACAAAAGCGTTTTCCGTGACGCTCACAGGACTCCGCGGGTACAATGAGGCAATCGTGACGCAGGGCGGAGTGAATGTGAAGGAAGTGAATCCATCCACTATGGAATCGAAGAAGCTGCAGGGCCTCTATTTTGCGGGCGAGGTTCTGGATCTGGACGGTGTGACCGGCGGATTTAACCTGCAGATCGCCTGGTCGACCGGAATGCTGGCAGGCAGAAGCGTATAGAGCACCGGACCTGAGAAGCAGCTTTGAACCCGTATGGCTGTAAAGATATGGAACCATCACGAATAAATAAAAAATCTTGGAATAAACTAAGGGGAGAATAACATGTCTTTTAATGTAGCAATAGACGGACCGGCAGGAGCCGGAAAGAGCACCGTGGCAAAGTCTGTGGCAGCTCTGAAGAATTTTATCTATGTGGATACCGGAGCAATGTACCGGGCAATGGCGTTATATTTTCTGCGCCAGGGAATCGATAAGACCGACGAGAACGCCATCAACGCGGTACTTGACAAGGTGGAGATCACGATCCGTTACGAGAACGGTGCGCAGCAGGTGATCTTAAACGGCGAGAATGTATCCGGGCTGATCCGCACCGAAGAGGTCGGAAACATGGCTTCAGCCACATCCGTCTACAAGAAGGTCCGTGAGAAGCTCGTGGAACTCCAGAAAGATCTGGCAAAGAAGGCGGACGTGATCATGGATGGACGCGACATCGGAACCTGTGTCCTGCCGGATGCCGATGTGAAGGTATATCTGACCGCAAGCTCCGCAGTCCGGGCGAAACGCCGCTATCATGAGCTTAAGGAGAAAGGAACAGCCTGCGATCTCGATGAGATCGAGAAGGACATCATCGAACGGGATTACCGGGATATGCACCGGGAGAATTCCCCGTTGAAACAGGCGGATGACGCCGTACTCCTTGACAGCTCCGACATGACGTTAAAAGAGGTCGTGGACACGATCACAGCGATGATCGATAAGAAGCAGGGTGCGTAAGATGGAAGTAACAGTTGCAAAGACAGCAGGCTTCTGCTTTGGTGTGAAGCGTGCCGTGGAAAAAGTATATGATCAGATCGGCAGGACGGAAAAAAGGATCTACACCTACGGTCCAATTATCCATAATGAGCAGGTCGTGGGCGATCTCAGGGAAAAGGGTGTGGAGGTCATCGACTCTTTAGAAGAATTGAAGACGATCCGGAACGCTGTTGTTGTGATCCGCTCCCACGGTGTCGGAAAAAATGTCTACGAGATCTTAAAGGAAAACGATGTGGAAATCGTGGATGCCACATGTCCCTATGTGAAAAAGATCCACCGGATCGTCGAAAAACAGTCAGCAGAAGGAAGAAAAGTTCTGATCATAGGCAGTGAGGACCATCCGGAGGTGCAGGGCATCAAGGGATGGGGAGATGAGCGGACAGTGGTCATCGAGGACATGGATGATTTTCTTAAGCTGCAGCTTCCGGAAAATGAGAAGCTTTGTATTGTATCCCAGACGACATTTAATTACAAGAAATTTCAAGATATAGTTGAAAAAATTTCTAAAACGAGGTATGATATAACTGTTTTAAATACGATTTGCAATGCAACACAGGAAAGACAAGTGGAAGCGATGAGGATAGCCTCACAGGTGGACGTGATGCTGGTTATCGGCGGGAAACACAGCTCGAATACCCAGAAGCTATACGATATCTGCCGGAAGGAATGTAAAAACACCTATTACATCCAGACTCTGGGCGACTTTAATCCTGAATGTATTAGTTCTGTGCGCAGTGTAGGTATTACGGCCGGGGCGTCAACCCCAAACAATATTATCGAGGAGGTTCATACTAAATGTCAGAGTTAAGTTTTGAACAAATGTTAGAAGAATCATTAAAAACAATACGTACAGGAGAGGTTGTCACCGGTAAGGTCATTGACGTAAAAGAAGACGAAATCGTTTTAAATATTGGTTACAAGTCTGATGGCATCATTACCCGCAGTGAATACACAAACGAGTCCAACGTAGACTTAAGAAATCTTGTACATGTTGGTGACGAGATGGAAGCCAAAGTCGTAAAGGTGAACGACGGTGAGGGTCAGGTCGCTCTTTCCTACAAGAGACTGGCTGCAGACAGAGGAAATAAGAGACTTGAGGAGGCATTTGAGAACCACGAGGTTCTTACAGCAAAGGTTTCCCAGGTTCTTGACGGCGGTTTAAGTGTGATCGTGGACGAAGCTAGAATCTTCATCCCGGCAAGTCTTGTATCCGACGTATATGAGAAAGATTTATCCAAATATGCTGATAAAGAGATCGAATTCGTTATCACAGAGTTCAATCCGAGAAGAAGAAGAGTCATCGGCGACCGCAAGCAGCTTATCGTTGCTAAGAAGGCTGAGATGCAGAAAGCTCTCTTCGAGAAGATCCATGTAGGTGACAAGGTAGAAGGAACTGTTAAGAACGTAACTGATTTCGGTGCATTCATCGATCTCGGCGGCGCTGACGGTTTACTCCACATCTCCGAGATGTCCTGGGGCAGAATCGAGAACCCGAAGAAGGTCTTCAAGGTTGGCGATAAGGTAACAGCTCTCATCAAAGACATCAACGGTGAGAAGATTGCCCTTTCCATGAAGTTCCCGGAGACAAATCCGTGGGCTGACGCTGCTGAGAAGTACGCAGTAGGCAACGTAGTTACAGGTAAGGTAGCTCGTATGACTGACTTCGGCGCATTCGTTGAGCTTGAGCCGGGCGTAGACGCTCTGCTTCATGTATCCCAGATCTCCAGAGAGCACGTTGCTAAGCCGGCTGATGTACTTTCCATCGGTCAGGAGATCACTGCTAAGATCGTTGACTTCAACGAGGCAGACAGAAAGATCAGCTTAAGCATGAAGGCTCTCGAGGCTGACAACGCACAGGAGCAGACAGAGGAGTAATCCGAAGGTGATTCTTAAATAAGAATTTTCGAGGACATCGTTCTTTACGGGCGGTGTCCTTTTTTGCGCAACAGGACACATTCATTTTTATAAACAGTGAGTCAAATTTCATGCCTGCGGGGGTCTGCGGCATTGTCATGCGTCGGAGTTATTTTTCGATGCCGATCGAAACGGATTTCAGAGGCCGCGAAGCCTGCCGCAGAAATGCCGCAAATTATGCCCGCACTACAAAAATGCGTAAGGGATTTGTAATTGAAATCATAGTGTAATCTCAAGGTTTGTATGTTAAGATAACCGTACAAAAGCAAAAGACGGCGGAAGAACCTGAAAAGTTACTGTGAACAGTAACCTTGGAAAATCAGGACGGCCGCAAATCGGTATTTGAAGGAGAACGCTGTAAAACAATGCAGTCCGGCAAAGACCGATACAAGAGAACAGGAGGAATTTTATTATGACGAAAAATATGAAAAGAATGACAGCGCTGGCCTGTGCGGCCATGATGATTGCATCTATGGGGATCACCGGATGCGGCAAGGCGGATGGACAGACAAAGGAGGAGACAAAAACGACAGCCGTTGAGACTCCTGCAGGAACTGAGACATCTGCGACTACGGAAAACGAGGCGGGAAAACTTCCGGACGGTACCGGTCAGGAAAGTGGAGCGGCAGACACGGAGTCCGCGAGTGAGTCTGATCCGATGATGGGAACGATCGTTTCTGTGGAAGATGGACAGCTTACGATGCATCGCCAGGATAATGGATTTGATGAGGATGTTGTAATTACGATCGCAGAGGATACGAAGGTTCTGGATGCAGAGAATGGTTATCCGGTGGAACTCAGTGATCTGAAAGAAGGAAATACCATCAGCGCTTATGTAGACGAGGCAATGACGTTGAGCCTTCCGCCGATTACAAATGGTCTGCTGATCTTAGTACAGGCAGAGGGATATGATTTCCCGAGATACACGAAGGTAAAGGAATTGATGGCTGCAAATACAGAAGGTGAGCGGATCCTCACAGCCGAGAATGGGATCAATTACATGATTACCGCTGAAACAAGACTTCTTCCATATCTGACAAGAAATATTGTCTCCGAGGAAGACCTCACAGAAGGAACCGAGATCCTGATCTGGAATGATGAGAACGGAAATAAAGCAGAAAAGATCGTCGTGTTCCAGGGTGAGAACGGATACGCAAAATAAATAATGGGATCTTAAGAGAAACCGATCTGTATGAAAGTACTGGACAGCGGGTATACTCTCCTTATGGAAGGAGCGTGAGCCTGTGTCGAAGAAAAAAAGAGAACCGGTGGATCCGGAGCACTTAAAGCCGGAGGACCGGATGAAATTCGAGATTGCGAAGGAGCTGGGGCTGGCGGACAAGGTAATCGCCGGTGGCTGGCGATGCCTTACCGCAAAAGAGAGCGGCAGGATCGGCGGTCTTGTGACAAAAAAGAAGAGAGAAATGTCCGCGAAAACGCAGGATAAGGAGAATCCAGAGGAAAACTGCCATTGAAACAATGGCGGTTTTCTTTTATAATTAGGGAAGAGAGATGCGGCAATTCAACGATATGGAAAAATCAGATCTCGGAAGGGAATCAATTATGAATATATCGCTTATTTGTTTTACGAGAGACGGATTTGAGACGATGAAGCGGATCAATGACACCCTTTCCGGAGCTTCTGAAGCTTTCGCGAATGCGTCCTGTCCGGAACATCGTGATAGGAGCGCAAAGACCGAGGACAGATCCTGTGAGGGGGGTACTCTGTATCAGTCTCTGTGGATCGCCGGGCGGTACGCGCTCCAGCTTGCGGCGACGGATGCCGGAGTGCCTTATCAGGCAGTGCCGGAGGGCGGACTTTCGGAGTGGACGAAGGAGGCTTTTCTGCGGGACGATGCTCTTATTTTTGTGGGTGCCTGTGGGATCGCGGTGCGCTCCATTGCGCCATATGTGCGGGATAAATTTCAGGACCCTGCGGTGGTCTGTGTGGATGAGGCGGGACAGTTTGTGATCCCGCTTCTCTCCGGACATGTGGGCGGAGCGAACCGGCTGGCGGAAATGGTGGCTTCCGGGATCGGAGCAGTGCCGGTGGTGACGACGGCGACGGATGTGGAGAAGAAATTTGCGGTGGACGTGTTCGCAAAGGATCATGGATTTGTGATCACGGACCGGAAACTTGCGAAGGAGATTTCGGCTGATATCCTTGCGGGTGAGCCGGTGGGAGTGTTCTCAGATTTCGGATTTTCAGCGTGGAAGAAGATTCCGGAGGGACTTTTTGAGGATCGGATCTGTAAGCGGAATCTCTGGATTACGGTGTCCGGAAAAGAAAAGAAAGGGATTCCGGAGAACCGCGTCCTGCGCCTGATCCCACGGTGTGTGGCACTTGGAATCGGCTGTAAACGCGGGACACCTGTTGAGAAGATCCGGACTGCGGTGGAAAGTGCGATGGAGCGGAACGGGATCGATCTGCGAAGCGTCTTTGCGGCGGCGAGCATCGACATCAAGAAGCAGGAGCAGGGACTCATCGAATTCGCAAAGGAACTTCAGGTGCCGTTTCTGACATTTTCCAGTGAGGAGTTAAATGGACAGCCGGGGGATTTCCCGGAGTCAGAATTTGTGCGGAAGACCACGGGAACCGGAAATGTCTGTGAGCGGTCCGCAGTGGCTGCGTGCAGGCTGGGCGTGAGAGCTTCTGAGTGCAGGATCCTGATCCATAAGGAAGCGGAGGACGGCGTGACAGTGGCCGCAGCGTATTATATGATCGGAAAGTCCGGAGAAAATGCGGATCGGGAAGAAAAATCGAGAGGATAGAGTAGAAAGAATATGATGATCCTGATAAATGGGGGAAGCTCCAGCGGAAAGTCCGCATTTGCAGAGACCCTGATCGTAGAACAGGCAAAGAAAGAAGAGGTGATGGCGGAAGCCGCCGGAAAATCGATGCGCGGCGGCGCCCGGAAAACGGATCTGCGCCATCAGCCGTCCTTCTATCTTGCAACCATGATCGCCTGGGACGAGGAGTGCAGGGAGCGGATCCGAAAACACCGCAAAATGCGGGAAAAAAAGAATTTTATGACCATCGAGTGCCCTGTGGATCTTTCGAAGGCGGAGGTCCCCGCTGGGAGCCGGTGTCTGTTAGAGTGTGTTTCCAATCTTGCGGCGAACGAGATGTACCGCCGGGACATGGAAGATCCGGAGAATGGCGCGATGGAACGGATATTGGAAGGAATCAGGATGATCAGAAAAAATGCGGACTTTCTGGTGATCGTGACAAATGATGTGTCCGGGGATCAGGGGCCGTACTCGGAGGAGACGGAAGCGTACCGGAAGCTGTTGGGCGGAATCAACTGTACGTTGGCCGGGGAGGCGGATGAAGTGTACGAGGTGATCTGCGGTGAGCCGGTGATGGTGAAGAAAAAGAAGAGGGAAGATACGGAAGTGGAAGAGAGAAGAACGGATCGATCTGTGGATCGTCAGAGAGGGATCAGGCTTTTTGTAGGAGGCGCGTATCAGGGGAAATCAAACCTTGCGATGCGTGAGGCGGTGACGGAAGAAAACCGCTTCATTCTTGTGGCAGACGGCGAACAGTCACCGTTGGAAGACGCGTTTGATTCGGAGGCTGTTCTGAATCTTCATATCTATATTCGAAGGCTGATAGACGCAGTACTGGGTGAGTATGACGCGAAGAGAGAGGATGACAGAGTGTTCTGCGACAGTATCCGCAGTGAAATCAATGAGAGAACTGAAGCTGTGAGGGATCCGGCTGAAAGAACATCTGCCGGAGAAACAAAGATGGTCAGAGTGCAGACGAAAGAAACGGAAGATATCGAGATCCGGATCGAAGAGGTCATGTACCGGTATCTGGATATGATCCTTGAGAAGAATCCCAACGCAGTCATCACCTGCGACGAGATCGGCTGCGGAATCGTTCCCATCGATAAAACAGACCGCCTGTGGCGGGAGATGAGTGGGGACGCCTGCCAGTATCTGGCGGCGCGGGCGGTGAAGGTATGCCGCGTTGTCTGCGGGATCCCGATGGCTTTAAAGGGCGGTGAGACATGATGGAGTACGGACACGGCGGTGATATCTACCGGAACCGGAATGTGGAGCTGGATTTCTCGGTCAACGTAAATCCCTTGGGAATGCCGAATTTTGTCTGGGAGGCAGCCCAGAGGAGCATTGCCTTCTGTACAGGATATCCGGACAGCTCCTGCGAAAACCTGCGGGGACGGTTGTCAGAGCTTACCGGTGTCCCGGAAGATCAGATGATCTTCGGAAACGGGGCGGCGGAATTGATCTTCCGGCTGGTACAGGAGGTACGGCCGAAAAAGGCAGTGATCCCTGCGCCATCTTTCGCGGAGTATGAAACGGCGTTGAGATCCTGTGGGACAGAAATCGCTTTTTTCTATTTAAAAGAGGCGGAATCTTTTTTCTTAAATATATCGGAATTTCTGGATTTTTTGAGAGCAGAGCAGCCGGAGATCATATTTTTATGCACTCCGGCGAATCCCACAGGGGCCATGATCCGTCAGGCAGATCTTTCAAAAATCTTAGACTACTGCAAGAAACATGGGATCCTGCTGGTTCTGGACGAATGCTTTGTGGAATTCCTTGATGAGGAGCGAAGCTGCGGCTGTATCCGCGAATTTCTCGACTGGGAGACCGGAAGACCGGAACATGGCGGAAACTTATTTCTTCTCCGGGCATTCACAAAGACATATGCCATGGCGGGATTGCGGCTGGGATATGGATTCTGTACGAGCAGGCAACTCCTGGACCGGATGGAGACGAACTGGCAGCCCTGGAGTGTTTCAATCCCGGCTCAGGAAGCGGGATATGTGGCACTTTCGGAAGAACGGATCCCTTTTTTGAAAAAGATGCGGGAGACGGTGGCGAAAGAACGGCAGTATCTTTCTGACGGATTGACGAAAGCGGGATTCACGGTATTCCACTCGGACGCGAATTTCCTCCTGTTTAAGGATTTCAAGACCGGTCAGGAATCCTGGCTGTACGAATATTTTCTGGAACGGGGGATCCTGATCCGGTCATGCAGGAATTACAGACTGCTTGACAGACGATTCTACAGGATCTGCGTCCGCTCCCATGAAGAAAACCGGGAATTCCTGGAGATATTAAAGGATTACAGGTAGATCATCCGGAGGGAAAACGCAGCCGTTGGAAGAAAACGAAAGATACGTTGGAAAATGACAGAAGGATAAAGAAATTTTCTGTATGTTTATAAGTAAAAATAATATAAAATCGCAAAAAAATTATATGAATTGCCTGTTGCTAAAATTCGACAAAGCTGTTATACTCTACAGTAATAACTGGAACTGACGTTATGACGGTTTTTAGTTATATTTTTTTTAAACATAATAAAACAGAAGAAAGAGAGGGAACCATAAAATGGGTAAGATCATTGGTGATGGTATTACATTTGATGATGTGCTCCTTGTACCTGCATATTCTGAAGTAATCCCAAATCAGGTTGATGTTTCAACACACCTGACAAAGAAAGTCAAACTCAATATTCCATTTATGAGTGCCGGCATGGATACCGTTACTGAGCACCGCATGGCGATCGCTATGGCGCGACAGGGCGGAATCGGTATCATTCACAAAAACATGTCGATCGAGGCGCAGGCTGAAGAGGTAGATAAGGTAAAACGTTCTGAAAACGGAGTAATCACAGACCCATTTTATTTGTCCCCGGAACATACATTAAAAGATGCAGATGAGCTGATGGCAAAATTCCGCATTTCCGGTGTTCCGATCACTGAGGGTAAAAAGCTCGTCGGAATCATCACAAACCGTGATCTGAAATTTGAGGAAGATTATTCCAAGAAGATCAAAGAGTGCATGACTTCCGAGCATCTGGTTACAGCTAAAGAAGGCGTAACCATGGAAGAAGCAAAGCGCATTCTTGCAAAGGCAAGAGTCGAGAAGCTTCCGATCGTAGATGAAAACTTTAACTTAAAAGGACTCATTACGATCAAAGATATCGAGAAACAGATCAAGTATCCGAACTCCGCAAAGGATGACCACGGAAGACTTCTCTGCGGTGCTGCAATCGGAATCACAGCAAATGTTCTTGAGAGAACGGAAGCCCTTGTAAATGCAAAGGTCGATGTTGTTGTTCTCGACTCTGCGCACGGACACTCTGCGAACGTTATCAACTGCGTAAAGATGATCAAGGAGAAATTCCCGGATCTTCAGGTAATCGCCGGTAACGTTGCAACGGGTGAGGCTACAAGAGCCCTGATCGAGGCCGGCGTTGACGCTGTCAAGGTTGGTATCGGACCGGGATCGATCTGTACGACACGTGTCGTTGCAGGTATCGGTGTTCCGCAGATCACTGCGGTTATGGACTGCTATGCAGTTGCGAAGGAGTACGGTATTCCGATCATCGCCGACGGCGGTATCAAGTATTCCGGAGATGTTACAAAGGCTCTCGCAGCCGGCGGTAATGTCTGCATGATGGGATCCATGTTCGCGGGCTGCGATGAGAGCCCGGGAGACTTCGAACTTTATCAGGGAAGAAAATATAAAGTTTACCGTGGAATGGGATCCATTTCCGCTATGGAGAACGGCAGTAAGGACCGTTACTTCCAGTCGAACGCGAAGAAGCTTGTTCCGGAAGGCGTTGAAGGACGTGTCGCTTACAAGGGATTCGTTGAGGATACCGTATTCCAGATGCTGGGCGGTCTTCGTGCCGGTATGGGATATTGCGGTGCTCATGATATCAAAGAGCTTCAGGAGAACAGTCATTTTGTTAAGATCTCCGCAGCCGCACTCCGCGAGAGCCATCCGCATGATATCCACATCACAAAAGAGGCTCCGAACTATAGCGTAGACGAATAATTTTAATCCCGAGAGGGCAGCAAAGGGCTGTGCAGGCGGCGGAAACGCTGTTCCCTGCATAGCCTTTTTTCGGACTGTGTGTATTTAGAAATAAGGGACCAGATGGAAAATTTTATGAAGATGCTTTCGACCCAGGCGATCCTGCTCGTGTACATGGCGGTGGGATTTTACTGCAGAAAGCGTGGAATTATTGAAAAAAAGATGCAGGGAAAGCTCACGGATTTTGTTCTCAGGATCACGCTGCCCTGTATGATCTTTAACTCCTTCAGCATGCATATCACATTGGACATGTTAAAACAGGCAGCCCTGTGTCTCGGAGTGGCATTTTTTATCTGCTTCGCGGCATGGATAGGTGGAAAAGTTGTCTACAACATGTATCCGAAGGAGAAAAAATCCGTCTTACAGTATGCCACACTCGTCAATAACGCGGCGTTTTTGGGGCTGCCGATCGTGAAGGCGGTGCTCGGCGAGGCGGGAATGTTCCTGGCGTCGATCTTTATTATCCCGAACCGTATCTTTATGTGGACGGCGGGAGTATCGATTTTCACGGCGGAGGCGGATAAAAAGGCGGCGTTTAAGAAGGTCATGCTGAATCCGTGCGTGATCGTGATCTTTATCGGACTTTTCAGAAGCTTCACAGACTTTACTCTGTCGGAATTTCTGGCAAAGTCTATCACAGGACTTGGAAACTGTACAACTCCGCTGTCCATGGTCCTGATCGGGACGATGATGACGGAACTGACGCCGGCGTCCTTTAAGGACTGGAGTACTGTGTACCTGGCGTTTATGCGCCTTGTGGCACTGCCATTTCTGGCGCTCTTTATCATGCGCCTGTTAAATGCAGATCCGATCATGACAGGGTGCGCGGTGATTCTTACAGCGATGCCTGCGGGAAGCACGACGGCGCTTCTGGCGGAGAAATATGGATCGGATCCGGTGTATGCGTCGAAATGTCTGCTTACCAATACACTGTTCTCTCTGATCACAATTCCGATCATGACATTATTTATATGAGGGTGCTATGTGCCGGTGGCACATGTCCAACACTGACCGAAGCGGAGCGTAGATGCGGGAGCACGTAGTGCGGAGCAATCCGGTATCAGGGAGGTCAAAAGACTTTTTGCCCTCAACATCATTTATATAGGTTTACCTGGGGTTCCAGGAGAAAGGGAAAACGGCTGAATTTTAAGGAAAAGCCGGAATAAAAGAAGTTTTATGAGTATTTTAAATGTAGAACACCTGAGCCATGGTTTCGGAGACCGGGCTATCTTTACGGACGTTTCTTTCCGCCTGTTAAAGGGGGAACATATCGGTCTCATCGGAGCAAACGGTGAGGGAAAGTCCACATTTATGAATATCATCACCGGGAAGATGATGCCGGATGAGGGAAAGGTTGAGTGGTCAAAAAATGTCCGTGTGGGCTACTTAGACCAGCATACCGTGCTTGAGAAGGGTATGACGATCCGCGACGTGCTTAAGAGTGCCTTTTCCTTCCTCTTTGAGATGGAGGAGAAGATGAACGACATCTGCGCGAAGATGGGAGATGCGTCCGAGGATGAGATGAACGCCATGATGGAGGAGCTGGGAACGATCCAGGATCTTCTGATGGCACATGATTTCTACATTATCGACTCCAAGGTGGAGGAGATCGGACGCGCCTTCGGCCTCGACGAGATCGGTCTTGACAAGGACGTTGACGAGCTCTCCGGCGGACAGAGAACGAAGGTCCTCCTCGGAAAACTTCTTCTTGAGAAGCCGGATATCCTGCTCCTCGACGAGCCGACAAACTATCTGGATGTACAGCATATCGAGTGGCTGAAGCGGTATCTTCAGGATTACGAGAACGCTTTTATCCTGATCTCCCACGATATCCCTTTTTTAAACAGCGTGGTAAACCTGATCTACCATATGGAGAACCAGAAGCTTGACCGCTATGTGGGTGACTATGACCGGTTCATGGAAGTCTACGAGATGAAAAAGAGCCAGTTGGAGGCAGCTTACAACCGCCAGCAGGCGGAGATTGCGAAGCTTCAGGATTTCGTTGCGAGAAACAAGGCCCGTGTTGCGACGAGAAACATGGCGATGTCGAGACAGAAGAAGCTGGACAAGATGGAGGTCATCGAGCTTGCAAAGGAAAAACCGAAGCCGGAGTTCCATTTTCTGAATGCAAGGGCAACCGGAAAACTGATCTTTGAGACGAAGGATCTTGTGATCGGTTATGATGAACCACTTTCAAAACCGCTTAATTTCCTCATGGAGCGCGGAGAGAAGATCGCGGTCATTGGCGCCAACGGTATCGGAAAGACCACCTTCTTAAAGAGCATTCAGGGCCTGATCCCGGCAATCTCCGGAAGTGTTGAGGTCGGTGATTACCAGTTTCCTGGCTACTTTGAGCAGGAGATGGCACCGGGAAATACGACGACCTGTATCGAGGAGATCTGGAAGGAGTTTCCGTCCTACACCCAGTACGAAGTCCGCTCTGCCCTTGCAAAGTGCGGCCTGACTACAAAGAATATCGAGAGCCAGGTCCGCGTCCTCTCCGGTGGTGAGCAGGCGAAGGTCCGCCTCTGCAAGCTTATGAACCGGGAGACCAACGTTCTGCTTCTCGACGAGCCGACGAACCATCTGGATGTGGATGCGAAGGACGAGCTTAAGAGAGCACTTTCGGAGTACAAAGGAGCAGTCCTCCTCATCTGCCACGAGCCGGAGTTCTATGACGGACTGGTATCAAAGGTTTGGGATCTCAGTAAGTGGTCGTTAAAGATTTGATATGTTTACAATTGAAGAAATCCGTGCCCTGCATAACGAAATCTGCAGGACATGGATTTTTTGTGCAATAAGAAATTCCGAGGAATTCCCCATTGCACAAAAGGCACATTCTTTTTTAAGACGATTCATCGCTGGCTTTTCTCTGTATGCGGCAGCCGTCCCCGCAGAAACCGCTTTTTGATCTCCGGCCACGAAAACGGGATCAGCGGATAGATATAGCTCTTTCCGGCGATGGTGCGGTTGAATACGATGGAGCAGACGGCGATGGCGGTGCCGAGGATGAAGCCCCAGACGTTTAAGAGGGAGGTGAGGATCAGCAGGATCACACGCATGAATTTTAGCGCGTAACCCATCTCGAAGCTTGCCTGAGAGTAATTGGCTATGGTGACAAACGCCATGTAGAGCATGGTTTCGGAATTGAACCAGCCGGATTTTACAGAATATTCGCCGAGAACAATACCGGCGATAACACTTAACGGTGTGGTCAGCATGCTGGGCGTATTGACAGCGGCGAGGCGCAGGCCGTCGATGGCAAATTCCAGGATCAGGAGTTGGAAGATCAGCGGCACATACATGTCATCCGCCAGCTTGATAAACTCCAGCCAGCCTGGGATCCAGTTCTGGTTCTGCATAAAGAGAAGCCACACCGGGGTCAGAAACAGGGTGAGGAAGGAGACTGTCATCCTGGAGAGACGCAGGTAGGTTCCGGTCACCGGCGGGAAGTAGTAGTCATCTGCCTCCTCGATAATATCGAAGACTGAGGACGGCAGGATCATGCAGGCGGGGGAATTGTCAACAAGGATGACGATGTTTCCCTCCAGAATAGACGCCGCAGCCGTGTCCGGACGTTCAGAAAAACGGAATTTTGGGAACGGGTTGAACCATTTGTGGGGAAAGATACATTCTGCCAGACTTTCCTGATTCATAGTCAGAGCATCTACATGCAGATTTTCGATGCGGTCCTTGATCTTATTTAGCAGGTCCTCGTCCACACGACGTTTCATGTAGCAGATCGCAATGTCTGTGTGGGAGCTTTCTCCGGTCTGCATGATCTCCACCGTGAGATTCACGTCCCGGATCCGGCGGCGGATCAGGGCGGTATTGAAGATCATGGTTTCCACGAAGCCATCCCGGGAGCCTCGGAGCACCTTGTCTTTTTCGGGCTCCGAGACCCCGCGGGCCGGGTAAGTACGGCAGTCGATGAGGATCACCCGGTCATACCCGTCGATCAGGAGACAGGAGAGGCCGGAGAGGAGCTGTGTAAAGATATTTTTATCATCGGTCTCCACGGTGGTCTCGCCGTAATGGACGTACTGCTTTGCGAAATCATGGGCAGATGATGGGAACGAGTCCGGTTTTACGGAGGCGAAATCCTGCATCAGGCGCAGAAGGATCTCGTCCTTTGTGAAGCCGTCAATGAAGTACAGGCAGGCTTTTTTGTCCGCAATAGTGAGAGTGTGGTAGACGATATCGAAGTTTTTTTGGACATCCAGGATCTCGTGAAAGCGGGAGATGTTCTGATCGAAATTGGATGAAATGTTCATGGATATCATGTCCTTTCAAGAGTTATGATGATGTAGAGTGTTGCAAGCGACCGCGCTCGGTGCGAGAATGTGCCAAGGTACATTTCTTTTAAAAAGCAGACCCGGTGATCAATAATCGAAAGGGGCAGTCATGAGTCACGTGAAGGGGGAGTGATTCCTTCAGACGATATTTTGCAGATATTATTTCAAAAAAACATGAAATTATACGGGAGATACCTGCGGCCTGCAAACCGCCGAAAATGCGTACTGTATACAAAGTTCCAATTCCACTGGGCAGAACCACCATAGAATAGATTGTTTTTTTGTAAAAACAACGAATCTGCTTTTCCCCAGCGGACATTTGTGCGGAAGATAGTAAATATATACAATAAAATTGTGCAAATTTAACTATATTTACCATAGCATTTCCGGTAATATTTTGTTATACTGCATAAGCATTGAAATTGAAGGGGTATCAATTTCGAGGAACTGTATAATGCAAGGAAATTGTACGTGAATGAAAGGCTGTGCTCAGTGGGGGAGCACAGCCTTTCGCCGTTTAAGCGCTGCCCGTATGCAGTTCAGCGAATGTGAGTGCTTATGCAGGCAAGAGTGCAGCGCACACATATTTGCCAGACTGACGCATGGTCGGACTATTCATGAAATATTTCTTAAACAGATGAAAATCCATAGCCCTTTTCAGAAAAAAAGTGTATAATAAAAAGTAATCATTCAGCCATACGGAAATTTTCAAAACAATAGAAAGCCCGTTTATGACTGAATTGTTGTATAACGGCATATATTCCCAAACTGACTGAAATTCTGCGCTGCAGCGCGGCTATCAAAGTCGGAATGTAATAAGGAGAACAAAAATGAAAGACGGATTTATCCGGGTGGCGGCGGCCACCCCAGATTTAAAGGTTGCAGATCCTGTGTTTAACCGGGAACAGACCTGGAAGATGATGCAGGAGGCAGCATCCCAGGATGTAAAGATCCTGGTGTTCCCGGAGCTCGGTCTCACCGGATACACCTGCAGTGACCTGTTTCTGCAGGACACCCTGATCGATCAGGCGAAGGAAGAACTCTTATGGCTCTTAGACGCATCAAAGGATATGGATATGCTGACCTTCATCGGACTTCCGTGGATGAAGGACGGAAAACTCTACAACGTAGCGGCTGCCATCAAGGATGGCGAGCTTTTAGGCCTTGTTCCGAAGAGACATCTTCCGAACTATTCTGAATTCTATGAGCTACGCCATTTCAACCCGGGTCCGGTAAAACCGGATGTGGTAGAGTGGGGAGAGAGCCTGATCCCGTTTGGAAGCAAGATCCTGTTCCGCTGCACGAATATCCCGGAACTCATAGTCGCCGCAGAACTCTGCGAGGACGTATGGACGATGGATCCACCGAGCGTCTCCCACGCGAAAGCCGGAGCTACCGTGATCGCAAACTGCTCCGCCAGCGATGAGACCACAGGAAAAGCGGGATACCGTGAGACACTGATCGCCGGACAGTCTGCCCGCCTCGTATGTGCGTACATCTATGCCAATGCCGGAGAGGGCGAGTCCACCCAGGACCTCGTCTTCGGCGGACATGATATCATTGCCGAGAACGGAAATATCCTTGCGGAATCCGAGCGTTTCAAAAACGGCATGATCACGGCGGACATCGATCTTTACAGACTTAAAAACGAGAGAAGAAGAATGACCACATGTCAGCCGGGTGCGGAGACTGAGGACTATGATTACATGGACTTCACCTTAAACAAAACGGAGCTCACATTAAAACGCTATATCGATCCGGCACCTTTCGTTCCGTCAAACGAGAAAGAGAGAACCGCCCGCTGTGAGGAGATCTTAACGATCCAGGCCATGGGCTTAAAGAAACGTCTCGCCCACACCGGTGCCAAGAGCGCAGTTGTAGGAATCTCCGGCGGACTCGACTCCACCCTGGCACTTCTCATCACAGCGAGAGCCTTCGATATGCTTGGCATTCCGAGAGAAAATATCCTCTCCGTCACGATGCCGTGCTTCGGAACTACGGACAGAACCTACAACAACGCAGTCACGCTCACAAAGAAGCTGGGTGCGACATTAAGAGAGGTAAATATCAGAAAAGCAGTTTCCACCCACTTCGAGGATATCGGACATGATCCGGCGATCCATGATGTGACTTACGAGAACTCCCAGGCAAGATACCGCACCCTGATCCTCATGGACCTTGCGAACAAGACGAACGGCATGGTCATCGGAACAGGAGATATGTCTGAGCTGGCTCTTGGCTGGGCGACCTACAACGGCGACCACATGTCCATGTACGGCGTGAACGCGTCTGTTCCGAAGACGCTTGTCCGTCATCTTGTCCGCTACTACGCGGATACCTGCGGCGACAAGGCCTTGGCAGATGTACTCAACGATGTCCTCGATACCCCGGTGAGCCCGGAGCTTCTGCCGCCGGAGGACGGAAAGATCTCCCAGAAGACGGAGGACCTGGTCGGACCTTACGAGCTTCACGATTTCTTCCTCTATTATATTCTCCGTTACGGTTATCATCCGGCGAAGATCTACCGCCTGGCGAAGATCGCTTTCGCGGGAGTTTACGAGGACAAGGTGATCTACAAGTGGTTAAATACCTTCTACCGCCGGTTCTTCGCACAGCAGTTCAAGCGTTCCTGCCTGCCGGACGGCCCGAAGGTCGGATCTGTTGCGGTTTCTCCGAGAGGTGATCTCAGAATGCCGAGCGACGCAGCGAGACGGATCTGGATGGATGAAGTGGAGAAACTTGACCCGGAGGAAGGGAGATGATCACAAGCACAAAAAATGACCAGGTAAAAGCAGTCATTGAATTAAAGAAAAAAGCGAGAGCGAGAAATGAGCAGGGACTTTTCGTCGTCGAGGGAGTGCGGATGGCCGCTGAGCTCCCGAAGGATCAGGTTAAAAGTATCTATGTTTCTGAAACTTTCGCGAAAAATCCGGAGAATGCCGCAATTCTTGCGGAGTACCCGGGATACGAACTTGTCAGCGACTCTGTGTTTGCGGTGATGTCCGACACGCAGACGCCCCAGGGTGTGCTGGCACTTGTCAGACAGTTTTCCTACGGAATGGACGAGCTCTTAAAGAGTGACCGTCCAGCTCATCTGATGGTGCTGGAAAATCTTCAGGATCCAGGAAACCTGGGAACGATCCTGAGAGCCGGAGAGGGCGCGGGGATCACGGGACTCATTATGAGCCGTGATACTGTGGATATCTACAACCCGAAGGTGATCCGTTCCACCATGGGATCCGTATTCCGTGTCCCGTTCTTCTACACGGACGATCTGGAGCAGACCGTTCTGGATCTGAAAGCGCGGGGGATCCGGGTATTTGCGGCCCATCTCGCAGGAAAGAATAATTACGAGCAGGAAGATTATACTGGTAATACGGCGTTCCTGATCGGAAATGAGGGAAACGGGCTGACGGAAAAGCTTTCCAACATGGCAGACACCTGGGTGAAGATCCCCATGGCCGGAAAGGTGGAGTCGTTAAATGCCGCCATCGCTGCATCGATCCTGATGTTTGAGACGGCAAGACAGCGGCGCGCATAAAGGAGTGATTTTATGGATATGATCGGATGGCTGGTGGCCTTTGTAATTCTGATCGGAATCGAGGCGGCGACCATGGCGCTTACGACGATCTGGTTTGCGGGCGGGGCTGTGTTCGCGTTTTTTGCTGCGGTACTGGAATTTTCCGTGCAGTCGCAGCTTGTGGTGTTCCTGATCGTATCGTTTGTCCTTCTTCTCTTTACAAGACCGCTCGCTATCCGGTTCGTCAACCGGGAGACCGTGAAGACGAATGTGGACGGGCTGATCGGAAGAAAGGCAAAAGTGATCAAAAAAATCGACAACAATGAGCCGTCCGGAGCCGCTGTCATCGACGGCCAGGAGTGGACGGCGAGATCCGCGGATGAAGCGGTGACGATCCCGGTGGGGACCCATGTGGTCATAAAGGAAGTCCGGGGCGTGAAGCTCATTGTGGAGATGATTCCAGAAACAGAGAATAGGAACTGATAAAAAGTTTCCGGCTTGCTCATAGTAATATGAATGGGCTGAAGAAAAAAATGGGGGATAAAGATAATCCCCCATAAAAACATAAAGGAGGACATAAATATGCCAACAATTTTAGTATTAGTACTGATCTTTATCATTCTGCTGATCCTCGTTTCCTGCATCCGCATCGTGCCCCAGGCACAGGCGATGGTAGTGGAGAGACTCGGCGCGTACCTTGAGACATGGAATGTGGGAATCCACTTCAAAGTTCCGTTTATTGACCGCGTTGCAAAGCGGGTCCTCTTAAAAGAGCAGGTCGTTGACTTCGCTCCGCAGCCGGTGATCACAAAGGATAACGTCACCATGAAGATCGATACGGTCGTGTTCTTCCAGATCACAGACCCGAAGCTCTACGCATACGGTGTTGAGAACCCGATCATGGCCATCGAGAATCTGACAGCCACCACGCTTCGAAACATCATCGGTGACCTGGAGCTCGACCAGACCTTAACTTCCCGTGAGACCATCAACACAAAGATGCGTTCCGCCCTGGATGTTGCCACGGACCCGTGGGGCATCAAGGTAAACCGTGTGGAGTTAAAGAATATCATTCCGCCGGCAGCGATCCAGGATGCCATGGAGAAACAGATGAAGGCAGAGCGTGAGCGCCGTGAGGCGATCCTTCGTGCGGAAGGTGAGAAGAAGTCCACGATCCTCGTGGCAGAGGGTAAGAAACAGTCCGCGATCCTCGACGCGGAGGCAGATAAGCAGGCAGCGATCCTTCACGCGGAGGCGGAGAAGGAGAAACGGATCCGCGAGGCAGAAGGCCAGGCGGAGGCGATCATCAAGATCCAGCAGGCGAACGCCGATGGTATCCGCATGATCAAGGAAGCCGGAGCAGACCAGACAGTTTTGCAGTTAAAGAGTCTTGAGGCGTTCGCGAAGGCGGCAGACGGCAAGGCAACAAAGATCATCATCCCGTCTGAGATCCAATCCCTCGCAGGTCTTGTGACAAGTGTAACGGAGATCGCAAAAAAGAGTGAAACTGAGAATTGATCTTGAAAAGGAATATGGAATCGTTTTAGAGGGCGGCGGTGCCAGGGGCGCATACCAGATCGGTGTCTGGAAAGCGCTCCGGGAAGCCGGCATGAAGATAAAGGGTGTCGCGGGAACGTCCGTTGGGGCGTTAAACGGCGCCCTGATCTGCATGGATGATCTCGGGAAGGCGGAGGAGATCTGGGGAAACATGACCTACTCCACCGTGTTCAATGTGGACGATTCCATGATCGGAAAATTAAAGAAATTTGGCGTGCGATCCATGAAAGTGACCGACGCGGCGGCAGAATTCAGACGGCTGTTTTCAGACAGGGGGCTCGATATCGCCCCACTCAAAAAACTTCTGGAAGAGACGGTGGATGAGGAGCGGATCAGGCGCTCACCACGGGATTTCTGCGCCGCGTCCTTTTCAGTCACGGACCGGAAAGAGGAGGACTTCGATGTAAAGGCAGCACCTCTGGGGACCATAAAGGATATAATGATGGCCAGCGCCTATTTCCCAGGATTTAAGCAGGAAAAGCTGGGTGGAAAGACGTATCTTGACGGCGGCAGCGTCAACAATGTGCCGGTGGATCTCCTGACGGACCGGGGATATAAGGATATCATCGTGATCCGCCTCTATGGGATCGGCGTGGACCGGCGAAGGTTCATGGATATCCCGGAGGACGTGACGGTCCACGAGATCGCGCCAAGAAGAAATCTCGGCGGGATCCTGGAATTTGACAGTGCGAGAACGAGGAAAAACATGAAGCTCGGCTATTTTGACGGGCTGAGATTCCTCTACGGACTCTGCGGAAGGAAATATTATCTTGACATGCCATATTCCGAGGCGTATTATTTTGGCAGGATCATGTCGGAACTTGACATGTTTAAGGAGTGGCTGAGACCTTATGTAAAGGAACATGAGTTTGCAAAGCTCACAGGCTATCGTGTATACACGGAGAAGATATTTCCGTTTCTTGCCAGGAAGCTTCGGCTGCAGCCGGAATGGGATTACAGGGATCTCTACGGGGCAGTCCTGGAAGTGTTCGCGAAAAAGATGCAGATGGAAGTCTACGAGGTTTACACGCCGGACGATATCGTGGGGAAGATCCATGAACTTTTTTCAGACAGGCTGACGATAGGATAGGGAAGCGTGGCAGCACATCGGAAGTCTTTCAAAAGTACCAGGCAGCACGGCTGATCCTGGGAAAACGACAGATCCGGCAGAAAATATGAGGAGAACGCTGAAATATGGCGGAAAACAATAAGAGAAGAAAAGTCAGGAGCGAGTCCATGGCTCTTGATGCCATGCACATCATCATCGGCATCGCTGTGGTGGTGATGGCAGTTATCTCGTTCCTTGACACGGAGAGGTATATGTTCCTCTTTCCGGCGATATTTTTCCTGGCGGCAGTTTTAAATCTGGTCACAGGAAAATACTGGCTGTCCCGGGCAAAACGGGAGAGGCGGAGAAGAACGGCGGCGGTGTTCCAGATGGTGTTCGGAACGACTCTGCTGATCTTTACATTTTTAAGCGCAATGAGTATCTGGTGGAGGTAATGAGATGAAGGGAGAGATCCTGAAATTATTGAAGGAGACAGATGGCTATATTTCCGGTCAGGAGCTTTGCGAGAAGTTCGGTGTCTCGAGAACGGCGGTCTGGAAGGTCATCAACCAGTTAAAGGAGGAGGGCTACGAGATCGAGGCCGTCCGGAATAAAGGATATATTTTAAAGGGATCGGCGGATGTGCTCTCAAAGGAAGAGCTGGAAAGCACGATCCACACGAAATGGGCAGGAACGCAGGTGGCGTTCTTCGAGGAGACCGACTCCACGAACAATGAGATCCGCCGTCTCGCGGAACAGGGCGCGCCCCACGGAACCCTGGCTGTCGCGGAACGCCAGCTCGGCGGAAAGGGCAGAAGAGGTCGTGTCTGGACATCTCCGGCGGGCGTTGGGATCTGGATGAGCATGCTCTTAAGACCACAGATCGATCCCATGGCGGCCTCCATGCTGACGCTCGTCATGGCGCTGTCCACGAGAAGGGGAATCGAGAAGGCGACAGGATTGAAATCTGAGATCAAATGGCCGAACGACCTTGTTTTAAATAAGAAGAAAATCTGCGGAATCTTAACGGAGATGAGCACGGAGCTCATGGAAATCCAGTACGTGATCCCGGGAACCGGCATCAACGTAAACCAGATGGAATTTCCAGATGATATCAAGGCAACAGCGACTTCCCTGCGGATCGAGAGCGGAAAGATCCAGAAGAGAAGTGAGATCATCGCGGCGATCATGGAGGCATTTGAGGGATATTATGACACCTTCATCGAGACACAGGACATGTCGGGACTTATTGAAGAGTACAATGCAAACCTTGTAAATCTCGGCAACGAGGTGTGCGTTCTGGATCCGGCGGGCGAGTACCGCGGTGTCTCTGAGGGAATCAACAAGGAAGGCGCACTTTTAGTCCGTCTCTCCGATGGCACATTAAAGGAGATTATCTCCGGGGAAGTTTCCGTCCGCGGAGTCTATGGATATGTATAAGGAAGAAATGAATGTTTCGGGGGCGGATCTTTATTCCGGTCTCCAGAAAATCTTTCCGGATGAGAAAGACCTCACCCTGACGGAGCGTCTGGAAGCCGCAAGAGGACCACTCCTTTCCTGGTATCGGGGGAATAAAAGAGATCTCCCCTGGCGGGAGAACCAGGATGCCTACCGGATCTGGATCTCGGAGATCATGCTGCAGCAGACGAGAGTGGAGGCAGTAAAGCCCTACTTTGCCCGGTTTATGGAGTGTTTTCCGACGGTGCAGGCATTGGCTGAGTGTGAGGAAGAAGAGCTTTTCAAGTATTGGGAAGGTCTCGGATATTACAGCAGGGCCAGAAATCTGAAGAAAGCGGCCAAGATCATCGTTTCCCAGTACGGCGGAGAACTTCCGGCAGATCGCAGAGCGCTTCTTGCGCTTCCGGGAATCGGAAGCTACACGGCGGGTGCCATTGGATCCATCGCTTTCGGACTCCCTGTCCCAGCGGTGGACGGAAATGTCATGCGGGTCCTTTCGAGAGTTGCCGGAAGCTACGAAGATATCTTAAAACAAGCGGTAAAGAAGAAGACAGAAGCTGCGGTCGAAGAGGTCTTAAAGACACTCAAAAAGGATGAGCCAGGAGATTTCAACCAGGCGCTCATCGAGACCGGAGCCATCGTCTGCGTCCCCAATGGTGCCCCTCTCTGCGATCTTCCATGTCCATTCTATACGGTATGCGAGGCGAGAAAAAGAAACCTGATCTCTGCGATCCCGGTGAAGGCACCGAAAAAGAAAAGGAAAATTGAGGAAAAGACCGTATTATTAGTGAAATACGGGGATAAAATAGCCATTAGAAAGCGGGATGACACCGGACTGCTGGCATCCCTGTATGAATTTCCGAATCTGGAAGGAAAACTTTCAGAGAAAGAGGTACTGGAACGCCTCGGTGGCGGGGCATCGGTGGAGGAAAAACTGCCGGAGGCAAAGCACATTTTCAGCCATGTGGAGTGGCATATGAGCGGGTACCTGGTGAAGGCAGGGGAAGAGATCCCGGGAATGCTGTTTGCGGACAGAGGGGAATTGAAGGAGAAGTACCCGATCCCGAACGCGTTTGCGGCGTATAGAAAGCTGCTGGAAAGCCAGTCATGATATAATGGCTGTAAATTCTCTTGAACCCACAGATATTGTTTGTCAGGGCGGACAGAATGCAGAAGATGCATCATTATTGTACACGGGTAGGAATTTTCTGAACTGAAAATTCCGTACAGTAGTACCGATGCATCTGTCAGTGTCCCATATTAGAAATAGAAAGTATTGACATTTGTTAGTATTATGGCGCATAAGGGCGTCTTTTATGGAGCGTGTTCATGATGAAAATGAAAAAAATGTTATTTGTTTTTAATCCCCGTTCCGGGAAGGAAGCCATCAAGAACCAGTTGTCCGATATTCTCGGGATTTTCTGTGGAGCAGGCTATCTGCCCTCTGTCTATGTGACCCAGGAACCGGGGGATGCGGCGAAGATTGCCGAGGAATACGGTAAGGATGTGGAACTTTTCGTCTGCAGCGGCGGGGATGGAACGCTGAACAGCGTGATCTCCGGCATCATGAGGCTGGAAAAACGCCCGGAGATCGGATATCTCCCGGCAGGTTCCACGAATGATTTCGCGAGAAGCTTAAAGATTCCGGCGAATCTCACGAAGGCGGCGCAGGATGTGGTGAGCGGAAAGTCCTACGGCGTCGACATCGGAAAATTTGGGGATGAGCGGTATTTTGTTTATATCGCCGCATTTGGCGCTTTCACGGAAGTGTCGTACAGCACGCCCCAGGACATCAAGAACGTTCTTGGGCATCAGGCATATATCCTGGAGTCCATCAAGGCACTGGGAAATCTCAAATCCTACAGGATGCATTTGACATGGGATGACGGTGAGACGGATGGAGAGTTCGTTTTCGGAATGGTGACGAACACCACAAGTGTCGGAGGCTTCAGAGGACTTGCGCCGAAGGATGTTTCCTTCCATGACGGCCTGTTTGAGGGCGTGTTTATCCGGACACCGAAGACTCCGGCGGATCTTCCGAATATTATAAGTGGTCTGCTTCTGTTCCCGGAACAGGAAAATAAGGACGTGATCCGCGTGAAATCTTCAAAGTTTACGGTCACCGCCAAGGAAGAGATCCCGTGGGTCCTCGACGGTGAGTTTGGCGGATCGGTTACTGAGGCAAAGATCGAGAATGTGAAGGAAGCAGTGACCTTAAGCTGCAGCCCGGAGCCGGAGAAGCAGGAGGAGAAGACGGCGGGATGACAGGGGCGGCAAGTGCGCAGACCTGCTGAATAATTACAAAAAGTGCTAATAAAATGTTAAAATTCAACAAAAAAGGCGTAGAAAAGCATTGAAAATTGTCACTGGATAGTATATAATGAACTATCGTGGAGCAGTTTGAGCAGCCCCAACCTGAAAGGACGTTATTCAGTGGAAAAAGAAGTATTTTTAGACAAACTTAAGAAACTTGTCGCACTGGGCAAGTCAAAACAGAACGCACTTGACGCGACGGAGATCAACGACTTTTTTGCCGGAGATAACCTCGGACCGGAGCAGATGGATGAAATTTATAATTACTTAGAGCACAGCAATATCGACGTTGTGCCGGTAATTGATGACGCAATGCTTGCGGATGATTCCATGCTTCTGGATGATCTGGATGATGACTACCGTGAGGACAAGGACGGAGAGGACATTGACTTAGACGCCATCGATCTTCTGGAAGGTATCGGAACAGAGGATCCGGTCCGCATGTACTTAAAGGAGATCGGTACCGTGCCGCTTCTTTCCGCGGATGAGGAGCTTCGTCTCGCGAAGAGAAAGGCAGAGGGAGATGAGTCTGCAAAAGAGCGTCTGATCGAGGCAAACCTTCGTCTCGTCGTAAGTATCGCAAAGCGTTACACTGGACGTGGAATGAGTTTCCTGGATCTTGTACAGGAAGGAAACCTTGGTCTGATCAAGGGTGTTGAGAAGTTCGATTATACAAAAGGATATAAGTTAAGTACATATGCGACCTGGTGGATCCGCCAGTCCGTGACAAGAGCCCTTGCGGATCAGGCGAGAACGATCCGTGTTCCGGTGCATATGGTAGAGACGATTAACAAGATGTCAAAGATGCAGAGAAAGCTGACTCTGGAACTTGGTTATGAGCCGTCCGTGACAGAACTTGCGGAAGCGCTCGAGATGTCTGAGGACAAGGTGATGGAGATCATGCAGATTGCGAGAGAGCCAGCATCCTTAGAGACTCCGATCGGTGAGGAGGACGATTCCAACCTCGGCGATTTCGTTGCGGACAGCAACGCGGTGACTCCGGAAGGAAACGTGGAATCCGTAATGTTACGTGAGCACATCGACGCATTACTTGGTGATCTCAAAGAGAGAGAACGTCAGGTCATCGTTCTTCGATTCGGTCTTGAAGACGGACATCCGAGAACTCTGGAAGAAGTTGGAAAAGAGTTCAACGTAACGAGAGAGCGTATCCGCCAGATCGAGGCGAAAGCATTGAGAAAGCTCAGAAATCCGGTCCGCAGCAAACGGATCCGGGATTTCCTGTAAGACCGGGAAAAGGATATTGGAAGCGGATCGTTGGGGGCAGACTGAACGGATTCGGTGAAAATAGAAATGCAGGCAGCGGGAGAAGATCCGGCTGCCTTTTTCCGTTGCGGTCTTTTTGCCGGTATCCTGTAATGGTGAAGTGCCGGTGACGGCAACCGGGCAGAAGGCTGAGACAGAAGGAGACACAGGGGATTGAAGCATCGGGGCAGCATAGCCTGCCGGGAGATCATATGAATAAGAGAAATTATCAGAAGGAATTAGATAAAAAACTGGAAGAACTGCAGAAAGAGGGAAAGGTTCCCACTTTATTTCTACACAGCTGCTGTGCGCCCTGCAGCAGTTATGTTCTGGAATATCTTTCCAGATATTTTGAGATCACGGTATTTTATTATAACCCGAATATTTATCCGCCATCAGAGTACGAGGAGCGGACATCGGAGCAGGAACGTCTGATCCGGGAATTCAATGGAGAGTGGGAACAGGAGACAGACCGCCACCCGATCCATTTTGTGGCAGGAACCTATGTGCCCGACGATTTCTATGCAGCGGCAAAAGGGCTCGAGCAGGAGCCGGAAGGCGGCGCAAGATGTACGGAGTGCTTTAAACTCCGTCTCTCCGAGGCGGCGAGAGAGGCAAAAGCCGGGTACTTCGATTTCTTTACGACGACGCTTACGATCAGCCCCCTAAAGGACGCGGAGCGGTTAAACCGGATCGGGGAAGAGATGGGACGCGAGTATGGTGTGGAGTTTCTGTCATCAGATTTCAAGAAGAGAAACGGATATAAAAGATCCACGGAGCTTTCCAGAGAACACGCGCTCTATCGTCAGAATTACTGTGGCTGCGTGTTCTCAAAGAGGGAGTCGGAGGCGCGCTCAGCGGAGAGACCAGAATAAGACCCCGTCCTTCTCTGTCCGGGTGATCGACCCTGTCTCTGCCAGCCAGTCCAGACAGGAAAAGAGTTTCGGCCATGTATTGAGATAGGAGAAAAGATAGGAATAGCGGTAGGTCTGCATGCGCTGGACATAGAGCGCCTGATCAAGCTCTAAAAGAGTCATGGGGTGGCGGCTTTCTGCCAGAGCCAGCCGGAGCTGGGTGCAGCGTGTCTCATATTCGTCGATGATGCGGCAGGTCTCCTCACGGATCTCGGTGAATTCTCCGTAGTGTCCGGGGAGAAAACGGTAACCGGCATAATCGGCAGCCAGTGCTTTAAGGGATGCAAAGTATTCAGCAAGGAGATGCTGGTCTTTTCCTGATGTGATGACGATGGGAGTAAGCCCCAGGATCACCTGATCAGCGCAGAAGAAAAGCTTTTTCTTCCTCTCCACGAGCCCACACTGACCGGCTGTATGACCGTATAGGGGGACGATCTCGAAATCATAGCCGCCGCAGGAGAGCGTGTCCCCCGGCGCAATGGGGGTAAAGGGAAAATGAAAAGAAATATTGTTTTCCCTTGCAAGTTGGTCAGCTCCGGTGTTGATTTCCTGCCAGGCATCGGGAGCCAGTTCTTTTGTGACTCCGCATTCTCTGGTGTAGGAGCGGCGCATGGTGTTGTCCTCATAAAGACGATGGTAGCGGTCGGAACATTCGGAGATCTCCACGGGGTTCATGAAGGCCCGGGCACCGCGCTCTATGAAAAGGGAGATGTATCCGCTGTGATCTGCATGATTGTGGGTCACAAAGATGTCGAGATCCCGATAGTCGATGGAAAGCTCTTTTAAGACATGTTCCATCTCATTCAGGCACTCCGGAACTTTCCAGGATGTGTCGATCATGAGGCTGCGGCCATTTCCTTTTATAATATAGAGGTTTCTCGATGAGGTCCGCATGGCTTTATTGGTGAGAATGACTTTATATAGATTGGGAGCGAGTAGTTTCATTTCGTGGGAACTCCTTGAACGTGGTTTTTAAGGTAGATCGTTTTGATTTTATCCCGGGCTTTGTAAAATGTCAAATCATTCCGGAGCGTTTCGTTGACATCATGGGGTTTGTGGTATAAAATGAAAATGTTTACGTAACTATTCAGTAGGTCTGCGCATATGCTGCGCTGACCGTAAGAACACATAGGATAGAAAGCAAAAATCCCATCAGCGAAGCTGATCTGGAATGGATTTTTGCTCGTGACTATGAAGGTACTGAATAGTTACATGTTTACAAACAAAATAGGAGGAACAGGTTATGGTAGAAAGAAAAGTTACAGTCGTAAACCCGACAGGTCTTCATCTTCGCCCGGCGGGACTGCTCTGCCAGACATCCATGAAGTTCGATTCTAAAGTGATGATTTTTTATAAAGAAAAAGAAATCAATGCGAAGAGTGTGTTAAACGTAATGGCATCCGGGATCCGGTGCGGCGATGAGATCACAGTACATTGTGATGGCCCGGACGAGAAAGAAGCCCTGGAGGCTGTATGTGACCTGATCGAGACAGGTTTAAAGGAATAAGAACAGCGTAAAAAGAAAAATAAGCAACGTGGCAGCATCAGGCTGCCATGGCTCCCGTCAAACTCACAGGTAGAGGATCTGGTGGGAGAATAAGTGATAGAAAGTGAGAGAATCATGAGCGAAACAGCAGAAAATTGTACACATGACTGCGGAAGCTGTACTGCAAACTGCGGAAGCAGAACAAATGAGCCGCAGAGCTTCCTTGAGAAGTTAAATCCGGCGAGCTCTGTAAAGAAAGTGATCGGCGTTGTCAGCGGGAAAGGCGGTGTCGGAAAATCCTTAGTGACATCCCTGATGGCCTGCCGCATGCGCGCGACGGGTGCGAGAGTAGGAATCCTTGATGCGGATATCACAGGTCCGTCGATCCCGAGAGCCTTTGGGATTCATGATGGCGTGACAGTGACTCCGGATGGAAAGCTCCTTGTCCCGGCGACTTCCTCCACTGGTGTTGAGGTGATCTCCTCCAATATGCTTCTGGAGAATGAGACAGATCCGGTGATCTGGCGTGGTCCGGTGATCGCAGGTGCAGTGAAACAGTTCTGGAGTGAGACACTCTGGCAGGATATCGACTATATGTTCGTAGATATGCCTCCGGGAACCGGCGATGTGCCGCTTACTGTATTTCAGTCTCTTCCTGTCAATGGAATCATCATCGTTACCTCCCCGCAGGAGCTTGTCTCCATGATCGTTGAGAAAGCGGTCAACATGGCGAAGAAAATGAATGTTCCGATCCTCGGTCTTGTTGAGAATATGAGCTACCTCGAATGTCCGGACTGCGGAAAGAAGATTTCCGTATTCGGCGAGAGCCATATTGATGATGTCGCAAAGGAATACGGAATTCCGGTTCTCGCTCAGATCCCGATCCGTCCGGCGATCGCGAAAGCTGTCGACGAGGGAACGGTAGAGTATATAGAAGCAGACTTCTTAGACAATGCGGTGAAGGCAGTGAAGGAAGCTTAGGAAAAGCAAAAAAATAAGGTATGATACACAGGGCAGCTAAGGCAATAGCTGCCCGTATTTTTGGTGTAACAGGAAATTCCCTGTTACACCAAAGGCACATTCTTTTTATGCAATCGAAAATCAAAGGGTTCAATCTGGTAAATGACCACCACAGAAAGACAGATGAATGTCAGAGCCGGAAAAATTCATAAAAGACTCTCTGATATAGAAAAAACCTATAACGACTTATTTCTTATCTGTATTGGACGGATCAGTGAAAACGTGATATCTTATTAGCACACACAGAAATTAGAAAATGTACGACTGGTACGTACATAGGAGGATAAAATTGATTCAGTTAGACCATATTACAAAGACCTTTGATACCGGCGCGGATAAAGTCCACGCGGTCTCCGATGTAACGCTCCATATCAAGAGCGGCGAGATCTTCGGTATCATCGGATTCTCCGGAGCCGGAAAATCCACACTGGTGCGATGCATCAACCTGCTTGAGAGACCGACGAGCGGAACCGTCACCGTAGACGGAAAGGTCCTCACGGATCTTCCAGCAAAGGAATTGAGAGAGGCGAGAAAGAAGATCGGAATGATCTTCCAGCACTTTAACCTGATGCGTTCCAGAACGGTAGGAGAGAATGTCGCTTACCCGTTAAAGGGAAGCGGGCTTACAAAACAGCAGATTAAGGCGAAAGTGAAGGAGCTTTTGGAGCTCGTTGATATCGCAGAGAAGGAAAATGCGTATCCGAGCCAGCTTTCCGGCGGACAGAAACAGAGAGTCGCGATCGCAAGGGCCCTTGCGAATGACCCGAAGGTTCTTCTCTGCGATGAGGCCACCAGCGCTCTGGACCCGCAGACTACGGGGGCGATCTTACAGCTCTTAAAGCATTTAAATAAGAAGCTTGGAATCACTATCGTGATCATTACCCACGAGATGGCAGTTGTCAAGGAGATCTGTGACAGGGTTGCTGTTATGGAGCACGGAAATGTTGTTGAGGAAGGCGATGTGTTCTCGATCTTTGCGGCACCGAAGGCTGGTATCACGAGAGATTTCATCCGCACCACCTCAAACCTTCAGAAGATCGAAAAACTGATCGAGGATAAGTCACCGCTTGTAGAATTAAAGCCGGGCGAGAAGATCCTTCGGTTGAACTATATTAAGAAAAATACATCGGAGGCATTGATTTCCGAGACTTCCAGAAAGTTCAACATCAACTTAAATATCATCTTTGCGGATCTGGAGATCGTTCAGGACGCGCCGATCGGCGGAACCGTAGCGATCGCCAGCGGCAGGAAAGAGGATATTGAGGGTGCAGTTGAATATCTGAAAGCAAAGAATGTAGGAGTGGAGGTGATTGAGAATGGCTGATTTTTTAAATGCAATCATCCCAAATGTCATGTCGAAGCCGGATGAACTTCTTGAAAGCTTTGGACAGACGATCTACATGGTGATCGTATCAGGAGCAATCTCCATGGTATTCGGACTTTTCTTCGGAATTGTCCTCACGGCGACCGCTCCGAAGGGTGTTTTAAAAAACAAGGTTGTTTTCAATATTTTAGACAAGCTGGTAAATATTTTCCGTTCGATTCCGTTTGTGATCCTTCTGACAGCTCTGATCCCGCTGACCCGTATGGTAGTGGGAACCGCCATCGGTACGAAGGGCGCGATCTTACCTTTGATCTTCGGTACTGTCCCGTTTTTCACGAGACAGATCGAGAGTGCGCTCGCTGAAGTGGATTACGGACTGATCGAGGCGGCGGAAAGCATGGGGAACAGTCCCTGGGAGATCATTTTCCGGGTATATCTGAAGGAGAGTGTACCGGGAATCGTCCGCGCGATGCAGATCACGTTCATCAGTCTGGTAGGCCTTACCGCGATGGCAGGTGCTGTCGGCGGCGGCGGACTCGGAGACTTCGCGATCCGTTACGGTCATTCCAGAGGACAGACAGACGTCACATATGTGACTGTGATCATCATTCTGATTATGGTAAGCCTCATTCAGAGTACAGGTTCTTATGTTATTAAAAAGACGACCCATTAAGAGGGTATCCCCTTGTTGGGCGGTCGGTATGTTTCAATACCGGTCATAAGAAACGATCATATAGCTTGAAGCGGCGCGGAAATTTTCTGAGCCGTATCAATAGAATGGAACTGTCCGGTCCGTACAGCGAATGCGGACAGAACCGGGCAGCGACAAATCAGTTTAGGAGGAGACATATTATGAAGAAAAGAATTTTAGCACTTGGTACTGCAGCAGTTTTAGCATTATCCTTAACTGCATGCGGAAGCAGCCAGAAGGCAGAGACAACAGCAGCGGCAGCAGACACAACAGCAGCAGGTTCCGCGGCAGCAGATACGACAGCGGCATCCGGCGAGAAGACGGTGATCAAGCTCGGCGTAGTCGGCGAGAACAATGAGCAGTGGCAGCCGGTCATTGAGAAGCTTGCTGAGGAGAATATTGATCTGGAACTTGTAAAGTTCGCGGATTATCCGCTTCCGAACCGTGCATTAAACGACGGCGAGATCGACTTAAACTCTTTCCAGCATATTGCATATTTTGAGGATGACTGCAAGAACAACGGATATGATCTTTCCATCATCGGTGAGACCATCATCGCTCCGTTAGGACTTTATTCCAACAAGATCAAAGACGTTTCCGAGATCAAGGACGGCGATATCATCGCGATCCCGAACGATGCTACAAACGGCGGCCGTGCGTTAAAGCTCTTAGAGTCCGCAGGTCTCATCAAGGTTGATCCGGAGGCTGGTTACACACCGACGAAGAAGGACATCACAGAGAATCCGTTAAACCTTGACATTAAAGAGGTTGAGGCAGCAAACACAGCAAGCCTTCTTCCGGACGTCGCAGCGGCAGTCATCAACGGCGGCCATGCGGTTGACAACGGTTTAAACCCGGAGAAAGATTCGATCTTCCTTGAGAGTGTTGAAGAGGGAAGCGACAACCCGTATGTAAACATCATCGTTGCGAGAACAGCGGACAAGGACAATGAGCTTTACAAGAAAGTTGTAGATTATTTCCGCACACCGGAAGTTGCGAAAGTGATCGAGGAGACTTACAAGGGCGCTTACATTCCAACATGGGAGTAATCTTTAGAATTTAAATAGTACGAATGGCCAAAGAGGCAGGATATCCCGTTTACTTGCGGGTTTCCTGCTTCTTTTACGTGAATTCGTAACGATTCAGTACCTTCATAATTACAAGCAAAAATCCATTCCGAACCGGCTGCGACGATGGGATTTTTGACTTTTAGTCTATGTTTTCTTACGGTCAGAGCAGCAAATGTGCAGACCTGGTGAATAGTTACTTGAATTCACAAAATTTTCTTGTGAAACAGACAACGGTTTTCCTGTGACAGCGACGCCATGGAACTGCTTGCTTTTTCTCCCGAAATCCCGTATGATTTACATAGATATTATATTTTAATGGTAAATTTTACATGAAAAACGAGATAAAACAGAAATAACAGTCAGAAAGGGGCAATGCGGATGCCGAGACCTCAAGGTGGACGAAAAACAAACATTGATATGACGGAGGGAGTGATCTGGAAACAGCTGGTGCTGTTTGCAATCCCGCTGATCATGGGAAACGTATTCCAACAGCTCTACAATACCGTGGACAGCATCGTTGTGGGAAATTATCTCGGAACGTCGGCCCTGGCTGCTGTGGGAGCCACCACGGCGATCTGCAACACGCTGGTGAACTTCTTTAACGGAATCTCCATCGGAGCCGGTGTGGTGATCAGCACGAGTTTCGGCGCGAAAAACCTCGAGAAGCTTCACGAGGCGGTGGAGACGACGATCCTCTTCGCTGTGATCGTCGGATGTTTTGTCTCCCTGATCTCTATCGGGGTCGTTCCGGTGATGTTAAAGTGGATGTCCACGCCGGATGATGTAGTCGGACCGGCGGGTGAGTATTTAAAGATCTACTTTGTCGGAGTTCCGGTGCTGTTCCTCTACAATATGGGAAGTGCGATCTTAAGGGCTGTGGGGGATACGAGACGTCCGCTCCTGTTCCTGATCATCAGCAGCTGCTTAAATATTGTTCTGGATATCCTTTTTGTGGCGGTATTCCACTGGGGGATCAGCGGTGTGGCGATCGCCACGGTGATGGCGGAGACAGTTTCCGCGTTCCTGGCCTGCATGACACTCACAAGAACAGATGGAGCCCATAAACTTGTCTTAAGAGATTTACATATCAATAAGACCTGTCTCGGTGAGATCTTCCGGATCGGACTTCCGGCCGGTGTCCAGCAGGGACTCACAGCGTTTTCCAATGCTCTGGTACAGGCATACGTCAACGGTCTTGGTTCCTCGGTGATCATGGCGGGCTGGAGCTGCCACTCGAAGATCGACCAGTTCGCGATCCTGCCGGCCCAGAGCATGGGCCAGGCGGCAACCACCTTCGTGGGACAGAACCTCGGCGCGAAGAATGTAAAGCGTGCCAGAAAAGGCGTCCGACAGGCGGTGTTCATGGGTGTCGGCGCGCTGATCTGCATCTCCATCGTCATGGCACTCTCCGCGAGATCTCTGGTATCCCTTTTTAACAGGGATCCGTCGGTTCTGCATTACGGAACTCTGTTTATCCTGATGACCGTGCCGTTCCGCTTCTGCAGCTCCTTCAACCAGATCCTGGCTGGTTCCTTAAGGGGATCTGGGGACGCGAAGGGTCCGATGTGCATCATGCTCTTCAGCTTCGTTGTCTGCAGGCAGATCTATCTGTTCTTTGTGACAAAGATCGCCTTCAACGAGTACACCGTAGGTCTCGGCTACCCGGTTGGGTGGATCGTGTGCGCGGTTATCTCCTACTTTTACTATAAGAAAAGCAGATGGGAAGAGCAGGTGGAGAAAGAAGCATAAAATGAATAAAGATGTCCGCTGCCTGGTTCAACATGAACGGAATGTCATGGAAAACGGCAGCGGATTTTTGATTTTGTGTTCGTTGCGCTGATGGGAGATATGTGTTATA
Organism: Clostridium sp. AM34-11AC; assembly: GCF_003435375.1. Taxonomy (GTDB): domain Bacteria; phylum Bacillota; class Clostridia; order Lachnospirales; family Lachnospiraceae; genus Pilosibacter; species Pilosibacter fragilis. Next base: position 93,989 of record NZ_QWGL01000004.1, on the reverse strand, counting down.
CTTAACTGCGTATGTCGTTTTATATGAATACGATATGGTGTTATATCAGGCGGATTTGATGTGACATGACACTGACAAGAGAAAAGAGGCAGGCAGCCGGACTGAAAAAGCGGTTGGTTGTAAGGACAAAATGTTTGGACTTGGAACGATCATAAACGTCGGTGTGGCCGTATTTTCCCTGGGCTTAAATAAAAAAGTAAATGACGGCAAATACAGAGTCTGTATTTGCGGTTGAAAGATAAAAGAGCAGTTGTAAAAATAACTGCGGTGTACAAAAAGTATGCGGCTGTGAGGCTGTTACAGTGATAGAAACAGGAGGATTTTATGATATTATCCTGCAGCAATATCTGCAAATCATTCGGAAGCGACGATATTATCAAGAACGCTTCCTTTCATATTGAGGATCATGAAAAAGCTGCCATCGTCGGCATCAACGGAGCGGGAAAATCGACGCTCTTAAAGATCATTGTCGGCGAGCTGGCACCGGATTCCGGTGAGGTGGTGCTTGGAAGCGGGAAGACGCTGGGCTACCTGGCGCAGAACCAGGATCTTTTGAGCCACCGGACTATCTATGAGGAGATGCTGGATGCGAAAAAGTCCGTCATCGCCATGGAAAATCGTCTGAGGGATCTGGAAAATTCCATGAAGACAGCATCCGGGGAAGAGCTGGAGACCATGATGAATCAGTACAGCCGTTTAAGCCACGAGTTTGAGCTCATCAACGGCTATGCCTGGAAGAGTGAGATCGTGGGCGTCTTAAAGGGACTTGGTTTTACGGAGGAGGAGTTCTCCAAACAGATTTCCACACTTTCCGGCGGCCAGAAGACAAGAGTTTCCCTGGGCAAGCTTCTTCTCACAAACCCGGATATCATTCTTCTCGATGAGCCGACGAACCATCTGGACATGTCCTCCATCGCATGGCTAGAGACTTATCTCTTAAACTACCGCGGTGCTGTTCTCATCGTTGCCCATGACCGGTATTTTCTCGATAAGATCGTCACAAAGGTCATTGAGCTGGACAATGGACATGCCATTGTGTACTTCGGAAATTATACGGCCTACAGCGAAAAGAGAGCGCAGATGCGCGCGATCCAGATGAAGGCGTACTTAAACCAGCAGCAGGAGATCAAGCACCAGGAAGCGGTCATCGAAAAGTTAAAATCCTTCAACCGGGAAAAGTCCATTAAGAGAGCGGAGAGCCGGGAAAAGATGTTAGATAAGATCGAAGTCCTTGAGAAGCCGACGGAGGTCAATGACGCCATGGATATCCGCCTGGAGCCGAATATCTTAAGCGGAAACGATGTGCTGACGGTGAACGGTCTGGCAAAATCCTTTGGCTCCCAGACATTATTTACAGACCTGAATTTCGATGTAAAGCGCGGGGAACGGGTCGCCATTATCGGTGACAACGGAACGGGAAAGACCACGATCTTAAAGATCATCAACGGTCTTGTGGAGCCGGATGACGGTGAGATCATTCTTGGTTCCAGAGTCCACATCGGATATTATGATCAGGATCATCAGGTGCTCCACATGGAAAAGACTTTGTTTGAGGAGATCTCCGACGCCTACCCGGGAATGTCCAACACCCAGATCAGAAGTACGTTAGCGGCATTCCTCTTTACCGGGGACGATGTGTTTAAGCGGATCGGGGACTTAAGCGGCGGCGAGAGAGGCCGTGTTTCCCTTGCGAAGCTCATGCTTTCCGAGGCAAACTTCCTGATCCTCGATGAGCCGACGAACCACCTGGATATCACTTCGAAGGAGATTCTGGAGAATGCCTTAAGCCATTACGGCGGTACGGTGCTCTACGTCTCCCATGACCGTTATTTTATCAACAAGACCGCAACGAGGATCCTGGATCTCACCGGAAAGCGGATGATGAATTATATCGGTAACTACGATTATTATCTGGAAAAACATGAGGCCATGATGAACGCCCATTTCGGGACCGAGAATGTGGAGCCTACCGGCGGAATCGTCGGATTCGGCGCATCAAAGACGGGAGCGGCGGCTGAAACTTCCGGAAAAGCGGCGGAGAGCAGCGCGGACGCAGGCGGAAAGCTTGACTGGAAAGCCCAGAAGGAAGAGCAGGCCCGCCAGAGAAAACGTCAGAATGACTTGAAAAAGGTCGAGGACGAGATCCACAGACTTGAGACGAGAGACGGTGAGATCGACGGACTTCTCTGCGACGAGAGTGTTTTCTCCGATGTGGCGAAGCTCATGGAGTTAAATAAAGAAAAAGAGGAGATCGCAGGGAAACTTGAGACTCTGTATGAAAAGTGGGAGGAGCTGGCTGAATAAGCAGCAATCATTAATATCCGCTGAGTCTCAGGTCCGTTGCTGCCTGCGCAGGGTGTGAACAGCAGCAAACCTGTTGAACAGATATAGATATACTCAAAAGAAAAATGTTCCGTCCGGTCGGGGAGATCATGGGCGGGACATTTTCTTTTTTATGGGATAGGGCAGTTCCAGCCCCAATTCGCCTAAATTCTTTGACAAGGATTTGACAAATAATATAGATATGAGTATAATAGATTCCATCGTTATATGAAAGTTTTGAGAAGGTGAAACCAGAAAATGACAGACGAAAGACAGATTTCAAAGGCGGTTATTTCCAGACTTCCGCGCTATTACAGATATCTGGGTGAACTGATGGAGGAGGGGATCGAAAGGATTTCTTCCAATGAGCTGAGCGCCAGAATGAAGGTGACGGCGTCCCAGATCCGTCAGGATCTTAACAATTTCGGCGGCTTCGGCCAGCAGGGATACGGATATAATGTTAAGTATCTCTACACGGAGATCGCAAGGATTTTAGGAATCGACAGACAGCACAACCTCATTATCATCGGAGCCGGAAACCTTGGACAGGCCATCGCCAATTACACAAATTTTGAGAAGCGCGGATTTATGATCAAGGGAATGTTCGATACCAATCCGCGGCTGATCGGTCTCGTGGTCCGTGGTGTGGAAATCCGCGGGATCGATGACCTTGAACAGTTTATTATCGATAACGAGGTGCAGATCGCAGCCCTCACGATCCCGAAGTCCAAGGCTCCGGAGATCGCAGAGCGCCTGGTAAAGGCCGGAATCAAGGCGATCTGGAACTTTGCCCATACCGACCTAAATGTTCCGGATGATGTGGTCGTTGAGAATGTCCACCTCTCCGAGAGCCTGATGCGACTTTCCTATCGTGTCTGCAGCATGCAGGATGAGCGGGAGCGGAAAGCAAAGGAAAAAGCAGAACAGACGGGAACCAATGAGACATGTTGATTGGAGTTGGCTGTGATTTGATCGAAATTGAGCGCGTAAAAAAAGCCTGTGATAAAGAGGCTTTTTTGTCGCGTATTTATACCGAGCGTGAGCGCCGGCAGGCAAAGGGAGATCCCCGGGTCCTTGCCGGCACTTTTGCCGTTAAAGAAGCAGTGGCGAAAGTGTTTGGAACGGGATTCCGGGAGTTTATGCCGATTCATGTGGAGGTCTTAAGAGATCCTCTTGGAAAGCCCTATGTGGAGCTTCATGAGGGAGCCGCAAAAATAGCCGAAGATCTCGGGATCACAAAGATCGAAGTGTCGATCTCAGACACGAAGGACCATGCGATGGCGTTTGCCGTCGGAGAGGGGGATGCCGGATGAAAGCAGTTCTCAATGGAAAAGAAATGAAAGAGTTCGATGCAAGGTCCATCAAAGGGTATGGGATTCCATCCTTAGTCCTGATGGAACGGGCGGCTATGGCAGTTGCAGAGAAAGCAGAGGAGATACTGGAAAAAGAAGAGGCAGGGACCGTCTGGTCCGTCTGCGGCTTTGGAAATAACGGGGCGGATGGGGTTGCCGCCGCCAGAATGCTGTTTTTAAAGGGGTACGATGTGAAGATCGTTTTCCCGCAGCGGGACGGAAAAGGAAGCGAGGAACTGGAAGCCCAGCTAAATGTCGTAAAACGACTGGGAATCCCGGTGATGACGGCCGAAGATCTGCCGGACCTGGTGGAAAAGAAGATCCCGGCGCAGCCGTTTAGAAAGGCCGGGGAGAGAAAAAGAAGCTGCCGGGGCGTGATTCTGGACGCAATCTTCGGGATCGGTCTTTCGAGAAATGTGGAGGGCGCATACCGGAAGCTGATCCGGTGGATCAATGGACAGGAAGACATGAAAGTCATTGCTGTCGATGTCCCGTCGGGCATCAGCTCCGATAACGGAAGCGTGATGGGAGATGCAGTCCGCGCGGATGTGACGGTCACGTTCGGAGAAAAGAAGCTTGGACAGGTGCTGTTTCCGGGGCGGGAGCTCTGCGGACATCTTCTCGTGAAAGATGTGGGCTTTGTGCCGGAGAGCAGCGCAGAACGGGAAAAACATGTCCAGATGCTGGATCGGGAAGATCTTTTGAGGATCCCGGCCCGCATGGCTGACTCCAACAAGGGAACATACGGAAAGGTTCTTGTAATGGCCGGAGCGAAGAACATGGCGGGGGCTTCCCTGCTTTCCGCCACAGCAGCATACCGGATGGGGGCCGGACTTGTAAAGGTCTTTACCCCGGAGGAGAACCGGCTGATCGTACAGGAAAAACTTCCGGAGGCCATTTTAGCCACCTACGACACGAAGGAGGCCGAGAAAGATCCGGAAAACTTTGCGCGAAAGATTGCGAGGGAGACGGAATGGGCCGATGTGATCGTTCTGGGACCTGGGATCGGGATGGAAGATTATGCCAGATGCATGGTGGAAAATGTCCTGAAGGATGCCTATGTTCCGATCATTCTTGACGCGGATGCCCTGAATCTTGCGGCGGAATACCGGGAACTTACAGGTTATTTTACGGAGAATATTATCGTGACGCCGCATATGAAGGAGATGTCGCGGCTCACAGGAATTCAGATAGAAGAAATGAAGGAGAATCCGGTCCGCACCGCCAGGGAGTTCGCAGATCAGTACGGCGTAGTATGCGTCTTAAAGGACGCGGCGACGGTGATCGCCGGAAGAGACGGAAAGACGTTCGTGAACGGAAGCGGGACTCCGGCTATGGCCAAAGGCGGTTCCGGTGATGTGCTTACGGGCGTGATCGCCGGGCTCGTAGCGCTGGGACTGGAGGAGAGTGACGCGGCGGCCCTTGGAGTTTATGTACACGGTCTCGCCGGCGAGGCCGCTGAGAAACACTTTGGAGTCCACGGAGTGTTAGCAGGGGAGATCGCAGATTGCCTTCCGGAGGTATACAGAGATGGAATTTGACAGAATCTACGCAGAGGTGGATCTCGGGCGTATTGAAGAAAATATGAAGGCCATGAAGGAGCATCTTCGTCCGGGAACGAAGATGTACGGCGTGGTAAAGACGGACGCATACGGACACGGGGCAGTCCCGGTGGCGAGGACCATCGACCGTTTTGTCTGTGGGTACGCGGTGGCAACGGTGGATGAGGGGCTTAAGCTCAGGAGACATGGGATCGAAAAAGAGATCCTGTGTCTTGGTCCGGTTTCAGCCGGCCGCTATCAGGAATGTCTTGAAAACGACATCAGTCTGCCTATGTTTGAATACTGGAGAGCAAAAGAATTATCAGATGCCGCTGTGGCAGAGGGAAAGACCGCGAAGATCCATATCGCGGTGGATACGGGAATGAGCCGTATCGGACTTTTCCCGGATGAGGGATCCGTGGAGACCATAAAGGAGATCGCGGAGCTTCCGGCTCTCAGGATCGCCGGTATGTTTACCCACTTCGCACGGGCAGACGAGGCAGATAAGACGAATGCAGGGGAGCAGTACAGACGGTTTCACGAGTTCTGCGATGATGTGAAGGCAGCCGGTGTGGCCGTCCCGGTCTGTCACTGTTCTAACAGCGCCGGAATCGTAGAACTCCCGGATTTTAACATGGACGCGGTTCGCGCGGGAATCACGATCTACGGCCTGTACCCGTCGGATGAAGTAAAACAGGATATCATTTCTCTGAAACCGGCGATGGCGTTAAAGAGCTTTATCACTTACATCAAGGAGATCGGACCGGGAACGGAGGTCAGCTACGGCGGAACCTTTAAGGCGGAGAAGACGATGCGGATCGCTACGGTCTCTGCAGGTTACGGGGACGGCTATCCGAGAAATCTCTCCGGAAAAGGAGAAGTGCTGATCCATGGAAAACGGGCAAAAATCTTAGGGCGGATCTGCATGGACCAGTTTATGGCGGATCTTACGGGGATTCCGGAGGCCAAAGAGGGAGATCCCGTGACTCTTGTGGGCAGGGACGGGGACCAGGAGATCACTATGGAGGAGCTTGCAGAGATTTCAGGCGGATTCCATTACGAGATCCCGTGCCTGATAGGAAAACGTGTGCCGCGGCGGTATGTGAAGAATGGAAGAGAAGTGGGCGGCATGATGTGCAGGGATGAGGAGTACGAAGGCTTTTGACGGTCATGCTCGAAAAACGGTACGTCTGAATAAAATATCATAAGTGGGAAATACTCTGGACTATAAGAAGCACGCGTTGCAGGCTTCTTGAGTGAGCGCGGCAGCCGCCGGGGACAGGTGCAGGCACAGCCCCGGATCTGCTGACCGCATAGAAATTCAGGCGGAGTGTGGGACTTGTGATTATCAGACGGGGCGATATTTATTATGCGGATCTGAGACCGGTAGTCGGTTCGGAGCAGGGAGGTGTGCGGCCCGTGCTCGTGATCCAGAACGATGTGGGGAATAAGCACAGCCCCACGGTGATCTGCGCGGCGATCACATCGAGGATGAATAAGGCGAAGCTTCCGACCCATGTGGAGCTTTCCGCCAGAGACTGTGACATGGTGAAGGACTCTGTGATCCTTTTAGAACAGCTCCGGACCATCGACAAGCAGAGACTCAGGGAAAAGATCTGCCATATTGACGGGGAGCTGTTAGGCCGGGTGGACGAGGCGCTGAAGGTCAGTCTGGAACTCGGGGACTATTAGGAAAATGCCTGTGAAAGGGGCGGAACCTGTTACATAATCGCGGGTGTATTCCTTGACGGGGCATGGATTTAATGCTATAGTGGAAAAATACGTAAATACTTTGAAACAATTCAGCCGTGGATCTGGAAACGGCTGGATGCAGTACTGAAAATGATAAAGGAGTGTATGTAATTCTCATGGACGATGGCAATTCGTGGATAGGAATTGTTTTATTTGCCGCATCGGTGATCTTGTTTGCGGTGTTGTACGGATTCGGTGCGGCGGTTCAGGCGCTGAACACCAGCGCGCTGGAGGATGAGCGCGACGAGGGGAATAAGAGGGCGGAAAAGCTTCTGAAGATTCAGGAGGATCCGTACCTCTTTATCCGCACGAATCAGCTGGCGACGAGTATCCTGACACTGGCAATGGGGGCCTCTTCCCTGCTGTTTGTGGTACGAAATCTGACGGCGCTGCTTGGAGTGCGCACAAAGCTGCCGCATCTGGCAGCCGTTGGAATTTCATATGTCGCGGGACTTGTGGGAATCGCATTTCTGCTCACGGGACTGGGGATCGTGATCCCGAAGCGCATCGCTGCGAAAAGTCCGATCCGGTTCTGCTATAAGGTGCTTCCACTGGTGGAGCTCGTGGCGAAATTTCTGTTTCCGTTCGCGTGGCTGATGGATCAGTTCGCCTATATCTCCCTGAAGGCGGTGGGCATCAATATCCGCGAAAAAGATGACAATGTGACCGAGGAAGACATCATGTATATGGTCAATGAAGGTCATGAGCAGGGGGTCTTAGAGGCCAGTGAGGCGGAGATGATCACGAATATCTTCGAGTTCGATGATAAAGTGGCGGCGGATATCATGACGCACCGCACGGCTGTCCTTGCGTTGGACGGGGAGATCACGCTTAAGGAAGCGCTGGATTTCGTTGTGAAGGAAGCAAACTACTCGAGATTCCCGGTTTATGAGGAAGATATCGACAATATCATCGGTATTCTCCACATGCGGGACATGCTTCATTATACAGACTCGAAAGAACATTTAAATACGCCGATCAAAAAGATCAAGGGTCTGCTCAGAAGTCCACACTTTATTCCGGAGACGAAGAATATCAACTCTCTCTTTAAGGAGATGCAGTCCCAGAAGATCCATATCGAGCTGGTCGTGGATGAGTATGGTCAGCTTGCGGGTATCGTCACGATGGAGGATATCTTAGAGGAGATCGTCGGAAATATTCTGGACGAGTATGATAAGGAAGAGCCAGATATCGTTTCCAGAAAGAATGGTACATATGAGCTTACCGGTCTCACACTCTTAGATGATGTGGAGGAGACTCTTGGGGTGGAATTTGATAAGGAAGATAAGGATAACTTTGACACGTTGAACGGTTTCATGGTGTCCAGGCTTGGGCATATCCCGAAAGCGGGAGAGAAGGGGAGTGTCCGGATCGGGGACTATCTGTTAAAGATCATGAAAGTGGAGAACAAGGTGATCCAGACGGTTCTTGCGATTCCGTTACCGAAAGAAGAGAAGAAATAGAAAGAAGAAATAGAAAACGGATACTCTGCACTCCGGCATTCCTGCCGGAAGCGAAAGTATCCGTTTTTACATTAGTCCTGTTCGCGGAATTTTACAGTGCCGGCAGCCGGGTCCATGGACTCAACGATGGCTAAGGACTCTAAGTGGTAGCCCAGATTTCTGATGACCTGTCCGCCGATCTGGAATCCTTTTTCTACCACGATGCCGATTCCTTCAACTGTAGCGCCCGCCTCATGGACAATGGAGATCAGTCCCTGAAGGGCATAACCGTTCGCAAGGAAGTCATCGATAATTAAAACATGGTCATCCGGGGAAAGGAATTTCTTGGAAACGATGACCTGATTTTTACATTTATGGGTGAAAGATTCTACCTCAGCAACATACATTTCGCCGTCAAGGTTTACGCTCTGGGATTTCTTAGCGAAAACGACCGGCACATGGAAATGCATTGCCGCGATACAGGCGATACCGATACCGGATGCCTCGATGGTCAGGATCTTGTTGATATTTTCATTGGCAAAACGGCGCTTGAACTCCGCGCCCATCTCGTCAAAAAGTTCGATATCCATCTGATGGTTTAAAAAGCTGTCAACTTTTAATACGTTTCCCTCTTTTACAACACCGTCTTTCGCGATACGCTCTTCTAAAAAGTTCATGTTCTTTCCTCCGTAATTCCCCTTTTCGGGTGTATCTGTATTGTATCCAATTATAGCAATATTGGGGGGAGATTACAAGATGAAAAGTCGGGGAAAATATTACTGTACACGGGTAGGAATTTTCTGAACTGAAAATTCCGTACAATACAGTGGTGGTAGTGGATTTTGCCGATTCGGAATGCGAAGCATCGGCAAAATCAGTTACTGTTTGCGCAAAGCGTGAACAGTAACGGGAAAATGAATGGGCACAGGGATGGAAAAGCGACATCTTTTATAAAAGTTTATGGACTGCGGGCTTGCACGGAGAGCAGGAGCGTGATATTATGGAACAACAATAAATTCTTGATTCTGAATGATCTGATATTCGATATGCTCTTAGCTGCGTTGCGGCATCGTTTTTCTTTATGTTCCATTTGAATAATGCTTCAATAGCAGACTTTGCTCGATACTTTATCAGATTTGGAAAGGTATTATGCTTTTATGGATAAATATGAGGTATTAAAACAGTATTTCGGCTATGACGCTTTCCGGGACGGACAGGAAAAGATGATCGACGCGATCACCTCCGGCAGGGACGTACTTGGAATCATGCCGACGGGTGCGGGAAAGTCGCTCTGTTACCAGATCCCGGCGCTGATGGCAGGGGAGAACGGGGGAATTACGCTTGTGATCTCACCGTTAATTTCCTTAATGAAGGACCAGGTCAGCGCGCTGAACCAGGCGGGAGTCCATGCGGCCTATTTAAACAGTTCCCTGACGCCAGGGCAGTATTATAAAGCGCTGGGATATGCCCGCGAGGGTCGATATCCGATCATCTACGTCGCGCCGGAGCGCCTTCTGACACCGGAATTTCTCGATTTTGCCGTCCACGCGAAGATCGCTATGGTGGCGGTGGACGAGGCCCATTGTGTCTCCCAGTGGGGGCAGGATTTCAGGCCCGGTTACCTAAAAATAGAAGAATTTTTGTGTACACTCCCGAAACGTCCGGTAGTCAGCGCCTTCACGGCAACGGCGACGGCGGCGGTTCGGGATGATATTATCGATCTCCTGAAACTCCAGGATCCGGTGGTGACGACAACAGGATTCGACCGTCCAAACCTCTATTTCGAGGTCCAGAGCCCGAAGGACAAGTATGCGGCGGTAAAGACATATATCGAAGAACACGCCGGTCAGTGCGGCATCGTTTACTGCCTGACGAGAAAACTCGTGGAGGAGGTGACGGAGAAGCTGATGAAGGACGGCTTTTCCGTGACGAGATACCACGCGGGACTTTCCGACAGCGAGAGAAAACAGAATCAGGAGGATTTCATCTTCGACCGGGCGCAGATCATGGTGGCGACCAATGCCTTCGGCATGGGAATTGACAAGTCGAACGTCCGCTTTGTGATCCACTACAATATGCCGAAGAACATGGAGAGCTATTATCAGGAAGCCGGCCGCGCGGGGCGTGACGGGGAACCGGCGGACTGCCTGCTGCTCTACGGCGGCCGAGATGTGGTGACAAACCAGATGTTTATCGACAACAACCGGGATAATGAGGAGCTTGACGATGTGACGAGAGCGATCGTTGCGGAGAGAGACCGGGATCGCTTGAAAAAGATGACGTTCTACTGCTTTACGAACGACTGCCTGAGAGAGTATATCCTGCGGTATTTCGGGGAGTATGGAAGCGGATACTGCGGGAACTGCTCGAACTGCAAGACACAGTTTGAGGAGATGGATGTGACGGAGATTGCGAAGGCTATCGTGGGCTGCGTCGCAGAGTGCCGGGAGCGGTATGGAACCACGGTGATCCTGGATACTGTCCACGGGGCAGCGACGGTGAAGATCCGAAATTACCACATGGATGAGAATTCCCATTACGGAGAGTTATCGAAGGTTCCCACATACAGATTGCGCCAGGTCTTAAATTTCCTCCAGGTGAAGGAATATCTTGTGGTGACATCCGACGAGTACGCCATCGTAAAACTCGGAAAGAACGCGGCGCCCCTCTTAAACGGCGAAGATGAGAAAGTCATGATGAAGCTCCCGAAGGAGCAGGAGAGAATGAAGACTGGGAAGACTTCCAGTGCGAAGAAGCCAAAGATGACGGCCGGAAGCGAGAACTTCACGGAGGAGGAGACGACGCTTTTCGACCTCTTAAAGGAACTTCGCAGGGAGATCGCAAAGGAAGAAAAAGTCCCGCCTTACATCGTATTCTCCGACAAGACGCTGGTACATATGTGCCTTATAAAACCGAAAAATAAGGGGGAAATGCTGAAGGTTTCCGGCGTTGGAGAGTTTAAGTTTGAGAAGTACGGGGAGAGGTTCCTGGATAAAATCAGGGATTCTTTGAGTGGGGAATTATAAATTTAAAAGCGCAGAAAGTTTCGAAATATCGAAATTTATGCGCTTTTTGCATAGATAAAAATAGGAAATCGACTTGACGAATCACAGAAACGGGTGTATGATAATGACAGTTTCACTCACACGCGTTAAAGCGTAACGCAACAACGCATTTAAGAACGGAATTCCGCATGAAGGAAAGGATTCCGAAAAGAGAAAAATTGAGGGGAGATCGATATTATGAAAAAAGTAACAGCACTTGCAATGGCAGCCGTCGTTGCGGCTTCTGCACTGACGGGCTGTGGATCCAGTTCCACAGCGGAGACAACAGCAGCAGCCACAGAGGCAAAAACAGAAGCTGCGGCAGCAGCTTCCACTGAGGCGGCAAAAGAGGACGGCAAGACTTATAACGTAGGTATCTGCCAGTTAGTCCAGCATCCGGCACTTGACGCGGCGACAGAAGGCTTTGAGGCTGCATTAAAAGATAAACTCGGTGACAATGTTAAATTTGATCTTCAGAACGCATCCGGCGATTCCGCAACATGCGCAACGATCATCAACCAGTTCGTTTCCAACGATGTTGATCTGATTCTTGCAAACGCGACTGCAGCACTTCAGGCCGCTGCGGCAGGAACCAGCGAGATCCCGATCCTCGGAACCTCCATCACGGACTACGCGACTGCTCTTGACATCGATAATTGGACCGGTACGACTGGTCTTAACATTTCCGGAACCTCCGATCTCGCTCCACTTGACCAGCAGGCTGCAATGCTCAACGAGCTGTTCCCGGAGGCAAAGAATGTCGGCTTATTATACTGCTCCGCAGAGCCGAACTCCAAATATCAGGCAACAACCGTAAAAGGATATCTTGAGGATCTCGGATATACCTGTAAGGAATACACCTTCGCAGACTCCAACGATATCGCTTCCGTAACAACAACAGCAGCAGGAGAGAACGATGTTCTCTATGTTCCGACTGACAATACGGCTGCTTCCAATGCAGAGATCATAAACAATATCTGCCTTCCGGCGAAAGTTCCGGTAATTGCAGGTGAAGAAGGAATCTGCTCCGGATGCGGCGTTGCAACTCTTTCCATCGACTACTACGACATCGGATACAAAGCCGGTGAGATGGGCGCAGAGATCCTGATGGACGGCAAGGACGTAAAGGAAATGCCGATCGAGTTTGCGCCGGAGGTAACAAAGAAATACAATAAGGCAAACTGCGAGGCACTTGGAATCACGGTTCCGGATGACTACGTTGTGATCGAAGAATAATAACGACTTGAAATTATGAGGACATCAGGGTGGCAAACAGCAAAAAATTTTGTCACCCTGTTTGCTATCATCAGCCATAGGAGGAAAGAAACGTGAATTTTGCAACATTGTTTAATGCATTGCCGGGTGCCTGTGCACAGGGACTCATCTGGGGCATCATGGCGATCGGCGTTTATATTACATATAAGATCCTCGATCTTGCAGACCTTACCGTGGACGGAACCATGTGTACGGGAGGTGCTGTCTGCATCATTTTCATGTTAAACGGACATTCTGTGGGAGTGTCCCTGTTTGCGGCGTTTATCGCGGGAATGATCGCGGGTCTTGTGACCGGAATCTTTCACACGGCGATGGGGATCCCGGCGATCCTTGCGGGAATCCTGACCCAGCTTGGTCTCTACTCCATCAACCTCCGCATTATGGGCGGTAAGGCAAATCAGGCCATCAGTGTGGATAAGTATGATCTTTTGGTGTCTCTCCGTTATGTAAAGGGAGTCGCTTTTTATAAGAACACGATCTTTGTGGTGGCGCTGATCATTGTGATCCTGATCGCGGTCCTCTACTGGTTCTTCGGAACGGAGATCGGATGCTCCATCCGTGCTACGGGTTCCAACCAGAATATGTCACGTGCCCAGGGTATCAATACCGATTTCACAAAGATCTTAGGTCTTATGATCTCCAACGGGATCGTTGCCTTTGCGAGCGGCTTATATGCCCAGTATCAGGGCTTTGCGGATGTCAACGCAGGCCGTGGCGCCATCGTGATCGGTCTCGCAGCCGTTATCATCGGTGAGGTCGTATTCGGAAAGATCAGCCAGAACTTCGGTTTCAAGCTGTTCTCCGTTGCCTTCGGCGCGATCATTTATTATCTGGTCCTTCAGGTCGTCCTCTGGATGGGATTGAATTCCAATGATTTAAAACTCCTGTCAGCTCTTGTCGTTGCGGTATTCCTTGCGATCCCGTACATGAAAGGCAAATATTTCTCTAAACCGGTAAAAAGAGGAGGTGCACCTCGTGCTTGATCTTCACAATATTTATAAAACCTTCAACGCGGGAACCGTCAATGAAAAGACAGCGTTAAACGGATTAAATCTTCATTTAAACGAAGGCGATTTTGTCACCGTCATCGGTGGAAACGGTGCAGGAAAATCTACCATGTTAAATGCAGTTGCAGGAACGTGGTTTGTGGATGAGGGAAAGATCACCATCGATGATATCGACGTGACGAAGCTCCCGGAGCACAAGCGTGCGAAGTATCTCGGACGCGTATTCCAGGATCCGATGACAGGAACGGCTGCCACCATGCAGATCGAGGAGAACATGGCGTTGGCGGCGAGAAGAGGAATGACACGTTCTCTGAAGGCCGGAATCACCGCAAAAGAGCGTGAGTTCTACAGGGGGCAGTTAAAGATCTTAGGCCTTGGTCTTGAGGACCGCCTCACATCAAAAGTCGGACTTCTCTCCGGCGGACAGAGACAGGCGCTGACCCTTCTCATGGCAACCTTAAAGAAGCCGAGACTTCTCCTTTTAGACGAGCACACGGCAGCCCTCGACCCGAAGACGGCAGCAAAGGTTCTTGAGACAACCGACAAGATCGTAAACAGTGAGCATCTGACAACACTCATGATCACTCACAACATGCGCGATGCGATCGCCCACGGGAACCGTCTGATCATGATGAACGCAGGCCACGTGATCTATGATGTGGCCGGAGAGGAGAAGAAACACCTGACAGTCCAGGATCTTCTTGCGAAGTTTGAGGAAGCTGCAGGCGGCGAACTTGCGAACGACCGTATGATCCTGTCGTAGGGGCCATATATATAGAAGAAACAGGTCGAAAAGTAGATAAACGGCAGCGGATATCTGTAAGCAGATTACAGAGTTTGCTGCCGTTTTTTGTGTAATAGGAAATTCCGAGGAATTCTCTATTACATAAAAGGCACTCATGTGCCAATGATGCGCACTCGCGCGAAGATGTAGATTGTCGCAAGCGACCGCGCGAGGCGCGAAAATGTGCCAAGGCACATTCTTTATTATTGCTTTTTTGCGTATTCCGTTGTATAAATGATGTGCAGCCTAAAAGGATTAAATACCGGACTGCGGGCAGATGCGGCGCAGGGAAAAGGCTGTGTTCAGGAGGAAATATTTATGAGCAGATCTGCAAAAAATGATAAAACAAAGACAAATGTGATGCGGCTTTTAGATGCCGCGAAAATCCCTTACGAGGCGAAGGAGTACCCGGTGGATGAGAACGATCTCTCCGGAAGCCATGCGGCGGACATGCTGGGTGTGGATCATGGAAGCGTGTTTAAGACCCTTGTACTGAAGGGAGAACGCACCGGATTTCTCGTCTGCTGTATTCCTGTGGACGGTGAAGTAGATTTAAAAAAGGCGGCGAAAGCGGCGGGAGATAAGAAGGTGGAGATGCTTCCGATGAAGGATCTTTTAGCCACAACGGGGTACATCCGCGGTGGCTGTTCTCCTATCGGAATGAAGAAAAAGTTCCCGACTTTTATTGATGAGGCGGCGTTAAAATACGAAACGATCGCTGTCAGCGCGGGCCAGAGGGGATTCCAGGTACTGCTTTCCCCGCAGACTCTCGCGGACTATGTGGGAGCAAAACTGCTGGATTTGCAGCAAAATGGTTAACATAAATGAAAAAGTTATCGGAAACCACCTGAAAGTGGGGAATCAATATTTAACAAAATTGTAACATTTGCAATATTTTATACTTGCCAATACCACCAAAAATTTAGGTTTTATGCCGATAATATTTGGAAAAGATATTAATAAAATGTAACAATCATTAAAAAACGGGCTGTAAAATGTAACAAAGTTGGCCATGGCTTATTGACATTTGCCCTCTCATTCTCCTATAATCACAGACACCGGCCGGAAAACGGTCGGAATGAACAACCGGCGACAGGACGGAGAAAGAGGGTATTCAAAAATGAATCCATGGAACTCATTTCTTCAGACAGTCTTTCAGTTTGTGAAATCACTCTTCACCGGTGTGACAAAGAAGATGCACCGGAATGCGGCAATTCTCACGATGGGCGCAACACTGATTGCAGTGATTCCATTTACAGCGGTGGACTTCCAGGGCGGAGGCAAAAACGCGATCGTAGCGTTTGCAGAGACGCAGGGAGGTTCGGATGAAGACAGTCTGGAGGAGACAGAAGATACTGCTCTTCCGGAAACAGACGGAAATGTTTTAGAGGATGAGACGACGGCGGATGAAGCATCATCCGCGGAGACGGAAGCAGATATCGAGAAAGAAACTGAAAATACAGAGACGAATGATAAGAACAGCGCCGAGGACGCAGGAGATTCGGAAAAAGCAGACGAGAGCAATGGGGCTCAGGATGAGTCTGCGGGGCCGGAAGTGGAAACTGCGGGAAACGCAGAGGCCGGAGCTGTGCAGGTTGAGGCGGAAGCAGAAGGCTCACCTGTGACAGAGGTACAGGCGGAAGCGGAAGAGACTGCGGCGGAGGAGTCTGCAAGGGAAGTTTTCACCGGCTACTCTGACAGCGACTACGATGTTCTTCTACGGATCGTGCAGGCGGAAGCTGGAAACTGTGACATGGAAGGCCGTGTCATGGTGGCGAACGTGATCTTAAACCGTGTGGAGAATGACTCATTCCCGAACACGATCACGAAAGTTGTCTACCAGAAACACCAGTTTTCACCGGTGTCCAACGGCTCCATCAAGAGATGCAGGGTCACAGCCGAGACGGTGGAGGCCGTAGGGCGGGCGCTCTCAGGTGAAGACCTGACGGACGGTGCCCTGTATTTTATGAACCGGCATGCGTCATCAAAAAAGAACGCCAGCTGGTTTGACAGACATCTGGAATTCCTGTTTAAACATGGAAATCACGAGTTTTTCCGGTAAACTCCGGGTCAGATAAAAAGGATAAGGGAAAGGCGGCATGTGCCAGAACCGTAAAAAGCGGTTCTGGTGGGTGCCGCTTTTTTGCAGCTGCAGATCTGAAATAGAATACAGGTGATATATTCTGTCGGTTTGAAAACGAAAAGTCGATAGCCATGGAAAATAGTGGAGGTTGGCGGAAGGGCAGTACAGGATTTTATAATTGACATTTAAATGGGGGCATGGGATAATAAAACTCATGAAATTGGAAATACGTGAAAGAGGAAAAATGATGAAGTTAAAAAGAGTATTTTTTGATCTTGACGGCACACTGACGGATTCCATGCCAGGGATCACGAGGGGTGTTCAGTATGCGCTGAAACATTACGGCATCCATGTGGATGACCTTTCGGTCTTGAAACCGTTTGTGGGACCGCCGCTCTTCGACAGCTTTAAGAGATATTATAATTTTTCAGATAAGGACGCAAATGATGCGATCTATGTGTTCCGGGAATACTACGATGTGAAAGGCTGGATGGATAATGCGCCGTTCGATGGCGTGGAAGATATGTTAAAGACCTTAAAGGAGGCTGGCCTCGAACTCTATGTGGCAACATCGAAGCCGGAGGAGACCGCAAAGAAAGTCCTGGAATATTTCCAACTGACAGAGTATTTTAAATTTATCGGCGGCGCGTCCATGGATGAAGCGCGTGTGAATAAGGACGATGTGATCCGCTATGTCCTGGAAGAAAACTGCATCAGCGAGGAGGAGAAGCCTTCCGTGATCATGGTGGGTGACCGGGAACATGATGTATACGGTGCGAAGAAAACGGGACTTTCCGTGATCGGCGTGCTTTACGGATATGGAAGCCGTGAAGAACTCCAGAGCGCCGGGACAGATTACCTCTGTGAGACACCGGAGGAGACAGCAAAGCTCTTAAAAGGTATGATGTAAAAAAAGATCAGCCGATATTTGGGATGCTTTGTCTGTGTTAAAGACAAGACAGACAGTACAGCAGGGATCGAAGATCCGGTTTACAGCTATGTCGGGAGTTGTAATTATGAGTCGCAGAAAAATACATGACACCAGGAAATGGAACTTGAAAAATGATCCGTGATGCGCTATAATAGTTCTCAGTTAAAGGGAATGTGATTCCTGGGATGTTCGACACTCCTGTCTATTTTGAACCTACATTTTGACATACGGGATTCCTATATTTTTGAACGGATGTCAGGCCTCCAAAGAGTGGAAGGCAGATGTTTAAGTGCGGATGCCCACCTAGCATTGCTAGGCGTCAATTATTCAGGAAACGGCATTTTGGGATTGCGAAAGATAAAAAAGCAGCGAGAGATCGCTGCTTCTTTTCATGTAACAGGAAATTCTGAGAAATTTCCTGTTACATGAAAAGGCACTAACGTGCCAGTGATGCGCACTCGCGCGAAGATATAGATTGTCGCAAGCGACCGCGCGAGGTGCGAGAATGCGCCAAGGCACATTCTTTTCACTTTATAGGAAAGACCGCCTGCGAGGATTTCCAAACGACGGTTTTGGAATGCGGGGAATGTTCAGATTCTGTTAATACTCTTTTCTAAATGATCGAAGTATGATATTATGGGTGCAAACAGGTTTCGATACATATGATATGAATGGAAGAAACAACTGCAAAGGAGAAACTTTTTTATGAAAAATGAACGGTTCGAACGATACATTTACATGGGGGTGACGGCAATCCTGGTACTGATCGCAGCGGTGTTTGTCGTCTTTCTGTTTCTGGAGAGGAATGCAGTGTTTGCCTTTCTGGGAAAAGTGCGGTTTGTCCTGGCACCGGTGATCTACGGCGCTGTACTTGCTTTTTTAATGTCTCCGGTCTATAACTGGTGCTACAATACAGTCGTGTATGTGCACGATGACGACAAGAAAAAAGAGGACGAGGAAAAGAAGATCGCGCCAAAGAAACGGTTCAAGAGTGAATCCTTCGGCAATTTCCTTGGAAAAGCCGTTGGAACAGTGATAAGCCTTGCGTTTCTGATCGTGGTGGTCGTAAGCCTTTCCAGCATGATCATCCCGCAGCTCTATTCCAGTATCGTGGGGATCATCAACATGATGCCGGTTTATTTCCAGAACGTGTATGACTGGCTGACGGAATTCTTCGTGAACAACCCGCCGGTGGAGCAGGCAATCTTAAATATTTACGAGCAGTCAGCCCAGTATTTTCAGAGCTGGATGGAGACGGACTTAATGTCGAATCTCTCCAATTTCCAGAACTTCCAGAATATTGAGAAGATTGTCGGCGGCGTATCCAGCGGAGTCATGAATGTGATCACGCTGACAAAAAACATGCTGATCGGATTGATCGTTATGATCTATCTGTTAAATATCAAGGAATCCCTATCAGCGCAGGGAAAAAAATTTATTTATTCCGTTCTTCCACTGAAAGCGGCCAATATCGTTGTGGCTGAATTCCAGTTTATTAAAAAAGCGTTTTCCGGCTTTATTATCGGAAAACTGATCGATTCCCTGATCATCGGAATTCTCTGCTTTATCCTGATGCATCTGTTTAAGCTGCCGTATGAGCTGCTGATCAGCGTGATCATCGGAGTGACGAATGTGATACCGTTCTTCGGACCATTTATTGGAGCAGCTCCGTGCGCGATCCTCGTATTCCTCATCAGTCCGAAACAGTGTCTGTACTTTATCGGGCTGATCCTTGTGCTTCAGCAGTTTGACGGAAATATTTTAGGACCGAAGATCCTGGGAAATTCCACAGGTGTTTCCAGCTTTGGTGTACTGTTTTCGATCCTGCTGTTCGGCGGATTGTGCGGATTTGTGGGAATGATCATTGCGGTTCCGTTGATGGCAGTCATCATTCATATTTATAATCAGATTCAGGAATATCTCCTTTCAAAGAAGAGTCTGAGCATAAAAGAAGAGGACTATGTAAATCTGAAGCGGATCGACGAACAGAACGGCGAGTATAAAAAAACACGGTGACGAACAGTAGCTGGTTCTGGTCGGGAAAGGAATTATGAACGAGAGAAGGAAACTGATAAACTGGATGGCGGGAGTCACGACGTTCATCGTGGTTCTGCTGATCGTGATCGTACTTCTGGACAGGGAAGAGGATGGAGTCTCCCTGGCAGCGGCATCCCGGACGGTGGCACTGACACTGGAGTCGGGGGATGGAATTCTTGAAAATGCGCCGGAGACGTCGAATTTTGATGAAGATCTATCGGACCAGTGGTATGTGAAATATATGGACTACCTCTATGGTCAGGGATATCTTGACAGCGGATCGGTCAAAGCGGACGAGCGGAGCGCTACGTCCGCAGTTACATACGCGGTTCTTTCAGACTGGGCAAAAAAGGCATCGGAAGAGGGAAAAGGGGAAACAGATGCGCTCCTTTCTTATGTGGATTCCGGTGACCGGGCGAAAAAGGCGGTCTCCAGTGAGAATTTCTGGAAGTTCTATGACGCGTTCCGCGCGGCGGTGGATCCGGACAGAGCTGTGGCCGAGGTGGAGACGGACCTTTACGGAACACCGGACAATGTGGATGGTGCGCCTGCATGGACAGCCTACACGAGGGACGGTATTTTTCAGTTTGAGGGACTTTACCTCGACGGATATATTGATCAGAAGATCCGGTTTCTGGCGAGAGACGATGAGATCTTAAAGGTGGAGGAGATGGTCTCGGACGAGATCGTCTACGAGAATGCCTGGATCTCGGGATTCTCCGGAAAGACAGTGACGGTCTTTATCGGAAATATCCAGAGGGAATTTCCGGTAAAGGGAGTTTTAAAGGATGAGAGCGAGATCTCCGGTCAGATCGGAGATCTGTACTTAAAGGGCGGAACCCCAAAACGACTGGTGCTGAAGAAAGAGAAGATCACCGGAACGGTCCTTGCGGTCCGCGACACAGAGATTGAGATCGACGGCTACGGCAGCGTGCCGCTGGCGGATCAGTTTAAG
The DNA here is from genome assembly GCF_003435375.1 of Clostridium sp. AM34-11AC. Taxonomy (GTDB): domain Bacteria; phylum Bacillota; class Clostridia; order Lachnospirales; family Lachnospiraceae; genus Pilosibacter; species Pilosibacter fragilis. Next base: position 73,464 of record NZ_QWGL01000004.1, on the reverse strand, counting down.
ATCTATCGGACCTACGGTGTTCTCAGGGAACAGCAGAAGAAGGATATTCTCGTCGGCTACCACATGCAGGAATTTGTGGTGGCGGATGGAAAGATCTGTGCGGCCCTGACGACGGAGAAACCGGATATCGACATGATCCGCGTGCTTATCATGACGAACGGATTTAAGTCACTGTTCCATGATACGATCACACTTTCCTGCGACTCCATGGCAGTGTTGGAGTACGGAGATGAGAAGGATGCAAAGACGGAGTCCATCGCAGCAGGGGAGACGGTGACGATAAAACCGGGAGATTCAAGGGTCGCAAGTGGGCGTCTCACATTCCGTTCCGCAAATGAAGGCGGAATGATCACGGTACACAGTCTGGAGCGCGCTCAGGGAATGCCCGTCTATCCGGGACATATGGAGATCACGGAGGAGAGCGACGGCCTGCTTCTCTTAAACGAGGTGGATCTCGAGGAATATTTAAAGCGGGTGACACCGAGCGAGATGCCGCCGACTTATGAGCTGGAGGCGCTGAAGGCCCAGGCGGTCTGTGCGAGAACCTACGCATGGAGGCAGATTCAGGGCAATGCCTACTCGACCTACGGTGCCCATGTGGATGACAGCACGAATTTCCAGGTGTACAACAACACGCTGACCTTCGATTCCACGGATACCGCTGTGAATGAGACCTTTGGTCAGCTTCTGGAATACAACGGGGATCCCATCGAGGCGTTCTATTACTCCACATCTGACGGGCATGGAACCGACGGAAGTGTGTGGGGAGCGGATGCGTCCAACACGCCGTACCTCAGGGCAGTCACGATCAACAACAAGGCGAAGAAGCTGGATCTGACATCCAACGAGGCCTTTGAGAGCTTTATCAAGGACGAGAACACAGATGCCTACGACTCTGACTTCCCGATGTTCCGTTGGAACACGAAGACCACCAGCACGATCCTGGACGAAAAGATCGGCGGGGTCGGCAGGATCACGGGACTTACGATCACATCCAGGGGAGCGGGTGGATACGCGAAGACCCTGAAGGTCGTTGGAACGGAAGGTTCCAAGACATTTTCCGGGCAGAGCAGGATCCGCAGCATTCTCGGAAATGTATCACTTGTATACAACAGGAAAGACGGTTCCACATCTACGGGATGGGATACACTTCCCAGCGGTTTCATCTATATCGAGAACAACGGAACCGATGAAAATCAGGTGACGACCTTCACAATCTACGGAGGCGGCTTCGGACACGGTGTCGGCATGAGCCAGAACGGTGCCCAGGGCATGGCAAAGCAGGGAAAGACCTGCCAGGAGATTTTAAAGTTCTTCTATGACGGGTGCGGGCTGATGGATATCAGTGAAGTGAATTAATGGAATATGAAAAATAAACAGCTCTGTGCAGCAGTTAAATGGAAAAGTGGATTTCGTTTGGCAGCGGTGCAGGGCTGTTTCGATCTTGAATAAGTCTGGGACAGGAAGTGGGAGAGTTCTTACCAAGGAAAGAAAAGGAAAAAGCCCGTGGAAGCATGTTTTCACGGGCTTTTGCTTTTGTTGAAGAGTTTTGTTAAAATTCGCGGTTATGGGTGATAATACCAAACTTACTTTCTGTACAGGTATTTCGGCACCCCGTTCTCCATCACGCGCTTCGGCTCGCCCTGGATCAGCGGGAGAGCGTAAGCTGAGAAGTCATCGGTGATATCGTTTCCTGCCGCGTTGATCCATTCCTTTGGGAATTTCTTTTCCTGATTGCAGATGAGGCTTACATCCTCCGGTGTGCAGTGCATCTTGTACGGCATGTCGGAGTCACGCTTGAAGGCGATCATCTTCTTTGTCTCCCCGGCGAGAACTGCCTTCACACCGGCAGCGCCTGCCATGGCAGCTTCCTCGATATCCGTCTCAGATACCATCATGCCGCTGCAGCGCTGGTTGACATTTAACTCGATGGAGCGGACTTTCACGCCGAACTTGTCGCGGACAAAGCTTTCCAAGACCTCACCGCAGCCGGTGAGCATCTTGTGACCGAAGGAATCGAGCTTCGCTGCGTCGGAGTACTCGCAGACAAAGGTGCCGCCCTCATCGGCAATTCCCTCGGAGACGCAGACAACGAGGTTCGGGGATTTCTTGAATGCAGCGTCCAGGTCATTATAGAACTGCTCTAAGGAGAACGGAGTCTCCGGGAGGTAGATAAGGCATGGGTTGTCGCCCTCATATTTTCTTGCAAGCCTGGAAGCAGCGGTGAGCCATCCTGCGTGGCGTCCCATGATCTCGACGATGGTGACGGATCTCTGCTGATAGACGGAGGCGTCGAGGACGATCTCGCGGACGGTGGAGGCAACATACTTTGCGGCGCTTCCGAAGCCCGGTGTGTGGTCGGTGAGGACAAGATCGTTGTCGATGGTCTTCGGGATTCCGATGAATTTCACATCGCTTCCAATCTTCTCCGCATAGCGGGAGAGCTTGTCCACGGTATCCATGGAGTCGTTTCCGCCCACATAGAGGAAGTATCCGATGTTCATCTCACGGAAGTTATCGAAGATCGCAGGGTAAACTTCACTGTCTAAATCTGCCGGAAGTTTATAACGGCAGGAACCAAGGTATGCGGCCGGAGTGAGCTTTAAGAGCTCAAGTTCCTTGTCAGAGAGGTCTGTGGAAAGGTCCATCACATGGTCAGCGAGGAATCCCTCGATTCCGTTGATCATTCCGAGAACATGTCCGTCCGCGCCGGATTCCCTGAATGCTTTTACCGCACCATAAAGGCTCGCGTTGATGACGGCGGTAGGTCCGCCGGACTGTCCGATTACAAGATTTTTCATGATTTCTGTATTCTCCAATCTGAATGTATTCCGTAAGCTTATTATAAAAAAATGTGTATGGAAAATCAATGATGAATGTATAAAAACGGAAAAACGGGCAATCCTATGACCAGTACAAAAGAAAAAGATTAATACTTATCCTCCCCTTTTTAGTACCCTGTTCGCTGCCCCTATAGAGACAGCGGGCGGGGTACTTTTTGAATGAAAATCAGAAAAAAGGAGAAGATAAAAGGCGGGAAGCGCAGAAAAAACTTTTGCGTTCAAAATATTTGAATGGAAAGCTTGACAAAGCCCGTGGAAAGGATTACTATCAAAAGCAGCAATATAGTTATGAAAACTACATGATACGGAATGTAGAAATGAAATAAACAGGAAAGGAAACCAGAAACGATGAGCAAAAAAGGATGGAAAGCCGGAGCAGTTCTGGCGGCCGGAGCTGGAATCACAGCGGTACTCGCGGCGAAGAAGCGCGGAAACATGGAAATGGATAAGATGAAAAAGACTTCCCATGGAAGCAGATCCGATTACCGCAACACAGAACTCGGAAAACATGATAAGAACAGCAAGGGAATCTACTACACAAACGGAAACTACGAAGCGTTCGCCCGCCCGGAGAAGCCGGCGGGAATCGAGGAGAAGTCCGCGTACCTTGTGGGAAGCGGTCTCGCATCCCTGGCGGCGGCATGCTTTCTCGTCCGCGATGCCCAGATGCCGGGAAAGAACATCCACATCTTAGAGGCCATGGATATCGCCGGAGGTGCCTGCGACGGAATCGATGATCCGACAAGAGGATATGTGATGCGCGGCGGCCGCGAAATGGAGGATCATTTCGAGTGCCTCTGGGATCTGTTCCACAGCATCCCGTCCCTGGAGGTTCCAGGCGCGTCCGTTCTCGATGAGTATTACTGGTTAAACAAGCATGACCCGAACTATTCTCTCTGTCGTGCCACAGAGCGCCGCGGCGAGGATGCCCATACGGACGGAAAGTTTGGTCTGAGCCAGAAGGGCAGTATGGAGATCATGAAGCTCTTCTTCACGAAGGATGAGGATCTCTATGACAAGACCATCGAGGATGTGTTCGATGATGAGGTATTCGGCTCCCAATTCTGGCTTTACTGGAGAACCATGTTCGCCTTTGAAAACTGGCACAGCGCCCTGGAGATGAAGCGGTACTTCCAGAGATTTATCCACCATATCGGCGGCCTTCCGGACTTCTCCGCTCTGAAATTCACCCGCTACAACCAGTACGAATCCCTGATTCTGCCGATGCAGAAATACCTGGAGGCGGCAGGCGTGGAGTTTCGGTTCGGCACAGAGGTCACAAACGTCCGCTTTGAGATCACGGACGGAAAGAAGACGGCCCGCGCTATCGAGTGCCGCACGAAGAACGGGGACACGGAGATCCCGCTGACGGAAAAGGACCTTGTGTTTATCACAAACGGAAGCTGTACAGAAGGGACGATCTACGGTGACCAGAACCATGCGCCGGTGGGTGACGCGGAAGTGAGAAGCAGCGGCTGCTGGAGCCTCTGGAAGAAAATTGCAGCACAGGATCCGTCCTTCGGTCATCCGGAAAAATTCTGCTCCGATATCGAGAAGACGAACTGGGAGTCTGCGACGGTCACCACCGCAAATGAAGAGATCATCGACCAGATCAAGAAAATCTGCAAGCGCGACCCGAGGACAGGCAAAGTTGTTACCGGCGGTATCGTGAGCTGCCGCGATTCCAAGTGGCTTTTGAGCTGGACCATCAACCGCCAGGGACAGTTCAAGAATCAGAAGAAGGACGAGGTGTGTGTATGGGTATACAGCCTGTTCACCGATGTCCCGGGCGACTATGTGAAGAAACCCATGAAGGAGTGTACCGGTAAGGAGATCACCGCCGAGTGGCTGTATCATCTCGGAATCCCGGTGGAGGATATCGAGAGACTATCAGGAGAAGAGTGCAACTGCACACCGACCATGATGCCGTATATCACCGCATTCTTTATGCCGAGGTCTGCCGGAGACCGCCCGGATGTAATTCCGGACGGTTCTGTAAATGCCGCTTTCCTTGGACAGTTTGCGGAGACTCCGAGAGATACGATCTTTACCACAGAGTATTCTGTCCGTACCGCCATGGAGGCAGTATACGGACTCTGTGGAGTGGACCGCGGTGTGCCGGAGGTATGGGGCAGTGTCTATGATGTGAGAGAGCTCTTAGACAGCACGGTGAAGCTCATGGACGGAAAGTCCCCGCTTGAGATGAAGCTTCCGATGCCGTTTGAAATGTTGAAAAAGCCGCTGCTCCGAAAGATCGATAAGACGATCGTTGGAAAACTTCTGCGTGATCACGATGTCCTTAAGGACTGGATGTTGTAGAGGCGTGGTGCGCGAATAAAATGGATATATGAGAATATAATGAAAATGCCGGAAATGGGAAGCTGCCTGTTTCCGGTATTTTTATGCCTGAATATGCTGAGATTTTTTGCGAAAAGAGGAGATCCGCTGTACTTTCTGTTTTCTTCCGCTTTGTTTTAAGAATTCGTAAGGGAAAAGAAATGGATTCCTTTGAGTGTATGCGGTAAGATAAGGATGTAAAAAGAAATAGTCCTGATACAGGTGAATTTCAGCTGCAAAGGGAAACAGAACATGAATGCCGCATGTCTGACGCAAATAAAATCGAGAGGTTATAAAAATTGATAAAGAGGGGGAAAGTATGAGAAAATATGGATTATATCTTCTGATCGCGGTGAGTCTCATGACTGGCTGCCAGAAAAAAGATACAGTGACGGTGGATACGGCAGCGGAGACGACACAGGAGAGCAGCGAGACAGGACTCAAGGCGGAAAGTGAGCCGGAAAGCACGGCGGAGAACTTGTCGGGCACAGATCAGAACGGGAATACGGACGTGGATGCCAGGGCGGACCGTCTCGCCCCAATCCCCATCGCGGTAAACGGGGAATATGACGGGGAATGGGATGACGCAGACCAGACTCCGATCATCACATCACGCTGTGACAAGGTTTATGTTCAGGGGGACGGATATGACGCACTGAAGCAGTCACTCACTTCCCTGAATAAAAAGCTGGTCAGCCAGAATAAAGAGGAGTATGCCTCCTATAAAAAAGAAGCTGAGGATATGCGGAACAATTACCCGGACAGGAAGCAGTCATATGTCTGCAATTATGAATTTAATCCGGTCCGCTTCGACCATACGGTCGTCAGTATGTACTGGCTGAAATATTATGATCTGGGAGGCGCGCATCCAAGCTCTGTGACGGAATACCACAATTTCGATACGCAGACAGGAAAAGAGCTGGAACTTTGCGATGTAGTAAAAGATCTTCCGGGATTCCGGAAATATGTGGAGGAGGAGCTTTCTGACCAGAAGGAGGAGAAGGAATTATTCGAAGATTATGAAATGACTGTGGACAGTCTGTTTGCGGGGACGGATGGATATGGGCCACTGGGATGGTGCATCACAAAAACAGGTGTGTGCATTCATTTTGATCAGTATGTTATCGCCTCATATGCGGCAGGAGCTGTTGAAGTGGAGGTTCCGTTTGCCGGAAATGAAGCGATGTTCCAGACAGACTATATAGGGAAAGCTTCAGAAGGCTGGGCAGAAAAGATCAGTCCATGGGAGACTGTGACGTATGAGCACGAGGAAAACGATACTTCTGTGAGTTATCATTTTGATGATGCCGCAGACGGGTATGACGCGAGAAATATCACGATCGAGCGGGAACAGGGCGGAAAGAAGGAAGAATTCACGATGGAACTCTATGGACAGCCTCAGGACGGCTGGATCGTCATGACAGATGACGGGCACCCATATCTCTACACGGAGATCCAGAGTGAGAATGACTGGAGGACCCTGGAAGTCTTTAACCTGAAGGGAGAAGAGATCTGCCATGTTGGTACATCGAATGACAGTCCTCATGGCGCCCTGTTAAATGATTCGGATGGATTTTACCTTACCCGCAGAGTGGATGCCCTGGGAACATATGACGCTTACCGGAAATTCCATGTGGGTGAGAGCGGGATGCCGGTGGCAGAGAATGATGTGTATACAAAAGTCAATGTCTGCGATTCAAAGGAGGATGAGGCGGCGCTGGTATCCACGAGGGAGCTTCCGGTGACAGTCTTCGACGCGGATGGCAGCGGGAAAGAGGAAAAGCTTCCTGCCGGAACAAAGTATTATGTCCGGGCAACGGATCTGGAAAGTTTTGTGGACATGGAGCTTTCCGATGGACGCAGATGCCGTCTGGCGGTGGGAAAGTCGGATAAAGGCTGGGGATTCGAGATCGACGGGGTGTATGAAGAGGATTGTTTTGAATTTATCCCGTATGCCGGATAAAAAGGATGTCTCCTGGTGGATTTCCACACCAAACGCGCTCACCTGCTGTGATCTGCATCTGTTCACGAACACGCATTCGGGAATGGACAGAATCCGGGAAAAACGTCGAAATGCATTGACAAAACATGTCCTCATGTTAAAATGGACTTATATGACGGTTTGTAGCTGCGAAAATACCGGGCAGTTACGATTATTAGAAAAAACAGGAGGGGGAACCAATGAAGTTTTTCATTGATACAGCCAATGTGGATGAGATCCGCAAAGCAAATGACATGGGAGTGATCTGTGGAGTTACAACAAATCCGTCACTGATCGCAAAAGAAGGAAAAGATTATGTTGAGACTTTAAAAGAGATCGCTTCTATCGTAGACGGACCGATCAGCGGTGAGGTAAAGGCAACAACAACTGACGCGGAGGGAATGATCGCGGAGGGCCGCGAGATCGCGAAGATCCATTCGAATATGGTCGTAAAGATCCCGATGACGGTGGAAGGCTTAAAGGCGACAAAAGTGCTTTCTTCCGAAGGCATCAAGGTGAATGTGACCCTGATCTTCTCCGCCAACCAGGCACTTCTTGCAGCCAGAGCAGGCGCAGCTTATGTGTCCCCGTTCGTAGGACGTCTCGATGATATCTCCCAGCCGGGTATCGATCTCATCGACACTGTTGCAGAGATCTTCGCTCTCCATGATATCGAGACAGAGATCATCGCGGCAAGCGTACGACACACCATGCATGTAACAGAGTGTGCACTTGCAGGCGCTGATATCGCGACGGTTCCGTATAAAGTAATCGAGCAGATGACACATCACCCGTTAACTGACCAGGGAATTGAGAAATTCCGTAAAGACTATGAAGCAGTTTTCGGCAAATAAAGAAAATTCATGAGGACGCCTTCGGGCGTCCTTTTTTTGTACGCTTTTCTGTGATAAAGAGGTAGTGGAAAGAACAGAAAACGCGAAAAATTGCGAAGGCGGAAACATTAAATAATACAAAATACATAAACAATACAAACAATAATAGACAACAATAAACAGCATACAAAGAGAAAGGTAACAAAACAAATGGAAACATCAGAAACAAAACAGAACAAGGCGGCATCTGTCGTTATCCAGACTGCGGTTATCCTGTTCGGTCTCACGGTCTACGCTGCGGGAGTCGTCCTCTTCATTCTGCCGTTGGACATGATCGCCGCGGGAACCACAGGACTTGGCCTTATGGCACAGCATTTCTTCGGGATCCCTCTTTCTGGCTTCGTGGCAGTCTTCAATATTATCATGTTCGGTCTCGGCTGGCTGGAGTTGGGGAAAAAATTTGCGGCGACGACCCTGCTTGCGACATTTTATTACCCGTTCATCCTTGACCGCCTGACCGCCCTGGCGGGAGACTTCGTATTCACAACGGATCCCATGCTCTGTGCCATCTTTGCTGGGATCATGATCGGATTCGCTCTGGGGTTCGTGATCCGCTCCGGTGCCTCCACCGGCGGCATGGACATCCCTCCGCTTGTCCTGCAGAAACGCTTTAAGTTCCCGGTATCTGTGTCCATGTACGTTTTCGATGTGGCGATCCTCTTATCCCAGCTTTTGTTCCGCGACCGGGAAAAGATCCTCTACGGGATTATCATGGTCATGGTCTACACCGTGATCTTGGACAAGATGCTCATGATGGGCAAAAAGCAGGTACAGGCGAAGATCATCAGCGAGAAATACGAGGAGATCAATATCGCAGTGCAGGAACAGCTTGACCGTGGAACCACATTATTCCAGATCGAGGGCGGGCACTTAAGAAAGACGTCCATGGCCGTCGTCACCGTAGTTTCCGGCAGGGAACTTCAGAAATTAAACCGCATCGTGATGGACATCGATCCGGAAGCATTCATGGTGGTTCACCAGGTCGGAGAAGTCCGCGGGCGGGGCTTTACTGAGATGAAACGTCATCTGGAAGCAGAAGGTTTAAAAAATTAACTGCATCACGAGACAGGCATTAGAAAAAAAGTTTCTTAAATTTTTCTGACGAAAAGGGATAAAAATGTTGCTAAGGCGGGGAAAAACTCCTTGAATTTTGCATCAAATCCGTTTATTATTACACTAGGCAGAAATTTGATTTTCGTCAATTTAAGGAATAATGGAGGACAGCAAAATGACAAAAACGTCGGCAATCAACAGAATTCATGAATTGCTTGATGACAACAGCTTTGTTGAGGTTGGTGCTTATATTACTGCCAGAAGCACTGATTACAACATGCAGTCTCAGGAAACCCCTGCAGATGGTGTTGTTACCGGTTATGGTACGATCAATGGCGCTCTCGTCTATGTGTACAGCCAGGACGCGTCCGTAATGGGCGGATCCATCGGCGAAATGCACGCAGAGAAGATCGAGAAGCTCTATAGTATGGCTATGAAAATGGGCGCACCCATTGTTGGTCTGGTTGACTGTGCAGGATTTAGACTCCAGGAAAGCATGGATGCCCTGGACGGCTTCGGCAAACTTTATGTCTGCCAGGCAATGGCATCCGGTGTGATCCCGCAGATCCAGGCTGTGTTTGGAAACTGCGGCGGCGGAATGGCTGTGGCATCTGAAATGGCTGATTTCACATTTATGGAACAGGACGCAAAAATGTTTGTGAATGCTCCGTTTGTAATCGCTGAGAACGATGCTGATAATTCCAGCGCTGAGTATCAGGCAAAAGAGACAGGAAACGTATGCGCGACTGGCTCCGAGAAAGAAATTTTCACAGAGATCAGAAACCTTGTTTCCATCCTTCCGGCTAACAACGAGGATGACATGTCTTACAGCGAATGTGAGGATGACTTAAACAGAATCTGCACAGATATCGAGAACTGCGCAGGCGATACATCCATCGCACTGTCCATGATCTCTGATGACAGCTTCTACATGGAAATGAAGAAGGACTACGCACCGGAGATGGTAACGGCATTTATCCGCTTAAACGGAGCTACCGTTGGCTGTGTTGCAAATCGTAGCGAAGTTTATACAGACGGCGAGAAGACTGCTACTTATGACGCAGCCCTTACCGCAGCAGGATGTGAGAAAGCAGCAGCATTTGTAAACTTCTGCAACGCTTTCGAGATCCCGGTACTTACACTCGTCAATGTAGATGGTTACAAGAACTGCAAATGCAACGAGAAGAAGATCGCGAAGGCGGCAGCACGCCTGACCTACGCATTCGCAAACGCTGACGTTCCGAAGGTAACTGTCGTTGTCGGCAAGGCAAACGGAACAGCAGGTCTTACCATGAACAGCAAGTCCATCGGTTCTGACATTGTATACGCATGGAAGAACGCGAAGATCGGTGTCATGGAAGCAGTACCGGCTGTGAAGATCATGTATGCTGACGAGATCACAAAGGCTGACAATGCGGCAGCCCTGATCAATGAAAAAGCAGCACAGTATAATGAGATGCAGGCAAGTGCACTTGCGGCAGCAAAGAGAGGATATGTAGACGATATCATCGAGGCTTCCGAGACAAGACAGCGTGTAGCTGCTGCATTTGAGATGCTGTTCACAAAAAGAGAGGATCGTCCGTCCAAAAAGCACGGAACGATCTAATATGAGGTGGCTGAAATATGAAACAGAGAATTAGAAGAATCTGGCTTGCACTCTGCATGGCAGTTTGTCTCTTCGCGCTTGCAGGATGCTCTGCAGCCGCTGACACCGCTGAAACAATCGATCCGCAGATCGAAATGGCGATGCAGTCCGGCTCCCAGCAGTACCTGGATCTGTTCAACCAGATGGATGATGCTTCCATCGAACAGGCCCTTGCAACAAGCGTAAAGAACAAAGATACTGTTATGGAGAATGCGTTAAAATCCTGGGATTCCATTAAGGATGACCTTGGCGCGTTCGTTTCCAGCGAGACAGCAGTCGTTACAAAAGGTGATGACGGCTATATCGCAAGAATGAACACCGTTTACGAGAAGAGAGCGATGGAATTCACTCTGATCGCGGACGAAGATCTCAGCAAAGTTGAGACAATTTCCTTCTCCCCGGTTTACACAACAGGCGAGAAGATGGCGAAAGCCGGAATGAATACCTTAATGGGTATGGGCGTTGTATTCGCAGTCCTGATCTTCATCAGCTGGCTGATCAGCATGTTCAAATACATCAGCGTATTTGAGGCGAAGATGAAAGCAAAGAAAAATGCGGCAGCGGCAGCACCTGTGGCAGCACCGGCAGCTCCGGCCCCTGCAGCAGCACCGGCTCCGACAGCAGCTCCGGCTGAGGAGGAGAACCTTACCGATGATACAGAACTCGTTTCCGTGATCACAGCAGCAATCGCAGCTTATGAGGGAAAAGAGACTGTTGACAACGGACTTGTAGTCCGCTCCATCAAACGTGTTTCTAACAGAAACTGGAATTAATATTATCAGGAGGAAATCACAATGAAAAATTATACAATCACAGTAAACGGTAATGTATATGAAGTAACAGTAGAAGAGGGCTTCACAGGCGCAGCTTCCGCACCGAAGGCAGCAGCACCGGCACCGAAGGCAGCACCGGCAGCAGCACCGAAGGCAGCTCCGGCACCGGCAGCAGCTCCGGCAGCTCCGGCTGGCGCAGCAGGCGCAGTAGCAGTTACAGCTCCGATGCCGGGTAAGATCCTTGGCGTTAAGGCATCTGCAGGTCAGGCTGTTAAGAGAGGTCAGGTCCTCCTGATCCTTGAAGCTATGAAGATGGAGAACGAGATCGTTGCTCCGCAGGACGGCACTGTTGCAACAATCAACGTTGCTGTTGGTGATTCCGTAGAGCCGGGTGCTACACTCGCTACATTAAACTAATTTTCTGCTGACTGCAGATTCCACATGGAGGGATTAACATGGAATACATTCAAAATACACTTTTGAATCTTCTTCAGCAGACAGCATTCCTGAACTTAAGCGTAGGAAACCTGATCATGATCTTAGTTGCGTGTATCTTCCTTTACCTTGCAATCGGTAAAGGGTTCGAGCCGCTTCTTCTTGTGCCGATTTCCTTTGGTATGCTGCTCGTAAATATCTATCCGGATATTATGCTGAGCATTGAAGATTCTTCCAACGGTGTTGGAGGACTTCTTCACTACTTCTATTTACTGGACGAGTGGAGTATTCTCCCGTCCCTGATCTTCATGGGTGTCGGCGCGATGACAGACTTCGGTCCGCTCATCGCTAACCCGAAGAGCTTCCTTTTAGGCGCTGCCGCTCAGTTCGGTATCTACGCCGCTTACTTTATGGCTATTTTCATGGGCTTCAACGACAAGGCAGCAGCTGCGATCTCCATCATCGGTGGTGCTGATGGCCCAACATCCATCTTCCTTGCAGGTAAGCTTGGACAGACTGAGTTCATGGGACCGATCGCCGTAGCAGCTTACTCCTACATGGCTCTCGTTCCGATCATTCAGCCGCCGATCATGAAACTCTTAACAACGGAAGAAGAGAGAAAGATCAAGATGGAACAGCTTCGTCCGGTATCCAAACTTGAGAAGATCCTCTTCCCGGTTATCGTTACGATCGTAGTTTGTATGATCCTTCCGACAACAGCTCCGCTCGTTGGTATGCTTATGGTTGGTAACCTCTTCCGTGAGTCCGGCGTTGTTAAACAGTTACAGGAGACAGCTTCCAACGCTCTTATGTACATCGTTGTAATCGTTCTCGGTCTTTCCGTTGGCGCTACAACAAGTGCTGAGAGATTCTTAAAAGTTACAACTATCAAGATCGTTATCCTTGGACTTATCGCGTTCGCGTTCGGTACAGCAGCCGGCGTTATCTTTGGTAAGCTCATGTGCAAGGTAACTGGTGGTAAGGTTAATCCGTTAATCGGTTCTGCCGGAGTATCCGCAGTTCCGATGGCAGCCCGTGTATCCCAGAAGGTTGGTTCTGAGGCAGATCCGACAAACTTCCTTCTTATGCACGCAATGGGACCGAACGTAGCCGGCGTTATCGGTACAGCAGTTGCTGCAGGTACCTTCATGGCTATCTTCGGAGTTTAATTGGAACCGAAACTTTTAATATAGGGAGGTCTGCCCGGGCAGATCTCCCGGTAGGAGGATAATAAAATGGCAGAAGTTCAGAAAAAGCCGGTTAAGATCGTTGAGACCGTTCTTCGTGATGCGCATCAGTCTCTCCTTGCAACAAGAATGACGACTGATCAGATGCTTCCGATCGTTGACAAAATGGATAAAGTTGGCTACCACGCAGTAGAATGCTGGGGCGGCGCTACTTTTGATGCCTGCCTGCGTTTCCTGAAGGAAGATCCGTGGGAGAGACTCAGAAAACTGAGAGCTGGATTCAAGAACACGAAGCTCCAGATGCTGTTCCGTGGTCAGAATATCCTTGGATACAATCATTATGCAGATGATGTGGTTGAGTACTTTGTACAGAAATCCATCGCAAATGGTATTGATATTATCCGTATTTTTGACTGCCTGAATGATATCAGAAACCTTGAGACTGCCGTTAAGGCAACAAAAAAGGAAGGCGGACATGCCCAGATCGCCCTTTGCTATACATTAGGCGATGCGTATACACTTGATTACTGGAAGAATATCGCTTCCGAGATCGAGAGCATGGGCGCTGATTCCCTCTGCATCAAGGATATGGCAGGTCTGTTAACTCCGTATGCGGCTACTGAGCTTGTTACGGCATTAAAACAGGGTACAAAGCTGCCGATCGACCTGCACACGCACTATACCTCCGGTGTTGCTTCCATGACATATTTAAAGGCTGTGGAAGCAGGCTGCGATATCATTGACTGCGCAATGTCTCCGCTGGCTCTCGGTACATCCCAGCCGGCAACTGAAGTTATGGTTGAGACATTCCGCGGCACCAAGTATGATACTGGCTATGACCAGAATCTGCTTGCAGAGATCACCGATTACTTCACACCGATCCGTGAGGAAGCTTTAAAGAGCGGCCTTCTGAACCCGAAGGTTCTCGGTGTAAACATCAAGACGCTCCAGTATCAGGTACCGGGCGGAATGCTTTCCAACCTTGTTTCCCAGTTAAAGGAAGCTGGTCAGGAAGACAAGTACCGCGCAGTGCTTGAGGAGATCCCGAGAGTAAGAAAAGACTTCGGTGAGCCGCCGCTTGTAACTCCGTCCTCCCAGATCGTTGGCACACAGGCTGTCATGAACGTTCTTGCCGGCGAGAGATATAAGATGGTTCCGAAGGAGTCCAAGAAGATCATGATGGGTGAATTTGGTAAGACGGTGAAACCGTTCAACAAAGAAGTCCAGAAGAAGATCATCGGTGACGCGACTCCGATCACCTGTCGTCCAGCAGATCTGATCGAGCCGCAGTTACCGAAATTCGAGAAGGAATGCGCACAGTGGAAGCAGCAGGATGAGGATGTATTATCCTATGCTCTGTTCCCGGCTGTAGCAAAAGACTTCTTCGAGTACCGTGAAGCCCAGCAGACGAAGGTTGACCAGAAGACTGCAGACAAAGCAAATAAAGCTTACCCGGTATAATTTTGCAGTAAATCTGAAGTGTAATTGACGAAAAAACATGAGGCCCGGCGTTTCCATGAGGAGATGCCGGGCTTTTGTGCTGTCATGCATTCGAAAGAAACTGGCGGTGGAAGCTTCTGCAGGTTATAGTTTCTTTTTTAAGTTTTTATTAAGAAAATGCGGCAATATTTGGAATTTGTGTGAAGTTTCTCCTGCGCGGTTGACAGAAAAGTGCCTTTATCATTATAATGGATATGATGTCGATTTTATGCAAAATTTCACGAAATCGGCAGTGGGAGAGAAGAAAAACATGACAAAGAGACAAAAAAGATTTCTGGCGCTGATGCTGGGGGCGGTCCTTTTGGGAGATTGTGCGGCTCACACCGGAACGATGATATCCGGGCTGTCTTCCGTATACGCGGCGACAGGCTCGGCGACAGTAAATGCCACGACTCTGAATGTGCGGAGTACACCGGGGACGACGGGATCTATCGTAAAAAAACTTGCCTACGGAGCTGCTGTGACAGTGGTTTCCGAGACAACGGGATCCGACGGGAAGATCTGGTATAAGATCCAGTTTTCCTCCAGTTCAGGGACACAGGGAGGCTATGTCCGTTCAGACTATATCAAATTCCCGGTATCCTACAGCTATGACGCGAACTTTGAGAGCTATTTAAACAGCCAGGGATTCCCGGAAAGCTACAAGACGTCTCTGCGGACCCTTCACACGGAACATCCGACCTGGGTCTTCCAGGCCCAGAAGACGGGGCTTAACTGGAGCGATGTGATGGAGGCGGAAGGAGCAGTCGGAACGAATCTGGTATCGAAGGCGAGCATTTCATCCTGGAAATCCACAGACTACGGCGCTTACGACTGGAATACAAGCACCTGGACCGGATTCGACGGTTCTTCCTGGGTGGCGGCATCCAAGGACATTGTCGCCTACTATATGGATCCGAGAAATTTCCTAAACGATACCTATGTATTCCAGTTTCTGCATCACGCCTTCGACAGCAATACCCAGACGAGAGCGGGACTTACGAGCCTGATCACGGGAACATTCCTGGAAAAGACGCCGGAGGAGACGACGGCAGCCCAGAGTATCCAGGAGACTTCGGGGTCCGGTACAGCGGCAGTCATAAACAGTAAAACGAATACTGAAGTTTCCGACTCCCTGCAGCAGGGGGAAAACTACGGACCGGGAATGAGTTCTGGAACGTCCGGCGGAAGTCCTTCTGGAAGCGGCAACATAAGCTCCGGCAGCGGAAATCAGGGTGTGAGCCTTGAGGGGCCGGGCTCTACGGTGAGCTCCACGATCAGCCAGAGAAAGATGTATACAACGACACTCCCGGAGGTAGAGTATGGTCCGGGAATGGACGCGTCTGCCATCACCGATGACAATACCGGCGCGTCAAACACTTCACCGGTACCGACGGGACAGACTTATGTGGATATTATTATGAAGGCGGCGGCCCAGACTGGCGTCAACCCGTATGTCCTTGGCGCTATGATCCTTCAGGAGCAGGGGACAGGTAAATCTGGAAGTATTTCGGGAAAGACCTCAGGTTATGAAGGTTACTATAATTTCTTTAATATCGGCGCTTTCGCCTCCGGCTCCATGTCAGCCATCACGAGAGGTCTCTGGTACGCGTCCCAGTCGGGAAGCTACGGAAGACCGTGGAATTCTATCGAGAAGTCCATCATCGGCGGCGCGACCTACTACAGTGAGAATTTCCTGAAAAATGGACAGGATACCTTCTATTTAAAGAAGTTTAATGTGCAGGGCAGCAGCCCTTACAAACATCAGTATATGACAAACGTGGAAGGCGCGGCCGGAGAGGGCGCGAAGCTCGCGAGGGCCTATACGGATGAGATGAAGAAACAGGCGCTCGTGTTCAAGATCCCGGTATTCAACAATATGCCGGAAACTGCCTGCGCAAAGCCGACCGTAACGGGAAGCCCGAACAACAAGCTGTCAGGAATCACCATCGACGGATATTCCCTGACACCAACCTTCAATAAAGATACGGAGAAGTATGATCTCGTTGTGGACTCTTCTGTTTCCTCTGTAAATATCCGTGCAACGGCAATCGACTCCAAGGCAGCAGTCAGTGGAGCAGGATCGATCAGTCTCGGAAGCGGAACGACGATCGTGAAGATTCAGGTGAAGGCGGAGAACGGTGATGTCCGCACATACCAGGTTTCCATTGCGAAAGGAAACGGAAACGGCAGCACCACCGTAGTTTCCCCGTCGACAGGAAGCTCCACAGGTTCTTCGACCTCGGGCTCTACGACGACCGGATCTACAGTAGGACCTGGCGGATCGACCGGAACATCGAACAGCGGAAGCAGTTCCGGAACCACCGGCCCTGGAAGCACAAATTCCGGATCACAGAGCTCTTATCCGGAAGGCGCATCCGGGTCTGGAAAGCTAGTGACGTCATCGACGGGAACGAGTGGTTCTTATCCGGAGGGCGCGACCGGCAGCGGAAAACTTGTGATCGGCAACTGATATGGGAATATCTGGTCATAAGAAGATCCATTTCTGGAAAGACTATGCTTAGAAGTACAGGCGGAAATTATGGAAACAAGATAATGCCCATCCTGGAAAAAGCTGGAATAGGAGATAAAGAAATATGAATAAATACATGAAAAAACTGGCGGCGGGGCTGTTGGCGTTCGCGCTGATGGTCATGCTGCTGCCGGCTGGTGTGGTGGTTTCATTTGCGGCCAGCGGAAAACTTTCATTTTCCGACCCGACCGCTTCGGTGGGAGACCAGATATCCGTCACGATGAAGATTGCCGCGGATGCAGCACTCGGTTCCTCCGATGTGATGCTTCAGTATGATGCGGATGCCCTTGAATTTGTCAGCGGCACGAACTCCAATGGCGGAGCAGGATCTGTCCGCGTCATCGGTTCTGCGGAGGCTGCGGACCAGAAGACGTTCAGCTTTACATTAAAATTTAATGCCTTAAAGGCTGGAACTTCCTCTATCACGGTGAAATCCCAGGAAGTTTACGATGCCGACTCCAAAGCAGTGACTCTCGACCATATTGGAAGTTCTTCCGTAAAGATCAATGCGGCGGATACTTCTTCCAAGGACGCGTCCTTAGCGTCCCTCACGATCTCACCGGGTACTTTAAAACCTGCGTTCGCCGCGGATGTGACCGAGTATACCGCTGCAGTTCCCAGTGATGTGACATCCATCACGGTCAGTGCGCCGGCAAAGGACGGCGGCGCGAAGGTGGCTGTCAGCGGAAATGATGATCTCCAGGACGGAGAGAACACTATCACCTGTACCGTAACAGCGGAGGATGGGGAGACAACAAAGACCTACACCATCATGGTCACAAAGTCTGACGATGCAGCGGCTTCCAACGGTGAGACAGATGCGGGTTCCGCAGAGACAAACGCAGGGGTCATCGGTGAGGACGGCAGCTGGACTGTTGCGGATACCTTTGATGATTCTGAACTTCCGTCAGGATTTACAGCGACGGAGATCGAGTATGAGGGCAGAAGCGTAAAGGCAGCTACAGATGACTCTGGAATGACCTTACTTTATATGACAGATGATTCCGGCAACGGGGACTTCTTTGTATACAACAGCGAGACCGGTGCTTTATCCGCTTATGTAGTCGTGAAGATGGCAGAGAAGACAGTCGTAGTGCTTCCGCCTGAGTGCATCCCGGAGGGAACAGCGCTCCCGGACGGTTTTGCTGAGTGCACCATCGATATTGGAGATCACACAGTCCACGGCTGGATCTGGAAAGACAGCGGAGATTCTGCACCAGAGTACTGTGTCGTTTACGGACGCAACGAGAATGGTGAGGAAGGTTTCTACCGATACGATCAGAAAGAGATGACACTTCAGCGTTATTTCCAGGATCCGGACGCAGCGGATGCCCGAAGCAAGTACTTAAAGGTTGCTGAGGATTACAACAGTCTGCTTAAGGATTACGAGATCCGCGGAATGTTCGTGATCGGACTTTTTGCACTCAGTATTCTCTTAGTGATCATCATTATCGTTCTCTTACTCAGAAAGCCGAAGGCACCGAAGAATCCGGACCGTGACGGATATGATGACGATTACGGTGACTACGAGGGTGGACGGAAAAACAGAAAGTCTGAGCCGAAAAAGGCTCAGAAGACTGGAAAGTCCGCGAAAGCGCCGGAGAGAAGAACTGCGTCCAGACCGGCTGCCCGCCGGGAAGAACTTTTCGATGAGGAAGAGGAAGAAATCCAGATCCCGCGAAGAAGACCGGAGGCAGCCGAGACACGCCGTCCGGCAGCGAAGAGACGGGAAGCTGTGAGGACAGAGAATGTTCCAGAGAGAACAGACACTCCGGAGAGACCGGTGAGAAAGAATGTGGCGGATATGGAAAAAGATCTGTCAAAGAACCTCGCGAAGGAGGCCGCGAAGGCAGCGCCGAAAGCGGCACCGGCTGAGAAGAGGAACGAGGATGATGATGATTTCGAGTTTATCGATCTGGATCTGTAAAAGAGTATAATAAAAATGCCGTGAGAGGTAAAAGCAACCTTCTCACGGCATTTTTCGGTTGTCGCGTACTCGAAACAAACTATTGGCAACAATTTTTCGGCGGCATCAGAACGGTATATCAGATCGATTTAAAAAGAAAAATTTGGAAGAAAAAGGTCTGATTTCTGCTGAAACTCAGACCTTTTCTCTCATACGGAGCAAATTTGTAATTACCGGTTCATCTCACTGACAGGTCCTGTGGAATGATGCTCATGGATGATCCGGTCGATTTCCTTGAAGTCAGAGGACGGGAGGTCGCCCGGAACGGTGTTCTTGACGCTGGATGTGGCGTTTCCGAACTGCATGGCCTTTTCCGGATCTCCATATTTTAAGAGACCGAAGAGAACACCAGCGACATAGGCATCACCGGAACCGATGCGGTCGATCACGTCGATATCGTTGTACGGCGCTTCCGTGTAAAATTTATCGGAGCGGGCATCGTAGACGATGGAGGTGAAGTTGTGTTTTCTCGGGCTGATGACCGTGCGCTGGGTGGTGGCAACGATCTTTACGCCGTAATCAGTGGCATAGCTCTTCATGATATCCTTCAGGTCACCGGTCTTCTTGAACATGCGGCGGCTTGTCTCCTCAGATACGAAGAGGACATCGACTAACGGAAGGATCTCCTCGATGGTTTTTCTCGCTTCCTCCTCACCCCATAAGTTCGCACGGTAGTTTACGTCGAAGGAGATCGTAGCCCCGGCAGATTTGAATCTGCGGATCAGCTCCACAGCGACATTCTGCATGTTCTGGCAGAGCGCTAGGGAGATTCCGCTTGTGTGGAACATTCTCGCGGAGTGGTAGATGTCCTCCGGGATCTCGCTCATCTTGATCCTTGTGACGGAAGCCTGGTGGCGGTCATACACGATCGTAGGCTTTCTCGGAGCGGCGCCCATCTCGTAGTAGTAGAGACCGAGTCTTGCGTCCGGCGAATCATCGTAGACCAGATAGTCATCGGATACTCCGACAAAACGGATCCTGTTCTTGATAAAAGTTCCGAGCTCATTCTGCGGAAGCTTGGAAACGATACCGGTACGAAGTCCCAAAAGGGCAACGCCGGAAGCAACGTTGAGTTCTGCTCCGCCGGCACGTTTTTCAAAAATATCGCCATCGACGATGCGGGCATGGCGCGGCGGGGAGAGACGCAGCATAATCTCGCCAAATGTGATCAGATCGAAAGAATTCTTATCCATATCATTTCCTCCGGGTTCTATATGTTTTGTGAAATTTTTAGCATACTATATTCACAGTATAATCCCAGAAACGGAATTCGTCAAAGGATTTTCAGTGTTTTTTGCCTATAATTTTCAAGAAAACTGAAAGAACCGACCGGAATGCAGATGCAGGAATCAATTTGATGGAAACATGAGAAAAACATGTGAAATTCCCCCTTTAATTCTTCGGAAAAATGTGATAGTATTAAATATTATATATAACAGTTCGATATCTGGTCCTGCTGGAAAATGGCGGGAGTTAAAATAATAGAAGAAAGATGTACGGGCATGTTATTGAAAAAACGAAATGGAGGAATTGATATGGCTGAGAATATGACACCGGCTGAGGAAACAAAAGAAGTAGTTTCCAAAAACTTTATCGAGCAGGAAATCGATAAAGATCTTGCGGAAGGAGTATATGACCATGTCCAGACCCGGTTCCCACCGGAGCCAAACGGCTACCTTCATATCGGACATGCAAAATCGATCATCTTAAACTCCGGTCTCGCAAAAGAGTACGGCGGAAAGTTCAATCTTCGTTTTGATGATACGAACCCGACGAAGGAGAAGACGGAGTTCGTGCACTCCATCACGGAGGATGTAAAGTGGCTCGGGGCTGACTTTGAGGACAGACTGTTCTTTGCTTCCGACTACTTCGATACGATGTACGAGTGCGCTGTAAAGTTAATTAAAAAGGGAAAAGCTTTCGTCTGTGATCTCTCTGCTGATCAGATCAAGGAATACCGTGGTGACTTCACAACACCTGGTAAGAACAGCCCGTACCGTGACCGTTCTGTCGAGGAAAACCTCCAGTTATTTGAGAACATGAAGAACGGCATGTACAAGGACGGAGAGAAGGTTCTCCGCGCAAAGATCGATATGGCATCGCCGAATATCAACATGCGTGATCCGGTCATCTACCGTGTCGCTCACATGACACACCACAACACCGGTGACAAGTGGTGCATCTACCCGATGTACGACTTCGCTCATCCGATCGAGGACGCGGTTGAGCACATCACACACTCTATCTGTACTCTTGAGTTCGAGGATCACAGACCGCTCTACGACTGGGTCGTAAGAGAGTGCGAGTTCGAGAACCCGCCGCGCCAGATCGAGTTTGCGAAGATGTACCTGACAAACGTGGTAACGGGTAAGCGTTATATTAAGAAGCTCGTTGAGGATGGAATCGTAGACGGCTGGGATGACCCGCGTCTTGTAACGATCGCAGCCCTCAGAAGAAGAGGATACACACCGGAAGCTCTGAGAATGTTCGTAGAACTCGTGGGCGTTTCCAAGGCAAACAGCTCCGTAGACTACGCGATGCTGGAGTATTGTATCCGTGAGGATCTGAAGTTAAAACGTCCGAGAATGATGGCTGTCCTTGATCCGGTAAAGCTGATCATTGACAACTATCCGGAAGGACAGACAGAGATGTTGAGCATCCCGAATAACCTTGAGAATCCGGAGATGGGCGAGCGTGAGGTTCCGTTCTCCAGAGAACTCTATATCGAGCGTGAGGACTTCATGGAGAATCCGCCGAAGAAGTATTTCCGCCTCTTCCCGGGCAACGAAGTACGTCTCATGGGCGCATACTTCGTGACATGTACAGGCTTCGAGAAGGACGAGAACGGAAATGTGACAGAGATCCACTGCACATACGATCCGGAGACAAAGAGCGGTTCCGGCTTTACCGGCAGAAAGGTAAAAGGAACGATCCACTGGGTATCCGCTCCGACAGCCGGAAAAGTAGAGTGCCGTCTCTACGAGAATATCGTTGATGAGGAAAAAGGCAAGCTGAACGCTGACGGAACCTTGAACTTAAATCCGAACTCCAAGACAATCACAACTGCCTATGTAGAGCCAAAACTCATGGCAGCTAAGCCATACGACAGCTTCCAGTTCATGAGAAACGGTTACTACTGCGTAGACTGCAAGGACAGCAAGGAAGGACAGCCGGTATACAACCGTATCGTTTCCTTAAAGAGCTCCTTCAAGCTTCCGAAATAAAGATTTATGGAATTGATCGTACCGTTAAACGTACAGGGGGGGAGACCCTTGTACGAACAGATCTATCAGTATATCAAAGATGAGATCCGAAAGGGCAATATCAGGCCGGAAAAGCAGCTCCCTTCATCCAGGGAGCTTGCGAAGAGCCTGAAGGTCAGCCGGAGCACAACGCAGCTCGCCTACGAGCAGCTGGTGTCCGAGGGCTACCTTGAGGCGGTTCCGAGAAAAGGCTATTTTGCGGCGTCACTGGACGGAATCTTTCCGCCGGTGGCGCAGTCTGTTGCTGCCCGGCCGGATCAGAAAAAAGAGCTGTCTTTGGGCATGGAAAAGGAAAGTGTCCGGGGGCAGCTTTTTCGTGAAAAATTTGAAGTCGATTTTTCTCCCAGAGGCATCGATCTGGAAGGATTTCCCTATGCGACCTGGAGAAAGATCAGCCGCTCGGTCTTAAAAGAAGAGGACCGGGAGCTGTTTTTGAAGGGAGAGCCCCAGGGAGATCTGATCCTCAGGGAGGCGATCCGGGAGTATCTCCATGCAGCCCGCGGCGTAAACTGCGATGTTTCCCAGATCATCATTGGCGCGGGAAACGAATATCTTCTGATGCTGCTTTCCCAGATCATCGGAAGGGACGCGGTGATCGCCATGGAGAATCCCACCTACCGCCAGGCATACCGGGTGCTATCCGGTGTGGGACATAAGGTACTGCCGGTGGGGATCGATAAGAATGGATTCTGCGTGAAGGAACTTGAGGGGCAGGATGTACAGGCAGCCTATGTGATGCCGTCCCACCAGTTCCCGACAGGAACCGTAATGCCGGTGAGAAGAAGACAGGAGCTCCTTTTCTGGGCGGGAGAGCAGCCCGGAAGATACCTGATCGAGGATGACTATGACAGTGAATTCCGTTACAAGGGAAAACCGATCCCGGCACTTCAGGGGATGGACCAGAACGGATGTGTCATTTACATGGGAACATTCTCGAAGGCCATTGCTCCGGCAATCCGTGTGGGATATATGGTGCTGCCGGAGGCGCTGCTGTCGGTATACCTGGCGAAAGGAAGATTTTATTCCTCCACCGTGTCCAGGGTCGACCAGAGGATCCTGGCGAAATTTATTTCCGGCGGATATTTTGAGCGCCATCTGAACAGGATGCGCGAGATCTATAAGGGAAAACATGACGTGCTTTTAGGGGAATTAAAGCCGCTGGAAAAGCGGTTTGAGATCACAGGAGAATTCGCGGGACTTCATGTGCTCTTAAAAGACAGGAAGAAGGAGCCGGAACAGCAGCTTTTAGAAAAAGCAGCAGAAAAAAAGGTCCGCGTCTACGGACTTTCCGGGTTCTATATGGAGAGAGCGCAGGCGAAGGAGATGAGTACGATCGTTCTCGGATATGCAGGACTCACGGAGGAGGAAATCCGAAAAGGAGTAGACCTTTTACGGAAAGCTCTTGAGTAAAGAATAAGCGGATTGGATAGAAGAAAGCTGGTATGCAAAGACGCGCGCCAGCTTTTTTCGGACTTAAGTCAAGATTAGGTTTTACAGACAGCTGCACTGGGGAGAGATTGGGACAGGGCATATGCTTGTGACCAGGCGTGCATGGGAACAAAGCGCAAAAAAACGGGATACGCATCCGAAAATGCGTATCCCAAGGATTGATTCCGTTTACTGGAACACATCATGCTTCTCATATCCGAGATCAGCGGAGAGGGATGATGCGTAGAACTGTACGAGATCTTTCTGGGTGTCAAGAAACTCCGGAGTATCGACCCGGATCTCCGGGGCGATGATTCCAATGGAACCGGCGAGTTCACCGTCGGAGTTGAAGACCGGTGCCCCGATTCCAAGGGCGTCGGTGACATACTCTCCGTGAGTGATGGCGTAGCCATCCTGGCGGATCTTTTTTAATTCCTCGCGCAGGTCATCCGGGCGGACATGAGGGAAAGCCTGATCGTGGAGAATAATGTTTTTGAAGTATTCGTCGATGAAGGCCGGTGTCTGCCATGCGAGGAGGACCTTGCGGATCGCGCCGCAGTGCATATACATCTCATATCCGAACTCTTCAACAACTTTTAAGTGGCTCGGACCATCTACCTTTTCAATCACAAGTCCCTTATTTCCCACTGGAATTACGAGGTATGCGTCTTCTTTTGTCTGTTTTGCCAGCTGTGCCAGGATACCGTGGGCGGCATCCTGGAGACGGATCCCTCTTGCAGCGGCTTTTCCCAGAGGAATCAGCGCCGGGCCAAGACGGTAGGTGTGGGATCTGTCGTCGCGGATCACATATTTCTTCTCACAGAATGTCTGCAGAATCCGGTGAACCGTGCTCGGGGGCAGATCCATCGCCTCCGCCAGTTCCGCGATTGAGAAATTGCGGTTTTTTTCTTTCAGGACTTCCAATAGCTCCATGGAGCGGAGAAGACTTTGTATCATTCGGTTTTTCCTTCCTCCGTATCGTCCTCAACTACAACGGAGGATGTTTTTTCTTCCGGTACGTTTTCCTCTTTTGCAGAGTCTTTTTCGTCTGTGGGTTCCGGACATGCCGTCTCTTCGGAATCTTTAGTCTCTTCTTTTTTTACGGAATCATCCGCAGCGTTTGTGTCTTTTCCGGAATTGATTGTAATATAAGTTCTCTCTGGAGCAGGTTCCGTCTTTTCTTCTGTTTCCTCAGAAGGGGTCTCCTCTTCCTCGTATTCATGAAAATCCTGGTCCAGCTCATCGTTGAAGGATTTTAATTTCAGATAGTAGGAGATACCGGCCGCAACTGCGCCGCCGAGCATCGCGCCAAATGCGATAAGAAGGCCTGATTTCTTTTTTGACATGGTTTATTCTCCTTTCCGCTGCATTACGCGGTTCCGAAAATCTGAGGATTCCGCCTGCAGCCGCCAGTCTGCTATTTATAATCATAATCGAATTCCAGGGAAAATGAAAGACATAATTATGAAAAAAGTTAAAAAAATGTATAAATTATTCAAGTAAATTGCCGGATTTCACCAGAAAACGGGAACTAGACAGCACAGCGGCATGCAGACCCGCAGAGAGGTTCACAAATTTTTTATAAAATAATTAGCACTCGTGACTTGACAGTGCTAACAACATGTGCTATAACATGACTTGTGACGAGGGGTCAGGGAAAAGACCTGAGTCAGACTGAAGAAGATAAAAATGAAAAAGAATTGTGACTGAAATTACAGGATAGTCGCAAGAGCTTGTAAAATGACAAGGAGGAGTCAGTAATGAAATTAGTACCATTATTTGACAGAGTTGTTTTAAAACAGTTAGTTGCAGAAGAGACCACAAAATCCGGTATCGTTCTTCCGGGTCAGGCAAAGGAAAAACCGCAGCAGGCAGAAGTGATCGCTGTTGGTCCTGGTGGAGTTGTTGACGGCAAAGAGATCAAGATGCAGGTAAAACCGGGCGATAAGGTAATCTACTCCAAGTACTCCGGAACAGAAGTAAAGGTAGAGGAAGAGGATTATATCATCGTTAAGCAGAATGATATCCTTGCAGTGATCGAATAATCGGAGAAATTATATCCGGGACCGCGTGTGCGAAGCGCTCAGGGCGGTCTGAAATTCAGAATTCAGAACGAAGTAACCGGAAAATGGTTACAGGAAATCTTGATTGGAGGAATTTTAACATGGCTAAGGAAATTAAATATGGCGTTGAAGCCAGAAAAGCTCTTGAAGCTGGTGTAAATAAACTTGCTGATACTGTCCGCGTAACGATCGGACCGAAAGGAAGAAACGTTGTTCTCGATAAATCCTTCGGCGCTCCGCTGATCACAAACGATGGTGTTACCATCGCGAAAGAGATCGAGTTAGAAGACCCGTTTGAGAACATGGGCGCACAGCTCTTAAAAGAGGTTGCCACAAAGACAAACGATGTTGCCGGTGATGGTACAACAACAGCTACCGTTCTCGCACAGGCGATGGTAAACGAAGGTATGAAGAACCTGGCTGCAGGCGCTAACCCGATCGTATTAAGAAAGGGTATGAAGAAAGCCACAGACGAGGCTGTCAAAGCAATCGCAGAGATGAGCGAGCCGATCAGCAGCAAAGACCAGATCGCAAGAGTTGCAGCAATCTCTGCAGCAAGCGATGAGGTCGGTGAGATGGTTGCAGACGCAATGGAGAAGGTTACAAACGACGGCGTTATCACCATCGAAGAGTCCAAGACAATGAAGACAGAGCTTGACCTTGTAGAAGGTATGCAGTTCGACCGTGGATACATTTCCGCATATATGTGCACAGATATGGAGAAGATGGAGGCAACTCTTGACGATCCGTATATCCTGATCACAGACAAGAAGATCGCTAACATCAACGATATCCTTCCGCTCCTTGAGCAGATCGTAAAGACAGGCGCAAAGCTTCTTATCATCGCTGAAGATATCGAGGGTGAGGCTCTCACAACTCTTATCGTCAACAAGTTAAGAGGTACATTCAGCGTTGTAGGTGTTAAGGCACCGGGCTACGGCGACAGAAGAAAAGAGATGTTAAAGGATATCGCGATCTTAACAGGCGGTACTGTGATCTCCGATGAGCTTGGTCTTGACCTCAAGGATGCTACAATGGAGCAGCTTGGCCGTGCAAAATCCGTTAAGGTTCAGAAAGAGAACACCATCATCGTTGACGGTCTCGGCGACAAGAAAGAGATCGCTGACAGAGTTGCCCAGATCAAGGGCCAGATCGAAGAGACAAAGTCCGATTTCGACAGAGAGAAACTTCAGGAGAGACTTGCGAAACTCGCTGGCGGCGTTGCAGTTATCCGCGTAGGTGCTGCTACTGAAACAGAGATGAAGGAAGCAAAGCTCCGTATGGAAGATGCTCTTGCAGCTACGAAGGCAGCTGTCGAGGAAGGTATCATCGCAGGCGGCGGTTCTGCTTATGTTCACGCAGCAGAGAAGGTTGCAGCCGTTGTAAATGAGATGGAAGGCGACGAGAAGACAGGCGGAAAGATCATCTTAAAGGCTCTTGAAGCTCCGTTATTCCATATCGTATCCAACGCAGGCCTTGAGGGCGCTGTGATCGTTAACAAAGTTAAAGAGCTCTCGGTTGGCCAGGGCTTCGATGCTTACAATGAGATTTTTGTTGATATGATCAAAGCGGGTATCCTTGATCCGGCTAAGGTTACAAGAAGTGCATTACAGAACGCAACAAGCGTTGCTTCCACACTTCTTACAACAGAGTCTGTTGTTGCAAACATCAAAGAAGAGACTCCGGCAATGCCGGCAGGTGCAGGCGGAATGGGCGGAATGATGTAATCCATCTCCGAAACTGCAAAATTTTAGGAAAATTAATAAAGCCATCGGCGGTTCTGTGAGCCGTCGGTGGCCTTTTTCATGTAACAGGAAATTCCCTGTCATATAAAAATACGAACAGTTCAGGGCATTTTTGAGAGCCTGCTGTTCTGGTATTCCCCGGACCAGGTTACATCCCGGTCGAACCAGGAGAGAGGCGGGAATTCTCTGGCATCCTCCTCGCAGGTAAACTCGATCTCCGCAAGCATGAGACCGGCGAATTTTCCCTCGAAGACATCGAATTCCACAGTGAGATCCTCACGACCCGGAACCGGGATCAGGTAGCGCTTTTTTGTGAGAATATTTCCGTCAGCTTTTGTGAGAAGATGGGTGTAGGCTTCTTTTGTCAGTGGGAGATTATATTCCTCTCTGGCGAGAAGTCCTTTGGATTTGTAGGTGAGGTAGCAGGTATCATCCTCCTTACGTACCCGGATTACCGGCTCTGTGCAGAGGTAGGCCTGTTCGATTTCATGACAGGGGAAAGACTCATAGTTTTCAGGCGGGGTCATGACAAGAAATTTGCGTTCGATTTCCATAATTATGTCCTTTCTGGATTTTCGGCTGCTGCCTGCGCAAGGCGGGAACAGTAACATATTGTAATAAATCATACCATATTGCAAGGAAAAAGTAAGGTCTTTTATTTGCAAAT
Source organism: Clostridium sp. AM34-11AC (assembly GCF_003435375.1). Taxonomy (GTDB): domain Bacteria; phylum Bacillota; class Clostridia; order Lachnospirales; family Lachnospiraceae; genus Pilosibacter; species Pilosibacter fragilis. The sequence continues at coordinate 45,173 of NZ_QWGL01000004.1, read as the reverse complement.
ATGGTACAATCATTGTAAGAAAAGTTGCTGTTTATGAATGAAAAATCCCCGAACAGCAACAGGAAAAAGAAAAATATCTGGCAACTGGTCATACTTTGATGATGAAAACAGAAGGAGGAACAGCGTATGTGGACAAGGGCAGAATTAAAAGACAGAGCGAAAATGTGTCTGAGCCGTTATTACTGGGCGGCGTTTCTTGTGAGCCTGATCTTTGCGATCCTCAGTGGATTTGGCGGATCGAACGCGAATACCCAGAGGATTACAAGTTATCTGGAGCAGAATGAATCAGGAAACAGTCAGACCGATCAGAGTAGTCTCATCCCTGGCGAACTGGGAGGAGATGGAAGTCTTAGCGGAAATACTGGGAGTGGTCTTGCCAGCGGGATCGAGCTTGTCCCGGGACTTGGTGATGCCTACGGACCGGGAGCCGGAAATGCCGGATCTATGGTTGCGAGCAACCTGTTTTACCGGCTTTTTGCGGGGGCTGTGATCGTTATTGTGATCATTTCCGTCGTGATCGGAATTTTTGTACAGCCATTGTTTGAGATCGGACGAAACAGATTTTATATGGAGAGCCGCGTGACGGGACAGTCGGCGGGCATTGGAAAACTTTTCTGGGGATTTTCCAACGGATATTTAAAGCTTGTGGGGACCCAGTTCCTTCGGGGACTGATCACAGAGAGTGTTGTGATCCTGGCCAGTCTGTTGGGATTTCTTGTGATCTTGTTTAATGGTGTTGAATGGATCGGTAGTGTATTTTGGGCAGTAATGATATGCGCTACGATAGGAGCTTTTGTTTCTGTTTATTTCCAGTACTGCTATCTGATGGTTCCATATATTCTTGCTGAAAACCCGGATATGAAGACGATGGAAGTTTTAAGACTCTCGAAAGAGATGATGGATGGACAGAAATGGAACGCCTTTGTACTCGGCCTTTCCTTCCTGGGATGGCAGCTTTTAGGAACCCTGCTCTGCGGTATCGGAACCTTCTTCGTTCAGCCATATGTGGATGCAACCTTTGCGGAGCTTTACGCAGTGCTTCGCGGACCATATTCGGGACGCCTGAATGGATTCGGAGGGGAACCGTTTGTACAGAATAACGCGCGTTACGGTGGTCAGTATGTGGAGCCGGACAGTGTGAGAGATGTCGGTGAAAGTGGAAATTACGGTGGTTATGGTTTCTATGGAAATGGAAATGGACAGAACCAGAACAGCGCTCCGGACAGCTGGAGTGATGTGCCGAAGGAGACATATAAGTACAACGGACCGGAGCAGACCATCAATCCGTCTGTTTCAGGGCAGGCCGCTGCAAATGACCGCGGAACGGATGTGAAAAAATCGGAAGGTGGACCGGGACGCGGATATTATCTGAATGGAAAATTTTATTCGTATACGGATGATGAGAAAAGCGAGCAGTAACCTCTGGAAAACTTCCGGAGGCAGATTGGCAAAGAAAGGTGAGAAGTTTTAAATGGCAAAAGTATACGCGTTTGTGGCAGACGGCATGGAAGAGGTAGAGTGCCTGGCTGTGTGTGATTGCTTGAGAAGAGCAAAGGTGGATGTGAAGCTTGTATCCATCATGGGAAGAAAGATGGTGACAGGTTCCCATGGATTTAAGATCGAGGCGGACAGCCTGTTCGAGGAAATCACGGACGATGCTGACGTATTGTTCCTTCCGGGCGGACTTGCCGGAACGAACAATCTGAAGGCGCATGAGGGACTTGCAGAGATGTTAAAAGCCCATGCGACAGCAGGAAAACGCCTGGCTGCGATCTGCGCGGCACCGAGTATCTTAGGGGAGCTTGGCCTCGTGAAAGGCCACCGCGCCACATGCTATCCGGGCTTTGAGACGAAGATGGAGGGCGCGGACTGCAGAGGTGACGGCATCATCACAGACCGCCTGATCAGCACCGGGCGCGGTATGGGCTGGGCAATCGACCTTGGTTTAGAGCTTATCAAACTCCTGGTCAGCGAAGAAGAGGCTGAAAGGATCAAGGCAGCGATCCAATACATAAAATAGCCGTATGTTTGTGTAAATACAGGTATTCATCAGAAAGTTTTGGAATGCCCGGTGCACCAGGGCATTCCTTTTTGGCGCGGCAGGCCGCTGAAAGAATGTCAGGAACAGCAGATACGGCAGTCTGCGCCTGGAAAAAATTAAGGAAAACCGTAAAACCCCTGTGTTTTTCTGGAATTTTTACAATTTAGGTCTGGTCTTTTCAAACGTCTTATGTTATAATTCCAAGCGGTGCTATGTGCGCGTGACGGAGAAGTGATGCCTGCGGGCGGATTTTTCGCTGAGCGGCGGTCATAATGCCGGAAAACGTGTAACGCCAAAAAGCGGCAGTTACGAGATTATACGGGCGGGAAATTTCTATTCCCCGCTATCGATATATTTAAGGAGGAACTCATAAAATGAGCGTACAGGTGGAGAATTTAGAGAAGAATACGGCAAAACTTACAATTGAAGTGCCGGCAGAAAAGTTTGAGGAGGCTGTACAGCACTCCTATAATAAGAATAAGGGTAAATTCAATATCCCGGGCTTCAGAAAAGGAAAAGCTCCGTTCAACATGATCAAAAAAATGTACGGCGTTGGCGTATTCTACGAGGATGCTGTTGATGAAGTGATCGACGCAAGCTATCCGGACGCTGCAAAAGAGAGCGGTCTTGAGATCGTTTCCCGTCCGTCTATTTCCATTGAGGAGATCGAGGAAGGCAAAGCTTTCGTTTACACAGCAGTTGTAGCTGTTAAGCCGGAAGTTACTCTTGGCGAGTACAAGGGCGTAGAAGTCCAGAAGACAAAATCTGAGGTTACAGAGGAAGATATCGAGACAGAGATCAAGCGCGCAAGAGAGAAAAACTCCCGCCTTATCACTGTTGAGGACAGAGGTATCGAGGATGGAGATCAGGTAACGATCGATTTCGACGGTTCCGTAGACGGAAAGAGATTTGAGGGTGGCAAGGCTGAGGACTATCCGCTTACGATCGGTTCCCACACATTTATCGATAACTTCGAGGAGCAGTTAATTGGTAAGACAACTGGCGAAGAGTGCGAAGTAAACGTAACATTCCCAGCTGAGTACCATGTAGAAGAGTTAAAGAACAAACCGGCTGTATTCAAAGTAAAAGTAAAAGAGATCCAGAGAAAAGAGCTTCCGGAAGCTAACGATGATTTCGCAAGCGAGGTATCTGATTTCGATACAATGGAAGAGTACAAGAAGGACCTTACAGAGAAGTTACAGGCTGAGAAGATTGAAGCAGCTAAGACAGCGGACGAGGACAAGGTCGTTGCTAAGGTGATTGAGAACGCAACAATGGAGATTCCGGATCAGATGGTTGAGGAGCAGGTAAACGGCATGGTGAACGACTATGCGCGCAGACTTGAGAGCCAGGGAATTTCCTTCAAGCAGTACGTTGAGATCACAGGCATGACAGCTGAGAAGATCGGCGAGCAGATGAAGCCGCAGGCGATCAAGAGAATCCAGACAAGACTCGTTCTTGAGGCAGTTGTAAAGGCTGAGAACATCCAGGCTGACGACGCAGCGGTTGAAGAGCAGTTCGACAAGATGGCTGAGGACTTCAAGATGGATAAAGAACAGATCAAGGGTATGTTCGGCGAAGAGCAGATGGCACAGTTAAAGGAAGACCTTGCAGTTCAGAAAGCAATCGACTTCCTTGTAGCTGAGGCTAAGTTCGTTGACTAAGTAAAGCAACATACTTTACGACTAATCTGCACGGAAAACATGGTGGGGAATGGTCCGACAGAGGGCCAAAAACCACATACAGAGGGGGTTGCTGCGGAGAGTTTTTCTGCGGCAATCCCTCATCGGTTATACAGGGATAGTTCCAAAATATGTGAAAAAAGGTGGATTTCTGCCGGGCCGGTCCCAGACACAGGCGACAGATTCACCGGAAAAGTTACTGTTCACGCCTTGCGCAAACAGTAACTGATTTTGCCGATGCTTCGCATTCCGAATCGGCAAAATCCACTACCGCCACTGTATTGTACGGAATTTTCAGTTCAGAAAATTCCTACCCGTGTACAGTAACCCGGAAAATGCATAAAAAGGAATACTTTGGTAACAGATATAAAAGAAAAGATGGAGGAAAAAATATGAGCTTAGTACCTTACGTGCTTGAATCTACAAGCAGAGGAGAGCGTTCCTACGATATCTATTCCAGATTATTAAAAGACCGTATCATTTTCCTCGGGGAGGAAGTAAACGACGTGACAGCAAGCCTTGTTGTTGCACAGCTTCTTTTCCTGGAGTCCGAGGATCCGAATAAGGACATCAACCTTTACATCAACAGCCCGGGTGGTTCTGTAACGGCCGGTATGGCGATCTATGATACGATGAATTACATTAAATGTGACGTGTGCACCACCTGTATCGGTATGGCTGCAAGTATGGGCGCGTTCCTTCTCTCCAGCGGCGCGAAGGGCAAACGCTTCGCACTTCCGAATGCTGAGGTCATGATCCATCAGCCGTCCGGTGGAGCCCAGGGACAGGCGACCGAGATCAAGATCGTTGCAGAGCAGATCTTAAAGACAAAAGAGAAGCTCAACAAGATCCTGGCTGCAAACACCGGACAGCCGCTCGACGTGATTGCCCGCGACACAGAGAGAGACAACTACATGACAGCCGAGGAAGCTGCCGCATACGGTCTGATCGACCGCGTGATCTCCGGCCACTAGGACCGGACGGCGCGAAGGCGGAAAACAGTGCCGGAGCGCAGCGAGACATAAAGAATTTAGAATTGAGGTGCGAACATGCCAGTAAGACCAGAGGAAAAGATCAGATGTTCCTTCTGCGGAAAGAATCAGGATCAGGTCAGAAAAATGATCGCCGGTACCAACGGCGTCTATATCTGTGATGAGTGTATCGAACTCTGCAGTGAGATCCTTGAGGAAGAACTCGGAAACGAGGAGGAGGAGAGACCGGATTTCTCCGGAATCAACCTCTTAAAACCGAAGGAGATCAAAGAATTTCTGGACGACTATGTGATCGGACAGGATGAGGCGAAGAAAGTTCTTTCCGTGGCTGTTTACAATCATTATAAGAGAATCACATCGAAGATGGAAAGTGATGTTGATCTTCAGAAGAGCAACATCCTGATGCTCGGTCCGACCGGCTCCGGCAAGACTTATCTTGCGCAGACACTTGCGAAGCTTTTAGGTGTTCCGTTTGCGATCGCAGATGCAACGACGCTGACTGAGGCCGGTTATGTCGGCGAGGACGTGGAGAACATCCTCTTAAAATTGATCCAGGCAGCAGATAATGATGTGAGCCGTGCGGAGTACGGTATTATTTACATCGATGAGATCGATAAGATCACAAAAAAATCCGAGAATGTGTCCATTACCCGTGATGTTTCCGGCGAGGGCGTCCAGCAGGCGCTGTTAAAGATTCTGGAAGGTACTGTTGCAAGCGTTCCGCCTCAGGGCGGCAGAAAGCATCCGCAGCAGGAGCTGATCCAGATCGATACGACAAACATCCTGTTCATCTGCGGAGGTGCTTTCGACGGTCTGGAGCGGATCATCGAATCCAGACTGGAGACAAGTTCCATCGGTTTCGGCGCGAAGATCGTGGATAAGAAAAATACGGATATCAGCAAGCTGTTAAAGCAGGCGATGCCGCAGGATCTCACGAAATTCGGCCTGATCCCGGAGTTTGTGGGAAGAGTTCCGGTTATGGTATCCTTAGACCTTCTGGATGAGGATGCCCTTGTGCGGATCCTCACAGAGCCGAAGAATGCCCTCGTAAAGCAGTACCAGAAGTTATTCGAGCTGGATGATGTGAAGCTGGAGTTCACTCCGGATGCCGTCCACGAGATTGCCCATATGGCAGTAGAGAGAAAGACAGGCGCCAGAGGACTCCGCGCGATCATGGAATCCGTCATGATGGATACGATGTACGAGGTTCCGTCTGATTCCAATGTGGGAATCTGCACCGTGACGAAGGACGCGGTGGACGGAAAGGAAAAGCCGGAAGTCGTTTACCGCGACGTGACGGTGCCGAAAAAAGCATTGGCCGGAAGATCCAGAAAAGAGAGTAACGGGGAGATCGCGTAACGGACGGCGTTCCCGTATGAGAAAAATTGTACCTGCAGGACCCGTATCCCGCAGATAAGAGGGGCTGCTGCGCACAGAAATGTCACGGCAGCCTTTTTACACAACAGAAATTTGCCCGTAACTGCTGACAGGCATCGGAAAGAAGCCGGGCAGTTGCGTTCATAGGAGAAATAATGGAAGATAAGAAAATTACGATGCCGGCGGTGGCACTCCGCGGACTCACGATCCTTCCGGGAATGGTACAGCATTTCGACATCAGCCGGGAAAAATCGATCCGCGCCATTGAGACAGCCATGATGGGAAACCAGAAGGTATATCTCGTGACCCAGCGTCATCCGGAGCAGGAAACACCTGCGGTCGCGGATCTGTACCAGATGGGAACGATCTCCCAGATCAAACAGCTCGTGAAAATGCCGGGCGGTATCATCCGTGTGATGGTGGAAGGCGAAAAGAGAGCGGCGCTTCTCACTCTGTTTGAGGAGGGACCGTATCTGGAAGCTGAGGTCGAGGAAGCGCCGATGCAGGAAGAACAGCTTACCGACACTGTGAAGGAAGCCATGAGCCGGATCGTTAAGGAAAAATTAGAGGAATTCGGAAACGCGAATCCGAAGGCTGTGAAAGATTTTATCGGAAGTCTTCTTGTGATCACGGATCTGGAGCAGCTTCTGACCCAGACAGCAAATGAATTTCCGTGGGATTTTGCTGTGAAGCAGGAGATGCTGGAGTGTGATTACTGGAGCCATCTGTATGACCGGATCGTGTACTACCTGATGCGGGAACTCGAGATCCTTATGATCAAGCGGGATTATCAGGGAAAAGTGAAGGAGCACATCGATAAGAACCAGAGGGATTATATTTTAAGGGAAGAATTAAAAGTGATCCGTGAGGAACTGGGAGATGACAGCGGGACGGAAGATGCCGACGGATATATGGAACAGCTGGAAAAGCTGAACGCGGACAAGGAAACGAAGGAAAAGATCAAAAAAGAGATCCAGCGTTTCAAGGGTATGCCGGGAGGAAGTCAGGAGGCGAATGTTCTCCGTACCTATATCGAGACGGTGCTTGAGATGCCGTGGAAGAAGGTCTCAAGGGATAATCAGGATATCATTCACGCGAAAGAGATTCTGGAGGAGGATCATTATGGTCTGGAGAAGGTTAAGGACCGTGTACTGGAATTCCTTGCGGTCCGTGCCCTCACAAAGAAAGGCACAAGCCCGATCCTCTGCCTTGTGGGACCGCCCGGAACAGGTAAGACCTCCATCGCGAGATCGGTTGCCCGCGCCCTCGGAAAGAAGTATGTCCGGATCAGCCTTGGCGGCATTCACGACGAGGCGGAGATACGCGGACACAGAAAGACATACGTGGGAGCGATGCCGGGCCGTATCGCCGATGCAATGCGTCAGGCAGGCGTGTCAAACCCGTTAATGCTTTTAGATGAGATCGATAAGGTCTCTGCCGACTATCGGGGAGATGTCTCCTCAGCACTTTTGGAGGTCCTTGATGGGGAGCAGAACGTGAAGTTCCGCGACCACTATCTGGAGATCCCGCTGGATCTCTCAGGCGTTCTCTTTATCGCGACGGCAAATGATGCGTCGACAATCCCGAGACCGCTCCTTGATCGTATGGAGGTTATCGAGGTATCCAGCTATACAGAGAACGAGAAGTTCCATATCGCAAAGAAGTATCTCATTCCGAAACAGTTAGAGAGAAACGGCCTTACGGAGGAGATGCTTTCCTTCAGCGATAAGGCATTGGAGAAGATCATCCACAACTATACGAGAGAGGCCGGTGTGAGAAATCTGGAGCGCCGGATCGGTGAGATCTGCAGAAAAGCGGCGAGGGAGTTTCTGGAAAAGAAGAAAAAAACTGTGCATATCACAGAGGGAAATCTTCAGAAGTATCTCGGAAAAGAGAAGATCACCTTCGAAAATGCCAATGAGGAGGACGAGGTCGGAATCGTAAGAGGTCTTGCGTGGACAAGCGTCGGCGGCGACACACTTCAGATCGAAGTGAATGTAATGCCGGGTGATGGAAAGCTTCAGATGACAGGACAGATGGGTGATGTCATGAAGGAATCCGCGCAGATCGCGCTGACTTACGTTCGTTCCGTGGCAGACCGGTACGGTGTGGAGAGCAGGTATTTTAAGGAACATGACCTGCATTTACATATCCCGGAGGGTGCCGTGCCGAAAGATGGTCCGTCTGCGGGCATTACGATGGCAACAGCCATGCTCTCCGCGGTGACCGGAAAGAAGGTTTGCGCAAGCGTTGCCATGACCGGTGAGATCACATTGAGAGGCCGGGTACTGCCGATCGGCGGTTTAAAGGAAAAGACATTGGCAGCAAGAATGGCACATATGAAGAAGGTTCTCGTACCGGATAAGAACCGTCCGGATATGGCAGAGATCTCGAAGGAGATCACGAAAGGCATGGAGATCGTATTTGTGAAGACTATGGATGACGTAGTACGCGAGGCGTTCGTGTAATGCGAGGCTACAAAGGTTGGCGGCTTTCTGACAGGCCTTGCCTGTTAGAGGGCTGTTGACTCTGGTATGTAAAAACAATGGTAACGGTTCTGAGGGTCTGCGCATGTGCTGCGCCGACTGTAAGAAAGCATAGTTTGACAGGCAGAAATCCCAGCGACAAAGTCATTCTGAAATGGATTTTTGCGTGTGACAAGGAAAGTGCTGAAGTGTTACATACAAGGAGAAATATATGGTAATCAGAAATGTGGAACTTGAGACCGTCTGCGGTGTGACGAGCACACTGCCGGAGAACACGCTGCCGGAGTTCGCCTTCGCGGGAAAATCAAACGTGGGAAAATCTTCCCTGATCAACGCGCTCATGAACCGGAAAGCGTTGGCGAGAACGTCCTCCCAGCCGGGAAAGACCCAGACGATCAACTTTTATAATATCAACGGAGCTCTCTACTACGTGGATCTCCCCGGCTACGGTTACGCGAAGGTCCCGCAGTCTGAGAAGGTAAAATGGGGCAGGATGATCGAGAATTATCTCCACAAATCCCAGATGTTAAAGTGCGTTTTCCTTCTTGTGGACATCCGCCACGAGCCGTCCGCCAACGACAAGACCATGTACGACTGGGTCGTTTACAACGGATTCCGTCCGGTCATCATTGCCACAAAGCTTGACAAGATCAAGCGCAGCCAGATCCAGAAGCAGGTAAAACTCATCCGCACCGGTCTCGGCATGGAAAAACAGGATATCCTGATCCCGTTCTCCGCCGAGACAAAACAGGGAAGAGAGGACGTCTGGAACCTCATCGACAAGATGGCAGCAGGAGAAGATCTTCTGACTGCCGAGGAGGAGATCCAGGCGGAGAAAGCTGCGGAATGGGCGGCGAAGAAGGCGGCGAAAGAGGCGCAGCAGAACCTTTAAATTTTGGAAGTACTGAAAAACGGCATCTGCCGCAGAATTTTACTGCAGCAGGTGCCGTTTTGACGTACGTTCAGAAATTTGCCGACGGCAGACTTCAAAACGCATATTTTAACCTTTCATCAAGGTCTTCATCACATAAGCGTAGATATCCTGACTCCGCTCCTTCCAGTGGCTGGCCATAGTCTCAGCCTGATCCTTGTCGGGGACGGAGAGGTCGAAGCCGATGAGGACAGATTTGCCTTCCCGGACTTCACAGTGGACGATATAGTCCTGATTTGTGGATTTATAGAAATCGGAGATGACGCCGACCTCGTTTCTTAAGCGGAATTTGTTCTTCTTTAAGTAGCTGTCGATATCCTCGATGATTGCCGGGGAGATGTTGTTTCCGAAGAAGGAGAGAGTGTCATCGCCCTCTTTGGTGATCTCATAGCGGGAGGAGTTGTGGGTGGATTCCATCCGGATCAGCCCCGCTTCTTTCAGTTCGTTTAACGCCTGCTGGAGCGTAAAGTATGTCGTATATTCGTGATCCAGAAAGAAATCCGTGAGCTGGGAGTTTGTCAGCGGAAAATTGACGTGGTCCAGCATGTAGAGGATCATTAATTTGTAGAGCGTGATCGGATCAGATAACATACACGTAGGCTCCTTTGGCAAAAAATCGTTGGTAACGGTGAAAAACACAGTTACACGGAATGCGGTGATCAGGCGGAACCGGTCTTACAGGCAGAACACGGGAAGTTCCTTATAATCACTGCGAATACATCTATTTTACAGGTTTCCACAGCGGTATTCAAGCCCTTTTTCTTCCATCATATGAAAAAGGTCGAAATTTGTAGTGAATTTGATCAGGAAATGTGCTATGATGATACCACGTAATAAATCAGCAGGTCTGAGCATGTGTCTGCGATGACCATAAGAAAGTACAGGCCGGCAGCTGGTTCTGACGATGCGGAATCGGAAGTGTTGGCGGAACCTGCAGCCTTCGTACGTAATCGGATTATAAATATAAGGTGAAAACATATGAGAGAACGGATCATGCGCCTTTCCAGAGGAATCGTGGACGCGGAGATGCCGAAGCTGTTTCTGGATCCTGTGAAGATCGAGGAGACTCTGGGGAGCGATACGGTTTATAAAAGAGAGCTATACTTAGCAAGTGAGAACAATTTATATATCAAAGGCCTTGCCTACTCAAGCCACAGCCGCGTGAAGATCTTAAAGAACGCATTCGGGGGCTTAAGAAACCATATTGTCTACGAAGTCGACACCTCCTGGTGCGAGAACGGAGACCTGATCAAGGGAAACTTCACGCTTGTCACAAACAGCGGAGAACTGGAGGTTCCTTTTCTTTTTCGCGTGGAAATGATCGAGTCTGTCCGTGTCCTGTCCACATTAAAATCTATGGATGATTTTGTGGAGCTGGCGAAAAAGGATATGGAACTGGCGCTGCGCCTCATGGAGTACCGGGATTTTACGGAAGCGCCGCTGTTTAAGGATCTGCGGATCCGCACGATCTATGAAGGCTTAAGGGGACACGGAAACCGCCAGAATGCCCTGGAGGAATTCTTTCTGGCGACGGGAGTGAAGGAACCCATCGAGCTGACCTTATCTACGGCAAAGAAGGTCTATGACAAGCCGAAGGATATCGTGAATGACAAGGTCGTCCTGCGGAAAAATACCTGGGGCTATCTCTATATGGAAGTCCGTGCTGACGGCGATTTCATTGAGATCCCGAAGAAGGTCATCACTCAGGCGGATTTTGAAGAGGACCGTCTGGATCTGCGATTCAGGATCCACCCGGAGAGAATGCACAAGGGAAAGAACCTCGGCGCGATCCGCCTTCTTACCGTCCACGGTGACACCGTGATCCGGATCGAGGCTATGGGAGAGGAGCCGGATAGAAAGCGCGCTGAGGGCGAGATCAGCAAAGCCGGTGTCTGCCGGTACATGAAACTCCGTGAGGCCTACGAGAGCGGTCTCTACGAGAAAAAAGCTGTCCTCGGAAAGATCCAGAACGAGCTGGATGCCATCCGCGGCGCAAACGGCGGTTCTGTGATCCTGTCCCTCCTGCAGGCGGAGACTTATCTGGACGCGGAGAGACCGGATCAGGCGGCTTTATGTCTGGACGATGCGTGGGATACCGTTTCTGCCCTCAGAGACCGGATCGGAACACTCTACTGTTATTACCAGTACCTGCAGTACCGCCTGGAACCGGACGAGGAGAAGAAGGACGCTGTGGTCCGCCTGTTCAGGAAAAAGCTGGAGGACGTCAACGGCCGGTTCTACCTGCAGCTTTTGCAGTTAAAGATGCTGCCGGAGATGTACGAGGAGGAGGAAGCCCTCGCGGAGAGCTTTAAGATGCAGTATAAGAATGGCTGCCGCAGCCCGTTCCTCTATATTGAGACGGTGCGTCTCTTCGGGAAGAATCCGGAACTCTTAAAGACGATGGATGCCTTTGAGATCCATGCCCTCTACTACGGAGTCATGAATGGCCTCGTGGGGCAGGAGATGGCGGAGCGGATCTGCGCGCTGGCGCCGGGAGCGAAGTTCTTCCACCGCCTGTATTACCGCCTGCTTGCAAAGCTCTACGAGAAATACCCGACGAAGGACATGCTGACGGCGGTGTGCTGTCTGTTAATTAAGGGAAATGCCCGCGGAAAAGAGAGCTTTTCCTGGTATGAGAAGGGAATCAATGAGGAGATCAGCCTCACGAGGATCTACGAATATTTCCTCTACGCTCTGCCGGATGATTATGAGAAGATGATGCCGCGTCAGGTACTGCTGTATTTCTCCTATGAGTGCGCCCATCTGGACCAGAAGAGCCGTGCAGCCCTCTATGCCAATGTGGCGGCCTATATTCCGCAGGACGATCCGCTCTATAAAAAGTACGAGCGGGAGATGGAAAAGTTTGCCATGGAGCAGCTTTTCGAGTCCCGGATCAACAGGAGACTTGCGGTGATCTACAAACATATCATTTACCGCGATATGATCGATAATCAGGTGGCCCGGGTGCTGCCCGGTATCTTAAAGGCAAACCGGATCCAGGTGAAGGATGCGGCGATGAAGTATGTGATCGTTTCCAACGAGATCCTGACCGGTGAGGATGCCTACCCGCTGCAGAATCAGACTGCCTATGTGCCGTTGTTCTTTGAAGACAGCGTGATCATGTTCCAGGATACCTTCGGAAACAGGTACATGGACGTGGAATATACGAAGGAACCGGTTCTCGATGAGAAGGAACTGGAAGAAAAATGCTTTGAGATGTACCCGGACCACCCGATGTTAAAGATGAAGGCGTGTCTGGAGATCATGGAGAAAAAGGACCTTGAGAAGGAAGATGTGACCGGGATCGAGACTGTTCTGGATACACTCCCGGTGAAGCCGGCCTACCAGCAGAAAATGCTGACGAGGATCATTTCCTACTACCGTGCGGCGCTTTTCGGCGACGATGAGGCCATGGATGCGGAGGGTGGAGCGTACCTCTTAAAACTTGACAAGAGGACACTCTCCAGACCGGAACGTGTGGATGTCTGCGAGACACTGATCGTCCAGAATTACATGGTTCAGGCATACGAGATGATAAAGGAGTTCGGCGAGGAGCAGATCCGTGTGAAACGTCTCGCGGCTCTGGTATCCCAGCTGATCTTAGACCGGATGTTCGAGGAGGATGACCTGCTCCTCCACCTTGCGGGGCGTGTATTTTCGGACGGACACGGGGACAGCGTGATCCTGGATTATCTCTGCGAGCATTATAACGGCAGCGGGGAATCTATGTTCAGGATCCTTGCGGAAGCAGTGAAGACCCATGTGGAGACATATGACCTTGAGGAGCGCCTGCTGGCCCAGTGCCTTTTCTCCGGCTGTGAGAAGCATATGGACACGGTATTTGACCTTTACGCGTCGAGAAAAGAGACCAGTGATGTGATCGTGAAGGCGTACTTTACAGTGAAGTGTACGGAATACTTCCTGCGTGACACAGTCCCGGGGGATAAGGTATTCGCGTATCTGGAAGGCGCGATCCACGGTATGGAGCTTCGGAAGGTGCCGGAGATCTATCTTCTGGCGCTGGCGAAATTTTATTCGACTCTGGCACAGATTACTGAGGAGCAGAAGGCCCTGCTATCCCGGATGATGGATATCCTTTCCGCCAGAGGTATGGTATTTGCGTGGTACAAGGATCTTGCAAAATATGTGGATATGCCGGGCGAGGTCATGGATAAGGAGATCATCGAGTACCATGGACGGCCGGACGGAAGACCGATCTTAAAGATCCGGATCCTGCCGGACGAAGAAGAGTTCCATGAGGAAGAGATGAACATGGTCTATAAAGGGATCTATGTGCGCCAGAAACTCCTGTTTGACGGTGAGATCATGGAGTACGAGATCTGGGAGAATGAGGACGGAAGACTGGTGAAAAAGGCGGAGGGCGAAGTGACCTGCAGCGAACCGGCAACGGGGGATAAAGGAAACCGCTTCACGGCTTTAAATGCCATGAACCTCTATCTCGGAATGAAGGATGACCGGAAATTAAAAGAAAGCATGACAGAATACGTGATGGACAGTCAGATCGCGAAAAAGCTGTTCCGTCTGGCATAATGAGGGCAAATAAATGGAGAAACTGATCGTTGGCATCGACCTCTGTGATACCTACACTCAGGCGGCTGTTCTGGGCCGTGAGGAGGCGTGGATGCTCCCGACCGTCATCTGCAGAAAAAAATCCGCGGAAGAGTGGTATGTGGGGGAAGATGCATATAAATATACGCTGGTGGGCGAGGGCGTCATCGTTGATAAGCTCCTAAGCCTGGCAGCAAAAGAAGGAACATCCACCATTGGAGGCGTAAAGTACGGTGGAATGGAACTGCTGCAGAGATTTTTAGGCAGCATCCTCGCCATGGTGCGTGCGGAGTATGCCGGACAGAGGATCGATGAGCTGGTCATCAGCCTCAAAAATTTGGAGATGAAGCTTTTGGAGGGACTTACGGCCAGCGTAGAAGCTCTTGGGATCCCGAGAGGAAATGTCCATATCGCAAGCCACACGGAATGCTTCGTCTACTATGTGCTGAACCAGAGAAGAGATGTCTGGGGCGGTCAGGTTGGCATGTTTTCCTTATCCGATGAGGACCTGCGTTACTATGAACTGAAGGTCACGAGAGGACCGCGCCGGATGACAGCCATCGCGGAGCATGAGGAGCTGGAAGAGGGTTTCAGCCTCAGCGTTCTCGATACAGGCTCCGGGGCAAAGATGGCAGACAAGATCCTGTGTGCCTGTGGAGAACGGTTTTTACAGAAAAAGATCTTTTCCTCGATCTTCCTGACGGGAAAAGGTTTCGCGAGAACCGACTGGGCGCCGGAATTTATGAGGCAGATCTGCAACCGGAGAAGAGTCTTCGTGGAGACAGCCATCTTCGCAAAAGGTGCGGCCATGAAGGCTGAGGATTACTTAAACGAGAGCGGTTCCGGATCCTTTGTATGTCTCTGCGAGGGAAAATTAAAGTCCACAGTCTCTCTGGAGGTTATGAAGCGGGATACAAAGACGGAGATCAGTCTGGCATCCGCCGGTGAGAGCTGGTACGAGGCGAGAAGTGTGGTGGAAGTGATCCCGGACGGGGAGAAAGAGATCTGCTTTACGATCACACCGCAGCAGGAGCCAAAGAAAAAAAGGACCGTGAAGATCCCTCTTGAGGGATTTCCGGAGCGCCCGAATAAGACGACGAAGATCCGGGTGGCTGTGGGATTCTTAGATGAGAAGACCATGGTGGTCAAGCTCACGGACCAGGGATTTGGGGAACTGTTCCCGAAAACGGACGCGGTGGTCCGTCAGGAGGTGACATTATGAGCCTGATTCTCTGCAGACAGGAACCGGTAACGGTTCCGCTTTATATCGAGGATCTTGGGATCCATCTCTACTCCTCCCAGGAGCTCTGCTATGTGATCTACAACAATCCGCTGCTGGTGCTGGAGGGATTTATTGATAAACGCCTGACTGAGTTTTTAAGAAGTGAGCTTCGGATGCCGTTTCTCGCGGAACGGGTGGAAAAATGGTTGGACAGCCACGGGGCGACGGAGGAGATTCTGTACCTGATCCTCAAGGAATGTAATTACTATACCCCAAAGGAGCAGGCGGCTTACCGACAGACCGTGAACGGACTGAAAAAACTCTCAGAGGAAGAGTACGAGAAGCGCCGCGCAGATTATTTCTATGGTCTGGATCTTTTCGGAAAAGCGGTCACGATCTACGAGCAGACCTTAGATGGGGCCGGACGCCATCTCTCCGGGGATTTCCGGGGAAAAGTCTGGAACAATATCGCGGCCTGCTACGCGAAACTCTTCTGTTACCAGAAAGCTATGCATGCCTACGAGAATGCCTGGAATGCGAAGCCGGAGGCGGAGTATGTGAAACGCATGTACTTCCTCACGATACTGAATCCGGAGCTTTCGCTTAAGGATAAATTCCGGGAGATGATCGGGGAGGACGATAAGGAAGTCTGGAATAAAGAAGTGGAAGAGGCGAGAGAAGAGTCAGAGAAGGCGCCGGAGACGCTGAAGCTTGCCGCCGTATTCGAGAAAGACCCGGCTGGCCGGATCGCAGCGGCGGGGGATATCCTGAATCAGTGGAAGATGGAATACAGGAGAATGCTGTAGTTTCCCTTGACATTTTATCAGGATTCTACTATATTATGTAAGAGCGGCCGGAAAAATCAGATGACCGTGATATGGAACAGGCGGCTGATAAAGAGACCTGCTCCATGGAATATAAGAAAGGCTGGGAAGAAGAGGAGTACATTTTCTGCACCTTCAGAGAGGACTGATCACAGGCTGGAAGTCGGTCCGGGAATGCAAAAATGGAAGGTAGCTTCGGAGCCGGAATGGTGAAATAAAAAGTAGCTGTTCCCGGGGAGAGACCTCGTTAAGAACGAAGAGATGCTGTTTGGAGGATCGTTCTGGATCCGGACAGTAAATAAAGGTGGTAACGCGGTGATTCGCCCTTTGCATGAGAGTGCAGAGGGCTTTTCTTATATGAGTAAGCAGGGCGATAGCCCGGATTACGAATGTTGGCAGCAGCTGAGGGAGTGCCCGGCAGGCGCACAGCAGCAGCCTTTCGAGAGGAGTACATGATGGTAAAAAAAGATGCAAAACAGAAAAAAGTACGGATCACGAACTGCGAGACCTGCGCCTTTTACACATATGATGACGAGTATGGATATTATGTCTGTGAGGCAGATCTCGACGAGGACGAGATGTCCGCGTTCCTCCGCGGAAGTGACTTTTCCTGCGGTTTTTACCAGGCAGATGATGAGTACGCTGTTGTAAGAAAACAGATGTAAACGAGATGATTTTGTGAGTCTGCGCATTTTGCGCTGATAATAAAAAAGTAAATTGAAAAGCAGTAACTGCTCCACATTTTTGCAGTTACAAAAAAGAAACATGTTGATAAAGTTTTAAGGAGAAGACCATGAAAGAACTGGAAAAGACCTACAATCCGGCGGACATTGAGGACCGTCTGTACCAGAAATGGCTGGACAACAAATATTTCCACGCTGACGCGGAGAGAGGAAGACGCGAGGGCAAAAAGCCGTTTACGATCGTAATGCCGCCGCCGAATATTACAGGACAGCTCCATATGGGACATGCCCTCGACAATACGATGCAGGATATCCTGATCCGTTACAAGAGAATGCAGGGTTATGAGGCACTCTGGCAGCCGGGAACAGACCATGCGGCGATCGCTACCGAGGTCAAGGTCATCGACAAGTTAAAAAAAGAGGGCATCAACAAGAATGACCTTGGACGTGAGGGATTTTTAAAAGAGGCCTGGAAATGGAAAGATGAGTACGGCACAAGGATCATCAAACAGCTCCACAAGCTCGGCTCCTCCGCTGACTGGGACAGAGAGCGTTTCACCATGGACGCAGGCTGTTCTGAGGCTGTTTTAGAAGTATTTACACGCCTTTATGAAAAAGGATATATCTACAAGGGATCCAGGATCATCAACTGGTGTCCGGTCTGCAAGACATCCATCTCCGATGCTGAGGTAGAGCACAAGGAGCAGGACGGCTTCTTCTGGCACATCAACTACCCGATCGTGGGCGAAGAGGGAAGATTTGTCGAGATCGCCACAACGAGACCGGAGACACTGCTCGGCGATACAGCCGTTGCTGTAAACCCGGAGGACGAGCGTTACAAAGACATCATCGGAAAGATGTTAAAGCTTCCACTCACAGACCGCGAGATCCCGGTGATCGCCGACGAGTATGTTGACAAGGAATTCGGAACCGGCTGCGTAAAGATCACACCGGCCCACGACCCGAACGACTTCGAGGTCGGAAAACGCCACAATCTGGAAGAGATCTGCATCATGAACGATGACGCGACCATCAATGTTCCGGGCAAGTACTTCGGCATGGACCGCTACGAGGCGAGAAAAGCCATGGTCGAGGACTTAAAGGAAATGGGCCTTCTCGTGAAAATCGTTCCGCACAGCCACAACGTTGGTACCCATGACCGCTGCGGCACAACCGTAGAGCCGATGGTAAAACCGCAGTGGTTCGTAAAGATGGATGAGATGGCAAAACCGGCCATCGAGGCATTAAAGAGCGGCAAATTAAGATTCGTTCCGGAGAGCTTCGGTAAGACATATCTCCACTGGCTTGAGGGGATCCGCGACTGGTGTATCTCCAGACAGCTCTGGTGGGGACACAGGATCCCGGCTTACTACTGTGAAGAGTGCGGTGAGATGACGGTTGCGAAGATGATGCCGGAGAAGTGCCCGAAGTGCGGCTGCACACATTTAAAGCAGGATGAGGACACCCTTGATACCTGGTTCTCCTCCGCGTTATGGCCGTTCTCTACACTGGGCTGGCCGAAGGAAACCGATGAGATGAAGTACTTCTATCCGACCGACGTTCTCGTTACCGGATACGATATCATCTTCTTCTGGGTTATCCGTATGGTATTCTCGGGACTTGAGCAGACAGGCGAGTGCCCGTTCAACACTGTCCTGATCCATGGTCTTGTCCGCGATTCTCAGGGACGCAAGATGAGTAAGTCCTTAGGAAACGGTATTGATCCGTTAGAGGTGATCGACAAGTACGGCGCGGATGCTCTCCGTATGACACTTATGACAGGAAATGCACCGGGCAACGATATGCGTTTCTACTGGGAGAGAGTCGAGGCCAGCAGAAACTTCGCAAACAAGGTATGGAACGCGAGCCGTTTCATCATGATGAATATCGAGAAAGCGCCGGCAGGCGAGGCAAAGCTTACAGACCTCACGGCAGCAGATAAATGGATCCTCTCCAAGGTCAATGACCTCGCGAAGGAAGTAACGGAAAACATGGACAAGTACGAGCTTGGAATCGCTCTCCAGAAGGTCTACGACTTCGTATGGGAGGAATTCTGTGACTGGTATATCGAGATGGTAAAACCGCGTCTCTGGAACGATGAGGACCGGACGAAGGCGGCTGCGATCTGGACCTTAAAGACGGTTCTGATCAATTCCTTAAAGCTCTTACATCCGTTCATGCCGTTTATCACAGAAGAGATCTTCTGCAATTTACAGGATGAGGAGCCGTCCATCATGATCTCCTCCTGGCCGGTATATAAGGAAGAGTGGAACTTCGCGGCAGACGAGCACGCGGTAGAGGTCATCAAAGAGGCTGTCCGCGCGATCCGTAATGTGCGCACATCCATGAACGTTCCGCCGAGCAGAAAGGCAAAAGTATTTGTTGTGACTGAGGATGCCGATCTCACGGATATCTTCGAGAACAGCCGTGTATTCTTCAGTACCCTTGCTTCCGCCAGTGAGGTAGTGATCCAGAAGGATAAGACAGGAATCGGTGAGGACGCTGTATCCGCAGTGATCCCGAAGGCAGCGATCTATATGCCGTTCGCTGAGCTTGTCGACATCGAGAAGGAGACCGAGCGCTTAAAGAAGGAAGAAGAGCGCCTCACAAAAGAGCTTGCCCGCGTAAACGGAATGCTTGCAAACGAAAAGTTCGTAAGCAAGGCACCGCAGGCGAAGATCGATGAGGAGAAGGCAAAACTCCAGAAGTACACCGAGATGATGGAGCAGGTAAAGACTCGTCTGGCTCAGCTTGGTAAGTAATCGATGAAAATATGACCATGGCATGAAAGTGCTGAATGGTTTCAGCAGGAAAGGACAGCGGGTGGAACATGACCTGCTGTCAGGGCAGCCGCAGGTTTTATGGCCTGTGGCTGTTCATTTTATGGGAGGAGCAGACTGCTGCCGCCACTGTATCATACAGCATTTTTTCGTTCACAAAATACCGTAGGATACAGCAATCCTGTCGAATCTTTCCGACATGTTCTGGTTGCAAAAAATACCATAAACAGGTATCATAAGTGAAAGAAACGCTGCCGTTTACGGCATATATTTTCTGTACCGAGAATAACGCCAGACAGCGTTCCGATTGCAGGTCACAACAGGAGGCGATTTCTTGGAGTACATAACGATGCAGGAAGTCTGGGATCAGATCGAGGCGATCCCGGGATATGCGAGAAAAAAGAGCAGTCTTTTAAAAGTACGGGAATTTCTTGGTATTCTTGGAGAACCGGACCGGAAATTTCAAGTGATCCATGTGGCGGGAACCAACGGAAAAGGTTCCGTCTGCGCATTCCTTACTTCCATGATCCGGGAAGCAAAAATTCCCTGTGGGTCATTCTTGTCCCCCCATCTTGTGGATATCCGGGAGCGGTTCCTTATAAATGGGGAGATGGTCCCGGAGCCGGAATTTATCAGGGCATTCCTGGAGGTACAGCATGCCTGCAGGATATGGGAAAGGAGAGGAGAGCCCCATCCCACCTATTTTGAATTTTTATTTTACATGGGACTCTGCATATTCCGGAACGCGGGTGTGAGGGTGCTCGTGTTAGAGACAGGAATGGGCGGAACTTACGATGTGACGAATGTTGTGGAAAATCCGCTTGTCTCCGTCATCACGTCCATCAGCATCGATCATACAGCGTTTTTAGGATCCACGATCCCGGAGATCGCGGCACATAAAGCGGGGATCATAAAGTCCCGGCGTCCTGTGGTGTATGATGACAGTTCATCGGAAGCAGCGGCGGTGATCTTTGCGAAAGCAAAGGAGATGAAATCTGAAGGATTTCCAGTGACGCCGGATGAAGTCTGTCGCGGGATCCGGCCTTGTCTCGTAAAATCTCCGGATCCGGGCGTGGCAGGACATCAGGAAATGAGCTTTTCCTATCGTGGTGAAGAGATTTTGTTTGAGATCCCATTTGCAGCTCCCTACCAGCTCATGAACGCAGCTCTGGCGATCCGGGCATTGGAGGTTTCCGGACTTCCGGTGGCGCCTGGACAGGCGGCAGAGGGAGTAAAAAAGGCAAAATGGCCTGCAAGAATGGAGGAGATCAGCACTGGTGTCTACCTCGACGGGGCCCACAATGCGGATGGGATCCGGGCATTTCTCGACGCGGCCTGCAGATTAAAGGAACTTCGGAAGCCGGATCATGTGCGGATCCTGTTTGCGGTCTCCGCGGACAAGGATCATCAACGGATGCTGCGTGAGATTGCAGAGCGGCTGAAACCGGATCTGTGGATCTTATCGAAAATGGAGTCACACCGGACCCTCTCCGTGGAGGATTTGGAAGCGGCGGCAGAAAAGTTGCGGGCGGAATATGGAGAAGAGACGGAGTACCGGGTGAGCCGGGATGTGAAACATGCCGTGAAGGAATTGCTTGGCCTGCATGGGGAACGGGATCTTTCGCTTATCGCGGGGTCACTGTATCTTGCGGGGGAAGTAAAGGAACAGATCAGCAAAAGCACAAGTTAACCGGACCGTTCCGGTATGCGGCAAATAAAGCAGAACAGGGAACCGCAGAACTGATCAACAGAGCATTTTCAGGTGCAGATTGACATGCGGTGAGTTCCGGTGACAGTATGCTGCTGCCGGGACACCAAAGGAGGAAGAAAAATGATCAACTTTGAGGAAGAGATCGAGCGCTTCAAGCCGAGTCTTGAGGTGGAGGCGGTCAGCGACGCCATCGTAAAAAGCGATCTCACAGATATGGCAGATATTATGATGGACATCATGAAGGATATCAAAAAGGAAAAGTAATATATGGATGAGATGCAGAAGATCCAGTACGCGGCCAACAGCTACTACAACCGCGGTCTGGAAATGGCAAAGGAGAGAAACCTTTCCGGGGCGGCGAGATTCTTAAAACGCGCCCTGCAGTTTAATAAATACCACACAGATGCCAGAAACCTTCTTGGACTGATCTTTTACGAGATGGGTGAGACGTCAGATGCGCTGATCCAGTGGGTCATCAGCATCAATCTCCAGCCGGACGGAAACCGGGCAGACTATTACCTCGATGAGGTCCAGAGAAAGCCGGGACAGCTTGAGATCGCAAGCCAGATGGTAAAGAAGTTCAATCAGGCATTATTCTATGCCCAGAATGACAGTGATGATCTGGCGGTCCTGCAGCTTAAGAGGATTGTCGACGAGAAGCCGAATTTCGTGAAAGCGCATCTGCTTCTGGCGCTTCTCTACATGGAGCACGGGGACTACACGAAAGCCGGAAAATCCCTGTTCAAGGTACTTCAGATCGATAACAATAACGAGAAAGCCACCCGGTACATGGAATACGTAAAGAGCCGGACCGGCAAGGCGGAGGTCGAGAAACGGAAGATGAAGAACGCGTTTTCCCACAGGGAGATGCAGGACGATGACGTTATTCTGCCTCCGACCTACAAGGAGAACACGGGCTGGCAGTCCATCATCAACATCGGTATTGGTCTTGTCCTGGGTGCGGTCATGGTCGTGTTCCTCATCATGCCGGCGAGGGAGCGAACGTTAAACTATGAACATAATCAGGAGATGCAGTCCTACACGGATAAGTTAAATATCGCGAACCAGGAGACGGACAAGTTGAAGCTCCAGGTTGAGGATTACCAGAAGCAGAAGGAGGACGCGGAAGGCCAGTTAAATGACTTAAAGGGCGATTCCGGAAGCACGGTGAACCAGTACGCGGCGCTCGCAAAGATCCTGGACGCGTACCGCAAAGGGGATACGAACACGGCGGTTCTGACTTATGTGGATATGGATCAGTCGAAGATCACGGATGACAGCTCTGTGGCGATCTTAAATGAAATCAAGGCGGACATGGATGCCAACGCCCCGACAGTCCTTATGGCGGCAGCAGCCCAGTCAAACTCTGTCGGGGACTACGACTCAGCGCTCCGCTATTATGAGAGATATATGGAATTCAACGATAAGAACCCGGAAGTCATCTACAACATGGGAATGGTATACAAGGCAAAGGGCGATACCGACAACGCGAACCAGATGTTCGGACAGGTCATCATGAACTTTGCGGATTCGGAGTTTGCGGAGAAGGCGAAGGAAGAGAGAGGATACTAAGGAGCAATTCTGGTTTCTGTTTCACAGAGAGTGTATAGAGGTTCGTTGATAAAACTTACTTCAAAAAAACTTAAAAGAGACTTTACAGAAGAAAATACTGTGAGGTCTCTTTTTTGTTGTTTCAGACTAGAAAACTACAGGAGAATGGATTTAGAAAGCTGTTTTGAGGTAAGAAAAATTTGTGAAAATCAGCCTCGCATTGGGATACAGGCTGTGGGCTGAATTTGGCTGCAAAATTTTGAAATGGGAGGAAAAATTTATGGAAGATTCATTCGTATACGAGGCAAAAGGCCCCACACTCATCATTCACCTGCCGAAGGAGTTCGACCATCACAACTGCCGGAATCTGAGATATGAGACGGACCTTCTGATGGCGGAAAATTATGTCTCCAGAATCATTTTCGATTTTACGCGTACCCGGTTCATGGACAGCTCCGGCATCGGCGTCCTCTTAAACCGCTACAAGCAGATGAAAGCAGGCCATACCGGTTTTTACGGTGCCTGCCCGCAGGTGATGCGGGTTTTAAAGGTTGCGGGAATTCTGGGGCTGATGCATCAGTATGAGTCAAAAGAAGAAGCAATCTACAGCAGGGAGGTATAGGGATGGAAGAGACAGGACAGACCGTACAGGAAACGCAGAAAGTACAGGCAGAGCAGACTGGAGAGAACGGGAAAAATGTAGGAATGCCGGAGTGTGAGACTATGGAACTTATTATGGAGAGCCGGTCAGAGAACGAGGAGTTCGCGAGAGTCGTGGCAGCCGTTTTCGCGAGCCGTCTGGACCCGACGCTGGAGGAACTGGACGATATCAAGACCGCCGTGTCGGAGGCAGTGACGAACGCGGTGATCCACGGATACCGGGGACAGGAAGGAAAGATCTATCTTTCGGCGACGGCATGGGAAAAGGAACAGCTGCTTTCTGTGACGGTGCGGGATGAGGGCGTCGGGATCCGCGACGTGGAGCAGGCCATGGAACCCATGTTCACCACATGTCCGGAGGACGGGAGGTCCGGCATGGGATTCTCCTTCATGGAGGCCTTCATGGACCGGGTGGAGGTGGTCTCCGCACCGGGAAAGGGAACCTCCGTCACCATGAAAAAGAAGATCGGCAGGTGACGGGATGGCGGACACTGCGGAACTCTTAAAACGTTCACACGCAGGGGATAAAGAGGCGAGGGACCGCCTCGTCATGGAGAACGCGGGCCTTGTCTGGAGTATCGTCCGGAGATTTATCGGGAGAGGACCGGAACCGGATGACCTGTTCCAGATCGGGAACATCGGTCTTATAAAGGCCATCGACCATTTCGACACAGAATTGGGCGTCCGGTTTTCCACCTATGCCGTTCCCATGATCACCGGGGAGATCAGGAGATTTCTCCGGGATGACGGGATGATCAAGGTCAGCAGGCCACTAAAGGAACTGGCGGGAAAAGTCGGGGCGGCGAGAGAAAAGCTGGAAGCGGACCTCGGGCGGGAGCCGACAGTGGAGGAGCTTGCAAGGTCGGTGGGAGCCAGCCGTGAGGAGGTTGCGGCATCCATGGAAGCTGGGGCGAGAGTCGGATCCATCTACGAGCCCTTCGATGCCGGGGATGAATCCGGAGGCTGCCTGGCGGATAAGATCGCGGAAAAGACATCGGAGAATGACAGGGTCCTGGACCGGATCGTGCTGGCGGAGCTTTTATCCGGTCTCGGGGAGAAGGAACAGCAGATCATAAAAATGCGGTATTTTGAAAATATGACCCAGACCGTGATCGCAGGGCGGCTTGGAATCTCCCAGGTGCAGGTGTCGCGGCTGGAGAAGAAGATCTTGAGGGAGATGAGGGAGAGACTGACTTCATAAAAGATGAAAATGATTCTGCCCATGGTTATGTATAATGTCCGTTGATTCGGAACATCCTATTTGCGTAAAGCAATGCGATAAACAGGATGAGAAGGTGGAATATTATGAAACCGTTAAAGGACTATGTGGAGATCATTTTTGCGGTGCTGGCGCTGACGGTACTGGTGTTTGTGTTCTGGTATTTTCTCGTGGCGGTCCCGGCAAAGAAAGCGGAGCAGTCGGGGACATTCGTGATGGTGCCGGGGACGGAAATGGAAGTCTGCCGAGGCACTGTCACAGGGGTTTTAAAGACCATTGGGGATATGGACAGAAAGCCGTGGAGCGCATGAGCAGCACGACGATCTACTTAAAGCTTCCCCAGGTGAAGGAAGTTTATGAGCCGGAGGTGTACCTCGGAATGATCGCCGATGTCCACAGCAGCGACAGGGCTGCGGAGGCGAAGGCGAAAGCCGTGAAAATTACCTCATTTTCCGGGAAGGGAAAAGAGGCAGCGTTTGTTGGAAATGTCATGGAACTCGTGGAAAAGATCGAGAAGACCGGTCAGAATATCCAGGTGGACAATCTCGGGGAATCGGATTTCGTGGTCACATACCGGGCAGGGAAGAAGAAAAGTCTGGTATGGGAGTGGATGAAGACGGCCATGGTGTCCGCAGTGGCGTTTTTCGGGGCGGCGTTTGCCATCATGACATTCAACAACGACGCCAACGTGACGGATGTGTTCGCGAAGCTCTATGAGATGATCATCGGGACCCGGGCGGACGGACCGACGATCCTGGAGGCGTCCTACTCCGTGGGACTGGCCCTGGGGATTTTATTGTTCTTCAATCATTTCGCCTCCTGGAAGATCACGGTGGACCCTACGCCCATAGAGGTGGAGATGCGGCTCTACGAGGAGAACTTAAATAAGACGTTGATCAAAAATGGCGGGAGAAAGGAGTCAGGGGTCGATGTATCTTAAGCTTGGGATTCTGGCCTTTGCAGGCCTCAGTGCCGGGGCAGTGATCGCTGCCGGAATCTTTGCCTTCCTCGCCATCATCGGCGTGTTTCCGAGACTCATCGGCGTGACCCACACGGCGGAGCATGTGATCCTCTATGAGACGCTTCTGATCCTCGGGGGAACATGGGGGAATCTGGCGGACTTCTACAGCGTGGCGTTTCCGTTCCCTGGAAAGTTTGTGCTCGCAGTGTGTGGGACGGCTGTCGGAATTTTCGTGGGATGCCTTGTGATGTCTTTGGCGGAAACGCTAAAGGCACTGCCGATCCTGAACCGCCGGATCGGGCTGGCGGTGGGGCTGCAGTATGTGATCCTGGCGGTGGCTGCGGGAAAGGCATTTGGATCGGCAGTGTATTTTCTGCGGGGATTCGGATGATTTATCTCAGTGGGAGTCTGATCTCCGACTGAGATAAACGCTCCGCGAGGATGCGCAGTGATTCTGATAGGAATCTGTCAGCTTCGCTGACCAGAATCACGCGCCAAGTCTCACGAACGTTCAATTTGAAAGTATACATGGAGGAATTTATGGAGATCGATAAGAAAGAGTACGGAAAATATGTGAAGCAGGTGACACCGGTCCACAACACCTGGAAGAACCTCTGGCGGGCGTTTCTCGTTGGCGGACTGATCTGCATGCTGGGACAGGTATTCACATCCGTCTACATGTCCTTCGGGATCGAGAAGGAGAGCGCGGCGGCGTGGACGACATTGAGTCTCATCGGCCTCAGCGTGATCCTGACGGGGTTTCATGTGTACCAGAAGATCGTAAAATTCGGTGGAGCCGGAGCCCTGGTTCCCATCACAGGATTTGCGAATTCCGTGGTGTCCCCGGCAATCGAGTACAAGGCGGAGGGCCATGTCTTCGGGATCGGCTGCAAGATCTTTACGATCGCGGGACCGGTGATCCTCTACGGGATCCTTGCGAGCTGGGTGCTGGGGATGGTGAAGTATTTCTGGAGATACTTGTAAACGAACCGGCAGGAACGTATAATGGAGAGAGAAGATGCGGCGGCTGTGTAGCATATGAACAGCGTCAGCATGGAATAAACGGAGGAAAACGTGAAATCAGTATCGATCTATACGCTCACAAGAAATCAGAATATTTCCTGCGTCCAGAAGCTGGAGAGACAGATGTCGGGGCGCGGGTACTTTTTGAAGATGCGGGAGTGGGAGCTTGACAGCATGAAGGCCTTTGTGAGGGAATTGGAGACGCATATGGACGAGGTGTATGCGCTTTGGTTCTTTTACTCGTTTCAGATTCCGAGACTGGGAAAGGAGTTTGACCTTCTGCAGATCAGGGAGGACCAGATCGTGAATGTGGAGCTGAAGAGCGGAGCAGTCTCCGATGAGGCACTGCGGAAACAGTTGATACAGAACCGATATTATCTCGCGGTGCAGGGAAAGACGATCCGGTCCTATACATATATCAGCAGCCAGAACCGGCTTGTCCGCCTTACGAACCACGACCGGATCGTGGACGCGGACTGGGAACAGCTCTGCGCGGATCTGAGGGATGGCGGAAAGGACTATGAGGGCGATGTGGAGGAGCTGTTTCAGGCGGAACTGTATCTGATCTCGCCTCTCACAGAGCCGGAGCGATTCCTGAACAAGGAATATTTCCTGACTGCCCAGCAGCGGGATATCGAACGCCAGATCTTAAAGAAAATCCGGGCGGAGCGGACCGGGGCGTACTGGTTTACGGGACTTCCGGGGACGGGAAAGACGCTGCTGCTCTACGATATCGCTATGAAGCTTTCCGGGAAGCAGAGGGTCTGCATGATCCACTGCGGGGAGAGCAAGAAGGACTGGAAGCGGCTTCATGAGAGACTTCGGCGGGTGGAGTATCTGCCAGATTCCGAAATTGGGGCGGAGTGCGGTCTGGAAGAGTGTTCCGCGGTTCTGGTGGATGAGGCACATCTTCTTGAGCCTGGGGCGAGGGAGCTGCTGGCTGGGATCAGTACCCGGCGGCCGGTGATCTTTTCCGGGGACTGCGAGGATGTGATCTCGCCGGATGAGCTGGGGGAGAGCGCTGAGATGGTGTGGAAATCTGTGCCGGGTGTGCAGACATTCCGGATGACGAACCGGATCCGGACGAACGCAGAGCTGTCTGTTTTTATCCAGAATATGATGCGCCTGACCAGAGGAAAGGGGAGACGGATGTATCCCCATGTCTCGGCTGGGTACGGGAATGATGAGGAGGAAGCAGAGAAGCTTTTAAAAGGGTATCTGGCGCTGGGATATCGGTATTTTGAGGAGAATGCCGGGAGCAGCGAGGATGTGGAGCGGCTTGTCGTTTTGCTGGATGAGAGATATTTTTATGATGAGACGGGATATCTGCGGTCTGGGAACCGGAGTGTAAGGCGGCTGTTTCACCGGCTGAACCAGGCAAAGGAGGAGCTGGCATTTGTGGTGAAAAAGAATGAGGCGGTGTACTCGGTGATTTTGGGGCTGCTTCAGGCGATGTGAGTGAAAAATTTATAGAATGTGTGTCGTGGGAAAAGATGCGGAAATTCGAGGTGGACTTCGGATTCCTGCATCTTTTTGTTTGTTTTGGGGATGCTATGCTGATTATTTGACACAAAATCTTACATTTGTGAAGTAATCAATTTCGTCATCAAAGTTTTCAATTACATCATTTTGGGTAGAAATGATTAAATTGCCGATACTCTGCGGGGTGTCGGCATTTTGTTTGGCGAAAAAAATCTGTAAAAATGCGGAAAACACTTGCAATGGCGGTAGGCCATGTTATCGTAAAGTCAAGATAAAACAAAACATAAACACCTAACAGGAGGTAATTGATATGATGAACGATAAAATGGTAATGGCAATCGCAAAGGCAGTAGGTAAGGAAGTTGAAATCAAGACAGCAGAGCAGGATGGAAAGAACATCATCGTAACAGCAGTTGCAGGAGATGAAACCTACAAAGCGGTCCTCTCAGAGAGAAAGAACCAGTACGGAACATATTACAGAGTGATGAGTTCCGAGGTCGTTGAAGTGGCAGATGAAGAGCCGAAGGAAGATGTTGACGAGGTTGAGGCAATGGCAAATCTCGAAGCTGCAAAGAAATTCAGTGAGCAGAAGAACGCTCCGGTATATGTGATGAGCAATGGAAAAAGAACAGCAGTTATCAAGACGGACTCAAATAAGGCTCGTCACGAGAAATACGGATACTGGGTGGCAGCAATTTTTGAAAATGGAGTACAGGTATCAGCATAATGAACACAGAATGAAAGCCGGAGCAGTAATTGCCCCGGCTCATTTTATTTGAATATGAAAGTGTGTGACAGACCGTTTTTGAATATGATTTGTTTTACCTGCCCGGCATCCATGATGATGCTGTCGATGATACCCTGCACGAATGTCTTGATGACGGCGGTATCAACAGAAGTGGCAAGCCGCTTGTAAGACACATAGTTTCTATCCGTGAGTTTCTGAGCGATGATGAACTCGGATGCCCTGCGGACAAATTCTTCGTCAGATACAGATTGGTTCCATTCGTCCGTATTTGAAAATCCTATCTGCTCGTTGACCTCATCCAAAGCCTCAGTCAGTTTTGATTTTTGAATAATAAATTCCGACTCCGGCATTGCATCCTCGGCATATAGATACAGTTTTGTGAGTCGGTCTAAGGCTCGCTCGATTTTCTGCTTTTCATTTCGCAGCTTCGATAGTTCGGAGACAACCTTTTTCTTTTTTAGCTTGGCAGACTTGCCGAAAACAGTTCCTTTTATTTTCCCGGAAGAAAGCATATTGAAAAGGTCGTTCAGACCGTCCTCATCTATATGGTCGATATAGGAGAATGTATTTCCAATCAGCAATGCAGCCTGCAACTCCTCGGGAGAATGGATGTCTGCAAAATTCTTTTGAACATTCAGCATATTCAGAACATAGTTGAATACGAACTCCCCAACGATAGGGTCTGATGTGAATTTGCCATTGCAGGCAGAGGCAAGTTTTCTGCGGGTAGGGCAGGTGTATTTGGAATACTGCCAGTCTTTTTTCGCTGCCGCAGGCGTGGCTCCCATCGGCTTTCCGCAGTTTCCGCAGTATAGGAGTCCTGCGAATACATGGACATACTTTTCTGACTGATAAGTGTTACGCTTACGGTCAAGTCGCTTGTTTGTATCCAACATTGCTATGACACGCTCTTTTTGCTCCCGGGAGATAATTGGCTCGTGATGGTCCTCAACGGTTATCCACTCAGACTCGTCCTTGACCTTTTGCCTATCGCCCTCTTTCAAGACATTGTATCGGTAATCTCCGCAGTAGAATATGTTATGCAGTATGATGTGCAGCGACACAGGGTTCCACAGGTTCCCGGCACGAGTCCTCAATCCCTTTTCGTTCAGATAGCGTGACTCACGGACCAAAGAACGCATCTCCTCATATTTGTCATGTATGAGACGAACAATCTCAGCCTCGATAGGATTGATTGAAAAATCCTTTGTCTCGTAGTCGTAGTTGTATCCGTACGGAACCCTGCCGCCGTTCCATTGACCGTTTGACGCTCGAGAAATCATAGTTGCAGTAACACGCTCGGAAGTCATGTTTCGCTCCAACTCAGCAAAGACAAGGATGATTTTAAGCATAGCCTCGCCCATAGCCGTAGAAGTATCGAACTGTTCGTTTTTGGATACGAACACCACGCCGAGGTCCTTGAGTTCCTTGTACATCGTTGCAAAGTCGAGGAGGTTTCGGGAGATACGGTCTATCTTCCATACAAGCAGGTGGGAAAACGCACCTTGCCGTATCTGAGACATCATTTCTTGAAATTTTGGTCTGTCAGTATTCTTACCGGAATATCCTGCATCCTCGAATATGACATAATCGTCTGTATTAAGCATCAGTTTTGCGTACGCAATCAAATCCTGTCGCTGCATAGGGAGCGAGTCTTTATCAATCTGATGAGTCGTAGAGACTCTGATATAGATGGCAACCCTGTTGGTAGAGGCAGGAGCAGTTCTATCCTGCATCATGTAATATCATCTCCAATCTAAAAAGGATGTCCGAGGTATCAGACATCCAATGCTTTTAATATTGCTTCGGATATGCCGAAGTAATCGCTCTGCCAAACGCCGAGTTCCTGCAATCTTGGCAGCGTGATAGTTTTTCTTGATGAGTTATCCTTGGTTAGAGCCTTGCGGGAGATTACGAAAAAATCCCACAGGTCAAGATTTAGAGGATTTTGGGATGGGGAAGTAGCTTTGTAAAGGCTGAACACATAAGCGTCCGGCATCCCACTTATCGGATAGGATATGAAATCGGGATGTTCCTCATCCTGCGATTGCAAATAAGATGCAGCCTCGATTTGTAATCTATACCCATCGCCTGTAAGCATATCGTATGGAGTCCACTGAGCAGAGCCGTCCGGCAGAAAATGTCCGGACTGTCCTATGGACGAAGCCACGATAAATTTTGAAAGAGTGTTCCGGCGGCTGTTATCAAGGAAATCCGGATAAGACCACTTCCAAAAATCACTCATCGTCACGGAGATTTCTTCTCCGTTTGCTATGAAATGTTCGCTTCCGTTGAATACCATGAGCATTCCTTCTTTCGATATAGTCTTTTATACTGACAATCTTTTTTCTCCGCACTCATCATCGGGCATGGCGGCAATCATGCCATCCGCATAGATGAGCAGGCGGTCTTGTAGGTCGGGAGTCAGTTTTCTGAACTTCTTTAAGCACTTTTGTTCACGAGCATTGGAAATTTCCAATGAGTTATCCACATTCGGGTCTTTGAAATCCACACCACGCACAATGTAATCGAGAGATACATTGAAGTAATCTGCAAATTTCACAACGACATCAAGGGAAGGACTGCCTTTACCCTTTTTCCAGTCAGTGAAAGATGACCCGGAGATACCGAGTTCTCTCGTGATTTGAGCGGGTTTTAAGTTACGCTCGTCCATAAGAGCAACGAGTCTGTCTACAATCGTCATTTAGGACACCTCCAAAAAATAATTTGAAAATTCCAATAAAATCTATTGACTTTTTGGAAAGTTCCAATTAAAATGTAGTCGTAAATTACAAAACACTAATACATTCAGTAAAGCAATTACATCACGCAATTCATTAAGAAATGGCAATATACAATTCGATTTTACCACACGACTATCGAAATGTAAATTACAAAGCGTGATAGGAAGGAGGGCAAATCGAATGGCAAGAGTGTTATCGCCGTGGTGCAAGCAGGCAAAAATCAGATTGATTGAACTGGATATGACCGTTGCTGAGTTGGCATCAAAAGTTGGACTCACAAGGGAGTACACATCGGCTATCGTGAACGGAAGAGCATTTTCCGAACCGGCGATAAAAGCAATCAGCGATGTACTCAATATCGCAGAAACAGCCTGCTCGCTAAATTAAGATTATTATAAGCCGAAAGGAGGCAGTACAACATGGGGAATGGCGGTACGAAAGAGAACCAAAATGTGTACTTTCGTGCAAGGAAACAGGCAGCAATGTATAACGAAAGGCTATCAAGCCGTGAGGGAGCAGCAGAGATGCTCGGAATATCCCCATCGACCTTAGCAGATTACGAATTGGGAATAACGAAGTTTGTTCCGGTCGATAAAGTTGTCTTGATGGCAGATTTGTATAACTGCCCGGAGTTAAGAACTGGATATTGCAAATATGAATGTCCTATCGGGAAGCATATTCCACTGGCAACATCAGTGAGCGGGATAGAGGGCATTGCATTAAGACTTATTCGAGAGTTCGACTCCAATGAGATTAAGAACATTGAGAAAGATTTGGTAGATATAGCAGCGGATGGTGTTATTTCAGAGGATGAAAAACCTACGCTCGAGAAAATTATCAGCAAACTTGATGAGATGTCGGTAGCAATCAGTGAGTTGAAACTCGCAGGAGAAAAGGTTCTGAAAGGATAGGTGGTTAAAGTGGGTGCTGCTGAATTGAGAACTTTCCTCAGAGAGGAATTTGGAATTATGAATGATGAAGAGTTTGAGGCGGCAGTGAACGCATCCACAGGAATAGACATTGGAATGTTTACTCAGCCGCTGAAAGGAGGAGCAGATGATGACAAGAAAGCAAATAAATTCCCTGCGGCGTAAAGCGAGAATGGGAGCCGTTATAGGAGCAGCAATATATCTCGCAGTGGGCGTCACAAGTTTCGGGAAAGACAATTCGAGCATTGAAGCGTCAGCAACCCAGACACAGCAGCCTGTATCAATACCGCAGGAGACATCGAAAGCGACCGTGCAGGAAGAAAGAATAATCACATACACATACGATACAGTCGATGCTTACGACAGTTATCTGCTCGCAAAAATAGCAATGGCTGAGGCAGGAAACCAAGATACGGAGGGAAAAGCACTTGTAATGCTCGTGGTTCTGAATAGAGCATGGGGCGACAATGAGTTTCCGGACACCGTAGAAGATGTGATTTACGATGATGGACAGTTTAGTCCGGTACTTGAGGGAAAATTTGAACAGACCATTCCGAACAATGATTGTTGGGAGGCTCTCGAGATGGTTATGCAGGGATGGGATGAAAGCAAAGGTGCATTGTACTTTGAAAGCAAGAGTTCCTCCACATGGCATGAGGATAATCTGAAATTCCTGTTCAAACATCAAGACCATTATTTTTACACAGAAAAGGAGTGAGACGATGAGAAAGATTAGAAGATATATCATCAGAAATTGGTTTTGGATAGTCTTAGGACTCGTCCTCACAAGAAAAGCAATGGAATATTGCTATCGACAGAGAGGCTCATTTCAAGTCGGAGGCGAGTTCTTTATTCTTCCGGTAATTCTGATGGCGGTATATCTCATACCAAATATCGTGAGAGATGTACTCGGAGTATTCAGAGAGGAGGGCGAAGATGTCAGACCAAGAAATCGCAGAGAAGATGGTAGAAATCGTAGACGAGTTCCAAAGGCAGACAGGTATGCCGGATGAGGTTGCTGACAATGTTGTTAGGCATTGTTTCAGAAAAATGGAACTGATAGACGCACCCGCTGAATATATCTTGCTTTTGCTACCGGATGAATTGAAAAACGCTTGTTTCAGAAGTTGGATAAACAAAAGGACGATGGAACTTGTAAAGAAAAAGGAGGCGGTTGCGAATGTGCAGCTTGTGTAGACAGTTTCCGTGCCACCCGAGATGCCCTAACGCTCCGGAACCTGTACCGCTTATGAGATGCAAGGAATGCGGAGAGGGAATTTACGAGGGCGATGAGTATTACGACACCGGGAACGGTGGGATATGCAAAGAGTGCATAGAAGATATGACAGCAAATGAATTATTCGACCTGTTCGGAGAAAGCTATTCCGTGGCAGCGTCATAAAGGAGGTAAGAAGATGGCAGAAAACACGCAGTTGGCAGAACAGCCAAAGAGACAGGTTGGTCCGGTTCAGCAGGTAAAGTTACTGTTGAATGAGGATACTGTCAAGAAAAGATTTACAGATGTTCTTGGAAAGAAAGCACCGCAGTTCATGGCATCCATTGTAAATGTGGTGTCAGCATCGCCACAGTTAAAACAGTGTGATGCAAACAGTATCATGGCAGCATCGTTTGTGGCAGCATCGTTTGACTTGCCAATCGACAGCAATCTCGGATTTGCAGCATTGGTTCCGTATAAGAAGAGTTTCAAGGATAAAGAAACAGGTCAGTGGGTTAAAAAGGACCTTGCACAGTTCCAAATGATGTACAAAGGCT
This sequence comes from Clostridium sp. AM34-11AC, assembly GCF_003435375.1. Classification (GTDB taxonomy): domain Bacteria; phylum Bacillota; class Clostridia; order Lachnospirales; family Lachnospiraceae; genus Pilosibacter; species Pilosibacter fragilis. The sequence goes on along the minus strand of NZ_QWGL01000004.1, from coordinate 10,785 downwards.
TTGTCCAGTTGGCAATCAGAACTGGACAGTACGAGAAGATGAATTGCTCGGAGGTTTACGAGGACGAACTTCGCTCGTATAACCCGATTACAGGAGAGTGTGAGTTTGTGACTGATTTCTCACAGACGCATCAGCGAGAGAATGGAGAGACTGATAAGATTGTCGGTTATTACGCATGGTTCCGCCTTGTATCCGGTTTTACCAAAGAACTGTATATGAGCAAGAGTGAGGTAACGAATCACGCAAAGAAGTATTCACAGTCGTACAGATATGATTTGAATGACAACAAGACAAGCAGTAAGTGGTCTACGGACTTCGATGCGATGGCAAAGAAAACTGTGATTAAGTTGCTTCTCAGCAAGTGGGGCATCCTGTCTGTTGAGATGCAGAGAGCGATTGCAGATGACCAAAAGACATTTGATGAGGATGGCAATGAGGAATATGGAGACAATCAGCCGGATGTTATCGAGGCTGAGGACCCATTCGCTCAGATTGAAGATAAGAGCGGCGAACAGGATGACGAGCCGGAAGAACTCGACATCACTCAGTAGCAGAAAGGAGACATTATGGAGTTGACAGCAGAGAATTATTACGGAATGGAAGCCAACAAGGCGTATATGTCCGTAAGCCAGTTCAAGGACTTCAACGGCACCTATGGGAAGATGGCGTGTGAGTTTGAAGCAATGGAAAAGTTAGAGGAGAGGTGGAAGCCGGAGCCATCGACAGCGTTGTTGGTCGGAAGTTATGTGGACTCATACATCGAGGGAACACTGGATTACTTCAAGAAAAGAAATCCGGAAATTTTCACTCAGAAAGGCGAACTGAAAGCACCGTATAAGAAAGCAGAGGAAATCATCGCCCGCATTGAGAGAGACGAGTATTTTATGAAGTATCTCTCGGGAGAGAAGCAGCGAATTATGACAGGTAATCTGTTTGGTTGCGACTGGAAAATCAAGATGGACTCATACATTCCGGGAGTTGCCATTGTGGATTTGAAAGTGATGGCATCCATTACGGATTTGAAATGGGTCAAGGATATCGGATACCTCGATTTTGTAAGGTATTGGGGATACGACATCCAAGGAGCAATCTATCAGAAGATTGTTGAACTCAATACTGGAAAGAAACTGCCGTTCTTTATCGCTGCGGTAACAAAGGAGAATGAACCGGACATCCGTATCATTCAGATTACTCAGAACTATCTCGATGAGGCTCTGAGCGTAGTATCTGCAAATATCAACAGAGTGTTGATGGTTAAGAATGGAGACAGGGAGCCGGACAAATGCGAATTGTGTGACTGTTGCAGGCACAACAGGGTTCTGAAAGCACCGATTTCCATTATCGACCTTACATCCGGAATTTAGGAGGTATCTATCAATGGCGTGGATAAGCGTTCACGAACAGGTGGTAGGTGGAAAACTGAGAACTCTCGCCAAAGAGTTGAATTGCAGTCAAAATGAGGCTCTTGGAATGTTGGTTACGCTGTGGCTGTGGGGCATTAACAATGCGGACAGTGAAGGCAAGATAATCGGAGCGACAAGAGCAGACATCGCAAAGGTTCTTTATGTTGGACTGAATGAGGAAATCGACCCGCTCAAGGCGGTTGATGCACTCATTACGACAGGTTGGATAGACCTTGACACAGACCTGTATCTCCACGATTGGGGAGAATGGCAGGAACAGTGGTATAAGGCTATGACAGCAAGAGAAAAGGATAAGGAGCGAAAACGCAGAGAGAGAGCCGCTAAGAAATTAGCACCTCAGCAGAAAGCACCGCCTGTAAAAAAGGAGGAGCCTGCTATCAGCACATCGGAACCTACAATTCCTCAACAGCCGGAAACTAAAAGCAAGGCTGAGGGATATACGAAAGATTTCGAGGAGTGGTGGAGCGTGTATCCTCGTAAAATTGGAAAAGGCGATGCCTACAAGAAATACAAGACAAGGATAAAAGATGGTTGGTCTCCTGCTGAAATGTTGGAAGCAGCACAGAATTATAGGACCAAAGTTCTGAATGAGAGAACGGAGCAGAAATTCATTAAGCATCCAAAGACCTTTTTATCAGACACCACACCGTTTGCTGATTTTATCAAAACAGGCACGCCGACCGTAACTACAACTGGAAACAATGACGACAATCCGTATGCAGACTGGGAGGAATAACATGGAAAGACAAGAGAATATAGGAAAAGACGGTCTCCTGCATTGTTCTGTATGCGGAGAGCCGACACAGAAGATTTTACCGTTCCCGCTTATGGACGGTTCGGAAGGAACTCGGGATATGAAAGTACATATCATGTGTTCCTGCGAGAAGAAAGAGCGGGATGCCTACGACAGGGAACAGAAGCGACAGGAAGAAATGAGGGTCGTAGAGGGATTGAGAAAACTCAGCCTTATGGATGACAAACTGTCACAGGCGAGATTGGAGTCGTTCACAGAGACAGACGATAACGCAAGACTCCTCAAAATAGTTCGGAATTACATCGTGAACTTTGAAAAGATGTATGAGGATAATCAAGGATTGCTGCTGTGGGGTCCGGTGGGAACCGGAAAGAGTTATGCTGCGGCAGTGATTGCAAATGAACTGCTCGACCGCAGGACATCAGTTGTAATGACATCGTTCATCAAGATACTCAAGGAGGTCGGAACATTCGATGATGACAACGGCAAGATTGAGAAAATGAACCAGTCCAAGTTGCTCATTATAGATGACCTCGGGGCAGAAAGAGGAACTGACTACTCCCTTGAAAGGGTGTACGACATCATAGACAGCCGATACCGAAGCAACAAGCCAATCATACTGACAACGAACCTCACGATGGAGCAGATGAAGAACTGTGAGGATATTCGATACAACAGAATTTATGACAGGATATTCGAGATGTGCTATCCGGTCAAGGTAAGCGGTCTCTCTTGGAGAAAAAGGGAGGCGGCATCTCGATATGCAGCAACCAAACAGATATTGGAGGGATGAAGATGCTGAAAATGATTGCAGAAATCAGTATTGCCAAACTCGAGGATAGAAAAACAGTAACAGCAATTCTCCACGAGAACGGCTATACAGTTGGTCCGGGCAAGAGAAAGAAAACCGAGACCGGAAAGACTATCGACTACTTCCTCAAGGTGTACAGAGAGGATGGAAGCGATGAATGAGATAAGATTTACCATTCCCGGCAAGCCATTCGGCAAGCAGCGACCGAGAGTGGTAAACCGAGGGAAGTTTAGCACAGCATATACGCCGAAAGAAACGGTCGAGTACGAAAATCTCGTGAAACTGTATTATTCTCAGACGGCACATGGCTATATGTTTCCCGATGATGCAATGCTCGATGTAAGGATATTTGCATTTTATGAAGTTCCGAAATCGGCAAGCAAGAAGAAAAAGGCTGCAATGTTGGCACAGGATATTCGCCCAACCAAGAAACCGGACTTCGACAATATTGGGAAGATAATTTGCGACAGCCTAAACTTGGTGGCATATCACGATGACTCAGCGGTGGTAGATGCTCAAGTGAGAAAGTTTTACTCAGAGCAGCCGAGAGTTGAGGTCGTCATAAAACAAATACAGAAAGGATGACATTTATGGAAGAATTATCACTGGTAATCAGTCAGCCGGATGAGGGAAAATTCCTTCAAAAAATCGGTTGGAACAAAGAGCAGATTATGAATGCTGTTGCGGAAATCACGAAGCAGTACACTGGCTTGACCTACACGGAGGAGCAGATGCAGGATGCCAAGAAAGACAGGGCAACCCTCAATGCCATGAGAAAGGATATTTCCGACAGAAGAATACAGGTCAAGAAAGCATTGATGGCTCCGTATGAAGCATTCGAGGCTGAGGTCAAGGAAGTTGTGGCTATGATAGATGAGCCGATAGCGATGATTGACGAGCAGTTGTTGGCATACGAGGAAAAGGTCAAAGAAGATAAGAAGCAGGAGTTGATTTCATATTTCAAGGAGAACATCGGAGAATTGGAGGATGCTCTGACCTTTGACATGATTTTCAATCCGAAGTGGCTCAATAAGACCGCATCACTCAAGTCTTGCAAGGAAGAGATTTTCAAGGAAATCAGCAGAACAGATACAGACCTCAGAGCAATCGAAACCATGATTGAAGAGAAGTACAGAGCGTACGCTAAGGACTATTACTTCCGCAAGGATAGAAATATGACATCGGTTCTCAGTGAGGTCGGCAGAATGAAAGAAATTGACCGCAAGGCAGAGGAAGAGAAAGCGGCTCGAGAAGAGGCTGAGGAACGCAGGAGAGAGCAGGAAGCAGCCAAAGCGGCAGAGGCTACCAATCCTCCAACCGAACTGGAAAATGTGCAGGAGCAGGCAGAAAGCGTACCAAAGGTCACAGAAAGCGTATCAATTCCTGCGGAAAATGTACCAAGACAGCCGGAAAGCGTACCGGAACAGTCAAAGGATGCACAGGTTGTAGACCCGTTTGCAGACAAGGATACTGACACCAAGATTTATAAGGCATCGTTCACGATTAGAGGAACAAAGGCTCAGATACTGTCTGTAAAGGAGTTTATGATAAAGAACAATATTCAATTTGGAAAGGTGGAAAAATAGTATGGGAAGTTTCATTGAGGAAACGACACTGCATTTCGAGGATGACACATTCAAGAAGTTAAGAACGGATGCAGACCAAGTATTACAGAAACTGCTTGCCAACATGGCGGAAAAGGGCAGTCTCGAGGGAAAAATGACAATCACGATTGATGTGTCATTCACAGAGGAGACAGTTCAGAACAGAGACCCGAACATCGAGGGAGATATGAGAATTGTACATACGCCGAAGTTTCAGCATAAGGTTGGCTCGGTTCTGCAAATCAAGAATGAGCAGAAAGGCGATATGAACTGCGATGGCATGGAGATGATTTGGGATAATGAAAAAGGCGAGTATGTACTCAGACCTATTACTGGAAGAGACCAAATGAGCATCTTTGACATGGAGGTTCAGAACGCACAGGAGCCTGCGACCGATGCGGAAGTTGTTGAGGGCGAAGTTCTCGAGGGAAGAAAAATCCCTGCACTCCCTATGAATGAGCCGGAAGATGATGAGTCCGATGGAAGTCCGGAGGACGGTCCACAGGACGAGGAAGATATGTCAGACGAATTTGGGGATGACTATGGATACTATGACCCGGAGGAGTATTGATGTTAAGGGTAACTGTAAAATTGATTAAGGCATGGCTGAATTATCAGCGAGCAAAGATAAGGAGACGACACGATGAGAAAGTTAGCAAGAGAAGTAGCAAGAAATCAGAGTTATAAGAGAAGCGGAACAACAGATATGTTTCATTACTTCTTTGACAAGATTTGGAGAGAGAAAGGACATCCTGCATCACGCAGGATGAACCCTACTAAGAAAAAGCGTTTCGGAGGGAGAAAGTAATGGAAGAGAATAAGATTTATCAGAATGACAATCCGAAGAATGGTCCACTTGATGGTGTTCAGTTAAGAACTGATTGCGTGAGAACCAAGTTCACACAGAAGAGACAGAAAACTGGCTATCCATTCAAGCAGTCACAGACAAAGGCAAATGTATCTGCAAGCGTAGAGACTGGCACATTCTCCATCAGAGATGTGCAGACGAATATTATGCTTGCAATCAGACTCGAAGATGCTATGGCGGTATGTGCAGCCGCAGCGGATGCGAGCAGAAAGGCGGAAGGATGTACGGAAACGAAGGAAGATGCAGGAGTTGCGGAGCCAAAATCCGATTTATAAAGATGAAGTCGGGAAAGTCCATGCCTGTGAATGAGAAGATTGTCAATTATAAGACTGACCCTCATGGCAAGGAAAGAATTGTGACACTGGGCGGCGATGTAGTCGCCTGCGTCACTGGCATCAATGCAGATGAAGCAACTGGATTTGGATATGTTTCTCACTTTGCTACTTGCCCGAATGCGAGAAACCATAGAAGATGACAAAGAAAAAGAGCCGCCTCACTTAGCGACTCAATACTGGTAAGAAAAATTATATGCTATAAGGCATAGAAAGTCAAGGAGGCGGCTGATGAAAGAGGCAAGATATTCATTAACACAGGAACAACTCAACGACTTAGCAGCCATTGCAGCCGATAGAGCGGTTGAGGCATATCGTTCCGAAGAACAGAAAACTCAGAAGCGTAAAGATAATGAGAATGTTCGCATCACAAAGAAGAAACTCCAATCCTACCGCAGGGTGAAAGCATCACTGGCAGAGACCGAAGAGTTCACAGAGGATGAGAAGATTGAACTGAGATGGGCGTTTGTGAGAGATTTGATGGGAAGCGGACTTGATGTTGTTGAGAAAGCAGACAACAGGATAAGGTCTGTTGAGAACAAAAGAAAAAGAGACTCATTCGAGATACAGTCTATCGACAAGGCTATGGCACTGTATAAGAAAGAGGCTGACAATTCCTCAAGTGAGGAGGCGAAGAGAAGATACAGAGAACTGCACGCAATGTATATTGATGACGAGGCACATGATGTAAAAGAAATTGCTGAGATGGAAAACATCAGTGAGAAAATCGTTTACAGAGACATAGGAATAGCCTGTAAGATATTGGCGGTATATTTGCTCGGAATGTAGGAAATAAACGCTCCCTGCGGCTATACGAAACGCACAATACATACTGAATTGGAATGTAAGAAAAATGTAAGGTTGAAATTGGAATATTCCAATGATAGTATGGTAGTAGCCAACAGACCCCATAATGTCATCCAAATGCAGAGCCATGTAGTTCTTCTTCCCAAAGACGACATGAGTATCCCGGCGAGAAATCGTTCGGGATATTTCTGTATTTGGCGTTAGCGAGCAAGACTGTCTCAATTCCCGGAGGCAGTCTATTTTTATGCAAAAAGCCGCCATCTCAAGAGAGAAAAGCGGCTCGAGCCTACACCTCAAAACTGAACGGATGTTCGGGGGGGGGGGGGAGAACCTATTTGACTATTTGCAGGAATGGAGTTGCACGACTCCACGATTGCATTGCACAGCATATCGAATGAAAGCGTAGGACATAGTTCCTTGACACGCTTTATGGAAATGGTTTTCTGCTTGCACAGACTCTCGTTTTCTTCAATCCGGTATGTAGGCAGAACGAAAAACTCCCACCAAGACAGGTCAAGAATGTTTCTTCGATTGTCTGTTGCGGTGTAGAGGCAGAAAACATAGAGGTCGTTGTTCCGCTGCTGAGGCGAGTCTTTTTTGTAATCGCCATCAACAGGAACTCTTGCAGGAGCGATGCTGAAAGATGCTCTCTCCGAATACTTGCAGGTCTCAGAGTTGAGATATGCAGATGATTTGACCTCGATACGAGATACTCTTCCGATGGACGGTATTACAGGTCCTTCAAGGTCGTAAGGTTCAAAACCTGTACCGATGTCGGGGCGTGTAATGATACCGCCACTGTCAAGCGAGCATCTCACAATGAAATCGGCAAATGTTCCTCTTGTCATTCCGAACTGGATATTCGAGAGAGACCATTGCCAAAAGTTGAGCATCGTGTACGGCAGATACACGCCGTCACTGATTAACTTTTCGTCTCCGTTATACATGATGACACCTCCTCTCAAGAACGGATGTCATCATTGTATCACGAAATTCAGCATTTTTACAGAAAGGATATGACATTATGGCAGAGAAAAGAATTGAAACCGTTGAAATGAGAGCGGGAGATGTTAAGACAGGCTTTGGAAATCCGAGGAAGATTACCAAAAAGAAGAAAGATGAACTCCGAAACAGCATCGAGACTTTCGGAGACTTCGGCTCATTCATCATAGATGAGAATAACAATATCATCGGTGGGAATATGAGACTGAGTGTCATCAAGGAGATGGACCCGGACACGATTATCCTGTGTAAGCGTCTTATTGGATATTCAGAGACAGAACTCCGAGCAATCAACATTAAGGACAATACTCATTCCGGAGATTGGGATATGGACTTACTGGCAGACTGGACAGCAGACCTTACCGTTGACCTTGGACTTGAGAAAGCAACTAAGAAAGAGATGGAGGAGCGAAGCATACCGGAGATGGAACTCATCCATTACGAGAAATACGATTATGTGATGATTGTCTGCAAGAATGAACTGGACTATAACGACCTCATCAGAAAACTCGGCATCGAGGGAGCAAAGGTTGCAATCTCGAAGAGAAAGATAAATGCGAGGGCGATATGGTATGACAAGATTAAAGACCAAATCCGCTCCGGAGAAGATTTGCAGGCTAAGGACGGTGCCAAAGAATGAAGAAAGTAATATTCGTTGGTGCCGGGGAATATGCGGAGTCGGTATATGACTCTATGGCAAAGGAAGAATACGACCTCATCGGTTTTGTGGATGAATATAAAAAGGGATACCACATGGGAAAACCTATTTTAGCAGCCACAATCGAGGAGGTTTTTAATTTTAGAGACTATGCCTATTTTATCTCAATAGGAGATACAGAACCAAGGAAGAGGCAGTTCGAGGCTGTCAAGAGATTAGGACTTGAGACTATCAACATCATCGACAAGACAGCACTTATTTCCGACTCGGTAAAGATAGGCACAGGCAATTTCATTGGGAAGATGGCGGTTATCAATATCGGAACCGTCATAGGAGACAACAACATGGTAAACTCCAAATCTTTGATTGAGCATCACTGCACGATTAAGAACCACACCCGGATAGCGACAGCGACCGTGATGAATGGGGATGTAGTCGTGGAAGATGGTGCCTACCTCGGCAGTATGGCTTGCTGCATAGGTCAGCAGAGACTTGGAGAATTTTCAGTTATCGGAGCAGGGGCGGTAGTCCTCGGAGACATCGAGCCGTACTGCACGGCAGTAGGTGTTCCGGCAAAGATAATCAAAAGGAGGACAGACAGATGACAGTATTGGTTATCGCACCACACCCGGATGATGAAATCCTTGGATGTGGAGGCGTAATTGCAAAAAGGGCAGAGGCAGGAGACGATGTATGGGTCTGCATCGTATCAGAGGGAAAGAGACCGATGTATTCCCGAAAGTTCATTGAGCAGGAATTTAAGGAAATGCAGATTGCTCACAGTAATGTGGGCGTAGGTCATTTCATCAGAATTGCACTGCCGACAGCAAGGCTCGACACCATTCCTCAATACAGGCTGAATGAAATCTTGGCAGATGTGGTCGATGTGGTACGACCGGATGAAGTTTTCATTCCACATCGAGGAGATATGCACCGAGACCATCAGATTGTAGCAGATGCTGCAATGGTGGCACTGAGACCGAATGGAAGTAACAATGTGAAAAGAATCCTTGCGTATGAAGTCCTGTCTGAGACAGACTGGAATATTCCGAATACGCAGAACGCATTTATCCCGAACGTCTATGAGGACATCACGAAGCAGATAAACTTCAAACTCATGGCAATGGAGGGATACAAGTCTCAGTTGAGAGAGTATCCTGCGGCAAGGTCCATTGAAGGAATCAAGGCACTTGCACAGCACAGGGGAGTCACGGTAGGAAAGAAGTATGCGGAGGCATTTATGCTGATAAGGGAGGTGGCTGAATGATACTTACATCACATCAGCCGAACTTTTTGCCGTATATGGGAGTTTTCTACAAGGCTTTCAAGAGCGATGTCTTGGTTCTGTCTGATGATGTGTGCTATTCCAAAAAAGGGATGCACAACTGGAACTGGATACAGACCAAAGCAGGGGAGCAGAAGATTACGGTTCCGGTCAACGCTCATCACGATTCGAGACTGTGCGACATTTCCATATCAGACCCGATGAGAAATCTGCCAAAGATATGCAGAACCATAAAGGAAGCGTACGCAAGGGCGAATCACTTCTCAGAGGGCATGGAGATAATCGACAGGATTGAGGCTCTGTCGAGAGAGGACCTGCGGCTCGTGGAACTGAATAGCAACCTCATATACTACATTCTGAGGAGATTTGGAATTAAGACCGAAGTCATCATGGCATCGGAACTTGGAATTACAGGCCATAAGGATGACAGGATATTACAGATGTGCAAGATTGCAAAGGCTGACACATATTACAGCGGAACAGGAGCGAAAGCGTACCATGACGAGGAAAGATACCGGAAGAACGGCATCAACCTCGTCTATTCTGATTATCAACCAGTTGTGTATCAGAGAAAATACAAACCGTTCCTGCCGAACATGAGCGTCATTGATTATATCTTCAATGCAGGATTTAGAATACCGGAGGTGTGGCTATGAACAAAAGGAAGTTTGGTATCTACATACCGAGTTACAAGAGAGCAGCCACGATTACCACTCATAAGTTACTGGAATACTACAAAGTGGTTGTCAGAAAGTCTGAGGAGGATGAATACCTCAAGGTCATCCCGAAAGAAAATCTGATTGCAGTACCGGATGAGGAGATAAACAACATCGTCAAGGTTGTGAACTGGATTGTAGATAATTCAGAGGAAGATGTAATCGCAATGATAGATGATGATATGAACGACCTCATATACAGGCTCGACTTCAATGAGAAGATTACGGACCCGGAGGTTATCACATCGGAACTGGAAAGGATTGCACAGTTGATGGTAGACCTCGACATAGGATACGGAGCAGTGGATGCGTCTATCGCACCGTGGAACTATGCACAGGAGTTTACCTTTGCAGGAACATCCGGAGGATTGAGATGGTTCAATAAGAAAGTCTACAAGGCAAGGTTCGATGAGAAGATTGGATACTGTTGCGATACGGATGCAGTATTACAGGAACTGCTCAAGAACAGAATCATCCTCAAGCCGAAGTGTTGTGGTCAAGCTTTTTTGTAACACTTGTGGCTA
>NZ_QWGL01000039.1 GCF_003435375.1 Clostridium sp. AM34-11AC | reverse complement strand
TACAGTTACCAGTTCAGATACTGCTCCGTGAATAATTCAGGTTAAATTATATTTTTGAAAAAGTCTGTTAAGATGACGCAAAACGTGAAAAATACATACAAAAGTTACAAAAATCCTGACGAAATATATTGTACATGTTATTTGCAAAATTCGTGTTAAGGAGAAAAAATAAGCGATTAAGCGGCGGCTAAAAAGCAGGTAAAAAGGTAGCGGGGATAAAAATTCTGTGATATATATGGTTCGACTTAAAAACAGGAGAGAAATTTCATCCTGTCAGATTAAAAACATCCCGAAAAAGAAATTTGGCAAAGATTCTTTGCAGGAAACAAAAGCGGGGTGGATATAAAAGAAGAGTTTGGGAGGTCTATATCATGGCTAATTTATTTTCGATCCTTTTCATCATCCTTGTCGCAATTGTAGGCGGTATTCCGACCATTGTGATCACGGGTTATATTCCGGTCATGATCGCGCAGAAGATTTACAGAAAAGTGAAGTACGGATATTCTTTATATCGTTAAAATAAAAGGATGGCTGACTGGCTGCTTGAAAAACCGGCAGTGAAATCTGAACAAATATCATCAAGAAGGGTGACTTTTCGGAAAATTATCTGCAATCTTAACACGATTTTAGCAGAAATTATGTTATAATGAATCCAAAAGAAGAACAAGTGATGAGAATGGCAGCAGTTGTTCTTCATGGATCATAAAAAAACCGGAGGTTCCCCTATGAGCACAAAAGTCAGATCAGTGTTAAAGAACAGCGGGATCGCGTTCGGGATCCTGGGAATCGCGACGGCATTTTGTTTTCTTGTCCAGCGGATCTCAGAATCAGACACGCACGTCCCGCTGTTGTTCGTTTTGGCGGTGCTGTTTGTGTCCCGCTTTACGGATGGATATGTTTATGGAATCGTCGCATCGATCATCGCTGTGTTCGGCGTGAACTATGTATTTACGTTCCCGTATTTCAAACTGAACTTTGCGATCACAGGATACCCGCTGACCTTCGTTGCCATGCTGGCTGTGGCCTGCAGCGTCAGCGCCCTGACGACCCAGATCAAGAAACAGGAGCAGATGCGGCTGGAGGTTGAGCGGGAAAAGATGCGCGCGAACCTTCTGCGGGCGGTCTCCCATGATATCCGCACACCGTTGACGTCGATCGTCGGCTCCGCGTCCGGGATCATCGACAACTATGACGCGCTATCGAAGGAAAATATCCTGGAACTCCTTGAGGACATGAAATCCGAGGGTCAGTGGCTCGTCCGGATGGTGGAAAACCTTCTTTCCATCACGAGGATCGGGGATGGAACCGCCAGAATCAATAAGGAAGATGAATTGGTGGAGGACGTGATCAGCGGAGCGATCACGAAATTCAGAAAACGATTCCCGGATATCGAGGTAGTCCCGAAAGTGCCGGAGGATGTTCTGTTTGTGCCTATGGACGCGATCCTGATCGAGCAGGTGATCGTAAATCTCCTGGAAAATTGCGTGCTCCACGCGGACGGTATGACAAAGATCTGGTTGATCGTGACGGAGGACGGGGACCAGGTGAAATTCTCTGTTGAGGATGACGGTGCCGGAATCAAGGAGTCCGCTCTTCCGAGAATGTTCGACGGAAGTTTCCAGTCGGAGGACGGAAAAGAGAGCGATTCTAAGCGAAATATGGGAATCGGACTTTCGGTTTGCATGACCATCGTAAGAGCCCACGACGGAATCATGAAAGCAGAAAACAGAAAAGAAGGCGGTGCCAGAGTGATGTTCTGGCTGCCGAAAGGAGTGGACACGGAATATGGAGATTAAAGACAGAGTGCTGGTCGTGGAAGACGACAAGAGGATCAGCAATTTCATCAAGACAGTGCTGGAAGCGAACAATTACGATGTGATCGTCGCGCAGACGGGAGCGGAGGCATACAGCATGGTGACCTCCCAGTGTCCGGACGTGGTGATCTTGGATCTCGGTCTGCCGGACATGGACGGCATGAAGATCTTACAGGGCGTGCGGGAATGGTCCGCGATGCCGGTGATCGTTGTGTCGGCGAGAACCCATGAGAGGGATAAGGTGGAGGCGCTGGATCTCGGAGCTGACGATTACATCACGAAGCCTTTTGGAACATCCGAGCTTCTCGCAAGGATCCGCACCGCGATCCGTCACACAAGGTCTGGGATCCCGAATCAGCCGGGCGGACAGACGGGAGTTTTTAAATCCGGCGGATTGACCATCGATTATGACAAGCACCGCGTGTTTATCGACGGTGTGGACGCGGGGCTGACCCAGAACGAGTATAAGATCGTGAGTCTTCTTGGAAAGTATGCCGGGAAAGTCATGACTTACGACTATATTATTAAAGAGATCTGGGGACCGAATATGAAGAATGATAACCGGATCCTGCGTGTGAATATGGCGAATATCCGGAGAAAGATCGAGAAGAATCCGGCGGAGCCGCAGTATATTTTTACAGAGGTTGGCGTCGGATACCGGATCGTGGAGCCGGATTAGGACAGGATGGCGTGTTGCAGCAAAAAGTGAATAAGCGATGGTAAAAACACCTGCTGTGTCCTCTATAAATTTAGAGGGCAGCAGGTGCTTTTTGTGTAATAGGGAATTCCGAGAAATTCCCTATTACACAAAAGGCACTAACGTGCCAATGATGCGCACTCGCGCGAAGATGTAGATTGTCGCAAGCGACCGCGCGAGGCGCGAGATATGCCAAGGCACATTGGTGAAGGCTGCAGACCAGGGAATTTTAAACCTGCTGAAATTATTGTGTGGCGGCAGTCTTCCGGACAAGTTCATCCAATGTCCCGAACCGGTAGCCCATCTCCTCCCACTTCGTCAGCAACTCATCGAGGATCGCCGCGTTTGTGGAGGAAGTACTGTGCAGAAGCACGATGGCACCCGGATGGATGCGGCCGAGAAGTTTTTTGAACGCTTCCTCCTTTGTGGGCTGCTGATCCTGATACCAGTCCACATAGGCGAGACTCCAGAAGAAGGTCTGATAGCCGAGAGCTTTTGCCATCTGAAGATTCGCTTTGCTGTATTTTCCCTGGGGCGGCCGGTAGTATCTCCGCATGGTCTCTCCTGTGATCTCTGTGTAGCTTGTTTCGAGGCTTGAGAGCTCTTTCGCGAAGCTTTCCGGATCGCTGATCTTCGACATGTCCGGGTGGTGGTATGTATGGTTTGCGACAATATGCCCCTCGGAGACCATGCGTTTTACGAGGTCCGGGCTGGTCTCCAGGTAGTTTCCGACGACGAAAAACGCGGCGGGAACCTGATGCTTTTTCAGGGCGTCCAGGATCATGGGGGTATTGCCGTTCTCGTATCCGGCGTCGAAGGTCAGGTAGATGACTTTCTCGCCGGAAAGATCGGCGTACCAGGCGTTGTACTGCTTTAATTCACCTGCCGTGGCGTTAGCGACAGGCGGTTTTCCATCCTGCTGGAATGAGAGTCCCCAGTTTCCGTCCGCAGATGCCGGGACTGACGGAATGACGGTGGCGGCGAAAGCGCCGAGGACATAGGAGAGGGGGAGTAGGATGAGAGCCAGGAGAAGTGCGGCTGGACGGCTTCCTGCGAAAATCTGGTCATGATCACGCGGAAATTCTTTTAAAAGACAGAAAAATGGAAATTTCATGAAATGATATCCTTTTCATGTGGTTCCAGAGACGTGCAGATGTCTCATGGAACTGCTTTTTATAATATATTCCACCCCAGATATTTGTATTCCATCGCAAAATGTGGTAAGATGTGTTGGTGCGCGTAAAGCTGCCGGTTCGGCAGTATGAAAGGAGAGAAAAAATTGAAGATCAGGATCCGGAGGATTCTTTTTCCAATACTGTTCTGTCTGGCGGTAGCATGTATCATTGAACTTCCGCTTGCGCAGACAACGATTTTCGGGGACGATGTGATCTTATGGGATACCTTGTTCCGCTCAGTCATCGCGGTTCCGATGCTGGTACATCTTTATAGAGAGGATTCGGTGTTCAGGGGAAAAGAACACTGGAACGGAAAAATTGCGGCTGCGGCATTTTTCAGTGGCGCAGGAATATCCCTGGCATTCGGCTTTGCGGTGAAAACACTTCAGATCCCTGGCGCGGTGTTGGCGGATGAGAGCCTGTTTACGGGAAATCTCTGGCTGGAGGCTGTGGTGCTTCTGGCGGCATCCCCTGTTCTGGAGGAATACTTTTTCCGCGGCGTTCTCTATGGAAGGTGCAAGGAACTTGTGTCCGCCCCGGCAGCAGCATTTATGACTGCGGCATTTTTCAGTGTGTTCCACTGGGATCTTGTGCAGGGAATCTACAGCTTCTTTATGGGGCTGATCCTGGCATATCTTATGGAAAAGACGAACACGGTGAAGGCACCGGTGGTGTTCCATTTCGCGGCGAATCTGGCGGCACTTGTTCTGGCGGTTCTCTAGCCTGATGGAAAAAATGTGCTTATATTTCCGTATCAGAATCGATCGGTTCCAGTGGTTTTGATGCCGCAAAGATGGCGAAAAAGGCGGCAGATTGCCGTAAAATCGTAAGGGAATTGTAATTGAATCATCAAAATACAGATGATAAAATAGTTTAGGCAAAAAGAAAGGCGGGAAAACGATATGAAAAAAAGAACCTTATTCCGCAGCGGTGCGGCGTTTCTTATGGGACTGCTGATGACCGCGGCGGTGGGATGCTTCACGAGCTTTGCTTATGACAGTGCATGGCTGAAGGCTTGTTCGGTAGAGAACGGAAACAGCATTTCCGTCACAGGAACAGCTACGACCGGCGCTTTAAATGAGGGGGAAACTCCGGATGATGGATATTATTATCTGTTCGAGCTTCACCCATATGAGTCTGAGATAGGCTCCAGAACGGACTACATCGCATGGAGCAACAAATCCGACAAGTTAAAATTCACCTTAAAATACAGCGGTGATTCCACAGATACGATGCTCTATTCCAGATTTGTGGTTGCGTTAAAGACCGGCAGCACCTACACCCCGATCAGCAATGCGATCTATGTGACGAACCCGGGCGATGTGGCAAAATATCGTGAGGCTTACCCGGAGCCGATGAGCAAAAAAGGACTTCTGATCCAGCTCGATATGCTCGGTGACGCGCTGAATCTGGGTGTGAAGCACACGACGGTCAATATCCCGTATCACCAGCTTGTGGGCGGCAATTTAAAGTACAAATACAACGGAAAGACCTACAACTTCAACGGTGATCTCATCAAGGATTATGATAAGATGATCAGTGCGTTCTCCGCAAAAGGAATCGTTGTGACGGCGATCCTTTTAAACGGCTGGAACGACAGCTACCCGGAGCTTCACGAAGCCGGGCTTGCGAAGAGAAAGGAAGCTTTCTACTACGGTTTTAATGTCTCCACGGAGCAGGGATATGAGACGACACGCGCGCTGCTCTCCTTCATGGCAGAGCGCTATTCCGGCGCCCACGATGATTACGGCCGCGTCAGCAACTGGATCGTCGGAAACGAGATCAACAACAACTTAAACTGGAACTACACAGGTCCGATGGACATCGATTCCTACACAAAACTCTACTCAAAGGTATTCCGTGTGGCCTACACGGCAATCAAGAGCCAGAGCCGCAACGCGAGAGTATTCTTCTCCACAGACTATGAGTGGAAGCGGGCGAACTCCAATCTGATGTACGGCGCGAAGGACTTCATCGACCGGTTCAACGCCGATATCCGCGACGAGGGAAATATCGAATGGGGACTTGCCTACCACCCATACCCGCATCCGATGACGGAGCCAGAGTTCTGGGATGATGATCAGACAGGTGCTGTCAACAATACAGAAGATTCACCGGTCGTAAACTTCAAGAACCTCAACGTCCTGACGGATTACTTCCAGAAGGACATCATGCGTGATGCAGGCGGAAATGTCCGCCATATCATTCTCTCTGAGGAAGGCTTTACATCAAAGAGCGCGACCCGCGGAGATGTCTATGATATCCAGGCGGCGGCATTTGCCTACGCGTACTATCTTGTGGACAACAACCCGTATATCGACGCGTTTATCTTAAACCGTCAGGTCGATGCGGTGATCGAGGTAGAGCAGTCCTGCTCGTTTGGTCTCTGGACAGTTGACATGTCAAGCCCGAACAGGGTCATCGCCGTTATGCCGAAGAATATTTACAACGTATTCAAATATATTGATACAAATAAATCTCTGAAGTATACGGAATTTGCGAAGAAGATCATCGGAATCAACAAGTGGAGCGATGTGATCCCGGGATTTAAGCTGCAGGAATAATTCAAAAAATAAAGCTGGTATTTTGATTCGGCAGGATACTTTCGGATATGTGTTCTGCCGGATCTTTTTTGCTTACAAATACCAGTTTTACGGGATTTTATTGACAAAATCCTGACGAGGGCTTATAATGCGCTATGACGATTATTTAGTACGACAACTCAGGAAATGACAGGAAAACAGTTTTGTGTGTCAACATTTTTCAGGAGGATATCATTATGGCAAAGAAGAATCCAATCGCAGCCGCAGCAAAGAAAATGGCTGCAGCACCGGTTAGCAATAGCACTGTAGAAGTAAAGGCAGCAGAGACAAAGACAGTAAAGGCAGAAGCAAAGGCAGAGGCTCCGAAGGCAGAAGCTAAGAAAGCAGAAGAGCCGAAGAAAGAGACAGCAAAGAAAGCTCCGGCAAAGAGAACAACAGCAAAGGACATCAAGACATCCGTAGTTGTACAGTTCGCTGGCAAGGAAGTTACAGAGAAAGACCTCATTGCAGCTGTTAAGAAAGCCTACACAAAGAAAGGCAACAAAGTCGGCGATATCAAGACCATCGAGATCTATGTAAAGCCGGAAGAGAGCGCTGCTTACTATGTAGTAAACGGTATCGGCGCAGACGATTACAAGATCGAGCTGTAAGTTGAGATGATAGTTTAGCTATGTCCGGATGGACATATGGCTGGGCAAATGTGTTTAGACACAGTCTTGCAGATGGACATATCCTGGGTGTGCCGCCTGCAAAAGAACAGAAACTGTAACTGTTCAGTAGGTCTGCGCCCTTGCTGCGCTGACCGTAAGAAAACATAGGCTGGAGGGCAAAAATCCCATCAGCGAAGCTGATCTGGAATGGATTTTTGCGTGTAACTATGAAGGTACTGAATAGTTACCAGAAACTAGGACTTTAGGACTTGAGCGCCCGCTGGGATCATCCCCGGCGGGCGTTTTTGAGATCAGGAGATTATGGAAAAAGAAACGAAGAGAGAGCTGCCGGAAGCGTTCGTGGAGAAGATGGAAAAGCTTCTCGGCAGTGATGCGGAAGCATTTTTTAAGAGCTATGACGCGGAGCGGAAATTCGGACTGCGGGTCAACCCATTAAAGCAGAAGAGCGGGGAGATGCCGGAGGAAGGAGAACCCCTCGGAGATTACCTGAAGGGACTCGCAAAAGTTCCCTGGGCAGAAGAGGGATTTTACTACGAGGCAGACATGCGCCCGGGACGCCATCCGTTCCACGAGGCGGGGGCATACTATATCCAGGAACCAAGCGCCATGTCTGTGGCAGAAGCACTGTCTCCAAAGCCCGGAGAGCAGATCCTGGACCTCTGCGCGGCACCGGGAGGTAAATCTACCCATCTTGCCGGAAAAATGGGCGGACAGGGGCTTTTAGTCTGCAACGAGATCCATCCTGCCCGCGCGAAGATCCTGTCCCAGAATATTGAGCGCCTTGGCGTGAAGAATGCTGTGGTGACGAATATGGATCCGTTCCAGCTTGCCCCGGCGTTTCCGGAATTTTTTGACGGGATCGTGGTGGATGCCCCGTGTTCCGGCGAGGGAATGTTCCGAAAGGATGAGAACGCCAGAAATGAGTGGAGCCCAGACCATGTAAAACAGTGCGCGGGGCTGCAGGACGGGATCCTGGACTGCGCAGCGGCGATGTTAAAGGACGGTGGGCGGATCGCCTATTCCACCTGCACATTTTCACCCGAGGAGAACGAGCAGAGCATAGCAAGATTCCTTGAGCGCCATCCGGAGTTTTCTGTGGTGCAGCCGGAGCTTGTAAAATATTTTTCCGGCGGTCACCCGGAATGGGCAGATGGGGATGAGGAACTGAAAAAGACCGTGAGGATCTGGCCGCATCTTGCGGACGGGGAGGGTCATTTCCTGGCGCTGCTTGTGAAAGGTGAGAGATCCTGGGATGCTGTGGAAAGTACTGTGAACGCAGACGAAAAGAAAAACAGCAAAAAGGGCGGACGTAAAAATGGACGTGCGAAAGAGGACGCGGCGCTCACGGAAGCGGTCGCTGCGTTCCGGACGTTTGAAAAAGAAAATCTGAAAGACACGGAACATCTGGAGAATGGAAAGAAATTTCTGATGTTCGGAGAAAACCTGTATCTCGTCCCGGAGGTGATGCCGGATCTTAAGGGACTTAAGGTACTGAGACCGGGCCTGCACCTCGGAAGCGCGAAAAAAGACAGGTTTGAGCCGTCCCATGCATTGGCTCTGGCACTGAAAAAAAGTGATGTGAGACAGAGCGTGGAGGTCGGATCGGAGGATCTTGCGCTGCGGTATCTTCGCGGGGAGACGCTGCGGGCGGAAGACTTTGAAAATCGGGAGATTCCGGTAAAAGGCTGGGTTCTTGTTACTACCGGCGGCATGTCGCTTGGATTTGCGAAGGCAGCTGGAGGGATGCTGAAAAACCACTATCCGAAGGGACTTAGAATCCAGGGCGGCTGAGTATAGAAGTCAGCAGATATATGAGGATACGCTGAAAATCTGCTTATGATGAGATACACTTTAATATGTAGTGGTTGAAAAAAAGCAAATAAAAATCCGTCAGATCCTGCCTTAGAAAAAGACAGGACCTGACGGATTTTTGATGTCCGGAAAAAGTTTTCTCATGTCCTCTGGCAGTGATGCGGAGAATTCAAGCTTCTCTCCGGTCACCGGATGGGAAAATCTTAAGTATGTGGAATGGAGCGGCTGCCGGTCGATAAAGCGGTAGTCCGGGCAGTAGAGAAAATCCCCCGGCAGCGGATGCCCGATGGCTTTCATATGGACCCGGATCTGGTGTGTTCTTCCTGTCTCTAAGAGGAGGCGGATGAAAGAAATGTCGGCGTCCTTGTTGTAGGCAAACGTCCGGTAATGGGTCACAGCGGTCTCGCCCCGCTCTGGATCGCAGACCCGCTCGATGGTGGAGCCGTCTTTTCTTGCGATCGGAAGATCGATGGTGCCGGACGCGTCCGTCTTCCCGGAGACGATGGCGGCGTACTCCCTGTGAATCGTGTGATCCTTCACGGCATCAGAGAGAACGCAGGAGCTGTAGGGATTCTTTGCGAGAAGCACAAGTCCTGATGTGTCCCGGTCCAGCCGGTTTACGGCCCGGAACACGAAAGGGGTCGCCTCGTTCCTGTAATACCATGCGATTCCGTTTGCCAGGGTATTCTCATAGTGTCCCTGGGACGGGTGGACCGGCATTCCGGCAGGTTTATCGATCACGAGAACATGTTCGTCTTCAAAAACGACGGAGAGGTCCATGGGAACAGGGACAATCTGGTCGGAAGTTTTTTTCTCCGTGACATGGACGCGCAACTGATCTTTCGGCTGAAGGACTGTGTTGGAAAAAACAGTTTTTCCGTTTAGGAGAAAACTGCCCTCGGTGTTCCGAAGATGAACCACCAGGCGGGAAGAATAGCCGGAATTCAGGAGAAAGGCGGCGATGGAACGGCCGCTCTCAGCTTCTTTAATTGTGTAAATTAAAACTATATTCATGAAAAATCCCTTTTTATTAAAAAATAATAATTCAATACGCAGATGCCCGCAGAGATTTCGGCTGCATAACACCACGGACATGTAGAAATGGTCTCTAAAATTATTTCAGCACCTTTCATTGTATCATAGGAAAAATTGTCCGGCAAGTCTCAGAAAACATCCGCATATGCTGTTACAAATATGCGGCGGAAGTTCTGAAAAATGTGGAAGAATAAAAATATAGCAGAAAAGGTGCTGGCGCGGCCCAGTGAATGGACCGGGGTGAAAGAAGAGAAAAAACGCAGGCGCGGACCATACCCGCTTCTGCAGCTGTGCCTGGGGGCGCTCCTGATTTTTGCGGCAGTAGTTCCTGAAAATCATTTATACAGGGAAAGCAGCGGGCAGCAGACTGCGCAGGATCCGGTCATGCCGGTGATCCGGTCCGAGAATGGGGAGACGCTGGAATCAGAAGTGGTGCAATCGAAGGTGAAGACCGATCCGCTGAATTTAAACGCCCACGCTGCTGTCCTGCTTGACGGCGATACAGGGCGGATTCTGTACGGGAAAAATGAGAAGAAAGTTCTTCCCATGGCCAGCACCACGAAGATCATGACCTGCATCCTTGCCCTGGAGAACTCCGGGCTGGACACAGAAGTCGAGATCTCAGACCGGGCGGCATCCATGCCGGAGGTAAAGCTGCATGCGGGAAAAGGGGAGAAATACCGTCTGGAAGACCTTCTTTACTCCCTGATGCTGGAATCCCACAATGACACTGCAGTGGCCATTGCGGAAGCGGTCGGGGGCAGCGTGGAAAATTTTGCGGACATGATGAACGGGAAGGCAGCGGAACTTGGCTGTGATGATACATATTTTCTGACGCCCAACGGGCTGGATGCGGAGGATAAGGAAAGCGGGAAGATCCATTCCACGACGGCGGCAGACCTGGCGCGGATCCTCAGATATTGTATCTCACTCTCCCCGGCGAAGGAAGAATTCCTTGCCATCACAAGAGCACCGTCCCACGCCTTTTCTGACCTCTCCGGAACGCGGAGCTTCTCCTGTGTCAATCATAACGCTCTCCTGACGTCCATGGAAGGCGCGGTCAGTGGAAAGACCGGATTTACGGGAAAGGCCGGATACTGCTATGTTGGTGCAGTGAAAAAGGATGAGAAGTTATTCATAGCGGCACTCCTTGACTGCGGATGGCCGCCCCACAGGACCTACAAGTGGCAGGATATGCGGAAACTTGTGACGTATGGGGATAAAAACTTTGAGTATAAGGAGATAGAGAAAACAGGACTCGGGGAGGAAACGGCAGTTCTGGTGGAAAATGGCGTGGAGTCCAGGGTTAAGGTGGAGATTGGGACTGAACATGCGGATAGGAACTCCCTCCGTGTTCTGCTGGGAAACGATGAGAAGGTCCAGGTAAGGACAAAGATCGCAAAATCGCTCCATGCTCCGGTCCGGGAAGGAACGCCGGTGGGACAGCGGGATTACATGGTCGACGGGATTGTCATCGACAGTGATCCGGTGGTGACAGCCGGGAATGTTGAACTTTGGGACTTTGAGTATGCGGAGAAGATTGTGATGGGAAAATTCTGGATGTAAAGGTCTATTTTTTCCAAACAGGAATCGATGAATGTGCGGACTGTTTTAAAATGTGTTACAGTTCAGCCATGCGCTGGTTTGAATGAGAAAGTGTGTTGCAAGCTTGCTTGCATAAGCACTTTTTCATCCAAATCAGCATATGGTGGAACCACCAAGTTTCTTGTTTTCATGAATATGAAAACAAGAAGATGTAATGGCTGAACTGTAACTAAAATGTTATAAAAATCCTACTATCATACTTGAATTATAGGAATGTTCTGCTATACTGGTAAGAAAGATAATTGTAACTATTCAGTACCTTCATAGTTACGTGCAAAAATCCATTCCAGATCAGCTTCGCTGATGGAATTTTTGCCTTCCAGCCTATGTTTCCTTACGGTCAGCGCAGCAAGTGCGCAGACCTACTGAACAGTTACCAGATAATTTATAAGTGAAGGTACTGAATAGTTACAGATAATTTATAAGTATGGAGGCATAAAATCATGCAGACAAAACTGACGAGAGAGGACACCATCGCGCTCCTCAGAAAATACAACAAAGAGCCATTCCATATTCTCCATGGCCTGACTGTCGGGGGCGTTTTAAAATGGTACGCGAATGAACTCGGATACGGAGATGAGGCCGGATTCTGGGAGATCTGCGGAATCCTTCATGATATCGATTTCGAGGAGTATCCGGAGGAGCACTGCCTGATCGCGCCGCGTCTTTTAAAAGAGGGCGGAGCCGAGGATGAGGTGATCCATGCGGTCTGCAGCCACGGATACGGAATCCACGAGTGGATCGACGCGAAGCCGGAGCACGAGATGGAAAAAGTCCTCTTCGCGGCAGATGAGCTGACCGGTCTGATCTGGGCGGCAGCGAAGATGCGCCCATCAAAGAGTACGAAGGACATGGAAGTGTCCAGCTTAAAGAAGAAATTTAAAGATAAGAAATTTGCTGCAGGATGTTCCAGGGACGTCATCACAAAAGGTGCCGGGAATCTCGGCTGGGAACTGCCGAAGTTAATGGAAATGACGATCCTCGCCATGAGATCCTGCGAGGATTCCGTTGCGGAAGAGATGAAGAAGATGGGGTTGGCGGAGTAAGAGCGTATTGCTGACCAGTATAATAAAAACCTGAGGAGCTGTGTTGAGACCTCTCAGGTTTTTTGCCTTCCGGCTTATGTTTTCTTACAGTCAGCGCAGTAAGTGCGCAGACCTGCAGAACAGTCACAATTTCAGACTAATTGTTCAGCAATTTTGCACGCTTACCGCACTGACTGCACTGTCTATTTTCTGCTCTTGATCTGTGCCGTCATCTTATTGGGCAGGCAGACGATGATCTCGCCGTCCAGATGGATCTTTCCCTGGTGGACACAGATCTTGTCGGGGCATGTGGCCTCGGAGACCCACGCCTCCCCATCTTTGATGATCAGGTGGTTTGTGCCGCCGGACACGCTGTCTATAGTGAGTTCCTGATCTTTTGCGAGATCGAGGGTTTCGACTACTTTTCCATCGACGGAAACTTCAACGATCTCCGCAGGGCTTTTATGCATAAATTTTGCCCCGAGAAAAAGAAGAACGGCTGCCGCAAGTATTACGGCGATCAGGATCATATCCTGTTTTTTTAAAAGTTTCTGTTTCGTATCTTTGCTTTCTGTCATAAAAAATCCCTGAAAATAGTGTAATGGTAACTGTTTCGTGTTTTGCATCAGCGCCGGGCAAAAAATCCGGGAGACTGTCTGATCTAAATATTACTGTTTGATAATAAAGTCTTCCATTCCATCCGAATAGGAAACATTGTAATCCTCATCGATAAAGCATGCGTAGATTCCATCCAGGGAATTCGCAAGCTCCAGTCCTTTTTCCAGGCCAAGGGAAAAGCAGGTGGTGGAGAGACCATCCCCGTCAACGGACTCCTCGGAGAGGATCGTCACGGAGATCAGTCCATTATCGTAAGGATACCCGGTTGCCGGGTTTAAAATGTGATGGTAATTCTTTCCGTCGATCTCAAAATGCCGCTCGTAGACACCGGATGTCACGACGGAGAGATCCTTGATCCCAAGCACCTCAAATGTCTCATCCCTGTCCGCAAAAGGTTTCTGCAGCCCGATGTTGAATTTGCTTCCGTCCGGCTTTTCGCCCATGCAGAGGACGTTTCCGCCGAGATTGATAATGGCGCTCTTCACACCGGCATCCAGGAGCTGTTCCTTGATCCGGTCGGCGATATAGCCCTTCGCGATGGAACCCAGGTCGATGGTGGTATCCGGGGAGAGGAATGTCAGCGTATTTCCGGAGAGGACGAGGTTGTGGTAATCCACCTTCGGAATATCTGCTTCGATGTCTGCTTCATCCGGGATCACGGCCTCGCCGCTTGTGAAATTCCAGAGGGAACTCAACGGCTCGATCGTAATGTCAAAGGCACCGTCAGATTTCTCGCAGTATTCCAGACCTTTTGCCAGAAGCGCTGCCATGTCGTCGGAGACCGTGACAGTGTCGGAGGTCCGATGGTTGATCTTGTAGAGCTCGCTGGTCTCTAAGGTCTTGCTGAAAATATTCTCATACTCTTTACAAAGTGCCATCGAATCGTCTAAGATAGAGGAGTCGTCGGAATCGTAGAGCGTGATGGTGACGAAGGTGTTGAGCAGAAAATCGGAACGGCTGAGAGGAGTCTCCTGTGTGAGAAGTCCCGGTCCGCTGCTTGTTCCACATCCGCTCAATGTCATGCCGGAAACAAAGAGGAGACCGGCGGCACAGAGGCCAAATATTGTTTTTTTATTCATGTGTTATATACTTCCTGTACGATAAATATTATAAGCTCATTCGACAGCGGAAATTTTGTATATTAATACGAAAACGCAGACCGCAGCAGGCACTCGTGCCTGTCGTACAAAATATCAGAAGCTGCACTGCCGGATATCCGGTTTATTCTAACAAATGAACTTTTGAAAGTCAAGAAAGAGGAGAATAGATCCGATGAATCGAGAAAAAAAGGCAATAACTGTGGCATTGTATGGGCTCCTGATTGCCCTTGCCATGGTGCTGAGTTTTGTTGAGACAATGATTCCCATCCCGATCCCAGTCCCAGGCATAAAGCTGGGACTGGCGAACCTTGTAACGGTGGTGGGGCTTTATTTAATTGGAATCCCCGGAACCATCGCCGTGACCCTGATCCGCATCGTTCTTGTGGGACTGTCATTTGGAAATCCCTACAGCATGATCTATGGGCTGTCTGGAAGCTTTTTAAGCTTGTTTGTGATGGCGGTATTGAAGGAGACCGGAAAGCTCTCCCAGGTCAGCATCAGCGTTCTTGGCGGTATTGCCCACAATATCGGCCAGATCACCTTTGCGGCAGTTATCGTCCAGACACCAGGGGTATTTTATTATCTGCCATTTCTTCTGGCAGCCGGATGCATCGCGGGAACACTGATCGGAATCGTCGGCGGAATCATTACGGAGCGGCTTCAGCGTGCGATGCGGGGGATAAAAAAATAAAATAGCGATTGTATTAGGGTGGTAAATTTATTATAATAAAATGTAACAGGTTGCAGGTGCGGCAATTTGTTCTGCAAAAAACGCGCTGCAAGTTTACTTGTATAAGTGTTTTTGCAGAGCAGATTGATATAGGGCGGCCGCCCTGTGCTTCTTGTTTTTGTGCAGCGAAAACAAGAAGATACGCACGTTATACTTAAAGCTGTCAATATACCGTAAAAAAACGGAGGAATTCGATCATGATTGAAATGTCAATAAAGAAACTGGTTCAGTACGGCAGAACGACCGGACTTATCGAAGCCGAAGATGAGATCTACGCAAGAAACCAGATCCTGGAAGTACTGAAAATGTCCGAATACGAGGAGCCGGGCGAGATTACAGACGAGATCAGCCTGGAAGATACCTTAAACGCGCTCACCGACTACGCTGCAGAGCAGGGGATCCTTGAAAACAACAGCGTCGTATACCGGGATCTTTTTGACACGAGACTCATGAACTGCCTGATGCCGCGCCCAAGTGAGGTTGTAAAGAAATTCCACGGGGAGTATGAAAAGTCCCCGGAGGACGCAACGGCTTATTTCTACAAATTGAGTCAGGACTCCAACTACATCCGCCGCTACCGTGTCTGCAAGGACTTAAAGTGGATCACGAAGACAGAGTACGGGGACCTTGATATAACGGTAAACCTCTCAAAACCTGAGAAAGACCCGAAAGCCATCGCCGCTGCAAAGACCATGAAGCAGAGCGGATATCCGAAATGTCTGCTCTGTATGGAAAACGTAGGCTACGCGGGCCGAATCAACCATCCGGCGAGAAACAACCACCGGATCATTCCACTGACCTTAAACGGCGAGTCCTGGGGCTTCCAGTATTCCCCGTACGTCTACTATAATGAGCACTGCATCGTCTTCAACGGAAAACACACCCCGATGAAGATCGACCGGAATACGTTCAAAAAGTTATTTGATTTTGTGACCATGTTCCCGCATTATTTCCTGGGATCCAACGCGGATCTCCCGATCGTCGGCGGTTCCATCCTGACCCACGACCATTTCCAGGGCGGAAGATACACCTTCGCGATGGCGAAAGCACCGGTGGAGAAAAGTTTTACAGTGAACGGTTACGAGGATGTGGAAGCAGGAATCGTAAAATGGCCGATGTCCGTGATCAGGATCCGCAGTGAGAAGAAAGAACGCCTTGTGGATCTTGCGGATAAGATCTTAACTGCATGGCGCGGATATACAGACGCGGACGCGGATATCTACGCGGAGACAGACGGGGAGCCACATAACACGATCACCCCGATCGCGAGATTCCGTGGCGGAAAGTTTGAGCTGGATCTGGTACTGAGAAATAACCGCACCACGGAGGAACGTCCGTTAGGTCTGTTCCATCCGAACCCGAAGCTCCACCACATCAAGAAAGAGAACATCGGACTCATCGAAGTCATGGGCCTGGCAGTTCTTCCGTCGAGATTGAAGGATGAGCTTGCCCTGCTTGCCGACTATATCGTGGAAGGAAAGGACATCCGCAGCGAGGAATCCATCGCAAAACATGCAGACTGGGTAGAAGAGTTCCTTCCGAAATATGCGAAGATCACAAAGGATAATGTGATGGAGATCTTACAGGATGAGGTCGGCCATGTGTTCGCGAATGTCCTTGAGGATGCGGGCGTTTATAAGCGCACAGAGGCGGGGCGTGAGGCATTTGGAAAATTTATCGAGACATTAAACAGGTAACAAAATTGTTGCCGGAACCGTTACATTTTCCTTAAAATTTTCATAAATGTAGGGACTTCGTCTCGCCAAGCGCGGGAAAGTGTGTTATATTGGTATTTGTTTCATAACTGCTAAGATTCTTCGCGGTTACAAGCAAAAATCCATTCCGGATCGGTTTTGCCGATGGGATTTTTGCTTTCCAGCCCATACTTTTTTACGGTCAGCGCAGCAAGTGTGCAGATCTATTGTGCAGCTGCTGGGCTTTAAATGATGGAAAAAGGAGACTGCCATGTTAAATGAGGAGAAGATCCGGCTGATGACGGGTATCGCCATGTTTGAAAAGAAAATGATGAAGGAATCCATCCCGGCAAACCGGTATTTCAAGAGCGACTACGTTGGAAGCCATCTGATCCGGTCTTTTATCGCGTACTCGCTGACCGTGTGCCTGTGCCTGGTGCTGTGGGTCCTTTACCGGTTCGATGATCTGCTCAACGCCATGGCGGTGGATGACCTGATCTCTCTCGGGGTGCGCCTTGTATTCTACTATGCTGCGGGACTTCTCGCATATCTTGTTGTGACCTGGAAGATCTATTCGAGACGTTATGACGAAGCAGCCGGAAGACTGAAGATCTATCAGGCAAAGCTGCGGCGCCTTGATAAAAAATATGACCAGTAGCCTGCAAAGGAAAACGGGGAGGAAAAGAGTAAGTGATCGGACTTTTAGTATTCAAGGAAAAACTGAAACAATTTTATGGAAAGTATAATATTTACATCGTACCGGTCGTAAAATTCCTGGTGGGATTCCTTACGTTCTGGCTGATCAACGCGAATGTAGGTTTTATGTCGAAACTTAAGAATCCGCTGATCCCGGTGGTGATGGGACTGGTTGCCTCCTTTATTCCATATGGAGTGACAGCGTTTCTGGCCGGTGTTTTTATCCTGATCCATGTTGCCCAGGTGTCTCTGGAGATCGCTCTGGTCATCTTTGTGTTCGTGCTGGCGGTGACCGTCCTTTACTACGGATTCCGGCCGGGTGACGGATATCTGCTTCTCCTGACACCGTTACTGTTCTTCCTGCGGATTCCGTATGTGGTGCCGCTTGTGGTAGGACTTTCTGGAAGCCTTGTGTCCATCGTTCCTGTGTGCAGCGGTGTCTGCATCTACTATATTCTGATGTATTTAAAGCAAAATGCGGGAACACTGACGGGAAGTTCGATGGCGGAGATGGCAGACCGGTTTATCCAGATCGTAAAGAATGTATTTGGAAATGAGCTGATGTGGGTCATGGTGGCTGCATTTGCCGCTGCGATCCTTGTGGTCTTCATCCTTAAAAATCTTTCAGTAGACTACTCCTGGTCCATCGCCATCGTTGCGGGAGTGATCACACAGCTTGCAGTGATCTTTATCGGTGATTTCAATTTCAACCTTCCGGTATCCGCAGGTTCCATGATCTTTGGAATCGTCGCATCGGTGGTGATCGCCCTGATCTACCAGTTCTTTGTGTTCGCGGTGGATTACACGAGAACAGAGTATCTGCAGTATGAAGACGATGACTACTATTACTATGTGAAAGCTGTCCCGAAGCTCACGGTGTCTGCACCGGATGTGAAGGTACAGCGGATTTATTCGAGAAAAAATGTGAGACATGAGAAGAACGAAACTCGTGAATAATTGTACGGAGGTAACAAAATGACAGAATTTCTTGGGAATATGTATTCCTGGTTTACATTTATTCCGAAGATCACATTGTCGAATCTTTTTGAAATTCTGATCCTCACAGTTCTGATCTATGAAGTCCTTTTATGGGTGAAGTCGACGAGAGCGGGAGTGCTTCTCCGCGGTGGTATGATCATTGTTGGTTTTTACCTGCTGGCGGCGATGCTCCATTTAAATACGATCACCTGGATCATCAACCATATGGGCCAGCTCGTATTGACAGCCCTCATCATTATCTTCCAGCCGGAGCTTCGAAAAGCGCTGGAGCAGCTCGGAAGCAAAAATATCATCACAGACCTTTTTATTTCTGAGAATTCCAGACAGCAGGAAGGATATACAGAGAAGACCGTAAATGAGATTACCCGTGCGGCCTTTGAAATGGGAAAAGTAAAGACAGGAGCCCTGATCGTCATCGAGCGCGACACTCCGCTTCCGGAGATCGAACGCACGGGAATCCCGGTGGACGGAATCGTCACGAGCCAGCTTCTGATCAATATTTTTGAACACAATACGCCTCTTCACGACGGCGCGATCATTATCCGTGGAAACCGCGTGACCTCTGCGACCTGTTATCTGCCGCTTTCTGATAACCTGAGCATCAGCAAAGACCTGGGAACAAGACACCGTGCGGCTCTTGGAATCAGTGAGAGCACGGACAGCCTGACCGTTGTAGTCTCCGAGGAGACTGGACGGGTATCCCTGGCGGCGGGCGGAAGTCTCAGAAGGATCAACAGTCCGGAAGAGTTAAAGCTTGCGATCGCTGCAAAGCCGGAGGAGGAGACGGTATCCGGCCCGTTCAAACTCTTGAAGGGATGGCATAAAAATGAAAGAAAAGCAGAATAGACGATGGGGACTTTTGCTGATTTCCTTCCTGTGTGCCTTTTTAGTCTGGCTGGGGGTCGTCAATGTGGCGGATCCGGTCATGACGGATACTGTGGAGGTGCCGGTAGAGATCATTAACAGCGACGTCCTCACGAAGAACAACCTGACATATGCGGTTGTCGGAAAATCGACAACCACAGTTCAGTATGAGGTAAAGACGACAAATGCGTATCGGATCCGTTCCTCAGATTTCCGGGCGTACGCGGATATGACAGACATGTGGTCCGTGACAGGCGCGATCCCGATCAAGGTCGAGGTCCTAAACCACTCCGAATACCTGGTCTCCATGCCGGTGAGCCGGACGGGAACGATCAAGATCGAGACGGAACCGCTTCAGAGGAAGACATTTACCATCGGCGTCATGACGACGGGAATGCTTGAGGACGGCTACCAGACTGGCAAGGTGACACTGTCACCGGAGACACTTACGGTCGAAGGTCCGGAATCCCTGATCGGACAGATCAGCAGCGTCGGAATCGAGATCAACTTAGACGGAAAGAACGCGGATTGGAGCGATTCGGAGGAACCGAAGTTCTATGACGCGAACAAAAACAGCATTACGATCAGCGATCGTCTGATCAGTAACTGCAAGAGTGTCGATTATACCATGGAGATCCTGAAAGTGAAGAATCTGAGCCTGGATTTCGATGTCACCGGTGAGGTGGCGGGCGGTTATCGCTACACAGGTGTGGAGTGCGGACTTAAGAGTGTCCCGGTGGTCGGATTAAAGAGCGCTCTGGCATCCTTAAATACGATCACGATCCCGAAGGAAGAGCTTGATGTTTCCGGCGCGAGGGCAAATATCGTGAAGACTATTGATCTGAATGATTATCTGCCGGAGGGAGTTTCCCTGGCTGGGAAGGACAGTTCCGAGATCACGGTGACACTTACGGTGGAGCAGTTGAAGGAACGGGAATATACGGTCCGCATCAGCGCTGCCAGTTATGTTGGGGCTGACAGTTCCTACAGCTATCGGGCAGACCCGGGAACGGTCACAGTCCGGATCCGTGCGCTTCAGGAAGAACTTGACAGCCTGCAGCTTACGGCTGAGGACCTGAGTCTGAATGTCTCTGGAATGGGAGAGGGAAGCCATCAGATTCAGCCGACGCTTAACAGGGAGCTTGATTCTGCCTATGATCTGCTGGGAATTTCCAGCTGTACGGTAACTATCGCAAAGGAACAGGAGTCTGCGACGGAGACAGAGCCTGAGACAACTGAGAAAGAGACAACTGAGAAAGAGACAACAAAAGCGTCGGAAACTGCCGCTGAGAGCAGCAGCGAGGCGGAGACAGAGGGGGAGACCGCTGCGTCTGCAACAAGACACGCGGTGATCGTCCCGCCGGAGACAACGGAAGCCCATCAGGCAACCGGTCTTCAGACGTTATTTCGAAATTAGGAGTAAAAATTACTTATGGTAAAGCAAAAAGTTACGATTGAAAACCCCACCGGTCTTCATTTAAGGCCGGCAGGGCTTCTGTGCAAGGAGGCATTGCGGTTCCAGAGTTCGATCAAATTTGAATATGGAAACACGACAGCAAATGCGAAAAGTGTACTGAGTGTGCTGGGGGCATGCGTAAAGTGCGGAGATGAGATCGAGCTGATCTGTGAGGGAGCGGACGAAAAGGAAGCTCTGGAAGCAATCACAGAACTGATCAATGGCGGTCTCGGAGAGTAGGCTGATATGCTGGTTTATGTGATCTGTTACGGCGCTGCCATGCTTTTTGCATTCAGCGCCCATTTTACCTTATCAGGAATGTCGCTGATGTTTGCAGCACTATATCTTTATCTGTGGGAATATGGGAAAAGCGGCAATCCGCTTCATCTCCGCGGATTGTTTTCCCTGTTTTATGTGGGAGGAGAAGGAATCTCCTGCCTGAAGCTGTCAAACCTTCAGAAGGACTGGAGTTTAGAGACCTGGGCGTGCTTTTTTGTAGCTTTTGCGGCATTCTGGAATGTGTACGCACTGGCAGAAAAGAAATTTGGATATGGGAAAGAAAAAAAGACTGTGGCTGGTTTTTCTCAGAAGTTTACAGAGAAGGCTGCAGAGAGATACGGGACAAGAATTTTCATTGCACTTACCGGGCTGACAATCCTGTCCCTGACTGCCTTTCTGTTTGAGGCATTCCGGTTGGGATATGTGCCGTTTCTCCTTCGGGGAGTGCCGCATGCCTACTCATATTTCCATATTTCCGGGGTCCATTATGTGACGGTGTCATGTGTACTGGTCCCGTCCATGGAAGTTCTGCTGTGGTTTTACGACAGGAACATGGGGAATGCGAAAAAAGCCGTGTCCCTCATTATGACAGGGATCGCGATCCTGATCCCGGTGCTTTGTGTATCGAGATTTCAGCTGATCTTTGCGGTGATTCTCGCAGTGCTGACATTTATGATCGTCAGCGGACACAGGAAAATCAGGTATCTTTTCATGGCAGCGGCGGGACTTGTTCCACTCTATGTGATCTTAACGATTGCCAGAAGCCATGATGTGACGTATCTGAATGGAATCTTTGAGATGAAGAATGCGGCTACGCCGATCTTTATCACGCAGCCTTACATGTATATTGCAAACAATTACGACAATTTTGACTGTCTGGTACGGGAGCTTCCGGCCCATTCTATGGGACTAAAGGGAATGTTTCCGCTCTGGGCATTATCGGGGCTTAAGTTTATAAAGCCTGCATTAGTGGACTGGCCGATCTACGTGAATAAGGAGGAGCTGACTACGGTTACACTCTTCTATGACGCGTACTATGATTTTGGAATTGCCGGTGTGTTTCTGTTTTCATCAGTATTGGGAGTGGCTGCCGCATGGCTTTCTGCAAGGACATACCCGGGAAGAAATCCGGCGTGGTACCTATTCTATTCTCAGGGAGCGCTCTATTTTATGCTCTCGTTTTTTACAACCTGGTATTCCAATCCTACGACCTGGTTTTACTTTGTGGTGACCGGTGCCTTTGGAATTTTTTTAGAGATTAAACACAACAGACGGAGGAGACAGCTATGATATCAGAAAAAATGAAACCATTTATGGCTAATAATTCCGCGATCCGCGCAATGTTCGAGGAAGGGAAAAGAATGGCTGCTGTTTACGGCAGGGAGAATGTATATGACTTCAGCCTTGGAAACCCGAATGTTCCGGTTCCGCAGGTGACAGAGGCGATCCTCGACGTGGTGAAGAATGAGGATTTCATGACACTCCATGGATATATGAGCAATGCAGGCTATGAAGATGTCCGTCAGACCATCGCAGAGTCCTTAAATAAACGGTTCGGAACGAATTTTTCCTTTAAGAACCTGATCATGACAGTGGGTGCGGCGAGCGGATTAAATATCATTTTAAAGAGCATTTTAAATCCGGGCGATGAGGTTATCGTGTTTGCACCGTATTTTGTGGAATATAATGCGTATGTGAGAAACTATGACGGAAATGTTGTGATCATTTCTCCGGATACTGAGACGTTTATGCCGAAGCTTGATGAGTTTGAGGCGAAGATCACTGCTAAGACGAAGGCTGTTATCATCAACAACCCGAACAACCCGACGGGTGTTGTGTATGATGAGGCGACGATCAAGGCTATGGCTGCGATCCTGGAGAAGAAAGAGAAGGAGTTTGGCACATCGATCGTGCTGATTTCTGATGAGCCGTACCGTGAGCTGGTTTACGGCGGGGTTGAGGTTCCGTTTGTGACGAAGTATTATCACAATGCGGTTGTGGGATACTCTTACAGTAAGTCTCTTTCTGTTCCGGGCGAGCGTATCGGATATGTTGTGATTCCAGATGAGGTGGATGATTCTGCGGCCCTGATCGGGGCAGCTACGATCGCGAACAGGGTGATCGGATGTGTGAATGCACCGTCACTGGTTCAGAAGGTGATCAAGTATTGCATTGAGCATGAGGTTACGGTGGATCTGGAGACTTATGAGAAAAACAGGAATCTGATCTATGGTGCGCTGACGGAGTATGGATTTACTTGTGCGAAGCCGGATGGAGCGTTTTACTTGTTTGTGAAGTCTCCGGTGGAGAACGAGAAGGAATTTTGCGAGGTGGCGAAGAAACATCACGTGCTGATGGTTCCGGGCAGTTCGTTTGCTTGTCCGGGGTACGTGAGACTGGCTTACTGTGTGTCCTATGAGCAGATCGAGAGGTCTCTGCCGGCATTTAAGAAGATTGCAGAGGAGTACGGGCTTTGTAAGTAGTGTTGGCGGGAAAACCGGTGAAAGGAGTACAGATCATTAGCCGGACTTTGTTCGAAAGTATATAAAGCCGTATGAGATCATGTGGAGTACTGAAAAAGGGGGATCGACTGAGTAAAATACTGC
The DNA here is from genome assembly GCF_003435375.1 of Clostridium sp. AM34-11AC. GTDB lineage: Bacteria > Bacillota > Clostridia > Lachnospirales > Lachnospiraceae > Pilosibacter > Pilosibacter fragilis. The sequence goes on along the minus strand of NZ_QWGL01000039.1, from coordinate 3,116 downwards.
GGATGGAATGCAGCAGGATTTTTACAGGATTAGGAGGTCCATGGAATGAATTTCAGAAAGTATGCAGGGATTATTTTAAATATTCTGGTTCCTTTGCTCACAGTTTATCTCGTCTGTGTCTGGGGACTGAGGCTGGTGGTGTTTTTTCTTCCGTTTGTGATCGGATGGATCGTGGCAGCGATCGCGAATCCGGTGGTGCGCTTTTTTGAAAAGCGGCTGAAGATCGTCCGCAGGCACGGCTCGATGGTTCTGATCGCAGGTGTGCTGGCACTGGTGATCTTTGGCATCTATGCGCTGTTTTCCTGGGTGTTCCGGGAAATGACGGAGTTTGGGCAGGCACTGCCCGGAATTTATGCGTCGATCCGGGAGGAGGTCGATCTGGCCTGCGAGCGGATCGTGGGACTTTTGAAGTATCTTCCTGCAGACACGGAGATGACGATCGTTTCCGAGCTGGAGAATGTGGGTGGATATATCGGCGATTTTGTTCAGAAGATCGCGGCTTCCGCAGGCAGCCGCGTAGTGCGGACGCTGCCGGAGGTCTTTGTGAATACGATTATTGTATTTCTTTCTTCATACCTGTTTCTGGCAGATCATGATAAGCTTGTGGAGACGGTACGGAAGGTTATGCCGGGGCCTGTGATCAAGTATGGACGGATGATGAAGAACGATATCCGGACGTTGATCGGCGGGTATTTTTTGGCGCAGTTTAAGATCATGTTCGTGGTCGCAGTGGTGTTGGTGATCGGAATGTTATTCCTCAGGGTTCCATATGGAATTTTTCTTGGAATCGCGATCGCGATTCTGGATTTTCTGCCGATGTTCGGCACAGGAACGGCATTGATTCCCTGGGCAGTGGTGAGACTCTTTACCGGGGAGTACGGTTATGCGCTCAGCCTTGTCATTCTCTATGTTTTAACACAGGGCATCCGTCAGGTGATCCAGCCGAAGATCGTCGGTGACAGCATGGGACTTCCGCCGCTTGCAACACTATTCTTCCTCTATCTTGGTTTCAAGTTCCGCGGTATTGCGGGAATGATCATCGCTGTACCGGTCGGCATCCTGTTTATCCGGTTTTACGGATATGGGGCATTTGACGGCCTGATCAGGAATGTGAAGTTTCTTGCGGAGGAGATCAGGAAGCTGATGGAAGGATAGAAAATAAGAAAAAGAGACAGGCATTTGGAAGCTTATCTAAGTTTCCGGATGCCTGTTTTGGTATTAAGAAAACAAAATTTATTCAGAAGATGAGCCATCGGCGGGGACAATAACGATATTGACGTCCGGGATATTACAGGGTGCCGTGATGCTGGCATTGGATATCCGGAGGAAGATCTTCTGAAAAACTTTGCTGGTTTTAAACTCTGCATTTAAAGGTCGAAAATAAGTGTAGGAATGTATCAGGTGTGCATCTGTTGCATAAAATAGAACGATATTCAATCGAGCGAGGAAATTATGGCACAGGGATATTTGCAGGTGGATGTTGTGTCGGACGCGAACAGTTTTCCGGTACAGGATGCGGATATTGTGATTGCAAGGACGGAGGAACCAGATGAAATTATTGAGGAGACGAGAACGAACAGTTCCGGACAGACGGAGAATCTTCCATTAGATGCACCACCGTTAGAGCTTTCATTGTTACCGGAGGAGACGGAGCGTCCATATGCAGAATACACGATCCGAATCACAGCACCGGGATTTGAGCCATTTGTCGTTTCAGGAACGGAGGTTCTGGCGGACGTGACGGCGATCCAGGGGATTCGTTTGCGGCCTCTTTCGAATGCCCCGGACGGTGAGCAGACAGAGACCGTGACGATTCCGGATCACACACTTTATGGTGATTACCTTCCAAAAATCGCGGAGAGCGAGATCAAGCCGGTTATAGAGACAGGAGAGATCGTTCTATCCAGAGTGGTCGTCCCACAGACGGTCGTGGTACATGACGGAGTTCCAACGAACTCGTCCGCAGCCAACTATTATGTCCCATATCGGGATTATATCAAAAACGTAGCCTCCAGTGAGATATACGCGACCTGGCCCCGCTCCACGATCGTTGCGAATGTGCTGGCGATCATGTCCTTTACGTTAAATCGTGTCTATACGGAATGGTATCGCAATCAGGGATATGATTTTACGATCACATCATCAACCGCGTATGATCATAAATGGATTTATGGGCGGAATATTTTTGAGCCCATCTCTGTCGTGGTGGATGATATTTTTGATAATTATCTTTCGCGCCCGGGAGTGAAACAGCCGATCCTGACACAATACTGCGACGGGCGGAAGGTTCGGTGTCCGGGGTGGATGACGCAATGGGGCAGCTGTGAGCTCGGAGAAGCGGGGTATAGTCCCATCGAGATCCTGCGGAATTTTTATGGAGATGATATGTATATCAATACGGCAGAACAGATCTCCGGCATCCCGGCATCGTGGCCGGGATATGATCTGAAGATTGGTGCCACCGGTGATAAGGTGCGGCAGCTGCAGGAGCAGTTAGACGCAATCTCCAGCGTGTATACCGCAATTCCGGATATTTCCCCTGACGGGATCTATGGTCCGGCTACCGCGGAAGCTGTCCGGAAATTCCAGTCGATCTTTGGACTGCCCCAGACCGGAGTGGTAGATTTTGCTACATGGTATAAGATTTCCCACATATATGTGGGGATTACAAGGATTGCGGAATTATCGTAAATGAAATATGGATAGAAAGTGATATGTTGCCGGACATGGTGACAGGAGATACCTGCCGATCCTGTCACCATGAATTCAGGAGCAGGCTATCGCGGGACGGAGAAGTGAGGATTAACGGATACTGTGAATGAAACGCGATCAAAAGTTAAGAGACAGATATGGATATGGGGGGAACGGTTGTCGGAAAAAGGAGAACGATTTTCGCGGATTTACCAGAAAAATCCTTGTAGAATCCACAGAAATGTGCTATGATACGAGTGTCGGAAAAATTCATGCGCAGATATGGTTCATCGGTAGAACGCTAGCTTCCCAAGCTGGAAAGGCGGGTTCGATTCCCGTTATCTGCTTCCTTCAGGGAATCCTTAGAAATTAAGGATTCCCTTATTTTACTTTATAGGAAAGACCGCCTGCGGCGCTCTCTTGAA
>NZ_QWGL01000038.1:449-26833 GCF_003435375.1 Clostridium sp. AM34-11AC | reverse complement strand
TTTGCCATGCGTCTTGCGGCGGCTTGCACCAACCGAAAGCCTTTGCCCGGTATGGAGACAATTGAGCCTTTCAATATCATCTACCAGACCGCAGAGGACGGTCTGGGCGATACCGTCAAGCCCCGGCTGATGGAAGCGGAAGCAGACCTTGAAAGAGTGCTTGTCATTGACGATAGGGACACACCGCTGACCCTTGCCGATGAGCGCATAGCAAGGGCAATCCGTGAGAACAACGCAAGGCTTGTTATCATTGACCCGGTACAGGCGTTTCTGGGCGCAGATGTGGACATGAACAGAGCAAACGAGGTGCGCCCGATATTCCGCAGTTTGGGAGACATTGCACAGGCTACCGGGTGCGCTATCGTGCTGATCGGACACCTGAACAAAGCCGCAGGAACGCAAAGCACCTATCGGGGATTAGGGTCTATCGACATCACGGCGGCAGTCCGCAGTCTGCTCTTTATTGGCAAGCTGAAGGACAGTCCGACAACGAGGGTGCTTATCCATGAGAAAAGCTCCCTTGCGCCGCCCGGACAGTCCCTTGCCTTTTCTCTGGGAGATGAGAAAGGTTTTGAGTGGATAGGGGCTTATGACATTACCGCTGACGAGCTTCTTGCCGGGACAGACACCGCCAAGACCGAGAGCAAGACCGCACAGGCGCAAATGCTCATTCTGGAACTGCTTGCGGACGGAAAGCGTATGCCGAGCGCAGAGTTGGAAAAGGCAGTCAATGAGCATGGGATTTCTTCACGCACCATGAGAACGGCAAAGAGCCGTATCGGGGACAGACTTGTGACCGAGAAAGACAGCACAGCATGGGTCTGCTATCTCCGAAACTGACAACAGGAACACGGCAAGCGTGGCAAAGACGGCAAGGTTTTTATAGATACCTTAATGTTGCCGCCTTGCCTTGTTCCCTCATACCGACATCGCCCGATGATGAACAGTCACCGGGCATTTTTCATTTACAGGAGGATTTTGAATGAACAATACCGCAACTAACACCGCCACTTGCCCGACTGTCAGAAAGCAGATCGGCAAGACAACCTATATCGTCCGTGTCCATTTCAGCCAGACCGCAAAAGAGACGATGGAGGACAAAATCAAGCGTCTGCTCCGTGAGGAAGTCCGCAAAATGTGACTTCTTTGTGAATTTGATGAAAAAGTCCTTGACTTTTCGTCTCTGGCAAGACCTTAAAATCCATTCTCATTTCCTGCGGTGCCCGGCTTGCTCCCTTCGACATCAAGGAGCTGCGGGACCTGATGGAATATGACGAGCTGGAACTGGATACCCTGGGCGACCAAAAGACGGCGCTGTTTGTGATCCTTTCGGATACGGACAGCACTTTCAATTTCGTGGCCGCCCTCATGTATAGTCAGCTTTTCAATCTGCTCTGCGACAAGGCGGATGACTTCTACGGCGGACGGCTGCCCGTCCATGTCCGTCTGATCTTGGACGAGTTTGCCAACATCGGCCAGATACCGAACTTCGATAAGCTGATCGCCACCATCCGAAGCCGTGAAATATCGGCTTCTATTATTTTGCAGTCGCAGAGCCAGCTAAAGACCATCTACAAGGATGCGGCAGATACCATCGTCGGTAACTGTGACAGCACCTTGTTTTTGGGAGGCAAAGAGAAATCCACGCTCAAGGAAATTTCGGAGCTGCTGGGGAAAGAGACCATTGATCTCTATAACCAGTCCGAAAACCGGGGCAGCCAGGTTTCCCACGGCCTCAGTTATCAGAAATTAGGAAAGGATATGCCATAATTCATGGTGACGAGTTCAGTTGCCTTGAGTAACAGATGAACAGGGACACGATCAACTGGATTCGGATAAAACGAAAACAGGAGGTCGCTATGGAGAAATTGAAAAAGCATATCCATGATGACAGTAACGGTCTGGACTATGTTCTGGTCGGAGACTACTATATTCCAGACTTACAGCTGCCGGAGGAAAGCCGCCCAATCGGACGGTGGGGACGGATGCACAGGGAATATCTGCAAGAGTATTGTCCCGACCGGTACAATGAATTGCTTCTGTCTGGAAAGCTGTGGACATATCTTGCCGATCTGGATGAGCAGGCACAGAACCGTCTGGATTGTATCATTGCCCAGATAAAAGAAACAGAGGGAGTCACGGAGGAATTGAAAGCAAAAGACCAGCTTGCATGGGTCGGTCACATGAACAGCATACGCCACCGGGCAGAGGAAGTCATTCGGTCTGAGATGATTTTCGTCTGAGAAGGTGGAAAAACTGAGGCCATTCACTTTTATAGTGGATGGCCTTTTTGCTACCTGCGCTTTTTCTTTTTTGGCATATAATACGGCTGTGACTTGGCTTTTCCCCGCATATTGTTTGGGTTTTTAAGCAGTTTGGACAGGCTCAGTATCCGCAGAAAAGCCGAAAAGTCCTCGGATGAAATTTTTTCAAAAGGAATCTGCATTTTATCACAGAACTCATGGATCATAGCTTCTGTGTCGGTTCCCATCTGTATGGCCTGTTCAAAATTCTCTTTGACCTCATCCAGTGTTGGCTGTGGGTCGGCTGTGGTCTTGTCTTTCAAATGGGCTTCCCGTATATCCCGGACAATGCTGTCCAGATCATCATGAAGGATATGGCTGTAAAAATCGTTCTCCTGTACCTGACCCAATTCCAGCGTCCGCATATACAGATCATTTTCTCCCGGTGCGTGTTCTTTCAGAATGGTCTGCCGGGTAGCTTCCAGAATCAGATTCATCTGGTTCACTCGCATATCAGCGATCTGGTCAATAAAGATTTCCATATCAACCATCAGCCGCAAAAAATTTGGATGAGTCGCCAGTTCACAAAGCAGGCGGTTGTTGATCTTTCCGCTGCTCAAAAGTTCCACCATAGCGTCACTCAGATGCAGAGCTTGAAGCTCCGTGTTTGGGTGATTTTTATTTTCTGACACACCCATCAGATAATCAGTGGACACACCGTAAAACTTTGCCAGTGTCGCAATCGCAAATGGGCTGATGTCTTTGTAGTCATCGCTCTCATATTTTCCCAGTGCCGACTTAGACAGGCCGGTCTGTTCTGCCAGCTGTTCCAGCGTCAGGTGCTTATCCACCACCCGCAGGTCTTTGAGCCGTTCCGGGATCGACAGTTTTGTGTACATCAAAGCACCTCCTTGCCAACGGTTTTTGTTTTCCATTATAGCACATTTCCGAGAGCGTGGAAATATGCGGTTTTCGTGTGATTTTCCTGCGTCTTGGACATACGGGAGAAGCCCTCTTTTTTCGGTAAACTGGTTCTTGTCAGGAGACATAGAACCTTGAAAAATGAATGACCGACTGCAAGGGGGATGACCTCCGGGGAAGTGACGCCACGATAAGAGCGCACCAAAGAGGACAATACGCTGGGAGAGAATCCGGGCAGGAATATTTTGCAGACAGACCGGCAGACAGAAAAATAAACGATGCGGGACATACCGCATCAAATGAATGGAGGTAGATCATTATGAAACTGAATATGAAGGAAAAGAAAATACTTTACGCTTACGCCTGCCCCAGCCATCACAACACAGTGACAAGGCTGAAATGGCTGACAGCATTGACTGTTGACCCGGAGGCGAAAAGCCAGATGCTTCATCTTGCTCGTAAAATTGAGACAGAGACAGAGGAAAGGTGGTACGAAGCCTTTTACCATCATCTGCGTATGGAGATGGACGAATACCGCCGGATTAGACGCAGTCTGCGTGCGCTGAAAGCAAACACCGATTATGAGGAGGAACTGTATGAGGAAGCTGTCTAAATATGAAAAAGAAACCATCATCAACTGGAATGAGGGCGAGACGATTGCCAGTATCTACACCTTCAATGCCAGCTTGAAACGCAGACTGGAGGATTTCAGCCGGAAGTACCCTCTGCTGTGCCGCTTGGAACGCAGTACGCCGGAAGGTAGCGTGACCTATGTACTGGACAAGTCCCGACTTTCGATCCGGCTGGTGCCGCCGTACAGCGAAGAACGGCTGGCAGCTGCAAGGGAGTACGCAAAAGAGCATGGCTTTCAGGTCATACAGACAGAAGAAAAAATCGCTTAAAATGAGGGCGATTTACGAAAAAATATCGGGTCTGCACCCGCTGTTTTGATTGGCAATTTCCGCAGGCGTATTCTGTATCCACTTCTCGCCTATGGGCGTAAATGTACGGATACGGAGCCGGTGAAACTGGCAAAAACCGCTTCTGCGGTGAAGGCCAGCTTCGCCGGTGCGGGAGTACAGAGGGCAGCCAGCCCTTTGTGCCGGGGTGCAGGGGCGGCAGCGCACTGCTGGGGTCAAGGGGCAATGCCCATTGGCGGGTTGAGGGCAGCCAGCCTCATCGGGTCAAGGGTGAAACGCCTTGCCCAGGGAAAGTTGATGCCTGCGTCAACTTGTACTGGGTATTACCTGACGCAAAACTTCGCAGGTCTGGCGGCTTTGCCGCCCTCCCCAGCCCAGAACATCTTTGCAGGAAGGAGGAAAAATATTTGAAATTAACAAGACACAATGGACGATCTGGGAAGCATGGCACTTACAATCCCCGGCACAATGACCGTCGGTTCGATGTAGAAAATAGCGAACACATTGACGCTGAGCGTGCCAGACAAAATGTGTACTGGGACTGTTACCGGGGCTTTACCACCCACGACTTTCGGGAAAACTCAGAGCAGCCGGATTTCAGCTTTGAGGAAATTGAACGGATGTATTACTACGAGCATTATGCCGACCATGTCAATGCTCAGAACGCCCGGAACGAGAAAACCCGGCACATTGAGCGCAATCGCACTGTGGATGATCTTTTGAAAAATAACAAGACCTGTCCAGAAGAAAGCATCTACCAGATCGGCACTATGGAAGAATCCGTTCCGCCAGAGACTTTAGCGCTCATTGTCAGTGAATTTTATGAGGAATTTGAAAACCGTTTCGGTTCTCATATCCACATTTTAGACTGGGCGCTCCATCTGGATGAAGGAACTCCGCACATCCATGAGCGCCATGTATTTGACTGTGAAAATCGGTATGGAGAGCTGTGCCCCCAGCAGGAAAAGGCGTTGGAGGAACTGGGTATCCCTCTCCCTAAACCGGAACAGCCAAAAGGAAAGCACAATAACCGGAAACAGACTTTTGATGCAGTCTGTCGGATAATCTTATTTGACGTTGCCAAACGGCATGGGCTGCATCTGGAACAGGAGCCGTCTTATGGTGGGCGTGACTATTTGGAAAAGCAGGATTATATCCTGATGAAGCAGAAGGAGCAGCTGGCGACACAGGAGCAAAAGCTGGAGGAACTGACGCTAAAAATTGAGGATGTAGAAACCTTGCTGGAAGATGTTTCCGGTGCAGCCTATGACAAGGCGGTGGAGGTTGTGACCGACAAGGTTCGGGAACAAACCCAGCTTGAAGATATGGAAGTAATTGAGAAATATCGAAAGAGCGTGGTATCGCCCAATGCCAAAAATTCGCCAGAAGTTGTGAAGATAGCGAACACTCTGCTGAGTAGGGTGCGAGAAAAATTACAGCAGTCTGCTGAAAAAGTTCTCAAAAAGGTACAGGCGGTGCTGTTAAAACCGGAGGTCAAACAGGCTGGCAAAGAGCAGATCAAAAATAAAGCCAGAAAATCCATTAAGGAGAAGCTGGCACAAGGCAAACTGGACGCTGATCGGGAGAACCGGGTGCGCTGGGAGCGTGAAGGACGGATTGCTCCAACAAGAAAACAGGATATGGAATTGTGAGGCATCTGATTTTCTATGGAAACCGGATGCCTTTTGCATTGTTTGGAGGTGGAAGAAACGAATGTATTTGAAGCAGTAAAACAGTCTGTTACCACAAGGCAGGCTGCTTTGGTTTATGGAATTTCAGTAGGACGCAACGGGATGGCTTGTTGCCCGTTTCACGATGACAGGCATCCCAGCATGAAGGTGGACAGACGGTTCCATTGTTTTGCCTGTCAGGCAGATGGAGATGTGATTGATTTCACTTCCCGTCTTTTTGGACTAAGCAGTAAAGAAGCTGCCTTAAAGCTGGCAGAGGACTTCTCAATCAGCTTTGACCGCAAAGGCCACGATCCGCCACAAAAGAGAGTAATCAAAAGAAAAATCAGCGTGGAAATGCGATACCGGCAGGCAGAGCAGAAATGCTTTCGGGTGCTGTGCGACTACCTGCGTTTGCTGGAACGATGGAAAGAAGAATATGCGCCCAAACAACCGGAGGATGACTGGAATCCTTTGTTTGTGGAGGCTCTGCACAGGCAGCCATATATCGAATATCTGTTGGATCTTCTTCTGTCTGACAGCATAGAAGAACGAGCTTTTGTAGTTGCTGAGTATGGAAAAGAGGTGAGGAAAATTGAACAGCGAATATCAGAGTTTATCGCCAGCCACCCAGCAGGCTGTGATGAGCGCAGCCGAAGCCATAGCGACGGAACAGAGCGTTGATGAGGTGCGGCAGAGCCTTTCTGTTACCGACAAGGGAAAAACAGCCAACACCATCGACAACTGCCGGATTGTGTTCTGCTGCGATCCACTCCTGCGGGATGCCATCCGGCTTAATCTCCTGACAGACCGGGTAGACATTGTACAGGACTTGGGCTGGCGCAGGAATACCAGCGCTCTGACGGATACTGATGTGAAATATCTTCTCCTCTATTTTGAGAGAAACTATGAGCTGACCAGTGAGAAAAAGATCACGGCTGCCCTTTCTATCGTAGCAAACGAAAATTGTTACCATCCAATTCAGGATGTGCTGAACAGCCTTGTCTGGGACGGTACACCACGCATCCGATCCTGTCTGCACCATTTTCTTGGTGCTGATGAAAGTGACTATGTGGAAGAAATGCTGAAACATTTCCTGCTGGGTGCTATACGCCGGGTATTCCGTCCCGGTTCCAAATATGAGGAAATGCTTTGTTTGGTGGGCGGTCAGGGTGCCGGGAAGTCCACCTTCTTCCGACTGCTGGCGATCCGGGACGAATGGTTCTCTGATGACCTGAAGAAGTTGGATGACGACCGGGTATTCCAAAAGCTACAAGGTCACTGGATCATTGAGATGTCAGAGATGCTTGCCACCAGCAGCGCAAAGAGCATTGAAGAAATCCGTTCCTTTATTAGCCGACAGAAGGAAACCTACCGGACACCTTATGAATCTCAGCCTAAAGACCGGCTTCGGCAGTGTGTGTTCGGTGGTTCCTCGAATACGCTGGACTTTCTGCCGCTGGATCGAGCCGGGAACCGGCGCTTTCTCCCAATCATGATTTACCCGGAGAATGCAGAGGTTCACATTTTGGAGGACGAGGACGCTTCCAGAGCGTATCTGTTGCAGGTATGGGCAGAAGCTATGAGCATTTACCACAGCGGCAAATATTCCATGAAATTCAGCAAGTCCATCCAGCGTCAACTGGTGGAGGTGCAGAAAGACTTCATGCCGGAGGACACCGAAGCCGGACAGATACAGGGATTTCTGGAACACTACACCGGAAACATGGTCTGCTCAAAACAGCTGTTCAAGGAGGCGCTGGGACATACCTTTGATGAGCCGAAGCGGTGGCAGCTCCACAATATCAATGAGATCATGAACACGGTCGTGACCGGTTGGAAGCCTTTTTCCAATCCCCGGATGTTTGCCGGATATGGCAGACAAAAGGGCTGGGAACGGGACACTTCCGGCAACGAACTACCCAGCAACGAAGGTGGATTTGTAGAACTGAGTGAAGAAGAATGCCGTCAGCTGGAACTTCCGCAGGAGTGGATCGCCTGACAAGGACGGTCTGTTGCCGGGATGGTTGCCGGTTGGTTGCCGGGTTCGTTGCTGATAAATTTATGGTTTTGATATGGAAAAAGCCCGCAAGTAAAGGCTTTTTATGATCTATCTATGTTTTCGGCAACGAAAGCAACGAGATTTTACAAGAAAATTTGAAAAGTAAGAAATCAGGGTCAGACGATAGTTTACAGGTTTTTTGATGTCCGTTGCCGGACTTCGTTGCCACAGCTACCGTCTGATCCCCTATTCTATGGAGGTAGCCTATGGAGAAAAACAAGAAGCAGAATAAAAAAGTCCAGTTTGTAGTGGTTCGTGAGTTTTCTGGGGACAAAACCATGCGGGAAGCCTTTGAGCAGCTGATCGAGCGTCAGACCTGCGAACACTTCGAGGAATGGTTAGAGCATCAGGAAATGGCACGAAAAGCGGCGTAAAGCAGTTGAATCATGGACAGGGGCATGGTATTATAATGGTATCGTGTCCCTGTTCATAGAAGGAGAACACTATGAGCAGGAAAAAACAAGTGAATCAGAAAATCACAGCCCTTTATTGCCGTATCTCTCTGGAGGATGGCGGCGATAATGAGAGCATGAGCATCAGCAACCAGAAACTTATGCTCCGGGACTTTGCCGAAAAAAACGGAATGTTCCAGTATGAGTATTATGTGGATGACGGTTATACAGGCCGCAATTTCAACCGCCCTTCTTTTCAGCGCATGATTGCCGATATTGAGGCGGGAAAGATCGGCTGCGTTATCACCAAAGACCTGTCCAGACTGGGCAGGAATTATATCGAAGCTGGCAGCTATATCGAAATCTTTTTCCCAAAACACAATGTACGCTATATCGCCATTACAGACGGAGTGGACAGCCTGACCCGTCAGGAAATGGACATTACGCCGTTTAAGAATATCCTGAACGATATGTACAGCCGGGATATTTCCAAAAAGGTGCTGGCAGGGCGTATGACCCGCTCCCGGCAGGGGAAGTTTTGTGGTGGGCAGCCGCCCCTCGGTTTGATGCGTGACCCGGAGGATAAGGGACATTTGATCCGTGACCCTGAGACAGCACCGGTAATCCGAAAAATCTATGATATGGCGCTGGATGGCTGGGGATGCATGCGGATTGCAAAGCAGCTCATGGATGATAAAGTCCCGATCACCAGAGTAAAAAGCAACACAGAATGTGATGTAAATTACTATTCATGGGGAAGTGCAAGAATCAGCCATATTCTGCGGAATCCCTTTTATAAGGGCGCACATCTGGTCTGCCGGACACATCAGAAAGGGATTCGCTCCAACACCTATGACATTATCCCTCGTGAGGACTGGGAAATTATCGAGGATTGCCATGAAGCAATCATCTCCCCGGAAGAATGGGAGCAGGTACAGGAAATCATTGACCGCAGACCAACCATTATGAAGGGCAACTCCTGCCCCTTTTATAACCTGTTCCACGGTATCATTTATTGTGCGACTTGCGGAAAGTCCATGCAGGTGCGGTATGAAAAGGTTGGCAGAACCGGAAAGAATCGTTTTACCGGCGAACAGCGAGAACCGATTGATAAGGCGTATTATATCTGCCAGACCTACAACAGGCTGGGCAAGAACGCCTGTACCAGCCACAAGATCGAAGCCAGAGATTTGTACAACCTTGTGCTGAAAGATATTCAGGAACTGGCAAAGACTGCGCTCAAAGATGCCGATGCTTTTTATCAGCGGCTGAGCAGCCGGATGGAGCGCCGGTATCTTCTGGATGTCTCCCAGACACAGAAGGAATGTCAACGACTGGAAAGCAGGAATCGTGAAATTGATGAGATGTTCCTGAGCCTATATACCGATAAGGCAAAAGGAATCCTGACTGAGCAGCGTTTTATGAAGCTGACAGCAACACTGGAACAAGAGCAGGAAGCCAACCAGAAGCGCCTGCAAGACCTACTGTTGATGATGCGCCACTCTGACGAACAGGAAAATGAAGTCCGCACCTTCATCAAAGAAATCCGGCGCTATGCAGCCATTGAAGAACTGGATGAAGCGGTGCTGAACCGGCTCATCAGCAAAATTTTGGTGGGCGAAGTCAAGAAGATTGACGGACAGAAGGTGCAGGAAGTCAGAATCGTTTATAACTTTGTCGGAGAAATCCCGGAGATTACAGCATAATCATTTCGCCTCATCTCTCAATCAGCGAGGGATGAGGCTTTTCTTTTTGTAAAATTGCAATAGATATATTCATAATTTATTTACAATTAAATTCCTAGCCGTACAGCAGAAAAATGATGACGAAAGATGATGCAAATGCTATAATGTTTGCATATAGATATGACAATTTGACCATATCGGAATCTTTATTCAAACAGATGATTGGAGATATTGCTATTATGAGAAATCCATGGCCAATTTTCAGCATTGCGGCTCTCTCCGGAGCTGCGTGCCTGATATATGATCACTTTTTTTCTTACGAGACTATGTGGATTGCTGTTGTAGTGTTTCTTGCGCTGCTTGCTCTATGCTTTTTCGCATATTGCAAATATGAACACTGGCTGGCAAAGAAACTTAACCCCTATGTGGTGGCGTATCAAAGCGACCATAATCTTGAGAATTTGAAACAGGGATTGGATCGCTGGCGTCCTTGGGCACTCAGCAAGCATTCCAAAAACATCATTACAGCGAACTGGTTCTCCGCTCTGCTGGAACAACAGCGCTGGACAGAAGCGGAAGAAACTTTGGAGCAGTTTTTGCATCGAGCAAAAAATACGCAGGATAAACTGGGGTATCACCTACTTCGTGAAGATTACGCAAGGGCGATCGGAGACACTGAATTAGAGAAGCAGGAACGACTTCTAAGCGAACAGCTAAAAACCCAGCTTGGAAATAAAAAGGGAGAATCAAGAATACCCGCAAGCGCCAAAGAGAGTAAATATGCTTTCTTTTGCTGGCTCTCTTTCAGCGTTGGTCTGGCACTGTTCGGAATCATCAGCAATATCGCCACCGGGGACTCAATCCTTGGATCGTTTGGAGCCGGAGTTTTTATTTTGGGCTTGTTCTCGTTCCCAGTCTGCTTGATCTGGCTGATTCTCTGGTTGATCCGGCGCAGAAAGGAGGCTGCTAAATGACTTATATCCTCTCGGTACTCTATGTAATTGTGTCTTATACATTCTTTCTTTTGGCAGTTCATTTTGGCAATGCAATCACATTGCAGATAGTATCGATCCTTCTGCCCTTTATTATGGGGATCGTCAATTTGATTGTTGTGCTGACCGTAGGAAGAAAGTGGTCGAGAAAAACATTGCTGAACTGCACTTTGATTATCAAGTATGGACTAATCCCGTTCTACCTGATCGGAGGGAGCATCACTGTATATGTAACGCTGATGGCATTCTTCCCATTGCCGCTGATGGTGTTGTTCGGACTGGTAACCATTGTTTTTTTGATTTTGGGATACGGGATTCTATTAGGGGCAGCTCCCTATGCTATCGCTTATCTGATAAAGTCATGCAAAGACGGCATACATCCGAAATGGTTGGCGGTTTTAGCTGGAATCTGCCAGTTCTTCTTTTCCTTTGATGTACTTGCAATGATGGTTCTGACATTAAAGGAGCGGCACAGGGTCAAAACGACGATTGCCGTTTTCTGTGCAATGTGTCTTGCGCTCCTGCTTATCGTACTCTATGTGGTCATGACGCTGATAGGGGCATAATCGACCTTTATATAGGATATGAGTTGTTCATACATAAAACAAATTTGATAGAATCGCAGAAAGGATTTACGCTTATGAAAAAACAATGGATTGCTTTACTGACAGGATGTGTGCTGGTATGCAGTATGCTGGCCGGATGCGGCTCAAAACCTCAGACATCAGCTCCGGCAGCTGCGGGCAGCGATAAAGGCTGTACGGATGAGGCCATTCTGTCTCAGCTGAAAAATGACGGGACACCTGAGTTCGTACTGGATGGCACTTACTACACACTTCCTTTGGAAACTTCCCAGCTGATACAAGCCGGCTGGAGTTTGGAAACGGAAGAATATGATGCAGCAGAGGTTTCTCTGCAACCCGGCGAGCGTATTTATGGGGAACTTTCCAAAGACGATCAGGAAATAGATGTTGCAATCGTAAATGCCGGGACAGAGCCATGCAAGCCTGCTGAGGGCGGAACGGTGGTAGAACTGGAATACTCTGCCGATAAGGATCAACCAAATCCTGATTTCTTTGTAACGCTCAATGGGATCAACTGTGCGATGTCCAACGCAGCTTTACAAAAGGCGCTGGAAGGTGTAGACGGATATGAACTGAATTCCGCAGGAAATATCGACATCAATCGTACTGTTGATGATGATGAAATTGCTGTTTATAAAGTCATTCTGGATGATGACTACACAGCAATCACGCTTGCTTCGGACAATGTTTTTGAATACAAGGATTATCAGCCGCAAGAGGTAAAAGAACAGGCATCTAATGAAAAGATTGCCGCTTACAAGGATACTACAAAAGCCGAGATGGAGCCGTATGCTCAGGATTTCAATGCGATCATCGAGGGATATGAAGAAAATATGGTCGTTGGATTTTACAGTGAAGGTACTATTTGGGGCGAAGAAGTCGGTGAACATAAATCTATTGCCGGAACGCCGCTCGCTTCGGATGTGTCTCTCTACATCGCAGAGGATACAACCGGCCAGCTCTACTGTATTGATAACCAGATTTTGAATGAAGATGGTATTGTAAGCACTGCCATTGAGCTTGAGGAAGGCGATCAGGTCAAGGTTTGGGGTTATGCTTCACAGTATCTGGAATTGCAGGAAGGTCTGAAAATCGTCGTGGTTCAGCCTGGTATCATTGAACGCAACGGCGAACTGGTGATCCTGGACAAAAATTTGAAAGTAGACTAATGCTTTTGAACGCCGGGTGCATATATCAAAGGATTGCATCCGGCGTTCTCAACTTAAAACAATAATTAGGAGGAATAATTATGCTTACAATGAATGAAAAAGATAAAAATGAAATGCTGGAAGCCATTTTGAACGAAAATGAATCCTATCAGTGCAAGTTATGGGCGGTCATCATGGCCGGGGCTGATACCTATGCACTGATCGGAGGACTTTCTACACTGACGGGGGGCGCTGCCGCTGCATTGGGCGCACTGAGCAATGCTTACTGCTATCTAGGAGTTACCGAGCAACACCTGAATATGGTCATCGTAAATTCCGTTAATGTCTCCAAAATTGAAAACCGGCTTTCTCTGCCCCTAAGCAGCATAACAAAGGCAGAAGTCAAGGGTGGACTGCTGCCCGGAAGAAAAGTCGTAATGCTGCATTTTGGAAAAGAGAAAATGAAAATTTCTTTGATGAACAATGCGATTGGCTCTGATATTCAGGGGCAGAAAGAAAATGTTGAGATGTTCTGCCAGATTGTTTCCAAACTCGGATAACCCGTATTATAAAGCGAGAGGAATCAGAGCATGAAAAAAATCTTAATTGTGTTATTAGCTATGGTGCTGCTCCTTGCTGGATGCGGTAAAAATGGGACTTCATCGCCACAATCTCCCTCTGATGAATCTGTGGCGGATCAGCAGGAACCTTCTTCTTCCGAAACCGAAATATCATCTGAATATAATGCGATTCCCGGAAGTTATACCGTCCCGGATGGATGGGAGGAATCTGAGAAGCATTCTACTGATTCGCAGATTTTCTATATAGAGGAAGGCCACGAAAATGATGAAAAGCCGGACAACATCTCCATCCATGTAGGAAAGAACAAATATAGTCTGGATGAGCATGAGCAGTTTCGGGATGCGATCGTCCAACAGATTTTGATGCAGCTGGATGGTATTGAAGCACAACTGAACGGGGATGGAACCTATACCGAGCAGGGGGAGCTGCTTTATATCTTTACTATCGACGAGGGCGATATTGTCACCACGCAATACTATATTGTAAAGGATTACGGGTTCTGCCTGATCCAGCTTACAAATTTCAGCGGATCAGAAACCACTGAACAGGCCGCCAGGGACATGGTAGATAGCTTTGTTTGGGATACAGAAGGATAAATTGATACAGGAACAGTGATTTTATAGGAAAACGACGAAGATGGAGAAACGAAAACTTTCAGGAAAAACAATTTTGAAGCTGGCAGGGGCACTTTTGGCTCTGGCTTATTTGGGATTCTATTTTTATGTAGGTATTACAGGAAAACTTCCTTATATGCACGAAACTGTACATATCATGCGATACGGAGATCGTAAAAAATGGGTGGCAGGTGGTATGACAGCAGCCATGATTCTTGGTATATGTATCAACTCTGCGCTTAATGACTTAAATCTCAAGAGGATACGCAAGGAGTCATTTCTACCCTTGTTTTTCACTATGATTTTTCCGATTATCCTCCTTCTGCTTCTGGAAGCTTTTCTGGATAATGGCTGGCTTGGGATTGGCATTTATGCCAGTGTTGCAATCTTCATGTGTGCGACTGCATGGATTCCACTGATCCTAAGAAAATGGATCACCCATCTACTTTTGCGTGACAAACCTATGAGTGGCAAACAGCAAGTGCGGATCATTGAGTGGATTCATTTTCATCCACTGAAAAAGTTGCTGGTTTTCGGGCTGTGGGGCTTTGGCGTTGTACTGGTTCTGCGTGGCATCTGGGTAACGGCAACCGGGAAAATCGAAATGGATGGAGAGCTTTTTCTGTTTTTACTTGGCACAGCAGTTCTGGTTGTAGCGCTGTTTCAGAAAATGAGGCGTTATATCTGCGCGCCTTACCGGAACATACCGGTACTGAATCAGATTCTCAGCAAAAAACAGTTGGAGCAGCTGTTGGATGGAGAACACTTTGAACCAATAGCGTTTGAAGATGAGGGCATGAAAAAGTATCTGGAAATATACCAAAGCCAGAACTGGATGCTGATTGGCGGTAAGCTACTCTCAAAAAAGCTGGCTTTATGGTTCACAATGAATCGGTTCAGAAACCATACTTCCTTGAAGGTACTTTACCTTAACGGCATGACTGCCAAAGCGACAGTCGATCTGGATATTCGAGGGGACCGGTACAAGGAGTCTACTGCTGTGCTGAAAGAATTGATTGGATACGAAGGCACACTTAAACTGTATGAAAAAGAAGAACAGCTGGCACAGAAATTTGCGTCCTTTTTCCCAGAGCAAACTTCCGAACAAGATCGTGTCGCTGCTTTTCTTTCTCAGGATGTGACGCTGATCCGGCAGGACTATATTCAGACCTTCTCTCCGCCGCCAGATCCCCGAAAGAAAAAAAGGAGTAGACGGGAACGGGAATAAAAGATTTTTTCATTTTTCAATGGAGAAAGGCTTACGAAAATAAAGAGGATATAACTTGGAGGTTACCTATGAACTATGATATGAATATGATTAAATACCGCAAAAGTGGTTTTTTCAGAATTGCAGCAGCTATTCTGATTATCTGTTTTACACTATTGGGGCTTACCGCTTGCGCCGGTACTACTGACAGCAAAGATAATAACGATGATAATGCACTGATACAAGGAACATGGGAAATAGATACCGGCTCTGGTGCTGGTTATAAATTCGTTGACGATAAGTTTATGTGGTTAAAATCCATCGAGAATGTTAACGATAACTACTGGTACGGAGATGTTGAGTATTATAAAGGTGCTGAAGCAATGGATATAGCAGGACTAACAGAGGAGGAACTTAAGAGCAGCCTGCCAGGTCTTAAACCTGAAAACATTTTTGTAACAAAATTAGATCCCGAAAAAATCATTACCGATGGTGAGGATAAAACTGCTACCAATATGAACGACCAAACCTTATGGACTCGCTTATGGCTTATTGAAGAAAATGAGGACAGTGTTGCTGCGGTAGTGTTTGATTTAGAAACTTTTAGTATGGAGAGCTACACTAAAGTTAAGTAAAACCAGAAATTTGAAGTTGTGTAATTGAAATGTCACAGATGTATTGGGAGAAAGAGTTATGGTTATAAAGAACTGGGAAGGAGAAATATTATGGCTGTTGATAACGCAAGTCAGATTGATGCAATCGCAAACGATAAAGAAAATGCTTGTTTGGTACTCCTTATTACCGACCATTTGAATTGGGACAATGAGTTTGAACACTTGAAGATTTTACAAGATAAAATCAATGCGTATGTGGCTTTTATCGAAAGCGAACAGTACGATGAAATATACCCCAATGCTGATTTTAAGATGGCTATGATAGAAATCCATTTCAAGTATGATATAACAGATAACTGCCAGAAATTTTTGCAAGTAGTTCAAGATCAATTAGGACGGATAGGGATAAAAATCAAGGCACAGATTAGCTAACAGTTTCCAGTTTGTAGAACTTAGTAAAACAAAATTCAGTTTGCATAGCAGGCAGCCCAACCACAATTAAATCTTCACAGCTTTACTAAGCAGGAGATCCGAAAAAGGTCTCCTGCTTTTTTGCACCCTAAATTAAATGTATCACAGCTAAAACTATCGAAAACAAAATAGGCAGATACCATAAAAGAAGTTTTTCTTTGGATAGTGCTTGTCTTTTTTGAATTCATCACTTGACATTGTGGCAAAGAGTTGATGACCCAGGACGAATTAGCAGTGATGGACGGCGGCAAGTGTATCTTCATGCTGCGGGGCGTGCGCCCGTTCCTTTCGGACAAGTACGACCTCACCCGACACCCGAATTACAGATACACGGCCGACGCCGACCCTAAAAATGTCTTTGACATGGAACGGTACATGAAGAAGCAGCGTGCCGTGGTAAAACCCACGGACACCTTCGATGTGTACGAGATTGACGCAACTACTTAAACCCAAATCAAAAACATTTTTTAGGAGGATTATTTTATGGCATTTTTCAACAGTGCAGTTGGTGTTTTGCAGACTCTCGTAGTGGCCCTGGGCGCAGGTCTTGGTATCTGGGGCGTTATCAACCTTCTGGAAGGTTACGGCCAGGACAACCCTGCTTCCAATGCTCATGTGCGGTAAAGTAATAAAAAGATTTAGGTAGCCGCCTTAACTATTCCTAAATAAGATAATATGCACAGTATTTTCTCGTAAATAGAAAATAAATTATTGCATTTTACCAATTATTATGTTAAAATGACAATGTAACAAAGAGCTATGTATTTTTAAGGAAAGGGAGGAACTTATGAATTTAAGAAAATCTATTTTAGCACTTTCAGTAGTAGCTGGAATTGTAGCTGCTCCAATGACTGTATTTGCCGCTCATACTCATAGTTGAGGTTCTCCCCAGTACTATGGATATGAAGATGAAATGCCTGGTATATATGATGACTGGGATAAATGTGCGACACGTCATGTATATAATTACAAACAATGTTTAATTTGTGGAGAAGTAAGCATTTATGAAGTTGAGACGATTGAAATGTCTCACAAATGGGTGAATGGTGCATGTGTATATTGCAACAAAGGTTACGCGAAAGAGATAAATTAACATAGTATCATTACCGGCAAGTTTATAATCAAAAAATAGAAAGCATTGAGAATATTTCAAAATTTCTTGAAAGTACTCTCAGTGCTTTCTTTGATAATATGAAAGGAGAAATAAATGCAAAAAAAACAACTTTCTGTATTAGTACTAATTATTTTATGCTTTTTATTAGGATGTAACAGAGAAACACCAAAAGATGAATCTCAACAAAATTATGAAGATGAATCTAATATTTCTAAAACAAATGGAGAAGAACTTGTAAATATAAACAGTGAATTGTTAGGTTCGACTCCTTTTGATATCCAAATCGATAAAACAGCATTGCAGACTAGAAAAGAAACAGAAACAGAAGTTACAATAAAGACAAATTTAACAGACTGGGGTTATACTGTTTCTTCTGAAAAAGGGAAAATATCTGATATAAATAAAAATTCATTCATATATATAGCACCTAAAGATGAGAGGGATGATACTATAAAAATACAATTATCGGACTATGAAAATGGCATATCATATGAATATACAATTCCACTTATTTTTGCGGGAAACAATGAACATTCTTTAGATAAATTCAAGGAAAATCTTTCAAGATTACCTAATAGTTAGTAAAGAGTCGATAGACTAAAGTACCACCATCCTCTTTTATTTCAACTGAATATCCATCCCGCCGCACCGCAGCGGCACATGAAGCAGTAAATCCGAAAAAGATTTGCTGCTTTTTTTGCGTCCATTTTTGGCAAATTTCCAAAAGTTCCGTATTAGACAGTGAAACCAAAAAAGGCTGCCATTTTTTTCAGACAGCGGGCAAAACGCAGCTTCCGAAACGCCTTATTGTCGGGAAAGACCGAGCCGCCGGAAAAGTTCTTGCCGGAAAGTCCGTCCATTCTGCTCTTTTGTGGTTTGTAGGGAGTAAGGGAAAAACGCCAGCCCGCAGCCTTTTATAAAAAAAGCTGGTTATAGATTTTCTGAAAAAGTGGCAGTAGCAAGTGAACGGCAGGCCGGCAGTTTCTTAGAGCAAGATTCTACCGAGGTGCCAAAATTCGCTTATCGCTCATTTTGCCCCTGCGGGAATCTTGTTGGGGAGTGCCTTCCCCAAACCCTGCTTATGCGGCTTGCGCCGCTGAAAAACCCCTCAAAATATTTTTCGGATTTTTCAAAAACAGTTCCGCTTCACACCCTGTTTTTCTCCTATTAGTGAGAGGACACCACGCACAGAAAGGAGGTCAACCACCTATGAAACGATACAACACGCCGCACCGCAGCCGGGTAGTCAAAACACGCATGACCGAGGAAGAATACGCCGAGTTTGCCCAGCGGCTTTCTGCTTACCACATGAGCCAAGCCGAGTTTATCCGGCAAGCCATAACCGGGGCAGCCATACGCCCCATCATAACCGTTTCCCCCATCAATGACGAGCTGCTTGCCGCTGTCGGGAAGCTGACCGCCGAATACGGGAGGATCGGCGGCAACTTAAACCAGATAGCCCGGACGCTGAACGAGTGGCACAGTCCCTATCCGCAGCTTGCCGGGGAGGTACGGGCGGCGGTTTCCGACCTTGCTGCCCTAAAGTTTGAAGTCTTGCAGAAAGTGGGTGACGCTGTTGGCAACATTCAAACATATCAGCTCTAAAAACGCCGACTATGGCGCAGCGGAAGCCTATCTCACATTTGAGCATGACGAGTTTACCATGAAAGCCACCCTTGATGAAAACGGGCGGCTGATACCGAGGGAGGATTACCGCATTTCTTCCCTCAACTGCGGGGGCGAGGATTTCGCTGTTGCCTGTATGCGAGCCAATCTCCGCTATGAGAAAAACCAAAAACGGGAAGATGTGAAAAGCCACCACTATATCATCAGCTTTGACCCACGGGACGGGACAGACAACGGCTTGACCGTAGACCGGGCGCAGGAGCTGGGCGAGCAGTTCTGCAAGGAGCATTTCCCCGGACACCAAGCCCTAATCTGCACCCACCCGGACGGGCATAACCACAGCGGGAATATCCATGTGCATATCGTCATCAACTCCCTGCGGATTTACGAAGTCCCGCTTCTGCCCTACATGGACAGACCAGCCGACACGCTGGAGGGCTGCAAGCACCGCTGCACCAACGCCGCTATGGAATATTTCAAGAGCGAAGTCATGGAAATGTGCCACCGGGAGGGGCTTTACCAAATCGACCTCTTGAACGGCAGCAAGGAACGGATAACCGAACGGGAATACTGGGCGGCAAAGAAAGGGCAGCTTGCCCTTGACAAAGAGAACGCCGCCAGAGAAGCCGCCGGACAGCCGACCAAGCCCACCAAGTTTGAAACGGACAAGGCGAAGCTGCGCCGGACGATACGGCAGGCACTTTCCCAAGCTGGCAGCTTTGACGAGTTTTCTTCCCTTTTGCTGCGGGAGGGTGTGACCGTCAAGGAGAGCCGGGGGCGGCTTTCCTACCTCACGCCGGACAGGACAAAGCCTATCACAGCCCGAAAGCTGGGGGACGATTTTGACAAGGCTGCTGTCCTTGCCCTGCTCACGCAGAACGCCCACAGAGCTGCCGAACAGACCAAAGCCATACCCGAATACCCTGCCGCAGTTAAAAAGCCGTTACAAGGGGAAAAAGCTGCAAAAACCACCCCGGCAGACAACACCTTGCAGCGCATGGTTGACCGGGAAGCCAAGCGAGCCGAGGGCAAGGGCGTGGGCTATGACCGCTGGGCGGCAAAGCACAACCTAAAGCAAATGGCAGCTACCGTTACCGCCTATCAGCAGTACGGCTTTTCCTCCCCGGAGGAACTGGACGAAGCCTGTTCTGCCGCCTATGCCGCCATGCAGGAAAGCCTTGCGTGGTTGAAGCAGGTGGAAAAGACGCTGAACGGGAAAAAGGAGCTGCAACGGCAGGTGCTTGCCTATTCCAAGACCCGCCCTGTCCGGGACGGGCTGAAACAGCAGAAAAACGCCAAAGCAAAAGCAGCCTACCGTCAGAAGCATGAAAGTGACTTTATCATAGCAGACGCAGCCGCCCGCTATTTCAGGGAGAACGGCATTTCCAAGCTGCCGAGCTATAAATCCCTGCAAGCAGAGATTGAAAGCCTTATCAAAGAGAAAAACAGCGGCTACAACGATTACCGGGCAAAACGGGAGGAGTACCGCCGCTTGCAGACTGTCAAGGGCAATATCGACCAGATTTTACGCCGGAGCGAGCCGCAGCGCAGAAAGGAGCAGAGCCATGAACGGTAATATCCCCCGCATGGACTACCGCCAGTACCGGGCAGCCCGCCGCCTTGTGCATGAGTGCTGCAACTATGACAGCGGGAACTGCCTGCTGTTGGAGGACGGCGAGCCTTGCGTGTGTGTACAGAGTATCAGCTATTCGCTGCTCTGCCGCTGGTTTACCGCCGCTGTCCTGCCCCTTGATGAAGCACTGGAAGCCGCCCTCTTGCGCCGGGGAAGCCGGAAACGCTGCGCTGTCTGCGGGGCGTTCTTCTTCCCAAAATCCAACCGGGGGAAATACTGCCCGGACTGCGCCGGACGCATGAAGCGGATAAACGCCGCCAAACGGAAGCGGAAACAAAGGGAGAAATGTCACGCTTTAGGGCATTTCAAACCCGCATAAATCAAGGCTTTTTTGGAGGGTGTCAAAGGGTGCGTGATACATTTATCCTTTTCCCTTAAAAACGCCCCCTAAAAGCGTAACAGAACCCACAGACAGACACCACAAGGAGGTGAACCCTATCGCTGATTATATGACCGCAGGAACGGAGCTGCCCGCTTACCTGCCTTACCCCCGTTTCCTGCTGGAAACAGACCTATCCCACACCGCAAGAGAGTTATATGCGCTGCTGTTAGACCGTTCCACCCTTTCGCAGAAGAACGGCTGGCAGGACAGCGAGGGACGGACATACATTGTCTACCCCATAGCAGAGATAGCGGAAATGCTGGATAAAGGCTGCACCACCATAAAGGGCGCACTGAACGAACTGGACGCTGCCGGGCTGCTGGAACGCAGACGGACGGGCTTTTCTGCCGCCAACCGTCTGTATGTGAAAGTGCCGCCTATCCCAGTGGTACAGTTTTCCGACCAAATGACGGACGGAAAACCGCCCCTCATAAGGGCGGGAAACCGACCAACTGACAGCCGGAAAACTGACCTTATGACGGTCGGAAAACCGTCCCCTAACCAAACTAATATAAACAACCTAATAGAGAGCCAAACAAAAGGAGCGAGTGAGGGGCAGCCCCCCGCCGCTTATGGCAGATATAAAAATGTATTTCTTTCTGACACAGAACTTTTGGAGCTGGAACAGGACTTCCCCGGCAAGTGGGAGTATTACCTTGACCGCCTTTCCTGCCACATCGCTTCCACCGGGAAGCAGTACCAGAGCCATGCAGCCACCATTTACAAGTGGGCGCAGGAGGACGCTGCCAAAGAGAAGCCAAAGAAAGGCATACCGGACTATTCATTCAAGGAGGGAGAAAGCCTATGACCGATACAATCCACAACACCATACTGCCTATGACCGACACCACAGCCGAGCCGGAGGATTACACCGGGGAGGACGGGCTTTTATACTGCGGCAAATGCCGGAAACCCAAAGAAGCCTATTTCCCGGAGGGCAAGACCTTTTTCGGGCGTGACCGCCACCCGTCAGAGTGCGACTGCCAGCGGGCAGCCCGTAAGGAACGGGAAGCCGCCGAGAAGCGGCGCAGCCACCTTGAAACGGTGGAACGGCTGAAACGGCAGGGCTTTACAGACAAGACCATGCAGGACTGGACATTTGCCAACGATAACGGCAGCTGCCCGCAGATGAAGAACGCCGCCGGATATGTGGCACGCTGGGAACAGATAAAGGACGGGAACTACGGGCTGCTCTTGTGGGGCAGGGTAGGCACTGGGAAAAGCTATTTTGCCGGGTGTATTGCAAACGCCCTCATGGAGCAGGAAGTCCCGGTGTGCATGACAAACTTTGCAGCAATATTAAACGACCTTGCCGCCAGCTTTGCGGGCAGGAACGAATATATTTCCCGCCTTTGCAGCTTCCCCCTGCTCATCATTGACGATTTTGGAATGGAGCGTGGCACAGAATACGGTCTGGAACAGGTCTACAATGTGATTGACAGCCGCTACCGGAGCAGGAAGCCGCTGATTGTGACGACCAACCTCACGCTGGAGGAATTGCAGCACCCGGAGGACACCGCCCACGCCCGGATTTATGACCGCCTGCTTGAAATGTGTTCCCCTCTCTGCTTTACCGGGGAGAATTTGAGGAAAGCCGCCGCACAGGGAAAAATGGAACAGCTGAAACGGCTGCTTGCCGGAAAGGAGATTTGCCTATGACCGACACCCAGAGAAACAAACGCCCTGCCCGCCGCCCGGACTGCGTGACCGAAACGAGGATAGGCAACACAATCCTTGTGGTGTCTGGCTTTTTCAAGGAGGGGGCGACCGACACCGCCGCTGACAAGATGATGAAAGTGCTGGAAGCAGAAGCCGCCGCCGGATATTTGACCTGTGATAAGCCTGATTGAAAAACCGTCATTTTTACCGACCGTAAAGAAGCAGATTTGACGCTTTTGCCGCTATACAGACAGCCGCCCCATGTGGTACAATCAAGGTACGGAATAGTGGGGCTGGCTGTCGGAAACGGAGGAATTTATGTTAAGACAGACCACCCAGCAACTCATTACCGCCCTTTACCCAAGACTGTCCCATGAGGACGAGCTGCAAGGCGAGAGCAATTCCATTTCCAACCAAAAGAGGATTTTGGAAACCTATGCCAAACAGAATGGATTTTCTAATCTGCGCTGGTACACCGACGACGGTTATTCCGGTGCGAACTTTCAAAGACCCGGATTTCAAGCCATGCTTGCAGACATTGAAGCAGGGAAAGTCGGGACAGTTATCGTCAAGGATATGTCGAGGTTAGGGCGAAACTACTTACAGGTGGGAATGTACACAGAAATGATTTTCCCACAGAAAGGTGTCCGCTTCATCGCTATCAATGACGGAGTGGACAGCGCACAGGGGGAAAATGATTTTGCCCCGCTGCGGAACATTTTTAACGAATGGCTGGTGAGAGATACGAGCAAGAAAATCAAGGCAGTAAAACGCTCTAAGGGCATGAGCGGAAAGCCCATCACAAGCAAGCCCGTCTATGGCTACCTCATGGACGAGGACGAAAACTTTATCATTGACGAGGAAGCCGCCCCGGTGGTACGGCAGATTTACAGCCTTTGCCTTGCCGGGAACGGTCCGACCAAGATAGCCCGTATGCTGACCGAGCAGCAAATCCCCACGCCGGGGACGCTGGAATACCGCAGGACGGGCAGCACCCGCCGCTACCACCCCGGCTATGAGTGCAAGTGGGCGACCAATACCGTGGTTCATCTGCTGGAAAACCGGGAATATACGGGCTGTCTGGTAAACTTTAAGACCGAGAAGCCGTCCTACAAGCTGAAACACAGCATAGAAAATCCCCCGGAAAAGCAGGCGGTTTTTGAGAACCACCATGAGCCTATCATTGACCGGGAAACGTGGGAACGGGTGCAGGAGTTACGCAAGCAGCGCAAACGCCCCAACCGTTATGACGAAGTGGGCTTGTTCTCCGGCATACTCTTTTGTGCCGACTGCGGCAGCGTCATGTACCAGCAGCGATACCAGACGGACAAGCGCAAGCAGGACTGTTATATCTGCGGAAGCTACAAGAAACGCACCGCCGACTGCACAGCGCACTTTATCCGCACTGACCTCTTGACCGCTGGCGTACTCTCCAATCTGCGGAAAGTTACCAGCTATGCGGCAAAGCATGAAGCCCGGTTTATGAAGCTTTTAATCGAGCAGAATGAGGACGGGGACAGACGCAGGAACGCCGCCAAGAAAAAGGAGCTGGAAGCCGCCGAGAAACGCATAGCCGAGTTATCTGCTATCTTCAAGCGGCTGTATGAGGACAGCGTAACCGGGCGCATATCGGACGAGCGTTTCACAGAGCTGTCGGCAGACTATGAAGCCGAGCAGAAAGAACTGAAAGAACGTGCCGCCAGACTGCGGGAAGAACTTTCCAAAGCGCAGGAAGCCACCGCAAACGCTGAAAAGTTTATGAATGTGGTACGCAGGCACACTACCATTGAAGAACTTACCCCTACTCTGCTGCGGGAGTTTGTGGAGAAAATCGTTGTCCATGAAAGCGTTGCCCTTGACGGGAAACGCCGGGGCAAGTTACGCAGACAGGAAATCGAAATCTATTATTCTTTTGTCGGCAAGGTAGAACTGCCCGACACCTAACCGCCCGACCTATCCGACATACCTCATGTGCCGGATAGGAACGGCAAAATTTTTTACACTTCTATTACTTCTTTATCACACATAAGCAAAAAGCCAGGGTATGAAACAGTTCATGGCTAATTAAAGGGAACAAAAAGAAAGGAAAAGCACAATCCAGACGGTATCAGCGGCAGTCTACAAGAATAAATTGTGATTTCACAAGATTGGTGCTATAATAAGAGAAAAGTTCCTGCCGGGGCAGCCGCCCCGGTGGTATGGATAGAAAGGCAGGAAAACAATATGCACATCAGCTATAAACCACTCTGGCATACACTGTTAGAGCGTGATATGAGAAAAGAAGATTTAAGGCTTGCCGCTGGTATGACAACGAATATGATTGCCAACATGAGCAAAGAGGGAAAGCACATCAGCATGGACACATTAGCCCGTATCTGCGAAACGCTGAATTGTGAGATTACCGATGTTATTGAGTTAGTACCAGACGAGCCTGCTTCCACAGGGGGTAAGGAACATGAGCGAATTGAAACCAAGAATAACGGAAAACGGAATTGATTATATCCTTGTCGGAGATTACTACATCCCGGACTTGAAACTGCCGGAGGAACACCGCCCTATCGGAAAGTACGGACGGATGCACCGGGAATATTTAAGAGAAGTCCACCCAGTCAGATTGAATACATTGATACTGACCGGAGAATTGTGGACATATCTTGCAGACCTGAACGAACAGGCACAGGAACGGTTAGACACTATTATGGAGCAGATGAAAGCTACCGAGGGCGTGACAGAGGAATTAAAGCGTACCTGTCAAATAGAATGGGTACAACGATGTAATAACATCCATAACCGGGCAGAAGAAATTGTTTTGCATGAGATGATTTATTCATAAACAGGAGCAATTAAATCGGAGGTATATCAGATGGTTGAAATTGTATTTAGTGAGAGTGCCTGTGGAAGTTTGAAAATTGCCCAAACTTACGGCAGGGGAAAATATAGAGGAAGTGCAATTTCGGTATTTATAAGGCACGAAAACGGGAGTGTTCCATCTTCAAATGAAATGAAAGAAGCACAACTTCAAGCACAAGAACAAGAATGTATTGCTTGGGAAAATGCTATTCCATTGGGAGGCAAGAGCAGTGATGTTTATTGTTTTGATATGGCTCTTAGTGTGGGAGATATTTCTGATAATGAAATTGGCGAACAGAGGAAAAATGTTCTCAAGAAAATGCTGTCTGTCTGGTTTGTAGAGGATTTAGATTATCAGGTTGAAGAAAAAATACAGAAAATTAAAACTACATTGTCCTCAGTTATTGAACGATATGTAGCTGGGGAAGAAGTTCGCATTTGGTATAGCTATAATCCGGATGAACTTTGCGGTATGTACTGGCTTATGAAACAACTTCGACCATTAAACTGTCAGACAACAAT
This sequence comes from Clostridium sp. AM34-11AC, assembly GCF_003435375.1. Lineage (GTDB taxonomy): Bacteria > Bacillota > Clostridia > Lachnospirales > Lachnospiraceae > Pilosibacter > Pilosibacter fragilis. The sequence goes on along the minus strand of NZ_QWGL01000038.1, from coordinate 942 downwards.
TTATTTGGTTAAATTACCTACATGGGAATATGGAAAAGAAAATGCTATGACATCTAAAATATCATGGGGTGAGGTGTCTCCTGGCGAATGGGGAAATTATATAACTCTACAAGAGAAAGCTGAGCCTGTATTTCTTTCAGCTTGCGCTATGAAATGGAATCAACTTCAAAATGAAAATGCACCTTTGCGTGCAATGTTAAATGGTAAATTGCAAAGCGTTTCAGAAGATATATATGATAGTTTCATTCTTCGTGAAATTGCGGAACAGCCAGAGCAATTCAAAATGGCTATTGTCATAGGTAATGTTTTAGGAAAATATCAACTTGGAATTAGTGATGTATGGATTTCCAATCGCATTGATAAAATGCTTGAAGATGGTGTGTTGGAAATTATACAGGACGCACCAAAGGGAGAAACAAATTATCGCCGGATATTAAGAAAACGAATGAAATAATAACCACAGTAAGAACCGCTGCTACATGGAAGGCATCCC
>NZ_QWGL01000038.1:0-439 GCF_003435375.1 Clostridium sp. AM34-11AC | reverse complement strand
TGCTACATGGAAGGCATCCCAACCATGCAACAGCGGTTTTTCTTTATCGTTTTTTCCTCTGGCTGATAGGCGTTCCCATTTTCTTTGATTTTTTGAGAATCCGAATGAGCCAGCGAAATTCTTCGTCTGACAGATTTTTATAGTTGATACCAAGCTGCTTGCAGTAAAGTACAACGAGCTTTTCATCCCGGCTGCCCTTGAAATTTTCGACCGCTTCCAGATTTTCTTTCAGTTCATCAGCAACGGTGGTCTGGGGTGCACTCTCACTGTCCTTTTTGTGGGCTTCTCGAATATCCCGGATAATGAGGTTGAGGTCATCCCGTACCATCTGACTGAAATATTCATCATCGCTGATATGGGCGGCTTGCAACACTTTCAAATGGGGGTCATCTTCGCCAGGGCGATACCGTTCAATGATTTCATGCCGGACGGTATCGAC
>NZ_QWGL01000037.1:22379-27000 GCF_003435375.1 Clostridium sp. AM34-11AC | reverse complement strand
ATGAAATCATTTGTCTATTACATTTCAGAACATTTGTTCTGTTTAATCTGCAATCTATTTTCCCTTCAGGCTTCAGGCTTATTCATTGTATGCAGAATTGATGATATAGCACAACTGCAAAAATCAATATATGAGAAGTTTACAATACACAGCACAGCTATGTGCAATAATCTGATATTTACATGCCAACTATGGCACTATGCAAGAGATAGCAATTCATCTCACCACCTATAGAGGTGGGAGAATTCTTGCTGATTCTTGTTAAAAATGTCTCCTTTACAAATTCTTTAGGTTACAATCGATGATGGGGTAAACGAAAAAGCAGTTTTGACATTGCAGAGAACTGCCCCTTCGTTTACACCATTTTCGATTTGACCTAATTGAACAAAGTGAGCGTCCGGGTAGCCGCAACCTATGGACTTTCAATTCTTTGTTCCTGTCCATGATTATATATGATTCTCGGTATGAAAGCTACAACATTTTATAAAAAACAGGCAAATGGGCATGACGATAAAACCTCAGAAACTGAGGCTTTTGAAAGTATTAGATGTTGCTCTTTAGCAGCGCAGTGGCATTCTCATCTGTGGCTTTCCGAGATGCCCACCACATGCTTTACACACACAAACTTTGATGCCATAAAGATGTTCCAATATTTCAGGCATTTCCATGTCACGAAGCTTTGAAAGATACTTCTTACATCCAAGTAAATTTCTGCAAAGGGTGAGCTTCTGGTTTTTAGTGCGGGAACATAGCAGTCCGTAGTGCCTGATGCGGACAAAACGCCTTGGTGGTACATGCATGAGAAACCGCCGGACAAACTCTACACCCGAAATGGTCAGTTCCTTCCACTGTCCCTCATTACGGTAATCCTTTACTAAGAATGTAACGGTATCATCATCCATACGGACGGTGCGGTGATTGCTGACGGCAATGCGATGAGTATACTTACCAAGGTATTTCATTACTGTTTGAGCACCATTGAATGTCTTTTTACAATGAGGAATCCAGTCCATACCATAACAGGAATCTAAAAGCTCCTTGAACGTATAATGGTTACGAAATTTTTCTGCAGTACCATGAAATACCAGCTTATCCTCTTTCCACAGCCTCTTTAGTTCCTCCAGATATTTTCCGCGGAACACTTTGGAGATGACCCGGATGGGAAGAAAGAAATTTTCACCATTGTCCTTCCATTGGTTGTTGGAAGCCAGTCCTCCACCCAGCAGGATGGTATGAATGTGGGGATGAAAGTTCATTTCAGAACCCCATGTATGTAAAATGCAGATGTATCCCACCTTTGCGCCGAGACGTTTTGGGTCGGCAGTCAGTTCGCTGATTGTGGAAGAAGCTGCATGGTATAAGGCATCATAAAGAAGTCTCTGGTTGCTGTAAATGACAGGGTTTAAAATATCAGGAACCGTAAAAACCAGATGGAAATAAGGAGCATCAAGGACATCCTCTCTGCGTGCATCCATCCACATTTCTTTCGGAACAGCCTGACACATGGGGCAGCAACGGTTACGGAAGGAATTGTAATGAATCTGTACGAAGCCACAATCCTCACATACACATACATTTGCACCATAGGCACCGGTCTTGCAGTTCATGATGTTATGTGCAACCTTTGCCTGTACAGGGGAAGGTGAATATTGATCAAGGTATGCCGGATAAAAACGATGAAAAATATCCTGTACTGTGGGCTTATCCATTGGCTGTACCATCCTTTCTGTCAAAAGGACCACTATACTCGCCTTCCAGCAGTCCAAGATAAAAACGGGGATAATAATAGCTAGTGTCCGGCACTAACGGAAGTCCAAGCTGGGACGCCATTTTTTTTATAATCTTCCCAATTCTTTATCAACTTTCATTTGGAGCAATGCAGTTTTTTCTCCCATATATTGCTTAGCCACCTTTAGAATTGCCTTATCATTTCCTAAAATTTCTAACACAGTAACAGAAAAAATATTAATCAAATATGAATCATTCTTATTTATTATTTCTTCAAAATAATTAAACATATTGCTTAATAATTCAGCATCTTCATTCTTAGCTAATAATGTTAAAAGCTCCGGCATAAAAATATCTTCTATTACAACTGTTTCTAATACTTCTCCATATTCTTTTACACTTTCAATGTATGCATTCTTCGTTGATGGAAAAAATTCTTGCATTTTTTCAAAAAACTCTCTTACATTTTTACTCACATTTATATTCTCCAATCAATTAAATAAACTTACAGCATTTTCTAAATCATCTATCAACGCTTCCACTACATCTAAATCATTAAGTCCTAATTGTTCTATTAGTTTAATCTCCATAGCAACCTATAAACATATCAAAAAATTATTATTCTCTTACGAACTTAAACCTGAAAAGCAACTATTATCAAATTTTTTGAATTTATATTAACATCAATAGATCATACTAAATACTTCTTAACTATATTTATTATTTTTTCATTTTTCGTTCTTTCAGCAATATCTAAAACACTACAATTTCTTACATATTCGTTTGAATAAGCTACTATCAAATCCCTGTAATTTTTCATAAGTTCCTCTACAAGAAAGGCATTTGAAAAACGAATCGCACTAACTAAAGGATTATCGTTCATCTCTCTACTATTAATAACAATACCTTCATCTATTAATTTTTTTGCAATTATATTATTGTTCTTTTTTATTGCCGTCATAAGTTCCAAACCGTCAAAAGCATTAATATCTATACCATTTTCAATAAGCCAAAGTGCTTCCTTTTCTTTCCCTTCTGTGATTGCATAATTAAGTAACGAACCTTCAGGGACAACTATATTTATTAAATCGTTATTCAAAATATAATCTTTAAAGCCCTCCAAATCTCCTGCCAATTCCAATACCTTAGCTATTTTTTCAAAATTTTCTTCGTTTTCTCCCCAAAAGTTTTTTTCCGAATAATTCAAATAAAATTCCTGATATTCTTCAGAATCAAAAGTCGGTCCTGTTAAAACTGCATCGATAAATTCTATTGGCGGTATATATTTTCCACTTAATATATCATCTATAATAACATTAGGAGCTGCATATCTTATTTTCTTTTTTAAATCAATGATACGTATTTCTCCAAACCCTTTTACATACTTTTTTCCATCAATCTCTGTTTCACGACATACACCATTCAAGTTGCTATTTAATGGATTCTCACAATAAGAAGTCAACTTTTCTATGAATATTGAATTAAATGTCTCTTTACTTTCCACTGTACTATCAAAATTTGTATTCCACCCAATATTGTAAGCATTTTCAAAATGTTGATAACAATACTTTGTCATATCAGAATTCATTGTTCTCTATCCTCGTATACAAATCATGTATTTATATAATTTGACATAAAATACAGCTAATGATGCTTGTTTATATCCTTCTAGTTTTAATCTTTTGCCAGAATGGCTAAATAAGCTAATTACCAGTTAATGTACTCTTAAAGTCTTCATACATTTTAAAAGTAATTTTCAAAATTTCTTCTAAATCCTCATATGTTCCTATGATAGGTTTTTTTATCCTGTAATTATTATCAATAAGTCTCCTTGAATATGTTCCCCAAGGAGCCCCAAGAAGCAATTCTCCATTTTCTCTGACTATCCAAACTAAATCTACCATTCCATATCTCAGAATAATATGAACTTCCAAAGTAATCTTTCCAATTTGTTCTTCCTTGATTTTATAAAATTTTTCTTTTACATCAAACACCGGAGAATAGCCTAAATCTTGAATTGTCTCCATGACCTCTTCACTATCAATATAAGCCAAACGATTACTTGAAGGTGTTCTTTTAGCATTAAATTTATTAGATAATTCTTCATATCGCTCAATAAAGCCAATTTTAATTAGAGCATTCTTAATCTTAGAATTTAATTCTATCATTGCACTTCCTTCGCAAATTTCAATTTGATTGAAATGTTTATCCCCTTAAACTTTCCAATTCACTTAATGAAAGTCCCTTAACTAAAACGCTATCTTTCTTTGAATCGAGAGCATATTTTTCAACATCATTTAACGCTGTAAAATAATCTGCATCTCCGATAATCGTATCTTTTGTTGTACTAACAAGTACTAATTTCCATTCAGATACAACTTTACCTTCTACTCTATATTCATTCTTCGTTGTTTTAGGTAAAACCGTTTCTGTTCTCTCTGTTAATGCGATTGCACCAAAAAGCGTACCGTCTGGTTTTCCGTATAATTTAGGAGTAGCAGTATATGCGTTGCTCCAATCTACTGTTTCTTTTTTCCTTTCAACTTATCAAATAGACCCATGATAATGCCTCCTTTATAACTTCCGATTTGCTTGTTCCATAAAATTCATTTTAGTCGCCTTCAAACTTGCTGGCGGCGAACAGCATTTTATGCTGTTTGCGGACGGCAAGTACACAGGGGATAGACGCACAAGCGTCGCAAGGGGGTGTAGCCACCTTGACGGAGCGAAGTGACGAAACATTCACGGTCGGGCAGTTTTCTTCTGCCGACCGTGAGTGAAGCTCCGCAGGACGCACATACTCCCGATAGGAGAGTATAGAAGTGCGCCCTTTAGTTCCTAAAGGGATTTTATCAGTTCGACAAACTGAAAGTTTCACCTCTATGACTTAGTT
>NZ_QWGL01000037.1:0-22369 GCF_003435375.1 Clostridium sp. AM34-11AC | reverse complement strand
AACTGAAAGTTTCACCTCTATGACTTAGTTTATTTCTCATAGTAAAATGCTCTGCTATACAAAAAATGTATATTAGCTTCATTTAGATAATCTTCAAATTTTCTTTTTCTTCCATCATCTACATATCTATTATAGCATTCGTACAGGATTCTATAATAGTTCAATTGATTTATCAATCTCTCACTAACCGTTTTTTCTTTTAATATATCCTCACATTTTTCAAAACAATCAACTATTGTATTATCTTCAATTATGCATCCATCTGGAAAATGATGTGCCCCCCAACCTAAAATATCCAAGTATGAATCAAACAGCAAATCAATTGTTTTCTGGTCACACTTCATACTTGAATAAGCAATCTCAAGGTATTTTACTGCCGCTTGATATCCCTGCTTATGATTTCTGAACAACTCATAATACCATCTGCATTCTGGCATTTTCTTCTCTTCGCAACGTGGTGTAATCCACATTAGGATATACTCTTTTAATTCGTATGGAATATCTGCATTTCCCCGGTCTTTCAAAGTATCCCATACATCACTATCACAATAATCCGAAAGAAATTGTGTTAATATTTCATCTTGATTTTCGTCTGACATTTCTCTTAGATGACCAACGATTGCTTGCATTTCTTTGTTTGCAAGTTTTTTTAACCCGTTATGATAAATATCCAAATATTTATATAAACTATTACTGAAATCACAATATACCATTCTGTCTCCTTAAACCTCAAGGCTTATGTACTGTTCGTCATATAACTAACAAAAGAATCTATTCCCAAAGTGCATTTATTTTATCTGGTAATATATCCCTCAGGGACTTCTTCCGTTCTCGGCAGACTGTAAACCTCGTAATAAGTACGGTCTTTTTCTTTGACCTCACTGTAATAGTTGAGGCTGTACAGTTCTCCGTATCGGAAGCAGTTTTTGTACTGTTCGGCTTTGGCTGTCTTAAGAATTGCCGCCAGTGTGTCGCAGAAGTCCACAGTACGGATTTTCTTTCGCTTAGTCGCTCCGATCTCCGTCTTAACTCTGTTTATTTATCTGTTTGCATGCAGGAAATTCCATATTTTTGAATCATCTTGAAAAGCATGGATAAAAATTCATCTTTTCCATGTGTCAGGAATTTGAAACTGATCTTGTAAGTACCTTCCCGTGTGTACAGCCGCAGCTTCATCCATTCCGCTTTTTCCGTTTTTTTCACTGCAGCCATTTCGATTCTTTGGATGTTTCTCCAGTAAAGTTCACGTTTTCTGTGCAGTGGGTATTTGATGGTCATTTTTTCCTGTGAATACCGGATATTTGTATTGAGCATCACAACCAGGAACACGATACTGATGACTCCGCAGACAGGTGCAAACAAAAGCGCGAACCTCTGGGAGAAATCACCCTGCAGAAACTGCTGTATGATGCTGTTCTCCGCTGCTGCGGGCACCAGAGTTGCCATATAAATCAGGAGAATGCCGATGCCCATAGCTGCCAGAAGATAATACTCGGAGCCATAGCGCAGAATACATTTTTGCGATTCTTCGTACATATGGGAACGATAGTAGCTGGCAATCTTTTCTGGGCATGTTTTCTTGATCATATCGCAAAATACATCATAATTTACCATTCCGAGCCTTGCGGTAAGAACCTTGGTTCCATCCAGAAGATATAAGTTGACTGCATTGTCAAAGTTACCGTCTACTTTTCGGATTTCCTCCCACTGAAAGGTTCTGGACTTGCGAAAGGGCTTTTCAATCCGGACTTCCCTGCTGTTAAAATAAACGCAGTCCCGACCTGCCACATTCCCGCTGAAAATCAGAAGCATGCAGATCAAGATTGAGGTTATGACGAGCAGGCTCCACATCTGCCGCGCTTCTGCAGGTGCGCCGTCTTTTATGTAAAGTACGAGGAAAAAGGCAACAAAAAGAAGTTGGAATACGCCTACTGCATAAGCGACATACCGTTGTCCTGGCGGCTGGCACAAGATTGCCATCCCTTTGGGGATACGCGCTATCTGCCGTCGGTTTCTTCCTGTGATCAGATAAATGATTTTTGTAGTCAATAGCAAAACCAGCGAAAAGATCAATTTCTCCATGCTTTTTATTCCATCCTTTTCAATCTACATTTGGTATAGAACATGTACTTACTCCTGTCTTTAAAATGTATGTCATCTAATTATCTCAAAGTGCGAATTTGCCCTTTTACTTTACTCTTTGAACCACTTTTAATAAGCAATCCTAAAATAATCCAAATACTCCTTATACTTGTCCTGTGCAGTCAGGCAGGTATCGGTCAAATAGCCTTTTTCGTTGTCCCATTCCTTCAATCCACGATAATAGGACAGCTTCAAATTATCCTCAATGATAAACGGAACGATATTGTATTTCAGGCACTCCTTAAACATGATCAATCTGCCCACACGGCCATTGCCGTTCTGGAACGGATGGATCCGCTCAAACTTCACATGGAAGTCCAGAATATCCTCAAAGGTCTTTTCTTCCTTGGCGTTATATTCCGTCAGCAAGGCCTTCATTTTATCGGCAGCTTCTTCCGGAAGTGCGGTTGCCATGCCGCCAACTTTATTCGGCATTGTTTTATAATCGCCTACAGTGAACCAATCTTTTCTGGAATCACTTGTACCACTTTTCAGAATCAAGTGAAGTTCCTTGATAAACTTCTCTGTCAGTGCTGCCTTTGCATGACCAATAATCATATCAATACAACGGAAGTGATTTGCTGTTTCAATCACATCGTCCACATTCAGCACTTCTTTTTCTACACCAATGGTATTGGTTTCAAAGATGTATCTGGTCTGATCATGGGTCAAACGGCTGCCCTCGATATGATTGGAGTTATATGTTAAATCAATCTGTGTCTTATGGTAAATGCCTCCGGAATACTTACTTACCTTCTGCTCCTGCAAAATATCCAGCAAGGTAATCGGCTGTTCTTTCTTTTTATTGGAACGCTCCGGCTTCTCTGCATTTTCGGGAATATTCCAAGTCTTGCCGTTAAGAAACACACCGTCTACTCGTCCTTGAGCGCAGTAATTTCGAACGCTTCGTTCCGACACATTCCATTTTTTCGCTATTTCATTAACTGAACGATATTGCATCCATATCCCTCCACTTTTCTAACGCTAAATCAAGTTAATCCTTTGTGTCCGTCAAATTTTCCATCTTAAACACATAATAACCTTCATAGTAATAACTGTGATCAATACCCTTCATATAAATTTCTCGATCATTTACATGATCCGTAAGTGCATTTTTCAGAAGAAACTTTATTTCGATATCTTTGATAGGACTTCGCTCCATGGCAAGCAGATAATCTTCTTTATCCACCTTGCTCCAGTCAACCACATAGCCGATTTCTTTTTTCAACATCAAGTCAAGCCATATTCTTGTACTTCTCCCATTTCCCTCTCGGAACGGATGAGCCACGTTCATTTCAACATATTTTTCGACAATTTCATCAAAAGTTGACTGTGGCATTTTGTCTATATTCTGTAACGCTGTTTCCAAATACATCAGCGGAGCAAATCTAAAATTTCCTTTTGAAATATTAACCTTTCGTAATTTACCGGCAAAATCATAAATCTCATCAAAAAGACATTGATGGATCATCGCAAGACTTTTATAAGTTCCTGGTTCTAATGTCTCAAAAAAGCCACTTTCAAACATTTCAAGCGCTTTTTGCTTACTGATTCTTTCTTCCATTCTTGCTAATTCTGTAGAATCTGTAATACCTAATTTATTTTCAAGCATAGTTTCCCTCACATTCTTCATGCGATCACTTTTCCAGTCACAAATCTATTTTTATAAGTATACCATAATATCGGCAATAAATCTATTTTATTATGAAATATTCAACTTTTATTTTGCCGTATTTAATAGTTCTTCCTTCCTATTAACATAAAAAATGGCAAAGTGCTTATCGACAACATTTCACCGTTGGATGTTGGTAAATAAAATATCCTATAAATACGATTGGTGTGAAAATTCCCCTCATCCTGTTTTTATTTCTCACAAACTATGATACAATCATTAGAAATAGCCGACAAAATCCAAGGAGGAAATCAACGTGGAGAAAAAACGGATTCGGGACTTTGGAATCGTACCCGGAAGAGTGAAAACAGGAAAAAGAAATACGATTACGGATGTACCTGGTGTACTGGTAGGACACTGTACTGTGAACACAGAAGAAAATCATACCGGTGTGACCGTGATCATCCCTGGACCGGACAATGCATTTGCAAATCACTATACGGCGGCAGCCTATGTCCACAATGGATTTGGGAAAAGTGCCGGTCTGGTACAGGTAGAAGAGCTTGGGACCCTTGAAACGCCGATCGCCCTTACAAATACGTTAAATGTCGGAAAGGTTTGGGATGCACTTGCCGGTATCGTGATCGAGCAGTGCCAGAATGATGGGCTGGAACCCATGAGCATCAATCCGGTCGTTGGCGAGTGCAATGACTGCCGGATCAACCAGATCCAGAAACGTGCAGTTGGTGAAAAAGAAGTGCGGCAGGCTTTTGCGGTCGCTGCCGAGGAGTTCGAAGAAGGGGATGTCGGCGCCGGCGCCGGTACCATCTGCTACGGCATGAAGGGCGGAATCGGATCTGCGTCCCGCGTGATCTGTATTGGTGAAAAGGAATACACCATCGGCGTTCTGGTTCAGTCAAACTTTGGTGCAACCGAAGACTTTGTGCTGAACGGAGAAGCTGTTGGTCCAAAAATTCTGGAATGGAAGCAGGAAAAGAATGATATGGCTGCATCCGAAGAAGACAAAGGTTCGATCATGAGCATTCTGGCTACCGATCTCCCATTGACAAGCCGTCAGCTCAAACGGATTCTGAAAAGAACAGGGGTCGGCATCGCACGAACCGGCGGTTATACAGGACATGGAAGCGGAGAAGTCATGATCGGCTTTACAACCGCAAATCGGATCCCATCCGGTCGCGAGGAGGAGCTTCTCCAGTTATCAGCAATTCCGGAGCATGTGATCAACCGGGCTTTTCTCGCTGCGGCGGAAGCCGAACAGGAAGCGATCTTAAATTCCATGACGGCAGCAAAACAGACACGCGGAAGAGAGGGAGAGCTGTATTACAGTCTTGCAGAATATCTTAACGACAGGGAAGCCTGAACCTCAAAATAGACTTGAAGCACCATTTCCGGCAATATCACCGGTTCTGGTGCTTCTTTCATTCTAAATGCCCAGCGATAACCTCTGTTCAGAATCAGTCCATTGGGCGATATCTACACTCTTTCACAAGCAATCATACTTCGCCGACTTCCCCTTCGCCTTCTCCACCGGATACTTTCTCTCGTTCATCCCCATCTTCATATTCACGATCTCATCCGCGTCAAGTCCCAGCTTGTCCAAAAGGTTCTGGGAGTATACGATCACATCCGCCAGCTCCTCTTTTACATGCTGCAGGTCATACTCCTCATCGTTCCACTGGAAGCACTCCAGGAGTTCTGCTGCCTCGATGACGATGGATTTCGCAAGGTTCGCGGCAGAATGGAACTGCTCCCAGTCGCGGTCATCGGTGAATTTGCGGATTCTGTCTATGGTTTCCTGTTTCATAAAAATTTCCTCTTTTCCAGTAAATGATCTCATTTCAGTTGTGTTCTGAGCATGAGCAGATAAGCCACTCCCATCCTGCTCCTATCTGCCGCTTATTACTTCCATTCCTTCCACACCTCCGGCTGATACCCCAGTGTGGACTGTTTCCCGTTTCTTACAACCGGCGTCCTGATCACGGACGGATTTTCCAGAATCTTCTCTAACTTATCCTCATCCGCGATATACTTGATCAGTGCAAGCGTATCCTTATCTTTTCCATCCCAGTTGACCATATTTTCGATTCCGCCGTTGACCTCTGCAACTGAACGAAACTCGCCTTTGCTCATTCCCTTCTCTTTCATGTCAATAAACTGGTATTTGATACCGCGCTCTTTAAAAAAACGCTCCGCCTTCTTTGTATCATTGCACTTTTTTGTGCCAAAAATCTGTATGTTCAAAACATTCTTACTCCTTTTCTGTCCTGGAAATATGCCCTGGCTATTACTCCTCCATCATCTCAAACAAACTCATCTGCTCCATCTTAAACTCCGACAATACCATCCGTTTCGTCTCCTCACCCTTCATATGGGTCACATCCACTCTCTGTACCCCATTCCGAATACTGGATTCGACAAGCTTTAATACGTAGATATTGTCAAACCGGTTGTAAATGGAATCGCCGCCTAAGCCGGAAAGACAGATCAGCTGCGTGTTTGTCTTTTTTGCCATCTCGATCAGGGGTTTTAAGAGATGCTCCGCATTTGTCTGGGCAAACGGGTTGTCCATGATCAGGACTTTCCCTTCCTCACCGGAGGTAAAGAGATCCGTCTCATCGCGCCGCATGTAGCTTAAAAGGCAGGTCAATATAACAAAGGCAGACAAAAATCCTTCGCCGCCGGAGTTGGCGGATACCTCGGACCAGGAGATCGGCACTTCGCGCTCCGCCTCGATCTTGTACAGCCGGATCTTCACGTTCTGGATTCCTGCAACATCATCGTACAGCTTTCTGGTGGTGATCACTCTTCCCAGAAACTCTGTCAGGTTTCCATTTTTTTCGATCGTCTCGATTCCAAGCTTCACGATATTTTCAAAATAGTCATGCAGCTTCAGCCGGAAGTGCTCTTTCTCCGTCTCCCAGTCAGGCACCTGGATCCGAAGCATTTTCAGACTTCTTCCTCTCACAGAGATCGTAGAGTTCTTATCGATCATGCCGATATTCGCATTGATCTGCTCAACGTATTCCAGAAACATCATTTCCAGATTTTTCTGTTCGTCATCGATATGAGCGAGATCGATCTTCAGTTTTTCCAGCTGATTTTCATACGCCTGCCGGTTCATTTCAAACTGCCTGAACAGATTCCGCGGGCTGGCTGTCTGGGAGAGCAGGCTGTCGAAAGTCTTTTTAAAGTAATCATCCGCATACGTTTTTCCGGACGCGATCACGCGGATCAGCTCAGACACGTCACCCCTGCACCGGTCCAGTGCCTTGGAACTCTCCGTGATCTTCCTGCGGATCTCCTTCTGGTATCCTTTTATGACATCCATTTCCTCATTCCGCACATCCGGGACCCGCTCCTGAATGGACAAAAGAATTTTATTCTCTCCGGTTTCCGAATGCGCGTCAGCCCCACTCTCTGGAATCAGACTATCTGACGCGATCGAACTCTCCACAGACATCCGTTCATCTGCAGAACTCAGACCATCTCCAGAAATCAACTCTGCAGGAATCGGCTCATCCACATATTCCTCCACGCCTGCCTCCTGCGAAGCTATCTGTATATTTCTCTCCCGAAGCTGACTCAATTTCTTCTGATGTGCCGCAAGCTCATATTCCTTGAGATTCAGACGTTTTTCGAATTCCGTATCTGTGATCGTCTTTCTCTCTGCCGGCTGCTCATATCCGGTTTCCTTTTTCAGATTCTTCATATAGAGCGTGATCGTTGTTGTCAGCGCGCCTTCTTTTCTTCCAAGAGCAGTATTTTCTTCGTTCGCTTTATTAAGTTCCCTCTCCGTCTGCTTTTTCTGCCGCTTCCATGCGTCATACTGTTCTTCCGTACACACGAGACTCTGGTATTCTTTCTCCGGGATCTGACTGTCCTCATTTTTCTTTTTGAGCTCTGTCCTCTTCCCGCTGATTCTTCCGATCCAGTCCGTCTGTGACTTTCGAAGCTCTTCCACACTGTCCGATATCACCTTCGTCAGCGCATAGTATCTCGCTTCCAGCTCTTCCGAGGTCATCTGCGTCAAAGAAGACAGATCCCTGTTCTCCGCTGTTCTCGCGATCTCTTCAAATTCCGCCTGTTTCTTCTCCTCGCGGTCGATCTTCTCCGCAAATTCCTTCACCAGTGCCCTAAGTCCCATCTCCTGTTCCCGGAGTTCACCCAGACGCACGGAAAGCGCTGTCTGCTTCTCCGTAAGTTCACGATTCTCCTTTTTCAGACGTTCCAGACTTGTCCGGTCCGTCTCATACTGATCATATTTTTTGAGGAGGATCTCAAACTGTACGTCCATTCTCTTTAAGCCATCGATCTGTTCCTTTACCGTATCCGCAAGCGTTTCGATCTCTTTTTTCTCCTCTTCCAGCCTGCTCTGCTCCCGATAGATCTCTTCCAGACGTCCTTTTACGGCTGTCCTCTCATCCTTCAGACGATTGATCTCTTTTTCTGTCTGCTGACAGAGAGCCGTGCTGAACGTCTGATTTTCAACCACACTCCGGTAGCTTCTGTAGGTCTCAAGATCGGCGTCCTTGTCCTCCACCGCCTTTTTCAGATCTTCGATCTCCCGGCGGATCTTCCCCAGAATCTTTTCCAGCTCCTCCCGGTCAAGAAGATGTGTGTTGAACATGACATAAAAATGTACATTCCCATAAGCCGCAAATCTGGAATCTACATGTTCCTGCTCCTGTTCCAGCTCTTCCTTCACAATGATCGGAATCGGGAAGCTTGTATATAATTCCTCCCCGTTCTTTTGAAATCGCTCAAGGAACGACCGTTCCATCAGGATCGAGTAGGGAATAAACGGATTCTTCTTCACAAGTTCGGCATTTTCTTCGGCTGTCCTGCCATTTTTTGAGAGCCATTCCATTCCGTATACAAGGTCGATCCCGTTCTGCTCCATATAAGTCCTGATGTTTTCCGGAAGCTCCGTGATCTTTCCCTCTTTTAACTGTCTGAAATGTTTTTCCTGATCCCCCTTTTTCCGAATCAGTCTGCTTCTCGCGACATCTAATTCCCTGATCTTTCCGTCAAGCTGATCCAGGATCAGATCTCTTCTGTCAAGATGTTCTTCGTCCACATTGGCATATTTCATGATCCGCAGACGTTCCGTTTTTTGTCTTTCCAGATCTGCAAGTTTCTCAGAAACATGGTCGAACTTATGGGCAATGTCATTTAACGTCACAGTTCCGTCCGAAGCTTCCTGCGAAAGCTTTTTCCGGGTCTGTTCCTGTTCCATAAGTTTCCGGGCGTATTTCACCGACTTATTTTTCTTCTCCTGCAGTCCCGCATCGATCTCCTTCCGGAAAATCTCCAGCGCTCCATCTTCATAAAGCCCAAGGAGATTTCTCCTGAGGTCGGCGCCAAACTCCCTGTTAAAGGAGTCTTCCACCTCATCATAGCTCCTGACTCTGCTCTCTTTCGCTCCAATATCTCCGCTTAATTTCCGGATCTCCCGCTCCTTCTCGTCCCGCTCCCGTTGTGCATTTTCCCGGGCTCTTTCCGTTTCCGCAAGTGTTTCCTCCTCCGACTGTCTCTGATCCTTCAGCTTTTTGGCATTTTCCGAATACAGCGCATATAAGCGGCATCCGATCTTCTCGATCTCATCCTTCGATTCTTCCGTTTTCTGTAAAAGTACCTGAAGTTTCGCGTCCACCTCCGCCTTCTGGCGTTCAAAGTCCTTTAATTCCAGATAGATCTTATGAAGATCATACGTATCGATCTTTCGTAAGAGATGATTCTTCAGAGACGTGAGTCTTGTGATCTCGATCTCCTGCTGCGCTCTCTGTGAAAGGATCTCTGTTTTCTGGTCCTCACTGAGATAGATCTGGTAGGAGAGCTGTTCATAAACGATCTGTCTCTGCTCTCTCTCGATCTGTTCGAACTTCTCCTGACCGGCAGAGATCTCTGTCTGCAGCCGATCCAGTTCTTTCCGGAGCGATTTCGCATAGAGGATTATCTCTGTTCTTAGGTTCACAGCGTCCCGGTCTTTCTGCGCATAATCATCAATCATATTTTTCAGCGGTTTCGTGTCCTCAAAATACTGTTCAATGATCCCCTTGCGGCGGATCTTCGACTGATTGCTCCGGTACTGTTCAATAAACTGGAATGCCAGCTTCCGGAACTCGTCGATCTTATTCTTTTCCTGATTTAATTTATCCTCGATGGGACGCAGAAACCAGTTTTCCACCAGATCCTTTTCATCCTTTGCGTTCTGGAACAGCTCCGAAAGCCCGGACTCCTTCTGGTTTACCTTCCGGATAATGCTCTCCCATTCTTTATTGTTGATCTGATACTGGCGGAGTGTGGAAAAATACTGGCGTCTCCCGTACTGGCTCGCCATATCATACAGGCGGAAATTCCCCGGCTCACTCCTGCTGATCTCTTCCAGAAGATTTTTGCATTCTCCGAAGCCCTTCAGGATCTTTTTATTTCCGTCCTGTCGAATGATTGGAAGATTGTCAAGGTCATATTTACAGCCATTCGAATAGCTCCCGGTAAATGTGTACATTTCCAGCTCTTCCGTGTCATTATCTTCCTTCTGGTTTTTCCGCACCATCATCCCCGCCAGAAAACGATCGATTCCATTGTCAAGGATCCATTCCGTCATGAGGAACGTCGGACGGTTCGTCGTAAAATAACTCTTAAACGGCCGATCTCCGAAATCCCGGTATGTCCGGTTCACAAAAAGACTCACGATCATCTGCACCAGTACGCTTTTCCCACCGCCGTTGCGCAGGGAGATCAGCGTATTCTGACCACCGAGATCAAAGGTTTCGTCGTCGATCTTTATGGTATTATTATTGTAATTCAGGTTTAAAATCCGGATCCGCGATATCTTACTCATGTGTCTCCCCCAATGTCTCCATGATCCTTGCGTAATTTTCCTTGTTCAGGATCTTGTATTCCATAATGTTGTCGAGTTTTGCTGTGGTCTTGATCATCTCATCTTCCGGGATAAAGATAATCAGCTCCTGTCGGTCCAAAAAATTACAGATAATGCTCACATATCCTTCCTTCGTATACTTTGACCGGCTGCCTGCCTCCACACTCTTTAACGCTTCATAAGCTTCACTCATGCTCTTATAATCCAGAACAGTTTCGTACATCTCGGTGTAAAGATTCGTTCCATCCTGCTCCCTCTCCTGTTCAAGCGCGAGTCCCGCCTTCAACCGCTCTGACACGATATTCTGCAGCTCTCCGAGTTTCAGGAATTCTCTGGATTTGCTGGTGCTTCCCTGCCCGTCATAGAATTCTGCAAGCAGCGTCAGGATCACAAACTGAGCCAGATAGTAATCTCGGTCCGTGGCATTGGGTTTACATAATTCTTTTTTCAGATCTGCCTTCGTAAATCCAAGATATTTATTGTCGATATCCGGCATCAGATAGATCGTGGTTCCGTATCTCTCGATCTTACAATCCGCAATCTCCGCCTGATTTTTCACTAAATTCATGACCTCCTCGTGCTCCACATAGGCACGGTACAGATCATTGACTCCCGCGTCCAGATCGCTTAATGCTCCATGGCACAAAAGGTAGTAAAATATTTTCTGGCTGTATGTGATCATCTCTGCTTCGTATGCCATCTCTTATCTCTCCTCATAGCAAAAGCCCACGTTAGAACATTTGAAATTTCTCCGGTTCCCGGCTTCGTCCATCACGTTTTTAAAATGTACATGTTTCCCGTCTTCCATTGGGAATATATGGATCTTCCCGATTTTCCGGTATCTCCGGTCTTCCAGAATAGCCAGAAGCATCTCATTCAGTACAAAGCCCTCTGAAGCATCCATGAGATAGTCTGTCTGTTCTTTCTGAATCGTCCCGATATCGATCGTTCCGGCTGTCAGGAACTCGATGATGACTTCCCTGAATATTTCCGCAGTTGGAAGCAGCCGTTCCCGTTCTTCCTCTTTACAGCTGATATTTAATGTTTCCAGTGTCATTTCCTTATGGATTACCAGCTGTTCCAGGATCACATTGACGCAGCCCTCATATTTTTTCATCCGTTCCTGCCTGCTCTGCTCCTTTTCCCGGTTGTATTTTTCCTCATCAAAATCCAGTTCCATAGACTCATCTTCCACATCTGATTTCTTTAGCTTTTTCTGATATTCCATCATTTTTTCCGGGTTGAAAATCTTATTTATCCGGCTGCTAAACAGGGGCGCAAATATTTTATCCGCGTTTTTCAGAAGTGACGCATCCTTCAAAATCTTGTCATAGACATCACTCCGGAACGGAAACCGCTGCACCAATGTCATATTGGAATAATTTTCCAACTCCTCATCGTACAGTTTCTTCAGGTCAAAGTGCTGTCCCAGAATCCGCTGATGCTCGTCCAGCGTCTGCGTCAGATACCGTCCGATCGTTCTGAGATTTCCCAGATTCGCTTTTTCTTTTTCCGTGAACTCTTCCGCATTCATCTGCTTTTCTTCGAATTCTTCAATTTTTTCTTCAATAAAATCGCGGTGGAGCCGGAACTTTTCCCTGGTCTCCACCACGGTGCTGATATTGTCCTCCACTAATTTTCCATACTCTTCCACGGAATAGGATAAAGCGTTTCTCCGGACGGCTAACATTGCCTCCTCGATCTTCTGGCTCTGTTTGCGCAGCTGACCGAAAATATTTTTGATGTCATCGACAGCCCGGTTATAATCTGCCTTTTCCAAATGCATTTTAAAAAGCATTTCGTGAACAGAAAGCTTCATATTATTTTCCATTTCCATTGTTGCCAGCAGCATGTTATATCCCTCGTCCGTCAGATAATAGGAGGTTCTCCTGACTCCATTCTCCAGATATACGACCTTATTATCAATATAGCGGATATTGATGTCCTGATAGGTCCGTTTTTCATAATCAAAGGCCTTAAAATACATGGAAGAACCGCTGTTCCCAAGGATATCTTCCACCATAAACCTTGCAAATTCCTGACTTTTCTCAAAGTTTAATTTCCGCCCGTAATATCCGTAGCTGATGTCCTCCACAAATGACGCGATCTCGTCCATCGTGCAGTTTTCTTCCCGCAGAGAATACTCCATAATGAAAAGGAGCAATGTAAACAGCATATTCATCTGCTCATCCCGTGTCTCGATCCCATATTCTTTCCAGAGCTTTTTATCAAAGCTGTTGCTGCAAAGCACCGAATATCGGCCGACGCACTTCATTCTCTGATCAAAATTTTTCAAAAAATCTTTATCGATCATCATTTATCACCAATCATGTTCATTTAAAATTTCCTGTGGAATGTATTTTCCCATATCAAGCAGCTCCCGGATCTGATGCCTCCGCTCCGCATCAAATGCCGACAAAAAGCTGGTTCCGATGTTGGCGTTCTGCTTTTCCTTCATATCCGGTAGTCTGGAAAACCCAAGCTGCCATGCCTTATCTAACATCTTTTCATACGCCTCTTTAAAAATATGGATTCCGCTCTCCCGGTACTGCTTCTGCTCGATCAAATGTTCAAAGATCAGAATGCCCTCAAAATCAAGATCACCGAAATAAAACAATGCATTCTTTCCCAGGAAGTATCGTTCCGCACCATTGACATAATCCTCAAAGGTCTTCCAGATTCCTTTTCCGGCTCCGTAGATCACTGTACCGAACTCCCTTCCCATGATCCTGTCATTTCCGGAATTCATATATCTCCGAATATCAAAAAAGGTGTCCTTATTTTCTATGATCAGAATATTCTGCGGTGTCTGCTTGGAACAGGAATAATAAGAAAGCGGCTCTGATGTTTCATAAAAAGCCAGCGTTTCCGGAGTGATCGCAACTCTCTTACAAAGCTCAAGACCGCCCTCTCTCTGGAAATACTTCTCCCTGTGGAAAATCTCAAAGCTGCGCTCATTCATTGTTTCCTGAACCAACAAAAGCTCCGAATGATCCTTTAGATAATCGCTCAAAAGCTGCAGCTTCTCCCTGTCCCTCTCGTAGCATTCCGGATGTTCTCGGTAATAGAACGTATTGATCCTGGGATGATACCGATATTTCAGTTCCTCATAAAGCTCCGTATAATCCGCTTCTTTTTCGTATTCCCAAAAGCATAGCGGCAGTGCCGGCTTCCTCCCGTTATTCTTTGCACTTTTCATCGGAACAAGCTCTCCGTTCTCGATCCGCCGCATGACAACTTCATAAAACTTTGAATAATCTGCCTCCGAAAACTCTGCTGACAGCTCCTGTAAGTAGACCTTGTGTTTCTTCATCTCCCTGACTCCGCTCCTTTTTCCACGCTCGCTTTATATGTATCTTAGCATCAGGAGGCGGAAATGCCAAGGTGATTTCGCGATTCTCTGATTCAGAAAAAATATTTCCTGCTGCAAAAAAGAACCAGAAGGAATCATTCTCCCTCTGGTTCTTATCTTCATTCATGTTATGTTACGGAATCAGAAATTCAATCCTCCAGCCTCGGTCCAACCTCTTTCGGGATCGGGCAATCGTACTCGCCGTTTGTCTCCGCCATCCACTCGTCATGAGCTTTTTTCAGGATCTGCGGGCTTTCCATGGTCTTTAATGCTGCTAACGCCATCGCCTCGCCGGCATTTAACATCGCCTTATGTGCGATCCCGGTATTTCCGTGAGCGGTCATCTGCCATGTATGTGCTGCAGTCCCAAGAGTTGCAGTCGCAGTCGTACACATCGCAGTCGGGATCACATAGCTTGCATCACCGACGTCTGTAGATCCGGCCTGGACCTTACCGTTCCAGACAAGCGGTGCGATTCCGGTATGAAGCGGATGCGCCTCGATCTCCTCGATATGATTTGCGCCAAACATTCTGCGCATATTGGCGCGCTTTGCCTCCATCTCATCCGGTGTCGCGGTCTCATGGAAGAATTTTGACGCCAGGGCAAAGTCCGCCTCGTCGTATTTCGGAGCACCGATCTCCTCCATGGACTCGTGGAGAACTTCTGAGAGGACATGGTTCGGGATATAGTCGGAAAGTCCGGCGTAAAGCTCGTATGTCATCTCGGTTCCCGTCATCTTTGCGGCGCCTTCCGCCACATCAACGACGCGCTTGTAGATCTCCTTCACCTGCCACGACTTTGGTGCGCGGATAAAATAGTGGACTCTGCTGTGTCCTTGGACAACGTTCGGGGCGATTCCTCCTACATCACGGTACGCGTAGTGGACTCTCGCGTCGGAGATAATGTGCTCCCGCAGGTAGTTGACTCCGACGCTCATGAGCTCCGCAGCGTCCAGTGCGGAACGTCCAAGTTCCGGGGCTGCTGCCGCGTGGGAAGTCACACCCTTAAAGTTGAAGAACACGCTGACATTCGCCAGTGTAGACTCGGACCAGATCGCATTCTTATCGCCCGGATGCCATGTAAAAGCAGCATCCACACCGTCAAATACACCTTCTCGTGCCATGATTGCCTTTCCGTCTCCCTTTTCCTCACTCGGGCAACCAAAAAGGATCACAGTTCCCGCTTCCGGGTGCTCCTCGATATAAGCTTTTACAGCAAGCGCTGCCGCCATAGCACCCGCACCGAGGAGGTTATGTCCGCATCCATGTCCATCCGGGTTGTCCCCTGCGGCTTCCTTTCGCATCGTGCAGCCGCCTTCCTGGGACAGCTCCGGCAGGGCGTCATACTCGGCGAGGAAACCGATCACCGGCTTTCCGCTTCCGTATACAGCCTTGAACGCCGTCGGCATACCGCCGACTCCCATCTCCACCTGGAATCCCTCTTTTTTCAGGACTTCCTCGTAGAGCTTCGCGGTCTTGAATTCATGGAATCCGACCTCTGCGTAGTCGAAAATTTTGTCGCTGACATCAACGATCAGAGCTTTTTTATCTGCAACTGCTTTTAAGACAAATTCTTTTTTATCCATATTATTTGTCCGAATTTCCGGATCTTCCTTTCTTAAATTTATCAGGAAATTACGCCTGTGCCGCATGTTTTCATATTTTCCACCGACCAGGACGCTTATTTTCCCTTTACGCGCTGATCTTTCCCTTTTTATAAAGTGCTAGGGAGTAAATCACCGACAAAATAATCACACCGACCATAATATAGCTCTGGTTTGAGGAGAACACCTTGCGACCGATCACTAAGATCGCGATGATCGGAAGTGCGATCGGAACGATGGCCTGCTTCGGGGCCTTTAAGATGAACGGGAACAACAGGGCACCCATAAGTGCCGGAACCATGTTCTGGAATGCCGGCTGTAAGAACGCATTGTTGTAGATCGGCTCAAAGAGCGGAGCTAAGAACAGCATTCCCAGGAATACAATGGCTGTTGTCACGAATGTGGATGCCGCAACGGCGATGATCGCAACGACATCGGCGCGGTCACTTCCGGCTGTGTATCCTGCAACTTCCATAGCGTTGACCGCCGCCGGGACTTTCATATTGCTGACATTACCGGTAACACAGGACATGTAGAGCGCGCCGCTTCCGATGATCGGCATGAAGGACAGGTTCTCACAGATACCGCTGATGCTGAATGTCAGTAGAAGCGGGATCGCATTTTTCAGAATTTCCGGAATATTCATGGAAATTCCATTTACTGCGGCAAGTCCGAAAGGAACCGCCATGAAGCTGATCAGGGCACAGACAACTGTGATTCTTCCGAGTCTGTGGATCTTATTATAAAAGCTGTTATCTTTCATATCGTTTTTCCTCCTAAATAAGCAGATTCGCTACACATGCACCGAGCATTCCAACGATCATGCTGAGCGGGAATGCGAACTCTTTCAACTTCTTGTGGTTCGCCGCAAACTTGTTTACGAAGATCGATGTGATACCGGCAACCAGGATCGCTGCAACCGCCGGGATGTTCGCGATATTTGTGAAATGCGGAGCTGCCATGGTTCCATAGAGACCGAGGAACATTGCTGTCGTGATGATCGGAACGAGCTTCGCGTTGCTGTTCTTGATGGACTCGACTTTCTTATCGTACGCCTTTAAGAAGAAAACGTTGAAAATATTTCCGCCAAGAATTCCAATTGTTACAACAAACAGAATAAACACAAAAGTATCAGCCGGGATGTCCGGGACGGTGATGGATTCCAGGCCCAGCGCTTCTGCCGCCATGTTCGCGACCATGGTCTCATATGCCGCGGACCCTACAACGCTTAAGCGGAGCCACGGGAAATAGCGGCCCAGGGACGGAACTAAGAGCAGGTAACTCACAATGATCGGGAGTGACGGGATAATAGAGAAGATCGCGCTGCTTCGTGCGGCTTCCTTCATCTCCTGGTCTGTCATGTTCAGTTCTTTTCCGCGTTTGAATGCCACGATCATAAAGATCACCGGCTGGAGAAGAACGATCAGAATGGTGATTCCACAGAGAATTGCCATCGTCGTACTGTTTGCTAACTGCAGATGCGTACTCATAGTGATTCCTCCTTATGTATAGCCCGGAATGCAATAGTTACAGATCACTCGCCAGTTTCTATATCTGTTTGGTTTGACATATCCGGTTGATTGGTATACACTTGATTATACCATTTCTACAGAGTTTTACAAATTTCCCGTTTTCATCACGTTATAACTGAAACGTTATAAGTCAGTATTCATCCGGGCTGTGATATATCCGTGATATTATAGATCATGTTCCCGGATTACATCCACAGGGCGGCTGGCTTTTATTTCAGAAAGGAGACCATCCCTATGAATCTTCAGAACATGGAATACCTCATCGAGATCTCAAACTGCGGTTCCATCTCCGCCGCCGCGAAGCACCTCTTCGTGACCCAGCCCTATCTCAGCAAGGTCCTCAGGGAGACGGAAAAAGAGTACGGGCTCACAATCTTTACCCGCGGAAAAAACGGAATTATCCCGACGGAATCCGGACGGCTCTTTCTCGACATGAGTCGGGATCTCATCGAGCACGCGAAACATTTTAAGACCACCTTTAAGGAACACTCGGAAGCTTACCGCCTGCGGGTCTCCTCCAGCAGCTGTTCCCACGCCAGCGATGCCTTTATCCGCATGGTGAACTCTCTTGCGGACACGCCGTTCCGTTTTTTCTACCGGGAAATGACCGGAAATGAAGTCATCGAGGATGTCTACACGAACCGCGCCGACATCGGATTTATCATGTATCCGGCCCATAAAGCAGACAAGATCCAGGAAATTCTCACCTTCCGCCATCTGGAAGCGCGCCCGCTGTTCCAGTCCCCGACACAGTTTTTCTGCCGGGTAGGACATCCGATTCTAAAGGAACTGGATAACCTGACACCGGAAAAGCTGTACCAGTACAACTTCGTCCTCTATCCAAGCGAGAGCACAAAGACCCGGGCCGCGGAGAGCGTTTACAATGACAAGACGCTGCAGCTCATCAACTGGAACAGGATCTCCCAGGTCATCTATGTCAACAGCCGCGCCCTGCTCCACAACGTGATCCAGCGCTCCGACTATCTCGGAATCGGATTGATCCCGATGCGGGAGCAGGTGGAAAACTATAATATCGTCTCATTCCCGCTTCCGGACTGGATGCAGCCGGAAGCCGACCGGTACGGCGATTATATCAGCGCCTATATTTTCCAGAAAGGTATCCAGCTGCCAAAGGCCGCCAGGGCGTATATCACGTTTCTGGAGCAGTTTTATGGTCCGGATTCGGGGTATGAGGAAGAATGCTCTGAGAACAAAAACCTGTAGAATTGTTTCGTTGAAATCTGCAGGATCGCCGTTACTGCACACGGGTAGGAATTTTCTGAACTGAAAATTCCGTACAGTACAGTGGTGGTAGTGGATTTTGCCGATTTGGAATGCGAAGCATCGGCAAAATCAGTTACTGTTTGCGCAAGGCGTGAACAGTAACGAATCGCCCTTTCGGCGAGTTTCTAAAAAATACCCGGAAGCTAAAAAGCTCTCAGAAAAACTGCTTTTGATCTGCAGTCTCTCCGGGAGCTTTTCTATGTCCGCCCGGACGGCTGTTTTTACACAGCCAGTCCAGACAATGATTCATTTCATATCTTTCACAGCGTTCTGATATCCGCTGCATTTATCCCCACATCCGGGAATCTCACATCATCTTATCCACCATGCCCATCAGCTCATCACCGACAGCTTTGGACTTCGCCTCAGCATCATCAAGGGAGGTTCCCTTAACGCCATAGTAGAATTTGATCTTCGGCTCAGTTCCGGACGGACGGATGCAGAGCCATGCGCCGTCATTCATATCATAGTAGAGAACATTGGACTCCGGAAGACCTGTCTCTTTTACTTCGCCCGTCGCAACCTCTGTGATCGTGTTCTTCTTGTAATCACGGATAGAAGTTACCTCGTAACCGCCAAGTGCCTTCGGCGGATTCTTGCGGAAGTTCTCCATGATCTCCTGGATCTTCGCAAGTCCCTCAATTCCCTTTAAGCCGATGGATTTTACGGTATCCTTGTAGTAACCGTACTTCTCGTACATGGCAACCATCGCATCCCATAAGGTCATGCCCTTTTCCTTGTAGTAAGCGGCAGCCTCACAGAGGGCGGCAGTTGCGGAGATCGCGTCCTTATCACGGGCATATGTACCGATCAGGCAGCCATAGCTCTCCTCCATACCGAACATGTAGGTTCCCTTGCCGGTTGTCTCTTCTTTTAAGATCTGCTGACCGATATACTTGAATCCTGTCAGAACCTCGACAAGCTTGCAGCCATAGTGTTTCGCAACGGCGTCAACCAGATTTGTGGTAACGATGGACTTTACGACCTCGCTGTCAGCCGGGATCTTTCCTGCTGCCTGTTTCTGGCTTAACACATAGTCACATAACAGGGAGCCGGACATATTTCCGGTCAGCGGGATATATTCACCGGACTTTGTATCTTTTACATAGACGCCGAGACGGTCAGCATCCGGGTCTGTGGCGAGAACGAGGTCCGCGTTCTTCTCCTTCGCAAGCTTTAAGCCAAGCTCAAATGCCTCGGCGGCTTCCGGGTTCGGGTAGCTTACGGTCGGGAAATCGCCGTTCGGGAGTTCCTGCTCCGGAACCACATAGACATTCTCAAAACCGATCTCCTTCATCACGCGGCGGGCCGGGATATTTCCGGTTCCGTGGAGTGGAGTGTAAACGATCGTGATGTCCTTCTGCATGCGGTTGATCGCTTCCTGATTTACGACCTGGGCTTTCACCTGGGCGATATACCTGTCATCGATCTCTTTTCCGATAACCTGGAATTTTCCACTCTTTAATGCCTCTTCCTCCGTCGTTGTCTTAACGGTAGAAAGATCCTCAATGGCGAGAACTTCGGCTGTCACACCTTTGTCGTACGGCGGTGTGAACTGCGCGCCGTCCTCCCAGTATACTTTATATCCGTTATATTCCGGCGGGTTATGGCTCGCGGTGATGTTGATACCGGCGATGCAGCCTAACTCGCGGACTGCGAAGGACAGCTCCGGTGTCGGGCGAAGGGATTCAAATTTATACGCCTTAATGCCGTTTGCGGCAAGTGTCATTGCCGCCTCCATGGCAAATTCCGGGGACATATGGCGGGAATCGAAAGCGATCGCAACACCTTTGTCGGCTCCGCCCTGTTTGATAATATAGTTCGCAAGTCCCTGGGTCGCACGGCGGACTGTATAGATATTCATACGGTTGATCCCGGCGCCGATGATGCCGCGGAGTCCCGCGGTACCAAACTCCAGATCCATATAGAAACGTTCCTTGATTTCGTTTTCATCGTTCGCAATTGCCCGAAGCTCTTCTTTTGTCTTCTCGTCAAAGTACGGATTGGCAAGCCATTCCTGGTAGATCTTCATGTAATCCTTCATGTTTTGACTCCCCTCATGCATTATTTTCCGGGGCGGAAAATATAATTCCAGCCGCCTGTAAGATAGGTTCATTATATTACATTTCTAATGAAAAATAAAGTTATTTCCATATCCCGTTTCTTGATAATCTTCTTGTTTTAACCCCAAAAACCTTCTATAATGAACATGTGTGGTGCAATCGAAAAATTTTTGTGTAAAAAAATATTTTATATTGAGTGAGGATTACATATGGAAAATTATAAGAGTAAGATCGTAACTGCGGAAGCTGCCGTTGCGGCAGCCGTAAAAGACGGCGACTGGGTCGATTATGGATTCGGCGGAGGCTTCCCGGAACTTCTTGATAAAGCACTTGCTGCAAGAAAAGGGCATTTGAGGGATGTTAAGATCCGCGGCGGTCTCGTGATCCGTCCGCGCATCGAGGTCGTTGAGGCTGACCCGGAACAGGAAAGCTTCTCCTACTACAGCTGGCATATCGGTGACTACGAACGGAAACTCCAGACCCGCGGTCTCGTAAAATTCATGCCGGTGGTCCTCCGCCTTCTCCCGACACTCTACCGCCAGCGCTATATCCGGACAGACGTTGCTTTCGTCCCGGTATCCGCGCCGGATGAGAACGGCTACTGCGGTCTCGGCATCTCAAACTTCGCATGGAGAACCATGTTTGAGAGTGCAAGAACTGTGATCTTTGAGATCAATGAGCATTATCCGAAGCTTCAGGGTGTGGACGGTTCCCACCGTGTCCATCTCTCCGAAGCGGATTATATCGTAGAGGGCGAACATGAGCCGCTTCCGGTAAGAACCTACAAAGCTCCGTCTGAGACAGATATCCAGATCGCAAAGCTCGTCGTAAACGAGATTCCGGACGGCGCGGTTCTCTCTCTCGGCGTCGGCGGCGTTCCGTTCACCGTTGCGAACATGCTGGCGGAATCCGATCTCAGGGATCTTGGCTGCCATACCGGAACCATCAGTGACGCCTACTTAAACCTCTGGAAAGCAGGAAAGCTCACAAACGCAAAGAAAGAATTTGACACCGGTCTCTCCACCTGGAATCTCGCGATGGGATCTCAGGAATTCTATGACTGGATCTCTGAAAATCCGAAGCTTTTCCACCCGGCTGACCTCGATTATGTCCATGATCCGCAGCGCATCGGAACCATGAAGAATGTCATCAGCATCAATGGCGGCGTGCAGCTTGACCTGATGGGTCAGGAGAATGCTGAGTCCGCGGGAACCCGCCAGCTCTCCGGCATCGGTGGACAAATGGATTTCCTTGAGGGCGCTTACCGCTCCGTCGGAGGAAAAGGATATATCTGCATCAACTCCGCGAGAAAAGCAAAGGACGGCACCTTAAAGTCCAACATCGTTCCGTTCATTCCGGGCGGCTCCACCGTATCCGCTCCACGTACCATGATCCAGAGCGTTGCGACCGAGTACGGTATTGCGAACCTCTCCGGAAAGACCTTAAGAGAGCGCGCCGAGGCCATGATCGCGATCGCGCACCCGGATTTCAGGGATGAGCTGGAGCAGTATGCGAAAGAGGCGTTCCACTGAGAAATAGTTTCTAATGATACGACTTTAATCCCTGTTTTACCGCCTCCGCAAACGGTGCGCAGTGCTCACTCTGGATTGCAATGACCTTCAGCATCTTTTCGATCATGCCGCTGGCGAGGAGATGTTCCAGTCCAAACACAACTCCTAAGAACAGGGTTCCGTTGCCCAGCGGCACAAAGATATGCTCCCGGACCTCCATTTTTACATATATGCCGGTAGCTCTTGGCTTCGCAAGAAAATAATTTGCTGTTATCTGGGACAACAAGTTAATCATATGGGTAACTCTGAACCTCCCGCTCAGACCAACATCATAAACTTAAGATTAGATATTACACATTTATATT